>NZ_JAGDEA010000001.1:0-719417 GCF_040148705.1 Alteromonas sp. NFXS44 | reverse complement strand
TCGGTTGACACTCTTAACGAGTGCCCACACAGATTGTCTTGTTATAAATTTTTAAAGAACAATTGCTAACCTCGGCTAGCTGCTTCAGCGTTTCTCCCTGAAGCGGGACGCGCATTCTACGCGTTTCATTTTCAGTGTCAACATCTTTTTGAAATTTAATTTCTCAAGTGTTTTCAGTGAAAACTGTTATAACTCATCACGTTTGCTCTGTGTTATAACACTTCTTTAGTAGTCTCTTTCGTGACTCCCCGTCAGAAGTGGGGCGCATTTTAGAGATTTATAATCGCACGTCAACACCTATACCTAAAAAAGTTGTGTTTATGCGTTCGAATGATTACTTTATAGACTATACATACAATAATTAGACAATTTGAACTAATTGCGAATACGATAGCTCTATTATAAGAGCAATAATAGCGTCCATTAGGGACGTAATTTAATGAGGGTGGAGTATGACTCCCAGAGTTAGCATACCGTTTTTTGTAGTAGCTATGTGTTTACCCGCACTATGTTTCGCAGCATCTAACGCAGACACAGTTAAAAGTAGTAATGATGATTTTCAGATCCAGTTTCTGAAGCGTCAGGTTGATCAAAACATGTCTATTGGCCGGGCTATCCGATCGATTGCCAGCCACTATCCCCAGGATGTGGTGTCTATTGTAGATGTTGCACTGGATACTTATCCTGATAAATACCGCGAAATTATCTTCGCTGCCATTTCAGCACAACCCGCTTCTACTCAGGATATTGTGCAGATGGCAATTGAGAAAGATGTCAGTACCTGTACTAATATCGTTAAGCTGGCAATTCGCGCTGAACCCAGTTATGTAGATTTTGTTGTTCAGGCCGCAGCCGATACGACTCCGGAAGAGCTGGATGAAATTGTTCGTGTAGCAGTACAAACTGAACCTGACTCGGCCGATCGTATTGTGCAGACGTTATCTCAGGAACATCCCAATAAGGTAATTGAGATTTTGTCTACCGCACTGAATACTGTTCCTTATGTCGGCGAGTATGTTGTGGATGCATTGCTTGCAGTGTTCCCGGCTCAGTCTGATGAGGTGATCACCACTGCCCTGCAACAAACTCATGCAGAGAAAGAGCAGGCGATCCGGATATTGGAAACAGCGCAAAGTTATGGCGTCAGTGACGAAAAGCTGGCTGAATATGGCCAGTCCATAGGTTTAACTGACGAAGATATACAGTTAGTACTGAACAGATAAAACAAAGGGGAGCAAACGCTCCCCTTCTTGTTTTCTTTCTTAATCAGTCTGCACCGAACAAATCGCGGCTGTAGACTTTATCAAGAACGTCACGAATATCGTCGGTAACACGGTTAGCGACAATAACATCTGACATTTCTTTAAACGCATTCAAATCGTTAATTACACGGGAATTAAAGAACTCATCCTCTTTAATAACCGGTTCATAGACCACCACTTCAATACCTTTGGCCTTAATACGCTTCATGATCCCCTGAATCGCACTGGCGCGGAAGTTATCCGAACCGGACTTCATGATCAGACGGAAAATACCGACAATTTTAGGACGGCGACTGATAATCGAATCGGCCACAAAATCCTTACGGGTGCGGTTAGCATCGACAATAGCCTGGATCATATTGTTAGGCACTGCGCTGTAGTTTGCCAGCAACTGCTTCGTGTCTTTAGGTAAGCAGTAACCACCGTAACCAAAACTTGGATTGTTGTAGTGTTTGCCGATACGCGGGTCAAGGCCTACACCTTCGATGATCTGTTTAGAATCCAGACCATTACTTTCTGCATAGCTGTCCAGTTCATTAAAATAAGCAACCCGCATCGCCAGATAAGTGTTGGCAAAAAGCTTAATGGCTTCCGCTTCAGTACTGTCGGTAAACAGTACTTCAATCTCTTCTTTAATTGCGCCTTGCTTGAGTAAGCCTGCAAACACTTCTGCCCGCTCACTTCTTTCGCCTACAATAATACGGCTTGGATAAAGGTTATCGTAAAGGGCACGGCCTTCACGTAAGAACTCAGGTGAGAAAAGAAGATTCTCAGTACCGTGCTCAGCTTTTGCCTCACGGGTAAAGCCAACAGGTACTGTTGACTTCACTACCATTACTGCTTTCGGATTTACCTTCATTACAGTTTTGATGACTGAATCAACACTGCCAGTATTAAAATAGTTGGTTTGCGGATCATAATCAGTAGGCGTTGCGATAACCACGAAATCAGCATCACGGTATGCCTCTTCAGCATCAAGAGTCGCTCTGAGATTAAGTTCCTTCTCCGCCAGATATTGAGAAATTTCTTTATCTTCAATAGGCGACTTCCGTGCGTTGAGCATTTCTACCTTTTCAGGGACTAAGTCAACAGCAACAACTTCATTGTGCTGGGCAAGCAGCACTGCGTTTGATAATCCTACGTAGCCAGTCCCGGCTACTGCGACTTTGAATTTCTTATTCGTCGGTTCCATTTTTTCTCACTATCTAAAGGTATAAATACTGTTTCTAAAAAGTTGTGGGCCCAAGGGCGGTAAACTCTTCACGACGCTTAATAGAAAAGTTCTCTCTCTTAAGTGTCAAATTAGGGCTGTATGCCGGGTCATGACTGATATAACCATGCCATTGACTACGCAAATATTCGAGTTCCCGATTAAAACGTGCCGCTTTTTCAGGAGCAACATCCAGGCCACGACTGACCGATTCATGATGATAAAGCTCGGCTTCGGCACAAAATACATTTCTGACACCAGTTTCTCTGACTCGCAAACAAAAGTCTACATCGTTAAAAGCAACGGCCAGATCCTGTTCGTTTAAACCACCGACTTCCAAAAATTTAGACTTTTTAACCAGTAAACAGGCTGCAGTAACAGCCGAGTAATTCTGAGTGGCCAGTAATCGTTTCATGTATCCGGGATGATATCGGGGGAAGTACTTATGCGCATGCCCTGCACCGCCACCATAGCCTAAAACAACTCCTGCATGTTGAATGCATCCGTCCGAATACAACAATTTAGCGCCTACACACCCAACATCGTCCCTCATCGCATGTCCGACCATATAAGTGAGCCAGTCAGGCTTAATAACTTCTATGTCGTTATTGATAAGGCCAATGATCTCACCGTTCGCGTGCGACACGCCAAAATTATTTATTGCCGAATAGTTAAATGGGCCGGGGTATTTGATCACCCTGATTTCAGGTAAAGCATCAAGAGAAGCAAAATACTCAAGACTCTCCTTCTCATCCGAGCCATTGTCTATCAGAATGATTTCATAATTTTTAAAAAGTGTTTTTTCCCTGATCGAATCGATACACGCTTTAACCAGCTCTTTCGCATTTTTTGTAGGTATGACTAAAGAAACCAGAGGCTGCTCTTTAACAGGCCATTGCACATGGTTGATTTTTTGTTCGACATTTAATGCCGGGACAGCATCTGAGTGTTGCTTTGTCAGTCTTGCGATGTCTTCTAATGCAGACACTTCCTGTCTCGCATGAGCTTCTTCATCACGTATTACCAATACTGAAGGAATATGGCCAATACGCATATCAGATTTCTGTAACCAGAGCTCTGACGTTAAACCTGCAATAGAGACAGCACTAAGCTGAACAGTGTTCAGGAGCTCACGTTTAATCAGTACTCCTGTCGAAACATAGCCGGCAGAAAGTTGCAGCTCGGGATTCCAGTCAGGCAGGAAATGAGGTGAACCGGGCTTTTTGGGGTCTGCAGTAATATCTGTATCACAATAAAGGAGATCATAAGAATCCTGCTGTAACAACGCAGACATCATGTAGCAAGATTGGGGACGCAATATATCTCCTGCGTTTATCAAAAGCACATGGCTGCCAGTGTTCTGATTTAGCAGAAGCTCATTAAATTCCGGGCAACCCTTTTCATCCTTTTTCGCAGGCCAGATTACATAAGGAAGATTCAACGATTTGAGATTTTGAATAGTTTTTTCGTGACCGGACTCTCCGGCTACCACAACCAGAAGATCTGCAGACTCATTACGGAAAGATACATTTTCAATCAGTTTGTTGTGATGAGAAACAAACTCCCGATAAAGTTTCTTCTTCGTCCGCTTAGTTGGCTCACCATATGTGAGACCAGAACGCCGGATTGACTGACTGTAAAACGTGGTCAATCTTTCACTACGTTTTACCTTTTCACGAATTGGGGATGGCACCAACTTAATAGCCATCTGCACGGATTGCATTGCAATCTTCTTCATTTAAACCTGCTAATCATCGAACATTAAAAAAGCCGCATAGAAATGCGGCTTTTATACTAACACGGAATAGCAGAAAGAATTAATTTCCGGCCCCAAGACGCTCACCCTGATAGCTGCCGTCTAACACCGCTTTCCACCAGGCTTCATTGTTCAGATACCATTCGACAGTTTTGCGGATACCGCTTTCGAAGGTTTCCTGCGGGGTCCAGCCCAGTTCTTTCTGAATCTTGGAGGCATCGATGGCATAGCGCATATCGTGGCCCGGACGGTCTGTCACGTAAGTGATTTGCTCTGCGTACTTTGTTCTTTTTGGCTTCACATCATCCAGAATGGTACAGATAGTTTTCACCACGTCGATGTTCTGTTTCTCGTTATGGCCGCCAATGTTATAGGTTTCACCGATTTCACCGTTCAGGGCTACCACAACCAGTGCGCGGGCATGGTCTTCCACATACAGCCAGTCACGGATTTGATTGCCTTTGCCGTATACAGGCAGCGGCTTTCCGGCCAGGGCATTCAGGATGACCAGCGGAATCAGCTTTTCCGGGAAGTGATACGGGCCGTAGTTGTTCGAGCAGTTGGTCACCAGCGTGGGCAGCTTGTACGTACGCAGCCAGGCGCGGACCAGCTGGTCTGAAGACGCTTTACTCGCGGAATAGGGGGAGCTCGGCGCGTAGGGCGTTGTTTCAGTAAACAGTGGCAGTTCTGTGCCCTCTTCCACTTCATCCGGATGTGGCAGGTCGCCGTACACTTCATCGGTGGAGATGTGGTGGAATTTAAAGCCGTCTTTTTTCTCACCTTCCAGTTTTGACCAGTACGCGCGTGCCTGCTCCAGCAACGTGTAAGTACCGACGACGTTAGTCTGGATAAATTCCCCCGGGCCGTCGATAGAGCGGTCAACGTGTGATTCTGCTGCCAGGTGCATCACGATGTCAGGCTGGTGCGTGGTGAATACACGTTTTACTTCGTCGGCATCGCAGATATCGACTTTCTCGAAGAAGTAGCGGTCGCTGTCTGACACCGTCGTCAGTGATTCCAGGTTACCGGCATAGGTCAGTTTATCCAGGTTGATAACCGTGTGGTTGGTATCGTTAATCAGGTGTCGGACTACCGCCGAACCGATGAAGCCGGCACCGCCGGTGACGAGTATAGTTTTGCTCATTGTGTATTGCTCTGTTCTGATTTCAGCGCATCCAGCATGGCCGAGAGTTGTACACGCCAGTGGGCAGGTTGCAGTGAAGAAAAGGTTTCGCGGGTCAGGGTTTTATCCAGCACACTGTAGTGCGGTCGCTTCGCCGGAGTGGGATATTGTGACGACGGAATAGGCAGTACAGGGATTTTGCTTTCCAGCAGGCCTTTTTCGACTGCCAGTTCCTGAATGGCCAGCGCAAAATCGTACCAGCTGGTTACGCCTTCGTCTGTCCAGTGGTATACCCCTGCCGTTTTGTTTTGTGCGGCATACAAACAGGCCTGTGCCAGCCCGCTTGCCAGTGTGGGCGAGCCAATCTGGTCATCAATCACAGTAAGCTGTGGTTTATCTGCCATCAGCCGCAGCATGGTTTTCACGAAGTTATTGCCGTGAGTGGAGTACACCCAGGCGGTGCGGATTAAGCAGCTTGAAGCAGGGATGGTGTTTAACAGTGCTTTTTCGCCATCAGCTTTGGTTTTGCCGTATACGCCCTGCGGTTCGATTGTGTCATCTACTGTGTAAGGTGAGCCTTTTTTGCCGTTAAATACATAGTCGGTAGACACATGCACAAGGAAGATGCCGTTTGCTTTGCAGTACTCAGCAAGATTCGCCACGCCCTGTGTGTTAATCAACGCCGCCGCATCCGGTTCAGATTCCGCTTTATCTACTGCGGTATAGGCCGAGGCATTGATGATAGCTTCCGGTTTAATGCTGTCCAGCTTATCTGCCAATGCGGCCTTATCGGTAATGTCGATATCATCACGGCCCAGACAAACAATCTTGTCACCGCCCGCCTGTTGAAGCTCGTAAGCCAGTTGTCCGGACTTCCCTATTACAACAATTGACATGGGCTTTCCTTAAAATGCCGGTGCGTCGGTAAAGGCAAGGCCTTCCGCGTCTTTTGCAGACAGCGACGGTGCTTCACCGTTTACCAGCGGCCAGTCAATACCGATAGTCGGGTCATCAAATTTCACCGACACTTCTGAAGCCGGATGATAATAATCCGTGCACTTGTACACGAATTCTGCTGATTCACTGGTCACATAAAAACCATGCGCAAAACCTGCCGGCACCCACAGTTGACGTTTGTTTTCAGCTGACAGCATTACGCCGATCCATTTGCCGAAGGTGGGCGAGTCTTTACGCATATCTACCGCTACGTCGAACACTTCGCCGCTGACCACACGGACTAACTTGCCCTGAGTCTGTTCCAGCTGATAATGCAGACCACGGAGAATGCCTTGCCTGGATTTTGAATGGTTGTCCTGTACGAAATCCACATCGGCACATTCCTGTTTAAACCAGTCAGTGCGGAAGGTTTCGAGGAAAAAGCCACGCTCGTCACCAAAGACGCGGGGCTCAATGATTTTGACATCCGGGATGTCGGTGGTTACTACTTGCATGAAATGCTATTCCCAAAAATCGAACGTTGAAGATACGCGCTCAGCTCTTAACCCGACCACTGATGATCTTCATTAAATACTCACCGTAGCCACTTTTAATCAAAGGTCTGGCCAGCTTCTCAACCTGAGCAGCATCTATAAAGCCCATGCGGTAAGCGACTTCTTCAGGACAACAGACTTTCAGGCCCTGACGTTTTTCAATTGCAGCCACAAAGTTGGCAGCATCCAGCAAACTGTCCAGCGTACCGGTATCCAGCCAGGCAGAACCACGCCCCATCAGTTCGACTTTAAGCGACCCATCCTGCAGGTAGAGGTTATTCAGGTCGGTAATTTCAAGCTCACCACGGGGAGAAGGCTTAACAGCCTTAGCAAAATCCACCACGCGGTTGTCGTAATAATACAGACCGGTTACTGCATAGTTTGATTTAGGCTTAGCGGGCTTCTCTTCAATAGACAGTGCATTCCAGTCATCGTCGAAATCAACTACACCGTAACGTTCAGGGTCGTTCACGTGGTAGCCGAAAACTGTAGCACCGGAATCTTGCTCATAGGCATTCTTCAGCGAGACTTTTAAATCGTGACCATAATAGATGTTATCACCGAGAATAAGTGTACAGGCATCATTGCCGATGAACTCTTCACCTATGAGGAACGCCTGGGCAAGACCGTCCGGGGAAGGTTGCGCCGCATACTGCACATTGATACCTAATGCAGAGCCATCACCAATCAGTTCTATGAACCGGGCCTGCTCCTGCGGCGTGGTTATGATGAGAATGTCGCGGATACCGGACATCATCAGCGTCGCCAGCGGATAGAAAATCATCGGCTTGTCGTAAACCGGCATCAGTTGCTTGCTGACGACTTTAGTTAGCGGGTGAAGGCGTGTGCCTGAGCCACCGGCCAGTATTAATCCTTTTCTCAACCTAATTCTCCAACTTCTCATCATTTTGGTTCAGTTAAACAGCAGCCCCATACACTATCAATGGTTCACCTAAATAAACGCTCATATTAACTTTCAGTCGGTGCTTCAAAGCTTACACTATGAATTTCGCTATTCTCTCAAAAAGAACTCTCCAGGGAGGAGCAATCCGATGGAGTATTTCTAACCTTTCCGGATATTCAAGATGCAACCTCTGCTTCATTCCTTCCGTGTACGCTGCGTGCACAGCATGCCTGGAAATCTCTTTCCGCTGTAATAGATCTCGTAATACACTCTCAAATTCACTGAGAGATAGCTCTTGCTCTTTATAAGGCTTATTTTTCAACCAAGAGCACTCTTTATAAAACTCGGAAGACTTTAAGACATCATGACTTCGAAGAAAGTCCTTGAGCTGTCTGATATATATAATTTTGCATTCTTCAAACAGTTGATCAGACATCAGTGAATACGGCCTCGGATCTCCATAATTCTGTAATGCCAAATCTAGTTGTGTTTCTAACGCACCAACTTCCAGTTGATTGAACCAGCGCTTAACCTCAATACTTTCAAGACTATATGACGGATTTACACGACCAACATCAAAATCAACGCTGTTAAATTCAAGATTAAGAAAATCTAGAAAATCAGCAACTATACTATTGTTTTTAAACAATTTTTTGCAATACGGCCGAAGCTCGAATTTACCCTCATCTAACTGCTTTACAGTTAAACTAAGAGTTCTGAGTGTTGACTGAACCTGGGCAAGCGGTTCAAATTTTTCAACTTTTCCGTGTCTTTTTACAGATTGGTTATAAGAAGATTGTAAAACCTCTAACCCAAAACGTATATAACCGATAAAAAGCGCATTGGGTACATTCAAACTTATTTCTTCCAACCTACGAAAAAAAAACTCAGAAGAAAAGACAATCGTATGGCAGCCCGCTATCAGAGCGTTATTAACTTGTTCATCGAACAGCTTTTTGGAAAAGTAAAAATCCTCATTCACAAATTCGAACGCAGCTCTCAAGTTACCTGAGCTAACTCCATTTACGTCCAGGACATGATCGGGATAATAAATATGTTGCGATAATAACCAGTCACGATTTGACAATAACCACTTTTGAATAGCCGAAGTACCTGACTTAGGCGGCCCGAAATGAAAAACTACCTTCATAATAAATCAAACTCTGAACCACGCGGTTCTTATACCCTATCTTTCCACCAGTATTGTATAGGCACCGACTGACAAGGGGTTCACAATGCACAGAGTAATTATGCTACCCAGCATCCCGATAAACATTGCCGTATTAGACCACATTACACATACAGATTGCACAGGCGCATTCAGTTAATTCAGGTAGACATTCACCCTGCATGACTAATACCATTGTGAAATCACATACCTTTAAATTTGTTATGCTCGAAACAGCTCCTCAAGATCTATTGAATATTTTTGACACGCCCTGGTACCTAAGCACTTATCCTGATATTGCCAAAGCAGGTGTTGATCCTTTAACTCATTTCAAAAACCATGGCTGGAAGGAGGGTCGTTGGCCGTGTTTTATCGAAGCAGTTCAACAAGATAACGAGCTTTGGTCAACAAAAGACCATAGAGAAGCGTTTGCGCGACTACAACATTTAGCGGTAAATGCAGGAGAGCCAGAGAAGTCTTTAGCCAGTTGGTTCTTATGCCGTTGGCTTGCCAGTTGGGGGAACTGGAAAGAGGCTTTGACGTATGTAGAGGCTATGATGTACTCAAAGGAGCTTATCCTTTACATAAATCATGAAGGTCCTTATTTGCTGGGGTTCAGCATTTACTTTAAATGCAATCTGCTAGAGAAAGCAGCAGAAGTATTGTCAAATTCGAATTGGAGATCCTCCAATAACAAAACTCTTGCTGCATCCATGCTCAAAAATGACAAAGCTAAAATAAAGTCTATTAATGAAATTTTTGCCAAGAATAATCTCGCTGAGCTTTCTATTGTCGACCAGCCAACTTTAGAAAAATTGTCTGGCGAAGCTCCCAAAGTTAGCACATCATTTTACAGTCCCTTGGTATCAATAATTATCCCGTGTTTCAATGCAGAAAAAACTATTTCAACTGCTCTGCGAAGTCTTACCGACCAGACATATACTAAAATAGAAATTATAGTCGTTGATGACGCATCTACCGATAGTAGCGGAAATATTGTTCGCTCTCTGTCAAAGCTAGATAAAAGAATAAAATACATCAGACTAAAGAAAAATAGTGGTGCTTATTACGCCAGAAATGAAGGACTACAGTCTTGTAATGGTAGTCTTATAACTGTTCATGATGCTGACGACTGGTCTCACCCCCAGAAAATACAATTGCAGGTTAGTGCGTTTTCAAAAAACAGAAAAACAAAAGCAACTATATCCCATTGGGTCAGAACCGACCCTGACTTATGTTTTGAACGATGGAGAATGGAAGAAGGATGGATATACAGAAATGTATCCAGCCTGATGTTTAAGCGTTCTGTTTTCAGGAAATTAGGTTTTTGGGACAATGTATCCGTCAATGCTGACACAGAATACTATCTCAGAATTTTAAAAAAATTTGGCAATTCTTCTGTCTTAGAAGTTTATCCTGGTATTCCTCTTTCGTTCGGGAGAGTAGACAGGAACTCTCTTACTCAGACCAGTGCAACCCACCTCAGAACACAATTCAACGGTATTAGGAAGGATTACCACGAAGCTGCAATATGCTGGCATGCGCTAAAAAGAAGACTTTATATGCCGAAAGATGGCATACGGAAGTTTATTGCCCCCCCGCATATATGTCGTGGAAGTAACCAGGTAAGACTAGATAATCTTTATCGCTACTTAAAAACTCGCAATTTATTTGACGATTCCTGGTATTTAAATGCTTATCCAGATATCGCTGAAGCAAAAGTTGAACCGTTAAAACACTTCATCAGATTTGGCATTTTCGAAGGCAGAGACGCGACACCTTCAGTCAGCATAAGCGCGCTGGCTCAAATAAAAAATATAAGTAACCTTGAGGCCTTTTCTGAATGGGCATCAAACACTGGTGATTATACCTTTCCGTTATCTCAAAGTGGGTTACAAAACACTGCAAAAGAAAATCGGGTTTTAATGGTTGCTCATCTTGCTGGTGATAAAGTATTTGGAGCGGAAAAGAGTTTTGTTGATTGTGCCCGAATGCTGTCAGAATCTGGTGTAGGTGTCGTAGCAATACTCCCGAGTGCACAAAACAGTGAGTACTGTACAGAACTACTTAATTATGTTGAAGCTATTTACTATATGCCTTTAATCTGGTGGCGACGGGGCCGTGATGAACAAACGGAACTGACAAAAAACGTGATGCAAGTCATCAATTTTACCAAGCCCGATCTCGTATATATCAACACATTGACTCTCTTGGAACCAAGTATCGCAGCAAGAAATTCAGGCCTCAAAACTGTGGTTCATATACGAGAGTTACCGAACCATGACCCAGATTTGTGTATAAGGCTCAAAGCTGACCCTGACCAGATCAGGAACCATATCGATAAGACTGCAGATGTACTTATCGCTAACTCACAAGCCACTGCAGACTATATAAGCCTTGGTAGCAAAACCACTGTTATACAAAACGCGATTAATATAAATGACTTTAATCCGGGAGCAGTCGACGAAAGTGACAATCCCCTTAAAGTGGCAATGCTTAGTAGTAATGGTATCAAAAAAGGTATAAAGGATTTTTTCCACTTAGCCGGCGAGGCTTCCAGGCGCGAATTAGAAATTGAGTTTTACCTTTATGGGCCCGAAACAAAAGATCTCAAAACGCTTATGTCGAACTACTCTGAAGGCAACATTAATTTTTGTGGTTATGCTGAGTCACCCGTTAATGCCCTAAGTGACAAAGACGTCGTACTTAATCTATCGCACTTTCAAGAGTCTTTCGGAAGAACAATTATTGAAGGGATGGCTAGTGGTTGCGTTCCAGTCTGCTACTCGTGGGGCGCTCTTCGTGAGACAGTTGACTCTTCCTTTGGTTGCCTTGCTGAAATCAAAGACTGGCAATCAATTTTAACCCACCTTGAAAAACTATCAAAAGATAGAAAAACATTGAAAGCTATGAAATGTAGAGCTCTCACTGTCGTTAAGGAGAAATACGACTCAACTGTCATAGCAAGAAAATTAAAACAAACGCTTTTTCATGCATAGCTGAGAATGAGAAAGTGAGCAATGAAAGGAAAAGTTAAATCAAAATGATCTCATCGCCGACACTAAAAAAAATACTTCTGCTTGTTTTATTGTCAGCTGTTTTACTTGTTCTTAATGAGCTAGCGCCCAAGTATACGGAGCATAATACACTGCTGTATTCAGAAGACTTTGAGACAATGAGTTTAGGAGAAACTTGGTTTGATCAAAAACTTAGAGTAATCTCTGCAACTGAACTGAGAACATATGATCATATAATAGAACATTCATACATACCCAGTTCTTCGGGAACACCTTATGTCGGCCGTCGTTTTAATCTTTCTCATCCTGTCAGTGAGGCTACACTAACCTTTGATATGAAGCTTGATAAAGATTTTGAATTTATCAAAGGAGGTAAAATGCATGGTCTGGCCGGGGGGACTGCCACTACAGGCTGCAGACCGGTGGATGCCAACGGATGGTCTGTGAGAATGATGTGGAGAGAAAAAGGCAGACCGGTTCTTTATATCTATCATCAGGATCGAAAGGCCCGATGCGGTGATGACACTCCGGTCTTTTCTGACTTCAACTTCAAACCGGAAACATGGTACAAAATTTCACTATACGTGAAGCTGAATTCTGCAATTGGTTCAAGAGACGGCATAGTATCTCTGTATATTGACGAAACCAAACAGGCAGAAGCTAATGGATTAAATCTGACCGGAAATTTAAATAAGAAAATAGAATATTTTCTTTATAGTTCCTTTTATGGTGGAAATGACCCAAGTTGGAGCCCTTCAAAAACCACGATTGCTTTTTATGATAATTTTGAAGTAAATGAAGGTCTTCATCCATAAAGCTTGGCTGGTAACTTTAAAAACAGCCCCCGTTAATGGGCCAACGCTCTGAATACATCTCCGGCTTTAGAAACGCCATTTTTACTCATTGCCAGCATATTACCCCGATACTTGTGCAAAGGTTTTTTTCCGTCGGAATATTTATATTCAGTGAGGTATTCATAGCTACCAACCCCTTCAGGTTTAGGTTTGCTACTAATCAGAATATCCAGATGATGGTTTGCTTTGGAAATCGCACCAGATTCAAAATAAAGTGATGCCAGTACAGCGTGATAAAATAAGCAGTCAGGTGTATACAATAATGCTTTTTCCAAATGCAGGATGGCATTGCTCCTTCCTATAATGTCCTTATAGTTAAAGACTAGGTGCCAGGAACCAAATCCATTTTGAAAATCGTCGAATGATTCTGAAACACTACTTTCGAGCACATCTATAATATGGTTCGCCATAGCATGGCGGTTAAAATTATCGTCAGGAGAGCAAATAGGAGTATGTCCTATCCATTCTGCTAACTGAGAAAAACCGCTGTTTCCAGCATAAATCCTATCTGTCCGGGACATGAGGACTATATCGAAAATAGCTTTCTGCAACTGTGTCATGTTCCGAAGCCCAGCCCAATCACCGAAGTAACTACTATTATTCCGGTCAGCCAGTTTTCGGCATACATCTTGATTCTCACCAAAGATGATCACGTGGCAATTATCACTATTCGCTGCACCACATATAAAATCAGCTTGCGGATAAGAAATGACTTTGTTTGTATACCGGTCATCAAAACGATAGCGCCCGTAGACAATATCGCCACTACGCAAGTGTACAGAAATGCTGGGCGAATTTATTTCAATGCTTTTTGCAGTATTTATAGCAGAAGTTATTTCGTCAGAAAAATCTATGCTCGAAAAGGCCTTACCGAATACATCCCGGGAAAGCTTTTCTTGTAAAAATGGAAATTGATTGAAAATATTGGCCTGAGAAACTCTTAAAGAAATCGTCCCGCCGTTACCGGACAGATTTTCAACAGAATCAAAGTTAGAAATGTCATCAGGTATATCGCTAACAAAATACTTTGCCAGAAATTCGTCTGAAAAAGTTTCTTTTGCGCTGGCTACAGAATGAGAATCACCCAAATGAGAAGAGGCAGGCCAGCTAAACCGAAAGTCGCAGTTAAAATATTCCGCGAGAACCAGACCGTTTAGAATGGATTTTATGCGTTCACCAAAACCATCTGAACGTGTCGAATAAAAAGTTATTTTTGGATTCTTGTCATTATAGGCAGCGTTGTTTAAATCCTCTAATAAAGGGGGTTTGGGTATACGCCCCTCATTCACACCGTAACGTAAGAAGTGGATGAGAGGATTTATTTTACTTTTCCTGATGTCTTTATAACGTTCAAGATACCAAGCTGTATTAAATTTAGCAGAAGGATTAAACCCTAAATCTACCCCATGATTCAAATAGTGCTTTATAGCTCCAACTCTGGTCAGACACTCGACTTGATTTTCAGCAGGTATATCATTCTCTTTGACGTAGTAACCTTCATCGAACCAATCGCTTTCAAGAAGAAACTTCAGATTTTGAGAAGTCTGCTTTTCAGCAGATAACTTGCTTAATATTTTTTTTGTCAGGGAACGCATAAATTGTACTTTAAATCTAACTGAATATGTGTGAGTTGTTCGTTACCGGTTTAATAGCCGTAGTAATTTTTCTTCAACAACAAGCGGTTCACAGTTATCCCTTACAAAGTTAAAGCCTCTCAGAGCCTGTTCTGAATACAGCTCATGATTTTTCCAAAGCTGGAGGACTGTTGCAGACACCTCATTTGGTTTGCAGTACACAGCTGCATCACCAAACACATCTTTATAGACGTGAGGTAAAATAGTCACCTTCCCTGCAGCCATCGCTTCCATGATATTTCGACCAAATTCTTCAATGTAATCATCATGTGTGAAATGAAGGAAAAAATCCAAATCACTGATAAAATCACTCACATCGATTGAATCAAAATCAAAAACCTGCCAGTTAGATGGAATGCGACCCAAAAGCTTGCGAGGTGTTCTTACACCTCCCATAAGCCGCATATCGATACCAGATTCACCTGCACAATATGCAGCTTTAAGCTCCCGGGAAGAAGCAGGCCACTTAGTCCAGTGGTCTCTGCTATGCCGGCCAACAATAATAGGACGTGCATCTGTTCCAAAATCTGCAGCTACCGCAGGCATCTTTGAAGGTAATGCTTTACTGTATGGCGGATACCAAATCTCATCATGGAGATGTTCACCTCCGCCGGCTAACTTCAATGTTTTTTCTACAACAGAGGATATAGGGATCCACACGGGTTTCTGCTTAAATAACCTGAGGCACTGCTCATTGACTTCGCTCTCGAAGTAATAGTGAGGTTGTTCTGACCACAATTGCATTGGAGACTGATTAACCAGGATAGCAACTGTTTCACACTCGATATCAGGAAATGCATCCAGTTCATATTTAAGAATGGGGGGGTGGTGGATGACTACAAGATTAGCTGTAATCTCATCCTCATGTACCAGTATATCAACGTTATTATGGTAGGAAAGTTCGGTATATTCTGGTGCTATTTCTGCTAACGCCAAATCATAACGCGGCCAGTGAAATAGCCCAACTCTCAAGCCCGAGTTTATTGCGGCATTAATATAACCTTCATTGCATCTTCTTGTACCACCTAATAAACTCAAATCAGACACAATGACTAAATCGTATCGGGAGTTTATATTCCAATTATTAGGCGCTAAACCAGCCGGGATTGGGAAGGGAGCCTTAAGCGATATTCTATCAGTAACAATACTTTTCGCATCACTCGCTACCACATTCTCCCGCCAGAACTTCGCTTGACGTGAATATTCGTACCGGACGCCGAAGGTTAGGCTGTTCAGGCTGGTTTTCTTGCTTTGAGTCAGAGAATTTTCATGGACCAGGAAGAATGACAAAGGTACGCCCGTAAGGATATCTTTGACAGAATTTTTCCCCCAAAGAATCCGTGCCCGCTGAACAAATTCGTCGTCTGCATTAGCTGAGACACCGTCCCACATCCCTAGAGCGTCAAGGTCAGATTTTCGGATTAACACTGAAGGATAACTTCGGTGTACATAATCTAAGTTATTACGCTGAGGGCGAAGAAGAAATTTCATGTCTGGCAATACTCTTGCCATCATTGAACACGTGACTTTTAGTCTCGGATCACTAAACATAGCACCAAGCTGGACTTCTAACATCTGAGGATGAGACCAGTCGTCACTGTCATGCACAGTAATATAATCACCAGTTGCAAGGCTCAACGCCTTGTTTCTGGTGCCATACGCTCCAAGATTTTCCTCATTTTTATAGACTTTCAGTCTGGAATCAGCTTCAGCGAACTCTTTCAATATTTCAAGGGAGCGGTCCGGACTGCAGTCGTCTACAGCAATAATTTCAATATTAGACCACGTTTGAGCCAACAACGATTTTATTGCAACCCCTATAAATTCTTCTGCTTTGTAAACGGGTACTAATATGCTTACTTTTGGGCCGTCATTTATCGTGGTTAATTTTTCTAAAACATCCACGTTGCCAAAAGTCATCCCCTTATCGGGTTTGATAAATTCCAGCTTCGCTAATCCATAGTACTCATAAATTCTATTTATTATCTTGAGTCTACTTTCACATGTCTCGCCGATATTGCCCAATGCGCAAACCAAATCACTGTCGAAGTTTACTTCTAATGAAGGCTCTATAAATTCAATCGCCTTTTCATACATTCCTTGCTGTATATAGCTTTCGACAAGCAGGAGCTTTGTGCGCTTAGAACGATAAAATTTCATATCGATGATGCGCGTGCTTTTGATGAGTTTTGTAACTTCAGGCCAATTTGAATTTGAAGCATGCCATCTTGCCAGAGTGTAAAGTCCTGTTATTCGATCTGCAGCCGAAACGCTCTGGTCTTCGACTAGTCGCTCCAGATCTTTTACTGCATATTTGCTAAAGCCTCCCCATACCTTCGTACAGAGGTCGTTGACCACCGACTTACTGCTACTACGTTGCTTTACGGTTGTCCCGGCACTTGTTGCTCGCCCTTCATCCTTCCCGTGTTTGATATAGTGTATTAACGGATTAATACCTGATGAACGAACATCAGAATATTCGTTGAGGTACCATTCCGTATCAAACTCCGGATTAGGATATCTAGCTTCTGATGTTCCGAACTTGAGGAAATGTATTACCGGATCAATTTCTGACTCTTTAACATCTGCATATTTGTCTAAGTACCAATTCTCATCGAAGAGCCCTGACTCTCTAATCAAATTTGCCTGATTACGAAGTAAGCGTTTTTCCAAATGGATAGAAAGTCCAGGAATTTTAAGCATATTGAACATCCGGCTATTAATATTATTGTTTAAGTTTTAAAACCTAAGCTCTAACCTAACGAAATGGCAGAACCTAACGATACAATCAAGTTTGAGGTTTAGTCGTGATCCGAGCCGAACGGGCCGGTACCTATGAGCTTGGAATCGATCCCGTAAGTATTAAATTCAGCCATATAAAACCTATCTACATCATAGACCTCTTCTGTAGCGGTCATTTTATCCAATACCGATCCCATAACAGACCTGTTTTTAAAGACGACAAAATGAGCTCCGGTCATGATATAAGTTCCCCGCAGCTTCTTAAGTAAAACAGGCTTATCTCCATGTGGAGCATCCATCCATTTTTTACCCTTATAGTCTTTCAAAGGACCATTTTTGTTCACGCGATAGCGGGGACTGTAGAAAATAATTTCCCAATCCTCAGGCAGGGAATCTGGTAAATTTAAATCGTCAGACCAAAATGAATCGGCAACCCTTACGTCATCTTCAAGTAATATTGATGCCCCACCCTGACCCGCTTCAATTGCATTTTCAATGGCAGCTTTATGCGAAAGCCAGATACTTGCGACATGTATACGCTCTGCTAGTTGAGGCTGAAGCTTTATCCCGGCTTCCTCAGGACCATTTTCTAGCCTCACTGCAGAAATTCGGCTTACCGGCCACTTACAGTTTTTAAGCTGACGCGCCATGTTTTCCTGTCTGTCGATCCTGAAATCCAGGTTAATGTAAAAGACACCATCAATTTGGGTTGCTGACATGTACGATCCTCCAGGAACTATTAGCGAACTTATTCCCGACTCAAAGGAACCGACCCAATTGTTTTGAGTCGAAATGAAAAATGTTGGGACTGATTTTCTTCAAAAGCGGAACAGGATAAACGGCTTCAGGATGGTATTCAACACTGCATGAATATTGTTAAACTTCAATTTTAGTGCATAAACCCACAAAGAAGTTCATATTCATTTATTACGATGTCCATTTCATCAGACATACTCAACCAAAACTGACTCAAGTTCTGCTATCACTGAACGTTGTTCAGGCTGAAATGGAGTATGATCATTGAGTAAAAAATCGCCATCTCTTTTGGGCTTGAGGAAAGAAACCTCAACCTTGCCTTCTTGAGAGTAAACAGGTTTGAGTAACGACCAGGACACATACCATAATTTTTTACCTTCATCGTAGTAACTGTTGTCAAAACGCTGTATTACTATATTTTTCCCGGATAGTTTTAGTGCTGAATGAGTGTGGGCCATGTCCAGTGCGAACCCCAGAATTCTGAAATCCCCTCCAGAAGATATAACGAGCTTTGAACTTTCGTCGTAAACACAAAAATCTACGCTCAATAAATTCGTTTTCCTTACCACCTTTTTTTCAGAATTGAGATGTATGATGTCTAACTTACTGAATATTCCCTCTTTTACAGGATTTCGGCTTGAACTACGGAATATGTTTATAGCTTTCCTTGCCATCTTGAAGAAACCATGCTTTTTATTCTCACTATGCAACTCACTGAAAATATGAAAAGTCTCTTCTGCTATTTTTTCTGAAAACTCAATAGATGGGTGATTAGAATCTCTCCAAAGGTCTTTTGCAGTGCCAAAGCGGTTTGCAAGCTCAAACACATCTAAATACCTTACAAAATATTGATCACAGAGACTTTTCCATC
This sequence comes from Alteromonas sp. NFXS44, assembly GCF_040148705.1. Lineage (NCBI taxonomy): Bacteria > Pseudomonadati > Pseudomonadota > Gammaproteobacteria > Alteromonadales > Alteromonadaceae > Alteromonas > Alteromonas sp. NFXS44. Next base: position 700,630 of record NZ_JAGDEA010000001.1, on the reverse strand, counting down.
GCTCAGTAGTTTCTGTAATTAACTGGCAATCCTCTCCCAGTACCGGCAGTAATAAAACAACGGGGGTAACACCGTTTTCAGAACAGTAAGATAGGAAATGTCTGAACATCGATACTGAAATGCTTTGCTCATATCTATTTTTTGACATTGCCCGTTGCTCATTTACACAAACATCCAGCAACAGAAACTCTTCACGCTGGGATAAATCACTTCTTTCCAGTGCGTGGGCAATAACAGTGGGATGGCTTGAACCTATGGACAGGTTTTGCAGAACATTAACTCTTTCATTTTCAAGAAGATGGGCTGCATACCCTCCCTTTATAATTCCGTTGGATGTTCCCAGTATTTTGATATTTAATTCATGCATATCAATTTACAAAATAGTCGCGAGAGTATTTATAGACTCTCTCTGAGCGCACAGCTTCTTCAACGTTCATCCATTTATAATCACAATGCTGCTTATCCGGTAATTTTCCTAATGACCGGTCGAAAGTAATCTGGTAACCAAGGACAACATAATGCGTACTAACGTTATCGCCGAAGATACTGTCATTGTAGAAATGCTCATAGGGTCCAAGGAAAACAGCATCGGATATCCGTTTCTCTAAACCCAGCTCTTCTTTACAGAGCCGTGTAAAAGCATCAGACATCGTTTCATTTTTCTGAATGCGACCGCCCGGCACAAACCAAAAATCCTTAGCAGGCTTGTTGTTTCGCTTTCCGAGCAAAACCTGACCTCCGGAATTTTTGACGATAAGGTCGATAGACACCAGTGGTGTACTATCGACAACAGTCCTGAAGGTATCATCCGGCAGAAACATACTAACCTCTGAAGCTGTCCTGATTTTCGAGAAACCATTGATAAGACTGGGCGAGACCATCTTCAAGCGAAACGGAATATTGCCATCCGAGCGCTTTCAGTCGTGATACATCCATCAGCTTTCTGGGTGTACCGTCAGGCTTTGAAGTGTCCCATTTAATGGCGCCCTTAAAGCCTGTTACTTTGGCAACCGTCTCAACCAGCTCCCTGATGGTACAGTCCACACCCGTGCCTACGTTTATATGGCTGAGCATTGGCTGGGTATTTGCTTCATAGGTTTCTTTATCAAGTTCCATCACGTGAATACTGGCTGCTGCCATATCGTCGACGTGCAGAAACTCACGCATTGGTTTGCCACTGCCCCAGGCAACGACTTCTTCAGCGTTACTTTGTGCGGCTTCATGGAAACGGCGTAACAATGCAGGGATAACGTGAGAGTTCTCAGGATGAAAATTATCGTTAGGGCCATATAAATTGGTTGGCATTACAGAGCGGTAGTCCCGTCCAAACTGACGGTTATAGCTTTCACACAACTTGATACCCGCTATTTTAGCAACAGCATAAGGTTCGTTGGTCGACTCGAGTGTACCGGTCAACAACGCTGACTCTGTCATTGGCTGTTCAGCCAGTTTGGGATAGATACAGGATGAGCCCAGGAACAACAGCTTTTGTACACCGTTAGTGTGAGCTGCATGAATGATGTTGGCCTCTATCATCAGGTTTTCATAAATGAAGTCTGCAGGGTATTCATTGTTTGCGTGAATACCGCCAACCTTTGCAGCAGCAAGGTATACTTCATCAATTTTGTTCTCAGCAAAAAACGTATTCACATCGTGTTGAGAAAGCAAATTCAGTTCTTTTCTGCTGCGGGTGATGATTTCAACATTGTCACGGGCACTGAGTGCCCTGACAATTGCTGAACCGACCATACCATTGTGGCCGGCTATAAAAACTGTTTTCATATATCTACTCCCCTATGTAATTCTTCTATTGACGAATAATCATCGGATGCCAGGGACTGATAATCCAGCCTTACAAATAGGAATTTGTGAGTTCTTTTTTCCGTACGCAAATAATCTACCCCAAGAATTATCCCAGTGGAATTGAATGTCTTCAAAGCCTGCTTCTTTCATCATGCTTTCCAGCGCAGGACCAGATAACTTGAAATAGTTCCAACCACCTCTGTTAAGCTCCTCTCTAGTGCCATTCGGATGATAGATATAATTCCCCTCAAATTTACAAATCGGCTCATCGGAATCAAACCCTGCTGTTTCAATTAAAATATCGCCACCAACAACCAATGTATTGAAGAGTATGCGTAACGCTAAAACAGGATCTGAAAGGTGATAGATTACACCTGGGAAATAGACTCTATCGAACGAGTCGTAATAGTTTTCATCATTTAAAGAATATAATGAGCGTGAAAGAACTTCACCTCTTACACCGAAGGCCTCCATAAGATAAGAAGCAGTCTTGGCATATTTTTGAACTTCTTCAACAGCAGTAACTTCTCTACAAATAGTACTCAAAAGCAATGAGGTACCGCCAGTCCAGCAACCGATATCCAATATAGACTTGTCGTTAAAGCTTTCGACTGTGACGGGGAATATATCTATAAATTTTTCAAGAAGTTCAACATGTCTATTTTTCATCAAGCCATCGACTTGAAAATCACCAAAATCGTGACTATGTCCCCAATGAAACTTTATACTTAAATCACGTTGCTGAGGAAGGTCTTCTTCAGTATACCCTTCAGATATGTAATCTATGTTCCCTATTCTACCTAATATAGATTCTCTAAAATCTTCTACGGTAATGTGTGCCGCTAAATTATCCGTTTTAAAAAAATAAAATTTTTCTTTTAAATATGACATACTAACTCTCTAGTAGTTTAAATTACATTTCTGGAACATAAGATTTATCGCGACCTTGCCTGGCGGCAAACAAAGGTAAGATGCCTTTTAAATTATCGAAATGAGGATAACTCTGCACTTCATAATGTGTGACTTCGCAGCCACTTAACTTTCGAAGCAAACTAAAGATACTTTGGTCGTGCCTGTGCTCAATAAATTGGGGATGATTAGGCAATTCTGATGGCGAGTCATTAGAGTAGTGATAATTATTTTCGATTGAAATATCAACCCAACTCTTCACCAAATCTCTGTTTCTCTTATTATTAATTAAAAAAAAGAAGCCAGACGATAATTGAGTACTTCTCATTACTATCGAACTAAGGTCAACATTTAATCTACAAGCTAGATCAGCTTTCGTTCGACAGTATTCTGTATGCGTATTTGAAAAACCGAGGTTCTTAAACTCAGAATCACAGCACATCTCAACATATTCCAGTAACCTGTACCGGCCATCAGGATTAAATTTAAACCCTACATCGGAAAAAGCCAACACATCATTTTCAGGCAGGTTTGCAAGCGATTGATGTACAACCTGGGATTTCCAAATCCAATAACCGAATCCGCGTTTCTGGGACAGTATGTATCTTCCATGCTTTTCGAAATAACATGTATCAAGGGACTTCCTGTCTAAAACATTAACTGATTCAAAAAAGTTCATAGACAAGGCTTCATTAGTGAAACCTTGTCTTCTATTTTTAAATGCGCCGTCAGCAAAACTGACAAGATGAGCTTTCGCTTGCATGTTATTCTTTAGCAACCGCTACCGAGTAGCCATGCATTTTTAATAAAGCATGTTGTTTTGCTTTCTCTAGATCACTTTGAACCATTTCAGAACACATTTCTTCAACGGTAATTTCAGGTACCCAACCCAGCTTTTCTTTTGCTTTGGAGGGGTCACCCAATAACGTTTCGACTTCTGCCGGACGGAAATAGCGCGGGTCAACTTTTACAATCACATCACCCTTTTTAACGCCTGGGGCGTTATCGCCATCCACTGCTGTTACCGTAGCTATCTCATCTACACCTTCACCACTGAATTCCAGAGTAATACCGGCTTCTTTAGCTGACATACGTACGAATTCGCGTACAGATATCTGTTTACCCGTTGCGATGACGAAATCTTCAGGCTGCTCCTGCTGCAACATCATCCATTGCATGCGAACGTAATCTTTAGCATGGCCCCAGTCACGAAGCGCATCCATGTTTCCTAAGAAAAGACACTTCTCCAGACCTTGTGCAATATTTGCAATCGCTCGGGTAATTTTACGGGTAACAAAGGTCTCTCCACGGCGCGGAGATTCGTGGTTAAACAGAACGCCATTACATGCATACATGCCGTATGACTCACGGTAGTTAACTGTAATCCAGTACGCATACATCTTCGCTACTGCATATGGTGAACGCGGATAGAAAGGTGTAGTTTCTTTCTGTGGTATTTCCTGCACTAACCCATAAAGCTCAGAAGTGGATGCCTGGTAAAACTTTGTCTTTTTCTCTAGACCAAGGAAACGAATTGCCTCAAGTAAACGAAGTGTTCCCATGGCATCTACATCAGCGGTGTATTCCGGAGATTCGAAAGAGACAGCTACGTGGGATTGCGCACCTAAGTTATAAACTTCGTCTGGTTGTACTTCAGAGATGATACGGGTCAAGTTAGACGAATCTGTTAAATCACCGTAATGCAGGTGAAATTTAGGATTATCGTTGTGAGGATCTTCATAGATGTGATCAACACGTTCTGTATTAAATAAAGAAGCACGGCGCTTAATACCGTGTACTTCATATCCCTTTTCTAATAAAAACTCCGCTAAATAGGAGCCATCTTGACCGGTTACGCCCGTAATAAGTGCTTTTTTCATTAACAAATCTTCTTCAAAAATATTAGTGTGTTTTTTGTACAGCATCTATAACAATTTTATGAAAGTTCAGACATCCTCTTGCAGCAAGCCTGACCCTAACAAAACGAGCCTCAGAATCTAATTTAGCACTATATACTTTGACTCTTCCATCATTCTCAATCGCTTGATCTTTCCGGTTAAACACCACTTCCCAATTAGTAGCATCCGAACTTATCTCAATTATTAAAGAATTAGATCTTTCAGCAAAGCCGATACGGTCCACTAGATGAACAGAATCTATAAAGCAAACATTCTGCAAATCGAACAAGGCCCAAGGTTCAACTTCATCATTTGTATGCAAAAAATTAGTAAGCGTCCAGTTTTCATCTAAACAACAATTAGGATCCATGTTTTGATAAATAGAACTAACACTGACCAGTGATTCAGGACCTAAATCTTTATGATTAATTTTTATAAGTGGAAGTTCTTGTGCTTCAGGTATGATATGCCTATACAAACAGTCATCCCAAGCCTTTGGGGTGGAGTTGATTGACATAATCCCATCTTTAATGAACTGATATAACTTTTTTAAACCAGTGTTTTTCTTTTGCAACAAATGAGCAAGTTTTACTTTAGATACCATCTCTGAATTACCTAAAGAACTATTATACAATCTTTGAACAACACCAGAAACATCATTCACTTGAAGATCAATACAATGAAAAACTGAACTTAATAACTGCTCCTCGGTTTTAAAATACCTCTCACCTTTACGACAAAATTCACGATTTTTTGCAAATATGGGTAAAAAACAATCAACTACTCTATTAAGTGCATTTGAACCGAAAGCGTAAAACTCTCCACCGTAAAATTTTAATTCTTGATCTCTAGCTTGTGAAAAGACAGTTGATACAATATCTTTACAGTCCGCTTGTGTTAATCCGTTGAGCTCCTTATCGCCTCTAAGTGGCATACCGTAAGCTAGAATAGTATTCTCTAATACCGAATTTGTTAACTCACTGATATCGCTTAAAGCCAAGCAATCATTATCACATGCTATTATCGGTGAAATATTATTATCTCTACAATACTCGAGTACATCTAAAACATAAAAAACGTTGCCAAAATGCGCCTGCTTTATGGGCAGCCTTTTAGTAAATTCAAGTTCGATGACATTTACACCAATTGAAACCAAATAATCTCTAAACTTAAAACCATCAGAAAGTCTATCTGGTATATGATTGGAAAAAAAATACAGATTTTGATTTTCTGAAAAGACTCGTAAAGAGGTGAAAAAGGTTACAACGCAGCGATAATATATCTCTTGAAATTCATTTGAAGAAGAACTGTGCATACTTCCGGCTTGAGGAAAAATTGATTCATCACCCTCGGAGTCTGCAACAAAATATGTACACAAATTCATCTCTACTACCTCTCAAAAATTTCCTGAAAATTTGGTCTGTACGATTTCCTCAATTTATGAAAATAGTTTTCGTTGAAATACTCTCTAGCGTCAATATTAACACTATTATCATAGAAAATTTGACCCAGTTTTCTGATAAATCTATTTCTGAAGATTTGTGCTTGTGCAATATGATCATTACGTATTCTATATGGGTCCCGAGGATTTTCGATAAAAAATTCTACAGCTTCAGCGACAGATCTCGTATTAGAATCTACAATCTTAGAATTATAATCATTATACCAAACATCTCGACCACCTTCGCTAAAAGTTGATACTACTGGTATACCACATAACAAATATTCACTTGATGAAAAACAAGCTCCTTCTGCTGCAGATAGCAACAAACCACATTTTGATTGATTTATTTTTTCGCAAACTTCTTCAGGTGCTAGAGGTTGAGTATTTTTATAAACATACTGAGGCAATTTTTCATTTTCTGGATTACCGTGATTGATTCCTGCTATTAGAGCAAGATTTGACACATCAGAAGCTAATTCGTGTCTTTTAAATGAACTCAAGCGAGCAATATAAAGTGCATCGAATATCTTTTTTTCTGAAGGAAGAACTTTCATAACTAAGTTCTCATCCAACCATGCATTATGATTAATTAAGTCTCCTTGAAATCCAAAAGGAAGAAAGTTATCCATCTCCTTCTCTGAGTTAAACATTATAAAAAATCTATCTTTATTAAGTTGTAACTCAGTAAATATTTGATTAGCCTCTCTTGCAAAATGCTCACTATGATACCAACCGCAGTAAACAAAAAAGTAATCGTTATGTCTAATCTTCGTATGATATTCAGACAACCAATTCCAGTTGTGCTGAATATTCTCTATAATAAAAACTCGACATTCGGGTCCATCATAATAAACTCTAAATGGAAACGCTGGGTTAGGCCATGTATATGAGGGTTTATAAGCCATAATGATATCCTTCTACTTTTACATCGCCATCAATTATAAATTCATCAACCTTTAAAAATCTATCCAAGTGATTTTCTAACAGATCTTCACTGGAAATTGACTTTAGAGTTTTAACATTCTCAAATGGATCTTCATCAACAATACTTATTCTAAGTTTGTAAAATCCAGATTCAATATTTTTAAAACTTGGAAAGTTTATGAGCATCGTTCTTTCATAATAACACCAAGGATCAACAACATTTCTAAAATGGCTTTGCACTATTCTGTCATTTCCCATTAAATCTAACTGTAAAATTGGTGAAGCTGGGCCAATTAGTGACAATGAATATAATGAAAGATTTCCTCTTTCATGAGAAAATGCGATTGTTAATGGCGAATCTTCCTTTATTGTTCCATCACAAGCTATAATTTTTGGTATTCTTAAACTTTTATTTTTCTCAACAAAGTTAATTTTTGGATTGCACACTTCCTCAATTACTTCGTTGATAAATGAAGCATATTTTGCCGCGCCATTTTCATTGGTATGAACCACATCGCGAATTATGGATGATAGATCCTCAACAGCCCAAGATGATTCCTGAAATTTAAAGACTTTGACAATGTCTGATTTTGAATCCAAGACCTGTTCACAACTTTTTCTTTCAGAGAAAGGGTCATCAGTTCTGGGCAGTAAAATCCAGATTGGTCTTATTTTATTTGATATTAAAATATTATTAATTCTAGTTACCGTATCGTCTGGGAATACGCTTGCAGATGGGGTTACCCAATCTAAAATACAAAAGTCTGGCTTCTCATCTAAAACTTTCTGAATCATAGCGATCCCAGCGAAGTGTAGATGACTAGCTCCAAATGGTAAGCGGACTACTTCATACTTTTCATTTAATATTTCTTTTAAATGTTCAAAATAACCTGTGCGACCTTTCTGAGCTGTTACACTAGCTCCATAAATTACAATTTTCATAAGGAAATAGTCTTTGATTTGTTTATTTTTTCATACAGCTTTACTAATTTTCCTGCCCTCTTTTCAACTTCGTGGACAGGTACAGAACTTAAATAGCTAAACAAGTCTGAAGCAATGTCCTTCTTCCAGATTACGCAGCAATCCAATATACTTTTGGCTTCGTCAGACTCAGTAAAAATAGCTAAATCATCTGAGAATATAACCGGAATTGTACCTACTGCTATAGACTCCCAAAACCTTAATGTATTAGGGCCTGCTCCTTCCGGACAGAAAGAAAATTTAGAATCCGAAAGTATGGAATTGTAGCGAAATGTTCGTTTGTGATGTTCATCTATATGATGAGCTTCGATTTCTTTGTTGAGCACCTGCTCTTCGTAAACAACCTTATTAAAATGCCACTCATCACCTAAATCAACAAACACATCATCACGTCCAGTTTCTTTGGCGGCTTCAAATAGTTTAACTCGCTTATCATCTCTATAATGATTCATGTGAGCACCGATGAATGATGCCAGTAACTTTCGATCCTCCATCGGCTTTCGTTCCATACCTTCGCTTCTTTCAGGGGTCTCGTAATTCACAGCGATTAGAGACCAACCGTGAAGGTTAAGCGACGTCCCGACCTCCTGCTGAGTGGCTTCACTCGCAGAATTTTTATGAGAAAGGTAAAGATCGGTTATACCTAGAGTTTCTGCCTGCTTCAGAACCCTAGCCCAATGGATATGCTGGCAAACACTATGGCTTTTGAGAGTAAATCCAGCAGTGTCAGCTAACTGTTGGTATTGTGCCAGTAGTTTGCTAATTTTATTGAAGTATTCTTGTGGAAACTGCTTTTTATCAATATAAGTTGCCCAAGGAAGTGGTACATAAATATTAATTATTCTTACTGACACATCAACATGTTCAGAAAACTTTATACTCAGATGATTTTCGTACGCCTGCTTTTCGGTGGCGCAAGGATACTGCCAAAAATTTATGTCTTCCGAGCCCTTCGCCTTGTCACTTATCTCATCCACGAATGTTGTCATTACCGGAGGAACGTAGCCGATGAGCTTGTAAAAGTCCCGATTAGACTTATATTCGGGTTCTCTCACAGTAATACGATAATTATCTTCGTAGTAGCTATATGGATAAACCTTGCCTCCATGAAACGCCATATTTAGATGGAGACTCCCATGTTGCATCGTACTGCCATTTTCAATTGCGTGTAATAGTTCAGCAGCGCTAGCTTCTTTTACGGACTCTATTGCAAGAGTCTGCAGAGTGTCCGGCATCCCAACTTCTGCAGCCTCTTTTCTCCAACGTTCCAAGGTGGAATTAATTTTAACGCCATTAATTTTACTAGGCGAATCCTTAACCCAGATATCAAAGTCTAAACTTGCAGGTGAATTTAGTTCGGCACCTGGGTGCACATAAGAAACTCCCCCAAGTATTCTCTCATCTATTTTTTTGTTATATGTACGAACTTGTGTCTCGTGCACATGAATACTTTTTACGAAATTTACAGGGTTGTGTATGGACCAACCCTGTACAGCAAACAAATACGCCACTTTATTGTCACAACGTGGAACTCCCATAGGAAAGGCGAGTTGATGCTTGAAGCTTGTCGTGAATGTTTCACCAACATTCATTGCCCAGGTATCTTGTGACCAATGGGGATTAGGGTGTTTTGATGTTTCATGACCAATTAATTCCCATCTGGATAATGCCAAAAATGATCTTGGTGCCCTGAGAACCTGTCTTAGTTTTAAAATTGAATCATCAAAATAAATGTCTGAATTACATAGGACAGAAACTCCATGATCACAGTATTCATTTGTCATGTCTATCCAAAGCGCATAGGTCATCCGTTCATTTACATAGATAACTCGCATATTTGAGGTATGGAGCGGAACCTCAGAACCATCATCAATCACAACGATTAAATTATCTATGAATGGATTCTCACCATTTTCCTTCAAGCAAAGATCAATCTCGCGTTGCCTCGCTGAATCTCCGCATTGATAATAAGGAAAAAAAACATTAATCACGGCACCCTCTCCAGTGAATTATAATTAAATTTTTTTGCTATTAGTTTATAATATTTAGAAGTTTTAATCTCTTCCGTCTCTTCAAATGTAAGCTCTCGCCGAGCTCTTTCTGATATCGTCGCCCCCGAACGACCACTGTCACCAGTTACTCTGAAAATTGGGAATAAATCGATGAAATGGCTATCATATCTAATTTTTAAAATGTCAGCCATGCAGGCCATAGCTTCTTCTGGTCTGGAAACAAAATCTTCGTATCGAACTACTTCAGTATATTTATATTCTTCGAGAAAATGCCATATCCTTTTACAGTATTCATCAAATGTCTTTGGACTGAAATGAACCCAATTGTTTTTGCATAGTGATAGATACGAATCAATTGGATCCCTTAGAGTGACTAATCTTAATAGCTTGAAATCATTCTTTAACAAGTTAGCTATCACTGAGCTTTCTTTAAAACTTTCACCAACACAGAAATCTGAATGACTATGGTCTCTTATAATAAGTATGCCGCCATAATTTTCTATGTGCTCACATGCAGAGTCTATATTCATTTTAAATAGCGACAAAGCAAGGTCATCAACAGCAGGAACTTTGGCATAACGAGCTTGTGTAGTTATATCTGCAGGTAAGAACTTTGGTTTGCCACCTCCCTGATGTAAAGTAGATGTAGGGTGAAGCTCACTCAATACAAAAACATTCGGCAGTGCAGCTAAACATTTAGAAACCAATGTGCCTCCACTGCAAGCCATATGATGAATAATTCTGATCTCAGGTTTGTCTATTTCAATGGCTCTTTTAGAGCGCTTTATCAAGTCCTCAGCTTCCTGATAGTTAAAAGGACTATTAGAAAGCTCTTGTAGTAACTTTGATTTCGTCAAATTAACTAAAGGCAACATCTCTTCTAATTGTTCCCTTAAAAAGAAAACGGTAGAGTCCAAGTCACTCACGTTTATCGCCTACATGTTCTGATACAGACCGCTTTAGGTTTGAATAAAACTCTATTGCACTCTCTAACTGCTCATTAAGTTCACTGATGATTTGACGAAGAGCCTTTTCTTCATTTATTTTTTCAAAAAATTTATACCGCAGATCCTCCAAATCAATTTCTATTTTACTTTTTTCTTTGGCTAATTGCGTCTGAATTTCTTGTTGTTTAATTTCTATTTCTTTTTTAGAATTCGAATAATCTGTAAACTTAGATTTAATATTTTCATAATCTCGCTTCAGGTCACTGAGATTCTTTTCAAGGATTTCTCCATGAGCAGCTTTATCTTCAAAAGAGCGCTGATAATCATCTCTCTCGATGGTAAGGGCCTCTGCGATATCCAGAAGCCTCTTATTCTCTGCCTTTAATTCATCCATATGTTTAGATTTTTTATCAAAATAATATGTGACGAGTGGAAGTTCAGGATCAGACTTGTCTGCATAATCAAAAACGAAATAATTTTTCTCAAGAATTTCATTAACTCTTTCGTACAAATATCCTCCTTTATATAACTCCCGCATTGTACAATTTACAGTAATACGATTTAATGACGAAGGAACACCAACTTTACAAAAATAATCTACAAACTGCCCACTCAAACACGGCAAATCTATAATTATATCAATTTGCCCTTGATTATCTTGGAAGATCTCGGCGAATAAATCAGTTAGAGCAAGAAATTCAACATCTATCAAAGACTTTAACTTTAGGCCGGGAAAAACCCCCTCTATCCCAGTAGCAGGTAATAAAGAGGATAAAATATTAGGAGAGTACAAATTAAACTTAGTTTTTTCAGTAGCAGATACATTTGTAATACATTTATTTATAATTTTAACATGATCGTATTCAGCTAATTCAAATTCTAATTGTTTACATAGACTACTTTGAGCTTCATAAAGGCTCACGTTGCTATAAGCACGAAAATCAAATTTTGGATGTTTGGCAAGTCCAGCCCCAAGCCAAACAAGTCTATTATTTACATCCGACATGCTATCGCCTATTTTCATCTTTCTTGGGCTTTATAGTTCTTTTTTCGCCCATACCATACATCAGATAATGTATCAGAGGGTTAATTCCAGACACTTCGACATCTTTATGAGTACGCAAATACCATTGACCATCGAAAGCTGAACTTGGTGAGCGACCTTCAGATGCACCATGTAGCAGATAATGTTCGGCTGGATCAATATTAGCTTCGGCTACATCGGGGTAAACGCTCAAATACCAATCAGCGTCAAAAAAATTAGTAGAATAGAGTAGCTTTATATCACGCTTTAACGCTTCGCCTATTTGTATGTCTTTCCGCTTCAATTTGGTAGAACACAATCTGGCAGGGCTCGTAATTCGCCAATATAACGATTCTTTTACAGTCTTTAGCTCTCTATTAATCGCGTTAAAATTGAAAATAGATTCTTGGAGCTGATTTCTAGCCCTTTTTTGTTGAATTTTAAGCTCGTGATTACTAGCTTCTAATTCAAAAATCTTTGATTTCATTCCCTTTTCGTTTAAATCAAACTCATCGACCAAAGTTGTAAGCCTTTTTACTTCGGTAGTTTCTTTCTCTAGCAATGAATTTTGCTTAGTAAAATTATTATAATATTCTTTATTTTTAATTCTTAACAGTTTAACTTCAGTGAGACTTTCAGACAAAGACGCTTCTAGTTCCAAAATTCTTGCAGAGCTTGTTATTTTATAGTCAACTAGATGACTATTGAGTAGCGCATTCTCATTTTCAAGTTTTACAACATTATTTTTTATGTCATTAATGAACTTTTTATTTAATTTTCTTTCTGCTTCATTTTCAATTAAATAATCGCTAAATTTAGTTAAAATTTCTGCTGTATTTTTAAAATAATATACGGGTAATGAACAAGCTTCTAAAAGCTCTGCTGCTGCAGATAACGATTCATCTTCATTAACCAAGTAATATGCTGCAAGGTATCTAAAGTCCCTTGCAGCAGGTTGAAGAGTTTGTGACGATGGTAAATGGAGGCCATCGAGAGCAGTAATTTCGTGCTCAGTAGAATTAGCAATTTTGTCTAAGTTTAGTAATTTTATCTTCTCTCTATGATTTCTGAATATTGAGACAAGCCCATTCAGATAAGATAGACAATTCTCAATTACGAAACCTTCGCCAAAATTCGTTTCGATTCTTCGATACAAATATGACTCTGGTGATTCATATAAAATTACTAAATTTTCGAAGCTATCAATACAGTTTGATAGGTCATTTAAGCTTACAGCTTCTTTAACTATTTTAGTTTCAGCAGTTGAGTGTATATCCAAATGCTCGATAACATTATCTTCTGGGGCGGAAGAAACGATCTCATCCCATTGATTTGTGTTTGTGATAGTAATAAAAATTGTCATAACACAGCCTAAAGTTCAGAGCTCTGCATGTTTGTCATCCTTGCATTGTGGTAGATATTTAAATAAATGATTGTCTAAATTTGATTCTATGTATAGTTCTATTTCTTTAACTTAGATTGACTTCGAATTAGTCGCTAAAGCTAGCACTACTTTAACATTTCCTAAGTTCAAATTCATACCATATGACTGATCCACGAGGGGAAGATTTATTTAACGCCTATTTGTAAATTTCATTTAAACAAAAAACCCCGCTTTCGCGGGGTTTTTTAATATCGATAAATCGATGAAGTAATCTCTTACTCTTCTGTCGCTTCAGCTTCTTCAGAAACTTCAACTTCAGGACGGTCTACCAGTTCAACGAACGCCATAGGAGCGTTGTCGCCTGTACGGAAACCGCATTTCAGAATGCGAGTGTAACCGCCAGGGCGAGCTTCGTAACGAGGACCAAGCTCGTTGAACAGTTTACCTACTACCTCTTTATCACCTGTACGGGCCATAGCCAGACGGCGGTTTGCAACGCTGTCTTGTTTAGCCAGTGTGATTAAAGGCTCGATTACGCGACGTAATTCTTTCGCTTTTGGTAACGTCGTTTTGATCACTTCGTGCTTGACCAGTGAGCCGGCCATGTTTTTAAACATAGCTTGACGATGGCTGCTGTTGCGATTCAACTGACGACCACTCTTACGATGGCGCATAGTTTTATCCTTCTCTACAAATCAGTTTGATAAAAACCTGATTAATCTTTCTCAGCGATGCTCTCTGGTGGCCAGTTTTCCAGGCGCATGCCCAGAGACAATCCACGAGATGCAAGAACATCTTTGATTTCAGTTAGCGATTTCTTACCAAGGTTAGGCGTCTTAAGTAACTCAACCTCAGTACGCTGAACCAGGTCACCAATGTACTGGATAGCTTCTGCTTTCAAACAGTTTGCAGAACGTACAGTTAATTCCAGGTCATCAACAGGACGTAACAGAATCGGATCGAATTCCGGCTTCTCTTCTTTCTGAACAGGTTCAGAAACGTCACGCAGATCAACGAAGGCATCTAATTGCTCAGCCAGAATAGTGGCTGCGCGGCGGATCGCTTCTTCAGGATCCAGAGTACCGTTCGTTTCCATATCGATGATCAGTTTGTCTAAGTCTGTGCGTTGTTCAACACGGGCAGACTCAACTGAATAAGCAATACGTTCAACAGGGCTGTATGAAGCATCAACTAACAAACGACCAATTGGACGATCATCTTCCTCGGAGGAGCGACGAGTAGCTGCAGGAATGTAACCACGGCCAGTTTCAACTTTAATGCGTAGGCTGATTTCAGCTTCGCCGGTTAAAGTACAGATAACGTGCTCAGGGTTAACGATTTCTACGTCACCGTCATGCTGAATATCACCAGCAACAACAGGGCCAGCGCCAGATTTCACTATTGTCAGGGTTGCCTCAGTTTTACCTTCAAGGCGAACCGCTAAACCTTTCAGATTCAGCAGAATCTCGATTACATCTTCCTGCACACCTTCTTTGGTGCTGTACTCGTGTAATACGCCGTCAATTTCGACCTCAGTTACCGCACATCCAGGCATGGATGACAGTAAGATACGGCGAAGGGCGTTACCCAGAGTGTGGCCAAAGCCGCGCTCCAGTGGTTCCAAAGTTACTTTGGCACGAGTAGGAGAAACGTTTTCGATCTCAACTAATCTCGGTTTCAGGAATTCAGTCACAGAACCCACAATGCTTCCTCTTTAGTTAGCTTTACTTAGAGTAAAGTTCGACGATCAACTGTTCGTTAATTTCAGCAGACAGGTCAGTTCTTTCCGGAACGCGCTTGAAAGTGCCTTCCATTTTGCTGCTGTCTACTTCAATCCAGGTTGGCTTCTCACGTTGGTCAGCCAGTTCCAAAGCAGCAACGATACGCGCTTGCTTTTTAGCCTTTTCACGAACAGAAACCACGTCTTCGGCAGAAACGTTAAACGATGGAATGTTCACAACTTGACCATTTACCATGATCGCCTTGTGGCTAACCAGCTGACGTGCTTCTGCACGAGTGCTGGCGAATCCCATACGATAAACTACGTTATCCAGACGCTGCTCAAGAAGTTGCAACAGGTTTTCACCGGTGTTGCCTTTCAGACGGGCAGCTTCTTTATAGTAGTTACGGAATTGTTTTTCCAGAACGCCGTACATACGACGAACTTTTTGCTTTTCACGCAACTGTACACCGTAGTCAGACAGACGGCCACGACGGGCACCGTGCTGACCAGGCGCATTATCGATTTTACACTTAGAATCGATTGCGCGAACGCCGCTTTTCAGGAACAGGTCCGTTCCTTCGCGACGGCTAAGTTTGAGTTTAGGACCCAAATATCTTGCCATGTTCTTTCTCCAACTGTCCGGCGATTAAACGCGACGTTTTTTCGGTGGACGACAACCGTTGTGAGGAATAGGGGTCACATCGGTAATGTTTGTGATCTTATAACCAGTTGCGTTAAGTGCACGGATAGCAGACTCACGGCCTGGACCCGGACCTTTAACGAAAACTTCAAGGTTTTTCAGACCGTAGTCTTGTGCGGCTACGCCAGCACGCTCAGCAGCAACCTGTGCAGCAAAAGGTGTAGATTTACGTGAACCACGGAAACCTGAACCACCTGATGTCGCCCATGCTAATGCATTGCCTTGACGGTCAGTGATAGTCACAATTGTGTTGTTGAAAGACGCATGGATATGAGCCATACCGTCTGCAACCTGACGCTTAGCGCGTTTACGCGTAGTACGAGTAGGTGCTTTTGCCATAACTTAATCTCCCCGCTTACTTCTTAATTGGCTTACGAGGACCTTTACGGGTACGCGCATTAGTTTTAGTGCGCTGACCACGTAGAGGCAAGCTACGACGGTGGCGGATACCACGGAAGCAACCCAGGTCCATCAAACGTTTGATGCTCATAGATACTTCACGACGCAGATCACCTTCAACGGTGAACTTTGCCACTTCTTCACGAAGCTTCTCTACAGTTGCTTCGTCAAGCTCTTTTACTTTTGTTGATTCTGCAACACCAGCGTTAGCACAGATCTCTTTTGCACGAGTTGCGCCTACACCGTAAATCGCTTGAAGCGCGATTACAGTGTGCTTGTGTTCAGGAATGTTAATGCCAGCGATACGGGCCATTAACAGCACTCCTCTTAATTTTAATGTCGACGACCTAAAAAGCCCGATAGGATACTTACCCGACGACAAAATTGCAACTTAAGGTTCATAAAAACGAAATAGAGCAAGCTGAACCCAGTACGAGGTTCAGCTTACATTTCGAATTTTAACCGCGTTTTAGATTAGCCTTGACGCTGCTTATGCTTAGGGTCAGAGCTGCAAATCACACGCACAACACCGTTGCGCTTGATGATTTTACAGTTACGGCAAATCTTCTTTACTGATGCACGAACTTTCATTACATCACTCCGTAGTGCACTAATCTTAGCGGCCGTAGCCTTTGAGATTAGCTTTCTTCAGAACAGACTCATACTGACTGGACATCAGATGTGTCTGCACCTGTGCCATAAAGTCCATGATAACAACCACGATAATCAGAAGCGACGTACCACCGAAGTAGAACGGCACATTCCACGCAATCAACATGAATTCAGGCACTAAACAAATAAAGGTTATGTAAAGTGCGCCAGCCAGAGTCAGACGAGTCATTACCTTATCGATATAACGTGATGTTTGCTCACCCGGACGGATACCAGGAATGAACGCACCGGACTTCTTCAGGTTATCTGCTGTTTCACGCGGATTGAAAACCAGCGCTGTATAGAAGAAGCAGAAGAAGATAATCGCAGTTGCGTATAACATCACGTACAGCGGCTGACCAGGAGAAAGCATTAATGCTACATCCTGCAACCACGCTGTAGATTCATTCTGACCGAACCAACCAGCAATGGTGGACGGAAACAGAATGATGCTGGATGCGAAAATTGGTGGAATAACACCAGCCATGTTCACTTTCAGCGGTAAGTGTGTGCTTTGCGCTGCAAAAACCTTACGGCCCTGCTGACGCTTAGCATAGTTCACAACAATACGACGCTGGGCACGTTCTACGAACACTACCAGGTAAATCAGGCCGATGACAATTACGCCAATCAACATCAGGAACAACAGGTTAATGTCGCCCTGTCTTGCTTGTTCCGCTGTCTGACCAATCGCTGTTGGCAGACCGGCAACAATACCAGCAAAAATCAATATCGAGATACCGTTACCGATACCACGTTCAGTAATTTGCTCACCTAACCACATCAGGAACATCGTTCCTGTGACTAAGCTAACTACCGCTGTAAAGTAGAATCCGAAGCCAGGGTTTATAACCAAACCATTAATCAGGTTAGGCAGGTTCGTCGCGATTCCAATAGATTGGAATGTAGCCAGTACCAGCGTTAGATAACGCGTGTACTGACTGATTTTACGGCGGCCTGCTTCGCCTTCTTTTTTAAGCTCCATCATCGGTGGATGAACCACCGTGAGCAACTGCATAATAATTGATGCAGTAATGTATGGCATAATGCCCAAAGCCAGAACGGATGCACGCTCAAGCGCACCACCGGAGAACATGTTGAACATTTCTACGATGGTGCCTTTTTGTTGCTCAAACAACTCAGCAAGAACTGCCGCATCGATGCCAGGAAGAGGCACATAAGAGCCCAGTCTGAATACGACGATCGCACCTAGTACGAACAACAACCTTGACTTCAGCTCACTCAAGCCGCTTTTCGCGCCTGAATCCAATCCTGGTTTAGCCATCTAGCTTATTCCTCTACTTTACCGCCGGCGGCTTCAATCGCTGCAAGAGCGCCTTTAGTAACCTTTAACCCGCTAACTGTAACAGCGCGCGATACTTCGCCGCTCTTAACTACTTTAACGAACTGCACGTCTTTCTTAACAAGACCAGCAGCTTTCAAAGAGTCCAGAGAAACTGTATCTCCTTCAACCTTAGCGATTTCAGTCAGAGTTACCTGATCGGTAACAAAGCTCTTACGAGAGGTGAAACCAAACTTAGGCAGACGGCGCTGAATTGGCATCTGACCACCTTCAAAGCCTTGTCTGATGGTACCGCCTGAACGGCTGGTTTGGCCTTTGTGACCACGGCCACCGGTTTTACCCAGACCTGAACCAATACCACGACCTACACGCTTAGCTGCTGGTTTTGAACCTTCCGCAGGAGAAATTGTATTTAAACGCATGTCTTACTCCTCCACGATCTCAACCATGTAATATACACGGTTGATCATGCCACGTACTGCTGGGGTATCTTCCAGTTCACGGACATGGTTGATTTTACGAAGACCTAAGCCTTTAAGCGTCGCTTTGTGCTTTGGCAGACGGCCAATTGCACTTTTAGTTTGCTTTACTTTAATCGTTGCCATGTCTGATTACCCCAAAATTTCTTCTACAGACAATCCACGCTTCGCTGCAATACCCGCTGGAGAGTTCATCTCCGTCAGCGCGTTTACTGTTGCACGAACAACGTTGATTGGGTTTGTAGAGCCGTAGCATTTTGAAAGTACGTTCTGTACACCAGCTACTTCAAGTACTGCACGCATCGCACCACCGGCAATGATACCGGTACCTTCAGATGCAGGCTGCATGTAAACTTTAGAGCCAGAGTGACGACCTTTAATTGGGTGCTGCAACGTGTGACCATTCAGGTCTACGCTAACCATGTTGCGACGCGCTTTTTCCATCGCTTTTTGGATAGCAGCAGGCACTTCACGTGCTTTACCGTAACCAAAACCAACACGGCCATTGCCGTCACCAACTACAGTCAGTGCAGTGAAACTAAAGATACGACCACCTTTAACCACTTTAGAAACGCGGTTTACAGCGATCAATTTCTCTAAAAATTCACCGTTTTGAACTTCTTGTTTAGCCATTATTCTTCACTCCTAGAACTGAAGACCAGCTTCGCGAGCTGCATCAGCTAATGCTTTTACGCGACCGTGGTATTTAAAACCGCTGCGATCGAAAGCAACAACTTTAATGCCTTTTTCGATTGCACGCTCGGCGATAGCTTTACCCACTGCCGCAGCTGCTTCTGCATTACCAGTTGCTTTCAGATCTGCTGCCAGACCTTTTTCAACGGTAGAAGCCGCCGCCAGTACCTCAGAACCGCTAGGTGCGATTAACTGGGCATAGATGTGGCGAGGTGTACGGTTAATTACCAGGCGATGCGCGGCCAATTCACGGATTTTAGCGCGTGCGCGAGTTGCGCGACGTAAACGTGATGTTTTCTTATCCATCGTATCACCCACCTACTTTTTCTTAGCTTCTTTACGACGAACGTTTTCATCAGCATAACGAACACCTTTACCTTTGTAAGGCTCTGGTGGACGGTAGCCGCGAATGTTTGCCGCAACCTGACCTACAACCTGCTTATCCGCGCCTTTAACGAGGATTTCAGTTTGTGTAGGAGTTTCAACTGTAATGCCTGCAGGCATTTCATAAACTACAGGGTGTGAGAAACCTAAAGTCAGGTTCAGTTTGGCACCTTGTGCTTGTGCACGGTAACCAACACCTTGCAACTGCAGTTTTTTCTCGAAACCTTGTGATACACCCAGTACCATGCCGTTCAACAGTGCGCGAACTGTACCAGCCTGAGCCCATGCATCAGCAAAACCTTCACGAGGAAGTGCTTTCAGCTGGTTCTCTTCTTGTACTACTTCTACAGCGTCGTTGAATACACGTACCAGTGTACCTTTACTTCCCTTAACAGTAACTTCCTGACCGTTGATTTTAACTTCAACGCCAGATGCTACGGCTACCGGGGCTTTTGCTACTCGTGACATTTCAACTCCTCCGATTACGCTACATAACCGATGATCTCACCGCCCATGCCTGCTTTACGCGCAGCACGGTCAGTCATCACACCTTTAGAAGTTGACACGATAGCAACGCCTAAACCACCCATTACTTTTGGCAGCTCATCTTTTTTCTTATAGATGCGCAGACCAGGACGGCTTACACGTTCAATTGTGTCGATTACTTGCTTACCTTCGAAGTACTTAAGAGTAACTTCTAAAGTAGGCTTAACGTCACCAGAAGCAGCGAAGTCAGTGATATAACCTTCAGCTTTCAGTACTTCACAGATTGCTACGCGAAGTTTTGAAGAAGGCATAACAACAGAAACTTTCTGTGCCATCTGGCCGTTACGGATGCGGGTAAACATATCCGCGATAGGATCTTGCATGCTCATTTTTAGCTACTCCTTACCAGCTGGCTTTTTTCAGGCCAGGGACTTCACCGCGCATCGCTGCTTCACGCAACTTGATACGGCTCAGACCGAACTTACGTAGGAAACCGTGTGGACGGCCAGTAACGCGGCAGCGGTTTTGCTGACGAGATTTAGCACTGTCACGTGGCAGTTGTTGTAGCTTCAGAACAGCATCCCAACGCTCTTCTTCAGAGGCGTTAACGTCGCTGATAATCGCTTTAAGTGCGGCACGTTTTTCAGCATACTTAGCTACAAGCTTCGCACGCTTTACTTCACGGGCCTTCATTGATTCTTTTGCCATAACCCTACACCCCTTATTTTTTGAATGGGAAGTTGAACGCGGTCAACAGAGCACGTGCTTCATCATCAGTTTTTGCACTGGTAGTGATAGTGATATCCATACCGCGTACTTTATCCACTTTATCGAAATCGATTTCAGGGAAGATGATTTGTTCACGAACGCCCATGCTGTAGTTTCCACGACCGTCAAAAGATTTTGAACTCAGGCCACGGAAGTCGCGGATACGAGGAATTGCGATTGAAATCAAACGCTCTAAGAATTCCCACATACGCTCGCCACGCAGGGTTACTTTACAGCCAATCGGATAACCTTCACGGATTTTAAAACCCGCAACAGATTTACGCGCAACGGTAACAATAGGTTTTTGACCTGCGATAGCAGCCATATCGGCAGTCGCATTCTCAAGAACTTTCTTGTCAGCTACGGCTTCACCTAAACCCATGTTTAAGGTGATTTTCTCAATCCGAGGGACTTGCATGACGCTTTGGTAACTGAACTGCTTAGCAAGGTCAGCTACTACCGTTTCTTTATAGAAATCATGCAGTTTCGCCATCGTACTCTCCAATTAATTAAACAAGTTCACCGTTAGACTTAAAGAAACGAACTTTCTTACCGTCATCAGTACGGAAACCAATACGGTCAGCTTTACCCGTAGCAGGGTTAACTACCGCAACATTAGAAACGTGCAGAGATGCTTCTTTCTCAACAATACCGCCAGCTACGCCCATGTGAGGGTTTGGCTTCTGGTGCTTCTTGACAAGGTTTACACCTTCTACAACTACACGGTCTTCAGATACCAGCACTTTCAGGACTTTGCCTTGTTTGCCTTTATCTTTACCCGCTAATACGACTACTTCATCATCACGACGAATTTTTCTAGCCATTATCGTGACTCCTTATAGTACCTCTGGGGCCAGTGAGATGATTTTCATGAAGTTGTCACTTCTCAGCTCACGTGTAACCGGTCCAAAGATACGCGTACCAATAGGTTGCTTATTGTTGTTTAACAATACAGCCGCGTTTGCGTCAAAACGGATGGTAGAACCATCTGCACGACGAACGCCTTTTCTAGTACGCACCACCACTGCGTTCAGTACGTCACCTTTTTTTACTTTACCGCGAGGAATTGCTTCCTTAACAGTAACTTTGATGATGTCACCGATACCTGCATAACGGCGATGCGAGCCACCAAGAACCTTAATACACTGAACCCTGCGAGCGCCGCTGTTGTCGGCTACATCCAGGTTAGTTTGCATTTGGATCATGTTAGTGCTCCGCTCGATAATTAAGACTCTCTCGAGTCGTTTGCGCTGATAAAAGCAGCAGATATTGCCGCTTTTATGTACATACCCCCATAAAAAGGGCGCGAAACTATAACAGAAAAGATTGGGAAGTGATAGTGCGTTTTTGAATTAATTTTAGACGATTTGCTTACGGTGGTACCGGGCCTGTGCACCTTAATGGCCGTGGCTGTGAATAGGTATGCTAAGCGAGTAAATATCGATGCAAACAGCGGGTAAACTGTTCTTTGTCAACGGGCTTAGTTAAATAGTCATTCATACCGGCAAGTAAGCATTTTTCCCGTTCACCCACCAGCACATTTGCAGTCAGTGCAATGATAGGGACAATCTCCGCCTGTCCGCCAAGCTGACGAATTTTTTTCGATGCTTCGTATCCGTCCATGACTGGCATCTGGCAATCCATTAATATCAAATCATAGGAAAGGTTACCGGCGATGCCTCTGATCACCATCTCAATGGCTTCAGCGCCATGGCCGGCAATATCACACCCGACACTGAATTCTTTGAGCTGCTCTTTTACGACTATCTGATTGATCTCGTTATCTTCAACTACCAGCACCCGCTTACCTGCCAGATCCGTCGGTCTCAATATTTCTGCGGCGTCTTCTGTTTCATTTTCATGACCAGACGCTTCATTCAGCTTCAGCGCAACGATGAACGTTGCGCCTTCTCCGGGTTTACTGTTAACACGAATACCGCCATGCATGTGCGCGGCTATCTGAGACACAATAGACAAGCCCAGTCCTGTGCCACCAAAGCGTCTTGTCGTATTGCTGTCACCCTGTCTGAACGGAGAGAATATGGTTGCCTGATGTTCCGGTGCGATACCTATGCCTTCATCACGGATGATAATCTGAACCAGATATTGCTGGCGTGCCTGCTTAATCGCCTTCAATTTGATATTTATTTCACCATGGTCAGTAAATTTAATCGCATTACTGATGAGGTTTGTAAAAATTTGCCGTATCCGTGTCGGGTCTGTGAGAAAAACCAGATCGTCAATACCACGGGTATCGAGGGTCAGTGAAAGTTGCTTTTTCTGAGCCGGCATTGAGAACAGCCGGTACTGCTCTTCAGCTATGCGGCTTAAGTTCACCGGAATGCTTTCAAGCTCCAGACCACCGGCATCTATTTTTGAGAAATCCAGTACATCGTTAACGATTTGCAGCAAACTGGACGCACTCTGCCCCGCAAGTTTACAAAATTCGTTTTGCTGCTCCGTCAACGAGGTTTTTTTAAGGGCCTCCAGCATACCGACAATACCATTGATAGGCGTTCTGATTTCATGGCTCATGTTCGCCAGAAAAAGACTCCGTGACTCCAGAGCCTGCTCCGCCACATGACGACGGTTCTCCAGTTCCCTGGCCACTTGTATTCTGTGGGTCACATCCTGCGTAGCACCGCAAAACCGGATATTATCAGGATCGCTGGTGTCCACGGCACCCTGTGTCTGCACCCAGAATTGCCGGCCGCCCAGTGAAACAGCTTCAAACTCATGAGACCACGGCGCTTCATCTTCTACGGACTTTTCCATGAGTCCCCGCAAGATTTCCACGTCTTTCTCGTGTTTTACCACCCGTTGCATAGTGTCGAAGGTGATGTGATCCCCTTCGGGGATTTCAAACAGTTTTACCAGAGAATCAGACAGAGAGATTTCACCGGTATTTCGGTTCATTTCCCAGGTTCCCACCCGCGCCAACTCTGACATCTGTAAATGCAGCAAATGCTGATGCTGTAATGCTTTTTGCTGTTCAACGATGGCCTGAAGCTGATGATCTCGGGTAATCTCAGTGCCTACCCACTCCGCCAGAAGCACAATGTAATCAAGCTCGTCATTGTCGAACTGACGTTCTTTGGCATCAACCCGGGAGAAATTGACTGTGCCGTAGCGCTCGCCGTTAACGAAATAAGGAATACCAATATAGCTTTTAAGCGCAAAAGCCTGATATGCAGGATGAGACACGCCGGGGGATTTTTCAGCATCGTGATAAGCGACAATACCGTCAGCTGCCAGGGTGTCACGGCAGTAGGTATTCTTCAGTTCAAAACTGTCGCCCTTCTGAAGCGCATCTTCGGGAGAAATGGCAGAAACGACCGTATAGACGCCATCTTTGATATGACTGACAATGCCAAGCTCCATGTCGAAGGCATCAAGACCAAGCTGTAACAGCCGCTTTAATTTGTCTTCAGTCGAACTTTTACCGTCTGCAGAAATAGCATGTAGCGCTTTTATCAGTTTCATATTGCCCCGTATGAACGCTTAGGACTCTCCTTAAAGATTAACACACAAAATAAAACGGGGTGGAAACATTCCCTGTTTCCACCCCGCTGTTCACCGGAAAGGGGCGCCGGTGCTTTCGTTAATCACGTATCAGTACAATACGTTGATTTCATACCCTGTTGCTGTATCTGCAGGCTCTACAGTAACGATGTAGTTTTCTTCTTCTGTGAAACCGTACAGTGCAGTACGGTCAAGCAGTACCTGTTCATCGTTTTCGTCTTCATATACTGCGATGATTTCGTAGTAGTCAGAAGGCAGAACCAGTGTGCTGCTTTCAGCAAGCTCAAGATTCATGGTGTAGTAATCAGCAGTGTCGATAGTTTCATCGCTGCGCACCAGATAGAAATCAATATTATCGAAATCGCTTACCAGATTGATGAAGTTTACGGTTTTGTCGTAAGACTGAGGCAGACCACTTTCAACAAACGTTGCTGCAGCCAGTTTGCCGTCAGCTTCGTAAATCATAATCGCCTTACTTTCGCCCTGATTAAGGGTGATCAGCTTGTTAGTCAGCGCTGTTGCACTGCCGTCTTCAGTTTGCACAGTGACACGATAGTCACCGTATTTGATTTCGGTAAAGTCAGACAGTTCACCGGCAGACAACGTGAATTCAGTGTCTTCTTCACCGTCATTACCACCGAAGGTAACCGTCAGCGGTGAGGTTGATTCTGTGCTGTTATAGATACGGTATTGTGCGTCTGCATCTACGTCTGTGATGTTTGTTACGTAAGACGAGTTCAGAATAGTATCTACAGACATACCGGCCTGAATGGCACCACTGATATCGCGGATTGCCAGTACATATTCAGTATCGTAGGTGAAATCCAGTGTTTGCGATTCGAAAACCACGTCGGTAGAGCCCGGCTGTGTCAGATAAATCGTGTATTCACCAGAGTCAAAATCGTCACTGTCGTCATCCGGATCCCAGAAAGTCATTTCAGACAATTCCTGATAAGACACAGTACCCAGATAGTTTGCCGCTTCAAACGGGTCGCCGTCTTCTGCCAGGTAAAAATCGTACTGAGATTCATCCACCATCATGCTGGTAACGAACAGACGGAAGTGGTCATCTAAAGACTCACGCTCAAATTTGTATTCGATGAATTCAGGCTGACTGAAATCACCGCTCAGAACGATCAACGTTTTGTAACCGGTGCTGAGGTTGACCGTCATCTCTTCAAGCAGGATTTCCTGATCGTCAGAATCGGTGCGGATGAATTCCAATTCCAGGTCACCGGAATCAGCTGAAATCAGTGAGGTTGTGTCACCGAATTGTGCAGAACCTAAATCGTCGCCGTCAACTTCACGCATTGTGACAGTTGCCCCGTTAGGTGAAGCATTGTAAAACTGAATGTATGCGTACGAGTAGTCTGAACTGCTGTCTGACCCGCCGCAGGCGGTCAGGCCAACAGCAACGCCAACGGCAGCAAACAACTTAATAAGCGACTTAAGTGTGCGGGATACCATAAAAACGTAAATCCTTAACTGAAAGTAGTGATTGATGTCCGGATTAACCGGAACGTCGTTATTTTACCCCGTTAAGTCTCTCTGAAACCCGCGTCAGTTCGACGATTTACGCAATCTTTGCACTGTTTACATTGAACTGAAGAATCGAACAATTTGATACATTTAAGCAACAAAAAGGCCGGTAAACACCGGCCGTTTCACTGTATGCTGAAAATAAGCTTATTAATCAACTCAGAAGCGGTAAGTCGCTGCAACTCTTGCGTGAAGCGGCGCGCCTGTACTGATGTTGTTGTCATTGTGTGCTGACGGGAAATACTGCGTATCAAGCACGTTATTCACGTTAAGCTGCAATGACAATGCATCGCTGTGAGTATAGAACGCAGCAGCATCAAAGCGTGTAAAGGAACGTAAAGTCACATTGTTACTCAAAGACGCATACTGCTCTGACTGATGAACAATACCCAGTCCCCATTGCCACTTCTCGTCAATCAGGAATTTGTTCCATACACTGAACATATGCTCCGGCAGTTGTGCCAGTCGCTGACCTTCACCGGAACCGGCGCCGGAAACACTGGTCTGGTTGCCATCGAGGTAGCTGTAACCCCCGGTCACAGACCATGAATCTGTGATATATCCCGACAACTGCAACTCGAAGCCCTGTGTTTCTGTGCCGGTCAGTTGTGACACCTCAGGATTGTCCGGATCCACTGTGGCACCGTTTTCTCTTTCCACTTTAAATGCGGCCGCAGAAAGGTTCAGTGAATCAGTCAGGTTCCATTTAAAGCCCACTTCCTTATTCCTGAACTCTTCAGCATCCAGTGCCGCAGAACTCAATGACAAGGTAAGGAACTGATCACCGGAGCGTGGCAGGAACGACACACTGTAGCTGGCGTACAGTGAAATATCTTCCGCCGGTTTAAAAATCACACCAAAGCGGGGAGAGATTTCACTGTCATCACTGGACAGCAAACCATTGTTCCCATCCTCTGCGCCATTGTTAATTTCAATCTGATCGGTGACATCAATATTAAAGCTGTCGTATCGCAAGCCGGCAACCAGTACCCAGTTGTCACCCAGCCCGATTTCATCCTGCACAAAAGCAGAAACCACACTGACATCAGACGCACGGTCACGTACCGGAACGGTTAATGTGTGTGCCGGAACCACAAGCGGATCGCTGAACATAAATGAGAGTTTGTCACTGCCATTTTCAAGGAACTGATTGTCCATGCGCGCATTCTCTGTGCTCTGATCAGCATATTCAGCACCGGCCAGTACAGTGTGAGAAACGGCCCCGATATCAAACTGACCAATAGCATTAAGCTGCCACAGGAAGTTTTCCCGCTGTGTGGTATCGCGGTAGCCGTCAAGAGTCACAAACTGAGATTCATCATCGAAGGCAGTGGGATACAAGTTCTGATAAGCCTTGTCGTAGTCAGCAAACTGCACAGTAGTATTCACTGACCACTCCGCTGATAATTTATGATCCAGCTTTACACGGGCGATGTGGGCTTCCAGCGTGGTGTTGTTGAAATCTTTATCACCGAAGAATGTATCGTAAACGCCATTTAACGGCTTTCCGTTCAACGACGGGATCCCTCTGTCCACCAGCCTGTCATCATTCACATACTCATAAGATGCATTCAAAGAAGTGACGTCGCTCAGCGCAAGATACCAGGCCGGATTAAAAGCATAACGGCTGCCATCTTTAAAATCGCGGTGACTATCAACACTGTCTGCCGCTGCATTCAGACGGAATGCCTGGTCTTTATCGATAACGACATTGGTATCAAGGGTAATGCCGCCGGCACTGAACGTATCGATGTTACCACTCAGTACTGTGAAGTCTGATGATACATCAGCGGTTTTGGTTACACGGTTAACCACACCACCACCGCCACCGCGGCCAAATAACAGTGCGTTGGAACCGCGCATGATTTCAATACGCTCTACGTTATAGAGCGGACGGAAATACTGCACATCATCCCGCAAGCCATCAACGAAGAAGTCAGCAGTGGTGTTCTGACCGCGAATAGTGATTTGGTCCCGGTGATCTTCACCCAACCCGATACTGACACCCGGGGTATATTGCATAGCATCAGCAACGCTGAACAGCCCCTGCTCTTCAATTTGTGCTTCACCGATAATAGACGCTGACTGCGGCACATTCAGCAATAACGTGGGTGTTTTCACCGCGTCTGCGACCTGCTGGCCGAAGAAGGCACCGCGGATAGTGATACGTTCTACACTTTCTTCCTGCGCCTGTTCCTGAGCAACGACGTTGCCAGACAAACAAAGGGCGGAGAGAATACTGAGTGACAAAATAGACTTTTTCACAATGATTATTACCTGTTGGTTGGTCCTGACGCGGTAATAATAATGATTCTCAGTATTTTTTTAAGAACTATTTAATTAAATATTTAAAATAAGTAAATATTATACTTAAGTAAATGCCTGACGGAGTGCGGGCTGCAGGTGTAAAAAAGGCCACAAAATGTGGCCTTGATTTAAAAATCAGCTCTGGCGTTGCCTGACTATTTCGTACAAACACACCCCCGTCGCCACCGACACATTGAGTGATGATACAGCGCCGGCCATGGGTAATTTGACTAACTGGTCGCAATGCTCACGGGTGAGTCTGCGCATGCCTTTGCCTTCAGCGCCCATTACCAGCGCTGTGGGCCCTTTAAGGTCGACATCATAAATAAGCTGTTCAGCTTCTCCGGCAGTACCGGCAATCCACACGCCTTTTTCCTGCAAATGCTTGAGCGTACGGGCAAGGTTGGTGACCTGAATTAGCGGAACAGACTCTGCGGCACCACAGGCAACTTTTCTGGCCGTGGCAGTAAGGCCACCGGATTTATCCTTGGGTACGATTAACGCATGCACACCGGCAGCGTCGGCGGTACGTAAACAGGCGCCAATGTTATGAGGGTCGGTAACACCATCAAGCACCAGCAGAAAAGGTTCTGCGTGACGGCTCAGGATAGCATCAAGATCGGCTTCATCCAGCGCCCGTGCAGGCTTGGCACGCGCAACTACGCCCTGATGCTGTTCGCCCTGCACTTTGTCATCGAGTACCTTGCGCTGACAAAACTGCACGCTGATCCCAAACCGCCTGGCCTGATTAATAATATTCTTGAGACGGTCGTCATCACGGCCTTTGAGTACCAGTACTTCCAGTACCCGCTCCGGCTCGTTTTCCAATACCGACTGCATGGCATGCAGACCATATAACCATTCTTGTTGCGCCATTTACTTTTTCTTACCTTTACCTGATTTACTACGGGATTTCTTCGGCGCACGGGTTGCCGGCGTCTTACTGTCAGAACGGCGATCGGTTTTACCTTTCTCCCGCGATTTACGCCCTTTCCCGGTGGCAGACGATTTACCGCCTTCTCTGCGGTCAGTCGTGTTCCTGCGATCGCCGGCAGATTTTAATGCTGCCGTTCTCACCTGCACTTTTTTGCCACCGCGGCCGCGCAGCATAGTGCCGTCGAGAATTAAATCAATCTTTCTTTCATCCAGGTTCACCGCTGCCACTTTCACCGATAAGGTATCACCTAAGCGGAACTGCCGTGCGCCGGACTCACCTTGCAAAGTTTGTTTAACATCATCATAGCGGTAGTAATCATCGTCCAGAGACGTAATGTGGACCAGGCCATCAATATGGTAGTCCGTAATACGCACAAACAAACCGAAGTTAGTCACGGAACTGACAACACCTTCAAAGGTAGAACCCACGTGGTCCTGCATAAACTCACACTTGAGCCAGTCGGCCACATCGCGGGTAGCATCATCGGCACGACGTTCAGTCATGGAGCACTGTTCACCGAGTTGTTCCACTTCCTCAACGGTATAAGCTTTCGGGCCGGTAACCTTTTGCTTCTGCTTTTTAAGAATCGCTTTAATGGCACGGTGCACCACTAAGTCCGGATAACGACGGATTGGCGAGGTAAAGTGCGCATACTCGTCCAGCGCAAGACCAAAGTGTCCTACGTTATCGCAATCGTAAACCGCCTGCTTCATAGAGCGCAGCAGCATGGTTTGAATAAGTTCCTGGTCCGGACGGGCTCTGATCTTATCTACCACATCGGTGAAATCAGCAGGGCTTGCCCCTTCAGTGATATGATGGGGGATGCCTACTTCTCCTAAATAGGAGGTAAATGCCGTCAAACGGTCTGCATCAGGTTTGTCATGTACCCGGTATAATGCAGGCTGGTTATGCTTCTCCAGCATTTTTGCCGCACTGACGTTCGCCATGATCATGCACTCTTCAATCATTTTGTGCGCGTCGTTACGGACTACCGGTACAATATTTTCTATCTTGCGCTGAGCATTGAAAACGAATTTACTTTCCTGCGTTTCAAACTCAATGGCACCACGCTGGGCACGGGCACGCTTCAATGCCCGATACAAATCATGCAAGTTACGCAGATGAGGCACCTGAGCCTCGTATCGCTGATGGAGTTCTTTGTCACCTTCCAGGATCTGCCACACTTTGGTGTAAGTCAGACGGGCGTGAGAGTTCATCACCGCTTCATAAAACTGATACTTATCCAGCTTTCCCTGCTCAGTAATTGTCATTTCGCAGACCATACACAGGCGGTCTACTTCCGGATTCAGTGAACATAACCCGTTCGACAGCACTTCCGGCAACATGGGAATCACCTGATCAGGGAAATACACGGAATTACCACGATTCAGTGCTTCTTTATCGAGGGCCGTACCCAGCTTCACATAGGTACTCACATCGGCAATGGCCACCCACAGTTGCCAGCCCCCTTCATCCAGTGGCTCACAGAATACAGCATCATCGAAGTCACGGGCATCTTCACCGTCTATCGTTACCAGTGGTAACTGACGCAGATCGATGCGTCCTTCTTTAGATTCTTCCGGTACGTCTTCAGTAAACCGTTTAACGTAGCGCTCAACGGCGTCAGGCCAGACATGAGGGATATCGAAAGTGCGCAGGGCCATTTCGATTTCCATGCCGGGCGCCATGTGGTCACCGAGGATTTCGATAATTTTTCCGACAGGACTGATGCGGCGGCGGGGACGCTGAGTGATCTCAACAACCACCACCTGCCCCATACGGGCACCTTTCGTTGCTTCCGGCGGGATCACAATTTCATGCTGAAGACGGCTGTCATCAGGCATCACAACGGCAATGCCCTTTTCCACGAAGAACCGGCCGACAATGGGCTCACTGCGTGGTTCAATAACCTGATTGATGAAAGCTTCCCGGCGTCCACGGCGGTCAGTACCGCTTTCACGGGCTTCAACGAAATCGTCGTGCATAAACAGATTCATCTGCCCCGCACTGATAAATAAATCTCCGCTGTTATCTTCAGGGCGAAGGAAGCCGTAACCGTCACGGTGACCGATAATACGGCCACGGATCAGTTCATCACGGTTTTGCAGCGCATATTTCTTCTGCCTGGTGAACTGCACCTGGCCCTGACGCTCCATGGCGCGCAGGCGACGCTGAATGCCAATCCGGCTGTCTTCTTCGAACGCGTCCACCAGCGAGCAGATTTCTAAAAAAGACAAGGGTTTGCCCTGCTCTTTCATGACAGACATTAAATACTCACGGCTTGCTACCGGATTATCGTATTTCTCTTTTTCTCGCTGAAAATGGGGATCGTCGCTCATGTACTCACTTATTGATTTTGCTTTGGCGCCATTATAACAGTTATTTGCCAAAAGCATTGCACTGTTCAACAGTTATCCAACTCCACCTGCCACGAATTCGTCATATATGCTGACTAGTATGAGCTTTTACCCGGCTCAGGATGACACATGGACCGCCGTTTATTTCTTAAATTATCCGCCGCACTGAGCGGCAGTATGGTTATTTCTACCGGTTTAACCGGGTGCAGTTCAACTGCAGGCTTACCGGAGAATCCGGTTTCTTTTTCTCATGGTGTTGCCAGTGGTGACCCGTCTGCGGACAGCATTATCTTATGGACCCGTGCCGTTCCTGCCGGCGACTCACCTTCGGCAACGGTTTTCTGGGAAATCGCTGCAGACAGTAACTTTTCAGATATCCTCCGTTCGGGACATGCCAAAGCCATCGCCGCCCGTGACTACACAATAAAAGTAGATGTACGGGAGTTATCACCGTCCACACGCTATTTTTACCGCTTTTCAACTGCCACAGAAACATCACCTGCGGGTAAAACACTCACTTTGCCGGCGGGACAGGTCGACAACGTCAAACTCGGATTATTCTCCTGCTCAAACTACCCTGCCGGTTTTTTTACGCCCTATCTGGCAGCGTCTGCAGATGAGAGTATCGACTTTGTATTGCATCTCGGTGACTATATTTACGAATATGCCGGGGACGGCTACGCCACAGAGCGTGCTGCTGAGTTAGGTCGCACCTTTGCCACTGATAACGATGAAGAAATTATCACCCTTGCGGACTACCGGAACCGGTACGCCATTTACCGCACTGATAAAGGCTTAAAAGCCCTGCATCAGAATAAGCCCTGGATTGTAGTGTGGGACGACCACGAAGTGGCAAACGATACCTACATCACAGGTGCCGAAAACCATCAGCCGGATGAAGGCGACTTTTTTAAACGTCGCGCCGCTGCGGTACAGGCCTACTATGAGTGGCTGCCCATCCGGCCACCGGTGAGCGACACAGATCCGACAATCTACCGTACATTCGAATTTGGTGACTTGCTGTCACTGTACATGCTGGACACCCGTATTATCGGACGGGATAAGCAACTTAGCTACGCTGCTTTTACTGACGAAGAGACCGGCCAGTTTGATGACATCGGTTTTACTGCCGCGCTGGTGGCAGAGGACCGCACTATGCTGGGCTTGCAACAACGGGACTGGTTATTTGAATCCCTGGAAAAGAGTAATGCGACCTGGCAAGTGCTGGGGCAACAGGTATTGATGGGAAAAATGTTTTTCCCGGCAGAAATATTCTCCGGTACACCCCGGGAAGAAATTCCTTCAAAAATCCATGCTCTTGCTGATATCCGCCGCAAACAAATTGCCGGACAACCGGTGAGCGATGAAGAAACCGCGCGGCTAAACACCACGATGGCATATAATCTTGATGCCTGGGACGGCTATCCGGCAGAACGGGAAACACTTTATAAGCAGTTCAGGGAAAAAGGAAAAGCGGCAGTCGTCTTTGCCGGCGATACGCATAACGGCTGGTGCAACAAGCTGACCACCGGCAACAATCAGGCCGTGGGTATAGAGTTCGGCACATCTAGTGTGTCTTCTCCCGGCATGGAGAGTTATCTGACGATGGATAACAATGAAGCACACCGCCTGGCACAGGCTCTGCCGCTGCTGGTGAAAGATCTGGAATACTGCAATCTGAACCTGAGAGGATACATGACAGTGACCTTTACGCCACAGGAGGTAGAGGCTAACTGGTTATACGTAAGCACTATTTCATCGGAAGATGTGCACATAGCCAGTGTACATACCGCCAGGTTCACCCAAGCTGAGCTGCTAAGCTGACTAACCCACTACCGGACGGGAAGACCGCACTGTCAGGGCTGCTTTTTATAGCAGCAGAGATAGTTTACCGCCATGGAAGGCGTGGTTTTCCAGTGTCCGGTGAGCGGATTAAGCTTAAACCCGCTTTGTGTGTGACGTACAAACTGACTGCCTGTCCAGCTGTCAAGCTCCTCAGGTTTCACGAACTTTGACCAGCTGTGCGTACCCACCGGCAGATAGCGCATAACATATTCGGCCCCCACAATGGCAACAATAAAACTGCGAAAAGTTCGGTTTAAGGTTGCCAGAATGAGTAACCCGCCCGGTTTAACCATGGAGGCGCATTCCCGGATCAGCGTTTGTTGATCAGGCACATGTTCTACCACCTCAGCATTGATAACCACATCATACTGTTGTCCTTTATCTGCCCATTCACCGGCCAGACAATGGTGGTAGCTTACCGGCAAGTTTTGCTTCAGTGCATGCCGTCTTGCAACTTCGACACTGGTCGCACTGGCATCAATGCCGGTCACGTCTGCGCCACGTTTAGCCAGAGGCTCGCAAATCAACCCGCCGCCACTGCCAACGTCCAATACAGATAAACCCTCAAACAATGCATCGGCCAATCCCTTAGGGCGAAAATGCTTATTGATTGCCTGTTCGATAAAATCTACCCGCGCGGCATTGAAAGACAGCGCGGTTTTATATTTTCCGTCGGGATCCCACCATGCATCAGCCAGCGCATCGAAGCGGGCGATTTCCTGAGCGTTCACATTCGCTGTCGCAACCGGTGAGCTTAACTGACTTTTATCTAACATATTGAGGCCTGTTCACTGTTATCAGGGATAATAGAGACATTTTTCTTTTATTAAATCAATCTGGCGGATGATAGCAAATGAAAAAAATCTCACGTAGGGTTTCAGCCGGTTGTGAGACCGGCCCGGGTTTATTCCCTTACTGACTGTGGATCAGGGTGTTCTGATAACCATCAGCCTGGTTTCGGTCATATCTTCAATGGCATAGCGGATCCCTTCCCTGCCAAGGCCGGAATCCTTCACTCCGCCATAGGGCATATTATCAACCCGCCAGCTTGGCACATCGCCGATCACTACGCCGCCGACTTCCAGAACATCCCACGCTTTATGAGCTTTATACAGATCACGGGTAAAAATACCTGCCTGCAAACCATAGCGGCTGTTATTAACCTCTTTTAAAGCCTCGTCATAATCGTCGAAGGGCACTAATACCGAAAGCGGCCCGAATGCCTCTTCAGCACTGGCGTTGCAGTCTGCCGGTACACCTTCCATAACGGTGGCATCGAGCATAGCGCCTTTTCGCGTGCCACCACACAGAACCGTTGCCCCTGCCTCTCTGGCTTCGTGGATCCAATCCTCCAGCCTTTCCGCCTCAGACTCTGAAATCATAGGGCCGATAAACGTGTTTTCATCTGCAGGATCGCCGGCCACTAACGCCGATACTTCGTGAACGAATTTTTCACGGAAGGTTTCATAAATGCTTTTGTGTACCAGTATGCGCTGCACGCTTATGCAGCTCTGACCGGACTGGTAATAGGCGCCAACGATAATGCGTTTGATAGCATCATCAATATCAGCATCTTCATCCACGACGCAGGCAGCGTTACCGCCAAGTTCCAGTACCACAGGCTTTTTACCGGCTTTGGCTTTAAGTGCCCAGCCCACGTCAGGGGAGCCGGTAAAACTCAACAGCTTTAACCGTTCATCAGTAGTAAACAAATCCGCACCATCACGGTTGCATGGCAGAATGGAAAAAGCTCCTTCAGGTAAATCTGTTTCTGCCAGCACTTCACCGATAATCAATGCGCCGATGGGTGTTCTTGAGGCAGGTTTCAGAACAAACGTGCAACCGGCAGCAATAGCCGGCGCAACTTTATGCGCGGCCAGATTTAACGGAAAGTTAAACGGCGAGATAAACGAACAGGGACCAACGGGCACCCGTTTTGTCATGCCCTGGTAGCCGGAAGCGCGGGCGGATATCTCAAGGTTCAGCACCTGACCTTCTATACGCACACATTCTTCAGCCGCTATCTGAAAAGTATCAATCAGGCGGGTTACTTCTCCCTGCGCATCTTTTATCGGTTTTCCGGCTTCAATACACAGCGCCTTTGCCAGCTCGTCCTTCCGTTCTGTAAAGCGTTTTACGCAATGTTCCAGAACGGCTTTGCGTTCATAGGGCTTCATAGCCGCCATGGCCGGTTGCGCCTTTTCTGCCGCAGCTATAGCTTTATCGATAACATCAGCACCGGCTTTGGCCACTCTGGTTGCCACTTCACCGGTATACTTGTTCGTTACGTCCAGATCGGTGTTAGCAAACACAGGTTTGCTTGCAAGATAGTAGGGATAGCTTTCATTCAACATGTAAGAACTCCTTAAAGCTTGTCACTTAATTCGCGGATTGTCTGATTCAGCGTTTCATCATTCATGCTGTAATCAACCGGGCAGTCCACCACATGAACGCCGGGCGTATTAATGCACCGGGTAATAACCTCGCTGAGTGAGGCGGTATCTTCAATGCGCCAGCCTTGGGCGCCATAACTGTTGGCATACTGCACGAAGTCAGGATTCCCGTAGTCCAGTCCGAAATTGTCGAAAGACATATGAGCCTGTTTCCATTTGATCATGCCGTAAGCGTCATCCCGCAGAATAATGACAGTCAGATCGAGATTGAGTCTGACGGCTGTTTCCAGTTCCTGACTGTTCATCATAAAGCCACCGTCACCGCATACACTGATTACGGGCTTATCAGGGTTAACGAGTTTTGCAGCAATAGCAGAGGGAAGACCGGCCCCCATAGAGGCAAGGGCATTATCAAGCAGTAAAGTATTGGGATGGTAAGCCGGATAGTTTCTGGCAAACCAGATTTTGTACACGCCGTTATCCAGCGTCACGATACCTTCATCCGGCATCACTTTGCGGATATCGCGGACAAAGCGTTCCGGCAGAACCGGAAAACGGTCGTCATCTTCCGCTTCCCGCCTGTGATTGACATAGGCATCGTGCACATCTTTATAAAAATCCAGCTTCCAGCCGGATTGCGGGGAGACCTTTTCCTTGATTTGCCAGATACTGTTAGCGATGTCGCCGACAACTTCTGCCTGAGGGAAGTACACAGGGTCAACAGCGGCCGGCTCAAAATTAATATGAATGACTTTCTTTCCGTCGTCGTGCATAAAAAACGGCGGCTTCTCAACCACATCATGACCCACATTGATAATGAGATCAGCACGGCTGATGGCACGGTGGACAAAGTCACCGTCGGATAACGCAGTGTTTCCGGCAAACAGAGGATCACTTTCATTGAGCACTCCTTTTCCCATTTGGGTGGTGACGAACGGGATCCCTGTTTTATCTACAAACTCTCTGAGCATTTTTGCTGTGAGTTTACGGTTTGCGCCGGCGCCGATAAGTAATAATGGGGACGCAGCCCTTTCAATCATCTCAACAGCTTCGCGGATAGCTTTATACTCAGCAATTGGTCTGCGGGTATAACTGGGCTTCAACAGGGACGCTGAAGTGCTTTCATCTGCAATGTCCTCCGGCAATTCAATGTGCACTGCGCCGGGGCGTTCTTCTGATGCAAGACGGAAAGCTTCCCGCACCACAGACGGGATACGGTCACCGCTGACAATCTGGGTTGTGTACTTGGTGATGGGACGCATCATATCTACCACATCGATGACCTGAAAACGCCCCTGTTTGCTGGTTTTTACCGGCTTCTGGCCAGTGATCATTAACACCGGCATAGCGCCAAGTTGCGCATAGGCGGCGGGCGTCACTAAATTCGTTGCGCCGGGGCCAAGGGTAGATAAACACACGCCAACTTTACCGGTAAGCCGGCCGTAGGTGGCGGCCATGAATCCCGCTCCCTGTTCGTGGCGGGTCAGCACAAGTTTAATGTCAGATGTGCGGAGAGATTCCAGTAAATCGAGGTTTTCCTCACCCGGAATACCGAAGATGTATTCCACACCTTCAGCTTCAAGCGCTTTAACAAAGAGGTCTGAGGCTTTCATTCCGTTCTGTCGCTCCTTACATTTACTAGCTGGTAAGGTGTGCTACGGCGGGAAAGCTAAAAGCGATTAGGTTTGTTTACAGTTCCGGGCCGGAACGCCGGGTCAGTCGGTGAGTTGCTCCTGCCAGGCTGACAATTTTTCCTGCGTGGCGCGGTCGACCGCAGCCTTATTATTATTTATCCACCACTTCTCCATGATCTGCACATTTTTACTGTTAGATTTATAAAAGAAGTCGGCAATATCGCCAACAAACGGAATGAAGCCGAGAGCGAAGTCCATGACGGAATTACGTACCATGGTTTTAAGCAAACCGGATGGCATGCCCATCTTTTTTCCAAGAGAGATAATACGAAAACCGGCAATGAGCATGGCAGCGTCACCGGCGCCCGGGATGAGACCGATTATAGAATCCAGCCCGATACGGAAGGGAATAACAGGCAGCTTTATCGCCGTATCCAGCATGTTTGCCCATTTTTGTGCCTTGAGCAGCTCTTCCGGTGCTTTTACATTACTGTCCATGGTCATTCTCCTGTTCAACGATAAATAGCCGGGCTAATCCGGCTTTTATCACCGGACAGCTTACCTGTCTGCACCGAGGGCTTTCGCCAGCGCTTCCCGTTTACGGTTTTGTGCAGATGCCTGCCAGCCGTGCAGATTACGTTCGATGAGCGTCATTAACGTATCTATATGTGCCGGTGAGTCGTTAAGCGCAGGAATATACTCAAAACGCTTTCCGCCGGCTTCCATAAAGTAGTCTTTGTTTTCCTCACCGATTTCTTCAATGGTTTCCAGGCAGTCCGCAGAAAACCCGGGGCACAGTACCTGCACGGACCGCACGCCTTTACCCGGCAATCCTTTCATAGTTTCGTCAGTGTACGGCTGAAGCCACTCTTCGCGGCCAAAACGGGACTGGAAGGTGGTCATGTATTCGTCTGATTTCAGATCCAGCGCTTCAGCCAGCAATCTTGATGTTTTATGACACTCGCAGTGGTATGGATCACCATTGGTCAGATAACGCTTCGGGATCCCGTGATAGGACATAACCAACAAATCAGCCTTGCCGTTTTCCTCCCAATGCTGCCTGACACTTGCAGCCAGCGCTTCGATGTAAGCGGGTTCGTCATTGTAGTGCGTTACAAAGCGCAGTTCCGGCATCCAGCGGCGGCGGGTAAAATCGGCAGCCACAGCATC
Organism: Alteromonas sp. NFXS44; assembly: GCF_040148705.1. Lineage (NCBI taxonomy): Bacteria > Pseudomonadati > Pseudomonadota > Gammaproteobacteria > Alteromonadales > Alteromonadaceae > Alteromonas > Alteromonas sp. NFXS44. The sequence continues at coordinate 662,014 of NZ_JAGDEA010000001.1, read as the reverse complement.
AAAAGTCGACGCAGTGGTGGATGCACAATACTGCGGATACAGCGGCAGTACTACCAGCTTTCTCACGCCCTGACTGAGCATTCTGTCGATGGCAGACGCCACGGACGGCTGTCCGTAACGCATGGCAAAATCGACCACCACATCGTCACCGTATTTTCCCCGGCACTTCTCTGCCAGTGCTGCATGCTGGGCCTTAGTGATCGCCATTAACGGTGACCCTTCGTCTGTCCACACTGTGGAATAGGCTTTTGCAGACCGTCCGGGCCGGAAGTTTAAGATCACCCCGTTGAGTACGAACCACCAAATCAGGCGGGGAACTTCGACAACCCGGGGATCGGAAAGAAACTCTTTCAGGTAAGGCTTCAGCGCAGCTTTAGTCGGCTGTTCAGGCGTACCTAAATTGGTGATCAGTACGCCCAGCCGGTCTGCCTGGCCATGTGTGAAATGGGTAGAGTTAATATATTTCATGCTGCTTTACCTGAAAACGCTGCCAACTAATCAAAAAGACAATTAATTATACTGAACCTGAGACACTTTTGATCCCCGGAATCAGACATTTATAACGATTATTTGATTCAGTTTAAGCGATTACTATCGCCGCATGTCGCCAATAAAAAAGGCCGGTATCCCCGGCCTCAGAGACATTACATTTCGTTAAGGTGTGTAAAAGGTTGCCGCTCCCGGTCCCACGGGCATGCCAAGCAGGAATACCCAGAAGAAAAACAGCAGGGACCAGCCGAGGATAAACACCATTGAATAAGGCAGCATCATGGCAATCAAAGTGCCCATTCCGACATCCTTACGATACTTAGCCGCCATGGCGAGGATCAGCCCAAAATAGCTCATCATCGGCGAGATCACGTTGGTAACCGAGTCGCCGATACGATACGCAGCCTGAATCACCTCCGGTGCATAACCTAATAACATCAGCATGGGTACGAAAATGGGCGCAGTCACAGCCCACTGTGCCGAGGCACTGCCCAGCGACAGATTCACCAGTCCGCACATCAAAATAAACAGAATGAATACCGACGGCCCGTCAAGACCCGCGGCCTGCAACAACGCAGCACCTTTAACGGCGAGGAACGTACCGAGGTTTGTCCATTTAAAGAAGGCTACAAACTGGGCGGCGAAAAATACCAGCGTGATATAGAGACCCATGGCACCCATGCTTTTAGACATGGCGTTGATCACATCGCGGTCATTTTTCATCGAACCCGTTACCCTGCCGTACACGAAGCCGGGTATCGCAAAGGTAATGAAAATAAAAGCAACGATACCTTTAAGAAAAGGCGAACCGGTTATAAGACCGGTTTCAGGATTTCGCAGCGGGCCATTTTCAGGTACAACGGTAAGCGCCAGCACAGCACACACTGCCACGAATGCAAGACCGGCCATTTTCAGACCTTTCTTTTCCAGAGCCGTTGGCGCTTCCATGGACTGGCCTTCCAGTTCCACAGAGGCATCCGATTCGTTGTACTTACCCAGCCTTGGCTCGACAATTTTTTCAGTCACAAAGGTGCCCATGATAGCAATCACAAAGGTACTGATGAACATGAAATACCAGTTTACTTCCGGGCCAACCACATATTCAGGATCAATCATATGCGCGGCGGCTTCAGTGATGCCGGAAAGTAACGGGTCAACGGTGCCAAGTAACAGGTTTGCGCTGTAACCCGCCGACACGCCGGCAAATGCAGCAGCCAGCCCGGCCAGCGGATGACGCCCCAGAGAATGGAAGATCATGGCTGCCAACGGAATAAGGACGACATAACCCAGCTCAGATGCGGTATTTGAAAGAATGCCGGCAAACACCACGGCGAATGTGACCACGCGCTTGGGTGCACCCATCACCAGGGAACGCATCAGCGCGGAAAGCATGCCGGAGTGCTCTGCCACTGATACGCCCAACAATGCCACCAGCACAGTACCGAGCGGAGCAAAGCTTGTGAAGTTGGTCACCAGACCGGTAACGATGCGCTGAAGACCTTCAGCACTCATCAGCGAAATGACTTCGATCATGCCGTCAGCTTCCCGGCCTTTTGCGCCTTCAGGACGGGGATCGGCCACAGCCACATCGAAGTAGCCCAGGATGCCACTTAAAATGACTATGAATACAGAAAGTAATGCGAATAATGTGATCGGATGCGGCAACAAATTCCCAAGCCACTCTACGGTAGCCAAAAATCGTGCGAACCATCCGCTCTGTGCAGCATCCCCGCGGGACGGCACCTGAGACTGATTGGAACTCAAGATAAACCTCTGTCGTTTTTATTCAGATCTGCATTTTATGCAGCCTGATTATAATAATGTCGCGCACAGTATAGCGAATAAACAGCGTCTTCGCAGCAAAAGGGCTGTAAAGCGACTATTTTCCATACTTTAGGACGACGAAAAAAACGTCAGACAGTGGCTTTTGCGGGCATAAAAAAACCCGCTTAAAGCAGGTTTTTCAGTAAGTTACGATTTATTTACCCTTGGAATTATTCAGGTATTTAAAGAAATCGCTGTCCGGTGCAAGCACCATCACATCATCTTTACCATTGAAGCTCTTACGATAGGCATCCATGCTGCGCAGGAAGCTATAGAAATCAGGGTTCTTCGAGTAAGACGATGCATAGATTTGTGCTGCCAGTGCGTCACCTTCACCACGTACCTGACGGGCATTACGCTCGGCGTCTGCCTGCATAACGGTAACTTTTGCATCAATATCAGCACGGATCACTTCAGCTTGTTCCTGACCTTCCGAACGGTGTTCACGGGCTACTGCAGCACGCTCTGCACGCATACGCTGGAAGATCGCGTTACTCACTTCGTTAGGCAAGTTAATTTGCTTAACCCGAACGTCAACAATTTGAATACCCAGTTCTTTAGATGATTCGCTGGCTTGTTCCATTGCCTGATTCATGAGTGCAGAACGCTCACCGGATACAATTTGTGCAATGGTGCGGGCACCGAATTCAGAACGCAGACCGTTATTCACCTTCTGTTTCAGAAGCGCCTCTGCCTGCAACTTATTACCACCTTGTGTAGAGAGGTAATATTTTGCGAAATCAGCAATTTTCCACTTCACATAAGAATCGACAATAAGGTCTTTCTTCTCTGAAGTAACGAAGCGGTCAGGCACATCATCCAGCGTTTGAATGCGGGCATCCAGACGACGGACAGAATCGATAAACGGCAATTTGAAGTGCAGGCCGGGCTCGAATACACGTGTTTCACCGGTGGCGTCGTCGCGTTGTACTTTACCGAACTGAATAACAATCGCTCTTTCGCCTTCGCTTACAACAAATAACGATCCGGACAGCAAAATAACAAACAGTACTACTACTGCAATGAGTAAGTTCTTCATGCGTTATTCTCCTCCGTTACCAAAACGACTGTCTCGGAAACCGGAACTCTGCGTTGCTGAGCCCGATGAGTTACTGCCGGATGAAGATGGCAGCGACTGATAAGACGAAGATGAACGGGCCGGCGCAGATGATGATTTTTGTTCCATCATTTTATCCAGCGGCAGATACATCATGTTATTTCCACCTTTGGTGTTGATAAGCACTTTGCTGGTTTTACCCAGTACCTCTTCCATCGTTTCCAGATAGATACGCTCACGGGTAACCTGAGGCGCAGCTTCAAACTGAGGCAGCAGCTCAGAGAAACGGGCCACTTCACCCTGCGCTTCCAGAATGACACGCTCTTTATAAGCCTGCGCTTCTTCATTCATACGGTTAACCTGACCACGGGCACGGGGTTCAATTTCACGTGCATAAGCTTCGGCTTCACGGATGAAACGCTGTTCATCTTCCTGAGCGGCGATAGCATCATCGAATGCATCTTTCACTTCTTCAGGCGGACGGGCATCACGGAAGTTCATATCGGTGATAGTGACACCAAGATCGTAAGGTTCAAGGATAGCTTGCAGCTCTTCCCAGACACGTTGACGGGTAACTTCACGGCCATCGGTTAATACGTCATCCATTTGTGAGTGACCTACAACGTAACGGATTGCACTGTCGAGTGCCTGGCTCAGGCTCATTTCAGGGCTGGTTACCGCAAACGTCCACCGATACGGGTCTACCACGCGGTATTGCATTTCCATCTGAACACGCACCACGTTTTCGTCTTCCGTCAGCATGGAGCCGCTGGACGCCTGGTCGCGGATAGATGTGACATCAACCGGAATAACGGTATCGATAAAGGTTGGCTTCCAGCGAAGTCCAGGTTCTACCTGCTGAGAATATTCACCGAAACGAAGCACTACACCACGTTCTGATTCACGGATGGTATAGAACCCGCTTACCACCCAGATTACGGCCAGCAGCGCGATTAGAATAGCAGCGCCGACTGTGCCCAGGCTTTTACCTGAACCACCTTTGCCACCGCCCATTTTTCCGAATTTACCAAACAGGTTTTTGAACACGTCGTCCAAATCCGGGGGCCCCTGATCGCGACCGCCGCGGTTTTTCCACGGGTCGTTATTTTTGCCACCCGGCTCATTCCAAGCCATGCTGATACTCCATAAGTGGTTAACCCTCGATACCTGAATATGCTGCCCGCGATGAACAGCCGTTCAATTATTTTGGGATCTGATTTTAAAATCTGTCGTTACGAATCTGTCGTTTAATGATGTACCACATATCCGGACAAGCCGTCATCAAGGCGTTTTTCTAAACGGTTCCAGTCGCTGGTGGGCATTCTTACATCCACTACCCAGTCACCGTCGTCGTCATAGGCCTCATTTGCGATACAATTTAAATCATACAACACCCCGCGCAATTTACTTTGCGCCGGGGGGATCCGCAGTGTGTAACTTACCATGCTCTGTCCTAAGCAATCGGTAAGTGCTTTACTCAATAAATCGAGCCCCTCTCCGGAATGAGCAGACACCCATACACGAACAGGTACACCCTCGTCGTCTCTATCTATACGCGGTGATATTTCATCAAGTTTATCAATCTTATTACAGATTATTAATTGTTGAATATCATCTGCTTCAATTTCTTCAAGCACCGCATTCACTTCATCCATCGTTTCACGGTAGTTTGCTTCTGCCACATCAACAACATGAAGCAGTAAATCCGCTTCCTGTGTTTCCTGTAACGTGGCTTTAAATGCTGCAACCAGATCGTGAGGGAGATGACGGATAAACCCGACGGTATCTGCCAGAATAGCCGGCCCCACATCCTGCAAGTCAATTTTGCGCAGAGTAGGATCCAGCGTGGCAAACAGCTGGTCAGCTGCATACACGTTGGAATTTGTGATGGTATTAAATAACGTCGATTTCCCTGCGTTGGTATAACCAACCAGAGAAACCGTGGGAATTTCGGCACGTTTGCGCGATCTGCGCCCTTGCTCACGTTGTTTCTGTACTTTCTCCAGCCTGCGGAGAATGGCCTTAATCCGGCCACGTAACAACCGGCGGTCAGTTTCGAGCTGTGTTTCACCCGGACCACGCAGACCTATCCCGCCTTTCTGACGCTCAAGGTGTGTCCATCCACGAATTAACCGGGTAGAAATATGTCGAAGCTGTGCCAGTTCCACCTGCAACTTACCTTCATGTGTCCGGGCACGTTGTGCGAAGATATCGAGGATAAGGCCGGTACGATCTAAGACCCGGCATTTGCAGATGGCTTCGAGATTCCGCTCTTGAGACGGCGATAACGCATGATTGAAAATCACTACATTAGCATCATGCGCTTTCACAGAAGCAGCAATCTCTTCGGCTTTACCAGAACCAACGAAATACTTAGCATGTGGAGCACTGCGCGACGTCGTAAGTACGTCTACCGCATTCACTCCCGCAGAAGATACGAGCAATTCAAGCTCGGCGAGATCTTCTTTGCTGTTCTCGTCAGCAAAATTTACATGAACAAGAATAGCCTGTTCACCGGCTTCATAACGGTCAAACAAGCAATGTACCTTTTAAATTATTCACTTTTACTATTTTCAGCATCCCCTTGGGTTGAGCTAGGCATAGTGATAGCACGTGATGGTACAACCGTTGAAATGGCATGCTTGTAAACCATCTGGCTAACTGTGTTTTTTAACAGAATCACGAACTGGTCGAACGATTCCACTTGCCCCTGAAGTTTGATCCCATTTACCAGATAAATGGATACGGGAATACGCTCTTTTCTTAACGCATTCAAGAATGGGTCTTGTAGTGATTGCCCTTTAGCCATTTGATATCCTTAGTTTTTATTATTTCCATGGCAAACATATATGTTTGCCACCGCGCTTAATGTATAACACACTCCAACACTTAAAGTGTGATTTTTGACAAAATATTCGTCAAATTATGGTTAGCAAACGTGTCAAGCCAGTGCAGTTCCGGCCAGCCTCTTAACCAGGTCAGCTGCCGTTTTGCAAGTTGACGCGTTGCAATAATACCTTTCTCACGCATTTCTGCATAGTCGAGTTGCCCTTGTAAATACTGCCACGCCTGACGGTATCCTACTGAACGTATAGAGGGTAAATCTTCATGAAGATCACCCCGGGTAAACAATGTCTTCACTTCATCAATGAAGCCATCTTCAAGCATCATATCGAACCGCTGTTCAATACGACCGTGTAACACTGCTCTGTCTTCCGGTGCTATCGCAAATTGCGTCACCTGAAAAGGACATGGTTCGCCTTTTTCGGCCTGCCAGTCAGTGAGGCTGCGGCCGGTTGACCGGTAAACCTCAAGCGCCCGTGTTACACGCTGCGGATCATTCGGGTGAATGCGGGCGCCACTTACAGGGTCTACACGAGATAATTCATCGTGTAAGGCTTGCCATCCATGCGCCCCGGCATCCCGGACAATGCCCGCTCTCACCTCATCGTCAGACTTAGGTAAGGGCGAAATACCATTTATCAAGGCATTAAAGTACATCATCGTACCACCCACCAGCACCGGCAGTTTGCCACGCTGATGGATATCGTTAACCAGCGAAATGACATCGCGGCGGAATTCCGCCACGGAATACGTTTCTGACGGATCGATAATATCAATCAGCCAGTGTGGCGCCAGCGCCTGTTCTTCCTCGGTCGGCTTTGCCGTACCGATGTCCATGCCTTTGTACACCAGTGCTGAGTCAACACTGATAATTTCACAAGGTACGCGTTGTGACAGCTCCAGCGCCAGACCTGTTTTACCGGAAGCGGTAGGCCCCATAATACTTACGACGGGCTTCATATTCTGACTTTCACTCATTCCGGCCACGTCTCTATTAATCTGTCTGCAGGCTGGCTGCGACCCTGTTGCTCCAGCACGGTAATCTGTTCACTGACAGGCATCGATTCAAATCCGTGCCACACCGCCGTAAGAATATCAGCCGGTACGGTTGTCACTGATATTAAAGACTTTAGCACATCATTCAGGTTCTGCCCGCCGGAAGTCAGCATGACCGGAAACCAGTTCACCCAGGGAAAATGTCTGCATCCTGAAGGTGCCTGTTGTAACCGGTATTTACCTGCCACCAGACTGATTTCAAAGTGGTGATCCTGCAAAACCTCAACGGTTTGTTCACTTACATTCGTATTGGCCACTGATACCGGCATCAGCAATGGTTGCGATGTGCCGGCCAGCTCAATTTGAGCCGCCACCCATTGGGCGATTATAGCGTTTACAGATAAAAGCAAACAGTTGTTTTTATGACAGTAAATTCTTACATATTCATTTAACTGCAAGAATGATAACGCAGAGGTCTCCTGCGTATCAATCTGTGAGCTGAGCAAAGTGCTGTAGCGCTGCCCGTAATCTGCCACCGTTGCAGCAGGTACCGGTGCACTGCGGTGACGGCCTGTTCCACCTGCCACTCCACTTCCGTGATAACGTCCCTGTGCAGTTCCGGCAGAGGAACCAGCAAAAGACTGTGAAGACCGCGGCACGGATTGCGTTGCTGTTGTGCTGTATCCGTTATTTTCCGGGGAATGCCCCTGATGTGTACCCTGCGGCTGCGCCGGTGCAAGGGGGCGGATGTAATCGTGTTCCGGCTCATCAAACTGCGCAGTCTCACCGGTGTCACCGTCACTGAGCGCGTCAGCCACAGCCTTACAGATAAAATCATGTACAAGGCGGCCTTGTTGAAAACGGACTTCATGTTTAGCCGGATGCACATTCACATCCACATCACGGGGATCAACGGTCAGGTAAACCACGAAAGACGGTTGTTCCAGAACACCCCACACACTTTCATAAGCCTGACGGATTGCGTGCAGGATGAGTTTGTCCCGCATACCCCGGCCGTTTACAAAACTGAACTGGCTGTCGGTACTGCTTCTTAGCATGGTCTCATTGCCCAGCCAGGCTTCAAGTGTCATGCCGTCATAGCCGGTTTTCACGTAAACCGCGTTGCTCAGAAACTTTTGCCCCATTACCGCACTGATACGGCGGGTCAGAGGATCAGCTGACGAAGCCTGATAACGCTTTGTCATCTTGCCGTTGTGTTTCAGCAAAAAGGACACGTCGGGATGGCTGAGTGCAATCCTGCGGACCACATCTTCGATATGCTGATATTCGGTTTTTTCAGTGCGCAAGAACTTGCGTCTTGCCGGCGTATTGTAAAACAAATCAGCCACGTCGATAGTCGTGCCATTCGGATGGGCAACCGGATTCACGGTGACCTCCATGTCACGACCTTCACAGTGAGCCTGCCATGCCTGTTCCTGATCTTCCGGTCTGGAAGTCAGAGTAAGCCTGCTGACTGAGCTGATACTGGCCAGTGCTTCACCGCGGAACCCTAACGACATGATTTGTTCGAGATCATCCAGCGTTGCAATTTTACTGGTTGCATGACGGCTGAGCGCCAGGGGTAATTCGTCTTTACAGATGCCGCCACCGTTATCACGCAATCTGATGCGCTTATGCCCGCCTTTTTCAATATCCAGTTCGATACGTGTGGCACCGGCGTCGAGACTGTTCTCAATCAGTTCTTTAACAACAGACGCAGGTCTTTCTACCACTTCGCCGGCAGCGATTTGGTTCGCTAACTGCGGTGGGAGTAGCTGTATAGGCAAGGGAATTCCAGACTTTGTTTCAGGTTCTCGGGATGGTCAGTTCCTGACCAATCTGTACGGTGTCGCCGCTAAGGTTATTTGCCGCTTTAATGGTACTGATTTTGACATTGTAACGTTGTGCCAGCAAGGACAATGACTCACCACTGCGAACCTTGTGAATTAAATTACGGGATTTTTGTGAAGCCCATAAAGTACCGTCCGGCGGGACCTGACGAAAATACGTCTTGATTGCCTCAAACATTGAGGTGGCCAGCCGCTCGCGGTATTCACTCCAGTTCAGGTTCTTTTCTTCCTGCGGATTACTGATAAAACCGGTTTCTACCAGGATTGACGGAATATCCGGTGCTGTCAGAACGGCGAGACTGGCCGCCTGCGGAGAAGACTTGTGCATACGTGTTACGCCACGCAACTCTTTTATCACTTTCTGACTGAGATCGTAGCTGGCTGACATAGAATGATCCATGGACAGACCGAGAATAGTTTCTGCCAGATAACGCTCGCTGGCGTTATCAGAAATCACTTCTGCTGCGCCGCCCAGTAATTCAGAATGCTGTTCGGTTCTTTCCAGCCAGCGACCCAGTTCAGTATCAGCACGGCGCATTGACAATACCCACACAGATCCGCCTCTCGGACCGGCTGTGGTGAAGGCATCAGCGTGTATTGAAATCAGTAAGTCAGCTTTACTTTTGCGGGCGATTTCAGGCCGGCGGTTCAGCCCGACGTAATAATCGCCTTCCCGTGTCATTACTGCACGCATGCCGGATTCCGCATTAACCAGTTTTTCAAGGTATTTGGCAATACTCAGGGTAATGTGCTTTTCGTAGGTACCGGCACGACCGATAGAACCGGGGTCATTACCGCCGTGACCCGCATCAATGGCAACAATAATATCGCGGTCACGACTGTTGTTTTTCGTATCCAGCACGACGGAAGTAGACGCCAGCGGCGCAGCAGGGCCGGGGTTCGGATCAATTAAATCAACCACCAGGCGGTGTCCGTAGGGACCATCAGGCTCAACAGGGAAAATGGATGGCTTTGCCTTTCTCGCCATTTCGATAACGATACGGGCTGACTGACTGTTCTTCGGAGTTGAGTGGCGCACCCGCTCTACCAGGTCGCCGGTGATATCAGCCTGTGACAAATCACTGCCGCTATCAGTATCCGCAAGGTCAATAACCAGCCTGGCAGGGTTGTCTAAAGAAAAATAAGTAAATTCAGGCGCCGTTTTAAGATCGAGCACAACGCGGGTCCTGTCACCGGAAGGTGCAGCCCTGACTCCGCTAATCTGGTTTTGTGCCCAGGCAGCGCATGCCAGTGACCACAAACAGATTGTGTAAACGATTACGCGCAACATATTTCGCCCTGAAAATTTCCTTTCGTCAGCTTTTATTTTTTTATGGGGCACTCAGTGCACAGACAACAGCATCACCGGCCGCTGATTTCGCGGCAATGTGCAGTGCCCGCACATCATCATGTGAGTTAATACTAATCACTAAATCTGCAGATGCCAAGAACCCGGCCCCTTTTTGCGGCCATTCAATCAGACAAACGTTCTTTTCGCCGAAGTAATCACGGATCCCCATGAATTCCAGTTCTTCAGGATCCGCCAGACGGTACAGATCAAAATGATAAACAGAGACTTCGTCCAGTTCGTAAGGTTCCACCAGGGTATACGTGGGGCTTTTTACGTGCCCCGCGTGTCCGAGTGTTTGAATGAAAAAGCGGGAAAATGTCGTTTTGCCAGCGCCCAGGTCGCCTTCCAGATAAATCACCAGGCCTGCTGGCAGCCTGCTCTTAACAGCGCTGGCTAATTGCTCTGAAATTTTTTGTGTGGCTTCCGGTGAATCTGACCGGAAAACATGTTCTGCGTACGACATAAACTCTGCTTCAACAAATACTACTGGTTGATGAGCACCCTGACGGCGTCAAATAAATCGCTGGCAATCATACCACGTTGGCCGTACAAGTCAGCCAGATCATCACCGGCTTTAGCGTGCACAGTGACGCCATATTTTGCAGCGATATCCCGTGACAGCCCCTGCGCAAGCAACGCTCCCAGAATACCACTGAGCACATCACCGCTACCCGCCGTTGCCATACCCGGATTACCGTGTTTACTTACCCAGGTAGACCGTTCGTTGTCAATAATGGTTCCCGCGCCTTTCAACACACAGGTGGCATGATAACGCTGGGCGCATTGTCTGGCATAGTTAAAACGTTCGGCTTCCACATCATCCACAGACACACCCAGCAGGCGCGCCGCTTCTCCGGCATGTGGCGTTAAAATACAGTCATTAATGGTATACGCAGTGGCCTGACGGCTGAGCAAATTCAACGCATCGGCATCCAGCACCATGGGCTTCGGATGAGTCTGACAATGCTTCATCACCGTTTGAAATACGGTTTCTGCCCAGTCATCCTGCCCCAGACCGGGTCCGATCACCACGCAGGTCGCCCAGCTCAATGCATCTTCCAGGTTTTCATCTGTCACCATCAGCTCCGGACGGCCGGCGCTGACCTGAATGGTTGACGCTTCATGGGTATAAACCCGCACCATACCGGCACCGCTGCGCAGCGCAGCTTCACTGGACAGACGGATTGCCCCGGCAGTGCCTTTATTGCCGCCAACGCACAATAACCGGCCGTATGTACCTTTGTGACTGTGTACCGCACGTGGTCCCATACCGCGGAACTGTTCGATATCCAGTAAGCTGGCTGACGAACGGGCGAGTTCAGAGAAGGCTTTACCGATTCCGAGGTCATCGTAAACTAACTTACCGCAGGACTGCTTACCGGCACCGGTAGACAAGCCGGGTTTAATACCCACAAATGTAACGGTGACATCAGCTTCAATACAGCGACCTAATGACTGACCGGTATTGGCATCCAGACCGGAGGGCACATCGATACTGACCACCGGAATAGTATGAGCGTTGATGGCATCAATAATGTCAGCAAATTCATTGCGGATATAACTGGTGATTCCGGTACCCAGCATTGCGTCGACAAGCAGTCCCGCTTTATCCAGCAAGCCTTTATCGAAGACTTCAATTTTGCCGCCGGCATCAAGCCAGCGCTTCTGTGCCCGGCCAGCATCGCCTTCAAGAATGCGGTGAGGTTCGACGGCGCACACATGCACCTGCTTGCCTGCTTCTTTTGCTTTCAGTGCAGCGATATAACCGTCGCCGGCATTGTTGCCCTGCCCTACCATCACAAGATAAACGTGGGTGTTTGGCAGCAGGCTCTGACACTGACGGAATACCGAAGCACCTGCACGCTCCATCAGGGTAGCCAGATCGCAGCCGGATTGCTCCGCTGCGGCCTGTTCGTGTTCTCTTACCTGTTCGGCGCGAAAGAGTTTATGTGATAAGCTTGTCGCGAGTTTAGTATCCAGCATAGTTTCCATGTCCGCGTTGCAATCAATCGATCTCAATAGATTAACAAACGATATCAAGGCTTGGGGCCGCGCGCTAGGTTTTCAGCACGTGGGTATCAGTGATGTTGATCTCAGTCAGCATGAAGAGAAGTTGATGGCATGGCTGGAAAAGGGCTGTCACGGTGATATGGAATATATGGCCGCGCACGGCATCAAAAGAGCCAGGCCCGCAGAGTTACTGCCCGGCACCGTGAGAGTAATCAGTGTTCGCATGGACTATCTTCCTCCGGATGCGTCTTTTGCCCGCCATCTTTCTGATGATCAGATTGGTTATGTCAGCCGGTACGCGCTTGGCCGTGACTACCACAAAGTACTGCGGCAACGTCTGAAACAACTGGGTGAAAAAATATCTGCGCAGTTTGAGAATGCGCAGTGGCGTCCTTTTGTCGACTCCGCACCGGTGCTGGAACACGCTATTGCTGAAAAAGCCGGTACCGGCTGGACAGGTAAACACTCCCTCACTATCAGTAAAGAAGCCGGCTCCTGGTTTTTTCTCGGCGAGTTGTTCATCAACTTGCCGCTGCCTGTAGACGAGCCTGTAGAAGAAGGGTGCGGCAGTTGTACTGCCTGCCTGACGATTTGCCCCACACAAGCCATCGTCGCACCTTATACCGTTGATGCCAGAAAGTGCATTTCTTACCTCACCATTGAGAATAACGGGCCGATTCCGGAAACATATCGCCCGCTGATGGGGAACCGCATATACGGCTGTGATGACTGTCAGTTGGTGTGTCCCTGGAACCGCTATGCAGCAATTACAGAAGAAACAGACTTCCACGCCCGCAAGCAATTGCACGGTCAGCCTCTGACCACCCTGTTTGCCTGGGATGAATCCACGTTCCTGAAGAATACTGAAGGCTCACCTATACGGCGGATAGGGCATGAAAAATGGTTACGTAATATTGCCGTCGCCATGGGCAATGCATCGGCCAGTGAAGCCATTGTATCGGCTCTTGAAGGTCGTTCGGGAAGTGTGTCAGAGATGGTTCAGGAACACATTGACTGGGCGCTGACACAACAGGCAGGGAAGCAAGGCAGGGAAACAGTCAGCAACCGGCAACAGCAGCGTCTCACCCGGGTAATAAAAAAAGGGCTGCCGCGTGATGCGTAGCCCTTTCCGATAAGTAAAACAGCGTCGTTTTTATTTGTGGTACTGACGACTCAGACGGTGAACCGCATCAACAAAAACGCCGGCATGCTCAGGCGGCACGTCCAGATGGATACCATGGCCTAAATTAAACACATGCCCTGAGCCTTCACCGAAGCCGGCCAGAATGCCCGCCACTTCCTCTTCAATACGCGCAGGTGGCGCGTACAGCATGGACGGATCCATATTGCCCTGCAACGCGACTTTATCCCCCACGCGGGCTTTGGCATCTGCAATATCAATTGTCCAGTCCAGACCGACTGCATCACAACCTGTCGCAGCAATTGCTTCCAGCCACATGCCACCGTTTTTGGTAAACAGAGTCACCGGCACCCGGCGCCCTTCACTTTCACGGGTCAGCCCTTCGACAATACGCGCCATATACTGAAGAGAAAATTCTTTGTAATCCCGCGGAGAAAGTACACCACCCCAGGTATCGAAAATCATCACTGACTGCGCGCCCGCAGCAATCTGTGCATTCAGATAACTGGTGACAGAGTCGGCAAGCTTGCCCAGCAGCGCATGCAGTGTCGCAGGCTCTGCGAATGCCATTTTCTTAATTTTCGTGAATGCCTTGCTTGATCCGCCTTCTACCATATAGGTAGCCAGCGTCCAGGGACTGCCTGAGAAACCGATAAGCGGTACTTCACCTTTTAATTCTCTGCGGATGGTGCGCACAGCATTCATCACATACTGAAGCTCCCCTTCGGGATCAGGAATACCAATTTTGTCCACATCCGCTTTTGATGTAACCGGATTTTTAAAACGCGGACCTTCTCCGGTTTCGAAATACAGACCTAATCCCATTGCATCAGGAATCGTCAGGATATCTGAAAATAAAATCGCAGCATCCAGAGGAAAGCGACGCAGGGGTTGTAAAGTCACTTCACAAGCCAGTTCTGCGTTTTTGCATAACGACATAAAGTCACCGGCTTCAGCACGGGTTGCTTTATATTCAGGCAAATAACGACCGGCCTGTCGCATCATCCAAACCGGCGTTACATCAACAGGTTGCTTCAGCAATGCGCGTAGATATCTGTCATTTTTCAGCGCCGGACGCGCTGTGGAAGGGCTGTTAGCCGTCATGCATTTCCTCTGTTTTCAATACTGATTCTGGCGGGAGTATAGCAATAAATAAGGTTGAAACGGCGGTCACAGATCAAGTAATCACAGTTTTTGACACCAAATGGCATAAAAATAACCAAAAGTATAAGACTTTAGTCTTGCTACTTAAGTACATGTCGATAATAATAGACACAACATAAAGAAGCCCTTTAATTTTGTTTAACATCATTAAAAGGGACCGACGCACAATCCTGAGGCCCCGCATCGCGGGGCTTTTTATTATCTGTTAACTGCCTTTGTGTTTATTCAGCACCGCCTCAATAAGACGACCTGCAATAGATAATTTGGGCGGAATGTCCGGCAGTGCGTCAATATCGAACCACTGCGCATCCACGATTTCTCCCTCTTCGGGCACAATCTCACCACTTTCATATTCTGCCAGATAACCCATCATTAATGAGTGGGGGAATGGCCAGGGCTGACTGTCGAAGTAAGTGAGATTTTTTACCTTTACGCCCACTTCCTCTTCGACTTCCCTGTGTACCGCCTGCTCGAGGCTCTCACCACTTTCGACAAAACCGGCGATGGTGGAATACATATTGGTATCTTTATGCCTCACCCCTTTAGCCAGCAAAATCTGATTCTGCCGGTAAATAGCAACAATAATGCAAGGCGAGATGCGGGGATAGACACGGTGCTTGCACTGATGGCACTGCATCGCCATTTCCCAGTCAACCTGTTCCATCTTAGCCCCGCACTGACCGCAATAGCGATGTGTGCGCAGAAAATGCACATACTGCCAGGCTCTGGCCAGAACATTAAATTGCTCATCAGTACCAGCCGCCAGTAAGGTGCGCAGAGATGTCAGTTCCCAGTCATCCTGTTCAATGTGCTCTGCCCCCGTATCAATAATGTAGACAGGCGCGCCCACAGCATGATGTTCTGAAAGCGGCGGCAGCTCCACAATGCTGGCCTGATGATGAGCAATAAATTCCAGTGCAGACCAGCCGCCCAGATAAAGTGATGTAGTGGATTTAGGAACGAGTATTTTATCGCGGCTGAATATCAGCCAGTGTGCCTGAGCAGATTGCAACTGCCGGTCAGATACCGCTTTGATCATTGAACATACCCCGGTGGGAGCTGAGAATGCCGCCCAGTTTAGTTTTTTTACACAACAATTTACAGTAAATGCATTTCACTCACCGCGATATCATTGTTAAGGTACGGGCCAATGTTATACTGAGAATAGAAATCAGATGCATTGAACGCAGTCTGCTGTTTAATCGCATGATCACCAGACAAAAAAAATCAGACGTTTGCCGGTAAAACATCATGAATAGTACTACCCTCATTAATAAAGCCCGTGCCTATTGTGAACAACGGGGAGCAAGATTCACCCCTCTGCGGGAAAAAGTATATGAAATCTTGTTGGGTAAACACGGGCCTATGGGGGCGTATGAATTACTTGATGCCCTCAAGGAAACGGAATCGAGCGCAAAACCGGCCACGGTGTACCGTGCACTGGATTTTCTGCTGGAATTCGGTTTCATTCACCGGCTGGAATCGACCAATGCTTTTGTTGCATGTCATCATTTTGGTTGTCACCATCCGGTACAGTTCCTAATTTGCGACAGTTGCGGTGATGTTGCCGAGATACAGTCAGAAGGGCTGCAGGAAACGCTGGACAGTCAGGCAAAACAGCACGGATTCAAAGTATCAAAGCAAACAATTGAAGCTCACGGCCTTTGTGCAGATTGTCAGGATGCAGAAAGTGCGGAGCTTGAGGAAAAAAATCATGAATGTTGAGTTTGTTAATCCTTTCATCAATGGTTTACTGAATGTCATGGAAACCATGGCACAAACCACGTTAAAGCCAGGAAAACCCAAGAGAAAACAAAGCGATGTTGCTCAGGGTGATGTCTCAGGGTTAATTGGCATGGTGGGCCCGCAGGTAAAAGGGTCAATGTCGATTACGTTTGATGAAGGTCTCGCGCTGACCATTATGGAGCGTATGGTGGGTGAGCGTCCGGAGAAACTGGATGCGGAAGTTGGCGACATGGTGGGTGAAGTAACCAACATGATTTGCGGTAACGCAAAGCGTGAATTAGCTGAAAAAGGTTTCGATTTTGGTATGGCTACGCCTATCGTCGTATCCGGAAAGCAACACACTATCAGCCATCAGGTAGACGGTTCGAAACTGATAATGCCATTTATGTGTGATGCGGGCCTGGCGCATATGGAAATCTGCTTTGACAAGTAACTGGCATCAGCAGGAATTCTCTATCCCCGCTTTCAGGCGGGGTTTTCATTTGATCACCTCCCACGTAGAGCGCGCCCTGCCTGAACTTCACAATGTAAAGATTGGGCAATTGCACCTCTGGTTACAGCACACCAGTGCTAGTCTGACTATCAATGAAAATGCAGATCCGTCGGTAAGAAGTGATCTGGAAGCGTGGTTTAATCATACTGTACAGGAAAGCACGGCATATTTTACACACACCTATGAAGGAAGTGATGATATGCCCGCACATATTAAGTCCAGTTTATTAGGATGTGAGGTAACAATTCCCGTTAAAAACGGGGAGTTACAACTTGGCACCTGGCAAGGCATAATTTTAGGCGAACATCGCAATTCTGGTGGCAACCGGCGCATCATAGCCACTCTGCAAGGAATTTGGCGATAATATTAGTTATTATCTATTTTATGCTCTTTTGTCTATTGGCACGGCGTGTGCTAAGAGCTATCATCCACCCGATTTTACTAATCACTCAACGTTATACAGGATGTGAAAATGAACAAAACTTTTAAATTTACTGCTCTTGCTTTTGCTGTTGCAGCATCTGCGAACGTAGCAGCTCAGGAAGATGGCAAGCCATTCGACAGCTGGTTAGGGCTGCATGGTATGTATTACAACACGGAAGAAACTAAGCCAGCACCGGATCTGATGGACGACGGTTTTGGTTTCGGTTTTGAATACGGCTGGCGTTTCGACGAGAGCTGGGCGGTGCGTGGTGAATATACTGTTTTGGATTTAGACTACCAACAAGTGCTGGGTTCAAAAGATAGCATCTCTGGTCACATGTTCGGTGTTGACGCTTTATACTTCCTGCCAGACGACCTGTGGTACGTATTCGGTGGTGTTAAGCGCCAGCTGTTAGACGAAAACTACAACCTTGCCAATGTTGGTATTGGTAAACACTGGGACATCAATGACGACGTTAAGTTGACAACTGAAATCGCTGCTTACCGTGATTTTGATGATTCTTACTACGATTACAGTGTAAAAGTAGGTCTGGCATTCCCGTTTGGCCAGTCTAAAACTTCAAGTTACAGCAAGCCAGCGCCTGTTGTAGACGGCGACAGCGACAATGACGGCGTACTGAACAGCATGGATCAGTGCCCTAACACGCCTGCCGGTACGCAAGTTGATTCTAAAGGTTGTGCTGTTATCGCGGACAGCGATAAAGACGGCGTAGCAGATGGTAAAGATCTGTGCCCTGACACACCAATGAACGACAAAGTTGATTCTGACGGTTGTACTGTATTTGATAAAGAAGAAGTAACGCACAACCTGCGTGTACTGTTCGCAAACGAAAGTGCTGAAGTTGCAGAACCTCACTCTGCTGACATCGAAGACTTCGTTGCTTTCTTCAAGCGCTACGGTAAAACTGAAGCGGTAATCGAAGGCCACGCATCTGCACCAGGTACCGAAAGCTACAACATGGAGCTGTCTGAGCGTCGTGCTGAAGCATTCAAAAATGTACTGGTTAACGAATATGGTATCGATGCATCACGTCTGAGCACTGAAGGTTTCGGTGAATCAGAACTGCTGATGGAAGGTAGCTCTGCAGAAGCTAACCGTGTAAACCGTCGTATCTCTATTCGCGTAACAGCGATTGTTGAAGTACCTGAAAAGCGTTAATTCAACAAATCAGATATGCAAAAGGCGCCTTAGGGCGCCTTTTTTGTGTCTGTTTATCTGGCAAAGCAATTAAGCATTTCCGGTACGCACTCACCTTTCGCCGGGCTGATTAATACTCGTCATCAAATGCCGGACCGGCATAGTTATCAAAACGGGAGAACTGTCCCTGGAAGGTTAACCGGCTTGTTCCGATTGGGCCGTTTCTTTGCTTACCGATGATGATCTCAGCAATACCTTTATACTCACTGTTCTCGTGATACACCTCATCACGGTAAATAAACATGATTAAGTCGGCATCCTGCTCGATTGAACCGGATTCACGCAAGTCAGAGTTCACCGGCCGCTTATCAGCACGTTGCTCCAAACTACGGTTCAGCTGTGACAATGCCACAACCGGCACTTCCAGTTCTTTTGCCAGCGCTTTCAGTGAGCGGGAGATTTCAGCAATCTCCAACGTACGGTTATCACTTAACGAAGGTACACGCATAAGCTGAAGGTAATCCACCATGATAAGACTGATCCCCCCGCGCTCTCTGGCCAGCTTACGGGCACGGGAACGTACATCCATGGGTGTCAGACCGGAGGAGTCATCAATAAACAGGTTATCTTTGTCTTTCAGCATAGCCATTGTATTGGATACCCTGGCCCACTCCTGATCGTCCAGCTGTGCTGTACGGATACGGGTTTGGTCAACACGGCTGAGTGATGCGAGCATACGCATCATAATTTGTTCCGACGGCATCTCAAGACTGAAAACCAGTACAGGTTTTGTTTCAGCCATCATAGCGTTTTCACATAAGTTCATGGCAAATGTGGTTTTACCCATCGAAGGACGGGCCGCGACAATGATTAAGTCGGAGGGCTGCAATCCGCTGGTCTTCTTATCCAGATCACTGAAACCTGTGGTTACCCCGGTCACTTCTTTACTGGTTTCAATCAGCGACTCAAGCCGCTTGATGGTCTTATCCAGTACGGAGTCAACATCACGGGGGCCTTCATTTTCACCGGTACGCTTCTCAGCGATTTCAAATACTTTACTCTCGGCCATATCGAGAATATCAGCACTGTCCCGTCCTTCCGGGTTGTATCCCACTTCTGCAATTTCGTGGGCTACACCAATGAGCTCCCGGGTAATTGCCCGTTCACTGACAATTTTCGCATAGGACGTCACGTTGGCAGAACTGGGGGTATTTTTGGCAAGCTCAGCAAGGTAAGCGAAACCACCGGCGTCTTCTAACTCATTGCGGTGTTCCAGAGCTTCTGAAACAGTGATCAAATCCACAGGCTGACTTTCGCCCAGCAATTTCAGAATAACTTTGAATATGACCTGGTGGGAATGATTATAAAAATCTGCGTCTGTAACCAGCTCTGCGACTTTATCCCAGCTCTCACGATCGATAAGCATACTGCCCAGCACCGCTTGTTCAGCTTCGATGCTGTGCGGCGGTACTTTCAGCTTTTCGACATTTTTGTCTTTTGAGGTGGAAACAGCTTTCACAATACGCACATCCAAAAATCAGGGATCTGATATTTTCCGTGAATCAGAGCGAAAAGCAATGCCTGAGGGCCTTTTATCCGGCGAATTGTTGCGGGTCAGGTCCGGCTTTTTCCATTTTAAAGAAAACACCGTCCCACAGAGTAAAGGCTTTGTCTTTACCGGCAACCAGTACTGACTGGCCGGGTACATGTTCCCCGTGGCAACTGACATCGAAACGGGCTACACGATTGGCGACAATGCCGAGTCTTTCAAACGATACATGATATTCGCGAACAAAATCATCGCTGGACAGAGAGGTTTCTTTCCATTCAGCAGGACCACACTGCGTTTGCCCCAGGATCACGTTATCGGGGGTGTACTGAAACGACTGACCCAGCCACATTTCCGCCTGCTCAGGTAACATAGCACTAATGCCAGGTGTTACTGACGAGGTGATTACCCAGGTACCTTCCACACTGGCAGGTTCCTTCACGGCACAACTCATCAGCACTGAGCCTGCAGTTAAAAATAAGGCTGTAAACCAGGCTACCGGTGACCATCCTCTTGCGCTTAATAGACGCGCTGTCATCTACTTCTCCATAATTTTCATACGTATACGAATATGGGGGTATAAAGTTCAACGACAAGCCACATTACCTGCGGCTTATCGTCGTTTCCGGATAGTTAGTCTTTTAGCCAGAGGATTCGTTCAGTTTATTTACATAAAAATAACATCACAGCCTTTACTCAACAATGAGTTCTCCATGAACCGTAGACATTTCTATTGTGGCTCTGCCCCCGTTTGCCGTAAATTCCAGCCATTCATTCGGACCATATTTCGCTGAAGATGGTTTGTCTGCAGTGAGCCTGTTCACGATATCACCACCGGCATGTGCCTGCATTTCTACCCTCGCAGACACACCTTTCTGCATTTTAAGATGCAGTGTTCCGCCAACTGACGAGGCATCCACATCCCCTTTCTCCGCCAGCGTTAAACTGGCAGTGATATCGCCGTTTACTGTAGTGAGAGAAAGCACGTCAATTTCAGACAGTTCCAGTTTGGCATCGCCATTCACGGATTCCAGTTGCACATCAGGGCTGGACGTTTTCAGTTTAATATCACCGTTAACCGTGATGATCCGCGTGCTTTTATCCCCTTCATGGTTGCCGGTAATGTTGCCATTGACGGTTTCGACCTGAAGCAACCCGGAAACATTATCCAGCTTAATATCTCCGTTTACTGATTCCAGTTTCACCTTACCGGCCAGGTCCGACACATCGATATCCCCGTTGACCACATCAAACTGAACAGAATTAGTCAGCCCGCTGGCTTCCACATCCGCCACAACGGCGGTGTAAGACAAACCGGATTTAGCCGGTACAAAAATAGTTAAATCATCACCGTCGCCCGGATTTTTATCCCGCCAGTCAATTTTACGGTGGTTTGTTTCTACCTTCAGAATGACGTCATCGCCTTTTTTCTCAAAGATAAACGCTTCTGTCCGGTCGCCTAATTCACCGGTCACTTTCACCTCGTTTTTATCCCAGCCGGTGATCGTTGCCTTGCCTGCCACGTGCTCTATTTCAACAATCGGCGATGCGGAAGTGGTAAGTGTTTTATCCACCTTTTGTCCGGCCATTGCATTGAAACTGATTGCCGGTATTACCGCTAACATAAATGTTTGTTTAATTGTGGGGTGTAAATGTTGAATTAACCGCATTGTCGGTCCTTAAATCAAATTTGTTGCCATTTGGGCGCGTGCACCCGCTCAATCAGTAACAGTTGTTGTTGATAAATATGCTGCAGCATACCCAGTAACGCTGTATTGTCAGGATCCTGCTTCAGAGCAAGCTTTACTGCTGCTGCCGCATCTTCAAGTTCCTGAATTTGTGTCTGCCAGTCGTCAGTGACTGCTATCTGATCCTTAAAACGCACCAGCAGTTGTTGTTTTTGCTGTTCGTGTTGCCGGCTCAGTACATTTACCAGAGCCTGTCCCCGGGCATCTCCGGCGCCGCTGTCATTGCCGAAATACTCAGAAGGCTTGATAAAGATAAACAGGGAGGTCACCAGTAAAAGGCTGGCGGCCATCGCCATATACCGCAAACGGGTCACTGGTACCTTCTTACCAGCGCTTTCCTGCTTTTCCATTTCTCCGGCTTCGATAGAAAGCGCAATGCCGGTCCACAGATCACGCTCAGGTTTCATTTCCTGTGGCAGGCGCTCAAGCGCTTTATTAAGTTCAGACCCTTTATCAGACATCACTCTCTCCCATCCACGCTTCTAATAGCTGCCGAGCACGGTGAAACTGCGCTTTACTCGTGCCCTGTGCAATATTCAGCATTACGGCGATATCGTCGTGCCTGTAACCTTCTATGGCATGCAATACAAACACTACCCGCGCCCGCTCCGGCAATTGCCGGATATACCGTTCCAGATCCACCTCGCTGCTGCATGATGCTGCACCGGCCTCGTTGTCAATTTGCTCAGTGGTATCGAATAGCCGCCGCATCCAGCTTTTTTGCTTACGCATATAACTGATTGTCACATTCGCGGTTACACTGTGCAGCCAGGTACTGAACAGGCTCTGTCCCTGATAATTACCGAGCTTCCGCCATACCTGGATAAAGACTTCCTGTGTCGCATCTTCAGCCAGCGACTTGTCTCCCGTTAGCCGGTAGCAAAGAGCGTAAACCCGGTTCACGTGTGTTTCGTAGATGTGACGATAGGCATCACGATCGCCGGCTACAGCCGAAGCAACGAGTCTGTTTGATTGTTGTTGTTCTGAACGGGAGTGTACTTCCGTTTCAGACTCTGCCATGTCCATATTCCGTTTTATCCGGTGTGTTTTCAGGTTAGTCGCAGACGACATGTAAAAGGTTTAAATACGCTGCAGTTTTTTTTAAAGTAACACGCTAACCCTTCTCTGTTGTGGAAACTATCATGCATATCGAAGCTTTATACGCAGCTAAACCGGTCCCCTTTGGTCCGCGGGGAGCGCCCAGCGCCATTCAGAAACAACCCGTTCCTTTTCTCACTGTACTGATGTCGGGTACTGAGGAAGACGAACAGGGTAATAAAAAGCTGCACGGTGGTCCGGAGAAAGTGCTCCATCAATTCAGTCACCGTGGTTATGAACGTTTATCAGAAGCGTTTCCTGAGGGTAACTTTGTCCCGGGCACCATTGGCGAAAACCTGATAGTCGAAGGCATGGACGACACTAACGTATTCATCGGAGACGTCTGGCAGATGGGTGAGATAGTTGTACAGGTTGGTGCACCCCGCGCGCCCTGTAATAAAATTTCCCAACGCTTCGATATAAAGAACCTTGATCGCTTCGTCGGAAATGAAGGCATTACCGGCTGGTATTTCCGCGTGATTGAAACAGGCACATTGAAAGCCGGCGATGAAGTAAAGCTGATTTCCAGAGCAGATAAAACGGTCAGCGTTGCTGATTTAATGACGGCCGTTTATGACAAGGGCAATCCTGAAAAAGCAGCAGAGTATATGCAACTGGATGTACTGGACGATGAGTGGAAGGGAAAATGCGAACGCGTAATTAAACGCGGACAATAGTATGAAGCAGGTTGTTCAGGGGAACGCCCCTGAACAACCTCTGGCAACATTAAGACTGAGATTTAATCCAGTCGTCTACCATCAGCTCCAGCGTGCTTAATGGCACGGCACCGCCACCCAATACCAGGTCGTGGAATCCGCGGATGTCGAACTTATCACCCAGCGCAGTTTTTGCTTTTTCTCGCAGCTCCAGAATTTTCAGCATACCGATTTTGTAAGCAGTCGCCTGACCCGGCATGACAAAATAGCGCTGAACTTCTGATTTCGCCTGACCTTCAGAGATTGGCGAGTTATCAATGAAATAGTCTACAGCCTGTTGCTCTGTCCACTTTTTCGCGTGAATTCCGGTATCCAGAACAAGACGGATTGCACGCCACATTTCAGAATGCAGGCGACCAAAGTTATTTACCGGCTCTTTGTAAGCGCCCATTTCGCTGGCAAGACGCTCTGCATAAAGTGCCCAGCCTTCCACATAGCTGGTGAAGAACATTTGTGTGCGGAATGTGGGAATATCTTCCAGTTCCTGGGCAATGGCAATTTGCATGTGATGGCCTGGTACACCCTCATGATATGCAATGGCTTCCATTTCGCTTTTTGGCATCATGGTCATATCAATCAGGTGTACGTAGTAAACGCCCGGCGTCTTACCATCAGGAGAGCTGGGATAGTAATGCTGTGCAGCACCCGGTTGCTCGCGGAAAGGCTCAACCCGTTTCACCACAAGATCAGCCTTAGGAAGACGGCCAAAGTAATCAGGCAGCATTTCTTTCATGTTGTTGATGTATGTACGGGTATCACTCAGATAACCCTCACGGCCCTCATCGGTATTCGGGTAATAGAGACGTTCATCGGTTTTATCTTCACGGAAGTAATCAAACATCTCACGCAGAGAACCTTCAAATCCAAGCTCTGCTTTTACCTTTTCCATCTCCTTACGAATACGGGCGACTTCTTCTAATCCCAGTTCGTGAATTTCATCCGCAGTCATGTCTGTGGTAGTGGAGCGTGCAAGCATGGCATTGTAATAGGCTTCGCCGTCCGGCAGTGCCCAGACACCTTTAGCACTCTTATCCAGCGAAGGCAGATCAGCTTCAAACCAGTCAATCAACGTTTGATATGCAGGCCCGAGCTTAGTAGTAAGCATGGTTTCGGCGTCTTTAAGGTAACCGTCAGCCTGCTCCTGTGTCAGCTCACCGGCGTCGACAAGAGATTGTGCTTTGGCTTTAAAATCTGCATACAGGGCGCTGTCGTTCTCAGAATCGTCAAAGGGCTTTCCGGAGATAATGCCTTTACTTTGTTCAATGACGCCCTGATAGGCAAAGTACGGTGATTTCACACCTTCATCGGCATTGATGCGCGCGCGGTCGATTAACTGATCCATCGCCCGTCCGGTTTCACCCAGACGACTTACGTAATCCTTTAAGTCCTGTTCGCTTTCCACTTTATGATAGTTAATCAATACCGTAGGAAGAGAGGTGTGCATGCCGAACATCTGATTAAAGATATATTCACGGCGCTCAAAAGGCTTCATCAGCTTATCCTGTTCATAGGAGTAAACCAGGATATTCCATGAGATCTTTGACGCATCATCCAGCTTGTCGTAATCGAAGGTGGATTTCATTTCTTCAACAGCTGCTTCCAGCATGGCAAAACGCTCTTCAGCAGCCTTTTCTGATGCATCATCAATTTCACCGTAGCGTTCTTTGCGACCACGCATGGTTAAAGTGATGGGTGACATTTGCAGCTGTTTCTCATACTGCTCTTCAAACCAGGCATTCAGACGTTCTGTTTCTGATTGTGCGGTTTGTTCCGCTGCAACATGGGCTGTGGTTTCCTGCGTCTTTTCGCTGGCAGGTGAACATCCTATGACAGATGCAGCTACAAGGCTCAGTGCAAAGCCTGCGAGGGTTTTCATATTGGGTTTCATTTCCGTCTCCGTGTTATTCATTATTATTTCTTGTTGCGCTGTGAAGTCAGTGCAGATATGTGTTTTCGCACACGCACAGTAACACTATTTTAAAACACAAAGGATATCGTTAAACAAAGATTCACGCCGGATGAGTATGTAAGTAATTATGAATGGCAAATTGCAGGCACAAAAAAGCCCGGATTAACCGGGCTTTTTTAAGAAAAGAGCGAGCAATTACATGCTAGCTTTTTCTACAACGTCAACCAGTGTCCAAGTCTTAGTCTTGGAAACAGGACGACACTCACGGATAGTGACTGTATCGCCTTCGTTAGCAACGTTGCTTTCGTCGTGGGCGTGAAGCTTACTAGAACGCTTGATGAACTTCCCGTAGATAGGGTGTTTAACGAAACGCTCAACAACAACAGTGATAGACTTATCACCTTTGTTGCTAACCACACGACCTTGTACTGTACGAATTTTTTGCTCAGTCATTACGCATCAGCCTTTTGAGTCAGAATGGTTTTAACACGCGCGATGTTACGACGCACTTTCTTCAGCTGGTCTGTTTTTTCAAGCTGACCAGTTGAATGCTGCATGCGCAAGTTGAACTGTTCGCGTAGCAGGTTTAACAACTCTGCGTTCAGCTCTTCTACGCTTTTTTCTTTCAGTTCAGTCGCTTTCATTACATCACCGTCCGAGTTACAAAGGTTGTTTTAAATGGCAGTTTAGCCGCTGCCAGTTCAAACGCTTCGCGTGCCAGAGACTCAGGAACACCTTCCATCTCGTACAGAACACGGCCAGGTTGAATTTGGCATACCCAGTACTCAACGTTACCTTTACCTTTACCCTGACGCACTTCAAGAGGCTTCTGAGTAATTGGTTTGTCAGGGAAAACCCGAATCCAGATTTTACCTTGACGCTTAACGTGACGAGTCATAGCACGA
The DNA here is from genome assembly GCF_040148705.1 of Alteromonas sp. NFXS44. Classification (NCBI taxonomy): domain Bacteria; kingdom Pseudomonadati; phylum Pseudomonadota; class Gammaproteobacteria; order Alteromonadales; family Alteromonadaceae; genus Alteromonas; species Alteromonas sp. NFXS44. Next base: position 635,542 of record NZ_JAGDEA010000001.1, on the reverse strand, counting down.
CGCGCTGCTTCGATTTGGCGCGCAGTCATACGACCACGACCAACTGCCTTCAGGCCATATGTACCGAAGCTTACATTGCCACCAGCAATAGCAAGACCACGGTTACGACCTTTATGCATTTTACGAAATTTCATGCGTTTTGGTTGTAACATGATTTAGCCCTCTCGCTTCGCGTTGCGGCCTTTCTTCTTAGGTTGAGCTGGCGCAGCCGGCTCCTGGTTTGTAGGCAGACCGCCCAGAACCTCACCTTTGAAGATCCAAACTTTAGTACCGATGATACCGTAGGTAGTTAAAGCTTCAGAAGTCGCGTAATCGATGTCCGCACGGAAAGTGTGCAGAGGAACACGGCCTTCGCGGTACCATTCAGAACGTGCAATCTCTGCACCGCCCAGACGGCCGCTAACTTCTACTTTGATACCTTTGGCACCAAGGCGCATTGCATTTTGTACCGCACGCTTCATAGCGCGACGGAACATTACACGACGCTCCAGCTGGCTAGAGATGCTGTCAGCTACTAACTGTGCATCCAGCTCTGGCTTGCGTACTTCTGCAATGTTGATCTGAGCAGGCACACCGGCCAGCTTAGATACGTGATTACGCAGTTTTTCTACGTCTTCACCTTTCTTACCGATAACAACGCCCGGACGAGCAGTGTGAATAGTCACACGGATGCTCTTAGCAGGACGCTCGATCACGATTTTAGAAAGTGAAGCGTTTTTCAGCTGCTTAGTCAGGTACTGACGTACCTGATGATCGTTATACAGGTTGTCTGCATAGTCTGCAGTATTAGCGTACCAGGTCGAAGTCCATGGTTTGCTGATACCCAGGCGTATACCTGTAGGATGTACCTTCTGTCCCATTTTCTACTCCTAGTTATCCGCTACAACTACAGTGATGTGGCTGCTGCGCTTAAAGATACGATCGGCACGGCCTTTGGCACGTGGCTTGATACGTTTCATCGTTGGACCTTCGTCGACGAAGATTTTCGCAACTTTCAGCTCGTCGATGTCAGCACCTTCGTTATGCTCTGCGTTAGCTATAGCAGACTCCAGTACTTTCTTAACTAATGCTGCGCTTTTCTTCGGGCTGTACGCTAAAACTTCAAGAGCTTTTTCAACGTGCAGGCCGCGAATTTGATCCGCAACCAAGCGTGCTTTTTGAGCCGACGTGCGGGCAAAGCGATGTTTAGCTAATGCTTCCATTTCCTACCCCTTAACGTTTAGCTTTCTTGTCCGCGACATGGCCGCGGTAAGTACGCGTTGGCGCAAATTCGCCCAACTTATGGCCGACCATTTCGTCACTTACGATGACAGGTACATGTTGGCGACCGTTATGGACCGCAATGGTCAACCCAATCATATCTGGGATGATCATCGAACGACGTGACCAGGTTTTAATTGGTTTACGGTCGTTCGCTTCCACTGCAGCCTCTACCTTCTTCAGCAAGTGAAGGTCGATAAATGGACCTTTCTTGAGAGAACGTGGCATGGTGAATCCTCGCTATTACTTGTTACGACGACGTACGATAAGCTTATCAGTACGCTTGTTGCTACGGGTTTTCTTACCTTTAGTAGGAACACCCCATGGAGTAACCGGGTGACGGCCACCTGATGTACGTCCTTCACCACCACCGTGCGGGTGATCAACCGGGTTCATTACAACACCACGGACTGTAGGACGAACACCACGCCAGCGAGTCGCACCAGCTTTACCCAGTGAACGCAGCATGTGTTCTGCATTGCCAACTTCACCGATTGTTGCACGGCAGTCAGACAATACTTTACGCATTTCACCTGAACGCAGACGTAAAGTAACGTAGTTACCTTCACGTGCCAGGATCTGAGCGTATTGACCAGCAGAGCGAGCGATTTGCGCGCCTTTGCCAGGCTTCATTTCGATAGCGTGTACTGTTGTACCTACAGGGATGTTGCGCATAGGCAGGGCGTTACCTGCTTTAATTGCAGCATCAGAACCAGACTGGATAGTGTCACCAGCTTGCAGGCCCTTAGGTGCCAGGATGTACTTACGCTCACCGTCTGCATACAGTACCAGAGCAATGTTTGCAGAACGGTTAGGATCATATTCTAAGCGCTCAATTTTGGCAGGGATGCCGTCTTTGTTACGCTTGAAATCTACGATACGGTAGTGCTGTTTGTGACCACCGCCAATGTGACGTACGGTAATACGACCATTGTTATTACGGCCGCCAGACTTGTTGTTCTTGTCTAACAGAGGCGCATAAGGAGCACCTTTGTGCAGATCAGGGTTAACAACCTGAACAACGTGACGACGACCGGCAGAAGTTGGCTTAGCTTTCATTAATGGCATTTCTAATCCCCTTCTTATTCAGCGCCACCGACAAAGTCGATGTCCTGACCTTCTTTAAGCGATACATACGCTTTTTTCCAGTCGCTACGCTTACCGAAAGACATGCCGTGACGCTTGGTTTTACCCTTAACGTTCACAGTGCGTACGTCAGCTACTTCAACTTCAAACAGTTTTTCAACTGCAGCTTTGATTTCAGCTTTGTTCGCGTCTTTAGCTACTTTGAATACAACAGTGTTGCTGGCTTCAGCCGCCATTGTAGACTTTTCTGAAACGTGAGGTGCTTTCAGCACCTTCAGTAGACGTTCTTCGTTCATGCTAACGCCTCCTCAAGCTGTTTAACTGCATCAGCAGTAATCAGCACTTTTTCAAAAGCGATCAGGCTGACCGGGTCAATACCCGCAACGTCACGTACATCAACTTTGTACAGGTTGCGTGCAGACAGGAACAGGTTCTCATCAACTTCAGGAGTTACGATCAGAACGTCGTTCAGTTCCAGTTCGTTCAGCTTAGCTACCAGAGCCTTAGTTTTAGGCGCATCTACTGCGAACTTCTCAACAACAACCAGACGGTCTTGACGAATCAGTTCAGACAGGATGCTTTTGATAGCACCGCGGTACATTTTTTTGTTAACTTTTTGATCAAAGTCACGAGGCTTAGCAGCAAATGCGCGGCCACCACCAACCCAGATTGGGCTGCGGATTGTACCGGCACGTGCACGGCCAGTACCTTTTTGACGCCATGGCTTCTTACCACCACCACGTACTTCAGAACGCGTTTTTTGCGCTTTAGTACCCTGACGAGAACCTGCACCGTAGGCAACAACTACCTGGTGAACCAGGGCTTCGTTGTATTCACGTCCAAAGGTCGCTTCGGATACTTCAAGAGCGCTTTGCGCATCTTTCAATGTTAATTCCATCACTTCACTCCCCAGACGTTACGCTTTAACAGCTGGCTTTACGATTACATCGTTGCCAGTTGCGCCAGGTACGGCACCTTTAACCAGGATCAGGTTATTTTCTACGTCAACACGTACTACTTCCAAAGATTGGGTAGTCACTTGCTTGTTACCAAGCTGACCAGCCATTTTCTTACCTTTGAAAACTTTACCAGGTGATTGGTTTTGACCAATTGAACCAGGTGCACGGTGAGACAAAGAGTTACCGTGAGTCATACGCTGAGAACTGAAGTTCCAACGTTTGATTGCACCTTGGAAACCTTTACCTTTAGAAGTACCAGTTACATCAATTTTTTTAGTGTCGTTGAAGATTTCAACAGTGATTTCACTGCCCACTTCAATTTCGGCACCTTCGTTATCTTCCAGGCGGAATTCTACCAGAGTGCGGCCTGCTTCAACGCCAGCTTTAGCAAAGTGACCTGCTTCAGCTTTGTTTACGCGGTTCGCTTTCTTAGTTCCAGCAGTAACCTGAAGAGCGCGATAACCGTCAGTTTCTTCAGTACGTAACTGAGTAACACGGTTTGGGGTCGCTTCAATAACAGTCACAGGGATAGACGTGCCATCTTCAGTGAAGATGCGGGTCATACCCACTTTACGACCGACTAGACCAATCGCCATTGTTAATACCCTCTCTTATTAGCCCAGGCTGATTTGAACATCAACGCCAGCAGCCAAGTCCAAACGCATCAGCGCGTCAACTGTTTTATCAGTTGGCTCGATGATGTCTACCAAACGCTTGTGAGTACGGATTTCGTATTGGTCACGCGCGTCTTTATTAACGTGCGGAGAAACCAGAACTGTATAGCGTTCTTTGCGAGTAGGCAGAGGAATAGGACCGCTTACCTGAGCACCAGTACGTTTCGCCGTTTCTACGATTTCAGCCGTAGATTGATCGATCAACTTGTGATCAAACGCTTTAAGACGAATACGAATTCTTTGATTTGGCATCGATTAAGCTCCAATCGAAAGAACAAAAAAATCATCTTCTCATTCCCTCTTTTGATGGGACGAAAAGATGTGCGTATAAACCAGTGATTCCCAATTGGAATCTTGTTCTTTGTTTCTGACACGCCCGCTACTTCACCGATTACTCGCTTTTGTAGCTTCGGCATCTACCCTAAAAGCAGTGTAGCTGCGGCCGAAACCATGCTCCTGTTACATGTTGTACAGGGCAAGTGGGCGCGAATTATACAGAATTATCGGTTAAGCGCAACTCACAAATGCGAAAAACTGATCTATTTTTATTCAACAGGGTGTGAACCGGAAAGGAATGGTGCGGGTCTGACTGTAATAAAGCGTAAATGTCGCTTCTGGTCTGACGGTCAAGTTGCCGCTTTGGTCATAAAGGGTTATTGTGAAACCTCTTTATATAAGTACCGGTTTTTCTTTGTATACCGGTTCCGGGTTGTGCCGGGCAGCACTGCCTTTTTGAATTATAAGTCACAGACAGATACCTTATTTATGCTTGGAAATAGTAGTCAGCAACTCGCTTTTGATAAAATTAATACGATTCTGGCGAAGCACTCGTCGTTATTAGATGCTTTCAGTGAAATCGAACCGATCATTCTTGAGTTGTTCGATGCACAGCGAATGAGTATTTTCCAGCGCAGACGTCAGCACCAGGATCTGGTCGCACGGTTCAAAACCGGTAAAGCAACGCAGGAAATTAAAGTGCCCATCTCGCCGCTGTCTATCGCCGGTTACGTGGCACTTGCCCAACGCCCCATCGTCATTGCAGATCCCTATAATAAAGAAGAACTCGAAGGCATTCATCCCCGCCTGCGCTTTGCAGATAAATTCGATAAGAGCAGTAACTTCCGGACCAACAACATTCTTTGCGTACCGGTTTTGAATGCCGGCGTACTGCTCGGTGTCATGCAGCTTATTAATAAGCAGACGGGTCCGTTCAACGGCAACGACCTTACCGTCGCGAAACAACTTACTGAGCTGCTCGGCAATAAGTTCCGCTATGAGCTGGGTGGTACTAATCACCCCTTTGACTTATTACTGCATAAAAATCAGATAGCACCCGCTGCGCTCACAGACCTGCTGAACAGTACCAACGACCAGCGCACGATTGTGCAGCGTCTTATGTCAGAACACAGCATCCGTGAACATGATATCGGTAATACCCTTTCGGTGCATTATCAGGTTCCTTATATCTCTTATCTGCCGGAAAAGTATCATCTGTTCCAGAATGACAGCCGCCTGAACCTGTCTTATCTGAAACGTAACCTCGTTGCCGTGATTGCAGATGTTCACGAGCGCCCTATTGTTCTGATGGCAGAGCCGAATAACGCCGCCCTGCTCATGGAAATTGAAAGTGCCATGGGTATCGACAGTTACGAAATCGCCGTGGCGCTGCCTAACCAGGTTTTACAATACCTGGGTGAAGGCGGTGGCAGTGGTGCGCCCGGCGAAATGAGTGAGATCCTCGATGAAATCAGCGCCGGTGATGACGAAGGCGAAGACCAGATTGATGAGATGTCGGACGATGCACCGGCAGTTGTCCGTCTTGTCAGCCGCGTACTGCATGATGCTAAACGACTGAATGCCTCCGATATTCACGTCGACCCCGAAAAAGGCGGTCCCACACGGGTTCGCATGCGCATAGACGGTGTGTGCCGGGATATGAGTCAGATACCTCAGTCTCACCACAGTGCGGTTATTGCGCGGATTAAAATTCTGTCCAATCTGAATATCGCAGAGAAGCGTGTACCGCAGGATGGAAAACTGGCTTTCAGAATGAATGGTCAGATGGTTGAAGTACGGGTAGCGACCATTCCGACTGTGGCCGGTGAAGGCGTGGTAATGCGTATTCTTGCCTCCGGCGGCGCCATGCCCATCGATAAGATGAACCTGGCTCCGTCTAATATGAACCGGCTGGAAAGCATGATCCGCAAGCCTCACGGTATTCTGCTGGTAGTGGGCCCCACCGGTTCAGGTAAAACTACTACGTTGCACGCCGTACTCGGTTATCTGAACACCCCTGAAAAGAAAATTTGGACAGCAGAAGACCCGGTGGAAATTACCCAGGCTGGTCTGCAACAGGTGCAGGTAAGCCCGAAAATCGGATTTACCTTTGCGAATGCATTGCGGGCATTCTTACGGGCCGACCCGGATATTATTCTTATCGGTGAGATGCGTGATAAAGAAACGGCTCATGCCGGCATTGAAGCATCACTCACCGGTCACCTTGTACTATCCACACTGCACACCAACTCAGCACCGGAAACAATAACCCGTCTGCTTGATTTAGGTCTGGACCCGGTAAACTTCTCCGATGCCTGTGTGGGAATTCTCGCCCAGCGTCTTATCCGCACCCTGTGTAAAAGCTGTAAGCAACAATATCCTGCATCGGAAAATGACATTGCGTTTATTAAACGTCAGTACGGTGAGAGCTACCTGAACGAATTTGATCTGCCCTCCCCTCTGATGCTGCACAAAGCAGACGGTTGTGAAGAGTGCGGCGGAACAGGTTACCGTGGCCGTACCGGCGTTCACGAACTGTTAGGGATGACGCCTGAACTTCGTGGTCTGATATATAAAGAAGGCAGTGTGTCTGATATGAAAGAACAGGCTATGAAAGATGGCATGCGCACGCTGGTGCAGGATGCGATTTATAAAGTTATTAAGGGCGACACCGATCTGGCGCAGGTTCAGATTGTCAGTGGTGCCGAATAATATTTCAGCAATACCGGCAGGCTTCACCGGCTAAAAATCAAAAAAGCGGCAATCAGTTGCCGCTTTCTTCCGCCGCATCAGCATCAAATTGCCGTCTGGCAAACTGATAAGCTGAATGGGCAACAGCCTCGCCGCCTTCCCCGGCCACGGCTTCAGTTAAGCTCTCATTACCGCCTGTCACGTCACGGTTAAACAACCAGTCGTAACCCAGTTCCCACAGGTTTGTGGTAATCGAACTGCCGGTAAACTCCTGCACGGTAAGGTTCGCTGCAGAATACGCCAGGCCAGCCGGACCACCGTACATAAAGCTGCCCGCCAAATCAGATACCGCACTGATATGTGTTGACGATACCGACTGATACACATCGGCGACAATAGGGATATGGTGCAGCAGATTCACCGCATCAAAGCCATCGTTCCAGTCAACCCCGTCTTCACCGAAAGCAGCATTCATGAAGCTGTCCCAGCCAGTTTCTCCGTCTGCCAGCGCAAAACTTTCAGCCTCAGCATCTGACACCACAGTCTCTCCGGTATCCTCAGAGGATGCCTCAGATGAAGATAGTAAATCAGCCTGCAACATTGCCAGAAACGCATTCTGCATTTTTGCCAGCCCGGAGTCTGATGTCAGCGATGACAGCACGTCTTCATCCAGCCCCGGGATCCCCAGTGAAGAAGTGAACTGAGACTGAATATCTGCAATCGTCGCGTCCTGCGCCTGTGTTTGTGTGTCATCGTCAGCGGATGTGAGCATGGCCAGGATCGCTGTAAAGCCGTTACTGTCAGATACCACTTCCGCAGCAGCAGTTGCCACGTCTGAAACGGCCTGAGCAGACTCATCTGCTGTAGTAAAATAATCGCCAATTGCATCGAAAATACGCATAAATCCCCCTACCCGGCAGGCATTTGTCAACATTGTAAAGGTTTCGCAAATCGCTCAGGTTTCAGCGTGTTTTTACGAGTTTGTCAGTTAGTATTTATTTCGAATCGCAAAGGACGGCGGCCATTTACTCCATATAAAACATAATAAATTTCGTGCACAGCAAGCACATTTGGTTAAACAGCTATGAAATTACAATGCCAGTATTTACTGATTTTCGCTTCTTTACATTTGGCTCTGGCAGGCTGCACAACAACCCTGTCTGAAGAAGAGGAAGTGGTGGCGTCCAGTCCGACAAATCCGAACGTAAAACAGCGCGCCATTGATACCAGTCAGCAGGAAGTCTCCCAGGGGGAAGCCACTTTCCGTCCGCCGCGCAGTCAGACTGTGTCGGTAGTCCGTGTTCCCACAGGTTCGCTGTTTGACCCGGACAATGCAGCGGGCTTGTACGAGCTGCATCACAACTTCCGTGTAGGCGATATGGTGCTGATAGAACTGGACGAACAAACATCTTCGCAAAAGTCTGTCGACTACAATGAAGACAAAAGCGCGAGCTTTCAGATCCAACCGCTTACTGTGAACGCAGGTCCGATACACATCAGCGATGACGATTTAAATGTTGACCATGAACAGGGCGGTGAATTTAACAGCTCTGCTAATGCCAGCCAGTCCAATACCCTGGAGGGCAAGATCACGGTTTACGTGGTAGAAGTACTCCCGAACAACAACCTGGTGGTGGCCGGTGAAAAGTGGATCACCATGAATCAGGGGAAGGAATTTATCCGTTTTTCCGGCGAGGTAAGGACTAAAGACATTGATGTGAACAATACCGTCAGCTCTGCAAAAGTCGGTAATGCACTTATTGAATACAGCGGTAAAGGCGAGCTGCAGGATAATCAGAAACGCAGCCTGTTAAGCAAACTCTTTTCTATTTTCGGGTAGCTGTATGTATTTAATCCGCTGTTTATTTGCCATCGTTGCGATGGTGATGCTTTCTTGTCCCGTCTATGCAGAATGGGTACAGGGCGAAGCGAAGCTGGCAGTTAAAAATGCACCGCTGGACGATGTTCGCATTATGGCCATAAAAAATGCTATCGCCGATGCATCCTTTAAATCAGGCAGCCTCATTACGGCTGAAGATGTGGTTTTAAACGGACTGCTCATCAGCAGCAAGGCCGAAATCCACTCCACAGGACGTATTCAGCGGGTCGAAATCATCGATGAAACATTAGAGGACGGCTACCTCACTGTTTCCGTCAAAGTGAATATCACACCTATTTTTGCCTGTGACAGTGACAAGTACAGCCGTTCTGTACTGGTGACACAATTTCAGTTATTACGACCCAGACAGGCTGCCCACGGCGATATTTATGACTTTGGCCACCAAATCAGTAAACGGCTGGAGCAACAGTTAATCCGCCAGCAACAGCAACTCAATGTGCAGTTGCTGGATAAGGCGTTTGCCTCCACCAGCGCATTTAACTCACTGACGCCGCAGATTATTTATGACAAAGCCTCCTACCTGGCACAGACCCAGGGGCGGCAGTTCATTGTGTTTGGCTATATCCGCGACATCAGCCTGTTCGAACAAATCAACATTGAAGACGATGATGATGTATCCAGACGGCGAAATTTCACCCTGGATGTGTATGTTGTTGATGCCTTCAGAAACTCCCTGTTGTTTCAGGAAAGCTACCATGCCGAAGCGGACTGGAGCTACCCGGAAGGACAAAGTGTAGATACCAATAACAGCCTGTTCTGGCGCGGCGACTTTGGCCGTGTGGCGCTGAACACAGTGAATGCTGCCGTGTCCGACATTACCAGTATCATTACCTGCGAGGCCACCGTAACGCAGGTTGTCGACAAACTGTCAGGTGAACTGGTGATTGGTATGGGCAGTGCAGACGGCGTGGTCGTCGGAGACACCTTCGCCCTGCTGAAAAAGCGCACGTTAAGCAGAACAACCTACACCGGCCTTGCCATGCAAAATACACTGGGCGATGTGCTGTTTACCGTTGCAGAAGTGAACCCTCATGCGGCGCTGCTAAAGAGTGCTGCAGCGCAGTCTCCTGCGCTGGCGGACCTGTATGACCTTGTGATGCCCGCCCCTGCTCCGTAAACCATAATCCAACACCAGTTTTGATGGATCTCGTTAGACTAAATGATAAGATGAGAACAATATTTCTTTATCTTCAAGTTGGTTAGATGCAATCTCCGTCACCTGAACAGCGTTATTTTTGGGTAGGTATTGGTGCCTCAGCGGGTGGACTGGAACCCATACAAAATCTGTGTGAGGAGCTCCCCGGCGATTCAAATATGATTTATATCGTCGCCCAGCACCTGTCTCCTAAACACGATAGCAAACTGACTGAACTGGTTCAGCGTAATACCCGGCTGAAAGTTAAAACCGTTACCAACGGAATGGTTGCCCAACCTAACGTCATTCATGTCACTCCACCTAAATATGACGTCACCGTTCAGGGCGATAAACTGTTTTTGTCAGATAAGGAAACCAACTCACTAGCCAAACCTTCAGTCAATGCACTTTTTGTTTCGCTGGCTGAAGCGAAAAAAGAGCATGCGGTTGGAGTGATTTTGTCAGGCACGGGGACTGACGGCGCTCATGGCATTAAGATGATCAGAGCCAATGGAGGCATCACCTACGCGCAGGATACAAAGACTGCAGGTTACGACGGTATGCCCCGGTCGGCAATTGACACCGGGTGTGTGGATTTTTGTCTGGGCCCGTCCGGTATCGGCAAACATCTTAAAGATCTCAGCACCAAACTGCCTCAGGAACTCCGAGTAAAAATTGAAGCCGATGAGGTACAGGACAAGTTCATCGACCTGGTCAATATTGTCAGGAAGCAGTGCGGCGTGTCGTTCAAACATTATAAAAAGGCGACGCTACAGCGACGCATTGAGCGCAGAATGCTGGCCAGGAAAGTGGACGAATTCAACGACTACGTGGAACTGCTGAATCACGATTCAGAAGAAGTACGGATGCTGTATAAAGATATCCTTATCTCCGTGACCAACTTTTTCCGCGACCCGGCAACGTTCAGTCAACTGGCGCCTGTTCTTGAGGACATTACATCAGGTAAATCCTCCGGCGAGCCGGTTCGCTTATGGGTGGTTGGCTGTGCTACCGGTGAAGAAGCTTACAGTCTGGCCATCATGCTGTCAGAAGCCCTTGGCGGGCCGGATAAAATCAGCAGCGAAGAGCACCAGATATTTGCTTCAGATGTAGATACCGATGCACTGGCTGTCGCCAGACGGGGTCTTTACAGCGAAGCTTCCATGGCGGATGTGCCGAAAGAATACAAAGAGAAATACTTTAAAAAGAAAGGAAATGCCTATGAGGTTATAGATGAACTCAAACGCATCATTCTCTTCTCCGGTCATAATATTATTGATGATCCTCCCTTCCTGCGCATCGACATGATCACTTGCCGCAACTTGCTGATTTACTTCGATCAGGAGTTACAGAAGAAGGTTTACCGTATTTTCCATTACGCCTTGCGTGAACGCGGTCACCTGTTCTTAGGAAAATCTGAAAGCACGTCACAGGTAACGGATATATTCCGTTCTGTGAACTCTCAGGACAAAATTTTCCAGAAGCGCAGCGTTACTTCGTTTAATCCGCAACGGTTCCATTTAAGCGGTAAGTCATCTGTATCTATCGGAGAGTTGCCTCAGCGCGTTACAGACACTTCGCGGCCGCCCAGCTTACCGGATGCTCTGGTAGAGCAACTCGGCGATGCCTGTGTATTAATTAACGATAACCTGGACGTTGAGCATATATACGGTAACAGCGCCCACTATATTAAATTTCCCAAAGGCAAACCCTCGTTTAACTTAAGCGAGATTGTCATTGAAATGTTCCGCCATGAAATCCGGCCTCTGGTATACAAAGTGACGCGGACCAAAAAGCAGTCTGAAAGTCAGTTGCGCCGCCTGACCATCGACGGTGAACCTTGCGAGGTACGAATGAAGGTGCTGCCGGTACAAATAGAAGAACAGGATGAGAAGTTCCTGCTTGTCTGTTTTAACAAAACAGCTGATGTACAGAAGCCGGCAAGTCAGGAAATTCATGACGAATCGTCAGAACGCATTAAAGAGTTGGAAGACGAACTTTCAATGGCGCGGGAGCACATTCAGACCGTAGTGGAAGAACTGGAGACATCTAACGAAGAATTGCAGTCCATGAACGAAGAACTGCAATCGTCCAATGAAGAGCTGCAGTCTTCTAACGAGGAACTGGAAACCACTAACGAAGAGCTACAGTCCACTAATGAAGAATTAGTGACGATGAACGATCAGTTAAATGACAAAACCACCTCACTGGAGCAGGTGACGAATCAACTGGTTAATATTAAGAATTCACTGCAATTCCCGCTGGTATGTGTAGACAGTGATTCGAATGCTGTCAGGTCAAACCTGGCTGCCCGAAAGTTCTTCTCTTTAACAACGGATCTGGAACACTTCGCCGAGCGTCTTCAGGAGCGGTTCGAGAGCTTTGATCTGCATAAAGTCATCAAAAAAGTGGCGTCTACTGCCGGTACTCAAACCATCCAGGCAGAATATAAAGACAAACATTTCTGGGTGCACATCACCCCCTACTACGCGACTAACCAGTCGATTGAAGGCGCGATCCTCAGTTTCATCGACAATACCGAACTGGTGCATCAGCAAAAAGAGCTGGATCTGAAACGGGAACAGGCTCAGAAAGCCAACCTGGCGAAGACAGAGTTTCTGGCTAATGTCAGCCACGAAATTCGTACACCTCTCAACGCTATTGTGGGTGTAAATGAAGTATTCGGCCTGCAAATTGATAATGAAGAAAAGCGGGCCAGGCTGCTCAAAATTCTCGATAACGCTACGAAGAAGTTACGGGATCTACTCAACGACTTGCTGGATTTTGCCAAGCTGGAATCCGGGCAGCTGTCACTGGAATATACGGAATTTTCGCCTAAAGCCATCATCCGCGATCTCATTGACTTGTATTCCATGGATAATGTGAACAGCGACCGCAAGATTTCGGCTGTTTTCGACAAAGATCTGCCAGACACGTTTATTGGCGACCCGCTAAGAATTCAGCAAATCGTCACTAACCTGCTTTCAAATGCTATTAAGTTCACTGAAAACGGCACAATCAAGATCATTGCTAAAGGTCACTGGGACAAACCGGTTTATCAACTGGTTCTGCAAGTTTCAGATACCGGAATTGGTATGTCTGAACAACATATCAAACAAATATTCGATAAGTTCACGCAGGCAGATTCCAGCATCGCCAGACGCTTCGGCGGCTCCGGCCTCGGGCTGTCTATTGTCAAAGAACTGGTCAGCCTGATGGCCGGCAGCATCGACGTTGAAAGTGAAGAAGGCAAAGGCACTACCTTTACAATAAATCTGCCCATGCAAACGCCCAAGGTGGTCAGGGAAGCCGTCACAAATGTACCGGTGAGCCAGCTTAAGCTTCGCAATACAGGCGACCATAGGGTACTTATTATCGAAGATAACGAAGCCAATATTTTCATTTTGTCGTCTTACCTGGATGAACTGGGCGTGCAGTACGATGTAGCCCGAAATGGTACAGAAGGCCTCAATGCAGTGAAAGACAGCACTTATGCACTTATTTTGCTGGATTTGCAGATGGACGAAATGGATGGCTTTACCTTTTTCGAAGAGTTTAAAAAACTCCCCGGTGACAAGCTTCAGAATATCCGTGTTGTAGCAGTATCGGCCCATGTTCATCAGGACATCATCAACCGCTGCAAACAGGCCGGAATGAGCGATTTTCTTCCTAAGCCCGTAGAAATAGCTAAACTTCATGGCTTGCTGGAGAAATATTTGGATGGAAAATCAAGTTGATAGCGTGCTCAGATACCCTGAGGTCAGTCCGGTATTTTTTATCGGTGCCTCATTAGGTGGCGTTAAGGCGTTTATTCATCTTGTGGAAAATCTGCCTGACGACTTTCCTGCTCCTGTTTTCCTGTTGTTACACCGGATAAAGAACAGCGATATAAAAGCCGGTGATATGCGCATGGTATTGCAGGCAAAAACCCGGTTAACCGTGGAAAACGCTGTTGAAGGAGAGGTTGTCAGATCAGGTCATATCTATCTGCCTCCGGATAACCTTCACATAGGGGTGGAGGACAACCGTATTAAGTTTTATGAAACCCCTGATGAGTCTTACTGGCGTCCTGCCATCGATGTAATGTTTAAATCTGCCGCTCGGGAGTATACCGACAGAACAGTTGCCATATTGCTTACCGGGAATCTGGACGACGGTGTTCAGGGTTTACGGGAAACATCGGCACAGGGCGGTATCACCGTGGCACAGTCACCGGAAGATGCGTATGCGCCCTACCTGCCGCTGAATGCTGTTATGAACGACCATCCGTCACATGTGCTGCCGTTGAAAGACATCCCGAAACTAATGTGTGAGCTTACCCGTCATCCTCATTTTGACGATCAGGAAAGTATAGCCATTGAATCGGCAAAGGTTGCAAAAGAACTGAAAAAGAAACTGAAGTAGCAGCACGTCGCTGCTACCTCTTTTAACTGATTACTTCACCAGCGTAATTTTGCCAAACACCGAAGCATCAATGAAACCCAGGTTCTTGTCACCGTTAACCGGCGTAATTTCATGCGAACCCACAAAGTGTTCACGCTCAGGGCTGCCGTCGTTATCGCAGTACGCCAGCATAAACCCCATTATCTTACCTTCTTCTAATGACAGCGGGACGCCCGGCTTAGCGGTACTGAATGAATCATCATAAATATCAATCGCCACTTCCCAGGTAATGGTATACGGCGATGATTCATCGCGATGCCATTCACTTTCCACATGGTCGTTCAGCAACACCACGCCATTACCATCATTCTCGTCACCAAAGTCAGCAGCATTGCCATCAAGCGCAATGTGATAGGCAAACGCATTATAACTGTACTGGTGATCACCGCCTGATGCATCTTCGTCTATGAACACTTCCAGGCAATCATCATCCCAATATTTATCCTTTGGATCCGGATGGGTATCAATAAGAATATCATCCACAATTTCCACCAGCAGATAGAGCTTGCCTTCGTCCCATGCCAGTTTAAAACGACCGGAAAAATCTTCTTTTGATGGCATGCTTCCTACCATCAAATGCTCAAGCGGATGCCATTGTGCTTCCTGCCACACAGCATCATCACCGGCACCATTTACAGTGACACCATTTTTGGCAAATGTGGCATCCATCGCCATGGCAACAGGAGAAAGTAAGCTGAAGCTTAACGCCCCTGCGGTGAGTAATTTTTTATACATACTGGTTCCTTTGTGGAAAATACGCTTAACGTTACCGATAACATTCACAGAATTTTTACACGCTGAGCACATAATGTGAACCCCTGATCAGACGGATTTCTCTTTTACGATTAAGGAGGACTGTTGTAACCAGCATTCTTTGTGAAGATACAAAAACGCCGCGTGTCATAACGCGGCGTCCGTTTGCTGTAAAGTAGCGGGATTATAGATTATATCCGCGCTCTTCGTGGCTGGAGATATCCAGACCTTTCTGCTCGGTTTCCATATCCACACGCAGACCGTTAGTCATTACAGATACCACTTTAAGCAGTAACCAGGAGACCACGGCTGTGTAAGCAAATACCGCCACAATACCAATCACCTGCACGGTTAACTGCTCTGAAATACTGGTGTTGTCGCCACCGAAACCATAGCCGCTGAACAGCCCTAAATCCGGCGAGCAGAAAATCCCGGCAAGGAACGTTCCCAGAATGCCGCCAACACCGTGCACAGGGAAAACGTCAAGAGAATCGTCGATTTTCCATTTCTGTTTGATCAGGTTCGTGCAGTAGAAACAAATCACACCGGCTGATAAACCGATAACCAGACCGGCCGCCGGGCCGACGAATCCGGAAGCAGGTGTAATTGTACCCAGTCCGGCAACCATACCGGTGACAATACCCAGTACAGAAGGCTTACCGTATTTTTTCCATTCCAGTGTCATCCATGCCAGCGAGCCTGCTGCCGCACTGATATGAGTCACCAGCATCGCCATTGCAGCATCACCGTTAGCAGCCACAGCACTACCACCGTTAAAGCCGAACCAGCCTACCCATAACATACCTGCGCCACCTACAGTCATCGTCAGGTTATGAGGGATCATGGAAGCACTGCCATAGCCGGTACGGTTTCCAATCACCAGTGCAGCCACCAGCGCACCCACACCTGCAGTAATGTGGACAACGGTACCACCGGCAAAGTCCAGCAGTCCCATTTCAGCCAGCCAGCCGCCGCCCCATACCCAGTGACAAACTGGCAGATAAACCAGTACCAGCCACACCAGCGCAAATATCAGTACGGAAGAGAACTTCATACGCTCGGCAAAGCCACCCACCATCAGCGCAGGTGTAATAACCGCAAATGTGAGCTGGAACATAAAAAATAATGCTTCAGGGATGGTGCCGGACAAACTGTCTTTCGTCACGCCATCTAAGAACATTTTTGAGAAGTCGCCGATGAAGCTGTTTCCTTCACCAAACGCCAGGCTGTAACCGGCAATCAGCCAGATAAGCGATGCGCCGCAGGCAATAGCAAAACATTGCATCAGTACCGACAGCACGTTTTTACTGCGTACCAGGCCAGCATAGAAGAAAGATAACCCCGGTAATGTCATAAACAGTACCAGTGCAGTTGAAGTGAGGATCCAGGCGGTATCGCCCGTATCGGCAGACGCCTGAGCAAATACCGGGCACGGCAAGAGTAAAGCAACAGCTAAAAGCCAGTTACGCATAATGTTGTCCTGATTTTTTAATGAGTTTGGATTTATCGCGCCTTTGTGGCGTCTTTTATTTCCATATCGTAGGTTGCAACCCCGTGCCGGATTACCGGACCGGAAACGCCTCCTTGTCGCGCTTATTGCTTTTATTTTTTGCGAGACGCATTTTTATCAAAAATATACCTGACCTTCGTATTAGTAAAAAGTCTAAATTACTGAATATTTATGCACTGTTAAGCAATTCTTTATGGTTTACTGCGTTTTCGTTCAATAATCAGGCAGGACATCAGAGTAAGACGCTGCACCTTATGACAGGCGCAGCATGACAGCGGGGAATTATTCAACACCGGGCATAGGTTCAAACCCCGGCAATTCTTTGATACGTGCAATCCAGCGGTTCACAGCAGGGTAATCTGATAAACTCACACCACCTTCAGGGGCCAGCGCCACGTAAGGCATTACCGCGCAATCGGCTATTGTCGGACGCTCCAGCGCCAGCCAGTCGTGCACTGACAAACGCTGTTCAAGTAACGTTAATATGCGTTCAGAGGTATTCAGCGTGGTGGCTTTATCCAGCGCATAACCAAATTTATCTACCAGCCGTGCGGCGTTCGGACCATGCTGTATTTCGTTTGACGCCACTGACAACCATTGCTGCACTTCTGCCATACCCTGAGCATCTGCCGGCAACCAGCTTTCAAGGTCGTGCTTGCGGGCGAGATAAATAAGGATGGCCTGAGCATCTCTGAGCGTAATATCGCCGTCTGTCAGCACCGGAATTTCGCCCCAGGGGTTCAGGGCAAGCATAGCGTCACTTTTGTGTTCACCATTAATGAAATCCACCGGCACAATATTCAGTTCAATGTTCGCCAGAGCCGCGAATAATCTCACTTTGTAACAGTTTCCTGATAATTCCAAATCATAAAGCTTCATGCGTTTTCCACCACGTTGTTAACGATTTGTTTCACGTTAAACCGTATGCATATCGCAATAAAGATGCGATAGTTAATTTCAGTAAACCGTTTTTCGCACTAATAGAAGGGTTATGGACAAGTTTAAAGCCATGCAGGTGTTTGTGACCATCGCAGACAAGGGCAGCCTGACCGGGGCAGCAGAGCACCTGAACACATCTCTGACATCCGTAGTACGCACTCTGGCGGCCCTTGAAAATCATCTCGAAGTGCGGTTATTTCACCGCACTACACGCAGTATTGTCATTACTGATGAGGGGCGCGAATACTACACCCGCTGTCAGACAATACTGGCCGAAGTCACAGAAGCTGAGAGTCGCCTGACAGACCGGCAAACGGAACCTCAGGGAAAAGTCACTGTGACGGCACCGGTCACCTTCGGTAAACGCCATGTCATGCCAAAGATCAGCCAGTATCTGTCACGGTATCCGAAAATGCAGGTAGATTTACTACTGCTGGACCGGCCGGTGGATATGCTCAGTGAAGGCGTGGACGTAGCAGTAAGGATAGGACGCACCGGTAATCATAATCTGGTTGCCAGACAACTGGGCACCATGCGCCATGTGCTTTGTGCCAGCCCTGCATTTCTGTCTGCCCATCAGTCCGTATTGTCACCGGAATCACTCAACGGCTTGCCGGCAATTCATTTAAGGGTGCTGGAAAGCCCGTCAGAATGGATGTTCACAAAAGGCGGGAAGAGTCAGAAGACTGCCCTCAGTAGTCGTCTTACCACAAATCAGGTGGATGCAGCGTTAGAAGCTTGTGTCAGTGGCGTGGGATTTTGCCGCTTTTTGCACTATCAGGTAGCGGAACTGGTGCAGGCAGGCAAACTGGTTATTGTACTTCCGGATTATGAGCCTCACCCGCTGCCGGTACACTTACTCTATGCGCCGGTAAAGCTGCAAACGAAACGACTGCGGACGATGACAGACTGGCTGACAGGGCCGTTGCAACAGGATTTGATTCAAATAGCTGAATCGGGGAAAGAGCGATAAAAGACCGGATGGTAAGCTTCCCCCGCTTCTACGCCTTTCGTTTGAAGTGATAGTGCTCTTTTTGATATTTCGACGGCGTTGTATGGTAAACGTCTTTGAAAGCCCGGCTGAAATGGGAAGGTGAAGCAAATCCTGTATCGTAAGAAATCTGGGTAATTTGCATCCCCTCTTCCAGCATGCCTCTGGCTTTTTCAAGCCTGAATTCTCTGATCACGGCATTGAATGGCTTGTCAAAAGACGACTGGAACAAGCGCTGAAGATGCCTGTCACTGACCGCCATCATTTCAGCGAACACCGGTTTTGTGAAATCTTCATCTCCATAGTGTTTTTCCATTAATTCCAGTGCTTTAAAATAGAACCGCTGCCCCTGCTCATTTTCAAATTCGGGTAATTCGTCCTCTGGTTCTTCTGTGACATGTTCAGTCACCTCCGACTCCACAGGTTGGTAGCGTTCAAATAAATTACTTATTCTGGATAGCAACAGCGGTTTCTCAACCGGCTTGGTCATATAGCTGTCGGCACCGGCTTCAAGTGCCAGCCGTATACTTTTAGGATCGCCAAAGGCAGACATGAAAATTAGCGGCACTTTTGCCAGAGAGTCATCTCTGCGCAGAGCTTTTGCGAAAGCCAGACCATCCATAACCGGCATTTTATAGTCAGTCAGAACAAGATCAGGCTTTGCTCTGGCAACGATATCCAGCGCTTCTTTGCCATTCGATGCCATCAGACAACGATAAACGCCTCCCAGTAAGTCCCGGATATAGGTGCGCAATTCCTCATTATCATCCACTACCAGAATGACTTTTCCTTCACCCGCCAGTTCACGATCGATGTTGTAATGACGTGCCGGGTTCTCTTTCACCTCCTTCGCCATGGCCTGCGATTTTGTTGTTGATCCCGTCACAGGCAAAAATACGGTAAAACAGGAGCCGGCTCCGGGCTCAGATTCCACTTTAATATGCCCGCCGTTAGCAATAACAAGTTCCTTCACCAGCGCCAGACCCACACCGGTACCTTCGGCTTCATTTTCCAGACGGGTGTAACGGTCGAAAATCTTATCCACCTGCTCTTCAGTCATGCCGGCTCCGTTGTCACTGACTTCGATGACCAGCTGTAACTGCCGCTGTTTTACCGATACGCCGATCTTTCCGCCTTCAGGTGTATATTTCACTGCGTTGGAGACCAGGTTACTGAGAATTTTTTCGAGACTGTCAGTGAATAACGTAATTCGCTTCTGGCCAGAGCACTGCCATGTTAACTGGTGTTTTTTCAGCGCCGCGTATGCTTTTAAGTCAAACATGATGCGGGGCATATCATGATCCAGTTCATAATGCTGGGGAGGCAGAGTCTTGATGTATTCCAGTTTTTCCAGTTCCAGCATCTGGTCAACCAGCACACTGATCCGGTCTGCATTTCGCGTAGCGAGCTCAATCCGCTCCACCGTTTTGTCTGAATCCGGCGCTTCCAGCACTTCCTTCAAAGGCCCGAGTATAAGCGTGAGTGGTGTACGGATTTCGTGTGACAAATTCGCCATGGCACGTTGTTTATTCCGCAGCATCCGCTGCATAAACTGGTTGGTATCCTGAATGACACTATTTTTCTCTTCTACCAGCGTTGTAAGCATAGCCCCCTGTTCATCAACTCGTTTCAAATAGCTTCTGTAAGCGAGATAAAGACCAATAATAACTATCACCAGATAGACTATCATTGCCTGCCACGTGCGCCACCACGGTGGAAGTACATTTAGTGGGATAGTAGTAACAGGCTGCTCTACATGGCTTCTGGGGTCGTGGATGCGGATCTTCAGCGAGTAACTATCGACAGGAAGCTCGCTTAAAGTAATTATTCTTTCTTCCGGAGCTAATTTGATCCAGTCGGAATCTCTGCCCGTCAATTTGTATTCGTAGCTGAGCAAACCTCTGGCAACATAATTTGTCGCAGGAAGACCAATTGTAAAACTGTCTTCTACAGTGGAGATCCCCTTTTCGCTACCCAGGGTTTCCACAGAACTATCAGCAATTTCAATTTTTATCTTTGATGTATCGATGTTGTGCTTTTTCTGACTGAGTTGCTTCAGATTTTCCAAAAAGCTATTTTTTTCAAGCAAATTGCTTTGCTTGTCACCCCTTACTAAGATGAAGTTCTTCGTTACCTCGATTCCGTCAAACTGAAAGTCTGAATCGGTAATTCCAAAGCTCTTTCCTATAAAAATGTTTTCTCCATGCTCTTTACCAATAGCGAATAATCCGTTGTTTGCAGCTACAAGCCAGTATTTATCCAAAGAAACAACATCACGAATGAATCCGGGGCCGGAATTTTTTATCCCGGCGTCTCCTGACGTTAAATCCTTAAAGAGGAATCCGTTCCCTGATGTACCGATCAGCAAACTTTCATCATCAGAATAAATAGATGTATAAACCTGATACTGGTGAGATATTCCGAAGTCAATTTGCTTTATTCCGGAGTTACCTGAAATCTCGAAAATCCCCACTCCGTCGACGGTCAGGATCAAAGAATCATTGGTTGTTCTTCGTATATTTGAAATGAAATAAGGTAATACTTCTTTGTAGCCGTGGCTGAGATTAAGTAACTTGTTCCCTTCTGAATCCTGAACCCGCGCGTAGATTATCCCGCCTACCTCAAATGCCTCTAAAACACTCTTAAAAACTACTTCGTCGATTTTTCCTGATATACCGGAAGGGGAATGGCTTTCAGTTACTTCTTTATCTAACGGGTAAAGGTTAAACTCTTCATCAAACAGATATACAGCCTCATGACCATAGAGCACCCTTCTCCTTTCAACCTGGAAAATAGTATTCTCCATTTCGCTATCTTCTGAAATGCTCGTAACAGCAACTTGAGAATTATTTCTTAAAAGCAGAATATCTGAATTAGTCATGGATTCTACAGACATTACCTCCTGCCCGGTGAATGGCAGGTTCGTAGTGGAGATGGATGTGATTAAGTCAGAGAGGACAACCAGGCCATGGGTTGTATCAACTGCAAACAAATTCCCATATCTGTCTTCAGCCATATCTGTGACTATAAGAAGTTCATTTTCAGCTTGCAAAAATTCGTGTGCTATTAGTTGTTCCTGTTTCGAATCCAGATAATATAAATTTTCTGCTGCCACCCATATCTTCTCATTCTGATCGATGAAAATTGAACGGACTGGTTGTGAATCCTCGTCGGGGATATTTCTGGAACTGACTAATCTCACACCTTTTGTCATCTTATTAAAAATAAGCACACCACTATCTGCGCCAACGTACAGGTGTTCTTCGTCAATGGTCAGTGTATGCAGTTTTTGAGAAGGTTCGATTGAGAGATTAAATTGTGCCCACGATTCGCTAGCAAAAGAATAGAAAAAAAGTCCTTCATCTCTGTCAATCCACCATATTCCGTCTGATGCATCGTCTACTGCCAAATCAACGACCTGGTCACCAATGACAATTCCTTTACCCCTTAAATTTGAACTCTCCTGCATTGTCGCAATATCGTAAATGTGGATGTTAGAGAGTGTACTAACGATGATTTTGTCGCGGCCGATATCTGTTTTCCAAAAACCTCTGTTCTTAATACTTGATGTGTTAACAGGCCTTACTTCGTTGCTACTTGTATCCATTAAGTACAAGCCATTTCCATAAACACTTATGAGCAAATAGCGATTATCCAGGCGGTCGATATCAGTTACCCATGTCGATAATATCCCTGCACTATTTTTTGCCTTTGAGAATTTTAATAATTCTCCGGCCCTTATATCCATTAACCCATTCTCACCACCGGTCCAGACACCGTCTTCCGATACAATTATCGCAGAGGGAATACCTATGGTCAGGTCAGGAGATT
This sequence comes from Alteromonas sp. NFXS44, assembly GCF_040148705.1. NCBI lineage: Bacteria > Pseudomonadati > Pseudomonadota > Gammaproteobacteria > Alteromonadales > Alteromonadaceae > Alteromonas > Alteromonas sp. NFXS44. The sequence goes on along the minus strand of NZ_JAGDEA010000001.1, from coordinate 613,094 downwards.
CGTAGGAATAGTCAAGTTCAGACTGGAAACCGGAAGCAATTACACTTAATGAGACGTTTAATATACAAAATAGGACAAATACACCAAAAAACTTCATTTTGGACACTCCATGACCTTTTAAGACAATCCGTTGTTTTAAAAAAACGAGATAATTATCACGCTTTTAACGAGTTCTTATTTATATTAATCATAAACATGGAGAAGATTACAATGGAAATATTGTATAAAATTAACGCATCGGATGAGTTGGGTAATGCCGATGTTTTGGAGTTTATCAGTGGAGGAACGTTACCGGAGACAAATACGATGGAGCAGACTTCGGCCGTAATACCAAAGGCTCCGCCTAAGTTACCTGTTTACCCTTCAAGTTTAGATTAAACCAACAACCACTGCATGCCCGCATTTTCCGCGGCTTGCTGATCGTAGATATAGTCTCCCACATAAAGAATATGTGCGGGGGCTATCTGCCATTGCCCGGCAATCATAAGTAGTGCGGTGGGATCTGGCTTGGCAGGGGCGCATTCGCGGGTGAGTACGGTTGAAATGGGGATTTGATTGTTGCTGATTTTAAGCGCTGTGGCCTGTTTGCAGTTGCGGGTAACAATAGCAACGGGCAAATCAGCTCTGATGACGGCATCTACCATGGATTTTCCTGCCGGCAACCATTTCGCATTCTCTGCATCGGCCATTTCGTGATCCAGAATGACCTGATGTGCCGATGATCTTGAGGTTTCATCAGGCAGGTTATCGATAAAGGTAAGGATATCTTCGCTGGCAGGGCATCCAATTTCGCGGCGCATTTGAGAAAAGTCGAGGACAGACTCCACCAGCGTACCGTCTAAATCAAATATCACTCCGCTGACATTCGTCAAATCTAACTTCATCTCTTTTCTCCCCTTTGTTGCCAGGCATTTGGTACATCCCTAGTGTAGCGAACCATGTCGCTTTTGAATCTAACATTTATGTCATCAACACTGACATTGGGGTAAATGCCGCCAGTTAGTTGTGTACTGAGGAGACAAATACGCCCGCTTCATACGCCAGGGTTGATGGTCACCTTTCGCCGCGATGCCAATGGTACTGCTGCCGTATTTTCTGTTAATGGCGTCCATGCAAGCCATCAGCTTTGTATTCCCTTCGCTTTGTGCGAACAAATCCGGCTGCTTTACATCTTCATCCTGAATTTCAATTGCTCCCACGCCGCACTTATGAAACAAAACCCCTTCCTTATACAAGGTATCAGCTGCATTCCCGGCGGCTTCTGACAGCATTCGTGTATCCGCAGTGGCAATGGCAAAACGGTGCTGTACAGCTTTATGATAATGTCCGCTGGCGGCAAAGGGGTTCGCATGGGCAAACAGGGTCAGGGTTTTCACGGTACAATTTTGCTTCCTGAGCTTTTCAGCTACCCGCTCAGCATGCCAGCAAAGTGCCTGCCGTAAACTCTGATGGTCCGTAACCGGATGGCCAAAAGCGCGGGTAGCATAGATTTGCTGTTTTTTAGGACGATGACTTTCCCACTCAATGCAGGTAACACCGTTAAGCTCCCGCACGGTACGTTCTATCTCTACAGAGAATTGCTTACGGATACTTTTAGGCGCTGCGCAGGCAAGCTCCCACGCAGAGCGCACACCACTGTTTTCCAGCTTTTCCGCAATACGCCGGCCAATCCCCCACACATCCTGCGGCGACATTTCCTGTAAGGTTCGCCGGATCTGTGTCTTCTCAGCAAGTACCGCAATGCCGGATTTATCTCCCAGTCTTTTACCGGCATGGCTGGCAACCTTCGCCAGCGTCGGCGTAAGCCCGAAACCCACTCCTACAGGCAGACGTAACTGCTGCCAGACAGCACGCCTGATAGTTTCACCGTAGGCGTTCCATCCTTCCGGCGGTTGCCAGTTATCAAAATACAAAAAGCACTCGTCGATAGAATACACATGCTGGTGAGGCGCAAAACCGCCAACAATATTCATCATCTGGTTGGACAAATAGTCATACAGTTCGTACAGTTGGCTAAGAATTCCCGCTAAAAATAGGCGAGTAAGTGAGCAAGCCTTCTGCCGCATGGGTTGCTGGCGTCTAACACCAGAAAAATCACCCAGCTCAATCCGTTGTCTAATTTTTACCAATTTGATCGCTAAGATAAACTAATTTGATTACCGAGGGAGACTGACGGACTAATTACTTAGGGCTTAATCGTACAATCTCCACTCGACACCACACAACTTACTGAAACCAACCGAACCAAAAATGCCAAAGGTTAACTGTCACTCATTAGCAATTTTTTGGCCAGTAAAGTACGGGAAGGTTATTCCTCTACTGTGCATACCTATACGAGCCCCCAAAGACAGGTCAGCGACGTGTAGCTTCTTGTTTTCAATTTTACGTTTCCCTGGAAATTCAAGCAAAAACCTTTCATTACTCTTAGCTGATACAGCTGGAATTTTGAGTTTGAATTCATCACTGAATAGCAACATTGGTAATCGTGATACCGCTTCAATACAGTCAACTATTTCTCGGTTTTCCCTAGGTTCAAAATCTGAGCCTGCTAAGTTTCCATACTTTTTCAATACAGGATCTAAACAGGACGAAACATGGTAGAGATTAATTATATAGTATGGAATATATCGATTTAATGAAAATCCTGTTTTGACCCCATTAAAGTTCTTATGAATCAACGGGTCTGGACCTAGAATCCCTTTACTCGCAACGCCTTCAATATAGTAGCCAATTATCAAGTTATTGTCCCAAGCGTAAGAGAAAGCGTTAACTCTTCTGTGCTTGTGTTTTATTTCATTGATAATTGTTGATATATGACTTCGATATTCTTTTGTAGATTCATTAAACTCACGAGCAGCCTTTGTCTTCAGTTTACTATCATCATGACATACGCACTTGATGATAGATTGACAAGCCTCTATAAAGTTGGACAAATAGAAGATTGTATTAAAGATATCGACACTATACTCTTCGATATCATCCGGTTTGAACTGACTATTGTTTTTTCTTTTTTTTGTATCTTTCTCTAACCGAGATGCAAGTCGGCTGACGCTCTTAATCACATCAGTAAAAGAAAAATAGAACACATCAAGTGGGTGGTTCAGCTGTAGTTTTTCATGCCCACTTTTTTGCTCATCTAAACCACTTAAAGTCGCCACTACCTTTGGAAGATAGCCCGTTTCTTCAAATGGGAGCTCATATTTCATGCAGAATTACCTCCGTAATAATTCACTGCTGGCTAACAGCTTATTCGTGCGCATGCGTGTTTACCTCGTTAGACCAGTAAAAATGCGCATGCGCATTTTCCAAACCTATTATCTTACCTATAGGTTTAATAATTACATGATTTTAATCATATTTATTTGTATTGGAATGTAAAAACGCGCACAAAGTTGAGATAAAAATCACCATGATTTCAATATGACTGTACAGATCGACTTTCTATCGAGTATGAGCTGTGGCTCATTCAATGAAAGTGAATAGAAAATGTCACACAGGGTGCTCTTTCCATTTCTATTTTCTCCATAGATTACGTTGACTTCAGAAAACTGAATTTGTCCAGATGCCGCTCGACAATAGTTGCCAACATTGTCGATCATTTGAATTCTTTCTAGCACGTCATTTTCCACCTGAGATTAGAATCTTTTTATAGTATATGAACTACTATGTATGTTCTTGATTATATGTAGGCTATTGTTAATCTGATATAGCTCTATAGGTCAAATTGGACAGGTTTCAGTGAGATCTCATAATTGTTTCCATGAGTTCTCATAAATAATGCAAAAGGCGTTTTTGATTTTTTAAAAGAACGCAACAGAAGGCTTTTGTTTATCCAACAAAGTCTCAAATAGCATATGTTCCTGGAATTTAGATTATGAAGAGAGAGCGTTGCGGGCCGGAATCTGTGTTGGTAACGTGTTGCAGAGGTTTGAGGCGAATTGCAGCCCGTCATTGTCATTGGTGCGAGGGGCAGCTTCAGACAACAAGCAGAAGGTCAGGATTTTGAGCCTGAATTTCTGCCATTGGTTAGGAGCGAACATTCAATTATAGCATCCCTCTGGCCTTTCCTTTGTGAAGAGAAGCCACTGGCACGGAAGTTCTTAAAGTTCCTATTTTGCTCGCTACTGACCCTAGTCGGACGGCTTCTTCTCATTTAGCAAACCACCGAAGTAAAAGCCTATAACCGTCAGAAAAGAGGCCTTTAGAAACTCAGGCACTTCTTTCTCCTTAATAAGAAGGTATGCTGAAACACCAATTAAAATAACAGCAAGCCAGCCCGTTATATTAAAAATTATTTTTAAAAATCCCCACTTATCAGCATGTTTGCCAACTGCTGCATCCATTTGTTGTATCAACTGGCTTTCTTTCTCGGCGTGATTTTCAAATCTGCTTGTGAAAACTACCCAAAGGAAGAGGCTGTCACCTTCCTCTTGATAATTCACTTTGGACACGAACCCATCTAAGAAAGTATCTTGACTTATAACCTTGTGGTTGGTACTTCGGGGTTTGGACTGCTTTACTATCTCAACAGATTTTTTTCTAGAGTCTAAGGGCACTCCTTGACCTCCAGGCCAGCACGGCGCATGTATTCATCTAATGTGCCTAACTGATCTACAATTTTGGCAAATCGATATTGCTTGCGAGTGATAGTTAGTGTCTGTCTATTGGGTAGTGGTAATGTGGCCCTATGACCATCGACAGAAACCATGAACATTTCTTCAACAAATGAGGCCCCATAATAAATCTCATATACTACGCGATATGCGGCGGGATCAGGATGTTTGGTAGCCCACTCTTCACCAGAGAATTTATCAGTATCGTGATCAATATCAGGCCTTTCAATCCGGATATTCAGATCTTTTTTGTAAGTATATTTTCCTCTTTCATCGCTAAAGATCCAGTCATCCTGTTGAGATGTGTCAATTACGGACATTAGTTCGTCATAAGTCATTAGGACTCCGAGTTTACAATTAAAAGCTATGTTTGTATTATCTACCAATTGCGCAAATTCTCAACACCTAGTATTTGATGTCAGTAAAGAAAAATAGCTTACTGCTGAGTTTTTGAGGTAGTGATTATAAGTTTAACTGTGCTTAATATTTTAGGTCTAGTCTAAGTTCATTCTTACCATCTATAACCATTTTTATGAAACTAGAAATGAAAGGAAGTCCAAGAAAAGAATCTGATAAAACTTTTTGGCCAAAAATATTGAGAGTAGCTCACTTGAAAGGTGGTTTGACAGCTATTAACTCGCCCAAAACCCCCAATATTATCAAGCTAAAACAGTTAACCCTTGATTCTAAAGCTATCGAAATAACGCTGACTGCTTACAGAGATATTGCTCTAGCTCTTGATAAATCTGGATTTGGAGAAATAATAGGCATAGACTTCTACGAGACGGAGGATCAGATAAGAGGAATACAGCAACCTCAGTGGATGGTAAACAGTCCAACCAGTCATGCCGTAAATGGATTATTTGAAAATTACCAATTTTGGCGAAAAGTTTGTCATCATGCCTATACCTCCCAAGAACCGAAAATAATAGATATAGCCGGACGTATAGCCCAGCAACTCAAGACCTTAGAAAATTCTCTAAGGAAAATTTCACTGGCGTATCAGCGTCAAATTTCCTCTATAGACTTTAAAGAAATTGAAAACGTTAATTCGTTTTCAGATAGCAATACTTCTAATATTTTTGATAGCTTCCAACATTTTTTATTCGATGCTTGCTCGTTGAGGGATTACCTTTCTGAAGCTGTTAATGAATTTATAGTTTCAAGAGAGTTTCCAAAGCAGAAAAAAATGATAACAAGCCATGCAAAGCTTGTTTCGCTACTGAAAAATATGCCTAAAAAATCTAATTTACTAAATGGTATATTGACTGCCAGTGAAGAAAATGGCTGGCTCGAGTTACTAACAAGTTATAGAAATATAATAACACACGTATGTCCGATATCTCAGCTAAGTTTTCAATCTTCGATTTTTATCGAGAAGATTAATATTGTTTGCGATAAAAAGGTTGCAAGAATAAAAGCTCCCATACCTGCAAACCCTAAAGAAATTCGGTTTGAACGAGAAGTGACAAGAAGTAATTTTTCAGAGCTAGAAAGGATTCAAAAAGAATTTCGAAAATGTTCTAGAGATGCTGAAAATTCTCTTGATATGCTTGAATATTGTAGCGGAATAACTAAAAAACTCGTCGTTTACTCTTTCGAAATTGCAGCTGCATCTGGCTTGGAGGCACCAACTGTAAAACTATCACTTTGAGGGTAAAAGTAAACCGAATTATTTATAAACTTAATATCCGCAATTCGCTCAAAGCTGGAACTGAGAAGCCAAGTCATGAAAGTCCGCTTAACGTACGGAAAAGCCTAACAGCGTCATAGGCTCTTTGCGACAAACTGCACACATTCAACACCAAGCTAACGGGAGTAAACGCGTGAGGCATAATAGCTAAGTGCTTCGCATGTTTGTGTCGCAGCTGTCCGCGCCATTGGACTGCGGTCTAAGCGCTTGTTAGCTTTACTGGCTGCATGACACAGCCTCTAAAAATTGTATTTTTGTACAAATGCGGAAAGTTATTTTCGGTTTTCGTATGAAACGACAATTGGATTGTCTAATATTTACGTTAAGTGCTGGTGATAAGCGATTTTTTACCAATTCAAATCGGAGTCGTTTAATTATGAGCGAGAAAGAATGGATTTATGATGGTAGACATATTGGACTCTATCAAGAGCTATCGCTAGATGATGATAGCGAAATCAACCAAATGGATGCAGTGCTATGTATTCATGATGGATATCGCTTTAATTTTGAATATCAATCAGAAAACGGCAATGTTCAATCTCATTTTGCAACAAGTATTTCATCCTTAGATATGGACAATTTAGCAGTTGCTTGGTGCAAAAAGCGACATCTTAGCGTGAATAAATACACTCTTAACGAGCTACTTGATCAGTGTGAAGATTCAATTGATGATGTCGCACTAAAAGAGCTGGTTCTTGAGATAGAGGGCCAAGAAGAATTGGAGTATGACAATATTTTCGAGGTTGTTACGTCAGACACAAGCATCGCAAAGGCAATGAAGGAACGTAGTAATGAGTTCATAAAACTACGCGAAGCTGGTCAAGCGCTAGCTAAACAAGCCGCTTATATCACTGAAATTCATTCACAAGAGGAGCATATTGCTGCGGTGGCATTGTTAGAAATCTTGCTAGAAGACTATGACAATAATGTGTTACTCATTGATGCTTTAAGTGCATCAATTGCTAGGTTTGAACAGTCTGTGCCATTAAGATAGCTGTACAGCCTGACATATCCAAACATATTCATTATTATGTATATGAGTTAATACATTATAGTTACTCTCTAGGCAGTTACAGACTAACAACGAACGCAACATAAGCCAACTTGGAACGCAACGTAAAGTTGTTCCGTTTGCTTGCGATTGTTATATCTTAAGGATCTACACACGTACTATGCCCGTTCCCGGTGTTCTGAGTTCGTGGAGCCACCTGGCAATGCTGTCTCTATTGACTTCTTCTATAGGGTAGCTCCGAGCCTCTATTGTAGAACGAGCTCCTATGCTAAATTCAGAAGAGGTTACCAGTATCCCGAGTTTGCATCCTTCATGCAATACATCAGAATACAATCCCTTAATCGTCACTTTATCAATTTTCGATTTAACTCTCTTGCATTGAATAATAAATTCGGGTGTTCCGCCCTTACCATCATTCCATACTCTTAAATCAACTCCATCGTCATTACTTCCTGGTCCCAGATCAACACTGTAACCAAATCGCTGGAAGCATTCAGCAGTTAATTCTTCGAATTTTCTCCAATGAATTTCACCCAACTTGTTAAGATTATTTGAAAGGAAGTCTATAAAACGCTGATCAAGGAATGCGCCCTTCTCAGCAATAGGATCGTACTGCTCAAATAAATCTCCCAAATCGACAATATCAATATACTGGTGAAATTTCATTGCAGTGTGTGGGCTATGTTTCATCAAGTCATCATAAGCTTGAATCAACATCATGATTGCATTTAAGCCTGCTTTCCCGTGAACCTGGAAAGCCTCGAACATCATTGACTCTGGGTTTAATGATTTCCTTCCTTCTTGGATGGCCTTCTTCATTTCAATCTTTATGTGTCGATGATAAATATCTTGAATAGATTGAGCGAAGTCGGCACCATTTTTACGCTCTAATTCCCTCGATATTTTAATTATCTCAAATATCCCATCTAATGGTCTTTCTGTAACTCCTACTTTATGTAGGAGGTTGTAATAGAGGGCGTCATAATCTTCGGATCTAATTCTAATCCCGTGCTGCTCAGAAGAAACAATATCGTCATCAAATCCTGTACCGCTAAGCAGATCACACATCTGCTCAATTGAAGCGGCGACCCCAGATTTATAGCCAACAATCTCATGGAGATGATCGGCAAAATCATGCTTTTCGAACCAAATTGCTCCCATGTTCAGTCCTTATATAACGCCTAGCTTAACCGGCGCAAATATAGCAGGTTAAAGTTAGCGACGAAAGGAGCGCAAGCCTGCCGATTTACGTTGAATTGCCACTAGTTCAGTAGACACATCATAACCATATTTTGATTAGAAACTGAACCGATGCCCCCCCAACTTCAGCAATACGTACATTTCTGCAGTTTAAGTACAAAGTTATGAGCGGCAGCATTTTGAAGATGGCAGAAGTTCAGTGGAATAAAACTGACCGTCCGATCCTTTTCTTTAGGAAAAGTCTGCCTACGGGATAGTACGGTCAGGTACTTGCTTAAAAAAGTCTTTTGGCATGAAGGGCCATAGCGTCCGGTTTAAAAATTCGAGGTAGACACAAAGCAAAATGCAATTCCATCTCAGAAAAGAGTTTCTATTTCATCAATTTTTCATTCATCGATGTTATGAGTAAAGATAGTCCTTCATGCGGGTCAGCATCTAATATCTCGCACAACTCAATAAACTCTACCAGCTCAACTTTTCTACGGGCTTGTTCAATCTTTCCCAATATGGAATGGTGTTTGCCCCATCTTTCCGAGACCTCTCGCAAAGACAAAGACTGGTCTTCACGTTGTGCTTTTAACCACAACCTGAGCTTGTCGTAATGTGAGGAATAAACTGACGTTTTCATTGTCTCGATGATAGAGACAAAGTACACTGTCGCGAATTTCGAGACGCCAGCTAGGCAATTGAGATATATATTATGCCGAAAAAGCAATATGACATTGATCTTCATGAGTTTATTAAATCTCTTGGTTTGCATTCTTTTACAGTGACAGATGTAACGAGACATCTTTTAGGAACATATTCAAATGAGTTTGATAAGAAGAACAATGCAACGCAGTTTGTCTATCGGCATTTAAAAAGGCTGTCAAAGGAAGGGGTTATCTCAGGCACACATGGCGAGGGGGGCAAAGCGATCGTTTTTCGTTGGTGTTCTGAGTCAAAAAAAGATTCAAAGATACTTCAACTATCTGAGCATGATAGAAACGAAGTTAATTACATCATAGTCACAAAGCTTCAAGAGAAGATTCGACGTTACAAAACAGAAATGCTGATGAGCATGGGTGAGACTGAAGCTTACTCCGAGTGGGTGCAAGAAATGCCTGATTTTGCAGAGTACGTAAAACCCCACTATCAGAATACAAGAGAGCAAGCGAAGCTGATGTTGGGCAAAGTAAAAGGATTTGAACGTTTACTCGCTGAGTATGAAGCCCGAACTTCATGAGGTTGAGAAATTGGCAGCACAGAGCTATCGAAACCGCGATACAAAAATTTGAATCACAGTTCACTCATTTTTTATGTCTTGCAACGCCAGGTGCAGGAAAGACTGTCATGGCATCTGCGCTCGCTGATATCCTCCTGAAGCAAGGTAAGGTCGACCTCGTTTTATGCTTTTCTCCTTCGACTTTTGTGGCAAATGACTTCAGAGTTGAACTTGAAGCAATTACTGGAAAACGTTTTTGTGGCGGGCTTGGTGCAATAGGTTCATCACTTACTTATCAAAGTATGAGGCATTTGGACGATAGTTTTTGGCAGCTGTTAAGTAGCTACCGAGTGTTTGTGATTTTTGACGAAATACACCACTGTGCAGGTAACCAAATTGAAAATGCCAATGCCTGGGGAGCAGAGATTCTAAAGCATATTCAAGGGCGAGCAGTTTATACCTTAGCGTTGACCGGAACTCCTTGGAGAAGCGACACTATCCCCATTGCTCTTGCAAATTACGTAGGTGATAATAACCGTTTACACGTTGACTACAGCTATGACCTAAAGCAGGCTATCAAAGATGGCGTTTGTCGCGTTCCACACCTCACTCTATTAGATAACGAGCTTATTACTGTCATCGAGGATGATGATAAACGGAATTTTAAATCGATAACCAAATTTGTAGAGGATAGTACCCTTCCATACTCAGAAATCATTTTCCATAATGAGGTCCTACGCGAAACCCTAAAGCGTGGGATTGTTCGATTGAACAAAGAACGATTAATTGCTGCAGATGCAGGAGGCTTAATCGTTGCATCGTCGGTCTCTCACGCTAAAAAAATCCAATATTTGTTAAGTCAGCTTGGTGAATATGGCGAAGTTGTGACATACCAAGAGAATGAACCTGAACGCTTGATTCAAAATTTCAAACGGAGTGTAAAAAAATGGATTATCTCTATTGGCATGATAAGCGAAGGAACCAATATTCCTCGCTTACGAGTCTGTTGCTATCTCTCACTGGTAACAACTGAACTCTACTTTAGACAAGTGTTGGGGCGAGTTTTAAGAGCGCAAGATAATGAGCGAGGAATGGGGTATTTTATCACTCCAGCGCACCCTCGCTTACTCGAATTTGCAAGTAGAGTTTCTGAAGAAGTACCACATTGTGCCGTTCTCAAATCTTCGGATACAAATGAAACAGATGATTCGGATTTTCCAAGGTCGTGCATGATAATTGGTGATTCTTCTGCAAGCGTCAATCCAGAAATAACTACTAGAACCATTGCCGAAAAGGAATTCGATGAAAGTCTCCGTAACGATCTGCTTCCTTTATGGTACGGTTCAACAATAGACTCGGTTGGTCGCTTCCGGCACAAAGTTTTTATGCTGTAAATCTAATCTACATGTTGTTCAGTGCTCAAAGGTTTGTTGCAAATGAAAAAACTATAAATAGAAAGAAAACCTACTTTTTTGAGTTACAGAATGAAAATCGGTTATGCGCGAGTCAGTACGGACGAACAATCCGACAGTGCTCAGCTAGATGCATTACAAGAAGCTGGATGCGAAAGAATCTACCAAGAAAAAAGTAGTGGTAAGTCTCGCCTAAGACCTGAACTGGAACGAATGACCGACTCTCTTCGAGCCGGTGACACGGTTGTTGTTCAGCGACTCGATCGCTTGGATCGAAGCTTGAAAGATTTAATTGAGCTTCTTGATGACTTTAAACAGCATGGTGTTAAGTTTATTAGTTTGAATGAGAACATTGATACGACGACGGCAGTGGGTGAGCTGGCCTTTCATATGATTGGGTCAATCGCGCATTTTGAAAGACGGTTGATTTCCGAGCGAACCAAGGCTGGGCTTGCAGCTGCCAGAGCCAGGGGCCGAAAAGGTGGGCGCAAAGCCAAACTTACGGCATCAGACATAAGAAGAGCGCATGCGATGTTACTCGATCCTAATATGACTAAGGGCGAAGTAGCAGAGCATTTTGGGGTAAACCGGCCCACACTTAATAAAGCGCTTAATGAAACTGCTATTTAATGGTTAGAATTGAAAATAAAGACAAGTCAGATTAAATCGGATTGGGTTGCCAAACAGTAGCCTTGCGTATTATTGACGATTCCTTTGCTGTACTCCATATCCCTTAATTAAAGTTCAGTAACTAGTTTGCGTTTGTTTGTTTATTTAAACTAGTAGGCAAAAGAAGCTGACTTAATAGAGGGAACGGTAAGTTGTGGGCAGCAAAAGGAAGTTCGCTATTATTTGTGCACTGATTGTCACCAATTCATGTTTGGTTTTTCAGTATGCGCAAGACAAGTATACTTTACCGGATTGGCTGGATGAACTTGCGCAGAGCTCAAAATACGTAGTAATAACAGCTATCGACTCGTTGGCCACCAAACCCATGTCGGCAAAAATAGTGCTGGCTAAACCCACAAATCAATTTTCGCCGGCTACAGCGGTACCCAACGAGCTGCCGCACACCGGTACCACCTGTCTCGATAAACGTAATGCCACAAAATCCAAACAAATCTATACGTGGACAGACAGTCAGGGGGTTCAGCATCTCTCCGACAGACCTCGCCGAATCGATGACGGTACACCAGTAACCCTGGTAAGCAACATTCCCGCAGAGGATTTATCCATTAACTTTCTTGGGCTTCAGGGTAGCTATAATCTTAGACAAGGGATCGTATCTTCGGTCAATGCCAGCAAAAGACTCTTTGAGAAGGTGGTGCCCGCCGAGCTGGTAAAACCGCTTACCATCAATTTCAGACTTTTCACCGACCAAACAGGCTATGATAAGTATCGGGGGCCGGCGACAGGCCTTCTTAAAAACTCTCAGGGCTTCTACCGCTCCGGCACTAACGAATCTGTCGTGTGGGTCAAAACTGAATCGCAAGGAGAAAAGACCGCGGTGCATGAAGCCATGCATAGCATAAATCGGCACTACTTTGGTCAGATGAGCAAATGGCTCAATGAAGGGGTTGCGGAATTAGCTGAGGATATCGCTCAAAATCCTAAAAATATTAGAACCACACTGCGTTCGAAGCGGCTATTGCCCGTCAGCGACTTACTCAATAGTACCCATGTAGAATGGACGCAAGATTCATCTATCCATTACCGAACCGCTAAAGCGTTGGTAAGCTATTTGTATTTTACGGATAGGGCTGCCCTTACCCGCCTGTTGTTAGCTGAATCGGAAAACGGCTGCGAGACACTACGACAGTTAGAGGTCACCCGAATTATCGGAAAGGACGCCCGGGCAATTGACACGATGCTAAAACGCTGGTTCTCTTGAGAAAGTGAGTAAAGATTAAATTTTGCTACCAGGTCTACAATAGAGCGGACAGCCTGAGAACTTGGCTGTCGCTTTGAACGAAGGTACATAACCGAGCGAAGCATTAGCTCCCGTAAGTCCTCAGCGTTAAAACATGAGTGGACACTTATTATCTGAATTCGGGGCTCAATAGTGAACTAGGTGGACTTTTTCGAGATGGCCGCTTCTGACCATTTTCAGTCCTGGCAGTGGTTTAAGACTCAAATGAGTGAATAGCGGAAATCGTTAGTCGGTCTAAGGTGGTCAGCTCAAGACAAGGAGCGGACGTTCAGGCTTGTGACACTGAATTTCTGTCATTGGTCAAAAGCGGACGTCGATGTAAATAAAAGATGGTTAGATTAAGAATGTAAATGTTCGCATAGAGTTATACAAGTTGATATCATTGAACTTCATTAACTATGAAGCGTTAAGCCTGCTTTACATGGATGGTTTCAGTGAGGTATCAATGTTAAAAAACGCAATTTTTCTAATCGTCTCTTGCAGTCCATTATTGTTTGGATGCTCCAAAGAAAACACCGCCCTTGATAGATGTTTACAGACAGAAGTTGCAAATCTTCAGGAGTTAACCACTGGCGCTTACAACTTGAAGGTTAACGAGTATGTATCACCCTATTACTCAGAACGGGTTCAAAACGCTTTAGAAGCTTTTACATCAGTATACCTGCCGGAACGAATTAAAGTCATCGAGTCCAAGAGGAATGTCTATGGGGCAGACCCTGCATATGCGAATGCTTTGAAGGAAAGAGACGATTTTCTTCTGCAATCTGGTTTTCTGGAACTAAGAAAACACGGTGTTGAGCTAATGTTTGACGAAATCTCTGAAGAAGAGTTCAGACGATTTACTGAGCAATGTGATAACGATCCAGAATGTGCGAAAGGTGCTGAAATATTAAAATCTTGGAATGATGAATGGGAAAGCAAGTGGAGTGAATTGTATGAAAAATTGGCTCGGCCAGAATTTAAAGTTGAAATTAAAGAACTCAGAGCTTCACTTCAAGAAGTATTAGGAGCGTTAGAATATAAGGACTGGGAAGCTCTTACTCCAATCGAGTCACAAAAGACATTAAAAAATATAATGGGAAATGTATCCCTAAAACCAAATACAAAAGGCTCTGATCTTCAACGAAAATCTAAAGACGTCGCCACGATGTTAATTTTAAATATTGATTATGAGATGGGTGAAGACTTAGAGCCATTCCCGTATGACAATCTTTATAGAAAAATGAAAGCGGATCACGAAAATGGAACTTACAGAGATTGGCTTAACAACCGCTTGAAATCAATTGTATATAAACCAACAGTAAACGAATTGGCAGCAAAAGTTTGTCAATCTAGGGGAGTTTACTAAGAACTTCAGTTACTCGGTCTAAAGGGTTTTACATATTGCTCAGGATCGGCTATTACAGAAAATATATTCCTTTAGATTAAACCAAAGGGCTAAGAAACTATTTTTATTGACTTATCTTTCGAAATGAATAGCGTATTGGGCGCCCCACCAATAGTTACTAGTTCCTCACTTTCTCGCTGTAGCTGTGCTGCTTTAAAAATTAAGTCTTGTGATTTTTTTACATTATCATTCTCATATTCACGTATATATATAATTGGATATTTCTCACTTCTTAATACTCTATCATTTCCTATTGTATGAAACTCGTTTTCGTTGAGTATAGTTGAATACTTTTTATCGTTTTCACACCTTATTTTACCGCCGAAAGTCCCAAATATCTGGCGCGTACATATTGAGGGATTTTCTTGCCCATCCTCAAATCCTATAAAGCTAATACCACAGTACTCACTATAACAACGTAATTTGTTAACAAAGAAACTTTGCAGGTAAACTAAATTTTCTTCTGATAAGTTCGATGCTTTATTTTTTATTATAGGCCTTAGAAAATCAAACTCATCTAAGCAGGCGATATTTAACTTGGTTTCAATAGAAGGTGAGTTACGAATGCTATCTAATTTTTTGTTATTTAACTCGCCACCGCACTTTCCAAAAAAATTAACAACCTCTTCATATAGCCAAATATTTTCTAATTTATTATCTAGTGAATAACGCTCTATAAATTTCAAGAAAGATTGTGCCCAGATAGATACATCAAAAATTTTTTTTGTACTAATTTCCTCAATGTATATAGAAAGTAATTTGTTAATATCTTCATCGAAAATTGCAGGCCTGTTATAAATGAATACGACAATTGGGGGTTGGTTCGAGATTATATGTAGCTTGCTTGCATCGAATTTTGTCTCTCCGGTGGCATTAGTCACGCACCTATCTGCGGTTAAAAATAATTCCTGTCCGTCCCATAAAAAAACGCCTAGTGTCATATTTTCATGCTCCCAAGTAAGATTGTTATTAATGAATAGCCTCTAACCGCTCTTTGGAATCATGATGGGCAGTCAGCAAGAAAGAATATAGTCAACAATAAAAATATTATAATACTTTAATCCACTGCGAACGCCCTCATCGTTAGGTCTCTTATACTTCTTTAAAAAATCTTTGGACATTACCTCAATCATTCATATGGTCATATTATATTTTTGTGATGTAAAAAAACTTTTATTCAGCTAATTTTCTACACTAATACATTGCCAAAAATTGTATGAATTGGCACGCTGAATAGCCAAATTAATACTTGAAAGCTTCCAGAATATCAATAGAAATAACGCATAAATGTCCGCTATTCGCTCATAGCTGATATTGGATTTACAACAAGCCGATATCTGCTCTACGTACAAAGGGGTCGCTTAGGGACAAGCTTTCGACGAACTGGTTACGGCACAAATCAGTGCTATCAGAGCAAGCTCGAACGTAACACAACTTCCCTATGATGTTAGAAGCAATTGTGAGAATTGTTACGGTATTTGGAATAGATTATGAGAAATTCATAATCTGAAAAATTCTCATTATTCGCACGACGCCTTTAAAAACTGATGTCCATTTTTGCAAGGATTATGAGATCCCACAATTTCTACGATGTAGTTAGCAATGGTGAGTTATGAAAAAAGATAGTTGGATGGATCAAGCGCTGAAGCGGAATGGGGCAGAGGTGAGTTAGAGCAAGTTGTCAGACCTGATTGCATCGTAATCGTGATTTGAATTTGACAGGTTGAGTCCAGACCATCCAGCTAAGAACATAAGTCTCAGAGCTAATCTAGCTTCTCTCGCTTTTTGAATTCTAGAACGTTGCCTGTTGCCCCCGTTGTTTCCACATCGATCATTAACTCAATATGCTTGCATTCTTCAGGCATATGTTCCCACATAGCAACGGTCATTTGGTGCATTCTCACGGTTTGAGACTTTAAGCGTTTTTTATAATCTCCAAGCTTTTCTTCTTTCTTCTCAATTTCTCTCTTGAGCTTTTTGATTTCTTTTTTAGCTTTGTCTAAGTCTTCCTTGGCCTTGATGTGGAGAGGGTGGCCGCGAACCACATTATCGGACACATTGCTTACTCCATGAACACGATTTGCTTCAGCGCTTTCGATCAGCGCTTTTGTTTCTGGATACCGCCTGGCCGATCCATTCGATAATCCCGCTTCTTTCTCAACATTAGAAACAATAATTTTAAGCTTATTGGCTTTAAGCTTTTGTTTCAACTCTCTGTTAATCGGCTTTTGATCAACAAGCCGCGCCAATGCATCTCTTAGCTGTCTTTCTGTTAAGCTTAATTCCGTCTTGTCTGTCATGCCTTACGCCTTCCTTGTCGTTTCGATAACCAAATTCAGCACATCTTCTGCAAATTCATACTTTTCATATTTAAATCCTAGATCATCCATGATAGCTTCCGCAGCTTTTACCTGCATAAGGTATTTGGTTGCAGAACTGGAGTTTAATTCATTGTTTTCTTTTAAAAACTCAACGTTTCTCATTGCGTCCATACGGGAGGATTCGGCATAAACAGCATTTTCAATAAAATCATATTCGCAGTCTACACATTCACTTAAATCAATATTGATACGCATTGAACATTGAGTGTTAGTGCAATACATCCCAGGAGCAATAGCATGTAAATGTTCTTTACCGTTGGTCAACCGATCTATCCAGTAGTTAACCGATAGCTTGCGTTTGCTTACTCCATCTTCAAAATAACTTTCACCTTCGCGACTAATTTCAGCCGCTGCCGCTTGACCTTTACCTCCGGCGATACGCTTACCATTCGCCATTTTTTGATATATGCGAGCAAATATCTCAGCCTGTTGCATGACTCGTTCTTTTTGTATTTCGCTGTAAAGTTTTTCAAATGAATAGGCATTTCGGGCATACCATCGCGTCATCGCCATCGACAAATGCGAAAATTGCTGCTTCAAGGCGGGGAAAGAACACAGCTCATAACCAATTAGGTAGTACGCGAGGGAGCGCCGTGTCTGGTGTGGTGAAAAGTGAAATTTATCACCCTGATTAAAAGATGTTTGGGTTGGGTCGGAGGTCTGTAAATGCCCCATATTTTCTGCTGTAAGTGTAAAATCAAATTTATCGCTGTTAAACCCCGTATTAATTTTAGTGTGTAATGCGCTCTTCCCTATAGGTTGGGGAAAAGCGATGTCCTTCAAGTTTGCAAACATTCGATGATTATTTTTCTTTGCAAATCTGTCGCGATAAGGCGTATTAATAGCATTCAACATATGGAAGGCTTTCCAACCCGTTTCCGTGGTTACAAACGTGTCATTTTTGGTTTGACTACTGAGCGTAATTTTTGATTGGCGTGTAGTTAGAAAGTAGATGGTTTCCTTGCCAGTTTCGGACTCACAGCCATTTTTATCGAAAGTCGTTCTTTGTGCACCGTAAACAGGACTCATTTTGTACAACTCGTCTACGCGCATTCCTGACAATGCCAAGCAAAGCCATGAGGCTTTTATGTTCAAGCTTCTCAAATACTGTCTAAAGCCAGCCCAGCCATAATAAGTGTTGCCAATGTGTACTCTGAAGATACTAAGACATTCTCGTCGTATTTGAATGCGGGGTTGAATAGATGTGAATATTTGCATCCACCGTGGATCTTCACCTTTATCCGCTAAGGTTATTCCATTGTTGTCGAGCGCCTGGGTAAATCGCTCCCATGATTCTGCATAACCGCCATGAGGTTTATGGCTATAGCCGCTTCTAATCCTCAGAATTTTTCTTTTTACTTCATCGGAATAAAAGGAAATCATCTGTTCAACTGCTTGTTCGATTTCATCTCTTAATCCGTAGGCTTTTACTATATTTTCACTGTACTCTTTTAATGCTGCAAAATAGATTCGGGGCGGAATCACCACTTTTCCGTTTTGCGCATCAGAACTCATGTTGTACATCTTATGGGATTGATGTGAAAAATTGACCTTGAAAGGTAGCAGCCCTTTCAAGTAGACAAGACTATTCAACCCTATAAAACAATAGCTCCTAGAAATATCATACCATCCCTCAGTAACCAAAATTTCTAGATGCTCTTGATTCAATTCCTCAAATGAATTGATGCCACGTTTGCTTAGTTGGGCAATATCCTTTCGAAGAGAGTTTTTTTTATTATTGATTGAAGCCAGTTCTATATGTTTAACAGAAAACCACATATCCGCTAATGCTACGCACTTCATTTGATTAAGCATGTGACGCTCTTTTTGATGAAGTACAATGACATTTTCTTCTTGCTCTGGCTCAATGTTAAAAATCAAGTTCTTGATCCCACTTCCTTTGTAGTCAGAATTTCTAAACGCCCATATATCCTCGCCAAACAAGATGGTTTTTTTTTGATCTTGATAGACCACCATTTTGTCTAACTCTTCCCAATCGCCTCGCAGTAGCGCAGGGAGAAGTTCCTGTTGCAAATAGTCGCCTCTATCACCAATTAAACGCATGGTATCTAAGGTTGAATCCATATCTTGTGAGTTTTCAAAAAACAGCATAGATATAGCCCTTATAAAAATTGGGTAATGGAAGATAACGAGTCGAAAAGTGGATAACGCCCTTTTTCTTCGAGCAAATCCTCAGCTTGTTCAACGGTCTCTAGTGGGAGGCCGTCAAGGTTAGCTTGAAAGCGATTTATCTTTGATTGAATTACCGAAGCGCGTTCTGGGTATTGGTCAATGGCTTCACTTAACGCATCGAGAAAGCTCAATAGTTTATAAATAGCGTAGGGGTCATCAACGAGTTTGGCGCTTTTGCAAAAGACGCAAAGATCGTATTGATAGCAGGTAATATCTTGACCCTCTTTAATAATCCCTTCTTTTTCTGCGAACTTGCGTGCTGCATAATGCCAATCTTTCTCTGACAGCAAATCAATTTCCCCGCCGCAGCTAACGCCATTGGGGTTTGTAGGAGCATTACGTTGTTTCCAAACATCGTATTCTAAGACGGGAATTTCCAATTCTTTCTTAACCGATTCTATAGCTTCACTGCGGCTCCTGCCCTGGGCTATGTAGACTAACCCCATCATCCCTTGTGACATTTGCTTGTTGTTTGAGACAGGGTGGCCGTTGGGGTAATGTCTTTCAGTTGTTTCAATATTGTGCTGCAAAATTTTTCGGGCTGTCCACCCTTTTTCTTCAGCTTTATACTCTAAGTTAGAATGAGTAGTGCGAATCCTACTGGCGGTAATATTTAAAAAGTAATCACCGCGACCAATGCCACACAATTTTAACAGAACTTCGCGAACCGGAACCTCACCTTCTGACCACTGATAAGTAACATGTTTACCACCCAGCGGTAGTAAGAATGGATGCTTGGTTGCTGAACTCCCCCCACCAAAGCCATAATTTTTTCTGGGTAAAGGGTTTCTGCTCGCAGCATAACGCTCAACCAGTTGAAGAAAAGGTTTGTATTTAGCTGCAACAGTAAACTCACCTTTAGAGCTATCAGCATATTTGAAAGAAACAGTGATCGCTCCATCGGAATCTTTCTCTGAATAATTAAGCGGTATAAGCGCGTTCCGCAATGAAACATCAGTCATACATGAAAGAGCAGCGTAACCAATAGGCATAGCTCTTATTGTTACAACTTGCTTTTTAAGAACGGTGACTTTTGCTTCCATCGTGTATACACCATCATCTCGTTTAATCTTGTTAAACGTGGTCATCTTTTGATCTTTAACAATGTCGACGTAGGTTTTTACTAGATGGTCGGTCAACTCAGCTCTGCTATCAGAAAGCAAATTTAGGTTCTTTGACAATTGGAATGCAGCTCCAGACACATCAACCTTGCCTTTATCACCTTCGCTATTGAGGAAATATATCAGAGTGTCATAAGGGTCTTCGCTGTAGGTTTTCGAGAGAAGTTCGAGTGCTCGAAGAAAGGTAATTCCGTCAGTTTCTCCAACAGTGTCGCGCTTATTGATATCAGCGACAATAAACCCAGCCTTCTCATCTTTGGCTTCGGGGTGAGAGCTTTCTTCTAAGCCTGAAAATAACGCTTTTACGTCCTTTGATGCACGACCTTTGTAAGCGCGAACTTGAGCAACTTTTGATGTCCGACCATCTTTATTTGACGTAACCATTTTAATGGGGTGGCGAACCTGTCTAATCACTGTGTCGTTAAATGCAGTGTAATAGGCAAACAAAGTGTAAGCTGCCGCCATGCATTGATTAAAAGGACTCGCTAAGCCTTCTGAAGCTGAACCATTTTTTCTCCCAAGTGTAATCGTGATGTCACGATTACCTATTCTTTCAACCACAATGTTCTCTAGGTATTGAGGTGGGGGCGATTCGGGGTTTTCTTCTTTAAAGGCAATAAGTTGAGTTACCAAAGAGAAAAAGAGAAGCTGAATGCGTCTAACTAGTGCATACCATTCGCTTGATGTATAAGGTAGTGTAGCAGAATCTGTTATCTCACCAGTAAAGCTCTTGAGCGTGGCTTGCATGTCTGACACATCAAAATCAAGCACTGGAAGCATCGAGTCGAGATTCATCTTTTTTTGAAGAGCTGAGGATTCCAACAAACCAAACTCTTCACCATTATGATACTGAAATTGGTATTTCTTAGGCTCGCTGGCAATGTCAACTAAGCGCCGTAACTCACCTGAGTTACCTGCGTAATAAAGATATCCAGCCTGACTGAATGGGTCGAACTTCTTAATGTCGCAAAATGCAATGTAAGTCTTTAAGGCGCCTAATTTAACCACTAGAGACCATGCATTGGTTTCATTTTTCTTCTGTTGATCAACCCATCTTTTTAGCTTTTGCATTCTTTCCAGTCGAGAGGGTTTAGCTAATGGTTTTTTGGGATCACACTGTTCATGACACCAATAAATAAAATTGTGTCTTGTGCTGTTTAGCACCCCTTCTGGGCGTATATCAACGATCAAATCTAATGAAGTAACATTTTTCTTAGTAATCGGCGGAGCGGAAGATTTATTTTGATTTCTCGATGCTGCTAATCGACTTTTTGCCATGTCATCACTTCAGCGATTGTTGTGCGAATTGATTTTTACGCTGAGCGAATTCCAACCATGTTTTATTGTCATTCATGTAGTTAACGTATTTTTGAGTGGTAGAGGTGCTTTCATGCCCCATCAAATCTGCCAGCTCCTGTAACAAAGCCTCCAAGGGCTTACCTGTTTCCATATGTTTGCTGTGCAGCCAGTCGGTTGCGAAAGTGGCTCGTAAGTCATGAGGGGCAAAATAAATATCAAGCCCACAGTGTGTCAAATCATTACGGATCGTTTCCACATACTTTTGAATGGTGTTTGGAGCGTAGATATTGCCATTCGATTTAACGAATAAGTGGTTATGGCGAAGTAATCCTTTTTCGATAGCCTTCTTCCTCGCCTTACTTAACTTGTATTCGTACAACAAATCCATGACATTGGCTGGGATTTCAATTGTTCTGTTTTTTTTGAACTTGGTTAAGCAACCGTTAATATTCTCACCAATTTGCACCTTAACTACTTTAGCTTTTGGCTTGTCCACGACAGAGGCAGGAAATGTTATTAATTCCTCCAATCTCAATCCCGTTTCAGTTTTTAAGTACAGCATTAGGGCTTTAGTGTCAGATGAATTTTCAATATCAAGGTGTTTATAAAGCTCTTGTTTTTCATCTTCCCGAAGTGGCTTAAGCTCTCGAATATCAGCATCTTGGGGTTTTTTTATGTTCTTAAATGGTCTAGTGAGACCTGTGGTGTATACAATAATTTCCTTACTGTGACTGCGATTGAGATGTGAGAGCATTTCATGTTGTGCTCTGTTTCCTTTGTTGCTTATGCGAACAGTCTTTGCCTTAAACTCAAATGGTCGAAAGGTTTTGCTGATTGAAATGATTCGCTGGCGATGAAGGAAGATGAAGTAATTGACAACTTTCAAAACATAGTTGGAGGCTGTACTTGGAGAACCACCGACTTTTCCAGTTTCATCCTTGGTATAAAGGTTTTCCAATAAATAGTCTCGATATCTCACGATTGGACTTTCCTCTACCTTCTCGGTGCAGTCATATATTGTTAACGGAGATTTTTCATCAACCAGAAGGCCAGTCCTTGGGTGAGTATGTTCGGGGACTTCCGTGCTCAACCACCGATAGAAGCTCAATAACGCAACTGCATGGGATTGAATCGTCTTATCGGAGGATATATCTGGGCTTGCCAACAAAGAGTGAAGATATAGATTCACTGGCACCACATTGATACCATCGGGGTCTATTAAAATTGGAAGTTTATGAACAAATGGTTTTGAGTTGTCCCTAACGTCATGGATGATCTCGCCACTCTCAGGGTGTGACCTACTTATAAATGAGGGATATTTCTCCGTACTAATCCACATAAGACAATAGTCAAAGCCGAAGTCATCTGGAAACGCCTTATTCTGTTCAATCACATTAACACCTAAATCATCCGTTATTCACACTGCTAAGCCTTCCCCAGCGGGTTACGCGTTCATACATCTACTTTTTCAAGATATTTCTTAACCAATTGTAAGAATTGTAACCACCCCTCCTCTCGACGTCTAATTTATACAACCTGAAACATTACAACATGTGATGTCTAAATTATTTCCCTACTGTAAGTTCATAATTAGACGACCTGATCACTGCCCCTTTTTGTTCCAGCAGTTTCTGTACCTTGTAGTACGGGCCGAATTTCTTTACGCCGAGGGCTTTGGCCTTATCGCACAACGCACAAATGCAGCCGTCGTTGTTTGTCAGCACTACCACAGGTTTGTCACGGATGGCAGGGTCAAACACCTTTTCGGCGGACGCATAAAAGCCGTTGGCATCGACTAACGCAAACATTGTCTTAACTGCCTGGTATAGCGATGCATTCTGACAGAACGGACAACAATGCCTTCTTCTTCGAAGGTATCTCCCTCCCCCAACACGTAAGGTTGCTGATGTTTGCCGGGCGATACCAGAACCATAGCTTTGCGATCGAACAGCTTACACACAAACACACCATTCAAATTAGCCACCACTACATCCAGCGAAGTGGGTGCAGCAGCGCGGTCGACAATGAGTAAATCGCCATCGAATATGCCCACGCCGGTCATCGACTCTCCCTGTGCCTGGCCAATAAATGTAGCAGTAGGATGGTCGATAAGCAGCTCGTCGAGATCAAGCCCGAGCTGACGGTATTCGGCTGCCGGGGACTCGAAGCCGGTGATACCAGCCTGTGCAATAACCGGAATAATTCTCAACATAGTACAAAAAACAGTTGCCTCAGATACTGTTTATTTATACAGTAATTATGAATCAGGTTAAAATTAAATTTCATTTTACGTTCGACATCGGAGAACCATCATGGCTATTACAGTGCAATATGTTGTTTCGCATAAAGGGGCAGAAAAGTTGGTCACTACAGACAAGAAGGAAGCTGATCAGTATGACAAAATGCTGGATGCGGCAGACAATCTGGCTGCTTACATCGGTGCGAAAGGTATCAAGCTGGAAGACGACGTGATTGAGAATCTGTCTGTCATGCTGGCAAAGAATAAAGATGCCGTCGGCAAATTGCTCAAAGGCGCTTCTGCTGATGACGTCCTCGACGCCGAATCAGCAGAAGTGGTAAAGCTACAGGCAAACAGTAAAAACTGAAAGCGGGTTACACCACATTCCGCTTGTTGGTAAAGCGGGTGATAACCGAGTGTACTTCGTTAACGGTTTTACGCAGACGCTGGCTGGCATCTAAAGATGATTCAGATGCCCGCTGGGTATCTTTGGCACCATCGGCAATTTCTACGACCTGCTGATTGATGTGTTCTGCCACAGAACTTTGCTGCTCTACAGCGGAGGCCATTTCGAAGGTTTGATCTGCAATAACACTCACGGCCTGATTAATGTCTGCCAGTGTCTTGCGGGTATCTTCTACAATGGCCGTGCCCTGCTCAGCTGATGCCATACCGTCATTGGATACTCTGACAGCCCGTTCTGACCGCTCAGCCAGAACATGGATAATATTATGAATTTTATCTGTGGACTCTCTGGTTTTTGACGCCAGTGAACGCACTTCATCAGCAACTACAGCGAAGCCTCGTCCCTGCTCGCCGGCGCGTGCAGCTTCAATGGCGGCGTTCAGTGCCAGCAGGTTTGTCTGTTCAGCAATGGTTGATATTAAACTGGCAGCTTCACCAATATCATTCGTTGACTGCGCCAGTTCCTGCACGGTGACCGAAATAGAACTGACCGCTTCTTTAAGTGCCATGATGGCAGATAACGCTTCGTCCGCTTTCTGATTACCGGCTTCCACATTTTTAGAAGCAGAGCGTGCGCTGTCGGCATTCATATCAACCCGCTCTGATACACTTTGAATAGCCTGGGACATCTCGTTAACGGCTGAAGCAATGTTTTGCGTTGCCTCGTTTTGCTGCACTACAGCGGTACTGGTTATTTCGGCCTGTTGATGGGTGGTGTTGGCAATCGTATCCAACCCCCCGGCGGCATCCTGAATGCGGGCAAGGGCTGTGCGGCTTCGCGCAAGCTCACACCCCAGAACCAGTTTCGCACGTGACCGGTTACCGAAGTCGGCAAAATAGGTTTGCGATACCACCGGATTCGAATAGCTGTCCGGAGAAATATCAATAAGCGCCTGCCAGTCACCTTTAATTTTAGAGGCCATCCAGAAACTGCACAGCGCGAAACCTGCGGCAGCGAGAACAGCCGGCAACACACCCGCTGTGGCAAATAAGGCCGCTACGGTAATAAGCCCCATTACGATAAAAGGCAGGTAATTTTTCATGTAGTGAACGGCCAGTTCACCGGCTGACGTACTGGACTTACCTTCACGTAGCCGCTCGTAACGGTATTCTGCACGGGCAATTTCGTCCGGCAAGGCCGGCACACGTACTGATTCATAACCCGTGATCTGAGAATTTTCAAAAACCGGGGTCACGAACGCCGAAACCCAGTAATGATCTCCGTTCTTGCGCCGGTTTTTTACCAGTCCCATCCAGATATTCCCGGCAGACAAGGTATCCCACATTTCACGGAATACACCGGGCGGCATGTCAGGATGGCGCACAATATTATGGTTTTTTCCAATCAGTTCATCACGGCTGAAACCACTGACTTCAACGAACTCATCATTGCAGTGCGATATCACACCACGTTTATCGGTAGATGAAATGAGCCGGTAGTGCTGAGGAATGGTGTAAAGCTTCTGGGTAACCGGTTGATTATTTCGCATATAATTGACTCACATCCCTGCGTTCTCAGAAATTGGTTAAGGGTCACATTAACCTTAGCCTATATTTAGACTTTCGAGTAATTGACCTTAAAAAAAATACAGGGAACGAAGTTTACAGCCCGGAACAGGTTTTGAAAAGTCAGCATTTACTAATGTAAATACATAGAGTTATCACTGCAGAGGGAAATTGAGGGTCACAGTGGTTCCTGAACCTATATCGCTCTGAATATCTATCCAGCCATTATGAGATTCCATCAAAGCCTGTGCCACAGAAAGACCGAGACCTGTGCCGCTTCCGGGAGGACGGGTGGTAAAGAAAGGCGTAAAAATTAATGGCATGTGCTCAGGCTTTATTCCTTCACCATTGTCTTTTATAAACACTTTAACTGCGCCAGGCAGATCAGCAACAGCGATACTGATTGTGCCGCCGGATACACAGGCATCAATTGCGTTTTCAACTACTGCCTCAAGCACCTGCCTGATCTGTTTCCTGTTAACCAGTACCTGCGAGCGGGAATCCGACGCATCGAAATTAAGAGAAACATTTGCAGGAATCCGCTTGATGATATCCTCCAGACCAAACTCAAGAAGCTCATCTACATCTTCCCAGTTACGTTCCACGGTAACCGGAGAAGAAAAAATCTGCAGTGAGGAAACAATTTCAGCAATACGGTTAGCGCCTTCCAGAGATGATTTTTGCATGTCTGAAAGCATTTCTCTCACATCCCGCAGCAAGTATTTCAACTCCATGTCAGCGGGTAATGTGGCTGCACAGGTGCCGCCCTTATTTAACTCATCCTTAAGTTCATCCCAGGCATCGAACACATCTTTCAGCATATATTCCTGAATTTCACAGTTACTTTTAATAAAGCCGATGGGGTTATTAATTTCATGAGCAATACCCGCAGCAAGCTGACTAAGCAGTGTCATACGGTCCACCATGGCTATGCTGTCAGAGGAAGGCTTGGCTGATTGCTTAAATGTATCAGCCTCACTGTCAGGAAGTTGAGACAGCAACTGATGATATATAGCGCGGGTTTCGCTGAGAGCACGGCGCAGGTTTTGATTTGCCAGATAGGCATCGCGGGAGTAATTATTGAGCATGTCTTCAGCCGCCGTACGCGCCAGCTGCTCACGACTCAATTTTCTCTGCAACAATGCAATTTGCTGCTGCAACTTCTGAATATCTGAACTCACATTAATCTCCGGCAGCCGGACGCCAAATCCGCGCGTTCAACGGATTTCACAGTCTGCTCTGAAATCATATACAAACCCTGAACTAAAGCATAGCTCCGGGTTGTCCAAACTACCCGGCCTGAACCCCAAATTTATTCCAAAGTACACACCGGGAACACAATCAGCCGCGAAAACATTTGTCCTCCGGTTTGATCCGGGGATCGCTTTGATCATTTTTACCCGCAAATCAAGTCTTTTTTATGCACAAGGCTGTGGATAACTTTGTGCATTGTTTGTATACATGGCGTTGATGACTGAATTACCAGTCCCCTCCGGCGCCAACAGATTAAAGCCTTTGATACCAACGCAGCGCAGAAACCATACGGTGTCTATCAATTCGACAATAATAAATAGTCAACGCTTTTTTGATTGCTTTCCACCAATACCACAAAAGTTTGGCTTGTGGAAATAATCCTACTAATCCTGATCCACAAACAAGGAGATCCGGCAAATACAAGCCGTCCGGGAGGATCGCTCCCGACCCCGTATCCCCTATCCGCCACATCAAATATCACTATTGATAATTCCAAATTTCCAATATCCATGCGGCGTCGCAGACTAGTTATGGTTAACAAACTATTAACTTAACAACCGTCTTAATCCCAGCTTAATGGAATCCGGCGTAACGTTGCATTTAACACAAATGCAACAACGCCTGACAAGAGGAGCAACCAATGAGAATACTTCTTGTAGAAGATGAAGAACTGCTATGCAGCAGCCTTTCACGGGCGTTGTGTGAAGAGTGTTACGCCGTAGATACTGCCAGCGACGGAGACAGCGCCGTCTATCATGCCGAAAACTGGAGTTACGACGCAGTCATTCTGGACATTATGCTGCCCGGTTGCTCCGGCTGGAAAGTGCTGGAGCGAATCCGTCGCTTCAGTCATGTACCGGTAATTATGTTAACGGCACTGGACGGTCTGAAAGAACGAATTACGGGGCTGGACAGCGGAGCCGATGATTATATCACTAAACCCTTTGATTTATACGAACTGCTGGCAAGACTGCGGGCTGTAATACGGCGGTCACAGGGTCATTCATCACAAATCATAGAAATAAATGATGTTTGTCTGGATACACAGGCCAAACGCGTCACCCGTTCCGGTGAAGAAATTCACCTCACTGCCAGGGAATATGTGATTTTCGCGCACCTGGCCTGCCGTAAAGGTCACACCGTTACACGAACGGAACTCTATGAACACCTGTTCGACGAAAAAGACGACACGAT
This sequence comes from Alteromonas sp. NFXS44, assembly GCF_040148705.1. Lineage (NCBI taxonomy): Bacteria > Pseudomonadati > Pseudomonadota > Gammaproteobacteria > Alteromonadales > Alteromonadaceae > Alteromonas > Alteromonas sp. NFXS44. Next base: position 584,991 of record NZ_JAGDEA010000001.1, on the reverse strand, counting down.
TTCCAATCTGATTGACGTACATATCTCCAGTGTGCGCAAAAAACTGGGAGCTGAACTGATACGAACCCGCAGAGGACTGGGTTACTTCATCGGAGATGACTTGTGATGGGCCATTCTATCCGGTTTCGTCTTCAGCTATGGATGTCGTGCCTGTTTACCATCATTCTTCTGGTAGCGGGTATCAGTCTTTGCATTATTGATGATAAGGCGAGAATGAACAGCATAGACTCGTCTTTGACACATAAACTTGCCGCCGTTCACTTCGCAGCCAGAGACAGTCTTGAGTTCAACAAACCTAAAGCTGACTGGCAAGTGCCCCCGCATAAAACGGCAAAAGTTTATGATTCCAGAACCCAAAGCCTTAACGATCTGCTTCTTGGCCCCGGCAGCGAACAGTTTTCTGAAGGCTGGGTGAAAGAGAAAGCTTACTTCATTGTCTGGGATTCAAAAGGAAAGCGTCTGGTAGCGAGCCGGAATGTCCCCGCTACAGCATCATTGCCAGAAGTCACAGACAAAGGACCGGTTCTGTTCAGATGGCAGGAAAGCGAAAGAGAAGCGTATCAGGTAACGGCGTCTGATGACATCGTGCTGGTAGGTCAGTCGTCAGAGCCTGTGTATGCTGAACAGATAGCCTGGATCCAACAGTTAGCGATGTTAGGTACTGCATTGCTTGTCGCTGTTATCTGGGGTGTAAGACGCATTACGGATACGATTATTTCCCCGCTGGAATCCCTGGCTTGTCAGGCTTCCGCTATATCAGCGGATACCATCAGCCGCCATATCAGCGTAGATAACACGAAAGATGAAATAGGTAAGCTTGCCGGCGTACTTAACGAGACTTTCGCCAGACTGGACACTGCTTTTTGCAAGCAAAAGCAATTTGTTGCAGATGCGGCGCATGAACTGAGAACACCGCTGGCAGCGATACGCACCAGCATTCAAACATCGCTTTCCCGTCCGCGTTCCGCTGATGAGTACAGAATGACCCTGGAGGACATATCTACCAGAACAGATCGCCTGTGCATCCTGAGCGAGTCACTATTGTCTCTGGCACAACTGGAGGAGTCACTGGAACGCCGGCAGGAAACCCCGGCCCCGTGCGCCGCTACGGTTGACCTGTGTATTTTCCAGTTGCAGGAGCAGGCTGCACTCAAAGGCATGCAACTTATCAATGTGACTGCCGGCACCTTACTGGAAATTGATGCAATTCCTCTTCAGCAACTCTTTATCAACTTACTCAGTAACGCGGTTACTTACGGGGAACCTGATACTGACATCGTCATTCAGTCCTCTGCCTGCGCTTCATTGCCGGGTCAGCTCGTCATTGATGTCATTAATGCCGGGCCAACACTGTCCGCAGAAACCCTGCGCTGCATGTTTGATCGTTTCTACAGAGCCGACCCGGCCCGTGACACCACAAACAGTCACGCCGGTCTCGGACTGACAATCGTTAAGAAAATCGTTACTGAGTACAAAGGCGCTGTCAGCGTCCGCAGTCACGACAACATCACCACCTTTACCGTCACTTTGCCAGTGGCACAACAAAACACAGTAACTACCGCATCAAAGAACAACAAGGAACACACCCATGACGCACTTATTTAAGCCACCCTGCCTGACCTTAACGCTGCTTGCCTCAGCGATAACCTGTGCTTTTTCTCAGGCACATGCACAAACTTCCCCTGAAAATTCAGGCGAAATTGAAACCATCATTGTCACGTCGTCCAAAACCGTGAAGTCCATACAGGAAGTGCCCGCCAGTATGGCAGTCGTAGATGAAGAACAAATTTCACAGGCTGCGAGGGTCTCTGCCAGCGATATTCTGTCGAATGTGGCCGGTGTGGAAGTACAGGGCGCAGCGCGGGGTCAGGTGATCGCCATTCGCGGCCTGGGCTCAGACTTACCGCCGGGCGTAGGGGAAAGTTCGGTTTCTACCAATTATGACGAAGTGTACTCCATCCGTGCGGAAGCCGGCCTGCTGGGCTTTTACGACCTTGACCGTGTGGAGGTAATGCGCGGCCCCCAGGGAACATTGTATGGAAGAAATGCCACTGCAGGCGTCGTTAACTTTATTTCCAAAGATCCCACTCTGGATGAAGTAAAAGGTCATGTCACCGGGAGCCTGGGAAATTACAGCTTTAAACGGGCTGAAGGCGCCATCAATATCCCCCTGTCAGACACTCTGGCTGTCCGCGTTGCCGCAACAGGCGTTGGTCGCGATGGTTATTTATCTAACGGGCATGCGGATATGAGCGGCGATGGTCAACGTATCAAGCTGCTTTATCAACCCAATGATGACCTGCGTATTCTGGCAGGATACGACCGCATTCATCTGGGTGGTATGGGAAGTGGCGGTGTGGAAGACAGTAACTGGGACGCCGGACTTTACTTCACAACAGCCGATCCGGACATTGGTGACGGACAGGACTACACGGCAGACAAATACTACCTGAAAGCCGACTGGAAACTGGGAGCAGGAACACTCACTATTCTGCCATCCTATCAGGAGGCTTCGGGGACTAACGAGGGCTTTTTCGGCGGACGTGGTTCAAGTGGATATGACCCGAAAAATGTGGAACAGAATGCGCTGGAAATTCGTTACGCCAGCTTACCCGGCGCACCGGTTGAATGGGTATTTGGCTACTATCATTATGATTATGAGCAGTATACAGAAGCATTTGAACTGAACACGGACGGCTCTGTTGCTGACACCGCTGAGTTCAGCAATAACACCGGCGATTCTGATGCTATTTTTGCACAGGCAACATTCCCTTTAAGTGACGACTGGCGGCTGACCACCGGCGCCCGTTATACCAAAGACTCACGGAAGGCTCAGGGCACAGCTCCGCCGCCGGTAAACCTGTATACCGGCGTACGGGAAGATAACTTTTTCGACTGGAAGCTGGGTATCGAGCATAACGTGTCTGAAGATACGTTACTGTTTGCTCAGGCAGCTACCGGATTCAGGCCCGGCGGGGTAAATCCGTTTAACGGCGACACCATCGTGCCGGAGGATCTGCTGTCTTATGAAGCCGGCATAAAAACACGGCTTCTGGACAACAGATTACAGTTGAATTCCAGCCTGTTTTATTACGACTACGAAGACTTCCAGATCGTCGATTTCTTTATCACAGCCACCGGGCCGAATCTCGTTTTTTACAATGCTGATGCTACGAACTGGGGCGGGGAATTTGAATTGCTGGCGGCTCCGACAGAATACAGCACACTGAATCTGTCGCTGGCTTACCTTAATTCTGAAATTACCTCAGATCTCTGCCTGAATCCTTTCGGCTATGCCGGTGAAGCAGACGCGACCTGTGCAGCACTCAGTACCACAGCACTGAATTTCAACGGAGAACGTCTCCCCCACTCTCCTGAATGGACACTGAAAGGTGGCTATGAATTATTGCTGGAAGGCGAAGGAGGCTGGTATGTCGTCCCGCGCCTTGACATCAGATATGTATCAGAACAATACGTGGCTCCCAGCAATCAGCCTGCAGCATTGCAGGAGGGTTATCTCACCGGAGACTTCACTGTGACCTGGCATAGCGCAGACGACAACCTGTCTGTTTCTGCCTTCGTCAAAAACATCGCGGATGAAGCCATCAAGACCGCCTATTTCGTTGGTTATTCCATTCCGGGTGCACCAAGAGAATTCGGTATTACGGCGAATTACCGCTTCTGATTTCACTTTCCGGCCTGCCGGCGCGGGCCATCGTTTTCAACAAGGAATTATTATGCTCTTTTCTGAATCAGGATTTTCGCGAAGTTTAGCCGCTGCAGCACTCTCACTGGCGCTGGCGACCACGGCGTTCAACAGCACAGCTCAGGAAGCCATGCCCGGCCCGCCGCCTGCCATGCCTTCAATTAAAGATACGCAGTATCAGTCCATACTGCATATCGACAATGACCGTCTTACCGTTACCGGACGGATAAACAAAGGGAACGATACCTCGCTATCGCAAAGTACGGTTTCACATCTGTCCGTGTCGAATAGCGAAGCTGATGTGAACCCGGTACTGGTTACCGGAGTTAAATCGAATGTCACCATCCGCGATATGAACATTTCCTCAGATGGCGGTGGTAGTAATGACTTTCTGGCCAAAGGAGCTGGCTTACTCGCCGCAGAGGGAATCGTCTCAATATACGACTCAAGCATTGAAACCTCAGGCGTGATTTCCAGCGCACTGGTTTCCGCGGAACGGGCCACACTAAAAGCTTTCAACAGCCATTTTGTTTCCCATGGCGGCAAACTGCCTGATGATTATGTTCCTGTTATTGGTCCGGGCATGAAAGAGCCACCGGCACCGCTGGGTATAACGGGGACAGCCAGAACTCATCTCACAATGAGTAACGCCCGCAGTTATTTTTATAATTGCACGTTTGAGGCCGATGGCTGGGGTGCATTGTCCACCGATGCTTCCGGCGGAGAAGCTTATCTGGAAGTGAACGACAGTACCGTCAATGTAAATAACTCCGGATACGGTGCCTATGCGGATTTCGGAGCGAGAGTCGTTATCAATTCATCCGAACTTCACTCAGCCACCTATACGGGTGTTATTGCCGGTGCAGCAGAAATGCAACTTAACGCCTCAACATCTTCGTCGGGCGAAAATGTGATGATGATTCATTCGGTTATGGGCAACCCGATGGAGCAAGGCAAGCTGATCATAGAAGGCGGCAAACACGTCAGTCAGGGAACGGCACTTTTGATAAAAAGTGCCAATGCAGACATTACTCTCACCGGTACGGAAATCATCGCCGGTAACGGACGGCTGATACAGGCAAAAATTAACGATGACCCACACAGAACGCGAACCGCAGGCAAACCTGTCCCCGGCTCAGCGGTAACCATTTCTGCCAGCCAGCTTAGCGGAAATATCATCAATGAAGATTCAGAACGATCACTGGCAGTCAGCTTAAAGGCCGGCAGCAGCCTTCATGGCGCGATGCAAAATGTCACGCTTTCTGTCAATGAAGACAGCCTGTGGCATGCTACAGAAGACAGCACCGTTGTAATCACAGATCCCGCTGTGCTGGACAGAATAGCGCCGCAACCCGGTGTCAAAGTGATGGCCACCGTGCAGTCTGACTTACCGTCAGTTCCGCGCATTATCAGGAAAGAAAATAACAGCGAAATTATTGTCGCAGCTGCTACCTCAACGAAAGGAATCTTTTAATGCATTACACACTCAAAACGGCACTGACAGGTGCAGCCTTCTTCACGATGTCATGCATTGCACTTGAGCAAACTGCGGATTCACTCGTTCTCAAAGCCGGTGAAGTAAAGCCGGTGTTTCAAAATACCCGCTTAAGTACTCTGATTATCGCGCCGGGGGCGGAAATTATCAGACCGGGGAAAGCAGTTACGATGCTCGTTAACGGTGTTGAGACGGCAATGAAGCCCGGCACGTATAAAAATGTCGAACTCGTTATCACATCCCGCTTTCATCAAAGCCCCGCAGGCAAGACTGACCGGGGCGTTGATAACTTCCGCACCGCCCTTCTGATAAACGGTGACGGCATGGATACCAGCCGCTCGGTAACACAAGCAATCTCCGCTGGCAACTATGATGCAGAAGCAGCGTCTGGTCTGGTGATTGAATCTGACAGCGGTAATTTTAATGGCATCATGGCAGACGGTGATATTGAATACCATGTATCAAATGCCGTATTTAAATTCAGCTCAGACAGCAACGGTCTGGACAGCAGTGATTTCAGCGGATACGGAGCCGTATTCGCCGCTTACAATGGCGCGAAACTCACTGTCACAGATTCTGAAATTGAAGTAGGCGGCGTCGCCAGACTTGCTTTTTATGCCTTTGGCGGGGCAGATATTCTTATTGAGGACTCGGAGTTTTCAGTCGACGGTGGCAAGCTGTACGAAGACTATCCGAACAGTGCCGATTTTTCTGCTATGGTTGCGCCGCCCTGGGTACTGGGTATTACAGGCAGTGCCCGGGGTACCAATATGATGGGAAATAAAACAACCTTCACCATGGTAAGAACCCGGGCAGAAGCAGCAAACTGGGGAGTATTGTCTACCGACCTGGGCGCAGCAATGCTGCTGACCGTTGTAGACTCTTCGTTAACTCTAACCGGTGAGAAAACCCCGTTAAGCCCGCAGTACGGCAGCGGTTACGGTACATATATTCTCGGTTCAGAGCACTTCTACTATGGCGTCACGATTAATGCCGGTACCTATGCCGGCATTATCCGCGACGGTGATGCTTACTACGGAGCTTCAAATTTCAAAGAGCCGCTGGCCATTTACCCCAGAGAGCAAATTCCCACCGGCAAAACCGTGAAAGACTTCTTTGGTAATGACAAGCCCGTTTTTGACGTAAAGCCTTCTGAAACTGCAGTGTTTACTGACATAAAGGGTCAGGGTAAAACATCTACGATTTATTCTGATTTCGCCGGCTGGATGTCTCACGGAGACGGAAAGCTGGTGCTGGATGGCGGAACAAGGGTGAAAACAGGAAACGCTGTTTTTTTACTGAAAGACGGTAATGTGGATATTACAGTTAAAGGCGACAGTACGCTTGAACCGGCAAACGGCGTGCTGCTGCAGATGATAGATAATGACGATATGCTGGTTGGTCTGCAACAGGACTCTCAGATCGCAATCCACTTCAATACGGTATTCAATGAACCGGCAGGTTATCCGGGTATTGATTACGAAACAGCGGCTCCACCAACAGATAAACGACAGCAAGTTTCTCTGACACTGGAAGACACAAAGCTGACCGGTGATATATTCAATGCCACCGGATATGCCGGAGGTCAGCCCGGAGACCATCTGAACATAACGCTTAATAAGAATGCCAGTTTAACCGGCACGGTCAGTGCCACCAGCGCGATTCATGTTAATGAACACGGAAGCCAGAAAACACACATCCCCATGGAAGAATATTACTACCTTGGCAACGTTGCTAACCGGCAGCATTACAACGGCGTGAATGATATCAAAGTATCGCTGAAATCAGGTTCTGTATGGAAGGTAACATCGCCGGCACTGGTATCAGAGCTGCAAATAGAAAAAGGGGCTTCAATTCTGTCCGCTGGCGGTTCGCCTGCCAGCATTTCAGTGAATGGTAAGCCGTTGAGTCCGGAAGCCGGTCACTACACCGGTGTTATCACTATCCGGTAGACACTAAAAAGCCCGGCGAACCGGGCTTTTTCAATCTGCGGAAAGAAAGGCTTATTCGCCTTCTTCGTAACGCTTGGCGCTGGATACGATTTCAGCTTTCGCTGCTTCTGCATCTGCCCAACCGTCGATCTTAACCCACTTGCCAGGCTCCAGATCTTTATAGTGAGAGAAGAAGTGCTCGATTTGCTGTTTAGTCAGCTCTGGCACGTCGTTGATGTCTTTCACGTCGCGGTAAATCGTAGACAGCTTGTCTACCGGCACTGCCAGAACTTTTGCATCAGTACCTGACTCGTCAGTCATGTTCAGAACACCAACAGGACGACACTTGATCACAGAACCGCTGATGATCGGGAACGGCGTCATAACCAGTACGTCAACCGGGTCACCGTCTAAAGACAGTGTGTTATTCACGTAGCCGTAGTTTACCGGATAGTGCATGCAGGTAGCCATGAAACGGTCAACAAACATTGCACCGGTGTCTTTGTCTACTTCATATTTTACCGGGTCAGCGTGAGCTGGGATTTCGATGATGACATTCACCACTTCTGGCATATCTTTACCAGCAGGAACGTTGTTAAGGCTCATGAAATAATCCTTTGATTTGTTAAATTAAAAACGGGATTTGTCCGGGAAAACAAACACACTGTATTCCCTTTCACGGCAAAATCGCGCCTAAGTATACGGTGACTACCGTAAAATAAAAACTGCTTAAGACCCAAGTCTTAAGCAGTCTTCAGTATTTTTGTGCTGAATGTGCGCTATTCCGCTTTAGCGTGATAGCTCAGGCACGTTTCCACTTCTTCTTTGGAACCCAAAATCACTGGTACGCGTTGGTGAATTTCGGTGGGCATCACTTCCATGATACGACCTGTCCCCGTATCGGCCAGACCACCGGCCTGTTCCATCAGAAATGCCATCGGATTGGCTTCGTATAATAAACGCAGTTTACCGGCTTTAGACGGGTTACGGTTGTCATAGGGATACATAAAAATACCGCCCCGGCAAAGCAGACGGTGAATATCGCCCACCATCGCCGCCACCCAGCGCATGTTGAAGTTCTTTTCACGGGGACCGTCTGTGCCCGCCAGCAAGTCAGCAATATAAGCTTTCATCGGCGCTTCCCAGTGGCGCTGATTAGATGCGTTGATAGAAAACTCGGATGTTTGCTCAGGCACCTGCACATTGGGGTGCGTTAACAGGAAACCACCGTGGGTTTTATCCAGAGTATAAATGTGTGTGCCACGGCCGGTAGTCAGCGCCATCATGGTTGACGGACCATACAGTACATAACCGGCAGCAACCATTTGTGTACCGGGCTGTAAAAACGCAGACGGGTCGTCGGACTCCATCCACTGCGGTGCATGGGCGATAGAGAAAATAGTACCAATCAGACTGTTGATTTCAGTATTTGACGAGCCATCCAGCGGGTCAAAACTTACCAGGTAGTTGCCTTCAGGGTTGCACGGTACCACCGTGTCTTCTTCTTCAGAAGAAATGGCTTTTACATAGCCAGAATCCCGTAAAGTATCTTTCAATATCTGGTTAGAAATCACGTCCAGCTTCTTTTGGGTTTCCCCCTGAACATTTTCACTCAACGTCGAACCTAATACCCCCGCCAAAGCGCCCTGACTGACACGGAAAGAAATTTCCTTACAGCCCGCCAGCAATGTACGGATAAGCAAAATAAGCTCAAGAGGAGCGCCGTCTTGTTGTAGTTGAGAATTTAAACGTTTCATTGTGTGCAATAGCCTTGTTTATTTATGTAGGGTAATGATTCGCTTTGCGCCGGCATTCCCGCCAGTGTCCAAAAGCCAATCTGAATCACTTTGCTTTATTATTGTGTGCCGGTGTTTTCGTTCCACTGGCTGGTAGCAAATGTAATTAAAACGATTGTAACCGCGAATGGACCACAGGGAAACGGCTTATTCTTACATTGCCGCGTACTCTGGTATTGGCGTGCACACCGGGAGTTCTGCTAAAGTAGCCACCTTAATCGTACACAGGATTCTTATGCACGTTCATATTCTCGGCATTTGCGGCAGCTTTATGGGTGGTATCGCCGCAATCGCCAAATCGCTAGGCCATAAGGTGACCGGTTCCGACCGCAATGTTTATCCGCCAATGAGCACTCAGTTGGAAGCGCTGGGCATCGAATTAACAGAGGGCTATGACCCCGCTCAGTTCGAACCGGCACCGGATATGGTTATCATCGGCAATGCCATGTCGCGGGGCAATCCTGCTGTTGAGTATGTTTTAAACCGCAATCTTCCCTATACCAGCGGTCCTCAATGGCTGTTAGACAACCTGCTTACCTCCCGGTGGGTGATCGGTATCGCCGGCACCCATGGTAAAACCACCACTTCCAGCATGGTAGCGTGGATCCTTGAGCATGCCGGCCTGGCGCCCGGTTTTCTGATTGGTGGTATTCCGGAGAACTTCGGTGTGTCTGCCCGCATTGGCGAAAGTCCATTCTTTGTCATCGAAGCGGACGAATACGACAGTGCCTTTTTCGATAAACGCTCTAAGTTTGTTCACTACCGTCCGCGTACGCTGATCCTGAACAACCTTGAATTCGATCATGCAGATATTTTCCCTGATCTTGCAGCCATTCAAACCCAGTTCCATCATTTAGTTCGCATGGTGCCGGAAAATGGTCTGATCCTGTCACCGCAAAAAGACAAACCGCTGAAGGCCACACTGGAAAAAGGTTGCTGGTCTGAACAGCAATTTACCGGAAAAGACTGGGAAGCCAATCTGCTGACTCCTGATGGCAGTGCTTTTGATGTACTTTTCCGCGGAGAGAAAGCCGGTACTGTTAACTGGTCACTGGTGGGCCAGCACAACGTGAATAACGCCCTGATGGCTATTGCAGCAGCGCATCATGCCGGAGTGGCAACTGCGCAGGCTATCGAAGCCCTCGCCACATTTAAAAACGTGAAGCGCCGTATGGAAACCAAAGGCACCGTGAATGACATTACGGTGTACGATGACTTTGCCCATCACCCCACGGCCATTGCCACCACCATTCAGGGTTTACGGAACAAAGTGGGTAAAGCCCGCATTATCGCTATTCTGGAACCCCGTTCGAACACGATGAAAATGGGCGTACACGAACACACGCTGGGCAATAGCTGGCAACAGGCTGACGAAGTGCTGCTGTTTGAACCTGCCGGGATGAAATGGTCACTGGCAGAGACCGCCAAACACAGTGACACACCGGCTTACTGCTATCATGACGTAGAGAGTATTGTGCAGCAGGTGAAATCCATCAGCCGGCCGGGCGACCATGTACTGGTGATGAGCAACGGTGGTTTTGAAGGCATTCACCAACGGTTGCTGGATGCACTGGCCAATGCTGAAGTCACACATTCCTGAGGAAGCAGAAAACGCTATGACAAATAAAACCATCACTCTGGCGATTACTGGTGCGTCCGGTGCACCGTATGCCATGCGCCTGCTTGAAATACTGGTCAAAGCCGATTACGACATTTTTGTGCTGATTTCGTCAGCCGCGAAAGTTGTTTTTGCTACCGAAGAAGAAGTGAAAATTCCTTCAAAGCCGGAGGCCGCCAGTGCGTTTTTCAGTGAACGCTTCGGTGCCCGTGAAAATCAGATCCGTGTGTGTGGTAAGGAAGAATGGTTTTCACCTGTGGCATCAGGTTCTGCAGCACCTAAACAGATGGTGGTGTGCCCGTGTTCAACCGGCACATTGTCAGCAATAGCAACGGGTGCCAGCGACAACCTTATCGAACGTGCGGCCGACGTGGTGTTAAAAGAACGGGGACAACTTATTCTTGTTACCCGTGAAATGCCGTTGTCGTCTATCCATCTGGAAAATATGCTAAAACTGTCACAAACCGGCGCGACAATTATGCCAGCTTCGCCCGGCTTCTATCATAATCCAAAACAAATCAGCGACCTGGTCGACTTCGTGGTAGCCAGAATTCTGGACCACCTGGGCGTCGATCAGACATTAATGATGCGCTGGGGCTATCAACACCAAAACAACAAATAAAAGAGGAACATTCATGCAGGCGTTTGCTAAACGGACTATTGCACTTTCTTTCTGCCTGGCATCGACCATGATGACGAGCCTGCCCGCCTTTGGCTGGGGACAAACCGGTCACCGTGTTACCGGCGCAATAGCTGAAAAACATCTGACTCCCGCTGCCAAAGCGGCCATTGTTAAGCTTCTGCCAAATGAATCACTGGCTGAAGCGTCTACGTATCCTGACGAAATGCGTTCAGCCCCGGGTGAATTCTGGCGTAAAACTTCGCCCCCCTGGCACTATGTCACTGTGCCGGAAGATCATGAATATCATGAGGTGGGAGCACCTGAACAGGGAGATGCGTACACGGCACTTCAGCATTTCACCACGGTACTGAAAGACACCAAAGCCAGCAGAGAAGACCGCCAGGTCGCGCTACGTTTTATTGTGCATATCATTGGCGATCTCCATCAGCCTTTGCACGCCGGTAACGGGACTGACAGAGGCGGAAACTCGGTCAAAGTACGCTTCTTCTGGCAGGACAGTAACCTGCATACCGTGTGGGACTCGAAGATGCTGGATTCTAAGCAGTTGTCCTACACCGAGTGGACAGACTGGCTGGATAAGAAAATCACCACGAAAAACCTGAAAGACTGGCAGCAAATTGATGCCAATGTGTGGATAAAGGAAAGCACGGAAATCCGCGATACTATTTATCCTGAAGACGCTAACGACATGTCTTATGACTATGTGTACGACTTTCTGCCCGTAGCAAAAACCCGTTTACAGCAGGCCGGTGTCCGCATTGCCGCGTACCTGAACAACGTGTTTGCAAACACGAAATAAGTCCATAAAAAAACCTTCCCGGCCAAACCGGGAAGGTTTTTTCCTGAAACTCAGTGAAGCCCGCCGGCTTAGTCTATATCCAGCGGCTCCGGCGACAAAATAACGCCAGTGCTGTCGGCATACAAATGATCTTCCGGCAGGAAGGTGACACCGCCAAAATTAACCGGCACATCCACTTCACCGGTACTTTCTGTTTCCGCGTTAACCGGAATAGACGCCACAGCCAGAATACCGATGTCTAAATCGGCCAGAGTATCCACTTCACGGACACTGCCGTAACAAACGATGCCTTCCCAGTCGTTATCGATTGCAAGCTGGGCTGAAGCGGCATCAAGTAATGCACGGCGGGTAGAACCGCCACCATCAATCAGCAATACTTTTCCTGCACCGGGCTGCGCCAGTACGCGGTCTATCAACCCGCGATCTTCAAAACACTTAATGGTTGTGATTTCACCACCAAACGAATAACGTCCGCCATAACTGACAAACATGGGGTCGACCACATCTACGCTGTCTGCAAATAAATCGCATAATTCAGAAGTGTTATAGTCCATCACTGTGCCTTAATTACCGGAAAAGAAACACTGACCCGCGATTCCGCCAAAACCCTCACTGCATCCGTTTTTAAAACGGCATGGAAGTTTACTAAGGTGATTGATTGGAAAGAGAAGATGCGTTGTCAGAACTGTTGTTAGCATAGCACTAATTACCATAATAAAAATACCTCGCTTCCGCTTATTTCGGTAAATCTCTGCGGCCTGTCATAAAGGTTTCTTTTTTTTGTCACGGCAGATTCACACATGCTGATTAGCTTATATTGTAATCAATTGTAATGAGGCCAGGGCCGTGCTGAACCGGAAATCCTTGACCAAAGCTGATACTGATTTGTTTTTTTGGCTTTACCGACTCACACAAAAGCGTAACTGTACCGGCGTTATCTGGTTGTCAAAAACCGGAGACGGCTATCTGTACTTCATCATCGGTATGCTGCTGTGGGCTTTCGAGCCTGAACACGGTGAGCTGTTCCTGTATACCGCACTGATGGCCTACGGACTCGAACTGCCGGTGTATGTGGTACTGAAACGTATGTTCAAACGTCCCCGCCCCTGCGATTTACTGAATAACTTCACGGCCCACGTTACGCCGTCAGATAAATTCAGTCTGCCATCCGGCCACACCGCCGCGGCCTGGCTGATGGCCAGCATCGTAGCGCATTTTTATCCGCCTTTTGCCATTCTGGCTTACAGCTGGGCTGCGCTGATTGGACTATCCCGTATTTTGCTGGGTGTGCACTACCCTACCGACGTGATAGCCGGTGCACTTCTGGGCTTAACCATTGCTTCTGCGAGCTTAATGATACTGGGGTAGTATGAGAATTCTTTACGGCGTGCAGGGGACCGGCAACGGTCATATTGCCCGCGCACGCATCATGGCTGCAGCTTTTGCACAGCGTGACGATTTCACTGTTGATTTTGTATTTTCCGGACGGGATGAAGACAAGTACTTCGACATGGAGGTATTTGGTCCGTACCGCACCTTCCGTGGTCTTACTTTTATTACCAGTCACGGTCAGGTAGACCGCATTGCAACACTCAAAGCAAACCGCCCCGGTCAGTTCTGGCAGGATGTGCGTAACTTTGATGTCACCGGATATGACCTTCTTATCAACGACTTTGAACCGGTCACCGCCTGGGCAGCAAAACATGCGGGACTGCCGTCTATCTCTATCAGCCATCAGGCATGTTTCACTTATACCGTCCCGAAAGCCGGCGACGGTATTATCAATAAGCTCATCCTGAAATACTTTGCACCCACGCAGGTACAGCTGGGCGTACACTGGTTTCACTTTAACCAGCCCATCGTGCCGCCATTTGTCGCAGATGAGCGTCTGGCCTCACCGTCAAAGAGTCATGTTCTGGTTTATCTGCCTTTTGAACACGTGGATGACATCCGCCTGATGCTGGAGCCGTTAACAGACCAGCAATTTGTGTGCTACCACCCGTCAATCAAGGGCCATTACGAAAGTGGCCATATCAGTTGGTACCCCCCTTCCAAGGCTGGCTTTCAGCATCACTTACAGCATTGCAACGGTGTGATTGCCAACGGCGGCTTTGAGCTGTCCAGTGAAGCATTACATCTGGGCAAAAAGCTGCTGATTAAGCCGTTACACGGCCAGTTTGAACAATTATCGAACGTACTCACGTTAGATAAAATGGGACTATGTCATTCCCTTTTTCAGCTCGACACTGACATTGTGGAAGAGTGGCTGGATGCACCTGAAAATGAGGCCATTCAGTTCCCTCAGGACCCGTCACTGCTGATCAACTGGCTGAAACAGGGTGACCTCAGTGACACCCGTTCTCTGTGCGATGCACTGTGGGAACAAGTGGAATATGGCGATAAAACGAAAGAGCGTTTATTGACGCTTGCAATTTAGCACCGCAGTGCCATCATAGCAGCAATTTTAGTCTTTCTATGCGGGTTCGTTGTGCGCAGAAAACCCTTCTTTTTACTCGTGCTGCTGATATTCATTAGTGGTCTGTCAGCATGCGGCTATCGCGGGGCACTCTATCTTCCAGAAGAGTCTCAGGACAACCAGCAAACTCCAGCCGGAACACCCGCTGACCAATCCGGAGACACTCAGTAATGGATTTTTTCGCTTTTCAAAACGGGCGACTGTTTGCTGAAGATGTAGCAGTATCTGACATCGCTAAAGCACACGGTACACCTGCGTATATTTATTCCCGCGCCACCCTTGAGCGTCACTGGCATGCATTTGACCAGGCACTGGGCGGACACCCTCACCTGATTTGTTACGCCGTAAAAGCCAATTCAAACTTAGGCGTGCTGAGCGTACTGGCAAAATTAGGTTCAGGCTTTGACATTGTATCCGGCGGGGAACTGGCACGGGTACTGGAAGCCGGTGGTGATGCAAAGAAAGTGGTATTTTCCGGTGTAGGCAAAAAGCCTGAAGAAATTCGTTATGCGCTGGAGAAAGGCATTCTGTGTTTCAACGTTGAGTCTGAGCCGGAACTGGAGCGCATTAACAGCGTTGCCGCAGAAATGGGCGTAAAAGCTCCTATTTCATTGCGTATTAATCCGGATGTGGACGCCAAAACTCACCCGTATATCTCCACGGGACTGAAAGCGAATAAATTTGGTATTCCCCGCGAACGTGCCGTTGCGACTTACGAACTGGCCGCCAGTCTGTCAAACCTTGAAGTAAAAGGCATGGACTGCCACATTGGTTCTCAGCTGACCTCTATTGAGCCGTTTGTTGATGCCCTTGAAAGATTATTAAAGCTCATTGATGAGCTTGCCGTTAAAGGTATTACCATTTCCCACCTTGATGTGGGTGGTGGCCTGGGCGTGACTTACAATAACGAAACTCCGCCCCATCCGAAAGAATACGCCGCCGCCATGGTAGAAAAGATGGCTGGCCGCGAAAATTTAAAGATGATCATGGAACCCGGCCGCGCTATTGCTGCAAATGCCGGCATTATGATCACTGAAGTTGAATTCGTGAAAGAAGGCGATGAAAAGCACTTCGCCATCGTTGACGCTGCGATGAATGATTTAATCCGCCCGTCGTTATATTCAGCCTGGCAGAACATCGTACGTGTTGAGCAGGAAACCGATGCTACACCACGTATTTACGATGTGGTGGGACCGATTTGTGAAACCGGTGATTTCATTGGTAAAGACCGTGAACTGGCAATAAAACCGGGGGACTTACTGGCGGTTCGCAGCGCCGGCGCCTATGGTTTTGTTATGGCCTCAAACTACAACAGCCGCTGCCGCCCGCCGGAAATTATGGTGGATGGTGACCAGGTAATTGTGGTGCGTGAACGAGAAAATCAAAAAGATCTCTGGAAAGGTGAGTGCAAACTTACGTAAACTAGAGAAATACAAATAAGAAAGATGTGCGCTTAATGCAAGTTCAATTTTCCAAAATGCACGGGCTGGGCAACGACTTCGTTGTCATCGATAACGTTACCCAGAACGTTTTCTTTTCAAAGGAGAAGATTCAGCAACTCGCTGATCGGCACTTTGGTATTGGCTTTGACCAGCTGTTGCTGGTAGAACCTCCCTATGATCCTGAACAGGATTTTCATTACCGCATCTTCAATGCAGACGGCTCGGAAGTTTCCCAGTGTGGAAACGGAGCCCGTTGTTTTGCCCGTTTCGTCAAAATGAAAGGGTTAATCAACCGCAATAAAATTAAGGTCAGCACCAAGTCAGGAAAGATGGTGCTGTACCTGGAAAAAGACGGACAGGTCACCGTGAACATGGGTGTACCTGACTTTGAACCAGCCAGAGTACCTCTGGTCGCCAATAAACAGGAAAAGACTTACATTTTCCGTGTTGAGGAACGTACAGTATTTTTAGGCGCCGTTTCCATGGGTAACCCCCATTGTGTAATGGAAGTCGACGATGTCGATACCGCCGGTGTGCATGAAGTCGGCCCGTTACTGGAACGTCACGAACGTTTTCCGGAAGGGGTGAACGTTGGCTTTATGCAAATACTGTCGAAAGACCATGTGAAGCTCAGGGTATTCGAACGTGGCGCAGGGGAAACCCTGGCGTGCGGCAGCGGCGCATGTGCCGCTGTAGCGGTCGGACAGGTTCAGGGAAAATTAGATAAGGAAGTCAGGGTAGATTTACCCGGCGGCAGTTTACGTATTCGCTGGCAGGGCGAGGACTCGGCACTCAAGATGACCGGGCCCGCTGAGCACATTTACGACGGACAGATTAATCTATGAGTGATGCTTCAGGTCAAAGTAAAAGACCGGTAACACTGGAACCCAATTACGACGAAGCGTTCGGACTGACAGCAGAAGAAGTGCGTGCTTTTTTATTAAAGCACCCGGACTTTTTCGCCAATAATCCGGACATTCTTGAACGGTTGGTGATTCCTCATGAGGAAAAAGGGGCAGTATCATTAGTTGAACGCCAGAGCGAACAGCTTCGCAAAAAGGTACGTCAGCTAAATTACAAACTGAACCAGCTCATTGGCGTGGCCAAACAAAACGAGAAAATTTACCGCGTTTATACGGACCTGAATGTCGAACTGTTACGCTGTAAATCTGTTTCGGAAATCCAGTACAAACTGGAATCTGTTCTGCAGGAACGTCTTAATCTTCACTCTGTGGTGTTGCAACTGTTTAAAGGCCCTCATGCCATGCAGGAACTTCAACGAAGACTCATCATCGAAAAACGTTTTAAAGACAGCACCTTCTTCTTTGGCCGTTTAAGCCAGCACGAAAGGCAAGTGATCTTCGGTGAAGAAACCGCAGAATCTGTCGCACTGATTTTACTGGGTGATAATCACGATATGGGTATTCTGGCAGTAGGCTCTGACGATGCCTCCCACTTTACGCCGGATATGGATACTCTGCTGCTGAAACAGTTGCAGGAAGTGCTGAACATTACCATGCCGGGCATGCCGGGATATTAATGCAACCGGCGGCGCCCGAACCTCGCCTCAGTGATGCATGCCAGCAATGGCTGGACAAATTTCTTTTGCATCTCGATATCGAGCGGGGATTATCGGAGCATACCGTTTCCAATTATCGCCGCCAGCTTACCGCCATTGCCACCGAACTGGCCCTTGAAGACTGGTCAGGACTGACCCCTTCAGATGTTAAGCGGGTCATGGCCATCGCCAAACGACAGGGCAAGCACGCCCGCTCCATCGCGTTACAGCTTTCTGCCCTGCGAACATTTTGTCATTACCTGATGCGTAACGAACAACTGTTCAGCAACCCCGTTGAGGGTATTCAGGCGCCGAAGCAGGGCAAGCCTCTGCCAAAGCAAATCAGTGTGGATGACATGCAACAACTATTGTCTTCGCCACAGGATGAAGGCATAGAATGCCGCGATATGGCAATGGCCGAATTACTCTACGGATGCGGGTTACGCCTGAATGAACTGACCGGCCTGCGCCTGGCTGATTATCAGGGCGACGGCACGCTTAAAGTCACCGGTAAGGGAAATAAGCAGCGTATTCTGCCACTTGGACGCACGGCAACCAAAGCCCTGAATGCCTGGCTAAAAGTACGGGGCCAGTATGCATCGCCCTATGAGCCGGCCGTGTTTGTGAGCAAACGGGGGACGAGGATCTCAAACCGTCAGGTGGCAAACCGTCTCAATCAGTTAGCTCAGTCTCAGAATATGAATCAGACTGTACATCCTCATAAACTGCGCCATTCCTTTGCCACGCACGTATTAGAATCAAGCGGTGATCTGCGGGCAGTTCAGGAATTGCTTGGTCATGCGAACTTATCAACCACGCAGGTTTATACGCATCTGGATTTCCAGCACCTGGCGAAGGTGTACGATAACGCGCATCCCCGTGCCCGGAAGAAATAACTTATTAATTAACACCGAGGTCCCATGCGATTTTACCGGCCTGTAGCACCAGTGAAAGCCATGACTTTCGATCTGGACGATACCCTTTATAACAATGACCCCATTATCAAACGGGCAGAAGCAACCCTTAAGCGTTATATTGCTGCGGAATATCCGCAAACGGCAAAGCTTTCGCCGCAGGAATGGACAGATATAAAACGGGGTCTGATCAAGGCACAGCCCGCGCTGGCTTCAGATATGGGTCAGTTGCGTATGCATACACTCAGGCAGGCGCTGGAACATGATATTCAGGATCCTGAAGCACTGGAGGCAGCCGCGAAAGCGTGTTTTGACTGCTTTTATGACGCCCGCAGCGATTTCACGCTGGATGACAGCGTTCACATCGTACTGGCTCAACTGGCAGAGAAAATACCGCTGATTGCGATAACCAATGGTAATGTTGATCCGCATAAAACCGGACTGTCTGTGTACTTTAACGTGGTGTTGCACGCCAGTGTGACCCGTCCGGCCAAACCGTCTGCTCATATGTTCGATGAAGCGGCGGCGATGCTGTCGTTAGCGCCGGGCCAGATTTTACACGTGGGTGATAACCTGGAAAAAGACGTTATGGGTGCAGTGAAAGCGGGATATCAGGCGGCATGGATTGCAGCAAACCGCGACATGATCCTGAACCGTGAGGCAGCCACGTTGCTTCCTCATGTGGAATTATCTTCGCTGGATGAATTGCTGGCGTTTACCTGACAGTAAACGCCGTTGACAGCACAGCATACGACTTCAGGACGACACTGCTGTGCACCGTGCAGGAAAACTATTTACCGGTTGCAGCTTCGCTGTCTTCGAGGAAATTCTGGCGCATTGAATCACAGGGGCGCTGACAGGCCGGTTTACCCACGACTTTAGCGGGCACACCTACCACAGTCACATGAGGCGGTACATCGTTCAGCACCACACTGCCTGCTCCCACTTTTGACCCTTCACCAATTTCAATATTACCAAGAATTTTTGCACCGGCACCTACCAACACGCCCTGGCGCACTTTCGGATGACGGTCGCCGGATTCATTACCGGTCCCGCCCAGCGTTACACTCTGCAAAATACTGACATTGTCTTCTACCACTGCAGTTTCACCCACCACAATGCCGGTAGCGTGATCAAACATCACCCCTTTACCAATTTTTGCAGCCGGATGAATATCGACACCGAATGTCTCTGAATTCCGGCTTTGTAAGAACAATGCCAGCTGATGACGGCCCCGCTGCCAAAGGTAATGCGCCATACGGTGAGTTTGCACAGCGTGAAAGCCTTTGAAATATAACAAAGGCGTTAAGTAATCTTTCACCGCAGCATCACGGTTAAACACGGCTTTGATGTCTTCAATGGCCGCTTCCGTAATGGACGGGTCAAGCAGGTAGGCTTCATCAAACACTTCACGGATAGCAATGGCCGGCATCACATCATCAGCCATTTTATTCGCCAGAATAAAGCTCAGTGAAGACTCAAAATTATGATGGGTCAGAATACATGCATGTATATAACTCGCCAGCAGAGGTTCGTTGTCAGCAATGTGCTGCGCTTCGCTTTTAAGCGTAAGCCAGAAGCCGGCGTTTCTTGTTGATACTTGCATAGGTGTTCCTGGTTTGGCGTAAGTGTGTGAAAGCTTAAAGGCCCCGAAATAAGCCTGAAAGATAAGGGCTGATCGTCACAGATCAAGCACCATGTTATCAACCGGTGAGGATTATCGTTCAACGACATAAATTTCTACTCACATCACCGGCAAACCGATCGCACATTACAAAATTTCAATATCACCGCAGACCGTGAAATCACTGGCCGGCACCGTGAAAGTTCTACATCCTACGCCTGCCCGCTCTCTACGGCTATAGCGAAAAGGAATATAAAATAACAACCGTAATTCAGAGACTTATTCTCAGCACCAGAAAACTGGAATAAGAGTTGATTGTATATGGGTAACTGCCGGCGTAAGACTTCGCAATAAGTAGATTGCACAGTGCGTCAGACAGACCATGCCCGGACCCGTTAAACCGGTCCTGACAGAATTTTGTAACATCATTAAATCTTGAAACAGGAGAAAGATATGAACAGCGATCGTATCGAAGGTAACTGGAAAGAGTTAAAAGGTAAAGTTCAGCAACAGTGGGGAAAACTCACCGACGATGATGTAGATAAAATTGATGGCCGCCGTGAAGAATTGGTAGGCAAAATTCAGAAAGCTTATGGCAAAAGCCGCGATGAAGCTGAAAAAGAAGTGGACCGTTACTTCAACTAGTAGCAATCATCCCCTTTGAATACCTCACATGGAGCGCTTAATGCGCTCCATTTTTTTGTCCGCGTGCTGATCACTTCGTCTGACTATCGGAAGGGGAATGGTCAGCCACGTAAGCCCCCCGCTCTCCTTTCGGCTTTTCCTCACCGGCAGTGCTGTCTTTATCGGTCTGGTATTCGGTAGCTGAATTGAGTTCCGCGCCGAGCAAGATGATGTAAGCACTCAGATAGAACCACATCAGCAGGATGACAATCCCTCCCAGTGAGCCGTAGGTTTTGTTATACGAAGCAAATTCGTTCAGATACACAGAAAACGCAAAGGACGCAATCACCCACACCAGCGAAGCAAACGCCGAGCCCACGGTTACCCAGCGCCATTTTGCCGGTCTCCGGTGAGGTCCGTACCGGTACAGTGCTGCCAGAGCGATATTAAACAGGAATATAAGTACAGGCCAGGTGAGCCAGGTTGCCGCCTTTTCGTTGAGTACAGAACCGGCTAAGTAGCTTATCCATTCGGGCAACACAGAAATACACAGTAATGCGGCAATCACGAAGGCAATAATGCCGATGGTCAGTACCAGCCGCGCCAGTAAACCTTTCAGAAACATTCTGCCGTGGGGTTCGTTGTAGGTAATGTTGCACGCCGTGATCAGCGCGTTCGCCCCTTTACTGCTGCTCCAGATTGTCAGCAACAAGCTCAGAGAGACCCCCCAACTGAGCGCAAAGTCAGAATTTCCGGTGAGTTTGGTCAGTTGCTCCTCAACAATGTAACGGCTGTCAGCAGGCACCACGTCCACCAGGTGCGCCATGTGGCTTTGCAACTGTTCTGGTGTGACCAGCAAACCATACAGAGAAATAACGGCAGTAAGCAGCGGGAATACGGCGAGCAGGAAATAGAAAGCCACTCCGGCGGCGACCAGCGATAAATTATGTGCATTTTGTTTGCTGTAAGTGCGTTTAAGGATTTGCCACCACGCCAGCAAAGAAAAGTCTGTCAGGGATGTGGCATCGGTGGAAGATGCCTCGCGGGATTTGAAAAGTTGCACTGCTCGCAAGCTCCGGAGTCGAAGATATGCATTTCATACGTACTTTACAGCAGATGGTGCAAACCAGTGTCCGAAAACACCATGCAAGGCAAGAGCGTTTACTCCTCTTACTACAAGCACCACGACAACAGATTAATTACAGGCCGATAGATTAAGCGAACTTCGGTGCGGTACCGGAAAACATGGCCAGTTTATCAATAAGGGTTTCTTCATTTTTAACGCCCATGGCTTTTATCAGACGTTGTACCTGAATTTCCACGTCCCCGGTGGTCAGTCCCGCAGCCGCTGCAATATCCAGGTAAGAAGCGCACTTATACAGCATGCGCGCGATCAATACTT
This sequence comes from Alteromonas sp. NFXS44, assembly GCF_040148705.1. NCBI lineage: Bacteria > Pseudomonadati > Pseudomonadota > Gammaproteobacteria > Alteromonadales > Alteromonadaceae > Alteromonas > Alteromonas sp. NFXS44. The sequence goes on along the minus strand of NZ_JAGDEA010000001.1, from coordinate 562,963 downwards.
CCCGCTTGTTCAGCGCGTAGCAAGACTGAATGTTCTGCCAGTCCGGCTTTCCTCTGGATACAATATTAATAACCGCTAGCGGCTCACGCCGCTCCTCTCTAGCTTGTGATGAAAGCTTGTGAATATTAAAAATTTCAATCACATCCACATTATCATCAACAACGTGCACCACTTCCTCCTTTTCTGCTCCGGAGAGACAGGCCTGAACTTTATCGCAAAAGCGGCTGTGCTGGTGCTGCATGGCAAACACAAGACGATTTTTGTTAAGCCCTACGGCCTTGCCTGAATTCAGGTAGTGCTCTGCCTGACTGTTACAGGCCTGCACCCTTAACTGGCTGTCACAGACCACAAACGCCGTTTTAATGTGTTCGTAAACGCCCTGCGCCAGTTGTCTTTGCTGGCGAAATATTTCTTCATCACGGAAGAAACGGGCTGCACGGACAAAGTGCGGCACTAAACGTTTGAAAGCAACTTCTTCGTATTTCGAAAAATCGTCATCATGCTCCGGACGGCATACGCCAAGATATGCTTCGTAGCGGTCGTCCCGTAATACCAGCGCTGCCAGTGTTTTTTCTGCATCCAGCGGGGTCAGTACTTTCCCTGCAATCGCAGTAAAATGTTCTGAATTTCGAAATGCAGGTGAACAGGTATCAAAGATATCCCCTTCATGGAGCCGGAAGAAAAAAGGCTTAAGGGCGGAAAGCGAAGATAAATCCACTTCAGGGGGAAAGGACGGGCAACCGTCACCGGCGGTCTTCATACGCCAGGCAACTTCTCTGTCGTTGATCACATCGCGCAGAACAAGAAATGTTTTGTTTGCCAGAAACACTTTATTGCACTGCGCCAGCACCCTGCCCCATTTTCGGGTTAGTGCTGCGTCATAAATTTCGATAATCAGTTTATCGAAATCAATGGTTTCGTTATCTACATTGTAATCCATGACTATCCCGTCATTTAAGGCGCGGCGGAGCAACGTTACCACTCTTCGCGCATAGCCACTTTATTAACGCAATGCACCCGACAACTTGAATACTATTTCCTGTGTGAATAGCACTGTACAGGTAAACTTTAACAAAGTGTATATTTTCCGCACACTTAGCCTTTAGTCTAATTTCGATACTTCTTTTTAACATCAGTCACATGGCACGGTAGAATAGTGATTCCCTTTTCCTTACTGTATAAATTCACAGCCTGCTCTGGCATAATCTGCCGGTCTGAAATTAATTACGCTGGTGATCTGCCCGATGGATGTATCTTTACTTCTCGACGACCTAAATGACAAACAACGCGAAGCCGTTGCTGCCCCTCAGTCGAACATGCTGGTGCTTGCAGGCGCCGGTAGTGGTAAAACACGGGTACTGGTTCACCGTATCGCCTGGCTGATGGAAGTAGAGAACATCGCGCCATTTTCAATTCTGGCGGTAACCTTCACGAATAAAGCAGCCAAGGAAATGCGCGGCCGGATTGAACATCTGATGAAGCGCAGCATGCACACCATGTGGATGGGTACCTTCCACGGCTTGGCGCACCGTCTACTCAGAGCACATCACGCCGAAGCCGGCTTGCCGGAAAATTTTCAAATTCTGGATTCTGACGACCAGTTCCGGCTGATCCGCCGTATTCTGAAAGCGCTGAATCTGGATGAGAAGCACTGGCCGCCAAGACAGGTACAGTGGTACATCAATGGCAACAAAGATGAAGGTTTAAGACCTCAGCACATCGATACACATAACGATCATACCCAGCAGAAGATGCGCGATATTTATGCGGCCTACCAGGAGTCCTGTGATCGCTCCGGGCTGGTTGATTTTGCCGAACTGCTTTTGCGGGCACATGAGTTGTGGGCCCGTAATCCGGAGATTCTGGCTCACTACCAAAAACGTTTCCGTGCGGTACTGGTCGACGAATTCCAGGACACCAATAACATTCAGTATGCCTGGCTTCGCATGCTGTGCAGCACCGGCGAAAACACCATCATGATTGTGGGCGACGACGATCAGTCAATTTATGGCTGGCGGGGTGCAAATGTCGATAATATTCATAAGTTTCTGAAGGACTTCCCGAAGCCGGAAACCATCCGTCTCGAACAGAATTACCGCTCCACCAGCACAATTCTGAAAGCAGCAAACGCGGTGATCGACAACAACACAGGCCGGCTCGGCAAAGAGCTCTGGACAGACGGTGCTGACGGTGAGCTGGTATCTGTATATGCCGGTTTCAACGAACTGGATGAAGCCCGCTTTATTGTGTCGCAAATTAAAAGCTGGCTGCAGAAAGGTAATGCCCTGAGTGAAAGTGCCATTTTATATCGCAACAATGCCCAGTCCCGGGTACTGGAAGAAGCGCTGTTACATGAAGGTCTGGCCTACCGGATTTACGGTGGTCTGCGGTTCTTCGAACGCCAGGAAATTAAGGATGCGCTGGGTTATCTGCGCATGGTTAACCACCCACACGATGACGCTGCATATGAACGGGTAGTTAATACACCCAGCCGGGGCATGGGTGAGAAAACGCTGTCAGCTATTCGTGAGACAGCCAGAGCGCACAACTGCTCGTTGTGGCAGGCCAGCAATCTATTACTCACCGACGGTTCCCTGAAAGGCCGTGCAGCTAAGGCGTTGCAGAGTTTTATTGTACTGATAACCGATCTTGAACAAGCAATGGCGGATTTACCGCTGGAAGAACAGGCCGACAAAGCTATCAAACATTCCGGCTTATATGCCATGTATCAGGCTGAAAAGGGTGAAAAAGCACAGGCACGCCTGGAAAACCTTGAGGAACTGGTCACCGCTTGTAAACAGTTTATCGTGCCGGAAGAAGCCGATGAAATGACGCCTTTGAGTGCATTCCTGGCTCATGCCTCGCTGGAAGCCGGTGAGACACAGGCTGACACTGACCAGGATGCGGTTCAGATGATGACCATTCACACCGCCAAAGGCCTGGAGTTTCCGCTGGTTTTTATGGCCGGTGTTGAAGAAGGCATGTTCCCCAGCCAAATGACCAATGATGAGCCCGGCCGTATGGAAGAGGAACGCCGTCTGGCCTACGTGGGTATGACACGGGCCATGAAAAAGCTCTTTATTACCTATGCGGAAAGCCGCAGGCTTTATGGTCAGGACAAGTATCACACGGCGTCGCGGTTTATCCGCGAAATTCCGTCGGAATGCGTGGAAGAAGTACGGTTAAAATCGACGGTATCCCGCCCTGTTCATAACCGCTTTTCCCGGGCGACGTCCCACGAAAGTTTTGAACAAACCGGGTTTCAGTTGGGTCAGCGTGTTATGCACCGTAAATTCGGTGAGGGTGTGGTACTGAACTATGAAGGTTCCGGCGATCACGCCAGAGTACAGGTGAATTTCGACGAATTCGGCAGCAAATGGCTGGTACTGGCCTATGCTAAATTGCAGCCACTCTAAATTTCACCTGCGGTCAGCCGATATTATTTAATTAACCGCTTAAGCAGCGATTTCATTCAACTGAGGCACGATATGCAAAGAAAAGTACTGGTCATTGAAAATAGCCAGAAAAGCTTGCAGCTCGTGTCCAAACTGGTGAAAAAAGCCGGTTTAATTCCCGAAGGGGCAAATTCTCTCAGCGAGGCACAGATGCGCTTTTCTGTATCTATGCCTGAAGAGTATCTTTGTGCCGTCGTAGCCTATGCGCTGCCTGATGCCCCTCACGGAGAAGCCATTGATTTCACCATCAATGCTTTTGTGCCCACCATTGTCGTTACCGACAACGCCAGCGACGATACCCGCAAAGCGATACTCAGCAGAGAAATTGTGGATTATCTGGTGAAGGAAAATCATCAGATCTATGACTATCTGAGCCGGCTTCTGGCCAGACTCGATAAAAACAAAAGTGTGGGTGTACTGGTGGTGGACGACAAGCGCAGCAGCCGTCAGGCCATGGTTTCCCTGCTCCGCCGTCATAACTTTCTGGTTTACTCAGCCAGCGGACAAGCACAGGCACAGGAGCACCTTGCTGAACACCCTTACATTCAGTTGATGCTCATCGACTATACCATTGATGATGACCAGGGCGTTCAGTACATTGCGGAATTACGCCGCGCATACGCAAAAGAAGAAATGGCGATTATCGGTATTGCATCCGGAAAATCCGGTATTTTGCCGGCTACATTCCTGAAAAGCGGCGCTAATGACTTTCTGCGCAGCCCCTTCTGTCACGAAGAGTTTCTGTGCAGAGTGATGCAAAACCTTGAATTGCTGGAGAGCGTGGAAACCATCCGCAGGGTCGCCAATTCTGACTATCTGACAGGCCTGCCAAACCGCCGTCATTTTTTCTATACGGTAGCCACCCGCTATCGCCAGCATGTGGAACGCCAGTCACTGGCCCTTGTAGACCTGGACCATTTCAAACGCATTAATGACACCTATGGCCACGATGCCGGTGATGCTGTACTGAAAACGGTGGCAGAGTTAATCAGCTCACTGTTCAACGACGTACCGGCAGCACGGTTCGGCGGTGAAGAGTTCTGTATTTATCTGTCTGATATGGCGCCTGAAGATGCCCTCAGGCGGATGGAAAATTTCCGCGCAGTAGTTGCGGAAACCCCGGTACTCTACAAAGATAAGTTGCTTAGTGTGACAGCGAGTATCGGCTTAATCAGTGCTTTTGATGACAACCTTGAAACCCTGCTCGGCGATGCAGACAAACTGCTGTACACCGCCAAATCTCAGGGTAGGAATCAGGTCTGCTCCCGCGCAATCTGAAGCTTTTTACGTTGCTGACGGTAGGCCCGCAACGAATCGGTACTGAATATCACCAAAGCCAGCCAGACAAAAACAAATGTCACCATTTTGGTCATATCAAAGAGCTCGCCGTAAACAAACAGCGCCAGCATAAACATGATTGACGGTCCGATATACTGGAAGAACCCCAGCGTGGAATACATGATACGGCGGGCTGCGGCAGTAAAGCACAGCAATGGCGCAGTAGTTACAATACCCGCCGCAAACAGCAGTGCATTCAGTTGCCAGTCATTATGCAACATATTGCTGTGTTCACTGGCAAAACCTACCCAGTAAATCAGCGCGAAAGGTAACAACAGGGTTGTTTCAATGAAGAGTCCGGGCAATGAGTCCACCGCCACTTTCTTTCTCAGCAAACCATACACACTGAAAGTCATCGCCAGCACCAGCGCAATCCAGGGAAGTTGACCATAAGTCACAATGAGAATAGTGACGCCGGTTGCAGCCAGACCAACCGCCACTTTCTGCGCCGGACGCAATACTTCACCCAGAAACAGACGGCCGAAGAACACATTGATCAGCGGATTGATATAGTAACCCAGGCTGGCATCAAGCAAATGGTCGTTGTTAATCGCCCAGATAAAAAGCAGCCAGTTTGCTCCCAGTAGTAAACCCGCAAAAAACAGCACCTGCATCACTTTGCGGCTGCGCAGTGCTGCCATCACCTTTGGCCCCTGCTTCAGGGCCAGCACTAACACCAGCAGAATGACCGCAGACCAGATAATTCTGTGCATCAGCACATCCATGGCCGGCAGAACCTGAAGCTGTTTAAAATAGACCGGCGCTACGCCCCACATCATGTAGGCCGCGATGGCACAAATTACACCGGTACGGGTAGCGCAGGATGCTGCAAGGCTTTGCAAGTCGTTCAATGACGTTCCTTGTTAGAAGAGAAAGTGACATTGTCTCCTGCCGGTACAAACCGAAGCAAGTCTGTACCGGTAAAATGCCGGCCACTTATGATGGTCTGCCGGCGCTAAAGCAGAAACAGGGTACCCAGGCCAAGAAAGGCAACAAATCCGACAATATCGGTCACGGTGGTGAGGATCACCGAGCCGCTGAGCGCAGGGTCGATATTCAGCTTTTCCAGCAACACAGGCAGAAAGACACCGGCCAGGGCTGCTGACACGATGTTCACCAGGATTGCCAGACAAATCACCACGCCCAGCGCCGCGCTTGAGAACCAGAAGGACGCCACTATGCCAATGATGATAGCCCAGATCACGCCGTTCAGACCGCCAACTTTAAGCTCTTTCATCATCAGGGCACGGAAGTTAGCTTTGGTGACCTGCCCCAGTGCCAGCCCGCGGACAATCAGTGTGAGTGTCTGGCTGCCGGCAATACCGCCCATACTGGCAACCACCGGCATCAGCACCGCCAGTGCCACAACCTGTTGTAACGTGCCTTCAAACATACCGATAAACCAGGACGCCAGAAACGCTGTGAGCAGGTTGATACCCAACCAGAGTGCACGGTTGCGGGCACTCTTAGCGACAGGCGAGAATAAATCCTCGTCTTCATCCATACCGGCAGATGCCATCACCTGACGTTCATAATTTTCATTCACCAGCTCACTGGCAGACGTTACATCCAGCCGTCCCAGTAACTTATTGCTGTCATCCACCACCGGTAATGATGCAAAGCCCGAACGTTGTAATTGCAAAGACGCCGCGGTGGTATCGTCGGTCCCCTTAAGCACAGGCATATTCTCAACCGTCAACTCCACCAGAGGCACATGCTCCGGCGCGCCGAACACTTTGGTTAGCTTTACCGCTGCTGAAAACTGACCGGAGCGGTTGATCAGAAAAAGGGTGTCACAGTGCCCCGGCACATTACGGCGGATAAGCCGCAATGCATCACGTACTTTTGCGTTGATAGGCAATACCAGTTGTTCGTGGGAGAGCCAGTGACCGATTTCATCATCACTGAACTGTGTCGCTTCACGGAAGAATGCCTGTTGCTGGGTATCCAGTGCTTTAAATGCGAGATCAATCAACCGTGACGGCAGTGAATCCATCAGTTCCAGCAGTGATTCAGCTTCGATGTCGGCAAACATCAGTGACCATTCACTGTCAGGCGTGGCGTCGATGAGGATTTCCCGCGGATCGCTACGCATTTCCACCAGCACGTCGATTTTTCTGTCCCGGGGCAAGCCTTCCCAGGTGGCAATCCGGTGCTCTACCGGTAACGATTCGAGGACTGTTGCAACAGAAACATCGTCCTCACTGGCCAGTGTGGTTAATACGGCAGCGGGATCGTCGTTTTGCGCCTCTGATACGAGTTCTTCAATCAGATCGGGTAACGGTTCAGCCATATTACTCTCCTTCACATTCGATGCTGCTGATGTTAGCTTTTTTTTCCGCTAACACAACAACATATAGCAAACTGTACTGCAAATGCCGTGAACACTTGCGCGAAAACACGTAAAATCCCCCGGCAATGACGATTATCGAATCCCCCACCCCTGAAAAATTGCCGGAAAGCGATACTGCGACACCGCTTGAAGTGCTGTCGAAGGTATTCGGCTACAACAAATTCAGAGACGGCCAGGAAGCCGTTATCAATGCGGTGGTTGATGGCCGGGATGCTCTGGTTCTATTACCCACAGGTGGCGGCAAATCGCTCTGTTACCAAATCCCTGCGCTCGTAAGAGAAGGGGTTGCGGTAGTGGTTTCTCCGTTGATTTCACTGATGCAGGATCAGGTCGAACAATTACGGGAAGCCGGGGTGTGTGCTGCGTACATCAACTCCACACAGGATCAGGAACAGCAGCAATCGGTACTCAGCCGCATTACCGGGGGCACGTTGCAACTGTTATACGTATCGCCGGAAAAATTGCTCACTCCCTGGCTGATGTCTTTTTTACAGTCGCAAACGGTTTCACTGTTTGCTGTGGATGAAGCGCACTGTGTGTCTCACTGGGGTCATGACTTCAGACAGGATTACCGTGCTCTCGGTCTGCTCAAACAACGCTTTCCTTCTATTCCGGTAATAGGATTAACCGCCACGGCGGATGCAGCCACACAAGCCGATATTCTGGTACAGCTTAATCTGCAGGATCCGTTTGTATACAAAGGCAGCTTCGACCGGCCGAATATCCGCTACCGTGTCATGCCCAAATATAAAGCCTTTGACCAGGTACGGGATTACGTAAAACAGCAGGATGGCAGCGGTATTATTTATTGCAACAGCCGCGCGAAAGTGGACGACCTTCATGCAAAACTACACCGCGAAGGCATCAGCTGTGCCGCCTATCATGCCGGTAAAGATGCTGACGAGCGGGAATATGTTCAGCGCCGTTTTCTGAATGATCAGGTGGACATTGTCATTGCCACCGTGGCCTTCGGTATGGGCATTAACAAATCTAACGTGCGGTACGTGGTGCATCATGATGTACCGCGAAGTATTGAAAATTACTATCAGGAAACAGGCCGGGCCGGACGTGACGGGCTGGAGTCTGAAGCCATGCTATTGTTCGATGAAAAAGATGCCGCCAGAGTACGTCAGTGGATTGAGCAGGGAGAAGCAACGGACCGGCTGGACGTGGAAATTCAAAAGTTTGCGTCAATGGAAGCATTTGCCGAAGCGCAAACCTGTCGCCGTCAGGTGCTGCTGAATTACTTTTCTCAGTACAGTGATACCGCCTGTGGCAATTGCGATATATGCATTGACCCGCCGAAGCTGATTGACGGGCTGGTTATCGCCCAGAAAATCCTGTCCTGTATTTTACGCCTTAATCAGCAGGCCGGTTCGCAGTATGTTATCGACGTGATACGGGGCAAAGCACTGAAGCGCATTCAGGAAGCCGGCCACCACCAGCTCAGCACCTATGGCATTGGTAAAGAAAAGCCGGACGGATACTGGCACAGTATGATCAACCAGTTAATCCATAAAGGTCTGGTGAGAGTCGATTTAACCGCCGGTGCCATGCTCAGACTGAACGAGAATGCCCGTTCTGTACTCAAAGGGGAAGTCCCTCTTGAACTGGCAGTACCGAGGCTCAGCTTTAAACCTGATGCGCGGGTAAGTAAAGCGCCCGCTGTTTACGATAAAGCACTGTTCAAGCGCCTTAAGCATTTGCGTAAATCACTGGCTGAAGAGCACAGCGTACCGCCTTACGTCATTTTCAGTGACGCTACGCTGGCTGATATGGCGGCGAAAACCCCGACTACGGTTAACGATTTCCTCGATATCAGCGGTGTGGGTAAAACCAAACTGGAACGCTATGGTGAAGCGTTCCTGCAGATGATAAATGACTATCTGGAAAGTACCCTGAACGACTGAGCCGGCACACCGTTAGGTCTGAAACCTCAGGCGTAATGGTACTCACCGCCTTTTTCCAGCGCCCGCTGATAGGCAGGCCGGTCATGGATTTTTTTCACCCACGCCTTAATGGCCGGATAATCATCAGCCTGCCCCATGGCAACCAGTGTTTCCAGCGGAAACAGCATCTGCACATCAGCGCCGGTAGGTTCCGTACCTGCAAACCAGGCATGATTCTGCAGATGGGACTCGGTGAATTTTAAACTCTGGATAAGATTCGGCTTGTAGTAAGCGTCCATAATGCCATCGAGGATTTTTTTCGCCAGTGGTCTTAACAGCGCCGGTACTTTCTGTTTTGCTTTTGAGAACACCAGCATCGCCACTCTGGGAGGCATCAGGGAGCCTTCGGCAAAATGCAGCCAGAACAGATATTGCTGATAGCTACTTTCTTCCTCCGGCACAGCAAATGCGCCATTTCCGTAATGCCGCACCACGTATTCAACAATGGCACCGGACTCTGCCAAAGACACATTCTCAGTGGTCAGAACCGGAGAACGGCCAAGTGGATGTACCGCTTTCAGCTCCACCGGCGCAAGGCCCGTCTTCGCATCCCGCTGGTATTTCTCCAGTTTGTACTCAACATTCAGCTCCTCCAGTAACCAGAGTAACCGTTGCGACCGCGAATTATTTAAATGATGAATCGTTAACACGTCTCAATACTCCTTGTTGAGTGGGATTGCCGTGGTTAGTGGAATTATTATTGATTACGCTCTCTTCCGGGGCTGAGTTTATAATTAATTTTTAGTAATCTACATAGCCTGATGTTAACTGGAAATCAGTATCAAAACACATCAGACTAATTTTCCCGAATTTCTTAAGGCCCCCATGAAGCTTACTCACAGTTATGCCAGCGCACTGTCATCCATGGTTTCCCCTGTAAAACCGGCAGTGCTTAAGCAACAACAATTGCGTCTGGTGAACCGGCCACTGGCGGCACAATTGGGCCTGCCTGAGGCATGGTGGACAGATAATCACATTACCAGATTACTGGCGGATGAAAGCTCAGCACTTTGCGAAAGCGCAGTGGCTCAGAAATATGGTGGTCATCAGTTTGGCCAGTGGAACCCTTTTCTTGGCGACGGCCGCGGCTTACTGCTGGCAGAAGCGGTGGATACAGAAGGCAAAGCAACAGACCTGCACCTCAAAGGCGCCGGTCCGACACCTTATTCCAGAGGCGCAGACGGCCGCGCGGTATTACGCTCAACGATCCGCGAATATATTGGCGGCGAAGCATTGCATGCCCTTGGTATTCCCTCATCACGAAGTTTGTGCCTCTTCAGCAGCGCAGAAACCGTTTTCCGGGAGCAGCCGGAACAGGGAGCGATGATGATCCGCACCTGCCCGAGCCATATACGCTTCGGGCATTTTGAATACTTCTTCCACAGCGGCGAAAAAGACAAGCTCAATGCACTGTTTGACTACACCCTGGCTACCCACTTCCCGGAATGCCTCGATGCCGCAAATCCTCACCAGGCCCTGCTCACGGCCATCACTTTACGAACCGCACGGCTGATTGCGTTGTGGCAAACTCACGGTTTTGTCCATGGCGTGATGAATACCGACAACATGTCTGTGCACGGAATTACCTTCGATTACGGGCCTTATGCATGTATGGACGGGTTTAAGGCTGATGCCGTCTTTAACCACTCTGATCATCAGGGACGCTACGCATTTGATCAGCAACCTGGTATTGGCCTTTGGAATCTGAATGTACTGGCGCACTGCTTTTCTGACCATTGTTCCGTAGACGAAATCCGCTCTGCTCTGCAACGCTACGAACCGGCGTTTATCAGTCAGTTCGGCAATGCGATGTGCCGGCGGATCGGACTGGAAAGCACCTTTCCCTCATCCATGCCAGTCGTTAATCAGTGGCTTAATATGCTGGAACAGCAACAGTCAGACTACACATATTCTTTCAGAAAGTTGGCACTTACAAACCTTTCAGATTCACGCTGTCCGCTACGTGATGATTTTGTTGATCGTGAGACGTTTGATAACTGGTGGCAAAATTACCGTTCATTACGATTTGAGCAGTCGACGCAGCCTGAGGATATCCGCCCGTTTAATCCGGCGGTAATCCCGCGAACCCATCTTCTACAACAAGCCATTGAAGATGCAGAAAGCGGCGATTTCACAACCTGTGAACAATTGCTGGAGGCATGTATTTCGCCTTTCGATACGCGATGGGACAGCCACCCTTTCAGTACACCGCCGAAACAACCACGGGGAGGAATGCTGTCGTGCAGCAGTTAACAGCAGAAGCTCTGAAGCAACAAGCCAGCAGGCAGGACGAACTTATTTTACTGGCGTTTCCCTTGCCTGATACACCGGCCAGAGCAACCCGGTTTGCTAACCGGTTAGGTGCACTACTGGATGCTGTGCCCCAGCCTCCTGAATGGGGCGCTGATCGTATGCAGGTCATTTATTCTGCGGGAGAATTACGTTTTCTCCTTTGCATTGAATGGTTATGTGATGCCATGTGGCTGGAGCCCGCTGGCGGCGTCGCGAGTAATACAGACACTTTATGGCAGCACATCAACTCAAAATAGCATTCGTGATCCTGCAAGGTTTATATTAGTATAAAAAACAATCAAAAAAAGATGGTGCGAGCAGGGAATGAGACGTGCTGAGCGGGCGGGAGCCGGCAATTTTATTGTCACAGTGTTACTGATAATTACCGGGCTGTTATTCAGTCCGCTGTGCAGTCTCGCCGCCGATAAACTCCTTTCCCGCGACTTTGTTTCAGTCAACCTGAATGCTGAAGTAACTGTTTACGTTGCCGGCGATAACCTCACTCCCTCAGAAGTCCTGAAGAACCGCTCAAACCTGCCTGTCAGCGATTCACTGATGCCCCTTGAGGAGGGCCAGGCATTATGGCAGTTCATTGATGTCCATTCCGTTCTCGACCGTGCATCGTCACTGGTAGTCAGTATTGAAAAGCCCGGCGTTGATGAGGCCGGTGTCTACACGCTGGACGCCCGTGGCAACCTGCTAAGCGCCACTTTTTTAACTGCATCTGAACCGGCAGCAGAGTATTACCGGCAGGGCGCACTGGTTATTCCTGTTACCTTACAGGCCGGCGTCACTACCACACTGGCTGTCAGGTTGAAGGATCATGGCATCCGTGCATTTCCGGTATATTTATGGGACACCCGGAAGCTGGCAGAGCGGCAACAAAATAACTTACTTCTTTTCGGCCTTACCATGGGTTCACTGACCGTTCTGTTCGGCTACTTTTTGCTGACCTGGCTGTATAAACAAACCCGCAGCAGATTCTGGTTGTCAGCACTGGCCGCAAATTGCCTGTTGATTCTGGTATGGGTACAAGGGGAACTGGTTACTACCAGCGGCCTGCAACAACACTTTGAAATTATATTCACTCTGCTGATGCTGATGGTGTGTTTTGTTCTGTCGAAACTGACCCGCCACTTCTTCACCCGCGTGCCTCAGCGTGTTCTCCTTATGCAAAGTATCGTCCTGGGCGCACTGGCTATTGCCGCACTGGCATTAGGTAATCCGTTCTTCACGTTCAGTACAGGCTGCTTTGCAATGCCTGTATTTACCACTCTGTTTGCCCTTGAAGCACTGATATATCGCGATCGCCGTATTCAGTCCCTCACCTTCATTTACCTGCTGGCCTGGGGACTGTTCATGGTGGCGTTTACCCATTGTTTTACCAACATGGTAAACGGGATATCTTTTGACGATGTTTCACCGGTCCCGGAAATCCTTATCGTGGTGCTGTCGGTGATGGCACTGGGAATTGGTGCTGAAATACAGGAGCGTACCGTCAGTGATGATCAGCTCTCTACCCAGCGCCGCCGGATATCTGATCTCCAGCGCTTTTACGACCTGTTCCGCACTGCCGCAGAAGGGCTCTATACGTCTACCCTTGATGGCAAGCTAAAAACAGTAAACCCTGCTATGTGTGCCGTATTTGGCTATGACAGTGAAGGCGATATGCTCAAATCTGTCACCAACACAGCCACCTTCTATGCCAATGAAAATGACCGTAAAGCCCTGGTCGCCGAGTTGCTTGAGAAAAATGTGATTCTGGGAAAAGAAATCCGCGGTACGCGGACTGATGGCAGTGAGTTCTGGTTTTCACTCTCCTGTCAGTTAAAACGGGAAAGTGACGATATTTACCTTTACGGTTCGGTATTTGATATCACCAGCCGCAAAGAAATGGACTTGAGCCTGCAATACCTCGCCAGCCACGATTCCCTCACCGGCGCTATGAACCGCAGAGAATTTGAATTGCAACTGGCCAGTGCTATGCAGGCACGTACAGAAGACTCTCCGCCGGTTATTCTGCAATACCTCGACCTGGACAGATTTAAAACAGTTAACGATACCTGTGGTCATAAAGCAGGTGACAGACTAATCAAAGAAGTTGCCGGCCTGCTGAAATCCACATTAGGCAACCGGGGCCTGCTGGCCAGGCTGGGAGGCGATGAATTTGCGGCTCTATATACAACCGAAACTGAAGAATCAGCATTCTTGTGTGGTAACAAGATGCTGAATGCGGTGCAGGCTTACCGGTTTGTCTGGGATAACCAGGTATTCAACCTGGGTGTCAGTATCGGTATGGTGAACAGCGATCAAATTGATGCCAGTGCGGAGCATCTGTTAAGTCTGGCAGATAATGCCTGCTATATGGCCAAGCGGAACGGCAGAAATTGCATACATCAGTTAAAAGGCAATGATGAAGCCCTGCAACGTTACACCGAAGAACTCGACTGGGTAAAACGCATCCAGTCTGCCCTGCAGTCCGGCGGCTTTGAACTTTATTACCAGCCGCTCATGCCTCTGCAAACGGAAGCCGGCGGAGATTACTTCGAAATTCTTGTGCGCATGAAGGGAGACCGGGGCCAGATATACGAACCGGCGGCATTCCTGCCGACAGCGGAAAGATACGACCTTTCTCCCCTCATCGACCATTGGGTTGTTACCCATACGCTCAGCTGGCTGGGAGCCCATCCCGTTCAACTGGCTGATCTTGCCCAGTGCAATATCAATTTGTGCGGCACAGCGCTGGCAGATGAAAATCTGAAACTGCAAATCCTGAAAGCGTTTGAGCAACACAATGTGCCTTACAGTAAAATTTGTTTTGAAATTACTGAAACGGCCGCCATTGTGCAGATGGACAGAACATTAGAATTTATCCGCACCTTTAAACAGTTAGGTTGTAAATTTGCCCTTGATGATTTTGGTACCGGATTCTCGTCCTACGGCTATTTACGGGATTTGCCTGTTAACTGCGTGAAAATTGATGGCAGCTTTGTTCAGGACATGCATACCAGTCCGGTGAATAAGGTACTGGTGTCGTCTATCAATGATGTGGCCAAGGCCATTGGCATGTCGACAGTCGGCGAATACGTAGAAAGCGCGCTGGCGATGGAATCCCTGCGTGCCATTGGTGTGGATTTCGCTCAGGGCTTTGCAATTGCCCACCCCGCTCCGCTGGATAATTTTGTCAGGTTGTAACTGTCAGCACTATTTCATAAACAATTGCTATAATATCACACTCACTATCTTGTAAAATGTCACATCATCCCCACATTACCGTGGATGTAACAGCAGGCATAGAAGTGCAATGACCAGTAAGCAACCTAAATACGAATATATCAGTTCCGCCAAACTCCCTACCCGTATGGGTGAATTCCGCATTCACGGCTTTGTTGAATTAAGCGGGCAGGAACATGTGGCATTATCTTACGGCTCGTGGGAAGAAGGCGACACTGTGCCGATTCGTATTCATTCAGAATGCCTTACCGGTGATGCTTTATTCAGTACACGTTGCGATTGTGGCTTCCAACTGGAAAAAGCCATGCAGAATATTGTCGACCACGGTTTCGGCGTGATTCTGTATTTGCGCCAGGAAGGCCGCGGTATTGGCCTGTTGAATAAAATCCGCGCTTACAACCTGCAGGACAGCGGCATGGATACCGTAGAAGCGAATGAGCATCTGGGTTTTGATGCAGATTTACGCAGCTACGATATCTGTAAACTCATGCTGGACACACTGAAAATCGGCAAAGTGGAGCTGATGACGAATAATCCCCGCAAACTGAAAGCGCTGGAAGACTTAGGCATCGAAATTGTTGCCAGAAGGCCTATCGATCACGGCATGACTAAAGACAACAAACATTACCTGAAAACAAAAACCGAAAAGCTCGGCCACGTTTTCGACCCTCACATGTTTAAATAATTCTGACAAACCTGAACCGCCTGTAACGGGTTGGTTCAGGTTTGGTTAATGTATAACCGGCTATAACGTTTCATATACTGACTACATTCCGTGATATTTTGCGGAATAACGGAGTGACTATGAAACCTGTTACCTTTGCCGTTATCGCTTCTCTGGCTGCCGGAGCCCTGGTACTGCCATCCACAGCACTCAGTGCTGAAACACAGCAGATACAGCAGCAGAATGCGACCTATACCGACGCTGAACTCGACAGTTTGCTGGCGCCGGTTGCCCTCTATCCGGACACCATTCTTACTCACATTCTCATTGCATCTACTTACCCTCTGGAAGTGGTGGCTGCTGACCGCTGGCGTCAGGCTCATGCAGAAATGGACAGTGGGGAAGTAGAAGACGCAATTGAAGATTTCAACTGGGATGCCAGTGTTAAAGCAATCGTACCTTTCAGCGACATACTGCATACATTAGGCAACGATCTCGACTGGCTGCAAGCCCTGGGCGACAATGTACTTATCAGTCAAAGCCGCGTTCTGGCCAGAGTTCAGGTATTGCGTCAGCACGCACTGAATGCCGGCACATTAACGGACAATGAATATCAGCGCATTGAGCGTGACCGTGAAGTGATTGTTATTGAACCGGTACGCAAAGAAATTGTGTATGTTCCCTACTACGATACACGGGTGGTTTACGGCAGCTGGTGGCATCCGGCCATCGCACCTGTGTACTGGCATCATCCGGTCCACTACCATCAAACCGCGTCTTTTTACTGGCATCCCGGGATCCGGCTGTCTACCACCTTCTATTTTGGCGGCATCAGCTGGCACGATCGCCATGTGATTGTCACCCGCCGGCCTGTGAAGCGCTTTTATTATGGTAGTGACATCAAGCGGTCTTACAGCCGCGATTATCAGCCATGGCAACATAGTGCAGAGCATCGCCGGGTGCGCTATTCAGACCGTGTCGTCAGTACGAATAACATGCGTTACGTTAATGATGCGCGGCCTGTGAGGCATAAAGTGGACTACAACAGTTCTCCCCGCAGCGCGCCTGCAGTAGTAAGCCGCTCTGTTGTTAACAGACAGGAGCCGGTCAATCAGAAACATGTGAAACGGTATACCGGCAATGAAACAGATAAGCGCAGTACTCCGGACAAGCAATACCGTCAAATTGAGCCACGGGCCAAAGGGCCGGAAACTAACAACATTGTACGCCAGTCACCGGACGTAAAACGCTACACGCAGCCGGTACAGCAGGACCGTCAGGTTAAACAGTACAGGGCTCAGAACAGTTATAACGCACAGGGAAATGGCAGAGACGCAGCCGCAAGCAGAAATCAGTATGCGGGGAAAAATAATGTCTCCCGCCAACAACCTGCTCCACGGCCGCAATATCATCAGCAAAGCCGGGAGAAAGTAAGTAACGGCGCAAGAATGCGGGACAAAGATTAACGCCGCGTTTTATTAAGAAGGGCTCAGTCCGGCTGCAGCCCTTTTTTGTTTCCTTCAGCCTTTACCGTGACGGCTTACAAACACATCAACAAAACGGGCGGCGGAGGATTCATCAATATTAAAATAGAGCGATGGCTCAATGAGTTCCAGCTCCATAATTGCCCAGCCTGTATCAGTCCGGATGAGGTCGACTCTCGCATACAGATAGCTGTCAGGCATAGCATTGAGTGCTGCTTCACAAACACTTAGCATGTCAGCATCAGGGGTAAAAGCGGATAACCTGCCACCGTGTTCTTCCTGTACCCTGAAGTCGCCCGCCTTTGGTTGCTTTAATAACGTGTGACTGTACTGCCCGCCAAAGTAAAAGAGTGAGTACTCACCCTCGCCGGTAACACTTTGTAAAAAAGGCTGCACCATCAACTTGCGGTTGTGAAAAAGCTCACTCAGTTGAGCAGTGTAGTTTGCTGCATCACGACGATGAATGCGAAACGTATCGTCAGCATTAGCGCTCAGCGCCGGTTTGATCACCAGCTCGTCTGTTTCGAATACTTCAAATTGCTTAACAAACCAGTCTGCCGAAAAAGAGTCTGCCCAACTTGTGGGCACCACCGGCACGCCCTGACTTTCCAGCGACTGCAGATACGTTTTTTCAATGTTCCACTTCATGAGTGATAAGGGGTTGTGCAGCGTGGCCTGTGAAGCTTCAATGCGCTCAAGGCACGCAATAAATCCATCAGGATCCTGCTGATAATCCCAGGGACTTCTCACAATCACATGGCTAAATCTGTTCCAGTCCACGGATCCATCCCGCCAGGCAACGGTTTCAACATCGTAGCCATGTGCGTTGAAATAAGGGATAAGCATTTCATCGTAAACGAAGAAATCTTCAAGGGCCGACGTATCCATTGAAAGAAAAGCAATCACAGACATAACTACTCCGTCCGGAAAGATTAAAATTCGATAACCAGCTGACCACTTTCCACACGCATATCCCGTGGCAAACGGTTACCCAGTATAGACAGGTTCAGATCTTTAAAATTCACCAGCAGGATCACCGGTGCAGACTGCCCTTTAAGCTGTTCAGCCCAGCGCAGGATGTCCGTCTCATTATCCAGTGTGCTGCTCAGCACGTTAAAATCATCCAGTTTGGGGCGGATGATCTGCAACTCGCCTTTACTGCCGTCGTAAAACAGTTCACCACTTAATCTGGCTGCCGCTTCCATCTTCTGACCACCCTGCGTACCCAGCAAATTCACTTCTACAGCCACGTTATTATTGGCTTGCAGAAACAATGACGGGTCGCTGATAACAACCTTCATATCCTGGTAATACTGTGTTTGCGGAAAGGTCATCCGCACGACCTGATTCAGGTCCTGCTGAGACAAACGAAACGTAAATGCCTGTGCCTGCGTAACAAAAAACATCATTGCTACAGTTAACGCAAAGGAGAAACGGGTTAGATTACGCATAAGACCTCGTGGTAAATTTAGCTCGCGCTACTTTAACACAGACGCAAAAATTAACGCAGCACAGGGAGCCCATATTATGACGGGTACAGCATTTTTAACCGCCTATATTATTTCAGCAGACGGCCACGCCCGGGCGCTTGAGCAAAACGAGCTGACAAAGCCCTGCCAGCCTGATGAATACAAATGGGTGCACGTACAAAGTGACGCACTGGACTCAGCGGCTATTCTGGCAGATTTATCAGTAACCAGTGCCATCAGTGATGCACTGTGCGCACCTGAAACCCGCCCGAGGGCTATGCAGCTGGATCATGGCGTACTGATATACCTCAGGGGAATCAATAAAAACCCCGATGCTGACCCGGAAGATATGGTGTCGTTACGGATCTGGTGTGAGAAAAACCTTATCGTCACTGCCCGCCGGAAAGACCGCCGCCTACTATCGGTGCAAAATCTTCAGGACGATGTGACATCTGGCAATGCGCCCACCTCCCCGTCAGATTTGCTTCTCGACCTGGTGATGCGTATTGCTGATCGTATTCACGACGCTGTTGACGAAATTGATGAAGCACTGATCGCTTTTGAAGAGGATATTTCACTGAACAAACAGGACCGTCAAAGTCTCGCAGACCTGCGCCGGCAGGCAGCGACAATCCGGCGCTTTCTGGCACCGCAACGGGATGCCCTGGACACCCTGTTCCGTTTCTCAGGATTTCTGGATCAAGACCAGGCATTCTTTTTACGGGAACAAACTGACCGCATAGCCCGCTATGTCGAGGACCTGGATTTAGCCCGCGAGCGGGCTGTTGTTCTGCAAGACGAGTTGAGAAACCGGATTGCTGACCAGCAAGGAATGCGAATGTATGTACTGTCGATGGTCACCGCCATCTTCCTGCCACTGTCTTTCCTTACCGGTGTATTCGGCATGAATGTAGCCGGACTGCCGGGTACAGAATCTCCGGGCGCGTTTACCCTATTGATGAGTGCAATGGGCGGACTGGCCGTGGTTATGCTGATTGCAATGCTGTGGAAGCGGTGGCTGTAATACGAATAATTTAAACGACAATTGCGCCTGATTAGACAAAAGTGCCATGGAGCAGTGCACATATGCGTACTATGCTATGCGTTAATTTGATCTGGCGCACATCGTTGACAGAAAGTTGACCTATACTCAGTGCGTAGATAGTTACATTGAGGACGCCCCATGCAATATCCCTGGATTCTTGACGGTCACAGAATCTTTCGCATTATATTGCCCGTACAGTTTGCGCTTGCTGTTGCAATCGGCTTGTATACCGGCGAACTGTTACCCGCCTTTATCTTCGGCTTACCTATTGTTGCACTGCCGCTGTTTTTCAGTTTTACCCAACCGGGTTCTCTGCTAAGCCGGGCGACTATCGCCATTGCCGTGCAGTTGATGACAGCGCTGCACATCAATCAGACCTTTGGTCTCATTGAGTGGCACTTCGAAATTTTCGTTCTTCTGGCCATCCTTGTTGTATTCCGGGACTGGCTGGTAATTGGCATAGCTACCGCCGTTGTAGCAGTTCATCACATCGGCTTCTTCGTACTGCAGACACAGGGAGCGGGTGTCTTCATCTTTGAAGAAGGGCACATCACTTTCTTCATTCTGGTTTTACATGCCCTGTTCGCTATTGCTGAATGTGTGGCGCTTATGTATGTTGCCAAACGCTCCCACGACGAAGGCGTCAATGCGTTTGCCCTCAGTAATACCGTGTCTCAGGTTCTCGCACAAAGGGACCGCATTGACCTGACCATTAAGATCCCGCAGGACAACAAAGGCATCAGTCAGTTTGCTGATTTGCTCATGCAAATTAAGTCTCTGGTGACCAACGCCCGCCAGTTAACTGACAAAGTGGCCTCGTCCAGTGAAGTCATAAAGTCAGCCACGGCAGAACTGAGCCGTACAAGTGCAGAAAGTGCCAATGAGGTCAGCAGCGTTTCATCCGCCTCTGAAGAAATTGCAGTGTCGATGCAACTGGCGACAGAAAGAACCCAGCTTGCCAACGATAAAACCAGTCAGGCTTCCTCACTCACCGGCGATTCAAAACAGGCCATAGATGCAACAGCAAACTCCATCGCTTCGCTTAAGAGCGTGCTGACTCAGGCAGCAAAAACCAATGCCGAACTTAATGAACGGTGCAGTAACATTTCTGATGCCATGCGCTCCATCACCGCGGTAGCCGAGCAAACAAACCTGCTGGCCCTGAACGCGGCAATTGAGTCCGCCCGCGCCGGCGAACATGGTCGTGGCTTCGCTGTGGTAGCAGACGAAGTTCGCACTCTGGCAATCCGCTCGAAAGAAAGTGCAGATGAAATCACCACCATTACCGAACAGTTAGTTGCCAGCACCGCCAGCTCTGTGGAGCAGATGCAGACCTGTATTGCTCTGGTAGACAAGGCTGTAGAAGATTCCTCCAATGCCAGCTCAGCCATGTCTGAAATTGAAGGACAAATTACGTCGGCCTCCGAGCACATGACTGAAGTGGCAAGTTCTGCCGTTGAACAGGAAGCCGCTTCCCAGTCTATTGCCGAAAGTACGGCGAAAATGCACGAACTGTCTCAGGAAGAAGCCGCCACAGCAGCGCAACTTGAACAACAGGTAGTACAACTTTCTTCACTATGCAGGGACATGCAGGCAGCCATACAGAAATTCAGCGTATGATGAAGGGCAAAGCCAGCTGGCTGTTAATGATTGTCTGGCTTTGCGTATTAATGACCGGTCTGTGGGTATACGGCGGTAATCAGACAGTCCCTTTTGATCCCGACCTTACCCTCACGTCCGCTTCGCAGGATAAAGACTTCGATACACGTTTTGTTTCTGAAATGGCAAAGGCCGGCATTACTCCCGGCACCATCGTTCACTTTGAAGCAGACACGCCCTGCTTCTGCAATTCCCTGAGCCGGCAGCATCAGAAAGCGCTGACAAACCTGCTGCAGGATAGTGGCTACGATTTTAAAACACTTAGCATCAACGAATACTCATCCCTCGCCGCCGAAATTCCCAGCTTTCCTGCCGTTGCAGTCATCGACAGTAAAAACCAGCTCCGGTATCTGGGTGCTTATGCAACAGGACTCGGCTGCTATACCGGCGATGACCTGGTCACCACTATCGCCGCAGAAGTACAAAAACCGCATTTCAACGGCGCAATGCTTAACATAACCGGCGAAGGCTGCTATTGCGCAGTCAGAAGCTGACGGCCGGGTGGTTCGTAGAGCGGGGAGCAAAATAACCCGCAAAACTCGCTGTAAATCCATCCCTGGAAGCTCGGCAGCCGCATCCATCCGGCTGACGGTTTTGCGGGCTACTTTGCTCCCTGCGGCTCTCTACGAACACATGCCGTAGCGAGTTTTGCAGGCAACACAGCTCTACCCGCACGCGAAAACGACCACCGATGCAAATCAGAATCACGCGCCGCCGGTTTCGTTGGCGTCGCCTTGTAAACCCTTGATGTGAGCGACAACGGAGCGGGCCAGGGCGCTGTGGTTGTAGCCACCTTCCAGAGTGCTCACGATTCTGCCGTGGCAACAGGCATCAGCGACTTTTCGCAGTTCTGCGGAGATCCACTTGTAATCGTCTTCCCGCAAGCGTAAATGCGCCATGTGGTCTTCTGCATGGGCATCGAACCCTGCAGAAATCAGGATCAGCTCGGGTTTGTAGTTCTTCAGTGCATCGAACCAGTAAGACACTTTTTCCCGGAACGCTTCACCCGTAGCTCCCGCGTCCAGTGGTACACCGAGAATGTTGCTGGCAGAAACCGGTGCGCCGCTATGGGGATAGAACGGGTGCTGGAACGATGAGCACATCATAATGCGCTCATCACCGGCAATAATATTCTCCGTGCCGTTACCGTGGTGTACGTCAAAATCCACAATGGCTACCCGGCTTAAATCATATTGTTTCAATGCGTAACGGGCGGCGACAGCAATGTTGTTAAACAGGCAGAATCCCATGGCCGATGCATATTCTGCGTGGTGGCCGGGCGGGCGCACGGCACAAAATGCCTGCCGGTCCTCTCCGTCCATTACCCAGTCAACAGCATCAATACCGGCTCCGGCAGCATACAGCGCAGCGCTCAGCGTAATGGGAGTCATACCTGTATCGTCTTCCACCCACACCAGACCCGTTTTCGGCGAGCGCTCAAAAATACTGTCGACATAGTAGGGGTCATGAGCTAAGACCAGATGTTCTTTCTTACATGGTTTAGCATCGGCGTGCTGGCAGGTCATTTCCAGTCCTGACGCCAGTAACTGATCGTCGATGGCATACAAGCGGTCCGGGGATTCCGGATGGTCATGCCCCACATCATGATGCAGGCAATCCTTGCCACGAAATATCCTCACTGTCACGCTTCATCCTCCAATTTCAATTCCAGTTCAACATCGCTGGGATCACTGGAAAACAGGCGCTTAAAATTAGCATTCTCGAAAATCGCAATCATCGGCTTATTTTCAGCCCGCACATAGGCCAGCATGCGACGCATCTTTCTGGCTTTGGCGATATCAATCAGGCGGGACAACAGCAACTTAGCCATGCCCTTCCCTTGCTGATTTTCACGGGTAACAAATGCCGCCTCGCAGGAATTATCTTCAGGATTAAAGTAGAACCGGCCCACTGCGTGAATCGTGATCCGCGAACCTTCCTGACGCACAATACACAACGCCGCATCAGTGCGCTGATCCACGCTCACCAGATTACAGGATTTCTCCCGTGACATTTGTTTAGGGTCATAGTTGTAACGCAGGCGCAGCGTCTCTTTCGTGTGGGAATAGAAAAACTCCTGAAGACGGCGTTCATCTGCCGGGTTCAGCGGCCGCAAATAATAGGTCTCACCCTGAATCACCAGTTTCTGTAACTGAATCGCGCCCAGTTCAGGAATATCCGTCGGGTACTTCTCCTGATAATGGGGCACCCAGTAATTCTTGCGGACTTCTTCCAGTAACTGACCCCGGAATTTGGGATGCGCTACACGGATAAGCTCCATGGCGCGCTCGCGGATACTCTTGCCCCGCAAAGACGCCACGCCGTATTCCGTTACCACGTAGTGTACATTCCCCCGGCTGGTTACCACGCCCGCCCCTTCTGTGATACAGGGTTTTATACGGGATACCGTTTCGTTTTTTGCCGTAGAAGGTAAAGCAATGATGGGCTTACCGCCTTTGCTCATAGACGCGCCGCTGACAAAATCAACCTGCCCGCCAATGCCGCTGTAAAAATCGTAACCAATGGAATCAGCCACCACCTGTCCGGTGAGATCCACTTCAAGGGCACTGTTTATAGCTACCATTTTGTCGTTTTTGGCGATGTTGGTAGGCTTATTCACATAACTGCTGGGGTAAAACTCAATATGCGGGTTGTTATCAATGAAGTCATATAATTTGCGGGTACCGATAGCAAAGCTGGTCACCACTTTGCCAGGGTGAAAAGTCTTCTTCCGGTTGGAAATCGCACCGGACTCAATCACTTCAATAATACTGTCTGTGAGCATTTCACTGTGAATGCCCAGGTCTTTATGGTGAAGTAAATACTTTAACGTGGCGCTGGGAATTTTACCGATGCCGAATTGCAGGGTTGAGCCGTCTTCCACCAGCATCGCCACGTATTGCCCAATCCTTTCGGTAATGCTGTCTATGGGTGGCGGAGCTACCTCAACCAGCTCCTGGTCCGCCTGAATACATGCTGTAATTTCGCTAATATGAATATAGGAATGTCCTGATGTACGGGGAACAGACTCATTGATTTGCGCAATCACGATGTCGCAATGCCGTACTGCCGACATGCATATATCTACCGATGCACCTAACGAGCAGTAACCGTGTTCATCCGGCGGACTCACGTTTACCAGCACCGCATCCAGTTGCAGTGTGCCGTCAGTAAACAGGCTGGATATTTCAGATAGGAATACAGGCGTGTAGTCGGCCCTTCCTTCATCTACAGCACGGCGCACTTCTTCGCCGCCGATAAAAAAGGTGTTTACCTTAAACAGCTGCCGGTGTTGCTCCTTTGCCCAGCGCGTGTCGCCCAACGCCAGCATGTGCACCATTTCAATGTCACTGAAGCCTGTACTGTGATCGATTAGATCCTGAATGAGAGCATAAGGTACAGAGGCATTACCGCCTACAAATACACGACAGCCCGATTTGATGAGTTGGTTCCATACCGGTTTTGGAGGTAAAACCACAGCCATGTCAGCATTCTCCGCATCAATACGTTTTACAGCATGACCGGCATCTTGCCATATTCTGCTCTGAAGGTATTGATCGGAATTAATTTTTAAGACTAAAAGCGGACACGCAAGGCGTTTAAAAGGCGGGAAATAAAAACGCCGCCCTGCAAGCTGCAGGGCGGCGTCATTCAGAAGTGCTACGGATTACTCTTCTTCAGTGGCTTTCTTTGCGCCAAACCACTTCACGACCATCACATAGAACATAGGTACGAAGAAGATAGCCAGGAAGGTTGCAGCGAACATACCACCCATTACAGCGATACCGATAGCGTTCTGGCTTTCAGAGCCCGCGCCGGAGGAAATAGCCAGCGGCGTTACACCCAGAATGAAGGCCATGGACGTCATCAGGATAGGACGGAAACGTTGCTTGGCAGCAGTCGATACCGCTTCCATTAAGTCCATACCGTGCTCGTACTGTTCCTTAGCGAATTCCACAATCAGAATGGCGTTTTTCGCTGCCAGACCTACTGTGGTTAAGAACGCTACCTGCAGGTAAACGTCGTTCGGCAAACCGAATAACCAGGCGGCAACTACCGAACCTAAAATACCTAACGGTACCACCAGCATTACAGCGAATGGTACAGACCAGCTTTCATACAGTGCAGCAAGACACAGGAATACTACCAGAATAGACAGCGCATAAAGCATAGGTGCCTGCGAACCGGCGGCCTGTTCTTCATAAGACAAGCCGGACCATTCCAGACCGAAGCCCGGTGGTAACTGCTTCACCAGTTCCTGTGCCACGGCCATTGCCTCACCTGACGATACGCCGGGTGCAGGACTACCCTGAATATTCACAGCAGAGACACCGTTGAAACGTTCCAGTTTAGGCGAGCCGTAATTCCACTCCACTGTAGAGAACGCGCTGAACGCTACCATGTCACCATCACTGTTGCGCACGAACCATTTTTCCAGATCTTCAGGATCCATACGGTAAGCGGCGTCAGCCTGCATATACACACGCTTGATACGCCCGGCGTCAATGAAGTCATTCACGTAAGTAGAACCCCAGGCGATGCTGAGCGTGCTGTTAATATCACTGAGTGACAGGCCAAGCGCAGACGCTTTTTCACTGTCGATGTTAATCTTGAACTGAGGCACATCGCTCAGGCCATTCGGACGTACACCCACCAGCTTCGGATTCTGCGCCGCCATGCCCAGGAACTGATTACGGGCATTCATCAGGGCTTCGTGGCCGTTACCGGCGCGATCTACCAGTTGGAAATCAAAGCCCGTTGCGTTACCCAGTTCACGGATTGGTGGCGGTAGAATCGGGAATGCCATGGCATCTTCGATTTGTCCCAGAGCACCGTAGGCCTGGTTAATAACGGTAAACGCACTGCTGGACTCGTCCCGTTTCTCCCAGTCGACCAGGTGAGCAAAGGCCATCCCTGAGTTCTGCGCAGCACCGGTGAAACTGAAGCCGACAATGGTAAACATGTCTTTCACCACATCGCCTTTGGTGTCCAGGAAGAAATCTTCCACCGTCTTCATCGATTCCAGCGTACGGCCGGCTGTTGCGCCCGGAGGAGCATTAACCAGTACCATTACCCGCCCCTGATCTTCATCCGGTAAGAACGAGCCTGCCAGCTGACTGAAAATAAATGCCATGCCGCCAACCAGTACCACGTAAATCAGCAGGAAGCGTTTGATTTTACCCGCCATACCCACAGCCGCGCGCTCGTAGCCGTCACGACCTTTGTTGAAGTTACGGTTAAACCAGCCGAAGAAACCTGTTTCACGCTTGTTCATCACATCTTTTTTGCGCAGCAGTACGGCACATAAAGACGGGGACAAGATAATTGCCACCAGTACCGAGAAGGTCATGGCTGCAACAATAGTGATTGAGAACTGACGGTAAATCGAACCGGCAGAGCCGCTGAAGAAAGCCATCGGGATAAACACGGTGGAAAGCACCACAGCAATACCCACCAGCGCGCTGGTGATCTGTCCCATGGATTTGCGGGTTGCTTCCTTGGCAGAAAGCCCCTCTTCTTCCATGATACGTTCGACGTTCTCTACCACAACAATGGCATCATCCACCAGCAGACCGATGGCCAGAACCATGGCAAACATGGTCAGTACGTTAATGCTGTAGCCGAAGGCAAACAGAACCGCGAATGTTCCCATCAGTACAACAGGTACGGCAATAGTGGGTACCAGTGTCGCCCGCCAGTTTTGCAGGAACAGCAGCATCACGAAGAATACCAGTACAATGGCTTCCAGCAGGGTTTTAACCACTGATTCAATTGACAGTTTGATAAACGGCGAACTGTCGACCGGATACACCACCTCAACACCGTCAGGCAGGTTCACCGCCATTTCTTCAACTTTGGCTTTTACCCGTTCAATGGTGTCCAGTGCGTTGGCACCGGTCGCCAGAGATACCGCCATACCGGACGCCGGCTGACGGTTATAACGGGCAATGTAGCTGTAGTTTTCAGAGCCCAGTTCAACCCGTGCCACGTCTTTCACGCGCACCTGTGAACCGTCGGTGTTAACCCGCAATACAATATTTTCGAAATCTTCCACGGTACGCAGGATAGACTGCGCCGTGATAGTGGCATTGATTTGCTGACCTTCAATGGCCGGCAGACCACCAAGTTGTCCGGCAGAAATGTCTGTATTCTGGGTTTGTACTGCGCCCTGAACATCCACAGGGGTCATGTTGTAGCTGTACAGTTTGTCAGGGTCCAGCCAGATACGCATAGAACGCTGGGCACCGAATACACGGGTTGTACCCACGCCGTTCACACGGGAAATGGGATCCTGATATTCTGATACCAGCAGGTCACTCAAATCGAACTGGGACAAGCGCCCGTCTTTAGAGTAGAAACCGATAACCACAGCAAACGTATCGTTTGATTTAGTCACGGTTACGCCCTGCTGCTGAACCTGTGTAGGTAACAGGGAGACGGAGCTTTGTACCTTGTTCTGAGTCTGAACCTGCGCGGTGTCCGGGTCAGTGCCAGGCTCGAAGGTCAGGGTAATCGTCATCCGGGTATTTTCACTGCTTGATACGAAATAACGCAGATTGTCGATACCCGACAGACTTTGCTCAATGATTTGGGTGACGGTATTTTCGATAGTTTCCGCAGAGGCGCCGGGATAAGACGCACTGATGGTTACCGAGGGAGGGGCAACCTTGGGATACTGTTCGATGGGAAGACCTTGTATAGACAAGAGGCCGGCCATGATTGTGATCAGAGCCAGCACCCATGCAAACACAGGGCGATCAATAAAAAAACGTGCCATAAAGAATGTGTTCCTGCCTGAAAATTAGTCGCGCTTACTGTCCGTTTTTCGCCTGAGCGTTACCGGCCTGCCAGGGTTTAGCATTCACCTGCATACCCGGCTGCACTTTCTGATAACCGGTCACAATGACTCTGTCACCAGCCTGCACGCCACCTTTCACCATGTACTGATCCTGCCATGCACCTGATACAGTGATCTGGCGGGGCTCAACTTTGTCCGACGCATTCACCGTCATGACCACCATCGAACCGTCTGGCTGACGGGTGGTCGCACGTTGCGGTACCAGTAACTCATCAGTGTTAGACAGCACCACGGTGGCTTTCACGAAAAGACCCGGCATCAACAGTGAATCAGGGTTAGGCAGTTCTGCACGCAGTGCAACTGCACCGGTTGTTTCATCTACCGTCACTTCAGAGAATTTCAGTTCACCCTGATGTCCATACGCTTCACCTGTGGTTTCATCCAGAATCAGCTTCACCGGCAGAGTACCACTTTGCTGCATCGCTTTACGCAGTGTCAGAACACCTTTTCCGCTTTGCTGCATATCAACATAAACCGGATTCAACTGGGTAATGGTAGCCAATTGTTGTTCCTGACTGGCTGTTACCAGCGAACCGACGGTGACATAACTGCGGCTGATCTGACCGCTGATAGGGGCATACACTTTGGTGTAGTCTAAATCCACTTTAGCTAAATCTACCGCGGCCTGGGCGACACTGATTTGCGCTTCTGCCTGCTCGGCTTCAGCCAGTGCATCATCATACTCCTGACGGCTGACGGCGTTGCGGCTGAGCAAATCTTTATAACGGGCTGAACGTGCTTCCAGCGTTTTCAAACTCGCCTGCGCACTTTTCAGATCAGCTTTCGCACTGGCCAGTTGTGCAGCGTAGCGGGCGTCATCGATTTGGTAAAGTTGCTGGCCTTTTTCCACCAGCGCACCTTCTTCAAACAAACGTTCGGTGAGCACACCTTCTACCTGCGGACGCACCTGCGACTGGCGCATCGGGCTTACACGCCCGGGCAGTGTAACCGTGTGCTCTACCTGCTGACTGGCAATTGTCACTACAGACACAGAAGGTGCGGGTTGCTGACCACCCTGGCTTGCCTGAGCGGCTTGTTGCCCGTTTTGGTCAGAACAGCCACCGGCAACGGCCAGCGCTATCGCTGTGACGGCAGTTAAAAACAGTTTTTTCATAACAATAAGTCTTCCTGATACAGCCACGGGGGCTGGACAATTGCGCATTAAAGGTTTACCTTCTAAAGATACGTTCTTGTATGTATGTTGTCAATCTCGCGGAGAATATGATGCGCAGAACAAAAGAAGATGCTGAGCTCACAAAACAGACCATATTAAAGGCCGCTGTCGATGTTTTTACAGAGCGCGGTGTCGCTAAAGCATCCCTTGAAGAAATCGCCCGCAAGGCAGATGTGACAAGGGGTGCCGTGTACTGGCACTTTAAAAACAAAATGGAGATCTTCGATGCGCTCCATGAGAACCTGCATACTCCTTTTATCGAACGGATCATGGAAGGACTGGAAGCTGAACACCCCAATCCTGTCGGTCAGTTACAGGAGTTATGTACGAACATATTCCTCGATCTCGATCAAGATGAGCAACTACGTAAAACACTTACACTTTTCATGTTAAAATGTGATTACAGTGGTGACTTAAAGTGTAGTCAGGAAAAGCACACTACGGCAAAGTACGACAAGATTCAGGCGTTCTCTGCCTACTACAAACGGGCCATCAAATTAGGCCAGTTGTCTGCGGACATTACACCGGAAGATTACACCCTGGCGATGAACTGTTTTATGCGTGGTATTTTGTCGGAATATCTGGAAGCGCCGGAAGCTTTCGACATCACCACGAAAGCCCCCATCCTGATGAAAATCTATTTCGGCGGATTACGTACCGATAATGTTTAGGCCAGCGGTTCCTGCTTAACCGCACTCAGTAATACTTCACAGGCCCTAACCAGTTCAGCAGCAACCGGATTCTCCCCGCCTTTGTCAGGATGGTGCCTGTGCAGTAAATGACGATACTGTTTCTTTATCAGGCTGCGGGTCAGTCGTATATCCGGTGCGATCTCCAGCACATTGCGTGCTTCATTAATCGTGTTTTCGTCTGTGGACATGTGAATCCCGCTGCCCATTTTGACCCAGAAACTGTCTATCAGCGCATCCACATCTTCTTTGCCGGTGCTGTCAAAATTATCCCAGTTCAGATAATAATCCCGCAGCGGATCTGCCAGTGCCGGGGTTTCTGTTGATTCCGCTAAGGGTTCCAGCCGGATGGCCGTCGTGTGGATGTTCAGTAAGCCCTGCTTTTCCGCCAGCCATTCATCCTGAAGGCGGTAAAGACAATGGAACAGAATAAAGTGACAACGGAAAAGCGCCAGGCTGTCGCGCAAAGCGGTTTCATCGAAAAGGGAATACGGTGTTTTTTGTAACAGACTGATAAGCTCAAATTCGCTGATCCCTGCTTCGAACCGGCTTTGCATCGCATAGAGTGTCAGTTGTAAGTGTCTGAGTGTAGTTTCATGACCAGCAGAGAGTGTCATGTCAGACTTTGCCATCCGGCAACTCAGGTTCTGGCAGACGCCACAACCAGATAAGCACACACAACATCATGATATCCGTACCGGCCATCACCCAAACCGGCGTGGCTGTTACCGCCATGATCACCGCCGACAGTGACATACCTGCCGTGGCAGCATATTTTGCACTGCGCGGCATACAGCGCCCGTTTCGCCAGTGATGAATTATCGGTCCGGTGACTTTGTGATTGTCCAGCCATAAAGCCAGCGACGGTGAACTGCGGGCCGCCAGCCAGGCAGCAATCAGCACGAAGACCGTTGTCGGCATACCCGGCACGACCACACCAATAAACCCAAGCGTCAGACTCACACAGGCACCCAGCATTAAACACCACCGGTAAGGTGCTGTTAACATGCTGTTTTTACGGCTAGTCCGGTGCGACATAGATAACTCAGAACCGTGTTGCTGTGTGTGTAGAGGGATATCTTTCACTTTACTCCATAATTCGCCTGAATTCATTGCTTCTTCGCCACATATCCTCCGCAAACTTGCCAGATTACAGTGCTGAAATAATCCTACACACCGTAACGGAAGACGCTCATGTTCACGCATCCCATCCGCCGCTGCCCTGCCCGCAGCCACTTTAATTTGTTGCTGTTGATACTCTTCATGTGGCCGGCTTTTGCTTCTTTTGCTGACACACTACCCCGCTACCAGTCCGGGAATATGACGTTACAAAGCAACGACGCAAACGGGCAGGCCGCTTTACATGTACTCACGGATGCAGATGTTCAGATCAACGGCGTACTGGTGAACGTGACGTACCGGCAGATTTTTAAAAACCAGAGCGACGGGCCGGTCAATGGTGTGTACACCTTTCCGCTGCCGGACAAGGCGGCTGTTACTCATATGACTATCCGTACCGGCTCACGGGTGATTGAAGGCATTATCAAGCCACGGCAAGAAGCCCGGCACCTTTACCGCGACGCCGTCGTACAGGGAAAACGGGCTGCACTAACTGAACAGCAGCGCCCCAACCTGTTTACGCAGCAAGTCAGTCATATCGCACCGGGAGAAACCATCGAGGTCACACTGCAATTTCTTGATATCGCAGAGTTCCGCCGGGGCGAATTCTCATGGAGGCTGCCAACAACACTGACACCCAGGTACATGCCGGGTATGAACATGAGCAGCCGTGAAACGGAGAGCCCGGCAAACACTGAGTATGCAGACCCTGCAGCTCTGTTTCCGCCGTTTATTCTGCCGGGCAGTGGAAAGACAAATCCTCTGGCACTCACTATTTCTCTGAATGGTGGCATGCAACTTACCTCGGTGTATGCACTGTATCATGACATCGATCTGACAAGACAGAACGACAAGTTCACTATCACACTTAAAGAGGGTCATAGTGAAATGGACCGTGATTTTGTGCTTCGCTGGCTCCCGGCCCCTTCTGCAGAACCGGTCGCAGCCCTTTTTACCGAGCAATCCGGTGATGATTATTTTTCCCTGCTAATGGTGATGCCCCCGGCCATCACACAGCCGCAAACGCTGCCCCGCGACATCACATTTGTCATTGATACATCGGGTTCTATGCAGGGACAGTCAATTGTTCAGGCTAAATCCAGTCTGATTGCAGCCATTGATAAACTTAAGGATAACGACCGTGTTAACGTCATCGCGTTTAGTGACCGTTTTTCGCTGATGTTCGCAGAGGCAAATTTTGCAACGCTTCCCGCCAGACAAGCGGCGCGGCAATGGGTAAATCAGTTGCAGGCCGGTGGCGGCACACAAATGTTACCTGCGCTGACTGCGGCCTTTTCACAGAATGCGCAGAATGAACGCCTCCACCAGGTGGTATTCATTACTGACGGAGCTGTGAGTAACGAGGCAGAGCTGTTCAGCCTGATCAACAACTTCGCAGGCACATCGCGGTTGTTCACAGTAGGGATTGGCTCTGCTCCCAACAGTTACTTCATGCACAAGGCAGCGCAGGCTGGCCGTGGCACCTATGAATTTATTGCCAATCCGCAGGATATTGCCCCGCAGATGAACAGTCTGTTCGCAAAGCTTAACCACAGTGCAGCCAAAAACATCCAGCCGGGCTGGCCGGAAGATGCAGAGGTATATCCTGCAAATACGCCGGATTTGTATCTTAACGAACCCCTGCTGTCTTTTGCCTCCACAAAAACGCCTGTCAGCAGTGTCAGCGTAAGCGGTGAAACCGCCAGTCGGCTCTGGTCGCAAACGCTCACGTCATCGGATATGCCGGAGGGTAGCGGCGCCGGCGCACACTGGGCCAGACAAAAAATTGCCCATATTGACGATGAAGGGCGAAGCGGCTCTCTCAGCGAAGAAGACGTTAAAGACCAAGTGACAGCGGTGGCGTTGCAACACAGTCTGTTGTCCCGCTTTACTTCATTTGTTGCTATCGATCAGTCACCGGTGACTTATGAAAACAGCCCCCGTCCGCCGCTCCGTCTGCGGGTAGCGAATCAACTGCCGCAGGGCATGTCACATCAGCAACTGCAATATCCGCAAACCGCCACCACAGCGAAACTGACACTCTGGCTGGGTATACTGTGTATTGTTGCCGGCCTCGCTTTACTGTTCTGGCAACGGATAAAAGTAAGATAAGGTGGCCGTGCAGTGAGGATAAAAGAAAAATACCTGAAGACCGCACTCCCCGCTCTGCTTCTGGTAACCGGCATCCTGTGTTTTGGCAATACATTATGGATTGCGGCAAAAGCAGTATTAGCGCAACGGCTTATTGCAGATGCCTGGGAGGAAACCCTGGAAACCGGCCGCACCGTTAAACCATGGTCATGGTCAGATACCTGGCCCGTGGCCGTACTGACCTTTCCCGGCCACAACCAGCGCCTGTATATGTTGTCGGGGAGTCATGGCAGCAGCCTGGCCTTCGGCCCCGGCCACATAGACGGCACAGCACTGCCCGGGGGAACCGGCACACAGGTGTATTCCGGTCACCGTGACACCCATTTCAACTTTCTGCAGCATGTGCAGAGAGGAGACACCTTTCAGATCCAGGACAGCCACGGACAATGGCGTACCTATCGGGTGAGTAAGACCAATATTGTCGATTCACACACCCACCGCTGGTTCATCGAACGGAACAAAGACGAAATCCAGCTTATCACCTGTTATCCGTTTAATGATATGACGCCCAATCCCCGTTTGCGCTTGATTGTACTGGCAGTTCCTGTTTAATACGCTACGATTCCCATATTCTTTCGTGTCGATAAAAATTCCGGTTAACACTATTTGCTTTACCGGTTTACACTCGCCACCCGTTTACTACCAGGCAATAATTATTTATGGATTTTGCGTTAAGCAATCAGGAACTTTACGTATGGCTCGGGATCCTCTTTTGTATCTCCCAGTCGGCCATGTTCTCCGGACTAAACCTGGCATTCTTTTCAGTCAGCCGTTTGCAACTGGAAATGGAAGTCAGCCACGGAGATAAAACCGCGGCGAAAATTCTGAAGCTGAGACAGGACTCGAACTTCCTGCTAACCACTATTCTGTGGGGTAACGTGGGGATCAACGTGTTGCTGGCATTGCTGTCAGACTCTGTGCTGACGGGCGCAGCCTCGTTTCTGTTTTCTACCGGTTTTATTACCATTTTCGGTGAAATCATGCCGCAGGCTTATTTCTCCAGAAATGCCATGCGTATGGCGTCAGTATTATCACCGGTAATGCGTTTCTATCAGATCATTCTGTACCCCGTTTCCAAGCCGTCGGCCTTATTGCTTGATGGCTGGCTGGGCCGCGAAGGCGTTGAGTACATGCGGGATAACGATCTGCGTAAGGTGATCAAACAGCACGTGGACGCCGAAGAAGCAGAGGTTGATCATGTGGAAGGTACCGGAGCACTGAACTTCCTTGCCATCGACGAAGTTTCGGTGATGCAGGAGGGTGAATTACTGGAGCCGGAGTCCATTATTCAGCTACCCGCCAAACTGGACTTTCCCATTGTGCCGGAGTTCGTGCGCAACAGCTCAGATGAGCTTCTGAAGAAAATTAACCAGAGCGGGCATAAATGGGTGGTACTCGCCGATGAGACAAATAACCCGTTACTCATTCTTGATGCTGACGGTGCTTTGCGGGCAGCCCTTTTTGATACCGACAAGCCGTTTGATATCTATGATTTCTGTCACCGCCCGTTAATCGTGCGGGATGAAACTTTGATGTTATCCGAAGTACTGTGGCATCTGAAAGCGCAGGAAACACTGGATGCCCACGATGATGGCACCATCGATGTTGACGTAGTACTGGTTTGGGGCGCACAACCCCGCATCATCACCGGAGCGGACATTCTTGGCCGCCTGTTAAAAGGCATCAGCGCCGTAACCCCTGCCAGCGTTTCAAAGAATGCGGTTCAGGGCAGCACCGCCGTTGAAGTTGAGATAGAAACCAAAGCCGAACAGCTCACCACCACCATCAACGAGTCCAAGGCTTGATCGGGTAAAGTCACCATCCCATATCCGGGATGGTGAAAACATTCATCCACTCAAATATCATAAAACGACTAGAGCAATAGACTGAAGTCCAAGCTGATATCGAGATAAAAAAGTGACTTTTAATTTAAAAGTCACTTTTTAAAATGAACACATTATTTCTTGCACTATGATGTGAGAATATTATCTTGAGAGAGTTTATTAAAACTCTAATTGCAATTCAGTTAACTACTAAAGAAAAAATAGTCAACTAACATCAAAGAAATAAAGATAAGAATAAACCAAAAACCTATATTTTCAATTTTTGAATATTTTTTCCACATCGATTTCCCTCTAAATTGACTATATTGATTAGAGTTAAGTAAATCATGGAATATTATGAGTTAGGTCGTAGACTTCTGAACCAAGCCAGCTTCCAAATTGGTTCAAACCTCTTATTCCACTTCCTATACCATAACCTACATAATAGAAAAGACCTTCGCCCCCGGATACGACCAGAATTTCTTCGTTAGTTAAATCTTTCATATTTTAAGGCACCTTATGTAAGCCATCATAAAGTCCTGCGCCAATTTCACTACCGATTCGATCAAAGGCTCCAGATCCATAACCTGTAATTAATAATGCCCACAGAGCTACAACAATACCTCCGGACACTTCTTCAATTTCAACTTGATTCAATTCAATCATAATAAATTTCCCTATAGTTATCTAACTGAGTATCTCTTTGGCATATTTCGAAAGTTGCCCGGATACGTAATTAACATACCGCAGCAACTTATTATGTGTAAGCTGTACCAAAGCCTATATTTTTACTCCCAATATAAAAAATTAGAAAATACTTAAAAAGAATCATGAA
The DNA here is from genome assembly GCF_040148705.1 of Alteromonas sp. NFXS44. NCBI lineage: Bacteria > Pseudomonadati > Pseudomonadota > Gammaproteobacteria > Alteromonadales > Alteromonadaceae > Alteromonas > Alteromonas sp. NFXS44. The sequence goes on along the minus strand of NZ_JAGDEA010000001.1, from coordinate 527,371 downwards.
CCGGCTTAACTAAAACGAAGACAAAGTAGTCTTATAGACCTCTGAATAAAACCCATTCGATTTCTATAAATATCAAATTAAAACGAAGACTGTTAAGAGGCCCACTGATGTGCCTACATCTTAAGCATAGTCGTTTAAAGATCTAGCAAAAAGGCTTCTACATCTTCAAACGTTTGAGAATTTTCTGCGAGAGTTTGCTCACCTATCGCAATAAATGCCAAAAGTGCGAATGCTTCATCATCATGCTCTTGTGGTTCCACTTTCTCTCTCCTTTTATTACGCGTCAGTCATCGCCCTAAAATTGGCGTATCGACCAGCCGGTTATCCGAATCCTTGTTAAGTTCTAGCGTAATTACAAGCACATAGCTACTAACAACGATTCGCACGGGAGTTAGTATCAAAGTGATACTAACTCATTGTTTATAAGAGACTATTGATCTAACCCTTACCTTATACTAGCGTAAAGAGAGATACCACTGACACGATAGCATGACATGCTCACTTACCCCGATGGCTGGCTACTTTACACACTAACCGCTGACAACGCCGCTACCCAAGTTTGCCTCGTCACGCTCTTCAATGACAATTCGATGAGCGTTCACTGCGCAAGACAAGGTGCTGTAGCTATCCACATGGAAGAAGGTAGCTATCATTGGACCGCCTCAAATGGAGAGATCTCAATACTGCATCCACTCAAAGAGGGCTGCGTGCGCTCATTGCAACGGGTGTTATTGGACAGCGAGCTGGCAAATTGGCGTGCGGCACACGTGACCGTGCAGCGTATCCGGCTCAGCGACATTTCCCTAGACCAAGCATAAAGGAGACACCATGACTGTATATTGCAATTATGTATGGAAGGTGGATGCAGACACGGAGCCTCGCGATCTGCTGACCCAATTTGCGCGGGAACACTTTCACGCCCATGAGGCTGTGCCCATCGATACCACCCAATATGGCATTGATCATGGCTTGAATGATGTGCGAGCTGTCTTCAAATCCGAACAACATTGGATTGCTTTCTGCTGTCGCTATCAGCACAATGTGGTCGCGACCGAAAGCAAAGTCCTAGCCTTCGCCCAGGCCCACGGCCTGACGGTCGAGCGCATGCGATAGTAAGAACATACCGATGTCGTCATTTTCCGCTGATTTGGTCTTTACGGTCATCCCATCGTCGATCACCCGCTTGGCTGCCACCCATGTCGGGGTAGAAGTCCTGCATGTGCCTACCGGTTTCATTGCCCGCTCGGTGGACTTGCCGTCACAGTATCTCAATCAACAAGCAGCGCTAGCTATCTTGGCGAGCCGATTAACGACTCATGATTAGGGTTAATGTATCGTAGGTATCAACGAGAAAAGAATTAAAAATACCACGGAGTACACTTCGAATTATGCAGCCAGTTAGATAAACATGGATTAGCATTCTGGGTCAAAGAAGCTTGTCAGTTTTGCCGCTACCGATCCTTTTGACACTATACCCAACGGCCTTATATCCATTAGCACGCTTTTTCCACATTCTCTGTAGCATGGGAAAATCATCAATATAATCGTGCACCGTTACTTCTGTTTTATTCGGGTAGTGACGCTGAATACGGCCAGCGTACTGGGCCACAATCCCTTTCCATGAAATTGGGAGGGCCAAAAACAAGGTATCCAGATAAGGCAAGTCAAAGCCTTCCCCCACATATTTACCCGTCGCAATGATGACAGTCCTTTCAGGTAATCCCTTCTGAATCGTTCAATCCGCTGTTTACGGATCTTAGTACTCACGCCACCATGCAGCTCAATAGTATTGATACCTTGTGTATTTAATTGCTCGCTGAGTATTGCAATATGTTCTTTACGTTCACTGAGCACCAGACATTGATGCTTGGCTTCTATTGCCTGGGCAATGCTGCGCGTGATGAGCTGATTTCGAGACGCATTGTCTTGCAGGTATTGATACATCTGGGTGATTTTTACCGGCACCGAACCATCCACCCAAGACGGAGGAAAGGCGATTTGGGTATCACAGCCATAGGCCGTTTGACTGAATTTTACCGACTCTGGTTTAGACTCAAATAACACCGCCCCAAGTTGAAAATACATTAGCTTTTCCAACCCATCTTGTCTTTTGGGCGTCGCGGTAAAACCAACCAGGAATTGAGGCGCGACGTTCTTTAACAACGTTTCATAGTTTGAGGCCGGAATGTGATGGCATTCATCGACAATAATTTGCCCGTAGCTATCTACTTTGTCATGAATATCAATGCCATTTCTACTGATCAGGCTTTGATACGTCGCGACGTCTATTCGTCCGTTTAATTTAGTCTTTCCGCCTAAGAGGAAGCCCATCTCAGCGTCTTTGAGGAATATCTTGCATCGCTCAATCCATTGTTCCGCCAGCGCCTTATTGTGCACTAATACCAATGTATTGACTGCGCGTTTGGCGATTAATGCCAGTGCAACAACGGTCTTACCAAACCCCGTATTCGCAATGACCAGTCCATGTTCATTCTCCAGTAAGGCTTTTAGCGCTTTCGCTTGCTGGCTGCGAAGCGTGCCCTCAAAACGCAGGGCCGGGAGTCGCTGACCAGCATAGCGTTTATCCTGATATCGGATAGTACAAGCCTGTTGTTCCAGTAACGCTTCAACTTGTCCTTTTAGTCCTCTGGGCAGGTGCAGATAGCCCGATTCAATGTGCGCCGCACACAGATAGCGAGGTACGCCAATCGTTGAAAATCGCATCGCCTGGCGTTTAAAAAAATCAGGATTGGCAAACACCGCTAACTTCTTTAAGGTCGCGACCAGTTTGTTGGGTAAAACCGCAATAGCAATATACAGCTTGTCAGCCACAACGATGTCGATTGTCGCGGGGCAGTCGTCAATTTTGGGCGTATTAAGGGTCGTCGATTTTTCCCAGGGTTTTAACTCGCCGACTTGCGGTTCCACGTCCACGTAATCGGCGAGACGCTCGAGTAGTTGCCGTATAGTGTCAGGTGATAGTTTGCCCGTCGCCGCCAGTGCTTGCCATTGATCTTCGACAACGCCTCCGTCAGCATCAATAAAGCAGGCGTTCCCCGACAAGCGAGGCTGTTTTTGTAACGGTAATGCAATGAGGTTCCCCATCCCGCCGCTGGGTAAGGCGTCTTGGTTAGGAAACATGCGGTCAAAGCAGTCAAAGTTAAGGGCCGGATATGTGTCCATGGTCAGATTGAGCAGCGCTGTGCCCAATTGGCGTGCGGATTTTGCCTCTGTCGCTTTTTCAAAAAAGAGCCACAAATGGCCGCCTTGTCCACTACGGGAACGCTCAACTAAGTAGTCAATAGACAGTGACTCACACACGTTTCGCAGTGCCGATATTGCCTCAAACCAGTCCGTTTTATCGAAGTCAAACGCTAACAGGTAACATTCATTTTGCGCCGTTAACGGGTAGATCCCAATCGTGCGTTGCCCTCGAAGATGGGCGTTAATGGCACTGTCATCAAAGCGATGGAAGGCTTGGTGGGCACATTCTGAACATGCCGTTTTGGGTTTGTTGCAGATCCCAGCTTGCCATTCATTGGCACAGGACGGGCTGTATCCGGCTTTGCCTCGCTGAGACTCCCAGCGGAAGGGGTAGACATCTTCGCGTCCGCGAAAGTATTGCTTAAACAGGGCAACCTTAGCCTCGGGTGTCTCAGATTGACTAAAGTACTGTGCTTGATGCGCCATGCTTTGTTGCAAAAGCGCACTACGTTCATTAAGCAACGCCGTTTTTTGTTCTTCCAATCGCGCCAGCGCTTCGACGATTTGCGCCAGCCGCGCCTGGGCTCCCGGGATTGTCATGCTACTCAAGCTCCATTATCGTTTGGCATACGCACCGTTGGGGGAAAGGAGCGCTTCACGGTTTAAGCAAATGTGCTCCCCCTTAGACTTGGAGCTTATCACGAATGCGCCATCCCAGCGCTGAGCATCCATTGCGTTTCTTGGGGCAACGCCTGTGGGTCGTCGGTGACGGTTTGCGAAACGTGCGATAACTGGCACGTTCAGGGGAAATGAACCTCCAACCGCGATTTTGGGCCTAATGGCGCATAAAAAGACATTATGTTTAATAGGTTTACAACCGCATTGTCGTGTAAAGATTGCCACTAACGACCTACTGAGTACCTGTTCGTCATTATTTTCTTGGATACTGCAACTTTGTATCTGTTTAGAATGTTGATACTGAAATTTGAGTGAAGAATTATTACCGCTTCACCCTGACATCTGGATTGAAAAAATAAGAATAACCACCTGTTTATATTAGAGTAATAAAAGGATGCAGTATGTTTTCTCAAAACCCCACCATTCCTAAGTCTTCTTGGTACGGTGTATACAAATTTATGCAGCTCGTTAAAAGTGCTGTTCTCGATTCGGCAGGTTTGGCTGGAGTTTTTTTAGGTTTAGTATTTTGGCTTGTAGATGAGCCTTTGAAGTGGATGGCAGAAAATTTCACATGCGTTTTTATAGCGTCTGGGCTTATCACTCTCTTCACAGCAGCATTAAAGCGTTCTGTTAATCCTGAACTTACAGGGGGCTGGAGTCTAACAGACTTTCTATTGCAATTAGTCGCGGTAATCTTTCTATGGTGGATTGTGATTGATGGTGTATTGCAAAAAAGTGAGAATGATACACAGCAAGACACGGTATCAACCGGTATCGAAACTCAACAGAAAAATTTAAAAGCTCATGAGTTAGATAGCCGCCAAAAACTGGCAGAACTAGGAGAGCAAATTTCTACATTATCAGCCCAGGTAGAACAACTTGAAGAATCGCTAAATACTTCACAAACACCTCAACAATAAAATTAACCATGTGGGTTCTAAGGAACCCACACATCAGTTGATGTATTCTCCCTTACGAGCACACACCAAATTTAGTATGTGGTAGTATCAATAACTAGATAATTAGAACTGGCATTCCTGCCATAAAACCCCGGATATTCATGGATGAGTTTTTATAATCGTAATTACAGCCCTAATTCCTTATGGCAGCGCTTTATCGTTAGCTCCCCATGTAATGTTTTGTTATGGGCAGCAGCACTGGCTTACGGCGGATACGTATCAGTTTTCTCTAGTGAAATCAGAGATATTACCCCCATCTCGTGGGAGCGTTCGCCAAATTGGTATTTCTGGTTAGCAATAGTAATATTCTTAGTTTTGCTTTCCCTTTTCAGTGCGCGTTCCAGCGCTATTGAAGCTAAAGATGAAAATACTCTCAAATCAATTATTACCTCTCCACCTGCTGATTTCTTGGAATACTTTGCTCGCAATTACGATCAGGCTTCGAATCAGTTAGAGATATTTGAAGCGCAGATGGCAATGACGGAAAGTATGCTTCTCGAAGTATGTTCATGGCTTGATGAGCAAGATATAGATGTTCACAATGAAACCCTACCGCCTTCAGGGAAATTGGAAGACATAGACATTGATATTCCTCCGGTCAATGAAGAAACGCCGGAGTCTAGAGAATTAGTGAAAAACAAGCTTCTACAAGCATACTCAACGACCAATGCCGCATTTTTCGAAAAGAAAGAAAACGGAAAGGAAGATTTGCGTTTTTTGCTTGTCACACTCATTGATCTAGTCAATAAATGGGATGCCCGAAATCGTCGCAGTCACAAAATTGTGTATCGTGCCAACATCATGAAAGTATTTTATTACGACGAAATGAAAGCAGAAGATGCTGAAGGGTGGCATCAAAAAGCGTCGAAATTTAGCGGAGGGCCTTTTTCTGATTATAGTGGTATTGTCATTTTAGAAGATAACGAATTAACAACGGCTACAGATACTCCGGAGCCAATACCTGATGCAGATAGAAAGCCAATTGCTTTCCCATTCACTTTGGTCAGAAATCAAGAGAAACCTAAACATCAAAACTTGTTAGGAGCGCCAATTGCAGTAGCTGAAAGAAGCTACTCATACCTGAAGGATATCGGAGATATTTATCATCACTACTCCAAACGTGAAAATACACTAAATTGGTCAGGTAGCGTTGAAAGAAACCTTAGACAATACTATTTAACGGAAAGCACTGGGATTGCACATTCTTTATTAAGTATCCCTCTGACATCAGCTTTTAAACAGGAACGCGTTAAGTGGGTTGTAAATATTTATCGTGATCAAGATGGGTTGTTGTTTAACGGAGAGAAAGTATCTGATTTTCTAAACATTATTGAACCCTACCTAGTTTTAATTCGTAAACGGTTATACATTCAGCCTGAATAGCAAATAATTTTAAACTCTGCTATGCTGAAGGCACAACAGAAGGAGTGCGGTTATGACAACTATGTCTGTTCTCAGTGCAGAACAATTAAAAGCACTAGATCCCAAAGAGCGAGAGAGGATTACTCGAGCGGCGAAACTGAAGGTATACCAGAGCCGAGGTTGGATCACCCCTGAACTAAACAAAACTGCTGATAAACTGCGAAGAGAGATGAAAGAACGTAGTGATATAGCCAGAATGGCTTACAGTCGTTGATTTCTGTTCTAAAAGCCAAGCTTTAAGCTTGGCTTTTGTTTTATTGTCAGTTGATAAAGCCTTTCATACCTATTAGCCACAATCTCAAACGACCTCTCGGCATCGCCTATAATTTCCACCTGGGGCGTAGGGATACCGGTTCTCTCATCAATATCAATGTAAAAGACGTGAAATTCACAATCGTCTGCGCCGAGTGTATTGAGCTCACGCATCAGGCGTAAAAAAAGAAATAAATGAGGCGCGGGAATAGCAGCGTGACACGACAGCACCACATAAGGATGAGGACCGATAAAACGGGCGAGGCTGTGGTTATCAATACGCGTGGTTGTCCAACGTGTCATGCTTTTCATCCTGAGGTAGTCCCCCCTCAAAAAAATTGGGTTTGGGGGCGGTTTGTTGGTTTCAACCCATTCTTATTTTCCCAAGCTTCGCTTGGCCGTGTTCCAGTAGGTCGCCTGCTTTACACAATGTGGTGTTTTCACTTACCTATCTCACTCAAAATGGATAAAAATCCATTCTGTTCATTAGCCAATAAAAGCCCTATCACACCGATTGCTTATCAATTTAAGGGGCGTTATCTCTTTCGTATTACCTTATTTATATCTGTAGGACCCTTTTTTGGGTTTTTACAGTAACAATTTTAAAAAAAAAGCTAAGTCATTGATTCCGGCATCAGAGAGTGACTGGTTTGACCACAAAGCTATTATTTATCAATGATTTGATATGCAACGAGTTGCGCATGGGTACGCGGCAACTTGGTCAGGTTTTTCCGTAAGTGCCCGTTGTCGCCTATCGCTCTGCCTGCGGCACTTAGCGACTGTGGGTACGGCGCAGCAAGCTGCTGGAGCGCTGCGATCAGTCGCATATCTTCTTTGGCCCAATCAAAAGGCGGTGGTGTCGGCGCACGACGGGGTGGCAGGCACTGTTTGAGCGCTTCCCGATCATGATGATACAGGTAGAAAAACGCCTGGCTTTCCTTTTGCTTGATATCCTTTTGTAGCCAATCAGGATGGGCTATTCGCGCCTGCTTAATCACATAGATCGCCTTTACGCGTTTATGCTTGTGGGTGAGGACTTGTCGCCATTGACGAAGCCCCCGGGTATTTGCAATCACTTGCTCCACATAACCCATTCCCACGCCGAGGTTGTTGGCGATGGTACGTCGATGACGCCCTAACAAGGCTTGAATGATCACACGATGCCGCACGCGGGCATCGAACATCAGGGCATTGTGCCGATAGCTTACCTGGTTGAGCTGCGCGATACGCCGTACATAACACCGTGATTTACCCAGGCGTTTCGCAATCGTGGCAAAACTTACCTGTTGTTTGAGTAGCGCCAGCGTTTTAGCCTCCAGACTGGCGGTATCCGCCAGCGGCAGCACCTGTTGCTCAACCGGCGAAATGGTCTTTTGATACCCTGTTGACGCACCATCAAAGAGCCAAAACCCGAGAAGAAGGTGTTTTAAAGGATGCGCTGGATACCCTGTCCGCTGGCGCAGCAGCGGCCCTAAAAACGCATAATCACGCAGAGACTCGGTGCCCCTATCGAGTTTCAACGACTCATAACAAGCCCCTAAGGCCTGCTTGACTTGCTGTAAGCGCAGTTGGTGGTGGCGTGTGATATAGCCTTTTCTGTCAAGGAGGTGGCGATAGTTATCCATCTGGTAGGGCTGCATCACGGAGGTACTGCACTGCTCGCTTACCGCGACACAGAATTGACTGAAGGCAGATGTGATAAGGGACACCGCAGATACCGGGCGCTTTTCTTGTGGTAGGGCAATGGCACTGTCTAGCGCTCCATCTCCGCACAGCACACCAGTCAAAGTGAGCTGATGGCGCTCACAGGCGATAAGGCCGGGAAGCTGGTGCCTGATATCAAAATAGGCAAAACCCAGCCTCTGACGCTGTTCACGGGCGCACAGTGGACAGTATTTGTGATGTAACGGGATATGTAGCCGGGCATGAGGAATGTTTGCCGCATGGGTCGATGAGCCCTCACCGGTTAGTAGCGTATGTTTAAGACGCCCTTGCTCATCGGCATGAAAAAAGCGAAACAGCGGATACAGCGTATGCTGTGAGAGTAATATGTCCGTACCTTTATCGGTAAGCGCTGAAAAGTCACGGATCCCTTGGGGAAGATAAGGGTGCAGCCGTACCTTAGTTTTGCCTAGCAATGCGTGATACGTGCGAGCCACGGGCCCCACACCATAGCGGATGTGCGTGCGGCTTAGCCAGCTAAACAGCGTTTCATAAGGTTGTAGCGACACCGTTTTCATACTCATCCTTGAGTGCGGGTAGCTGTTCTCTTAGCCAAAACACAATAGCCAGCCAATACAAGGGATGGCGCAGACCCTTTGACTGCCCGAAAGGCGAGAGCGTGATCCACAATACGTTCGTCGGGCGAGTAAACTGCCGGGCATACGCGGTAAATAGCCCGGCCAGGCACGCCTCGCCTAAATCGTTGCGCATTTGCGCAAACAAGGCATTCACGACCGTGCGATCACCTCGTCGAAGAGGTTTCGATAGTTTCAAGACTTCGTAGGTACTGTCGCGAAGTTCCACGCCCAAAGTCGGCTTGCATTGAAGGCGACGTGCGATACCGTAAATAAACGGCTACCAACTGACTTGCCACGCATCCATCATTGGGACGGGGGTGCTGGTGCTCTCCCATTTATCAGGCAACGTGAAATTCAAATAGCGTAGCGCATCATGACTATGCAGTGGCGAGCCGTGTTCATCGCAGACAAGTGCTCCAGGTAATTGATGGGCGACTCGCCAGTAGCTCACCCCCCATTTGGCTTTTTGCGCCTGTGTGCAGCTCGGACAATACTTCCAGCGCCGATCCACCTGAAACGGGTTTTCTTCGGTGTTGGGCCGATGTTTTGCTTCTTTTAGCTCTTGCGGGGCCATGCCGTCGGGCAATGACAATAACCAGGGTGCAAACGGTGTATGATTCAGCCTCAAAGTGAACTGCTCATCAGACTCCGGTGCAATGCTATCCAGCGTCTCGCGCATGAGGTGATTAAGCGGCACTTGCGAACGAAACCACTGATACGGCAAATGATTGTGTGCAAAGAATCGCTTATCACTCATGACACCTTGCCCCATACGCATGCGATAGCGTATGAGGCCACTGTAGATATGTTCACCCGGGTAAAACGATAACCACCTCATGTGGCTTTATGCTCAATAGTCTGAGGGCCTAACACTGTCTGACTTTTTTCAACCAACTTTTTCTTAATATCCAGGAGCTTGTTGCGCTCGTTCGCATCGAGCTCAGCAGCGTTAAACGAACTATCAATGTCTTTGATCACATCACTGGCCGCTTCGCCTTTTACCTCCGTTTTTTCAGCAAACTGATTTAAATGCTTGAGCGCCAACGCGTTGTTATCTTCTGCTAAGTACTGTTGCACCGTCAGTAAATCGGCATAACCGCCTCTGCGGTTTTGATGGATATTGCGCGTAGCGGTACTTAATAGCGGAAAACGTTCCCGGCACGCTTGTTTAATCAGTGTCAGCGTAATTTTCTCTTTACCCGTACGTATGGCTTTGATCAGTGTCGCTTCCCACAGCCCCAGAACAAACGCCGGGACCGCCGCCGTTAAATGCAACAAAGCAGCGTCAATTTTGTCATTTCGCGTAATGGGGTGGGCCAGCGGCTGAAAGTCATACAGCATCGTCAATAAGCGCTCCCAGGTTTTAGGCTCGTTTAGCCGGTTTAACTCAAAGGGTTTGCCCAAGCGGCGCTTATGCCGGGCGTTATCAAATATCATTAATGTATCAGGTGTGCCAATTTTGATGCTGGGAATGAAAAGCTGATTCGCTAGCTCATCAAATAGTTGCAGCATTTCGTTGCGGTAGCGCAGTGACGCGACTTTCACGTTCTGAAATTCATCAATCACCAATAGCCCCACATGGTGGCGATTACACGCTGTGATAAGCACTTCCACCATCGCATCGAGCTTAATGTGGTCGCCATTTTTCTTTTTGATCACGTCCCGATAACGCGGATCGCCATAGGACGTTGCTGCAAGCACCCGATCTAACTCGGTAAGGAGGCGCGAGATCAATCCGCCCCGCGACGCGTTGTGGGGCATATCCACCTTTAGGTACACAACCTGAGGTTCATCAAAGTCAGCGACAGTATGCTCGATGACTTGTGGAAAGAGGTTGAGCAGCAGATGTTCGGTCATCGTTGACTTGCCATTACCCAAAAAGCCCGTCAAAAATAACGCTTCTGCCACCGTCGGTGCCGACGCATCGTTTAGCAATGGCTGCGTCACCTCTTTTTGCTCAACATTCGGGTCGGCGATGTCATAACTCCAGGCGACGACTTCCGCCCGTACCGGGTTGCGATGCACGTAGCCATACCGAATCATGGAATACATGTCGTAGTACAAGTCTAAATGCTGCTGCGGTAACAAACGGATGTCGAACAGCGTGTGTATATGCTCTTCGCGCTCGCCTACACTTAAGTGCCCCACATGCGTGCTGTTGGGCTTCACCGTCAAACGTTGGCGTAACAGTTTGGATCCCAGCCGAGGTGGCAACGCTTCGATCAGCGGATTACCCGCATACATCGCTACATCAGACGGAGTATAGTGCGCTTTTGCGACTGAAACTGGGCGACGTTTAGGCATCATCATCTTCCTCGAATTCATCATAAATATTTTTGGCATCCGATTTATCAGGCAGCGCGTTAGGCTCAATCTGCACGTGATCTAGCTGGACAGCGGCTAAAAACTTATTGATGTCGGCATAGCGATTCAAGATGGCTTCTAGTTTTCGGTTATCTTTGAGCGTGGCCGTTGAGGGCATGACGCCCGGCTGCTTTTCTTTCTGAGCATTTTTTAAGATGCGTTGCATGGCCTGCGACACGCCTAGCGCAAACGCCATTTCCTCATCCTTGGCCAATTCATCATTTCGTGCCATCGATTTTCGCTGTAATGTCGCTTCATAACATGAAAGCCCCTGAAAGGCTTGGCAGCGCACATCAAGCGTCGCGGGCTTAAGCCCATCGTCAGTTTCAAGAAAGATGACATCGACTAAGTTCTCGTTGTAGCGAGCACGCAACTTTACGACACGATTACGACTGACCAGCTTGTCTTGCAGCCCACGCTCGAGCACATATTCACAGTTGTACCAAAGCCCCACATCAGCAAAATAAATACCGCGCTGATGTACCGACACCTCGGCCACCGGCAGCAACGCCCGATAGAGATCCCGTTCATCATATTTCAGCGTATGGCCGGGGCGATACCGCTGCCCCCATTGACACAATTTCGCAGGAATCGGCGCTACGTCATCCATCAACATTTCTTTGCAATATTGATAGTCTTTGAGTCGCCGATGATTGTTGTGATAGTTAATGTAAATGATAGCGATGATGTAGAGCTCATTGAGATTGAGTGACGCGTGCTTACGCGCCAATTGTGCAGCGATATCGGCCAACGATTTAGATTGCTGGCCTTTACTTAAGCCTTTAAACCAGAGCGAGAATACGCGAAATAGTTGCTCCACATGGGGTTTATAATCGCCGCGTCCGCGTCTGGCGAACTGTACTTTCATCGCCAAATCGCTCACTGCCGCTTCTGATTTGCGATTACGAAATTCCGCGTTATCCACAAACAGAGTCGTCGGAATGCCGTGGAATTCCCACTTCACTTCACCGGGCTCGAACCCATACTCTTCTAAAAATTTCGCTTTATTTATCTCGGCATTAAACACGGCCTGGCGCACGGTCTTGAACGATGGCGTTTCTGTAGTGATATACAGCCCGGTGATGTATCGCGAGAAGCGGTCAACGACAAAATAAAAGGTAGGTTTGCCTATCTTGGTTTGACGGGTTTCATCAAATTGCGATACTGATTCTTCGTCGAACGGCGTTTCATCCAGCTCAAAGGTTTTGCCGAAGCCATCGTCTGTACCAAACGCATCGCCAGTGCGCCCGGCTAAATCTTTGCTATGCTCTATGGGATTGCGACGCTTACGGTCACGCTTCGGTAAGTTGCCGCCGCACTGCTTTTTTACCCAATACGTAAATTGCGCGATGGTAGGGCGCTCAGTACGTGGTTTGAGCTCAACATGAAAACGACTACTGCCAGTAGTAGTAATGTAGTGGCATAGTGAATTTGGCCACCTGATTAGAGCTGCTATGATTAGCAGCATAGCAAAATTAGGTGACAACATGGCAAAGAAGAAAGGCCCGAATTTCAGTCCTGAATTCAGACTCGAAACTGCACAGCTGGTTCTCGACCAGGGTTATACACATAAAGAAGCGGCTGATGCGATGGGCGTTTGTTACTCAACGTTGGGTAAGTGGGTGCGGCAGCTAGTGAAGAACGCGATGGAAAATCGCCTAAGCAGGCCACGCCGATGACACCGGAACAACGAGAAATCCGCGAGTTGAAGAAACAAGTTGAACGCCTTGAATTAGAAAAGGAAATATTAAAAAAGGCTTCAGCTCTGTTGATGTCGGACTCCATGAAACACTCTCGTTAATCGAGAAGCTGAGTCAGAGCAATAAGCACCGATATTCGGTCAATCATCTGTGTGCGGTACTGGATGTCCACCGCAGCACATTTAAATACTGGCAACAGCGTGATAAGCGGCCATCGCCGGAAGCCATCCGGCTACGCAGCCTGGTACGCGAAGCGCACCGACTGAGCGGTGGCTCTGCCGGAGCGAGAACCATATCAGACATCATTACGAACGATGAGTCTCATGACGTTACGCTGAGCCGTTACCGTGCTGGAAAGTTCATGAAAGCGCTCAGCTTGTTCAGTTGTCAGTTGCCGAAACATGCGTACCGGAAAGCAACACAGGAACACGTTGCTATCCCGAACTTACTCGACAGGCAGTTCGCCGTTACAGCACCAAATCAGGTCTGGTGCGGCGATGTGAGCTTTATCTGGACAGGCAACCGCTGGGCTTATCTGGCTGTGGTTATCGACCTGTTTGCCCGCAAGCCAATAGGCTGGGCAATGAGCCATTCACCGGACAGTAGCTTGACTTGCCAGGCGCTGACAATGGCATTCGAATATCGGGGACAGCCTAAAAACGTGATGTTCCATAGCGACCAGGGATGTCACTACACAAGCCGTAAATTCCGTCAGCTAATCTGGCGATATCGCTTAACACAAAGCATGAGTCGCCGGGGAAATTGTTGGGATAACAGCCCGATGGAACGCTTCTTCAGAAGTCTCAAAACCGAGTGGGTTCCAACAACTGGCTACCGGAACTTTACTGAAGCAAAGCAGAAAATTGGTGATTATATTCATGGCTATTACAGCCGACTGAAACCGCATTCATACAACGGTGGTTTAACACCCAATGAATCGGAGAAACGTTACTGGATTAGCTACAACGACGTGGCCAAAATGACTTGACCACTACATCTCCCCCTCAGACAAGGTGTGGTGCTCTCTGTCTATTTTTATACCTTGAATTTTCGCGCTGCTTCCCTGCGAAGGGACATCCTGAACTCTTTGCCAAGGCTTATAGTTTTCGCCTTCGCCAATACCATATTTGTTCTTTAGCGCTCTTTGAAAATCTTTGAACGTTTTTATTTCTCTGAAGCGAGGCAAGTTGCTGGTTCCACTGTATCTTTGTTTAACCAGTATAGATTAATGTACAAACTTTATTATGCGAAAACACATCAAACATACTGCCCTGCGGCCCAGGCGCTGCTCCAGGCCCATTGGAAGTTGTAGCCGCCGAGCCAGCCGGTGACGTCTACCACTTCGCCGATGAAGAATAAGCCTTCGGCTTTCTTACTCATCATGGTTTTCGACGACAGTTCGTCTGTATCTACGCCGCCCAGCGTCACCTCTGCGGTGCGGTAGCCTTCTGTGCCATTGGGCGTGACTTGCCAGTCAGACAGGGTGTTGTCGATTTCTGCTATCTGACTGTGGGTCAGGCGTTTTACCGGTTCATTAGACCACTGTCGGGTGTCGACAAAGGTTTGTGCCAGCCGTTTGGGATAGAACTTACTGAGTACCGTAGAGAGTTGCGCGTCAGGCGTATCCTGTTGAGCGGCTGTCAGATATTCTGCGGCGCTCATGGCAGGTTGTAAGTCGATATGCAGGGTGTCCCCCGGATGCCAGTAAGACGATATCTGTAGCATAGACGGGCCGCTTAACCCCCGGTGAGTAAACAGCATCGCTTCGCGGAAGGATGTGTCGTTACAACTTGCTGACGTATCGACAGCGATGCCGCTCAATGCTTCCAGCGCCTGCTTGTCTTTGTCATGCAGTGTAAAGGGCACCAGGCCGGCTCGTGTTGGCAGGACCTTCAGACCGAACTGTTCTGCAATTTTGTAGCCGAATGGCGTAGCGCCAATTTTCGGCATACTCAGGCCGCCGGTAGCGATAACCAGAGATTCGCAAACATAATCGCCCAGCGAAGTGCTCAGCACATAGCCGGTCTCTGTTTTCTCAACACTCAGAATGTCACAGCGGGTAACGATTTCAGCACCGGCTTTATCACATTCTTTTACCAGCATATCTACGATGTCTGATGCGCTGTTATCGCAGAACAACTGGCCGAGGGTTTTCTCATGATAGGGAATGCCGTATTCGCTCACCAGTGAGATGAAGTCCCACTGGGTATAGCGGCTCAGAGCAGATTTACAGAAATGAGGGTTAGCAGACAGAAAATTGGCCGGTTCAGCGTACATGTTGGTGAAATTACACCGTCCGCCGCCGGACATGAGTATTTTACGCCCGACTTTCTTTCCGTGATCCAGTACAGCGACAGCGCGGCCACGCTTACCCGCCTGCGCTGCGCAGAACAATCCGGCAGCGCCCGCACCGATTACAATGACATCTTTCTGGATCACAAACTGACTCCGGCAAATTCAAAAGCCGGATTATAGTGTGCCCGGTAAGATTCTTGAAGTGTCAGGAGTACTCGCTGACAAATTGCTGTGACCAGGACAGCAACTCAATCCGGTTTCTCGAATGGGTTTTACGGAAAATACTGTATATATGCGTCTTTACTGTATTCACACTGATATGCAACTGATCAGCGATTTCCTGATTCTGCGAACCCTGCGCCACCAGCTCAATAATGGTTACTTCCCGCTTGGTAAGCTTGGGATGCAGAGCCATTTTATTTAACTCTTTGGGACGTGCAATAGCTGCATTGGCTTTACGGGTTTGTTGCCGCAACCGGCGCAATGCCTCGTTAATGGAGTTGCGTTTAAACCACACATCCATTTTGGCCAGCCGCCGCACACCTTTCAGTAATAATTCAGGTGAGTCAGAGGTATAGAAGGTTCCCTCAACACCTGCAATGATAGCCTCACATTCATCGATATCGCCGTGTTCCAAATTAAACAGAATCCAGCGGGCAAAGCCCTGATAACGATAAAACGCTTCCATTTTTTCTTTAGCCTTAGCGGCATCGTAAAAAATAAGATCCTGATTGGAAGTAGTTTCTAACTGTTCTATGGACGTGAGTTCTGTGATTTCATAACCACAGGTTTGCAAAAGATGCTTGAACAGAATGACCTGTTCATCGCTTGCTTCATCTGAAGATAGAGATTTGGATATCAGATAGACACCAAACTTCTGATTTTTGCTCAACATACTTTCCCTCCATGGTTCCGTTTGAGCTGCTCAACTTACCCTGTGAGCATGAGCGCACGGATGATTAATGGTTTTCTTCGTGAAGTACCAAATAATCTCCACCTGCATAGGTATATCGCTCTATTCTTTAAGAATAGCAGAATGGCGCATACTGTACATTAAATGTTGTAAAAAACGCATAAATAGATAGCGCTTACTAAACATTTATAAAAATCAATGAATTTCCGGTAGTTACAGAACAATAAAGGGAGGGAGATAAGTCATGGAATCGACTAAAGTATTAGTCAATTCCATCATTTGAATGCATTAAGACTATTTACAGGCTGTTAAGCATTGTTTCTGCGTCAGACACCTCAAAACGGCCCGGATCTTCAACATTCAGTTTTACTACTTCACCATCTTCAACCAGCATAGAATAACGCATACTGCGCACACCGCCAAAGTCACTGGTGTTCATATCAAGACCAATTGTACGGGTAAAAAAAGCATTGCCGTCAGCCAGCATGGTGATTTCTTCTGCATTCGCTGACTTTCCCCAAGCATCCATCACAAAAGCATCATTTACCGAAATGCAGACGATATCATCGACCCCTTTAGCTTTGATCTTGTCAGCAAGGGCGACATAGCCGGGCAGGTGCGCCGCCGAACAGGTCGGGGTGAAAGCGCCGGGTACGGCGAATACTACAACGCGTTTGCCGCCAAATATATCATTGGTGTGCGGGTTGGTTGTCTTGCCATCCTTTAACAAACCAAAGGTTACTTCAGGCAATGTACTGCCAACGTTAATCATACTTCTCTCCTAATGAGTGGAAATGTACACGTCAAAACGGTGCTTTTTACTGGTGATGGCCATAGCAGGCGGCACATCAGCCAGCGGTTCTGCATACGCGGGACGTTTTACAACAACACGTTTTCCGGCGAGTTCCCTTGCCGGCGCCAACAAACTGTCAGCATCGTCGTCACTGCCCAGTAATTGTTGAAAGACCCGCATCTCTTTCTTTACTAAAGCAGATTTTTTGCGATGTGGAAACATTGGATCAAGATAAACTACATCTATTTGCTCATCCAATGTATTCATCCCTTCAATACTGTTACCATGAATCAGCCTGAATTTTTCTTCCATTTCAGGAGCTTGCAAAGAAAGACGGTGTAAACCGTCGGCCAGTAATGCCGCGACGACAGGAGAGCGTTCCATCATCACTACACGACAGCCCAGCGACGCCAGTACAAAGGCATCCCGCCCGAGCCCGGGCGTTGCATCCAGAACCACAGGCACTTCCTGACCTTTCACACCCACCGCTTTGGCAATGGGTTCTTTTTTACCGCCGCCATGTTGCTGGCGATACACGCTGCTGCCAGACAGGAAATCCACAAACACGCCCTGCTGTTTGGCTTCGGAAAAATCTTTCACTGCCAGCTTGCCGTCTTCGAGGGTGAGGGCCAGCCCGGCTGGCAGCGTACTCTGCACACTGAACTGCCAGTGCTCTGCAACCCTTTTTAACTGGTTCTGTTGTTCTTCGCTTTGCGTTTCGTCAATAAACACCGGAATGTTATGCATTACCGTACTGTTCCTTAAAGCCAATCCAGCGGTTTATTATCGCCTGAGCGTGGCTTGGATAGTCCTGCCACAATTTTTCTGCGATAGATTGCACCTGAGGTACCAATTGCGCATCGCGGACAAGATCGGCAATACGCATTTCTGCGATACCGGTTTGCTTTGTCCCCATTAATTCTCCCGGACCACGGATTTCTAAATCTTTCTGGGCAATGTAAAATCCGTCGTTTGATTCACGGAGCACGCCCAGACGCTGCGTTGCCGTTTTGGATAACGGGCCTGAGTACATCAGCACACACTGACTCTCTACCGCGCCGCGCCCCACCCTGCCGCGAAGCTGGTGCAATTGTGCCAGACCTAGGCGCTCCGGGTTCTCAATGATCATAATACTGGCGTTAGGCACATCCACGCCCACTTCGATAACCGTGGTTGCCACCAGCAAATCCAGCTCACCGCGTTTGAATTCATCCATGACTGCTTGCTTTTCTGCCGGCTTGAGGCGGCCGTGTACCAGCCCTACCCGTAAATCCGGCAAAGCGGTTCTCAGGGTAATGGCAGCGTCCTCAGCCGCCTGACACTGCAACACTTCAGACTCGTCAATGAGTGTACACACCCAGTAAGCCTGACGCCCCTGGTTATGACAGGCTTCATAAACTCTGGCAATCACATCCCCTCTTCGGGTATCAGGAAGAACAACCGTGGTTACCGGTGAACGGCCGGGGGGCAGTTCATCAATCACGGAGGTATCAAGATCTGCATAGGCCGTCATCGCCAGTGTTCTGGGAATAGGCGTGGCCGTCATAATCAACTGATGGGGGAAGCGCCCCTGCTTTTCACCTTTTTCCCTTAACGCCAGACGCTGATGCACACCAAAACGGTGTTGTTCATCCACGATGACCAGTGCCAGTTGCTGATATTCCACCTGCTCCTGGAATATGGCATGCGTGCCCACCAGCATTTGTATTTCACCCGACGCCAGCCGGGTCAGAACTTCCTGCCGCACCTTACCTTTCAATTTACCGGCCAGCCAGCCCACTTCTATGCCCAGTGGCGACAGCCAGTCACGGAAGTTGCTGGCATGCTGCTCAGCCAGCAGTTCTGTAGGTGCCATCAGGGCAACCTGATAACCGGCACCGATCGCGGATAACGCTGCAAGCGCTGCCACCAGGGTTTTCCCTGAGCCCACATCTCCCTGCACCAGCCGCATCATCGGGCAATTCATGGCCATGTCTTTCTGAATGTCATTGACTACCCGTTGCTGTGCGCCGGTGGGCGAAAACGGCAGATTACCCAGTAACTGGTCAATCAGAGACTGATTAATCTGAATGGCGATACCCGGCTGGGCCTGTGCCTGCTGACGCACCTTCAGTACGCTCAGGTGATGTGCCAGCAATTCCTCGAGAATAAGACGCTTCTGCGCGGGGTGCCGGCCTTCTTCCATCATTTCCAGCGGAACATCCGGTGGCGGGCGGTGAACGAGCTTCAGAGCATCTGCCAGCAATACCTGTCCTTCATACATGCCTTGCGGGAGCAGATCGCTTAATGCGCCTTTCTCCAGCAGTTTAAGCGCCTGGTCGGTAAGGCTGCGCAGCGTAAGCTGCTTAACACCTTCTGTAGTGGGGTAAACCGGTGTCAGAGTATCTTCTGTTTCGCCGTCGTCTTCGCCGATGAGAGCAAATTCAGGGTGCATCATCTCCAGCCCCCATTTACCCGTCCGGATTTCGCCAAAACAACGCACTTCGTTGCCAGGCGTCATCATGGTGCGCTGAACCGCGCCGAAGTGGAAAAAACGAAGCGTGATGGTGCCGGTACCGTCAGACACCTTCACCACAAACATACGTTTTTTGCCGTACTGAATGTCGGCGGTTTTTACCTCCCCCTGAATACTC
Source organism: Alteromonas sp. NFXS44 (assembly GCF_040148705.1). NCBI lineage: Bacteria > Pseudomonadati > Pseudomonadota > Gammaproteobacteria > Alteromonadales > Alteromonadaceae > Alteromonas > Alteromonas sp. NFXS44. The sequence continues at coordinate 507,858 of NZ_JAGDEA010000001.1, read as the reverse complement.
ACGTGAGTAAACGGCTTACAATCTTCAATCTCGTAAACCTGGGTGCGGTCTTCATAACGGGATGGCAGATGGAAAAGGACATCCTGTACGGTGTGCAGACCTATTTTTGTTAACTTCTCAGCCACCTTTGCGCCGACGCCTTTCAACGTGGTAATGGGTGTTTGAGCGAGTGACTGCATGATAATTAAGGCATATTTATTTGCGGATAGGCGCAGTGTAAGCCATTCATAGCAGGTTTGCGAGGGGCTGCCGGTTCAGGTCCGGCAGCCCTTGTCAGAAAAGACAGGTTTATTTGGCAATTGCCTCTGCTGCAGCTAGGATCAATGCCGGAGATGGCCGTACTTTATAATCAGGGTTAACGTAGCTGAACTGAATTTTACCCTCAGTATCAACGATGAACACAGCAGGTGCAGGCAGGACGGGCTTTCCTGTCTCATCGGTTGTCAGGGCGATGCCATGGCCTTTGTAACGCTTTGCTGTTTCATCATCCACATAGTAGCTGATCCCGAACGCATTCAGGGCGTTCAGTTTTGCATCTGACAACAGCCTTGCTGCAAATTCACTCTCCAGCTTTTGTGACGTTAACTGCTCTAATGACTGGGGTGAAATTGCCAGGATCTGATAGCCGAGATCTGACAATGGCTTTTCGATATCCTTCAGGCCCGCCAGTTGACGGTTACAATACGGGCACCAGCCACCCCGATAGAACAACACCACTGACGGCTTTTGCATCAACAGCGCTTTTAAACTGAACGGCGCACCATCTGTATCAGATACCACTACATCGGGCACTGTCATGCCTTCCAGTAAAGGACGAACTTCATCCGGGGCCTTTGACGGCATTGCTGCCGCAAACACCTGCCCGCCGGCAACGATAAGTAACAACATAAAAATTAAGCGCATAACACTCTCCTCAGGTTTTGAATTTAAAGAGACCTGCGCCTGTACCGTTATCTTTCAAACTATTTTCATTTCCGGAAATATACTGCGAAGTCGTCCGTCCCGCGGGCATAAAAAAGCAGGCACCCGGCCTGCTTCTTCGTTTAATGAATTAGCCTGCGAAAATTGAGGCCCGGACTACAGGCAAAAACCGCCGTCCATCACCAGCTCAGAACCTGTCATGAAGCGGGAGTCGTCACTGGCCAGAAACACTACGCCACTTGCGATGTCTTCCGGCTCACCTAAAAAGCCGATGGGATGTTGAGAAACCAGTGCCTGTGTAGCCGCTTCAGTATCTTCCTGCGAGTCCAGCCAGGCCAGCATCTGAGGCGTGTTTATGTAGCCCGGGTGCAGCGAATTACATCGGATTTTCAGGCCGTTGTCGGCACAATAACGGGCCACTGATTTGGTCAGCATCGTCACTGCACCCTTTGCCGCTGTGTATGGCGCGGCATGGGGCGCGGCGCGCAATCCGTGGATTGACGATACATTGATCACAGAAGCATTTTTGCCCTTCATCAGTGGCAAGGCCAGCTGTGTACCGATGAAAATACTGTCCACATTAAGTTTCATACAGTTGCGGTATGCATCAAAACTGGTGCCTTCAATGGTACCGGCGCCGCTACCTCCGGCATTATTCACAAGGATATGTAATTCACCAAATTGCTTTTCAATTTCACTGAATACCGACTTCCAGTTTTCTTCTTCGCACACATTCAGCGTAAGCGCCTTCGCATTGACACCGATGTCATCAGCGACCTGCTGTGCTTTCTCTGTATTGATATCAGTAACGAAAACAAATGCGCCAGCTTCACCCAGCGCTTTAGCACTCGCAGCACCAATGCCGTCCGCCCCGCCGGTAACCAGGGCAACCTTACCGTTTAATTTGCTCATAATGACTCCGTTGTTTTACTGTTTATACTCAGGCTATGTGGGTCTTTTTCTAAAAAATCAGCTGCAATACGTCGAATGGAAGAATACCGGTTACGAATCACATTATTTTTAATAAGGGTTTAAAAGCCTTTTTATTTCAGGCGTAATTCCGTAAACAGGCATAAAAAAACCGCAACAATGTGCGGTTTTCATATTTATAGCTGTGAAATCACTCAGGCAATTCCATGATGCCGTCGATTTCAATTTGCGACGCTTTTGGCAGTTCTTTCACACCAATAGCGGCACGGGCCGGATAAGGCTTAGTGAAATATTGCGCCATGATTTCGTTTACCGTGGCGAAATGAGACAGATCCGGCAGGAAGATATTTACCTTAACCAAATCGTTGATAGTACCGCCGGCAGCTTCACAAACCGCTTTCACGTTTTCGAAGACTTGTTTAGCCTGTTCGGAAAAATCGTCAGATACGATTTCCATGGTTTCCGGGTTCAGCGGGATCTGGCCAGACAAATAAACGGTGGTGCCTGCTTTAACTGCCTGACTGTATGTACCAATCGCCTGTGGCGCTTTATCGGTCTGAATAATTGCTTTAGCCATGTTGAATCCTGTGTAAATTAGTGTCGGGATTGACTGTGACGCGAGACCTTCTGCACTTCTGACATGGTTCTGATCTTCTTCATAATCCGCGCCAGATGCACACGGTTATGTGTCGTCAATTCAATATCGATGAAATAAATATTACTTTCTTTTTCTTCTGTCTGGAGTCCAATAATATTGGAATCGCAGCTGGAAATCATATTGGTCAGATTCGCCAGTGTACCCTGGTGATTGTACAGTTCAATACGCAGCGAAGCCTTAAATTCTCCCTGCGGCGTATCGTCCCACTGCATGGGAAGCACACGCTGAGGCTCTTCTTTCGCCAGTTTACGGATATTTTTACAACCCGTCTGGTGAATCGTCATGCCACGGCCCGGGCTGAGTACCGCCACAATTTCATCATCAGGAATAGGATGGCAGCAGCGGGCATAGTGCACCAGCAGGCCTTCTGTACCGCGGATAGCCACATTGCCTTTCTTATCCGGGATCTCTGCTGATTCACCCAGCAGGCGGCGGGCAACAATGGCACTCAGTTCATTACCCAGACCAATGTCCGTCAGCAAGTCTTCGAAGGTTTGATGTTTGGTTTCCGCAACCACACGGTCGATATCTTCCTGACTGATATCATCCAGTTTCACTGCACCGAGCGCATGACGAAGCAGACGGTTACCCATATTCACCGCTTCCTGCGAATGCTGTCTGCGCAGATACTGGCGGATGCGGGTACGGGCTCGGGCGCTGACCACAAAGTTCAGCCAGTTAGCATTCGGCTTGGCTTTCGGCGAGGTAATAATTTCTACCGTCTGGCCGTTTTCCAGCGGCTTACTCAGGCTGTAGTTACGACGCTCTACCCGCACACCCACGCAAGTGTTACCAATGTCCGAGTGAACAGCATAGGCAAAATCTACGGCAGTGGCGCCCATGGGCAGCTCGATAATACGGCCGTCGGGCGTGAATACGTAAATTTCTTCCGGGAACAAGTCTGTTTTCACCGACTCGATAAATTCAAAACTGGAACTTGCGCTCTGCTGCAGCTCAAGTAACGACTGCATCCACTTACGGGCACGAAGCTGGGCAGTGGTGTCACTGTCACCCGGTTCTTTGTACAGCCAGTGGGCTGCGACCCCTTTATCTGCCATCTGATCCATGGCCAGTGTACGTATCTGTACTTCCACCGGAATACCGTGAGGGCCAATTAACGAGGTATGCAGCGACTGATAACCATTGGTGCGCGGAATCGCGATGTAATCTTTGAAGCGGGTTTCGATGGGCTTGTACAGGCTGTGCATGGCACCCAGCGAGCGATAACAGTTGTCCACACTTTCAACCACAATACGGAAGGCATAGATGTCCATCACTTCGTTGAACATCAGCTCCTTGTTCTTCATTTTGCGGTAAATAGAATACAGGTGCTTCTCGCGGCCGATGACATCGCCTTCAATTTTGTGCTCGCCGAGACGGGTAGCCAGTTCCTGACGGATGTTATCGATAATTTCTTTGCGGTTACCACGGGCTTGTTTCACCGCGGACTTCAGAGCGCGGTGACGCATGGGATACATGGCCTGAAAACCAAGATCTTCCAGCTCGTTCTTAATGTCGTGGATACCCAGACGATGGGCAATCGGCGCATAGATTTCCAGCGTCTCGCGGGCAATACGGCGTCGCTTATCGGGACGAAGCGACCCTAACGTACGCATATTGTGTGTGCGGTCGGCCAGCTTGATGAGGATCACGCGGATGTCCTGCACCATCGCCATCATCATCTTACGGAAGTTCTCTGCCTGTGCTTCCTGCTTACTGCTGAACGCAATTTTGTCCAGCTTACTTACCCCTTCCACCAGCTCGGCAACGGTATCGCCAAAGGCTTCAGCCAGATCTTCCTGGTTATAGTGGGTGTCCTCAATCACGTCGTGCAGCAGCGCAGCCATCAGCGTTTCGTGATCAAGATGCATATCAGCCAGAATACCGGCCACAGCAACAGGGTGAGTAATATAGGGATCGCCACTGGATCGCATCTGTCCGTCATGGGCTTCATGAGCTAAAACAAAGCTGTCCTGCACCAGCTGAACCCGTTCTGCTGACAGATACTCAGAGATTTTTTGTTTTAAACCCTCGAATAAATACACGTGTAGACAACTTTCCTGCGAATAAAACCAATAGAAACAGAATAATGAAGTATTGTAGGGAATGCCAATAGCAAAACGCCAGTGAACCCGATTAAAAGCTCACTGGCGTTTGTATAGTCTGAGTGACAGCAGCGATCTGCTGATTATTGCTCAGACAGGATGTTCGCTACAGAAGCGAAATCCGCGCTTTCTTGTCTTTCCTGATCACGCAGATCATCTTGATCCAGCGTATCGGCAGTAACCAGGCCTTCTTCGATTTCGCGTAAAGCGGTTACCGTCGGCTTATCGTTTTGCACATCAACCCGTGCTTCTTTACCTTCGGTTGCCAGTTGGCGAGCACGTCGTGCTGCAACCAGTACGAGGTCAAAGCGGTTACCAACTTTATCAACGGCGTCTTCTACGGTTACGCGTGCCATGTATCTCTCCGAAAATGAATAAAAGCGTAAAACTCAAAATGGCCGCGCAGTATACAACACATGCCTTTCAAGTCCTAGTATTTTGTAGGTTTAATCAGCAAGATCTTTTACGATCCCACCAGATCAGCAATCAGTGCTTTGTGACGCAATTGCTGCTTAACAGTACGCTGGCGCTGGGCACACACAATGGCTTCTAATTCTGCCAGCGCCACAGAGAAATCATCATTCACCAGTACGTAATCAAATTCGGCATAATGAGACATCTCAGATACCGCTTCCTGCATGCGTCCTTCAATAACGCTGTCTGAGTCCTGCCCGCGGCTTGTCAGCCGCTGGCGCAGTACTTCTGTAGAAGGCGGCAGGATGAAAATGCCACAGGTATCCGGCATGTTTTTTTTCACCTGGCGGGCACCCTGCCAGTCGATATCTAAAAATACATCGATACCACGGTGCAACGTTTGCTCAATGGTCACGCGGGACGTGCCGTAGTAATTACCGAACACCTCAGCATATTCGAAGAACACGCCCTGCTCGATAAGCGCTTCAAACTGCTCATGACTGACAAAATGATAATGTACGCCGTCAACTTCTCCTGGCCGTGGCTTACGGGTAGTGTGAGAAACTGACACCTGCATGGGATATTGTTGATTTCCGTCATGCTTTTCCAGTAATGCTTTAATTAAACTGGACTTTCCCGCACCTGAAGGGGCTGCGAGAATAAACAAATTACCAAGTAGAGAAGCCATAATCTTGCTTTTTGTCATCATGTTGTGGTGATTTCAGACGGCAATGGTAGCATAGCGCTAAGAATTGAGTAACAGAAGCGACATTATGAAAGAAGCCTTATTACCCTACGTAGAAGCAAATACGGGTGACAACCCGCAGGCTTGCGTTATCTGGTTGCACGGTTTAGGTGACTCCGGACACGGCTTTGCCCCTATTGTCCCCGAACTGCAGATACCGGCGGCTTTACCAGTGCGTTTTCTGTTTCCTCATGCGCCGGAGCGTCCGGTAACCATTAACGGCGGTATGCGTATGCGTGCCTGGTACGACATTAAAACCATGGATCTCGATAACCGCGCTGATGAAGTCGGCGTCATCGAATCTGCAGAGAGTGTAAATGCACTACTTGAAGCCCAGCATGCAGCCGGCTTCCCGTATGAAAAAATGGTACTGGCCGGCTTTTCTCAGGGCGGTGTGATTGCGCTGCACCTGGGCACCCGTCTGCGGCATAAAATTGCAGGCATCATGGCGCTGTCTACCTACATGTGCAAACCGGGCAAACTGGCTGAAGAAGCCAGTGACTTAAATAAGTCTACGCCGGTGATGATGGCCCATGGCATCCACGACGAAGTGGTGCCGGCAGCGCTGGGCAAAATGGCCCATACTGCACTTGAAGACAACGGTTTTTCAGCGACCTGGCAAACCTATCCTATGCAACATAATGTATGTGTACAGGAAATTCAGGACATCAGCCGCTGGCTGCAAACCGTGCTCGACTAAGCTTTTCAGGATTTACCCATGAGTGAACAACCCGTTTCCCGCACTACCATCCGTATTGCCACCCGCAAAAGTGCGCTGGCCTTATGGCAGGCAGATTATGTCAAAGAACAACTGCTGATGGCCCACCCCGGCCTGCACGTAGAACTGGTGCCCATGAGCACCCAGGGCGATAAAATTCTCGATACGCCGCTGGCCAAAATTGGCGGTAAAGGCCTTTTTATCAAAGAGCTGGAAGTCGCTATGCTGGAAGGTCGTGCTGACATTGCGGTACACAGTATGAAAGATGTGCCGGTGGAATTTCCCGAAGGCTTTGGTTTACACGCTATTTGTCCCAGGGAGAATCCCTTCGATGCTTTTGTGTCGAATACCGCTGCCAGCATTGATGATTTGCCTCAGGGCGCAGTCGTGGGCACGTCCAGCCTGCGCCGTCAGTGCCAGTTACGTAAATATCGTCCTGACATAAAGATTAAAGACTTACGAGGCAACGTGAATACCCGCCTCGCGAAGCTGGATAACGGCGAATACGATGCCATCATTCTCGCCGCCGCCGGACTTATCCGCCTGGGGATGCAGGACCGCATAAACCATGAATTGTCTCCCGAGCTGTCTTTACCGGCGGTAGGCCAGGGCGCTGTGGGCATAGAATGCCGCAACGACGACATCGAACTGATTGCCCTGCTCGGTGCGCTCAACCACGCAGATACCGCAGACCGGGTTTACGCCGAGCGGGCCATGAACACCCGTCTGGAAGGCGGCTGTCAGGTACCCATCGGCAGTTTTGCCACACTGGCCAGTGACACTATCACACTGACCGGTATGGTCGGCAGCGTCGACGGTGCAACCTTACTGTATGCATCTGCAACCGGACACCGCGAACGGGCAGAAGCGCTGGGTGTGGAAGTGGCAGAATCGTTACTGTCACAGGGTGCCGGCGAGATCTTAAGCGCCCTGCACGACTAATCATTTAAACTTATGATATTGATTACCCGCCCTGAGCAGAAGCTGGCGAAAAGTGTCGCAGCCTTTCGCCTGGCGGGTATTTCATGTTCTGGTGTCGCCCCGCTGACCATCACTGCGTGCGAAGAAGAACTTAGCCGTCTTGCACATCATCTTGCCACGCAGCCTGCAGATTACATCATCGTTACCAGTGCTTTTGCCGCGCAGTTGTTATCTGCATTGCCGCTGTCAGCATTGCCCTCCCGCTGGTTCGGGGTAGGCACATCAACCGCACAGGTGCTTGAGGAATATGGCCTGTTTGTAGCAGTGCCGGAGCAGCAAAATTCAGAAGGTTTATTGGCGTTATCACAACTCAATAGTGCAAACCGGCGACAAATCGTTATTATTAAAGGGCAAGGTGGTCGAACCACTTTGCGGGACACGCTCTTATTGCAGCAAAACCACGTAGAAGAATTTGCGGTCTACCAGCGCCTGTTGCTGGAAAAACCCATACAAACAGATAATTGGCAGTGGCCACAGATTACAGGCATAGTGGCAACCAGCGGCGAAATGGCAGAGCAGCTGTTTCGCGTTTATGATACTAACATGTTGCGAAAGCAACGCTGGCTGACCGTCAGCGACAGAGTAGCAGCACAAATCAGCGCCTCAGGTGCAACGCAGGTTGCCGTTTGCAGTGACGCCAGTGACAACACGCTATGTGCGTGGATAAAGGAAAATTGGGAGTAAACCATGGCTGACAACGATAAACACAATACGGATTCCACACTGGTGTTGCCTGAAGAAAAAGACATCACGCCGTCGTCAACGGCATCCGGCAAAGACAAGGCCGGCACAGAAACTACTGCCAAACATCCGTCCCACGCCGGCTTATGGATTGTCGTTATCCTCACGTTGTTGATTGCAGCTGGTACCGCAGCGGCGGGCTACTGGTTTCTGTGGCAAAAAGACAGTGGTCAGAGTGCACTGGCAGACGAGCAGTCGGCGCAAAAGGCAATACTGGGCAACCTGAACGATGAAAATGCGCAACTCCAGCGTCAGCTCATCGAACTGGAGAAGAGTAAGCAGGCACTTGCCGGCACGGTGAACAGCCTGACGGAAAAAACTGAGTCCCTGCAACTGCAAACCGAACAACTATTGTCACAGTTAGGTGAAATGGAAGGCCGCCGCCCGTCAGACTGGTTGCTGGCTGAAGCAGATTATCTGGTACGCATGGCCGGCCGTAAAGTGTGGCTTGAACAGGATACAGATACCGCAGTGTTGCTGCTTGAAAATGCCGACCAGCGTTTAAAAGAGCTTTCCGATCCGTCAGTGATCCCGGTGCGCGGGCTGATTGCACAGGACATTCAGACACTGCGTCAGGTTAACCGCACAGACACCGTTAAACTTGCATTAACCCTGTCAGGTTTCCTGTCTCAGGTAGACGCGCTGCCGTTAAAAACGTTCACCCGTCCGGATGAAAATACAGGCAAGGAAGCGCTGTCTGAATCGGTAGACGACTGGAAAAGTAATCTGGCGAAAGTCTGGCATTCTATTGTTGATGATTTTATTTCAGTACGACGCACTGATGCGCCTGTTGCACCTATGATGACCGCTGAAGAAATGTGGCTGTACAAAGAGCAGCTTAAACTGCAAATCATGCAGGCACAGTCTGCTGCTATGAGCGGTGAAGACAATCTGTATCAACAGTCGGTTGCAAACGCTAAAGCTCTGCTGAATGATAAATTTGATACTGATGCACCGGAAATTAACGGCGCACTGTCTACCCTGGATGCCCTTGGTGAAGCCAATGTGCAGGAAAATCTGCCGGAAGAACTCAGTGCTATGGCACCGCTTCAACGCTTGCTGGAATCCCGCGTTAAAGCCGCTTACGGCAAAGGAGAGGCAGCACAATGAAACGGTTAGTGTATGCAATTCTGCTGGTTATAGCGGTACTTGCCGCAATGTTAATTGCGCCGCAGGTTATTGGCGACAAAGGCTATGTGCTGATTTCCATGGGTCAGTTGCACATTGAAATGTCAGTTGTCAGCCTGTGTATTACCGTATTTTTCAGTCTGCTGGCTTTGTGGATCATCTGGCGGTTACTTTCCCGCACCCTCGGGTTATTTAAAGGCTCAAGACAATGGTTTGGCGGACTTTCCCGCCGTAAGCGCCAGCGCCGTTTTTACAATGGTCTTCAGTTAATGGTTGAAGGCGATTTCATCGCGGCGAAAAAAGCACTGCAGGATACCACTGACGGCGATTTCGACGGCGTGAATTTTCTGGCTGCTGCACAGGTGGCCAAGGCGCTGAACGAACCGGAACGGGTACGATATTTACTGGACCGCGCTGCAGAGTTTAATAACGCTAAAGTAGCCGCCCGTGTTGCGCTGGCAAGACTCGATCTCGAACAGGGACACCAGCAGGATGCACTGGACAAGCTGAACGAACTGGATGAAAAAGCGCAAAAGAATCCGCAGGTTATCCGGCTTAAGGCCCGTGCTATGGGCGAACTGGGTCAGTGGCAGTCACTGGAAGAAGTATTGCCGCAATGGCGCAAACCGTTAAAAGATGATTACGTACTGTGGGCACAGAAAATAGCGAAAGGAAAGTTTGCTGAAATTGCCAGTAAGCAAGGTGCCAATGCACTGAAGCAACACTGGGAAAACATGCCCCGCAAAGCCCGTGCAGATAACGCGTACCGTGCTGCTTACGCTCAGCAATTGCTGGAACAGGGCATGCACAAAGAAGCAGAAACCTGTCTGGTTGAGTGGCAGAAGAAAGGCCCTGATCCAATCTTGCTTCCCTACATGGCGCAAATTAGTATTCCTAATCCAGCAAATGCTATCCGCGCACTGGAACAGTGGATAAAACAGGACGACACAAATCCTGTTCTGTTCTCCTGCCTGGGTCAGTTAGCGCTGAACGCCGGCGACGACATACTTGCAGAGAAAGTGCTTTTAAAAGCCATCAAACTGCATGAAAACCAGCAGGATCTTATCGCACTGGCAGAAATCCGCGAGCGCAAGCAGGATGCCACCGGCGCCCTTGCCATGTACAAACGTAGTATGGAAGTCAGTCAGAACGCGCTGGTGTAAATAATTCGTAGCGGAAAATAAAAGCCCCGCTGCAGTCTTGCGATTCCGGCGGGGCAACATAAGAGACGTAAACAGAAGCCTGCAATCTATAAAACAGGCTTATTCTGTGCCTTTAAAGCCTGCTTTATTTTGTTGCTAAATTCAGTTGCTCTTTTAACGATATCGCTCTCGTCTACAGTGAGAACATTCCTGTCTTTCATCAGCAATTTACCTTCCACAATGCTGTGTCTTACATTTGTCGCGTAAGCTGAATACACAAGCACAGAGTAAGGATTATAAACAGGCGTCATATTAGGCGACTTGGTATCAATCACGATGATATCTGCCCGTTTGCTTTTCTCCAGAGAGCCAATCTCATTTTCCATATTCAGCACTTTCGCACTGCCTGAGGTTGCCATTTTTATCACTTCGACGGCTGGCATATTAGTCCGGTCATTCGTCCACAACTTGTGAAGTTTAGCTACCTGATTAAACTCATCAATTAAGCTCAGTGTGTTGCCTGACATCGGGCCGTCAGTGCCCAGACCAACATCAACGCCCTGTTTCAGCATTTCTGTCACCGGCGCCACGCCTTTTGCTGATTTGATGTTTGCACTCATATTATGCGCTACACCAACATGATGCTTTTTAAGAAGGGCAATATCCTGATTGCTCACTCTGATGACGTGGGCCCCTATCAGATTATTGTTAAGCACACCGATACTTTCTAAATAGGCCACCGGGGATAATCCGCCACTGCGCTCAGCTATCACCTCCTCCTCCCTTTCAGACTCAGCAAGATGCGTCAGCACAGGCACACCGAATTCTTCAGAAAGTGCTGAAATCTTCTGCAAAGTGCCTGTGGTATTCGTGTATGGAGCGTGAGGCGCAAAAGCGGGAGTAATGCGCGGATGATCCGCATAGCTTTTAATGAAATTAACCGCATAATCAATTCCTTCTTCTGCGGTTTTAGCATCGGCCTGAGGGTATTGGATCACGGTTTGTCCTAAAACAGCACGCATACCAATTTCGTCGACTGCCTTTGCGACTTCATCTTCAAAATAGTACATATCCGCATAAGTGGTCACGCCACCTTTAAGCATTTCAACATTACCGAGCTCAGCACCCAACCTTACCATTTCACGTGAAACGAATTGCTTCTCAAGAGGAAACATATACTTATGCAGCCGGTCAGGCACATCATCACCCAATGAACGCAATAAGGACATTGAGGCATGAGTATGTGTGTTGATAAACCCTGGCAAAACCAGATCACCGTCCACATCAAGGAGAGTGCCGGCACGGTAATCTGATGCTTTTTCTTGTGGACCGACAGCCACGATACGCCCGTCTTTAACGGCCACAAAACCGGATTCATACTCTGTCAAAGCACTGTCCATAGAGAGGATATGCCCACGGGTAATAAGAATATCGACTGATTGCGCCGCTGATGCAGACAATGAAGCGCCGATAAGTGAGACAAGTGTAATAACGCGGGAAAATTTCATAAGAAAACACCTTACGGGGAGATGAAAAAGGTTGTACTGCTACGGGTGCTGGCCCGGCAGTACAACCATCAGAGGGTGATCAACAGATTAGAATTTCACCTTAATGTCGGCTCCCCAGGTTCTGCCCTGATTTACCACACCTGCAAGGTTATTGATCGTCACGCCACCAATTAACGCTGTTTCATCTGTGATGTTACGACCGTAACCTGCAACTTCCACATCATAATTGTCGACCATGAACAGGTAGCCAACCCGCACGCCGCCTTCAAGGTAAGGGTCCTGTCTCATTTCCAGTGCATCAATAAGTGAGAACCGCACTTCACTTGCATAGGACCAGTCGGTGTAGAAATACAATTCACCATCGCCAAGTTCGGTGCTGTAGCGCATAGTGAAATTACCAATCCACTCAGGTGCACGGGGAAGTGAAAGACCATCAACACTAATCAGCCCGTTTTCATCCACCGGGTTCAACACTGTACAGAAAGTACAGGTTGAGATAGCTACGTTCTCATCCTTAATTTCAGTGTTGTTGTAGCTGACCCCTAACGTTGTAAGCAGGTCAGAAGTGATAGCGTATTCGCCCTCAAATTCAAACCCGTAGCCTACTGTCTTATCAACATTAACCAGCTCTTTGGCAGCCCCTTCATCAAAAGACGATTGAGCCGTTAACTGTTGATCGTTCATCTGGAAGTAAAACAGATTGAAGTTTACCCGTGCTGCATCATCCAGCAGGTCTGATTTAGCACCTACTTCTACCGAGTGTATAACTTCTGAGTCTGCAACGCTGAGTTTAGGGTCGCTGCCACTGACAACACGGCCCTGAATACTTGGTGCTCTGAAGCCCTTTGCCAGCCTGGTGTACAGATTAGTGTCATCTGAATACTGATACATTGCACTCAGGTCCCAGCTGATAGCAGAATCTTTCGTGTCAGCATACATAGGGTCAAAAAACTCACCGTCGCTGGCGGTAGAGATAATTCGCTGAGAAAAATAGTCTTTCTTATCTTTCGAGTACCGGATACCCGCAGTCACGCTGGTTCTGTCATTGACTTCGTAATCACCGGAGGCGAACACAGCCCATGCATCAGTTTTCTGATTCTGAGTCAGATAACGCTTTAAGCTGCCGTCTTCATTGTAGTGAAAAGTGTCGATATTGAGATCTTCTGTGAAGAAAAACAGCCCCGCCTGATAGTCAAATACCCCAAGTTCATTAGAGGCCATTCGCAACTCCTGAGTGAACTGGCTGTGGTCAGGAATACCGTCGGCACTTTCAACAGAGAAAGAAGGAACAGTGCCCAATTCGCCGGTGTAGCCGGAGGGATCAGCAAAACTACTTACCCGGTAACCACCATCGACATCGGCCTGTGAGTACATTTCCACAGTTTCATAGCCCGTTACAGAGGTAAACGTGTAATCAGTCGTGAAATATTCCAATTTCATACTTCCGCCCTCGGTTTTCACCGTTTGCGTGGCACGTTGCGCGGCATCGTGGTAAACCACATTGCGGTCGAAACCATCAACGAAGTCGTTGGTTCCGGGCTTTATTGCACTGGCTCTGAACACCGTGGGCGTACCATCTAAATCACGGGTGTGGTAGTTAAATAACGCCGAAAACTGACTGTTTGGCTCGTAGAGCACCTGCACTTTGGCAGCTCGATCGTCATAACCACCCAGAATATCGTTTTGTTCAAAACCCGGCGCACGGGTATCAATATAGTCTGAACGCGTCTGGTTAAGTAGAGACACACGCACAGACACAGTGTCTGTCAGGCCACCGCTAATAGCACCATGGGTAGACAATGTGTCCAGAGACGAATAAGACGCGCTGATATAACCTTCGAAATCCTGCGTAGGACGGTTCGAAGTGAACTTTACCAGTCCTGCAGGTGTGTTACGGCCAAACAACGTACCCTGAGGACCACGTAACACTTCAACACTCTCCACATCAAAGACGGGGAAACCTTTTAAAAGCGGATTCTCCTGAACCACATCATCAGTGATCAATGATACCGGCTGAGAGGCATTTACATCATAATCCTGATTGCCCAGACCGCGAATATAAAAGCGGGGGAAAGAGCGGCCAAACGAAGATTCAATTTTCAGACTTGGAATGCGGGCTGACATGAAACGGATATCATCACCTGCGGTCGACGCACTTTCAAGCAAGTCACGTTTCATGACAGAAACTGAAACCGGTACTTCCTGTAAATTTTGAGTACGGCGTTGTGCGGTAACGGTAATATTCTCAACCTTCCCCTTACTTGTTTTACTCAGGTTCCCGCTATTCACTGCGGCTGGCTGCGCAGAGGCGTCAGTAGACGCTGCGGGCTTTTTTCCCTCAACGGTTTCATCCACATTTTTCTTTTCAATAGCGATGGTTTTCTTATTGATATAGCGATAACTAAGCGCAGTCCCTTCCAGAAGCTTATTAAAAGCAGCTTCTTCGCTATACGTTCCGGAAAACGCTTCAGTTGTCAGGCCGTCTGCCACATTGGAGAAGAAAACAATCTGCTTTCCATATTGTTTTGCGATGCTCTGCAAAGCCCGGTCCAGCGGAACCTGCCCCACCGTAACCTGTAACTGCTCCTGATTTTCAATATTCTCTGCAGCAACGCCAAAGCTGCCGGCCAGTGACAGCATCACTGACAAGACGACTGGCTTTTTCTTAAATTTGGGGACACGAGTTCTCATGCTTGTATTTCCTATATCCGTACTACATATAATTGTCATTGGCTTCGTTGCGAGCCTTTATTTATGCGGGCTGAAAACCCACTAATAAATAAAGAGTGTGAAAGTGCTGGATTTAGGTACTTATTTTTTTTATCTTGAAACTTCCGCGAAGTTTTAATCTGATTTTGTAAGTATTAATTCATCTTCCCCTCTGAATTCCGGCACAAGACATCTTTCTCTATGGGCAACCACACTGCGACGAATAAAAAGAGTAAATGCAGCAGCTTTGTAAAAGGGCTCTACGACAGTTCTTATAAGGAACTGTTTGCCTTCTTCATGCGTCGTTCGAATAATAATCAGCAGGCTCAGGATTTTTCGCAGGAGACTTACCTGCGACTGATGAATGTAGACAGAAAAGATCTCATAGAACAACCCAAAGCCTACTTATTTCGTATTGCCGCAAATCTTGTGCATGAAATGCGTTCAAAGAATGAGCGGATTGCTCAAAATGAAACACCGTTTACTGATGGTCTGGAAAATTTTCCCGGCAATGAAGACCCTCACCTGCAACTTGAGCGGCAGAAAGCTATACAAGAACTGGAGAAAATACTAGTTACACTTCCACCTGTTTATCAGTCAGTGTTACTACTGAGGAAGCGCGATGGCCTAAATCATGCGGAAATTGCAGAAAAACTGGGAATTTCTATTCACACCGTCAGAAAATACTTAACCCGTGCTATGACAGAATGTCGCAAAGCGCAAATTGCGAGTGATGCATCATGAATATGGTTAAACAATCTAATTCTCTGATCATTGAACAAGCTAGCTACTGGGCGGTATTGCTGGACGATGGCGAACTGAGCGAAAAAGATCGCCGTGAACTGACGCACTGGTTGCTGATGGGACCTGCTCATGTGGAGGAATTTATTCACGCATGCGTGTTGCTGGATCTGATGTCAGATGTTGATCAGGGTAAAAAGCTATCCGTCGACAAATTACTCGCCCAGGTAGAATCAGCAGCGGGCAGTAAGGTGACTCCTATCTCTCAACACCAGAACCTGACCGGTAATAATTCAGAACACGAAAGCTCCGGGCGCCCCCGGAAAACCCGCTGGCTTCCGGTTGCTGCCTGTCTGCTGGCAGGCGCTATTTTCGCTTATCAGATGCTGCCGGTTGAAAACGCCGGCGAAACGCCTGTAGCGCAAAATCAGCCTGTACAATACAAAACATCACTGGGCGAGCAAAGAAGCATCACGCTGGAAGATGGCTCGATTATCTACCTGAACACGCTGACTGCTGTAGATATTAACTATACGCAGAAATACAGAAACATCGTCCTGCAACAGGGAGAAGCAATTTTCAAAGTTGCACATAATCCTCAAAAGCCCTTCAGGGTCTGGGTTAACGACACAATGTTTCAGGCGCTGGGAACCGAATTTAACGTCCGCAGTGAGCCCGGAAGTGTTGCATTGACGGTGCTTACCGGAGAAGTCGCACTGGCAAGAGAAGCGAAAAAAGAACAACTGATTCCGTTTCGCTCCACCGGTATCAAGCTGACTGACTTTACTGCACCGGACTTAACCAAAGACAGGCCTCTGCTGGTAACTGTGGGACAAAAAGCTGTGCTTCAGGACAATGGTAATATTCATACAGAAGCATCGGTGGATGTAGCCAGAGAGACGTCCTGGAAATCCAGAGAAATGATTTTCCGCAACGACCGTTTAGATGACGTAGTTCGCGAATTTAATCGCTACAATGCTTTGCAGGTCACCATCGCCTCTGCGGACTTATCAGGCATGTCTGTAACCGGTGTATTTGAAACCAATGACCCGATGTCTCTGCTGAATTTTTTAGAAAGTTCAGGCAAAGCAAGGATTGAAAAAACGGATATAAACAAAGTTACGGTGTATGACCGTTAACGGTTGTTGTAAACAGCACCTCATCAAGGTCCCCGCTCTTTGGTTAGCACACTCAATGACGTGCTGTTTACCCGTTATCAGAACAACAAATTCACCAGTACGGCGATAACGTAGGCCAGGATACCGTATCCGACGTACAGGCCCCATGCGAGCTTATTACTGCCGGTTTCACCTTTCAGCATGGCAACAGTTGCTACACATTGCAGCGCAACAACGTAGAACAGCACCAGGCCGAGGCCGGCGCCGGTTGTCAGTCCGTCAGCCTGAATACGTCCGGCCAGACCGTTCACATTGTCTTCAGCGTCATCCATTCCGAACAGTGTACCCAGCGCACCGACGAAAACTTCACGGGCAAGGAACGACATCAGTATTGCCACGCCGTAACGCCAGTCCAGACCCATCGGCTCGAATACAGGCTGGATAACATGGCCGATTTGCCCGAGCCAGCTGTCTTCCAGAGTAGAACCCATCGGGAAGTAACCCAGGATCCAGATCCCCACCGACACCACGAAAATAATCGGTGCAGCACGGCGGACAAACTGCAACCCGCTGTCGATAACGCGGAAAGTTAACGGCTTCCAGTGTGGTAAGCGGTAAGTGGGTAATTCAAGAATGAACGGCATGTCTGACTCTTCCAGATCTCTCGGTAAGAATCGCGACAGAAACTGGCTGACAATCAGGGCTGTGATAATGCCGAAGAAATACAGGCCGAAGAAGGCAGCACCCTGCAGACCAAAAATGCCCAGGAAAGTACCGTCTTCCGGCACCAGTACCGCAACCAGCAATGCATAAACCGGCAAACGGGCTGAACAGGACATCAGCGGGATGGTCAGCATTGTGATAAGACGCTTGTGCGGCGACTCGATAGTACGGGCCGCCATGATGGCAGGAATGGCGCAGGCATGACCCGAAAGATAAGGAATAAAACTTCTGCCTGATAAACCCACTGCGCTCAACGGGCGGTGACACATCAGCGCGGCACGGGCAAGATAACCGCTGTCTTCCAGCAAGCCGATAATGAAAGTCAGTACCATAATTTGCGGTACAAACACCAGGAAAGAACCTAAACCACCGAATATGGCGTCGTTAAAAAAGTCAGTAACAATGCCTTCCGGCGTAATGGCACTGACACCTTCAGCAGCGCTGCCGATCAGCGTTTCCACGCCGTCCATCAGGGGGGCTGCGAGAGTAAAAATACTCTGGAAGAGTACAAACATGACGCCGAGGAATACCAGTGAGCCGGTCCAGCTGTTTAACAGGAAGCGGTCGACGCTGTTCTGATTTTTCAGCACAACATCCAGGTGCAGGCCGTACTTTGAAGCCAGTGCCTGACTCTGGTTTACCGCAGACTCCCCGTCTGCCAGCGATGTCGCCGGGATGTATCCTGACGGCGCTCTGGCAACAGACAGCATGGTCTGCTTAAATTCATGCAAGCCGTCCAGGGTTCTTGCTGACAGCGCCATTACCGGACTGCCTAATTCTTTACTTAGCGCCTCTGTGTCAATATCTTCGCCGATCCTGCGGACTTCGTCGATGAAGTTGAGGGCAAAGAGTACAGCTTTATTGTTGGCTCTTGCCAGTTTCTGTACCTGCAGACCCAGCACCAAACTGCGCTCTAAACGGGTGGCATCAAGCACACAAACCACCAGAGAAGTATCGTCCCGCTCTACCGATGTGGTGATTTCTTTTATTGCGATTTCTTCATCACGACTGAGGCCACGAAGCGTATAAGTGCCCGGCAGGTCAACCACTTCAAAATCCTGACACTGACCCCGTTTAACTTCCACGGTAACACCAGGATAATTAGCGACTTTTTGTCGCAGACCGGTTAATTGATTGAATAAAAGACTCTTACCGGAATTGGGCTTTCCGACCATTAAAATGCGTTGCATGAAAAAAGGGTATCCTGTTACTGGCGACAGCGGAAAAATGAGCGTTAGTTACGCACTTCAACTTCGATTTGTGAGGCGAGATTTTCTTCGATAGCAAACACGCTGCCACCCAGTTGCATGACGATAGGTCCACCTAATGGCCCTTTTCTGACACACTGAACTTCACGTCCATTCTGAACGCCCATTTCAGATAAACGTTCTTTCACGTTGACACATAAACTCTCTTTCACCGAGATAATAATTGCTTGTTGTTTGCTTGGTAAGTCCCACAATGTCATAAAAAATCTCTATTTTACTCAACGTGTTACACCTGATGTTGAGTGTTCGGCTACATTGAAGAGCCTAATGACAATAATTACTATTCAGACTATCAGAAACTTCCATACCGGACTAGTGATAAGGTAACAAACTCGCTAAAGACACTTATCAGCACGTTAAGACAAGGCTTGTTTTCTTTTCCAATCCATGATTATAGTAAAAACAGAACTTGTCGGAGTGCTTCGTCTTTCATATAAAAGCAAGCTGAGACCGCATTGCGGGATCCGTAGAACCTGATCAGGCTAATACCTGCGAAGGGAACAAGCAGCAACACCGTTCCACCATCACAACAGACGACCGTCTGCTTGCCGGTGTTGCCCCTTGTATACTCACTCCTGACAAGCATTTATCACCCGAAAAGGAACAAATGCTATGTCAACACGACGCGAGAAACGCCAGCAGGCGCAAACTTTTATACAATCACTGAAAGGTGAAGCTTTTCCTAATTCTTTCCGCCAGTACGAGGAAGGGTCTGACCCGTCCATTCGCGTGCCCATGCGGATGATTGCCCAGTCTCCTACCCGCATCAGCGAACAGGAAGAAGAAATCAATCCGGATATTCCCGTATACGATGCCTCCGGCGTATTTGGCGACCCGGCCTGTGAAGTTGACGTGACCAGAGGTATTCCGCATTGCCGCGCTGAGTGGATTAACGCTCGAAGCGATACGCAAGCCATTGCTGCATCTGAATCATCCTATACGCAGGCGCGGGATGCAGACATCACCTCAGAATCTATCCGTTTTCAGGCGAAAAATATCATCCGTAAAGCCGCTTCCGGCAAGGTAGTAACGCAATTGCACTATGCCCGCCTTGGCATCGTGACGCCGGAGATGGAATACATCGCCATCCGCGAAAACATGGGTCGCGCTGCGATTAAAAATGAACTGTTGAACCGGCAGCACAAAGGGGAAGCCTTCGGTGCAAACATACCGCAGGCAATCACCGGCGAGTTTGTGCGCCGCGAAGTCGCAGAAGGCCGTGCAATTATTCCGGCCAATATTAATCACCCTGAAGCCGAGCCGATGATTATCGGACGAAACTTCCTGGTCAAAGTGAATGCGAATATCGGTAATTCTGCGGTGACATCGTCAATCGAAGAGGAAGTGGAAAAGCTGGTCTGGGCCACGCGCTGGGGCGCAGACACCATCATGGACTTATCTACCGGCCGCAATATTCACGAAACCCGTGAATGGTTACTGCGTAACAGTCCGGTGCCCATTGGCACAGTGCCCATTTATCAGGCGCTGGAAAAGGTCAACGGGGTTGCTGAAGATCTCGACTGGCCGGTTTTTCGGGACACCCTGATTGAACAAGCAGAGCAAGGGGTGGATTACTTTACTATCCATGCCGGCGTACGCTTACCTTTTGTACCGTTAACCGCTAAGCGTGTTACGGGCATCGTGTCCCGTGGTGGTGCCATTATGGCGAAATGGTGTTTATATCATCATCAGGAAAGTTTTCTGTATGAACATTTCCGCGAAATCTGTGAAATCTGCGCTCAATACGATGTCAGTCTGTCACTGGGTGACGGTCTGCGCCCCGGTTCCGTTGCTGACGCCAACGATGAAGCACAATTTTCCGAACTGCGTACCTTAGGCGAACTCACTGCTATCGCGTGGGAATATGACGTTCAGGTGATGATAGAAGGTCCTGGCCACGTGCCTATGCACCTGATCAAAGAGAACATGGATGAGCAGTTATCTCATTGTCATGGCGCACCGTTTTACACCCTCGGTCCGCTGACAACGGATATCGCCCCGGGGTATGACCATTTCACGTCCGGGATCGGCGCAGCACTGATTGGCTGGTATGGCTGTGCCATGCTTTGCTACGTCACGCCTAAAGAGCATCTTGGCCTGCCGGATAAAGAAGATGTGAAGCAGGGTCTAATTACCTACAAAATTGCCGCCCACGCAGCAGACCTGGCAAAAGGTCACCCGGGCGCGCAAATACGCGACAATGCCATGTCGAAAGCCCGCTTTGAGTTTCGCTGGGAAGACCAGTTTAATCTGGCACTGGATCCGTTCACCGCCCGCGCCTATCACGACGAAACTCTGCCGCAGGCTTCAAGCAAGGTGGCGCACTTCTGCTCCATGTGCGGTCCGAAATTCTGCTCCATGAAAATTTCTCAGGAAGTCCGTGACCATGCACAGGCGGAAGAAGCGAAGCAACAGGGCATGGCCGATATGGCGAAGAAGTTTTCTGCCTCCGGCCGCGCTCTCTACGTTGATGCTGCCGTTGCTGAGGGCGAATAATGTTACCCCGTGTTTTAACCATTGGCGGCACCGACAGTTCCGGCGCCGCCGGTTTACAGCAGGACCAGCGTGCGCTGCAATGTTTTACTGTCCACCAGTTTAGTGTGGTCTCGCTGGTCAGCGCGCAAACTCATGACAGCGTGCTGCACGTTTCTCCGGTATCGCCGGCGTCGTTTTCGGCACAACTGCAAGTCGCTTTTCAGCCGCAGATCCCTGCGGTGATAAAAGTGGGTGCGCTGGCGAATGATGAACAGATCCGTGTGCTTATTAAGAAACTGTCTGAATATCCGCAAATTCCGGTAATTTGGGACCCTGTATTACAGGCATCATCAAAGAGTAAGCTCGGTGACTTGTCGTTTGATGCTATCGCCGGGCTATTGCCCTACATCACGCTTATCACGCCGAACTATGATGAGCTGGCCTGGCTGACAGGCTTTACGTTACGGCAAGCCAAAGATGAGCTGGCTGCCGCCCATCAGCTTATCGCTTCCGGCTGCGAGCAGGTACTGGTAAAAGGCGGTCACAGACCAGACTCATCGCTCCGGCCCGGCTCCGGGAACGCGGCGGAAATTTGTGATGTGCTGTACAGCAAAGAAAACGTCCGGCGTTTTGTACACAAAGCCCGGCAGCCTTTTAACTTACGGGGTTCCGGTTGCCTGCTGGCATCGGCCATCGCCGGAGCAATGGCTGAGCAGTACATAGCAGAAGATGCTGTTTCGCTGGCGGGAGCAGTGGTTTCCGCAGCATGGCAACAGGCAGAGCTTGTTTTACCTGAAACGGCTGTCCTTCATCGCCAGCCTTCTGAACGTGCAGTGCCCGCTGAACAACAGACACCGTCGCTTCCCGGTTCACTGCATCCTCACTTTCCGGCAGTTTTTGAAGGCTTGATACCGGTAAAGAATATCTATTCTTTACCGGAGTTGCCGGACTCTGCGCCCGGGCTTTACCCCGTGGTGGACAGCCTTGAATGGCTGCAACGCCTTCTCCCTTTAAATCTTAAGATTATCCAGTTGCGGATAAAATCTGCCAGTGAAGGGCTTAGTGAAACTATCCGTGAGGCAGTAACCATGGCTGCCGGATACAACATCCAGCTTTTCATCAACGACCACTGGCAACTGGCTATCGAACACGGGGCGTATGGTGTGCATCTTGGACAGGAAGATCTCGCTTCTGCCGATCTGAGTGCCATTGCCCGTGCCGGGTTGCGGCTGGGTATTTCCACTCACGGATATGCAGAACTGTGCCGCGCCATTCAAATCCGGCCATCTTACATAGCACTGGGTCATATTTTTCCTACCAGAACGAAAGATATGCCCTCTGCGCCGCAGGGTCCGGCGCGGCTGGCTGACTACGTATCACTTTGCAAATATCACGGCATTCCTACTGTGGCCATCGGCGGTATTAAGTTAGGCAATATCGACACCGTGGCTGCCACAGGCACAGATGCCATTGCCGTGGTAACGGCTATTACAGAAAGCGATAACCCGGAAGACGCCGTCAGCACATTACGCGGGAGGTGCCGCCGTGCTGACCACTGAACTGTATTCCCGCTACAGCCGTCATTTACTGCTGGATAATTTTGATGAGGAAGCCCAACTGCAACTCATGCAATCAAAAGTCATGCTGTTCGGCTGCGGTGGACTGGGCTGTCAGGTAGCCATGGCGCTGGTGTCCGCCGGTGTGGGCGAAATTGTGCTGGTCGACCATGACATCGTAGAACTCAGTAATTTACCCCGCCAGTGGCTGTTTACCGAAGCCGGTGCGGGACAAAAGAAGGTCTATGCTGCACGGTCGCGACTGACAGCCATGCATGGCGGGTGTCAGACACGATGCATCGATGACCCTTCAGACCTCATCAGACTTGCCACCCACCTGCCGTACTGCTCATTGCTATTGGATTGCACCGACAGTGTAACCAGCAGAAAGTTTGTAAATGGTCTGGCCCTTAAACATAAACTGCCGCTCATTTCCGCCAGTGCTGCAGGCTTTTCCGCCACGGCGCTGGCGCTGAATCCTGCATCCGGCTCGGCCTGTTATGAATGCATGGAACAGATTGGTGAGCACTCACAAACGTGCCTTGAGCAGGGAATATTCAGTCCTGTGGTAGCCATTGCCGGTCAGTTTCAGGCCAGCCTTGCACTCAGTTATCTGTGCGGCATTCAGCCTGTGGATTTCGGACAACTTCACGTTTATGACGGCCGCGCTCTCACCCTGCGCCACTTCAGGGTAAACAAAAATCCGGCGTGTCCTGCATGCTCAAACAATACCGGAGAACACCATGAACATATTGTGTAACGGTGACAAGCTCACTCTGCCTGAAGGCAGCCTGCTCACCCATGCGATCAGTGATTATCTGCAGCAAACTCCGTCAGTGGCTGTAGCGGTAAACCAGACAATCATACCGGCCAGCCAGTGGCAACATCACGAGTTGCAACCTGATGATGCCGTAGAACTCTTTACTCTGGTAGCGGGAGGTTAATAATGCTGACGATTGCCGGCACCACTTTTACATCCAGATTATTCACCGGTACGGGGAAATTCAGTCACCCTGACATCATGAAAGATGCCCTGGTCGCCAGCCAGACCCGGCTTGTTACGCTGGCACTTAAACGGCTTTCAAAAGGCGACGTGCCCGACCCTACCCTCAGCGTTCTGCGTTCGCTGCCGGTTACATTACTGCCGAACACTTCCGGTGCGGCGACAGCGGAAGAAGCGGTTTATGCGGCCCGTCTGGCCAGAGAGCTGTTAGGTACCAGCTGGCTGAAACTGGAAATTCATCCCGATCAGCGTTTTTTGCTCCCCGACCCGGTGGAAACACTCAAAGCCGCTGAAGTGTTGTGTAAAGAAGGCTTTAACGTGCTGCCTTATTGTCATGCGGATCCTGTTTTGTGCAAGCGCTTAGAAGAAGCCGGATGCGCAGCAGTGATGCCACTTGGCGCACCTATCGGTTCCAATAAAGGCCTGCAAACCCGCGAATTCCTGCACATTATCATTGAACAGGCCGGCGTGCCGGTGGTGGTTGATGCAGGAATTGGCGCTCCCTCTCATGCCTGCGAAGCCATGGAAATGGGCGCTGATGCAGTACTGGTAAATACCGCCATTGCCGCCGCTGCACAACCTGTTGCCATGGCCACTGCGTTTGCAAAAGCCGTGGAAGCCGGCCGCGAGGCCTGGCTGGCCGGTACCGCACCGGTTAACTCCGGGGCCTCCGCCACCAGCCCGTTCACACAGTTTCTGGCTGGCTTATCATGACGGTGGCAGAAGAGCTGTCCCGCACAGACTGGGACGATGTCAGGCTGGCGCTTTACAGCAAAAGCGCGGCAGATGTGATGTCAGCACTGCAACGCCCCGCCCGGCACTGGCAGGATTTTCTTGCGCTGATATCCCCTGCTGCAGAAGCATTTCTACCGGATATGGCTGTTAAAGCACAGACCCTCACCCGCCAGCGTTTCGGGCATACCGTGTCTTTGTTCGTGCCCTTGTATCTGTCAAACCTTTGCGCCAACGAATGCACCTATTGCGGCTTTACCATGAGCAATAAAATTAAGCGCACGAAACTGACCATGGCTGAAATATCAGAGGAAGTTTATGCCATCAAGAAAATGGGCTTTGATTCTGTTTTGCTGGTTACCGGCGAGCACGAAACGAAAGCAGGCATGGATTACTTTCTGCAGGCAGTTGAGTTAGTGAAGGCTCACTTCAGTCATCTTGCCATGGAGGTGCAACCGCTTTCCACGGATGAGTACCGTGCCCTTGCTGCAGCCGGAACTGACAGTGTGCTGGTTTATCAGGAAACTTATCATCGCGCTCACTATGCAGAGTATCACCTGCGGGGCAAAAAGCAGGATTTCGACTGGCGGTTAGCAACACCGGACAGGCTTGGCGAAGCTGGTATGAACAAAATCGGTCTCGGCGCATTACTCGGGTTATCCGAATGGCGGACGGACAGCGCATTTACCGCATTACATCTCAGCCTGTTACAACAGCGCTACTGGAAAAGCCGCTACTCCGTTGCATTCCCCCGCATCAAGCCCTGCGCCGGTGACCAGGCAACGCAGAAAAGTCAGGTATCAGATAAGCAACTCATACAACTGATTTGCGCTTACCGTCTGTGTTTTCCGGAAGTGGAATTAAGCCTTTCCACAAGGGAATCCCCGGCATTTCGCGACAACGTCGTACCATTGGCCATTAATCAATTGTCTGCCGCATCGCAAACTCAACCCGGCGGATACAGCGCTCCCACAACAGCACTGGAACAATTCTCAACCGAAGACACCCGCTCAGCCAGCGCAGTCGCAAACAGCCTCACCGCCCGCGGACTCGACCCGGTATGGACAGACTGGCTGAATGCATTCGGACGGTAAGCAGCCTACCCCGCTGTTACAGGGCTTGCCAGTGCTTTGAGTTTGGTTTTCAGCAGTTCTGTGAAGCCGCTTTCGTCGTCAGGGCTGTCAGGGTGAGAAGGCCATACTGCCATGAACTGATATTCCATGGTTGTTGCCGGCTTGAACTGAATCAAATAGTCATATTCCGCTTCAAATTTGCGGGAGATATCGTCCACTTTGTAGAACAGTGCCATACCCAACTCATCATCTTCGCCCAGCAAGCTTTGCTTACCGTATGTGGCAATTACGCCCCAGCCGTTCATTTCCAGTTCGATGTATTGCGTGTTGTCATGCTTGACAATGCCCGTTACCAGGTCATCTGCTGTCCCGCTTAACGACACAGTTACCGTGGTTGACGGGTCACCGGCGTGAATTTCGTAATCTGCACTGGCATCGAGCTTCTTACCATTCACATCCCAGCCGTCGTAATTCACAGTGAACCCGGCAGACAGCTTGTCGTCATGTCCCAGTGCCCAGGACATCTCGTCCACGTTCTGCATATGCATTACCGTGTCGCCTTCCATACGGCCAAAAGAACCAAGACCCAGCGCCTTACCCACTTTCAGTACATCGCCGCCCCAGTCAGACAGATCATGATAACTGTCGTAACCATCCTGCCCTACCTGATGCAGCACAGGCTCATTACCAGTTTTTACAAAGATATCCGTACCGTTACGCCAGTCCAGATATAAGCGGTACCCCACCAGATCATTTTCCCAGCCTGGCCCCTCATAACGTAAATAGTACGAATGATCAGTCAGTTGCGGAGGCGCAGTAAAAGAATCCACATTCTCAAAGCTGAAACCTTCAGCTTTGTACTCTTTACCATCCCATTCACCGCCCTGACGAACTGACAATTCAGTGTAAGCAACATCCGGTGCATCCGGGGCTGAATCTGACAGAGCAATTGTGGCTTTTTCACCGGCATCCAATGTGACTAAAACGTTAAGAACATCATTTCCCTGCTGATCTTTTGTCCACTCAGAAGGAAAGTTTGTCACTTTTTTTGTCACTGCATTCTCGTCATCAAATGCGCTTGCCGGAAAACGCAGAAGTTGCGGAAGCGCTGCGCCGCCGGCCGGATTACTCACGCTGACCTTACTGACAACAGATTCTGCAGATGATTGTTTTTCCTGACTTTCCTGATTAGAAGACGGGGTTTTATCAGGGCTGCATGCGGCAGCGGATAACGCCAAAATGATACTCATTGGCAGGGTTGATTTCTTCATATTGCGCTCCGTGATTTCGTCGTTTAGAAGTCGTTATTCGGGGAAATACTTTGCACTAATATATTGACATTTGCCACCGGTGGCAATTATTTTAAATATTGTTAACATTGTAAACTGTGTGTGGTGTTTCATCGCTTATCCGGAAAATGCGTTTCCGGTTTATTTACAACACCCGCAAAATTCATCGTTTTTACGCTAAAAGGAAATGTCATGCCTAACTTCAGTTTGACGGGAAAACGTGCGCTGGTCACCGGTGCCAGCCGCGGTATCGGACAAGCTATGGCCGTCGCCCTGGCCGAATCAGGCGCCAGTGTTATTTGCGCCAGTTCCCGTGAAGGCGGATGTGAAGAAACCCTCGCCAAAATTCGCGCCGTCAGCAACGTGGAAGTTACCGCCCTGCATGCCGATCTGTCAGACATGGCAGCGGTTCAGAAGCTGGCTGATGACGCACAGGCTGTTTGGGGTGGTATCGATATTCTGGTGAATAACGGCGGCACGATTTTCCGCAGCCCGGCCGTAGATTTCCCGCTGGAGGAATGGCAGAACGTGTTACGTGTGAATACAGACTCAGCCTTTCTGCTCAGCCAGCAAATTGGCCGCAACATGATTGAGCAGGGTTACGGCAAAATCATTAATACCGCATCTATGCTCAGTTACAGCGGCGGCATCACAGTACCTGCCTACACTGCCAGCAAGCACGCCATTGCCGGATTAACCAAAGCACTGGCTAATGAATGGGGCAAGCACAACGTTCAGGTGAACGCTATCGCACCCGGCTACATCCGTACCGACAACACGCAGGCTCTGCAGGACGATGCAGGCCGCAGCAAAGAAATTATTTCAAGGATCCCGGCCGGACGCTGGGGCGAGACGGAAGACTTAAAAGGCGCACTGGTGTTTCTGGCCAGTGATGCAAGCAATTACGTGAACGGCCATGTGTTAGCCGTCGACGGCGGCTTCCTTGCCCGCTGATCCTCACAAACCCTACAAGAGACAGGCACCATGACTACTGAACACGAAATCCGTTACGCCGTAGGACAACGGGAAGTAAAGTCTTACGACACCAATGAACTGCGTGAAGCCTTTCTGGCTGACAAACTCATGCAGCACGGCAAAATTTACTGGGTCTACAGCCACTATGAGCGTTTCATGGTGGGCAGCGCAGTGCCAACTTCTGCGCCTCTGAAACTGGAAACGCTGGATGACCAGCTGAAAATGAGTTACTTCACCGCCCGTCGTGAAGTGGGTGTAATCAATATCGGCGGCACCGGCACAGTCACTGTAGGCGACACTGTCTACACGCTGGAAAAAGAAGAAGCTCTGTATATCGGTAAAGATAACGAATCCGTTGTGTTTGCTTCAGACGATGCGGCTAATCCGGCGAAGTTCTACCTGAATTCGGCACCGGCGCACCATGTTTACCCATGCAAAAAAGTGGGTAAAGGCGATGCCAATGTGCTGCATCTTGGTAGTCAGGAAACCAGTAACGAGCGTGATATCAATCAGTTGCTTATCAACACCGTGGTTGATACCTGTCAGTTACAAATGGGGTTAACCCGTCTGGCACCGGGCAGTGTGTGGAATACCATGCCGGCCCACCAGCACGACCGTCGTAACGAAGTGTACTTCTACTTCGACTTAGCTGACGGACAGGCAGTCTGTCACTTTATGGGCGAGCCACAGGAAACCCGTCATATCTTTGTTTCCAATGAGCAGGCTGTGCTGTCACCGCCCTGGTCAATTCACTGCGGTGTGGGTACTGCGAACTATGCGTTCATCTGGGGCATGGCCGGGGAAAACCTCGACTATGACGATATGGACAAGTTCCCGCCAGACCAGCTCAGATAAGTATTGAGGTAAGTATGTTGCGCCTTAAAGTTGTGCCGGTACTGCTGCTTGTATTCATCACAAGCCTGATTGCCGGCTGTGGCAGTAAGCAGGACAGTGACGTGGTGGTACTGCGTCTGGGTCATACCCTTGATCCCCAGCATTCTGTGCACAAAGCCATGGTATTTTTAGGTGAACGTCTGGATGAATATTCCGGCGGCACCATGCAGGTTGCTATTTATCCCGGCAGCCAGTTAGGCACCGAACGGGAAATGATTGAACTGCTGCAAATCGGTTCGCTGGATATGACCAAAGTGTCTGCCAGTCCGCTGGAAGGCTTCGCGCCGGAAATGCAGATTTTCAGTATTCCCTACGTATTCCGTGACAACGAACATTACTGGAACGTACTTAACAGCGATGTGGGAAAAGATCTGCTTACCGGTGTGGAAGCGTTCAAGCTGAAAGGTCTGGGTTACTACGATGCCGGCAGCCGCAGCTTTTACACCACAGGCCGGGCTATTCATACCCCTGAAGATTTAAAAGGCCTGAAAATCCGCGTACTGAACAGCCCCACAGCGGTGAAAACCGTGCGGGCGCTGGGCGGTGCAGCCACTCCGGTCTCCTGGGGCGAACTGTACACGGCTTTACAGCAGGGTGTTGTTGACGGTGCTGAAAACAATCCGCCCAGCTATTACCTGTCCCGTCACTATGAAATCGCCCGTTACTACTCGCTGGATGAGCATACCTCTGTGCCGGATGTCATGCTGATGTCCCTGCGTACCTGGCGCAATCTTACTCCGCAACAACAGGGCTGGCTGAGTCAGGCCATGGCCGACTCCGTGGTTTATCAACGCGAATTATGGCAGGCGTCTACGCAGGAATCTCTTGAGAAAGTGAAAGCCGACGGCGTGGAAGTGATTTATCCCGACAAGCAACCCTTTGTGGATGCAGTGAAACCTTTCCACGACAGCTTTGCCGGCTCGGAAGTGGGCAACCTGCTAGATAAAATTAAGGCGATGTGATCATGCGACAGTTAGTAAAGTTAATTGATAAGAGTCTTGCAGCGTCGCTGATTGCTGCCATGGCCGCTATCCTTCTGGTGGTGGTGTGGCAGGTGATTTCCCGCTACCTGCTGAAAGATCCCGCTTCGGTAACTGAAGAGCTATCCCGCTTCCTGCTTATCTGGATTGGTATTTTAGGTTCTGCTTACGCATACCGTCAGAAAGTCCATCTGGGCTTTAATCTCATAGTAAACCGTCAGTCAGAAACTGTGCGCAGACTCATTATGACCTTCGTTGAACTGCTGGTTGTTACTTTTTGTGTGCTGGTACTTATTGTCGGCGGTAACGCACTGGTCAGCCTGACTCTGGATCTCAATCAGATTTCCGCAGCTCTTGGCGTAAAAATGGGCTGGATTTACACCGTTCTGCCGATTTCAGGTGTCATCATGGTGTTCTACAGCTTCATCAATATTTATAACCTCTGGATAGACGAGTCACAGGAGCCGCTGTAATGGAAATGACTGCAATAATCCTCATCGTTGGCTTCTTTTTCTTTTTACTGATTAATGTACCGGTTTCTATGAGTATTGGTCTCGCGACACTGGTTGCCATGCTCATGAGCATCGAGTTCGAACCTGCCGTTACCACCATCGCTCAGCGTATGGCAGGCGGACTGGACAGTTTCGCGCTGCTCGCCATTCCGTTCTTTGTGTTGTCGGGCCTGATCATGGGGCGCGGTGGTATTGCCAAACGCCTGATTGAATGCGCCATGGCCCTTATAGGTGCGCTGCCGGGTGGACTCGCCCTGGTGAACGTGGTGTCCTGCATGCTGTTTGGTGCCATCTCAGGCTCAGCAGTTGCTGCCTGTTCAGCTATCGGTAGCTTCATGCTGCCGGAAATGAAGAAAAAAGGCTATGACCCTAATTTTTCAGCGGCGGTTACCGCAGCGGCTGCAACGACCGGCATGCTTATCCCGCCAAGTAATATCCTGATTGTTTATGCGATTGCCAGTGGTGGCGTATCTATCGCTGCACTGTTCATGGCTGGCTACATTCCGGGTATCATGGTGGGCCTGGCGCTCATGGTAGTGTGCTACATCTGGGCAAAAATTAAGGGCTATCCGCTGTCAGACCGCTTACCCATGAAAGTGGTTGCCGAAAAACTCCTGGCTGCTATTCCCAGTCTGTTTCTTATCGTGCTGGTGATCGGCGGCATTGTCGGCGGCGTATTTACCGCAACAGAAGCCGGCGCCATTGCTGTGGTGTATTCACTCATTCTGTCTGTGGGTGTTTACGGCGAGGTAAAAACCAGAGAACTGCCCGGCATTCTGCTTAAGTCTGCAGAGACCACCGCTATTGTTATGTTGCTGATTGCAGCGTCTACGGCGATGTCATGGTTACTGTCGTTTGAGAATATTCCGCAAACGCTCAGCGCCGCATTACTGGAACTCAGTGACAATCCTATTGTCATCTTATTGCTTATCAACCTGTTGTTGATTGTGGTGGGTGCATTTTTGGATATGACACCGGCCGTTCTTATTTTTACGCCAATCTTTCTGCCGGTTGCCATGCAGCTGGGTATGTCCCCGTTGCAGTTTGGCATTATGATTGTGCTTAACTTATCTATTGGTTTGTGTTCACCGCCGGTAGGTGCAGTACTGTTTATCACCTGTGCCATCGCAAAAACCAAACTGGAAAATATAATCCGGCCATTGTTGCCACTTTATGCCGCGATGTTTGTGGTGCTGATGTTAGTCACCTATGTGGCGTGGTTCTCAGAAGCACTGCCCGCAGCACTGGGGTTCTGATATGCGCTTTAACAAGCCCTGCCACTGGTAGGGCTTGTACGTATTAAGATTGTGAATCCGCAGTGTAAAAGGCTAAACTTACCCGACCTGACCGTTCCGCAGGATACCCTACAGGGGGAACAGCAGGTGTCAGAGGTGCAAAGAGCAACAATGATTAAATAAAACGAGCAGCGTTAACGCTAATAATAATAAGTGAAAAACATGGATAAACGTCCGACTATCAATGATGTAGCCCGCCTTTCAGGGGTGTCTAAACGTACGGTTTCCCGCGTGATCAACGGCGCCACCAATGTGGGTGCGGCCACCCGGGAAAAAATCCAGAAAGTCATTGATGAGTTAGGCTTTTCTCCGGATAAGCAGGCCCGTGGCCTCGCTGCCTCCCGCTCATTTCTGCTCGGGATGATTTACGATAACCCGGATGCCCTGTATATCGACCAGGTGCAACGGGGCGTTTTGAACGTCTGTTCAGAAAAAGGCTACGAACTGGTTGTTCATCCCTGCCACTACAACTCACCGGATTTCATCGACAACTGTATTAAGTTCGTCAAACGCTCGAATATCGACGGCGTGGTGATCCTGCCGCCGGTATCTGAAGCCAAAGAGCTGGCTGCCGCCCTGCGCGACCAGGCTATCAATTATGTACGTATGGCGTCAGTGGATTTAGACGACCACGCGAACATTGTGGTGTCTGACGACCGTGCTGCCATCAGCGATCTCGCCCGTTATCTGGTGTCTCTGGGACACCGCGACATTGCCATCATCAGTGGTCCGCAGGCTTACTACTCTTCCATTGAGCGACTTGAAGGTTTCCGCGATACCCTGCGCGAGCTGGGCATCGATTTGCCCGATAACCGCGTTATCGAAGGTAAAAACAGTTACGAAAGCGGTATCGAATGTGCCCGCAGCCTGCTTATTCAGTCATCCCGCCCCGCAGTCATTTTTGCCAATAACGACGAAATGGCCGCCGGCGTACTGAAAGTCGCTCATGAAATGGGTATTCGCGTGCCGGAAGAACTGTCTATTGCCGGATTCGATGATAACTTGCTGGCTGCCAGAGTGATCCCTTCGCTGACCACAGTGAAGCGCCCGGTAACAGCAATGGCATCACTGGCTGCGAAGAAAATTATTGCGATGATCGAAAACAAACCGACGGACGACATGGAAAGTTATCTGGTGAAACCTCACCTGATCATTCGTGAGTCCACCCGCAAAGCAGAAAAGTAAAAGAATTTCGCTGATGAAGATTGATCCGCTGTTTATTCTGACCTACAATGCCACCGGTGGCATTCATGTTAAGAAACTGTTCCCATTGTCTTAACAGAATTAACGGTGCCTTTCGCCAGCAGGAGTGTAAGTATGCAAGACCAAACCCAATTGATTCAGGTT
Source organism: Alteromonas sp. NFXS44 (assembly GCF_040148705.1). Taxonomy (NCBI): domain Bacteria; kingdom Pseudomonadati; phylum Pseudomonadota; class Gammaproteobacteria; order Alteromonadales; family Alteromonadaceae; genus Alteromonas; species Alteromonas sp. NFXS44. The sequence continues at coordinate 475,177 of NZ_JAGDEA010000001.1, read as the reverse complement.
CATCCGCAGGACAATGTTGCCGTAGCAACAATGGACTTAGAGGCGGGTATCCAAAACGATGATCTTGAGCTTACCCTGGCTGATGCTATCCCCGCGGGACATAAGGTTGCCCTGAAGGCCATGAAGGCCGGTGAAAACATTGTTAAATATGGCTTTCCCATTGGTCATTTAACAGAAGATGTTGCCGCCGGAGCCCATATTCACAGCCACAACCTGAAAACCAATCTCAGCGGTCAGGAAGCATACACGTGGAAAGACCTGAAGAAAAGTGCCACCGGGAGCAGTGCCACAGATGGCACGTTTATGGGCTATCGCAGAGAAAATGGCAAGGTAGGGATCCGCAACGAAATATGGATTATCAATACCGTTGGCTGCGTAAACCGCACTGCAGAGCGCATTGCTTCAGAGTGTGAGCGCCGTTTTGCCAACGAGTGTGATGGATTCCGCGCTTTCACCCACCCCTTTGGTTGCTCGCAGCTGGGCGACGATTTAACAGATACCCGCGCAATTCTGGCAGCACTGGCTTCCCACCCTAATGCCGGTGCTGTTTTAATCGTTGGTCTTGGCTGCGAGAACAACCAGCTTTCAGCCATGCTGGAGCTGGTAGATAAACCTGAAGACCGCCTGCGTTATTACAACTCACAGCAGGTAGGCGACGAAATTGAAGAAGGGATCCGCCTGGTTTACGAAATGCTGAAACCGGTGGGTGCCGATAAACGGGAACTGATCCCCGCCTCGGAACTGGTTCTGGGCGTAAAATGCGGCGGCAGCGATGCGTTCAGCGGTATTACCGCTAATCCGCTGGTTGGCCGCATGACCGACATTTTAACCGGCATCGGCGGTACTGTACTGCAAACAGAAACCCCTGAGATGTTCGGTGCAGAACAGTTGCTGATGGACCGCGCCGTGTCTGAGCCCGTGTTCAACGACATTGTTTCACTGGTCAACGAATTCAAACAATACTTCCTCGACCATAACCAGCCTGTATACGAAAACCCGTCCCCGGGTAACAAAGCCGGCGGTTTAACGACACTGGAAGAAAAATCCCTCGGTGCGGTGCAGAAAGGCGGCCAGGCGGCTGTCGGCGGCGTACTGAAATACGGTGAACCTGTTCACCAGAAAGGTTTGTCACTGCTGCAGGCGCCGGGTAACGACGCTGTCAGCTCAACGGCCCTGGCCGCCAGTGGCGCTCATATCGTTTTATTCACCACCGGGCGCGGTACACCGCTCGGGTTCCCTGTACCCACAATAAAAATATCGTCAAATTCCAGAATAGCAGAACAAAAACCACACTGGATTGACTTCAATGCGGGACAAGTGCTGCAAGGCGTCAGTATTGACGACTGCGCAGCACAGTTGTACCAACTTTGTCTCACTACAGCGTCAGGACAACTTACCTGTAATGAGAAGAATGGCAGTCATGAAATTGCTATTTGGAAACGAGGCGTAACCCTTTAAAAAAGAGAATGTTATGAAACCGATTTTACTTCATGAAGACAGGCTTTTTCCGGTTGATGAAAAGACCCGCGGCATCGCCCGTGAGTTGTATCAGTCTGTCAGGGACCTGCCTATTATCAGCCCTCATGGACATACTGATCCGCGCTGGTTTGCCTACGACGAAAACTTCGGTAATGCTACCGAACTGTTTATTCTGCCTGATCACTACGTGTTTCGTATGTTGTATTCTCAGGGTATCACCCTTGAGCAGTTAGGCATCCGCCGCTGGGATGGCGGTGAGTCTGAAGCAGATCCGCGTAAGATCTGGCAGCTGTTCGCAGACCACTACTACCTGTTTCCGGGTACACCGTCGCGCATGTGGCTCGACACCGTATTTAAAAACGTGTTCGGCCTTACCGACATGCTGTGTTCAGACAACGCCATGGACTACTACGAGTTCATCACCAAAGAGCTGGCGAAGCCTGAATACAAACCCCGTGCACTGATGGACCGCTTTAACATTGAGTTAATTGCCACCACTGAAGGCGCACTGGATCCGCTGACTCATCACGGCGCGATTAAAGGCACCGGCTGGGACAAACGCGTTATCACCACCTTCCGTCCTGACGACGTGGTAGATGCTTCCCGCGAAGATTTCGTAGATAACATCGCTAAACTGGGTGATATCACCGGTGAAGACACTACCAGCTGGCAGGGTTATCTGGCGGCATTGCGTCAGCGTCGTCAGGTATTCCGTGAACACGGCGCTACCGCGACAGACCACGGCCACCCGACTGCCGCCACCGCAGATTTATCTGCCGCTGAATGCGAAAGCCTGCTTGCGAAAGTGCTGTCAGGGGATTCCTCAGCCGCAGAGCAGGAACTGTTCCGTGCACAGATGCTTACCGAACTGGCCGGCATGAGTGTGGAAGATGGTATGGTCATGCAAATCCACCCGGGTTCATTCCGTAACCATAACGAAAGCCTGTTTAAGAAATTCGGCCGCGATAAAGGCCACGATATTCCTATGCAGACTGACTACGTTAACGCACTGAAGCCGTTGCTGAACAAGTACGGTAACGAAGCGAATCTGAATATCATCCTGTTTACCCTGGATGAAACCGTGTATGCCCGTGAACTCGCACCGCTGGCCGGTCACTATCCGTGCCTGAAGCTGGGTCCGGCGTGGTGGTTCCACGACAGTCCGGAAGGCATGCTGCGTTTCCGCCATAACGTGACTGAAACCGCCGGTTTCTATAACACTGTTGGCTTTAACGATGATACCCGTGCGTTCCTGTCTATTCCGGCCCGTCACGATGTGGCCCGCCGTATCGACTGCCGTTTCCTGGCGCAACTGGTCGTTGAACACCGCGTTGCCGACTGGGAAGCCGCCGAACTGGCGCAGCAGCTGTCTTACAATCTGGCGAAAAACGCTTACAAACTGGGGTAACCGCATGGCACGTCTGAATTTCTCTACGCTGGCGGACTTGCCGTCAGAGGTCAAACAGCCTCAATACGATGTGAATGCCACCACCAGCGGCATTGTGCATATTGGCCCGGGCGCATTTCACCGCGCCCACCAGGCGGTATATACCGATCTGGCCATGGCCCACGGCGGCAACTGGCGTATTGACGGCGTGTCTATGCGCAGTAAAAGCCTGAAAGAAAAGCTGTCCGGCCAGGATAATCTGTATTCACTGGTTGTACTGGATAACCAGCCGTACACTCAGATCATCGGCGCAATGAATAACGTGTACGTGTTAGGTGAAGACCGTGATGCCATCATGGCCTCGCTGACTGCACCGGCAACACATATCGTTACGCTGACCATCACTGAGAAAGGCTATTGCCTGGACAACCAGGGCAAACTTGATGCCGCCCATCCGGATATCCTGCACGATAAAGATTTTCCGGAAGAGCCGGTATCGGCTATCGGATTACTGGTTGCTGCCCTTAAAGTGCGCAAAGAAAACGGCACCAGCGAAATCACCATCGTCAGTTGCGACAACCTGTCTGATAACGGCAGTAAGCTGGGCGCAGCCGTAGTGGCATTCGCGCAGTTACTCGACAGCGAACTGGCTGCGTGGATCAGCAAGAATATTTGTTTCCCTAACACCATGGTAGACAGCATTACGCCGGCTACCGACGATGCACTGGTGAGCCAGACGGCTGCAGCACTGGGTGTCACCGACGAATGGCCGATTCAGCGGGAAGCCTTCACCCAGTGGGTCGTGGAAGATAAATTCAGCGGTCCCCGCCCTGCCTGGGACAAAGTAGGCGTGACCTTCACCGACGATGTGCACCTGTTTGAAAAAGCCAAACTGCGTGTGCTTAACGGCACACACTCCACGCTGGCCTACACAGGCACATTATGTGGTATCGACACGGTATTTGAAGCCATCAGCAAGCCCGATATGGAAGCTTTCATCCGCCGCCTGCTGAAAGAAGAAATTCTGCCGACTATTGATGCCGGTGACAAAATGGATTTATCAGCCTACGCCGGTGACATTCTGAATCGCTATCACAACAAACATATCCGTCATTTACTGGCGCAGATTGCCTGGGACGGCTCACAAAAGCTGCCTTTCCGCATTCTGAATACCGTACGTGACCGCATTAAAGCCAAAGCCAGCTTTAACTTGCTGAGCGTGCCTGTTGCTGCGTGGATTCTGTTTATCGCTAAGCGTCAGGCGGCGGGTGAAACCATTACCGACCCGATGGCTGAGCGTTTATTGTCGCTGGCTGAAAAACACAGCGGCGATACGAAAGCACTGACAGATGCAGTACTGAATGAACGTGACGTGTTTGCTGAATTGTCTGACCACCAGGCATTCCGCGACACTGTGCACGGTCAGGTTGAAAAACTCAGCAACATTACACCTGAAACAATGGCTGCATGCCTGGGAGAGTTATAATGAAAGGCATTAAACACATTGTGAAAGGCGCCCCGATTTTGCCCATTTTGCAGGCAGATTCGGTAGAACAAGCCCTGAATATTGCAAAGGCAGTGGAAGCCAGCGGACTTAAAAACCTGGAAGTGGTGCGCCGTACAGACGCAGCGGCAGCTTCTGTGACGGCTATCCGTGAAGCATTTCCGGATATGGTTGTAGGCATGGGTACTGTGCTCAGCCCTGAGCACGCAAAGGAAGCGGTAGAAGCCGGCAGCCAGTTTCTGGTGACGCCCACTGTCAGCCCCCGTTTACTGGACGGATTAATGTCGTCAGGCGTGCCGTTTATTCCAGGCACCAGTAATCCTGCAGACATTCTGATGGCCAGTGAATACGGCCTTACTGAACTCAAATTCTTCCCCGCCCACTTAAGCGGTGGCGCGCCAATGTTAAAAGCACTGGGCGGCATCTTTCAGCATATCTCGTTCTGCCCCACCGGCGGCATTTCCGGCAGTAACCTGAACGACTATCTGAGCCTGAAAAATGTATTTGCCGTAGGCGGGTCGTGGATGATCCCGTCTGACATGGTAAAAGCAGAAAACTGGCAAGGCATCACAGACACCTGCAAGCAGGCACTGGAGGCATTTGAAGGGTTACGACCATGAGCCGCATTGTCATTTTCGGCGAGTGCATGGTTGAGCTGGTTAACCGTGGTGCCGACACATTGTCTAAAGGCTACGCCGGCGACACCTACAACACCGCTGTGTACCTGAAGCGCTGCGCCCGTGATATTTCAGTAAGCTACTTAACCGCTATCGGCGCGGATTTCTTAAGTGACGAGTTGCTGTTTAAAATGGGCGACGAGGAAATAAACACCGACCAGGTATACCGCAGCGAAGACCGTAATCTCGGCCTGTACATGGTGCGCACGGATAAGCACGGCGAACGTACTTTCGCCTACTGGCGGGCAAACTCAGCGGCAACACAAACGCTGAACCTCATGCGAGGCGATTTAAGCAATGCGGATGTGTTTTATTTCAGCGGCATTTCGCTTGCCATTCTGGATGAAGTACAGCGCCTGAAGCTGTTCGATTTAATTGATGGTTTTCGCGCGAAAGGCGGCAAAGTGGTCTTTGACCCTAATTATCGCCCGCGTCTGTGGCCCGGCCCTGAGCACGCTCAGTTATGGACAGACAAAGCCTATTCCCATGCAGATATCGCCTTCCCGGGCGGTGATGATCATCTGGCGTTATATGGCCATACTGATGTGGATGCCATTCACCAGCATGTTGCAAATCTCGGCGTTAAAGAGATCATCGTGAAGAACGGCGCTGTTGGCGTGCATATCTACGAACAGGACAGTCATTGCATTGTTCCGGTAGAGCGTGTTGAAACCGTTGTCGATACCACCGCAGCCGGTGATGCGTTTAATGGCGGCTACCTGTCAGCACGCTTGTCGGGTAAAGATGTAACCGACTCAGCCAGCTTCGGCGCAAAAGTCGCCGCCACAGTCATCAGCTACCCCGGCGCGATTGTGGAAAAAGATGCATTTTATAAGCATATAGCAGCGCTCTCCTGATTGGAGGGCGTTAGTTCTCAGCTAAAGAAGCTATAGCTCCGCAATAATTCCAACCAGAAATGTCCGTCCACTCGTTGTGGTGTTGTAGGCTCGATCGTTCGAATCACTATACAGTTCTTCTCTTACGTTAGTCAGATTTAACCCTTCAATGGTCATTTTCAATGAGCCGGACAACTGAATACTGGCCGAGGCATCAATGTAAGTAGTCGCGTGATAGCCGGATTCATCCTGATCGGTGTTTCCGGGCTGAACGGACAAAATATAGGGGCTGCGGTAAGCTGCAGAAACACGGGCAGACCAGTGTTGCTGATCGTAATACAGGGTGAAGTTGTAGCTACGCCTTGATAAACCGGCAAAGGTTTTAAGCTGATTTTCGCCAGTTCCCTGCACGTCCCTGTACAGTGTTTTGCCTTCAGCGTAGGTAAAGTTTGCGTTAACGCCGAGACTATCAAGGGGAGATGGCAGAAAGTTCAAATCCCGGGAATACGCTAATTCGAACCCCTTAAACGTAGTAGAATCGGTATTTTGAGGCGTACTGACATAAAAGATATCATCTTCGCTGTCTCCTTCCTGCAACAAACTCGCCGGCAAACCGAGCGCCCGGTATGGCATAGCTTCAACTTCCTCAACTACGAAGCTGTCTATTTTTTTGAAAAAGCCTGAAATCGCCAGTATGCCCCCTTCATCAAAATACCACTCAATGCCCGTTTCAGCGTTCACTGACTTCAGTGGCTTCAAATAAGGATTGCCAATAAAAATCCTGCCAATATCCCCCTCATTTCTGGATGCCTGAGAGACTTCGGCAGTAATAGCTACATCATGGATGGAAGGACGCGTGATGTTTTCATCCACACTGGCGCGCCAAAGCCAGTCGTCGCTTAATTCCAGAACGGCATTCATGCTAAAAAGTACATCGTCGTATGTTTTCGAAACGGTAGCAGGCTCACCTTTTTGCAGGCCTGAGGTATAAAAGCGGGTTGAAAAATACCGGACTCCGCTTTGCGTGTAGAACGGTTTTCCAAGCCAGCTTCCGGTACTGTCGTACATGCCATATAACGCGTAAGTATCTTCTTTCACATCAAAGTTAGTACTTTCAACAATGTCGTCGCTCGTCAGCTTTATATCTGCCAAACCATAGTACGATTGAATAGCCGCCAAATCTCCCTGAACCCACGCTTTGTCCGGGTGCCGGTTAAACAGCGACAACTGTGCGGCTGATATCGGCTCATCACCTTGTGCAGGGTATACGCTGCGGGCGCGGTCAACGCCGGTATTTTTAAATGATTTAACCTGAATACCCGCCGACAGCGCATCGCCACTTTCCAACAAATAACGCAACGATGCTTTTGCGTTATGAAATGACGAGCGCATGGCATTTTCCTGAAAATAGAGATCTTTTACCGTTAAACCGCTTAGCGATGCCGTATCCATGTTGGTAGAATAGCTCTCGCCGTAAAAGCGGTCTTCGCGAAAATCTGTAACAATATCAACACCGGTTTTGCGAATATTGACTTTGTTTACTTTAGGTTGCGAGTAATCACTGGCACTGGTACCCACAAGAAAATCGACACGAAGTGCCGGTGATACCTGCCAGTCACTGTCCAGACTGAGCTGATAGAACGTCGATGTGTTTTCATCTTCGCGGGTTTCTATCCGCCATGTTGCGTCGGTGTATTTGGCGAATAAAACTTCCTTGTCACTCCGGTTCTGCTCCCATACCACAACACTCACGTTGTCGTTGTCCTTCACCGCAATATGATGTTCATCGAGGGAATTGTGTAACCGGCTGGCCATGCCATTCAACGTCAGTTGCCAGTTGTCATCCGGCGCGTATTGCAAGGATGTCGTCACACCAATTCTGCGTTGATTATTATTCCAGAGCGAATAACGGTGCCCTCGGGGGAACCATAATTCCCCCTGCTCCAGTGCTTGCTGTAATTCACTGTCCGTCTCTCCGCTATAGCTTTTTTTCTCCTGCCGCCATCGCGTTGTATTGGTGCCAAATTCAGTGGTATGCCGTTGGCTGTAAGCAACGGAGACAAGTCCACCAAATGTGTCATTCCGGCGGCTGAATAAGCCAAGAATACCGGGGTCAGATTCCTTGCTGTTCCCGTTGTAGCTTTGCTTATAAGCAACAGTATTGATGTTGTCTGCAAAATCGAATGGTTTCGGCGTATGCAACATCACCGTGCCGCCGATACCGCCTTCGTCCTGCTCAACCGAGTAAGACTTACTCACATCGATACGGTTGAAAAGCTCTGATGCAAAAAGTGTAAAATCAAAGGCACGGGTCCGGCTTACGCTTCCCCGGGCATCCATGGCAGAAGACGTCATAGCCATCGCTTCCATGCCATTAACCTTTACGCGGGTAAAGTCAGGTCCCAATCCTCTTAAGGATATTTGCCGCCCCTCTCCCCCCTCACGGGTAATAGTGATTCCGGGAATACGCTGCAAAGCATCAGCAAGGTTCAAATCAGGAAAATCAGCGATATCTTCAGACAAAATCGTTTCCTGCGTCACCATCGCAAGACGCTTAATCTCTCTGGCACGGATCAACGACTGGCGAAATCCGGTGACTTCAATTTCTACAGTAGGATGGGTCCGGGTTACTGCGTTATTTTCTGTGGGCGTAGCGCCGGAGCTGCCGGTATTGTCGCTGGGCGGAGAGTCGCACTGGCGGATAACGCGACCATTTTGCACCGGCTCCAGACAAAGGGAAAATGGTCGAAGCAAGGCAGTGATCTCTTGCGTACTCATTGTATGTCGCGACGGCGGCATAGCCGTTAACCCTTTCAGTAACGCAGGATCAAATGCGACAGTTTCCCCGGCGTCACGGCTGAACTCAGTAACAATCTGAGCCAACGGGACCGGAGGGCTGTTCCTAACGGGCAGCGATTCACCGGCAGCCACACAGACCGGCGAAAAACTGAAGATAAAGCAACCGGAGACAAAACATCCTGAAACGCATGACACCATGGTTCCAAACGTCTTAAAGCTCCGGTTCTTCATAGCGAATTAATCAGCTTGCCGGCTTATTTCATAACCTGAGCGTGTGTCAGCAATATCCAGGTTATACAATGACCCCAACATAGCTAACGTCTGTGCCGTTTCTTCCAATTTAAATCGCCCTGCAACACGTCGATTTCCTACCGGGCTGTCCACCAGTAATATGGGCTTTTCCGCATACCGGTTTAGCCGTTCAAACAAATAATTCAGAGACTCATCTTCAACTTCAATCCATCCGGTGCGCCAGTCTACCCGCTGTGCCAGATCAATCTTCTCCACAGGCCCCGCCACCCCGTTTTCGATAGTCAGTTGCTCGCCCGCCTTGAGTAAAAGCGGCGCACTGTCTGCATTACCGCGCACTTCAACAATACCTTCGTGTACAACTACATCTACCCGTTGTTCCTGCCGGTCAATGTTAAACGCTGTACCCACCGCTGTGACTGAAGATAAACCGACTTTCACAACAAAAGGCCGGCTGCGATCTTTGGCTACATCAAAATACCCCTGGCCCTTTTTCAGGTTTAAATAACGCGTATCATCCGAAAATAACACGGCTAATTCACTGGAGGGCTGCAATTGCACCTCACTGCCATCACTTAATGCTTCATGTGCGGCGGTAATCAATTGTGGTGAAGGCGCTACTGTATCTCCCCGATAATCCGGCCAGATAATCGCAATAGCCAGCAATGACGCTGCAACGGCACTCCCCCATGTTACTAAAGAACGTTTACGAGATGGTAATGAAGCTTTTTTAGCGGCAACAAAGGCGGCTTGAAGGGTCGGGTCTTCCCATGTAGCGATCATTTTTTCAAGCGTCGCGCGGTGTAACTCACTTTTTTCTAACCAGCGCACGAACCGGTGCCGGTTTAATGCATCCAAGTCACCACCGGCAAGGCGGTCAATCCATTCCCCGGCTTCCAGGTAGACTTGTTCCTGTTGATTTGCCATTACTTACCCGCCTTATCCAGTTGCAGTTGGATGTCTGCCATTGCCCGTGAAATATGCTTTGTCACAGCTTCAGCGGAGATATTCAGACGCGCTGCAATGTCTTGCCGGCTTTGACCTTCAATACGCCGCATCTCGAAAACCCGCCTGCGTTGTTCCGGCATAGCATTAATCACCTCAGCAATAAGCTCTATCCGCTGCTGCGTTTCAAGATAGAGTTCGGGGTTCTGCCGGTAACAGTGCTGCTCTTCAATGTCACAAGTTTCGTGTGTCCGGCGCTTCGCCAGCAGATTACGGGCAACACGGAATGCATAAGCTAGAGGATTATCAATGACCGATGCACGGGACTGCTCTAACACGCGGGCAACGGACTCCTGATAAACGTCCGCCGCTTCTTCGCTGTTTACGGAATGCCTGTGCAAGTATTGCTTAAGCACTTTGGAATTGATCAGTGCTTGCAACGAGGGACTGGAGGCTTTATCTGACATATGCAGCGATGGTACGACTAAATGAATTGGTTGATCACTTATCATCGCATGCGCCGGTGACAGATTCATTGCAGCGGAACGCCAGTCCATTATCAGCATACTGAATATAAACCGGATTACTGTAGAACCACAGGTCGTCCCAGGGGTTTTCTCCCGCCGGATCAACTTCCGGTTCCAGTTCATCTTTTACATTTGTGCCGCGTACACGTACATAGGCACTACCGTTAGGGGCAGGCATCTGAAATTGCACAACCTTATACGCGCCCTGCTGTTCCCAGTCTTGCGGGTAAAAACGCCGGATCACGCGGGTTGGAGCGCTGTCTGTTTCAGGGTACGTGCCCACAACCTCACCAAAAATGACATCGAGGCGTGCGACGGCAGGAAACTGGTGATTAAAGTTAGCGCTTTGCGGGTCGTGAAACGCAACCGTAACGGTAACAGGTTCCCCGCCGTGCAGATTCAGCATCTCTCCCATATCTGCCCGCTGCTTCCCCTGGCGGATACTGACGTAAAGTTCGTCAATTAAATCACCAGTGGTAATAAATACATTGCCTTCACGTATGCCCGCTAACACGCTGTCGTAGTCACGGGTGGCCCGTACATAGGTTTTGGCGTATTCGCCTGGCCAGAAATCAGTGCGGCCTTCGGTGTAATGCGCATGACTATCAGACACCGCTGTTACCGTCCACCGGCGGCCCTCTGCCAACAGCTTATCCCACACACCGCCAACGACAGCCGACATTTGGTCAGTGCCACCATGTGTGGGATAGCCGAAATATTCTGCACGTGGCGCATCGGGATCATTCGAGCCGTCAGGGTTTATGGTGGCAGCCTGATGGCCGGGAATAGCCGTCATGCCGGTTACCACATCCGGTGCCGTGTCCTGCCACTCGCGCATTCTCTGCGGAGTAATCTTTTGATATTCATTCAAGCCGGTAGCTTTCCGGGCAGGATGATTCACTGTCAGGACCGGCCGTGGCGACATATTCTGCATAGCAGTTAACGCTTCTAACATGAACGCCTGTGTATCCCTGGGAGATTCGTCCGGGTAAATTTCTCTGCGGTTATACCGGCTTTCCAGCGTAAACAGTTGATCCGCTTCCTGCTCACTTTTCGGGATAATCAATGTGCTGTGCCGCGCGCCGGGAGTGTCAAATTCCATCCCGTAAAACTGCATGATGTCCGGCACTGCTGCTCTTGAGGCAACAAGTTCCGGATAAGCCAGATTGCGGTTAATAACACTGTGATTAGGGCCGCCGTGATCGGTGGTCACCATCCAGTCCAGCTGATGAAATGCCGCCATTCTGGCATTTAACGCAGTAAAGTAATGCGCATCACCAAAAAAAATGGGTGACGGGGGATCATCATTCCAATTCCATTGTGCGCTAAACTTGCCATGAATATGGTGATCGCCGGCTAACCAGGTCTTTCCGTCATCAGGTAAAAAGTCATTGCCGGACGTATCGCCCGGCGCAACTGACACGCAGGCTGACAATACCAGTAATCCACCAGCCAATACTGCCACCGGAAAAGGCTGTAGTACCATGTAAATCTCCTTTATAAAAACGCATACCGGGTCCAGCCCGGTATGCGGCCTGGTTTAAAACTGCATAGTAGCGCCAAGCATATAAGTGCGGCCGCTGGTCGTGCTGTTGTAAGCACGATCATGAGAGTCGCTGTATAACTCCTGACGTTCGTCGGTCAGGTTTATGCCTTCAAAGCTCAGCTTAATTGTGTCGGTAAGCTGATAGAATGAAGAGAAGTCGATGAATGTCGTGCCATGATAGCCTGACTCATCCTGATCACCGCTCGATGATGCGCCCGTGAGGTAGGCACTACGATAGGCAGCTGACACGCGCGCGCCCCACCCTTCCTGCTCGTAGTATATCGTGAAGTTGTAGCTGTTTTTCGATAAGCCGGTAAATGCTTTTTCCTGGTCGTTGCCCGTTTCACCGTAGATATTGCGGTACAGCGCATCACCATCTGCGTAAGTATAGTTTGCGATAACACCTAAGTGGTCAAACGGCGCAGGCAGAAAATCCAGGTCTCGCGAAAAGGTTAACTCCACACCTTTTATTTTCGATGCATCCATATTTTCCGGGCGTTGCAAGTAAAAGAGGCTATCAACGGTTTTGTCTGCAGGCAGTAATTCAGCAGGTAACCCTAATGAGGAATACACCACCTCACTGGTAGTATCGACAATAAAGTTGTCGATATCTTTATAGAAGATAGCTGCAGCGGCATAACCCACCTCATCAAAATACCATTCAAGTGCCGTATCCAGGTTCAAAGACTTGAACGGCTCCAGCATGGGATTTCCCATGGTTACGCTGGTAATTGCCTCGCCTGAGGTTTGTGACACTGACGCGTTGTAACTGAGTGAGCCTAAAGACGGCCGGGTAATGTTCTTACTTGCCGCTGCGCGCCAGAGAATATTGTCCTGCAGTTCATAAACAACGTTTAAGGTTGGCAGTACGTCAGAATAAGAATGGGTGGTTTCGATAGCGACCCCGGAAGAAATACCGGCTGCGGTAATATCGGTTTCGAAATAACGAAGACCCGCGCTGACTAACAGGGGCTTACCCGCCAGCTCCGTTTCCCAACCGTATTGCACGTACATGGCAAGCGTTTCTTCGGTAACGGGAGATTTATCGTTTTGCGTTAACCCGCCGTCATCAATCTGGTAGCCTGTCAGGCCATAGAAATTAAGTAACGCGTCCAGATCACCTTGCAACCAGTTGGTGTCAGGATGCTCGTTGTATACATTAACAAGTGTATCATTTAAGGCCGTGACACCTGTATTTTGTGGCGCGATGTTTTGCGCATTACTCTGGGTTAACTGCCAGGCAGAGTTTTCGAATTTCTTGTAATTCACACCAAACTGCAATTCGCCGGTATCACCAGTAAGGTAAGTAAAATCTACTTTTGCGGTACCAAAATCGTTGGTGATGTAGTCTTCCTGCAGGTAGATGTCTTTCATCTCATAGCCGTCGATTTGCGTCGTATCGAAATCAGGCGACGAGCTAATGCCGTAAAAGCGGTCTTGTCTGAAATCGGTTGCGATATCGACGATACCTTTTGCATGGATATTCGACTTAATCACTTCGGGCTGGTCAAAATCAGAAGAACTTGTGCCTATCACCGCGGTGGCATACAACGCCGGGGTAATCGTCCAGTCCATGGTTAATGTGTATTGGTCAAACACTGATTCGTTGTAGCGTCGTGAGTTTTCATTGCGCCAGGTTGCATCCTCGTACATGGCATACACCACATCTTTCTGGCCATTGTTTTCTTCCCAGATGAGATCAGAAACTACGCTATTGTCCTTCACGGCCGAGTGATGTTCATCAGTATTGTTTTCCAGTTCTGCATGCATGATATCAAGCGTGAAGGAAAGCGAGTCGGAGGGTTTATACTGAAAAGCAGCGGTTATGCCCAGCCGGTCCTGCGTGTTATTCCAACGGGAAAAACGGTGCCCGCGGGGAAACCACAACTCTCCTGAATCTAAACCGGCTTGCAGATCTGTATTCGCCGGGTCGGCCGCTGTTTTGCCACCTTCGCGACGCCAACGTGTGGTGTTGGTACCGTATTCAGCGGTATGTCGCTGACTGTAAGCTACCGATACCAGAGCACCAAATTTGTCCCACGTATTAGAAATCAAACCAGCCATACGCGGATCGGTTTCTTCACTGTTACTGTTGTAGCCGCCCCGCACAGACAAAGCGCTTTTAAAGCCATCGTAGTCAAAAGGCTTAGCGGTAAACAAACCTACCGTACCACCAATACCGCCTTCTTCCTGATCCGCTGAGTAGGTTTTGCTGATATCAATACGGTTAAACAATTCGGAAGCAAAAACGTTGAAATCAAAGCCCCGGGTCCGGCTTACTCCGCCACGGGCATCCATGGGTGACGCTGACGTCCCCATGGCTTCCATACCGTTTACCTGCACACGGGTAAAATCAGGTCCCAGTCCGCGAAGAGAGATTTGACGGCCCTCGCCGCCTTCACGGGTGATAGTCACCCCCGGTACCCGCTGTAACGAGTCAGCGAGGTTAAGGTCAGGAAAATCTGCAATATCCTCGGCTAAAATGGTATCGCGGGAAATAATTGCATCTTTCTTCAGGTCTTTTGCCTGAATCAACGAGCGACGAAATGAGGTCACTTCGATCACTTCAAGAGAATCGTCTGCGGCGGGGGCTTGCTGCGCCATGGCTGGCGTCATGCCCGTTAAACCCGACAGTACACTTAACGCAAGTGTGGTTTTCATAAATCGGTTTGTCATGTGTGTTCCTAAATGTGCAAAGTAAAAGGTGAACGTACCGGTGCGCGCGGGTAACACATGTAATGAGTCAACAGACGAAAAAAGCAGACAGTTTTTTTGATGAAGGTTTTGTGACGGTGAGAATTTATCGGGTCAGGGTTATTTAATCAGCTCCCCGCTTGACTTCCCTCCGGGCTCTACTACTTTTCTAATATAACGTTGTCAAAGTAACAGACCATGGATAAAGATATGTTGTACAAGATCGGCAGCAGTCAGTTTGTGCGCCTGCCTGAGGATTTCAGATTTGAAAGCATGCTGGAATTCGATATTAACGAAACCGGCAGCACGGTATCTGTTCGCCCTGCCATTCGTGCGCCTGGATTTGGGGTAAGTTCAGAAGGTGTTAACGCCGGCGTCCTCGGCCACCGTAAAGTGATGGCAGAGGAACGCCACGTTCCTTGCTGATATTCGTGCTCAGCGCACGTTTACAGCGTTTCCCGGTACACATATTTTGCCAGCGGGTGTTGCTGCGCTTTTAAATCCTTAATAAAGAACTGAGCTACCAGCGCGGCACCAAGCGTATTCAGGTGAGTGTTGTCTTCATTGCCGTCAGGGTAACGGGTGTAAAGGCCTGGCGGAATGCGCAGGAAATATCTCACGGTGGCGGCATCCCCTTCCTGTTCAAAGAAATCACAGGTGTGCTTATTCATGTCGAAGAACGCGACGTTTTCTTCCTGTGCCACTTTGCGGGCCGCATTCACATAGTCATCCAGCGTGTGCTTCAGATTGCCCTGCTCATCAAAATGACGGCGGCAAATAGAGCTGGCAATCAGCGGTGTGGCCTTTTTATCGCGGATATCTTTGATGTAACGGTGCAGATACGCCGGATAGTCTTTGTCTGCAGAGGCATAACGGGCAGGGTCACTTTTCTTCTGATCGTTATGGCCGAACTGGATCAGCACGTAATCCCCTTCTTTCATTTCAGACAACGCCTTTCCCCAGCGCCCTTCATCAATAAAGCGTTTGGTGCTGCGGCCATTCGCTGCATGATTCAGAATTTCCAGCTCAGGTGAAATAAACGCCGGTAATAACATGCCCCAGCCGCGCTCCGGGTAAGCCAGGTTTGGTTTGATGGACATGGTGGAATCGCCGATGAGGTGCAACGTCGTGCGGGTGGGATCCTGCGCTGCAGCGCTGAAAGCCGTTGCTGCGAAGAAGAGAGAAAGAATCAGCTTTTTCATGAAAAATCCTTATGTTAAACGAAAAAAGGCCATCATTACTGATGGCCCAAGGGACACACTACCACTGTGTTACATTCTGTAGCTCACGCCCAGAAAGAATTGTCGCCCGGTAGACTGACTGTTGATGATGCGCATGGCATCCGCATCGATGTACTCATCAATGGTTTCATCGGTCAGGTTAATACCTTCAAGGGAAACTTTTAAGTTCTCAGAAATCTTATAGCTGGTTGAGAAATCAACGTATGTAGTCGCATCCATAATGCGCCATTTACGCTCGTCTGTGCTGCTGAGGTTAGTGTAGAACTCACCACGGTACGCCGCCGACAGGCGGGCACTGAATACATCATCTTCCCAGTACAGCGTGAAGTTAGCTGATTCATCAGACTGACCGGTCAGCGGGCCGGTACGGTCTGCGCCGTAAGTCACTTCAGAATCAACCAGTGTCAGGTTAGCCAGCACACCAAATTTCTGCATCCACTCAGGGCCCGGCAGGAAGGTCAGCGGCTGCTGATACTGAATTTCAAAACCGCTCAGGTCGCCACCGGTACCGTTAACAGTACGGCGAACCTCAAAGGTTTCATCAATCAGGTTGTCGCGCTCTGCGCCCAGTAATGACTCAGGTAAGCCGGTTTCAGCCCAGCTCAGGAACTCTGTCTCTGAAGTCGGGAACGACTCGATATCTTTGACGAAATACGCCAGTGATAGCAATGCGCCTTCGTCGAAGTACCATTCAACAGCAAAGTCGGTGGCATCAGCACGGAACGGCTCGATGTAAGGGTTACCGTAAGACACGCGGTAGTCACCGAAAATCGACACGCTGCCGCCCGGGCTTAACGTACCCAGATTCGGACGGGACATTACTTTCGCCCAGCTTGCACGCAGAATTAACTCGTCGGTCATTTCCAGCGCCAGGTTCACAGACGGTAGTGTGTCTGTGTAATCGTGCTCAACCGTCACTTCCTCAGTACCGTTAATAATACCGGTAGATTCCAGGTTCGTTTTCACGTGACGCACACCGGCGTTACCGCGCAGTACTTTGTCACCCACTTCCGTATTGAAATCGGCCTGAGCGTAAATACCTGTGCTGTCTTCCGTTACGGCGCGGGTGTCACCCGGACGCACGTTGTAAGGCCAGCAACCGCTGTCTACAAAGTTGTTGATCTTGTCGCCGTCAGCCATAAAGAAGCTCTGGCCACCGAAAGAGACCACTTCACCGTCGGCGTCTGTGACTACGTTACTGATCCCGCAGGCGTTGCCGTCGACTGTACCGTCTGCTTCATCACGGGAAGCGAACGACGCATCTGCACGCACACCGGCAATTTCATAGCCGTATTCACGCCAGGTGATACCGCCGCTCAGCGTCACTTCATCATTCAGCAGGTAGTTCAAATCCAGACGGGCTGTGTCTGTCGACGCTTCGGCATCATAAATACGGTCACGGAATTCAGAGACTTCCCAGTTCGCCGGATTCGCCGTATCGAAGCTGTAGCCGATAGACGGGGACAGCATATCTGAGAAGTCATAGCTTACTGCTGAGCTCGCTTCTGCGTACTCCAGCATCTTACGTTCATCGTTATCGCTGAAATGCTCGTAAATAACCGTAGATTCGCGGTTATCCAGCGTCGACTGTGACGTACCGGCCAGGAAACTCATGCTCAGTTCATCAGTAAAGTGATGGTCGATGTTCACACTGAACTGGGTAAATTCAGATTCCCACTCAGCCACAAAGAACTCAGAACGCACATCAACATCAGCAATGGTCGCGGCGTACATGGTGTTGTTGCCGTCAATCTGATAGGCGGTCACGTCTGATTGCTGGACACCGGTGGCACCGGTACGTGCAAGAGAAATCGCTTCCATGAACGGCTCGTCACGGCGTGAATCAATGTTTGCATACAGGGCATCAATTGAAATCAGTGTGTCGTCAGAAGGTACAAACTGCACAGCAGCAGTTAAACCAACGCGGTCCTGATCGTGCGTTTTATCCGCAAAGCGCGGGAAGCGCGGGTGCCATGCACTGCTGACGGCAGCCACATCGGCTTCTGAGTCACAGGCTGAACACGCACCGAAGGTGTCATCTTCCCAGCGGCCCGTGTCTGAACCGGCGTTATTGACGATACGTTGCGACAATGAAGCCGAGAATAACACACCGAAGGAGTCATCTTCATTGGTCCATGACGCCAGACCGGATAAGCGCGGAGTCAGCTCGGAAGACTGGTCGTTATATGAACCCTGTGCGTTTACCGCCACAACATCTTCATTAAAATCGAAAGGACGACCGGTACGCAGAGATACCGTTGCTCCTAAGGAACCCTCATCTAATTTTGCCGAGGTAGTTTTATGCACACTTAACTGATTAAACAGTTCAGAGGCGAATACGTTAAAGTCGAAACCACGGCTGGTTCGTACACCACCGGTACCGGCAGCCAGCGACTGGGCCTGCATACCGTTTAACTGCACACGGGTGAACGTTGAGTTCAGGCCCCGTACGGTGATTTCCCGGCCTTCACCGGCTTCACGGGTAATCGCTACGCCCGGCAAACGCTGCAGCGCTTCCGCCAGGTTCTGATCAGGGAAGTCAGCAATGTCTTCTGCAAGAATGGTGTCTACGGCACCGGCTGATGACTGCTTCAGAGACAGGGCTTTCGCCAGGCTGTCTGCGTAACTGGTGGCACGAACCGAAATAACTTCGATGTCGTCATCTGCCGGTGTGGCGGGAGCTGTTTGTCCCCAGGCAGATACGGAAGTTACAATTGCGGTGGTAACGGCTAAGCTGAGTGGCGCTTTCTTAAAACCTTTGGCAAATTTCATGAGTATTCCTCACGGGTCTTTCTACGTTTTTATTTCGCTACACTTACATGTCATGTTCCGTGCAGCCCGGATCCTCTCTGCCACGTTCACAGGGTTTTACCTGTCGTGGCTATTATTTTTCCATGTAAGGCTGTGGTAGATACAGAGGCCTGCCTTACATTTGTTTTACATCCTAGATCCAATTGCTACCGGTGGCAACACTTTTTGTGTATTTTTTGTAAACAACAGTTTAACTAATACTTAAGACTAATAAAGCGCCGGATATGCCGCCGGGTAATTGGCTAGACCAATTGATTCGTATGGAGATGAAAGCCACGTGGCGCCCTGCTTATATAGATCACAGGGGATGAATGTTAACCCTTACGCACTACCTATAACAACTTGACAACATACATCTCCCCCCTCATTATGCTACCGGTAGCACGTTAAGTATTTAAATTGTTAATTTTTGGAGATCTCCATGCGTAAGTTCTTTAGTTCCGTACTGCTTATCGCGGCGGCCTGCACCGCCCCGGCCAGTGTTATGGCAGCGGATTCATCAAGTTACTTAGACAACACCCAGCCCTGGTCTGTACGTATGGCCGAATCGGAAATGGTACGCTTTCCTGAAGCGTGGATGATCGACTGGGATGAAGCGCCCCAATGGGACTATGTGCATGGTCTGAACCTGCTGGCGTTCTCCAAACTGTATGAAAAAACCGGTGATCAGAAGTATTTCACCTACATCAAAAACTACTACGACCGTTTTGTGAATGAAGACGGCACCATCAATACCTACGTCCGCAGCAAGTTTAATATCGACATGATCAACCCGGGCAAAGTGCTGTTCTTCCTGTACGACGAAACCGGTGATGAAAAATATAAACTGGCCGCCGACACCCTGCGCGACCAGCTGAACGACCATCCCCGCACCAGCGAAGGCGGTTTCTGGCACAAGAAGCGTTATCCGTCACAAATGTGGCTGGACGGCCTGTACATGGGCGCACCTTTCTATGCCGAATACATCATGCGTTACGGTAACCCTGAAGAACTTAACGATGTGTACAAGCAGTTTGAGCTGATTGAAAAACACCTGTACAGCGACAAAACCGGTCTGCCACGTCACGGCTGGGATGAGTCGCGGGATCAGAAATGGTCAGACAAAGGCACCGGCCTTTCTGCTAATCACTGGTCACGTGCATTAGGCTGGTATGCCATGGCCATTGTAGATGTACTGGAAGTTGTGCCTTCGCAGGATAAAAAACGTGAATGGCTGGTATCCCGTCTGCAGAACTTTGTAGACCAGGCCGTGAAATATCAGGATGAAACCGGCGCGTGGTATCAGGTAACGGATCTTGGCGACAAGAAAGGTAACTACCTGGAAGGTTCCGGTACTGCCATGCTGACTTACGCCATTGCCAAAGCTGTGAACATGAATGTATTGCCTGAAAGCTACATGGCGTATGCGAAAAAAGGCTTTGCCGGTATGGAAGATCAGATGATTTCTGTCGACCCGGCGAACAATGTTATCAGCCTGAACAACATTTGTGCCGTAGCCGGTCTTGGCGGTAACCCTTACCGCGATGGTTCTTTCGATTACTACCTCAGCGAACCGGTACGTGCTAACGACGCCAAAGGCGTGGGCCCGTTCATTCTGGCTGCACTGGAACTGGAAAAATAATCATGGGCATTCTGCATACTCTGAAATCTCTGCCCTGCGCACCAGCGCTGGCGGTTATGGCAGCGACTGCCGCACTGGGAGGCTGTGCAGATGCGCAGTCTTCCGCAGCAAAATCGCCGGCGGTAGCCGCAAGCAGCGCTGAAGATAACGCAAACGATCCGCGGCTGTGGATTTCAGATTTGCAGAACGGTGAATACCGTAACCCCATCCTGCATATTGATTATTCCGACCCTGACGTAGTGGCTGTTAACGGCCACTATTACATGACAGCATCGAGCTTTAACGCCGCCCCCGGCCTGCCGGTGCTGCACTCTACCGATCTGGTTAACTGGGAACTCATCAATTACGCCCTGCCCCAGCAGGTACCACTGGATGTGTTTGCCACGCCGCAGCACGGTAACGGCGTATGGGCACCGAATATCCGTTATCACGACGGCAAGTTCTGGATTTTTTACCCTGACCCCGATTTTGGTATTTACGTGACCACCGCTGCCGATCCCGCCGGTAAATGGAGCGAACCGGAATTAATTCTCGCTGGCAAAGGCCTTATCGACCCTACCCCGTTGTGGGATGACGAAGGCAAAGCCTGGTTACTGCACGGCTGGGCAAAAAGCCGCGCCGGCTTTAATAATGTGCTCAGCTTACGGGAAATGTCCGGTGATGCCTCACAGGTAAGCGACACGTATACCCATGTGGTCGATGGCAATGCCATTGACGGCTACCGCACACTGGAAGGCCCCAAATTTTATAAACGTAACGGCTACTATTACATTTTCGCCCCGGCCGGCGGCGTGGAGACCGGCTGGCAGTCGGTGTTCCGTTCTGACAACATCGCCGGCCCTTATACACCCCGAACCGTGATGGACCAGGGCGACACGCTCATTAACGGTCCCCATCAGGGTTCATGGATCCACACTAATAAAAACGAAGACTGGTTTATTCACTTTCAGTCCCGCAAGGCATACGGCCGCATTGTGCATTTGCAGCCCATGTACTGGGAAAACGACTGGCCTGTTATCGGTGAAGATAAAGACGGTGACGGTACCGGCGAACCGGTGTACCGCTGGAAAAAACCACTGACAGACATCCCTGGCGAAGTGAAACCTCAGCCCGCGACTGATGAATTCAATGACGAATTGGGCATTCAGTGGCAGTGGAATGCCAACTGGGAACGTGACTGGTACAGCATCGACAAGCAGTCCGGCGTGCTTACCTTACCGGCACAACCCAAAATCACCACCACCGGCGATAATCTCTGGTCTACACCTTCATTATTACTGCAAAAGCTGCCGGCGCTGACCTACGACGTGCGTGCTGAAATCATTCTGCAGGAAGACGGCGCACAGGCCGAAGGCGGATTGCTGCTGTTCGGTGAAGATTATGCCTGGATCGGAGTAAAACCCGTGGACGGTGAAACCCACCTGGTTTACGTGCAGTGTAAAAACGCCCGCACCGGTTGCGACGAGTCAGTACACGACTATGGCCCGGTAAATGCACTGTTCAGTGAAAATGGAACAGCAGATGACAATGCCACCGCCAGAACCATCGAACTGCGCTACGTGATGGCCGGTGATGCCACCGCCATATTCAGTTACCGCGTTAACGCAGAAGCCGCCGGAAGCGGCGCGCAGAGCGCTAATGCAACACGCTTTACGGTGGTGGGCGAACAGTTTAAAGCCAGACGCGGCCGCTGGGTCGGCGCGAAAACCGGCCTGTTCAGTGTGTCTGCGGATGCAGACGCCGCAATGACTGATGAACTGTCTGATGCACAACAAAGCGCCCCGGCATCGCTGAAGGTGAACTACTTCAGATTTCTGCCGCGACGGAGACCTTAATCATGTTACAGGCTTTCATGCCACAATCTGATGTCAGTGCACGGCTTCGCCGCCTCACAGCCGCAGCCCTGTGCGCGATTTGTGCCGCCGGCAGCGTGCCTGTGAGCGCCAAAGATTATCCCGTGGACGACAGCTACAGCATTTCCCAGCGCTTCTATGCCTATCGGGATGAACATCCTGAGCTGAAAGAGCCGGTACTCTCCTTCACTGAAGGTCAGCAGGTGTTATTCGACCGCCGTTATAAAGTGGCAGATGGCCGTGAACTGCATCTGGATGTATTTTTGCCCGCCGCCGGAAAAGCCAATGATCAGGCAATTATGTTCATTCACGGTGGCGGCTGGCGTTCAGGCAATAAAAGCCATTTCTACCCGCTGGCGAATTTACTGGCTCAGCAAGGTTATGTGGTGATCTCTCCTGAGTACCGGTTATCCATGGAAGCGCAATACCCTGCCGGGCTTGAAGACATCAACGACGCACTGGCGTTTGCAAAAGAGCATGCTGCTGCCTGGGGATTCAACCCGACCAGAATTGCCCTGGGCGGCGGCTCTTCCGGCGGTCATATGGCCGCACTGGTTGGTAATACCGCCAACACCACCCTGTTTAAGGGTGAACATTCAGCAGACGCCGTGCGCGTAAACGCTGTCGTCGACCTTGACGGCGTGCTGGATTTCACCCACCCCTTAGCCCTTGCCAGTGAAAACAAGCGCAAAGATAAATCCGCTGCCGGCATGTGGTTCGGCGGCGCGTATGAAACGCTGCCTGAACGCTGGGCAGAGGCATCCACCGCCAAACATATCGATGCAGACTCGCCGCCCATGCTTATCATCAGCAGCGGCCAGATGCGCTTTACCGCCGGCAAAGACGAAGTGCTCGACAAACTCAGCAGCCACGGCATTGCCAGCAAGTATTATCAGTACGACAACAATATCCACACATTCTGGCTGTTTGAACCGTATCTCACAGAAACCGCAGAGCGGATCCACGCCTTCTTAAGCCAGATAGCATCCGGAGTTAATCAATAATGGGTTTTCAAGCATCCCGACGCAACTTACTTAAATTAACCGGCAGCAGTGCCGCCACCGCAGGTTTCCTGGGGTTATCAGGCTGCAGCAGTGTTACGCAAACTTTCACGCAACCTGTGGCCACCGGCGATTTCGACTGGAACGATGATGCCCGCCGCATCCGTCAGCGTATCCGTGCACCAGAATTTCCGCCGCTGCATGTCAGCATTACTGAATACGGCGCAAAGCCAGCCAGTGAAAGCAGCAGTCAGGCAGATGCCACACAGGCTATCCGCGATGCCATCAGCGATGTAGCTGCGCAAGGCGGCGGTACCGTTGAAGTGCCGGCAGGCGAATTCTATACCGGCCCCGTGCATTTAAAATCCAATATCAATTTTTATCTTGCCAAAGGCGCGGTACTGCATTTCATTCCCGAGCCTGAGCTTTACAAGCCTTATGTGTTCACCCGCTGGGAAGGCACTGAACTGATGGGCTATTCCCCGCTGATTTACGCCTTTGAAGAAACCAACGTGGCGATTACCGGTGAAGGGACACTGGAAGGCGGCGGCAGCCCGGAAAACTGGTGGCCGTGGAAAGGTAAATGGAAAGAAGCCAAATGGGGCGATCATCCCGTGGCAAACCAGAAATACACCCGCGATGTGCTGCGTCAGATGGCCGAAGACGGTGTGCCGGTGGCAGAGCGTGTGTTTGAAGAAAACTATCTGCGCCCGCCTTTCATTCAGCCTTACCGCTGTAAGAACGTGCTGATTTCCGGCGTGACTATCCGTAACTCCCCGTTCTGGCTGGTTAACCCGGTACTGTGTACCAATGTGACTCTGCGGGATATATACTGTCACAGCTATGGCCCCAATTCTGACGGCTGCGATCCGGAAAGCTGTACCGATGTACTTATCGAGAACTGTACATTCGATACAGGGGATGATTGTATTGCCATTAAATCGGGCCGTAATGCTGATGGCCGCCGTGTGGCACAGCCCTGTGAAAACATCCTCATTAACGACTGCACCATGAAAGCCGGTCATGGCGGTGTGGTAATTGGCAGTGAAATTTCTGGCGGCGTGCGTAACCTGTATGCACAGAACTGTGAAATGAGCAGTCCGGATCTCGACCGTGCCGTACGCATTAAAACCAACTCTATCCGTGGCGGACACCTGCAGAACCTGAACTACCGTCAGTTTCGTGTGGGCCAGGTAAAAGATGCGGTAGTCATTAACTTCTTCTATGAAGAAGGCGATGTGGGTGAGTTCACGCCCAAGCTGGAAGATATCACCATCGAGAACCTGTATGTGCAACATGCCGAACGGGCTTTTGTGTTGCGCGGGTACGATCACACACCCATTACCGGCGTGTCGCTGAAAAATCTGATATTCACGAAGGTTGATAAAAAATCCATAATTGAGAATATAGATAATATCTCTCAGCAAAATATCCGTGTGAACGGAAAAACCGTGGAACTCCCTGATGTCTAGAATATGTTGTTTGTTGTTGGTCGTACTGTTAGCAGGATGCAGCAGCGAGAAGCCGGAACGCTTTTTACCTGAATCTGTCACTGCTGATGCCATTGTGGCCAGTACCGCCATCGACGAAACACATTATTCATCCATTCAGGAAGCCGTTAACGCCGCCCCGCAGGAGGGCGGCTGGACCATCGGCGTTGCGCCCGGGGAATACTACGAGCGCGTGGTGATAGATAAGCCCGGCATCACCCTTATCGGTGCCGGTATGGATCAGACCAAAATTGTATTCGACCGCTACGCCGGCAAAGCCGTTACCCGCGGCAGTGAAGAACACTGGGGCACCTCACGCAGTGCCACTGTGGAAATTACCCGCCCCGGCGTACACATTGCCAACCTCACTATCGAAAACGGCTTCGACTTTTTAACTGAAGATGCCAGAGAAAGCAGCGACCCGGCCAGAGTGTCCGGTATGCAGGCAGTGGCCCTTAAAATTTCAGAATACACCGACAAAACCTTTATCAAGAACGTTGCCCTGCTCGGCTATCAGGACACCCTTTACGTGCGTGGCGGACGCAGTTACTTCAAAGGCGGCGAGATCAGGGGCAATGTGGATTTCATTTTCGGTGACGGCAATGCCTATTTCGATAACGTCAGTATCTATTCCCGCCCCAGAGGGAAAGACATGGACATCACCGGCTACATCACCGCCCCCAGCACGCTGATTTCAGATACCTTCGGCCTGACCTTCGTAAACTGCAAACTGCTGCGTGAAGAAGGCGTACCGGACAACTCCGTGCCACTGGGCAGACCCTGGCATCCCACCACTACCTTTGACGATGGCCGCTATGCCAACCCCTTCGCCATCGGTAAAGCCGTGTTTATCAACACCTGGATGGACGCCCACATCACCACAACCGGCTGGGCCTCCATGGGCGGTTCAACCAAAGAAGGCGGCAGAAAAGAATTCGACCCTATCAACGATGCCCGCTTTGCAGAATATGGCAGCAGCGGCCCGGGCTACGCGATTAACGAACAACGCCCCCAGCTTGGCGTAGAAAAAATGGATATTTATAAGCGGTTTAATATTTTGAATGGTTGGGAGCCTGAACTTACCACTACGCCAAAGTAATCCACCTCAACAAACAAGCACCGCTGAGCAATTAGTGCTTAGCGGTCTATCTCATGCCATTTCTGTTAGTTGAAAAACAAAATGGCGGTAGAAGAAACCCTTTCCTTACGGCACACTGTGTGACCCTAATTTTTATCAGGAACACTCATGTCATTAAGCGTAAACAGTTATTTCGACGACAACGTAAAATCCATCGCCTTTGAATCTGCAAACGGCCCGTGCACCTCAGGTGTTATGCTGCCAGGCGAATACGTTTTCAGCACCTCTAAAGATGAGCTGATGAAAGTGGTTGAAGGTGAGCTGATTGTGAAACTGCCTGGTTCAGACGAATTCCAGTCTTATAAAACAGGCACAGAGTTTAACGTCGCAGCGAATCAGTCTTTTGATGTAAAAGTGGAAGTGACCACGGCTTATCTTTGTTTCTATAGCTAAAAATGTATATTTAAGGCGTAACGCCCGTTACGCCTATACTCAATTCTCTCTGCACATACCCGACCTTCAAAGTTATTCTTTGAAACCACGGCTCGAAAAACATACACTATGCCTAATAAGGAAGTTAGCGTAGTCAGTTCAATGCAAGTCAAAACAAACGTCATTAGCAAAGTACGCCTGCATAAACACATTACTATCGAGGATGATAAACGTGTGTTCGTGGTAGGCGATCTTGATGGCAATTTCACAAAGCTGAAATCAGAATTAGATAAAGTTGATTTCGACCCGCAAGACGATGTATTAATAAGCTTAGGCGATATCATTGATCGCGGAGAAGACAGCGCAAGACTCGTCGAATATATGCAGGAAATTAACGCCCATGCTGTGCTAGGCAATCATGAACACATGATGCTGGAAGCATTAATGGGCAGGGACAGTTACGCGATGCGCCTTTGGGTGCAAAATGGTGGCAGGTGGCATCAGACAGCGGACTTTCAAACGCTGGTAAGTATGTGCAAATGGTTCCTGCAACAACAGATCGCAATTACTGTTGATTATCAAGGAAAAAAGATCGGCATTTCTCATACCCTCCCCCCGACCTGGAATTGGGAGCACATGCCACAAAACATCGAAGCTTGCGTATTTCCGCTTATGTGGGACAGAGAACGGTTTAACAAGAAACTAAATAGAGTGAATCACGGCGTGGACTATTCAATTCATGGGCACAATTCTACGCCTGAACCGATTTGGATTGGTAATTCTCTGCATATAGATACTGCCTATTTTGATAGGCCTACTCTAAAACGACTACATCCTAATGATATCTAATATATTTAAACGGAAATTTAAAATTCAAAACATCTTGATTTAGGAATAAAAAGTGGAAAGAAATTTATTACCCAATTTACTTCTTGCTGGAGCACCGAAATGTGGTACGACATCTGTTTACGACTGGCTGGTAAAACATCCCGATATTAGCGGTGCTGTCGATAAAGAACTGTTTTATTTGATCGATAAAAGTGATTGGAAGTACTCCGAGAAAAGTAATTGGGGAAGTCATGGTAAAGTTGGCTACTCCAAATATTTTAAAGAAGACAATCAAATCATGGTCGATGGGACGACCTTAACTATATACCAAGAATCTGCACTTGAATTTGCAAAAGAGTTAAAACCGAAAGTACTATTCTTCATAAGAGAGCCTTCGAGCCGAATTTTTTCTACTTTCAAATATTTTAGAGACACTAGAACAGTTTTGCCTAAGAACATGTCTTTCTCAGAATTTTTAAAAAGGGTTGATTCCGGCGATGATTTTAGGGGTAACAACCAACTTTCCAAAGTGATTGAGCAATCAAGATATTACTTGTATCTGAATAAGTGGAAAGACGTCTTAGGAGAGCAAAATATTAGAACCTATGATTTTAGCGACTTTAAAGAGCAGAAAGTGGCTCTTATGCGTGATATAGCTGAGTGGTTAAATATTGACGGTGACTTTTATTCAAATTTCGACTTCACACACAAAAATGAAACATCCATAGCTAAATTTAGAGGCCTAAATAGAGTTAAAGAAAAGATTGCTGTGAAAGTAAAGAACAAGAAGATAAAGGAAGTAATAAAGCCAATATATGAGAAGCTAAATAAGGCTAAACCTGATAATTCACTTTCAGGAGACGATCTTGCGGCAAAAAATAAACTTGAAAAAGCATTAGAAAGCGATTACCAAGAATCATTAAAATTAGCAAAGATTATAAGTAAATGAAGATTTTAGCTATAGAGCGATCCGGCTTGTTCTACGGGAGCGCTATAAACTTAAACAATTGGATAAAAAAGTATATTTCAGAAGATCAGGCTCATATAGATGTTTTGCTCGGTGAAAATGGTGAAATATCCAAAGAATTAGAAGGATCGGGCGCAAAAGTAATAATTAGCCCAATTCCTGAAAAAGCTAACAAGTATGGTAAAAAAAGTATAAAAGGAATAAATGTCTTTATAAACTTTCTATATCTACTAGTTTATAACTTTAAAACTTATACTAGAACAAAGAAAGAATATGATTATATAGTTTTTAATAATTATAGAACATCAATTTATTATTTACCTTTATTATGTCTATATAGACTATTTAGCAATTCAAAAATAATACTCAGGTTGCAAATAAGCCAGACACCAATCAAGCTACTATTAAGAATGGTCCATAGTTTAGTACATGAAGTTATAATTCATGGAACTGAGGGCTATTCAAAAAGAGAATTTCCAAAATATATATATGATTCAAAGAAAGTTGTTTGCATACCAAACCCAGTAAACACAGATAAATTTATAAGAAATGAGAAAGTTGGAAACACATTAAGAGAGAAACTTGGAATAAAATCAGACGCTTTTGTTGTCCTTTCAGTTTGCTACATAGAGCCTAGAAAGGGAGTATTACAGTTAGTAAGAGTATTTAAAAAAGCGAACCTTGATAATTCGGTACTAGTACATGTTGGTGATCATGGATCACACGAAGATTATTATAAAGAAATTTTGTCATTAAAAACTGAAAATACTATTTTTTTGGGTAAACGTAATGACGTCTCTGATCTTTATTCAATAGCAGATCTTTTTGTATTAAATTCTGAATATGAAGGAATGCCTTACGTGATAGTAGAAGCGATGTCATCTTCTCTTCCTATTCTCTCTACCTTTGCAGGTTCGAATGAAGAAGTTGTTACTGCTAGAAACGGTAAATTAATCGAATATAATAATAACGAATTACTTGAAAAAGAACTCAAATACTTCAGGGATAATAAAAATATAGCTTCCGAAATGGGGCAAGCATCGAGAATAAGAGTTATCGAAGAGTACTCAGAGAAAAAGTATTTCCAAAGCTTATCGGAAATATTTAAATGAAGATAATACATCTGTGTGAATCAATCACTGGAGGTATAGCAACATACTTAAATGAATTAATTCCAGTACAACTTGAAAAGTATGGAAAGGAGAACATTAAAGTTGTAGTTTCGGAAGAACAAATGTCAGAGATCTGTTTCGAGAAAAGTAATATAAGTACGTTTGGAACTATAAATAGAAATTCGCTAGTAAAACAAGTCTCAATGTTAATTTCTTATATAAGATTAGTAAGAAAATTCAATCCAAATGTAATCCATCTGCATAGCACTTTCTCCGGCTTTTGGTTTAGACTTTATCTATTATTAACTATGCAAAAAAAATATACTGTCATTTACTGTAGCCATGGCTGGGCATTTGACCGTGAAACTAGCTTGTTTAATAAGCAGATAATTAAGGTCATAGAACGAGCGTTACAAATAGTCACCACTAAAATCGTGTGCATAAGTGAAAATGATTATAAAACAGCGTTGAATCACGGATTAAATCCAGAGAAACTCAAAATTATAAAAAACTCTGTAACAAAATTTCAGATAAATAAATCGATATCACCTAAATTACCCGGTCATACGAGAAATTTTTTATTCGTAGGTAGATTCGACAAACAAAAAGGCTTTGACTTAATTACAAGTGCACTCAAGCGATGTAATAAAAACGATATAAACGTATACTGCATCGGCGATTTCGTAGTTTCAAAAAACACTAAAGATGATTTAGTTGATGACAGATTAACGTTTTTAGGTTGGAGAACTAAAGAGGAAGTTCTTTCTTACATGTCTGTATGTGACGTCCTTTTAGTGCCGTCAAGATGGGAAGGATTCGGTTTAGTAGCGATAGAAAGCTTACTAGCAAACTGTCCAGTCTTTCATTCCGGTGCAGGTGGTCTTGCAGAACATCATCGCGACACGTCCTTCTACAGAAAAATTACGAGTCCTGTAGACGTTGGTTTGCTAGAGATTTTTCAACAAGTATCAAAAGACGAATTAACTCACGCTAAGGCCGACCTTGAAAGAGACTATAATTATGACTATTCAGTCAAGCAACTGGCGATCGACTTAGACAAATTATATAGGTGTTAAGATGTATCTTCTCTCAATTCTTCTATGGGCGATATATACAGGTATTTTAGGATTGAGCCTACTGGAATCCTACAAGAAAAAAAAGCATGCTTCCACATTCTTTTTCTTTTTCTCAATTTACTTTTTGTCTTTAAGGCCATTACTTATTTTCTTTGGTCTTGATGTAATCATACCTTCATATGAATTCATGTATGATTTTTATCCTGATATAGCAAAAGCTCATCTTATAATATTAGTATGGGTAGTATTAATTGTTGTTTTTAGTAAATTTTCAGAACCTAAAAATGAAGCAATTAGGAACACTTATAAGATAGAAATTATAAATCTAAATCTTCTAATAATACTAACAACATTAATATCATTAATGGGCGCAATTTTCACATCTTACTTTATTATTAAATTTGGTAGCTTGAGCGAGTTTTTATACCAAGTAAAAATTGAGAAAGCTATGCAGGGAATGTATATTTTTCGAGAAGTAAGCAGCTGGGCTTTAATTCTCTCAGGCTTGATATTTCTATATGCGAAACTATCAAGAAACTATTTTAAGACTACAATCGCTTTAGGATTAATTGTCATTAATTCTGCATTTATATTCTCTTGGGGTAACCGTACGACAATCGGATTTTTTCTGTTCATGCTCGGTCTATTCTACTTTACTACTTTTATAAAGTTCAAATTTACGAAAGTAATACTTTCGGTGGTAATTTTAGTCGTCGTAGCAAATGGTTTAAGGTTCGTAAGAGAGGATCTGCATTCTGAAGCTATTAATCATGAAGTAAACTCCTTAGAGAATATGGGAGCGGTTACAGCTCTTTCTTTGTCCATGCACTTATCAGAATATGATGGATTGGTTTTAGCTAGCAGAGACGTTGGAAAGCGTTTCGATTACCGCTACGGAGAAGATTTTGCCAATGGATTTTTCGCGTGGATACCACGCTTTCTTTGGCCGGATAAACCACAAACACACAACACGGGACTTTGGTTCAGACAAGTGTATGAAAGTGAAAAACGCAACGGGTGGCCAATTACTGCTGTGGGCGATTTTTATGTAAATGGTTCTTGGTTCCTTGTTATCTTTGGCGCCATACTTAATGCGTTTCTACTCGCAATTTTGAACAAATTGTCGCATAAATCACTTATTAGAGATTATCTAATTATCACTTTTTCTGTTTTCGTGCTAGGACAAGGTATTGATACAGGTTTTATCCAAACAATATTTTTAAAATTTATACCTGTAGTCCTTGTAGTGTTAGCATTAAAAATTCAGCTTAGTGATACTAAGCATATTTTAGATAGTGCCAAAATTGAACAAAAGTAATTGCGGATTCTAAAGTGACGAGCTTGATTTTACATTTAGTCAGAATTCCACGACATTGCGTTATGCATTTATGAATACACTATTCTTGGAACAATGCCATTGTAATCGTCCTCTAATTAGTTTCATCTACTATTAAAGGTTTAGGCGTGTTTTTCTTACTGAAATACTGCAAATGTGACAGTTCATTCAGCGCATCGTGGGGGTGTCTTTCGTTATATTCCATGATCCATGGTTTCGGACAGTCTACGTACTTAATTCAATGTTTCGAAAATATACATATTGAGTATTTCTATGACCTTTCCTCCAAAAATAACACCGTACTTAGCTATGCAGTTTTTGTAACTTGCAACTGAAATCTGGTGCACTCGTCGACTTCTTTGATAAGTCAGCCTGATTCAACTGCATTTACGAGCTATAATTCTTTGAAGTGGGACTTTTATAAGCAGCTCTCCATTCTTATCTCAATCTATATCAAGGAACTCTAAATAAAAATGCAACTATTTCAGGGTAGATGTTCAAATAGAATCGACACAATTTTAAGAATATAGAAAGGAACTATAGAGCGACAATTAACTTGAACGGTTGTTCTGTTAAGGTTCGACACGACAATTCGAGGAGAATGGCGTGTCGGGAACTCACATCACAGAAAAACAAGTCAGGTTATATATGAAGTTTCGAAAGGATTTCACGCAGGAAGTTGCCGCCAGCAAAGCGAACATTTCTATCAGTTCCGCCAGACGCATAGAGAACGGCCGTCACCAACCTAAAAAAGCTCACCGCCATTGGCGCACCCGACCCGATCCCCTGGAGGCAATCTGGGAGAATATTGTTGTCCCCCTTCTGGAGCAGGATCATTTAATTACGCCTGTGGGCGTATTTGATTATTTGTGCGAGTCGCATAGCGACCAGTTTCCCACCTCAGCGCGACGCACACTTGAGCGCAGAATTAAGAAGTGGCGACAATTACACGGCGGTGCCGCATTGACTCACTAAAAATCAAACCTAGCAAGTCCGGTTGCCTCATCTAAAATCAAACTCTATGGGAATGATATTAGGTGATTTATGACGACTACTATGAGTCTTGCCGCTCGCCGGGAAATGTTATTAAGCATTTGTAAACCTCCCCTAAAATAGCGGCATACCTTTTTAGAGTTCTTCGGCGTAAACTGATCCAATAAGGAGAACTCCTGATGAAAAAGTCCCGTTACACAGAGTCACAGATCGTAAAGATCTTAAAGGAAGTGGAAGCTGGCAGACTGGTTAAAGAGGTCTGCCGTGAGTACGGTATTTCAGATACAACCTACTACAATTGGAAAGCCAAATATGGTGGTATGGAAGCGTCTGATATTAAAAGGCTGAAAGATCTCGAGGACGAAAATCGACGACTCAAAGCGATGTTCGCTGACTTAAGTCTGGAACACCGAATTCTGAAAGATATCGTCGAAAAAAAGCTGTAAAGCCAGCGATAAGACGTGAGCTTGTTAATTATGCGCGAGAGCAGCATGGTGCCAGTTTACGTCTTGCAAGTCGCGCTGTTGGCATCAGTGATTCAGTCTACCGATATCAACCTGATCAATCGCGGGATGATAAGGTCATCGCCAAACTGATAGAAGCCGCTGAGCGTTATCCTGCTTACGGATTCAGCAAGTTGTACAAAATCCTGCGTCGTTGGGGCCATGGCTGGAATCATAAGCGTGTTCACCGGATTTACTGCGAGCTCAAGCTGAACAAACGACGCCGTGGAAAGCGCCGGCTGCCAGCGAGAAACCCGGAGCCACTGGCCGTGCCGGCTCAGGCTAATCATTGCTGGTCAATGGATTTTATGTGCGACAGCCTGCAATGCGGCAGACGCTTCAGAACGTTCAATCTGGTAGACGATTTCAACCGTGAAGCACTGGATATCGAGATTGACCTGAATCTGCCATCGCAGCGTGTAGTCA
This sequence comes from Alteromonas sp. NFXS44, assembly GCF_040148705.1. Classification (NCBI taxonomy): domain Bacteria; kingdom Pseudomonadati; phylum Pseudomonadota; class Gammaproteobacteria; order Alteromonadales; family Alteromonadaceae; genus Alteromonas; species Alteromonas sp. NFXS44. Next base: position 441,766 of record NZ_JAGDEA010000001.1, on the reverse strand, counting down.
GAGTATTGGAGCGCGTCGTCGCCTGGCGGGGTTACCCCAGTAAACTTCGCATGGACAACGGGCCGGAATTTATCTCAGTCACGCTGGCAAGTTGGGCTGAAGAGCATGGTATTGCACTGGAATTTATTAAACCCAGAAAGCCTACGCAGAATTCTTTTATCGAGAGATTCAACCGCACTTACAGGACAGAAATACTCAACATGTATGTCTTCAAAACATTGAATGAAGTACGTGAACTGACCGAAAACTGGATGACGGAATATAACGAAGAACGCCCCCATGATGCACTGAATGATCTGACCCCATGGGAATATTTAAGCAAACATGAACAGGCTGAAACCTCTAATTATGGATGTAACTAATTAGGGGAGGTTTACACATTCGGCAACGCTACTTATCAGCAAAACGCCCAGAAAAAACGAAGATCCTCGATGGTTTCGTGGCGGCAACCGGTTACGACAGAAAATACGCGCTCGTTTTGCTGTGCAAAAAGAGTTCACTAATCGATACAGTCTCGTTGAAACCTAAGACTCGACCCGGGGCGCAAGTGTATGATGACCAGTTTCGCCACGTACTCATTAAAGTCTGGAATGCAGCGAATCAAGTCTGTTCAAAACGATTTGTTCCTTTCATACCTGATCTGGTCGCAGCCATGGAGCGGCACGGCCACTTGCGAATATCAGAGGACATAAGAAAGAAGCTGATGGCAGTGAGCGCTGCAACGGTAGATCGAATACTTCAACCTGAACGTTCCCGGCAAGTACAGGGATTAAGCCAAACAAAGGCTGGAGCGCTTTTAAAGAGTAAGATTCAGGTACGAACCTTTGCCGACTGGAATGACGTGGCCCCCGGCTTTTACGAAGTTGATTTAGTTGCCCACTGTGGAGATGATGCAAATGGCACGTTTCTTAACTCGCTAGTGATGGTGGACGTAAGCACCGGTTGGCTTGAATGCATGCCGTTGTTACGAAAAAGTGCAGCGGATGTCATCAACGGCGTTAGCGTTGCCCGCTCTCTCATGCCGTTTCCACTGTTGGGACTCGATACAGACGGCGGCTCAGAATTTATTAATTACGAAGTCTTGGATTACTGTGAAACAAACAAAATCACATTTACTCGTTCGCGAGCTTATAAAAAGAATGATCAAGCATTTGTCGAAGAGAAAAACGGCTCTGTTGTTCGGCGCTTAGTTGGTTACGACCGTTTCGAAGGCCCTAATGCGTGGGCAGCTCTCGCTAAGTTCTATAGTGTTTTACGGAAATACGTAAACTTCTTTCAGCCATCCGTGAAGCTACTTAAAAAAACACGGACCGGTGCCAAAGTAGTGAAACAATATGACAAAGCATTGACCCCTTACCAACGTATTTTAAATAGCCCGCATATACAGCAAAGTATCAAAGATGATTTGACCGCAACTTACTTACAACTAGACTCGGTGACCTTAATGTCTGAGTTAAAAGTGTTGCAAAACAACCTAATGGCCTTTGCCTGGAACATTAACGGCTCCTCCAAAGCCGAGCAGCATGCTGATAAACCGGCTGAACCTGCTCAGAGTCAAACAACACCCACAGCGTCAGAAGCTCTAGACTACTTTCGTTTTGAAAAGCCAAAAGACAAACGGAGTCTTCCGCGAACGTGGCGAACCCGTAAAGATCCGTTTGGACACGCTTGGGATGATATAAAATTTAAACTTCAATTGGAGCCTCACTGCACAGCTCCTGAAATGATTAAATGGCTCTCTGTTCGTTACCCCGGCCAACATGATATGGGCCAAGTGCGGACCCTGCAAAGACGTATTTCAGCGTTGCGTTTACGCGACCAGACTTATCAGGCTAAACTAACCCAATTAATGCAAACGGAATGATTTTAGACTGAAATACCGAACTATTGGCAAAGTGTTATTTTTTAGTGAGGCAATACGGACCGGTCAAGATAGTTGACGTTTTATAGGAACTACGTTATACAGGCATTACGTAAAAAGTAAATGCGAAAAAAATAAAGTAGATATTGTAGTGTTTATCTAACAGGTTCCAATCATATTCTTTACCACATTAGTGCTATCAAAAATTGATACATTATTGAGAAAGACTTTTGACTCTAAACAATCTCCGAAAAAACTAATATCATCTAGTAGTATTTCTCCAACAGGTGAAAACTCATTACCTATTATTTTGTATCCGTGCCTAATTACTCCTTCGCTAGCAATCTCAATGTTTTTTAAGCTTATCGCTTTGACCTGACCATTACGAGAGCTATTATAGACTAGTAGAACCATAGAATTTTCTTTATTTTTTATAGATATTCCGTAGAGATTTTTAACACTAACATTTTTTATATCAGCAGTGAAAGTATTGCAGTCAAAGGTGGATAGACAATGAAGTCCTGCACCGAAAACTCTAGCGGAATTAGAAATCACATAATTATTATTTATATAAACATTTGAGATGTCATTATTTAAAAGTTTTTCGTTTCTGCCTTCAATCAAAGCTCCAGGAAAGATAGCAATTGAATCGTCACCCGAAAAAACTTTATTATTTCTTATTAGATGATTTTTGCCACCACCTATAATTATGCCGCCGCAACCGATTCCGCAACCAGGACCAGAAATTTCAACATTTTCAATCAAAGTGTTATTCCCGACATATGATATGGCTCTACTATGTGATGTATTATTACCGTAAGTAAGTATCTTTACTCCCTTAACCGTCCAATTGTCACCATACCAATCAAGAATACGTCCACCACTTCTTATACCATTGAATGAAACCGTAATTTTACCACCTTCGATAGTAACATTGTTAATCTTATGGTTATGTGACGAAGATCTAAATAAAGCGCTTCGGCTGCCATTACCGTTAAAATTATCATCTCTAATCAATAAAGCCTCGTCATCCATTTTTATATAAGTGTTTTCACGTATATCGACTCTATTTTTTAACCTGTATTTCCCGCTAGAAATACATATACGACTTTTATAAGTAATGTCATCAATAGCAGCTTGAAATGCTTTAGAACTATCGACAACTCCGGTTGGATCGGCTCCATATTGAATAATATTTCTGCAAGAAGTCGAGTTGGTAATATGGATTCTCTCATTACTAATTACGAGAGAATCTATTTTTTCGCGAAGAATAATTATTAGATTAGAATCATCATACACATGAGAGCACGAAGTTAAACAGTGCAATAAAAAAAAGATAAATAAATAACCCACCAATCTCATGTTATTATCACTTAAAATAAATTTTTCTGGCGGCACGAAAATACAAAACATTTGCCAATGTAATGTTAAGAAAACATAATACTGCTGCGCCTAAATAGCCCCAATATATAACAAGAGGATAGGCCAAAATAATAGAAAGAGAAAAAACAAAAAATTGTATCTTGCGTGCCCTAACTACATGTTCGCTCATTTGCAACAGTTTTAGTGACGGCCCAGTCATTGAGTTAACAAGTTGAGCACCCAAAAGTAAAATTAAAACTCTATAATCTAATAAATCAGGATCTGAAAATAGTTCCATGAAAGGTTTTATCACCAGCAAAATAGTAAAAATCGTTACTAAAGATGCTAGAGTAGCCAATAAAGTGAAATTATAAGACTCTTTTCTTAATTTTACATAGTCACGGAGGTTAATTAATCTTGCAAACTTTGGTGTATAAATTGACGAGATAGAAATCAATACAAATCCTGCTAAAAGCGAAAATCTGTGCATTAAGGTAAAAGATGCGACTAATTCATGATTTCCAAACACATACAAAGCCAATTGAGGCATCCATACAAGAATAATTTGAACTAGTGAAAATGTAAAATAAACTTCAACTTGGTAAACAGTACGCTTAAAACTATTGTACGAGATTCTTCGAGATATCCCGATAGGACTAGAAGTCTGAGAAGTTAAATAAGAGATGAAAGCTGCTAATAGTGCAATTATGTAAAAGTTGTTAACTATATACTCTAAGTTCAATAATTTAAAAAGGTATATTAACATTATTAAAACAAGAAAGAATGATAGATTCAAAAAATAAAGGTGTTTGACATACTCTTTTTTACCCTGAAATATATAGCTTTTTACTTGACTTAAACTAAAGAATATCAACGTTACGGTGAAACATAGAATTTCTATGAACTTAAAATTAAATCCTAATATTTCAATTATAGGTAGCGAGATTAACAAAATACCTATTGAAAGAATTATTATGATTAAATTTACTCTTTTTGTAAAACGTTTGGTCGATTGATAGCTGTTGTCTCGACGTGCCAAAATTTTCACAATATATTGGTCTGCACCTAATCTTGTAAAAACACTTAGTATAAGCAGACAAGTGACTAAGGTGAAAGCATCTGAAGCATCCGATGTTGAATAGGTATCAACGACTACTAAATTAAACATCAACGCAACAACAGCAGAAAACCCTTTAACAATTAACGCTGTAAGGTTACTTTTCAAAATCTTCATTTAAATAAAACTTTTTATAATATTTTGATTCTTTTAAAAGCTGATTTATCTCTGAATCCTGTAAATCATAGGATTTAAAAGATTTATATATATCAGAGTACCATTTTCTGCTTCCACTATTCTGAACGTCTAAATCTATTTTTTGACCGAGTGCATTTTCAATAAAACTAACGTTATCTGACAGATTCTCTAATGTAGAAACTATTAATCTATATTTACCCCGAGTTACATCCCATAGTCCTTTTGTAATAGGATCATGTTCGTAGATATTAATACCAGAAAAGCGCAGGATCTCTTTATCAAACCAGCTGGTAATATACCTATGATTGAAGTTCTTTTGGTAAGCATCTACGATGTAATTGAACCCCTCTTCTCTTGGACTCATCCTGTCATGGCTCATGTTAGAAGAACTATAGGCTAGCCAAAAAGGTAACGCCTGAAAGAACATCGAAATGTTTCTACTTATAGGTTCTCTCACAACTGTAATTATAGTTATTTTTTTTGCCCTACGTATTAGCAGTCGTCTTACAAATTGTTTAAAATGAAACTTAAATTTATCTATCCTCGAGTAGTAATCTAATTTCCAGTGAGGTGGATTAGGGGGGTTACAATACAGCGTGTGCGTATGGATTGAGTCTTTAAGTGATTTTTCTAAAGAAGAAGAACCAACTTTACCTGGAGTGTATATCAATATTATCTCATCGCTGTTGTATTTTTGGCTAGCAAATTTAATTTTTTTCATTTTCTATTCCGAGAAGACGATGCAATCTAGTTTTATATTTTCCAGAATATGATAACTCGCTTTTTGGTGGAAATAAGGACTCTTTCAAGAAAGTTAATTTTCTTCTACATTCTAATAGTCTGAATAAAAAGTAAGAGTATTTTTGTCTCTTTTTATTTAAGTCTATAAATTCGGTAATTGTAAGATTATTTACAAATGGAACAAATTTTAGTTTTTTTATAAGTAGTTCAATATCCTTCTCCCACTTAAATGTTTCTAAATTTCCTCTCATGCGCTCTAATTTTAAATGGTAAATTGAAAAGTCGAGAGCGATATTGTAAGGCATAGTTTTACAGACACAATTGCCAAAACTGAATTCAATCGACTGTTTGTATATACTATTGAAATCCAATGTGTCGTTTATAGTTTTGAACTGCGTGAGTTCGTAGTGCAGATCTATATCAATCGGAATACCATAGACTATCTTTCTTAACGTTATTTGTTTTGAAACCTCCTTCGGTATCCATCCTCTTACGTTTATAAAACCTAAAGCTGATAACGAACTAATCGTCGGACATAGATCTTTTTTCGAGATGAAAAGATCTATGTCTGAATAGAGCCTCTTCGTGTTATCTTCATAAAGTAAAATAGATAATGGAAGCCCCTTAATGAAAAGAAATAAAATCTTACGTTCATTGAGTAGAGCTACAACATTGGCTAATTCCTTATAGAAGACAAGACGTTTCAGGCCTTCCGTATTTTTAACGTTCATGTTGATCCGCTATTACGGTCACTTCCGATAGTCTATTTAGTGCCATAGTATTCATTTTGATAATAGTGGTCTCCGTAGTAACTCATTTTCTGTGGAGACGCTTGCGTTAATACTATTCCACTAACTTTTGTATTTACTTTTCTTAATCTATTTAACGTTTCTTTCACCGTTGCAATTTTAGTTTTCTCTGCTCTAACCGCTAGAATTGTCATATCTGCACTTTTAGCAATAACTAATGAATCACTCACAGGTAAAATAGGAGGGCTATCTAAAATTATATATTTATATTCTGTCCTCAGTTTTTCAACTAGGGTCTTAAAAGTTCTCGAAGACAGGATTTCCATTGGATTTTTTGGTATTGCCCCGCTTGTAATAACATCTAGTTCAGGCGAATACTTTATTATGTTTAGGCTTTCTTTACCTGTAATGAAGTCAACAAGCCCGCTCTCAGGATTGAGGTTTAGGTTTTTAGTCAAAGAAGGCTTTCTTAAGTCTAACTCAATAAGAAGAGTCTTATCCATTTGACTAAATGCGTTTGCTAGATTGCAGCTTAAAGTTGTTTTGCCCTCCTCACTGTTTGATGAAGTAACAAGAATAACTTGTGGGGGCGCTTCAATATCAGAAAACAAAATCCCTGTTCTTATAGTGTTTATAGCTTCAGCGAAAGTGCTCCTGTTGTCTTCTGCATACTTCAGCGCAGGACTTTCGTTTTTCTTTAATGATTTCACGAAGGGAGTCAATCCTAGCGAGGCGACTGATAATTCTTCTTCAAATTGATCCGGAGTTCTAAAGACACGTCCAGTGAATTCTTTTATTAACGCAAGAATAATCCCAAGAAAAACGCCAACTATCATACTAGCTATAATTATGAGTAATACTCTAGGCTTAATTGGAAAATCGGGTATTGTTGCCGAATCAATTATTCGAATATTCGACGCCTCATAATTACCAGATACGTCTGCTTCCATTAACTTAGCTAAAAACGATTCGTATATTCTTCTATTGTTTTCTACATCACGCTCTAGGCGCTCTAACTCAAAAGAATTACCTTGGTAATTTTGTAGGCTACTGGTTGTTTCTGAGATAAGTTTCCGAATATTTTCTTCTTGGGATAGCGCAGCTTTGTAATCTTTTTTCATGTTCTCGGCAATCTTCTTTGCCTCAGAATTTAAATTAGCTTGTGCGGTCTGCAGGTCCGACCTTGCAGCAATCATCTTAGGATGTTTTTCACCGTAGCGCTTAGTAAGTTCTTCTACTTTTCTGTTCAGGAGACTTTCTTCCCTCACGAGATCTCTAATTGTGTTGCTTTGTAATACAGGTCCTAGTGAAGTATAGGCCTGATTGTTTTTCTCAATTTGAACAACCTGCTCATAAAGTTCTTTTGCTTCAGATACGCCAGTTTGTGCTCTTACTAATTCAGTGTTGAGTGTTTGGAGTTGCGTGTTCGCAATTCTCTGCTGCTGGTCAGTGTCCATCAAATTCTGATTTACTCTAAACTGCCGCAACTTATTTTCAGAGGTTTGTAATGTCGATTTTAGCTCTTGAAGTTGCTCTGTTAGCCACTGAGCGGTATCTTTTAGCTGACTCAACCTTGCTTCTAATCCGAACTCAATATATGCCTCACTAACAGCATTGACGATTCTAGCAGCCAATTCTGGGTCTTCATTCTGATATGAAATGTTAATAACCTGACTTTGTGTTCCACCCGATACTGAAATCCCGGCCTTTATACCTTGAGCCAAGATTGTTCTCAGTTGGTCATCGGTAAGAGTTTGTGAATTTTCGTCCTGTGCTTCCTCATCGTAGAACAGTTCACGAATATCAGTTAAAAATTCACCATGATTTGTTCGGCTCTTTGTTTCTATTTCAGCCTTGAATCTTTCTACTAAATTTAATTTATCTACGACTGTTTCAGCTACTTTTCTTGACTGTATTATTTCATATTGGGTTTCATAAAATAAGAAAACCATTGAACTCATTATGTACTGATCTTGCGCTGTAGGATTAGGCTGGATAGGGTCAGCTTGAATTTTTACTGTTGCTTCATATACGGGTGTAGTTGTTTTTGCGTAAAATAAACCAATCAAACTAATTATGGCAGTAACAATGATTATTACCCATTTTCTACGCCGTAATATTTTAAAATAATGCAGGACATCAATTGATGAACTTTCGACTTTGATATGCTCAGATGCTTCCATAAGTTGCATACTTCTTTCCTTTAGAAAAAACTTTCTTCGACTGTAATTACATCGCCAGGCTGTATTTTAAACGACAGCTTAACTTTTCTCTGTTTTTCTTGACTATTTTCGGTAATTACAACATCATCTCTTTTTGCTCTATTTGTAAACCCACCAGCTAGAGTGATTGCTCTCTGTACAGTCATACCCTCGCGGTAATTATAGCCTCCAGGTTTGTTTACTTCACCATTAACATAAAATTGCCTATATTCTTTTATGGCTATTGATACATCGGGATTTTTCAAATAATCGCCTTTGTACATCTTTATAATTTTTTGCTCAATTTCCCTTAGATTAAATCCTTTTACAACAACCTGCCCAATCAATGGCATTGTTATTGTTCCTTGACTAGATACTCTGACTTCTTTCAAAGACAACTCCGGTTCATCGTAGATGTTTACCGATATTATATCATCAGTATCAAGTTTATAATTTTCGATCTCTAAAGCTTTAGCCTGCATATTTGCAAAAATAAGAAAAGAGAAAAATAGCGTCAATAACCCTCGTCTCATATGTACCTTCATAATTAATTATCCAGTTTCAAGTCAATATTCAGCATGACTTTGTTTGATTTAAAGTTTGCTATCGCTAATGTCGATGTTCTATCTTCATAACTATATGCACAGCTAATTTTTAATATAGGCGAATATACATATGAAATTTCTGTTAACACTTGGTCGCGCTTATCTGTTCGATTTAAATCGAATACAAGCTCATCTTTTGAATGTGCTATCCCAGCATCAATAGATAGTTTTTCGGTAAATTCGTGTTGAAATTCAAGACCGAAACTTGTCCTCAAGAAACCTCCAACCTCTTCTATCGACGAATCTATTGACTCCCGCCTAGCAAAGAAAGCGAACTGACTATAATCCTTTAAATTCCAAAATACATTAGCGTCGTATGAAAACCCGTCAATATCTTGTAATCTTGTTAAATCATATTCCCTATTTTGATAACCGATATTCACATCGCCAGATAAAGCCTCTGATGTATCCCATACCGCCCCCAAGCTTAATCTTTTATATACGTTGTCAAGCTCGTAGTTGTTAGAAGCTTCATAATCATATTTAGCATATGCATATTGAAAATATGCTCTAGTTTTGGGCGCAACCCTATAAAAAAACGTTCCATCCAATTCATCTCTAATTGAGTCTAAAAAGTCTAGACCGTTATTTTTATAGTTTCTTTTATTCCGAATATAGCTAAGTTTAATTTGCCCTTTAGAGTTTTCCTTTCCCCATACCAGAGTGCTTTTAAAAAAGTTCTGTGAGAATTTATTATAATCAACAATATCGAGTTGTATTCTGTTTAGCGAGCCAGGCTCTTCATGATCTTTAACATATTCATATTCGAAAAACGAACTAAATCTATATGTATGATCGAAGCCAGCCCTAATACTCAGAAGATGATCATCGTAATTAGCGCTGTGTTGTTCTCTAAATTTTGCAATATCGCTTTTATAAATAATCTCATACTTTTGTTTATCTAGTTCTTTTATGAACTTTATTTCAGGTGTAATTTTCAAATACTGGTCTGAATCGCTATATTCATCTGGCACTCTGTATATATTGCTATCGTGAACTATTGCACTTTCTAAATTTGCAATAAAACCTGTTCCGTCACTATAATTTGAAAACTGAGCCTCCGCTTGAAAGGTTATAGCAATAAAAACAAGAGGCAGTAGATTGATATTAGTTTTTTCATGTTTTATCCAACTCATCACTCTTTGTTTATCCTTTCCCTTTAAAATGTTTACTATTGAAAAGAAATCATCTATAAATTTACGATTTATTTCTAGAAATTTTTTATATTTTGAACACTGCCGAATTTATCCAAAAACGTCGTTTTATCGTACGCTTGGGAAAGATGCTACACAAGTATGGTACGCCATCCTTCCGTCTGGAAGCGTATCTGTTGGAAGTGGCGGCCTATCTGGGCGTTCGCGCCTCTATTATAGCGACTCCGACTTCTCTTACATTTGTTATCTGGTCCGATGGCCACGAAGATGAATATACTCACGCGGCAAGGTTACAACCTGGTGAATTAGACTTAAATTCCCTTTCTCACGTCGATGGACTGGCAAGTGAACTCCTTTCCGGTAAAGTTACACTATCTGAGGCCGACAGGCTACTGTCAGATATCGATGCCATGCCTTCTCCTTATGGAAAATTGGTTACAGGTTTCTCATTTGCATTATCAACAGGCGCTTTTGCCATGTTGATGGGTGCAAGCTGGCCAGAAATCGGCTGGTCAGGCCTGTTGGGGCTTTTGTCTTACATCTGGTATTTGTGGGCGTTGCGTTCTAAACGCGTAAGCATGATGCTGGAACCTATGACCAGTTTTATGGCTGGTTTAGTAGCAAGTTGCATCGGACGCTATATCGACCCTGGTATCAATATACCTCTCATCGTTCTTTCCTCCGTGATCGTGCTAGTTCCCGGTTTAGCATTAACCATGGGGTTAGCTGAACTTGCTTCTCGGAATATGGTGTCTGGCACGGCCCGGGTAATGGATGCGCTGATGCAATTGTTTAAATTGTATTTTGGTGCCTTTCTGGGGGTATCCGTTGGTTTTTCGCTGTTTGGCGAAAATATCTATGTGCCGGCGGAATCATTGCCTGAATGGGGAACCTGGCTGGCTGTATTTCTGTTGAGTATCTCTCTTGTTGCTATTTTCCGCACGCGACCTAAGCATATTCCCTGGGGCATTGCAGCTGCCTTTATCGCTTATGGTGCTTCGGTGTGGAGCGCAGACTTCATGGGTGCGGGCATGAATACCTTCGTGGGTGCGTTCGCGCTTGGTGTATTTGCCAATATGTTCACCCGTATCGCCCGACAGCCCCATACCATTGTGGGTATGCATGGATTAATTGTACTGGTGCCGGGTTCTAAAACTTATATTGGCTTGAATTCATTTATTTCCGGACAGGACTTTGTAGCCGCTGAGCATGTTGGCCAAGAGGTATTTCTGATATTTATGTCGCTCATCGCCGGATTAATTTTTGCGAATGTGGTTGCACCGACTAAAAAAGCGCTCTGAATGACTTTATGATTAATCAACGCAATCTGTAATTCAGAACTCTTTAACGAACTCAGGCGTATCCAATTTAGTTTTTTTACTTCCGGATACGCCCATGCCCGAAACCACCAACGCTGCCGATACCTGGAATAGCCTGCTTAACGATTTAGGTACCCACCTGCCTGATGTGCTTATCGGGCTGGCTATATTCATTGTCCTTGTGCTTATTGCAGGTCGCCTTTCCAATTTGCTGATCAAGCCTTTTGGCTATGTGTCGGAAAGTCCGCTTATCCGCTCGGTTTTCCGTCGTGCCATCAGTGTGCTGATCATGCTGTTTGGTTTGTACATATTCCTCAAGATGGCGGGGCTGACTGAATTTGCAGTAGCCATTGTCAGCGGTACGGGCTTAATCGGCCTTATTCTCGGCTTTGCGTTTAAAGATATTGCCGAGAACTTCATTTCCAGCTTGCTGCTTACTGTACAGCGTCCCTTTCGCATTGGTGATGTGGTGCAGATTGAATCGTACACCGGTGTGGTGCAAAAAGTAACTTCAAGGGCTACCACGCTGGTCGACTTCGACGGCAATCATATTCAGTTGCCCAACGCCATTGTTTATAAAGGCATCATTAAGAACCTGACGGCCAATCCGAATATGCGCGGTACCTTTATTCTGGGTATTGGTTATGACAACGACATTACCGGTGCTCGGGATTTGGCGCTGTCGCTGCTTAACAAACACCCTAACGTGCTTACCGAACCCGAGCCTCTGGTGCTGATTGATAATCTTGGCTCATCGACGGTAAACCTTAAAGTGTATTTCTGGATAAATGTAGAAGCTACCAGCGTGGTAAAAATGTCGTCTTCACTGATGCGTATTCTGGTTGAATCGTTTACCGATGCAGGTATCTCTATGCCAGACGACGCCCGTGAAGTGGTGTTTCCGGAAGGCGTGCCCATTCACCAGCTGTCGAAACAACCGGATGCTGATAGTGCTGAACTCCCGTTTTCACGTTCTGTGGACGATTTTCGTGGTGGCTATTCGCGGCCGGTTAAACCGAGTACATTCTCTTCGGCCGCTGAGTCTGCTGTTATCGACCATAACGAAGACGTGAGCAGTGAGAATGACGACATTCGCCGTCAGGCGGAACAGGCCCGTGATCCGGAAGACGGCAGTAATATTTTATAGAGGGGAATAAAAACCCCGCGCACAGGTCTCAATCGTTCCGGGCGCGGGAAAAGGCCTGAGCGATGAGCTTGTCAGGCCTGAGGGACTGGTGGTGAATTAACGTTTCACTGTGTGTGCTTAGCGTAATAACTTAATAAGTGTTCTGCCAAGGCGCACGTTAAGCGCACCGGCGGCCACAGCTTCTGCCGAGTTTTCTACCACTTTGGCGGCCAGAGATCCGCTTATCTGATTGGCCAGTTCATCGGTAGCCATATCAAACAGGCTTTGTGCCGCCAGGTTCTGTGCCAGCACTTTAAATAATCGCCAGCTGCCGGCCGTGCCCGGGCGTAATCCGAATACTCTTGCGATACGCCGGATGGTACGAAAACTTATCCACGCAATGGCCAGTGTTTGAATAAGGTGGTTCGGACTGATAAACGCCAGACTTCCGCTCACCACTGCTTCTTTACGTAATATCTCTTCGGCTTTTTTTGTTACAGGCACCGCGACCATGCTTTCATACAGGCCGGATACATCCGCTGCGGTCATATCTGCATGCAATGCAGTCTGGTACTGCTTGTAACATCTGGCGGCGTAGCTGTCTTTGCCGAAGCGTTGGGCGTGCGCACGGATGCGTTTTTCAGCACCCGCGCGGTCGTCCAGTTTTGCCAGTGCGGGCAGATTCAGTGGCGTTTCAATACAGGCTTCTACCGCACGAAAGCCACGCCATTCTTTCACAATGAGCGCGATTAGCGCGGTCACAAAGCCACCGAGTAATACGCCAAGACCGGTGGAAATCAGCGGATACTCACTGAATTGTGTGACCAGAGAGTCGATAGCATCAAACACCATAAAGCCGGTAACGGTAAGTGCGCCCAGCACCAGCGTAATGACTTTCAGGGAAATGCCCTGCTGACCGTCGATATCCCATTCGGAGGTATCTATTTTTGACGGCATCTGCTGGCTGGGAGCCTGCTGCTGCAGCGGCGTTTCGATGGTACGTGACCGGTATTCCGGCGCTTTATAATCGGTTTCACTCATGTTTAAACCTTTAACTAACGGGTTGTCAGTAAAAACTGAAACAGTTTATCCAGTCCCCTGCCGTTTAACATGCGGGGCAGATAGTCTGCGGGCACCGGCGGATACAACGCAGGATAGTGCTCGTCTGACGACATATCTTTAATGCGGGCCGGCAGAGGTTCGAACTGTACTTCCACATACTGTTTATGCTTGTTGGTGTAACGCAGCGCACCGGGTTTGCTGCCCTCGTCGGTAGCCTGAATGGCTGACACCAAAAAATGCTCGTAAGGTACGTCTTCCCGTTCGAGCTTGGCGGTGGCGCCGCCGCATACGTCTTTGAGTAACGCCAGTAATTGCGGCTTTTCAGCGTCTGGGACGAGATCGGCTTTGGTGGCCACAAACGCCACTTTGCCGATTTCCTGTTTGCGTAACACGTGTTTCGAGAACCAGTCCTGCTCACCATACACAAACACATCAGCCAGGTGGCTTAAGGTTTCTTTTAACTGGGCCAGATGCTGTTTGCTGTGATTCAGCCCTTCGAATAGATCCACCAGAATAATTTGCTTATCTGCTTCACGGAAGGTACCGGCGCGGAGTGGTTTCAGCCAGTCTTGCTGAAATTCACTGAACCGTGCGTTGAATGCTTTGGTCCAGGGATGGGTAATATCACTGCTTATTTTGGCAGGCAGCGGCGTGAAGCCGGTTTCCCGCCAGTTAAACCCGCTGCCATCCAGCAAAAAACTACCCGGTTGCAGCATGGCAATGCCGGCCTGTTTCGCCTGTTTTAAATAATCACGATAACTGCTTGTAAGCGTGAGCATGGCTTCGGGTGTGGGGTCGCTATCGAAATCGAACTGTTCCAGGGTGTGATGCCAGTCTTTGGCATAGAAACGCTGGGGATCGGTCATTTGCTGGGCCAGCGCGGAATCAGACCACTGGGCAAAGGTTTTACCGGCCATGGGTAAATCGGTGATCCACTCACCGGGATAATCGATAAACTCAAACACCACATGGGTATGAGGAAACAGATACTTTTTGAACTGACCGGTTTGCTTTAACCGCACCACCATTTTAAACGCATACACGTTCTCAGTGGGCGCAGGCCATTCGCCCTTTTCCAGTGAGGCAATATGATCATCGATGGGGAATAACGGAAAGTTGTCTACCGGCTCCAGCCACATGCTGTCTACCAGCTCTGCGGGTAAGTGCTTAAGCAGCGGCAAACACTGATACTGATGTTCACTGCGATACTTCAGGATGGTCATTAAACTGGTAAACAGCATGGATTTACCGCTGCGGCTTAACCCGGTAATGGTAAAACGGTGATTTTCACGTGTGAACCAGTCGCCTGCCGACGTCATGCCATCAAGCAAGGGTTCCAGCGGTGACAACACATTCTTCAGAAAGCTCTTCATTGATACCCGTTATTCGCAACACATGCCGGTATGATATGGGGATCACCGGTGAATTTAAAAGCAGTTGTCACATTTGGATACAAATGCACGAACTGTTCTTGCTGCCAGTTTCTGTTCAGGACGTTTCATTGAATAATAATTAAACACCCTTCAATATGATTGATGCTATTATTGATGCACTAAATCATCAAAATTAGTATTGAGATAGATAATGCGAACTACCGTGACGATCGACGATGAGCTGTACACAACAGCGATGGAACTCGCTGAGCCTGGCATGAACAAGGCTGACTTATTCCGCGAAGCGATATGCACGTTTATCAGAGTGCGAGCTGCTGAAAGGTTATCGTCTTTAGGCGGTAAAGCACCTGATATGGCGGAAGTGTCGCGGCGAAAGGAAGTGCCGGAGTCTCAATGAAAGTCTTGGTTGATACCTCAGTGTGGGTTTCTCATTTCAAAAAATATAACAGCGACCTGAGCGCTTTACTGCTATCAGACCGGGTAGTCACCCATCCTTTAATTGTTGGTGAACTGGCCTGCGGTACACCGCCAGAGCCAAGAGCGAGAACATTCGCAGATTTGAAAAGTTTGAAGTGTTGCCCGGTGGCGAGTTATGAGGAAACGTTGTATATGATTGAACATCACAAACTGTACGGTCGTGGGTGTGGTTGGATAGATTTGTCGCTGCTAGCTTCTACAATGATTACTCCGGAAGTAGCCCTATGGACGCTTGATAAGCGGCTCAATCTACTCGCAGACCATTTCAACATTTCGTATGATTGATGTAGCTGCCACCTCTTTCCTACCGTAGTATCATTCCCTCCCCCTCATGTTACGTGTAACATCACCGGCATAAGAAACGTAAAGAGAGACGTTATGCCTGCCAAACGCCCTACACTTCAGGATATTGCCGACATTGTTGGTGTAACTAAAATGACGGTAAGCCGCTATCTGCGGGCCCCTGACTCTGTGGCACCGTCTACGCAGGCCAAAATTGCAGAAGCTTTAACGTCGCTGGGGTACATTAAAAATCGTGTACCGGCCATTTTGTCGAAATCCTCCAGTAAGACCATTGGCATTATTATTCCTTCGCTGTCGAACCAGGTGTTTGCTGATTTGGTGCAGGGGGTTGAGAACGTCACCGCCGCCAATGGCTACGACACCCTGATTGCTCACACGGGTTATAACCCGCAAACCGAAGAAGACAAGATTGATATGATGCTGTCGTATCAGATTGACGGCCTGGTACTCACTGAAACCCAACACACACCGCGCACCAGGCAGATGCTGAAAAAGGCTGGTATTCCGGTGGTGGAAACCATGGAAGTACCCGCCGAACCGTTGGATATGGCAGTGGGTATGAACCACGAACAGGCCGCTTATGAGGTGGTTAAGCGGATGCTGGACTCAGGCAAACAGAATACGGTTTATCTTGCCGCCAGGTTAGACAGCCGTACCCTGCTGCGGCAACAGGGTTACGAACGGGCCATGAAAGAAGCGGGCTTACAGCCGGTAACGGTTTCCACTGCGGAGCATTCCAGTTTCACCCGTGGCGCACAATTGATGGCGCAGGCGTTGTCGTTACATCCGCATACTAACGGTGTGTTCTGCACGAACGATGATATTGCCATCGGCGCGATGCTGCATTGCCGTCAAACGGGAAAACAGATCCCTGCTGACATGGCAGTGGTGGGATATAACGGGCTGGATATCGGCGGCGCAACCACGCCGGTATTAACCAGCGTGCTTACTCCACGGGAAGAAATGGGAGAACAGGCAGCCCACCTGTTGCTGGCGTCGTTGCAGGGAGAGGCGGTAGCAGAGAAGCTGATCACCTTGCCTCACAGCCTGACGGCAGGGGAAACATTGTAACCGGAATGCTGTAGCGGATTATCACTAACCTGCCGGAAGAGTAATTTTGTGCTTAGAAATTTCCCTGTTGAAAGTTGCTATACCTTGATCTGGCAATTTATCAGCCATATGCCGCTCCAAAGTCTCTCGTGCTTCACCATAATCACTCCACTCAATACTTGCCGTATACGCCTGCATATTTGCAAACACTTTGACTAATGTTCTGAATCTACCGCTTCGGGTCGCCTGCCTGTGGCCATTTAAATAGCTTTCACGATGAACCGTCGGAATGATAATTTTATGTTCTTCGTTGGCCACAAGCTCTGCGTTGAGCATGATGCGGGACAATCTTCCGTTGCCATCGTCATGCGGATGGACTTCAGCCACCAAGAACTGCATAAATATGGCTCTGGGTAAACCAGCCGGCAATGATTGGTAAATGGGGAACGCTTGTGCAAATGTCCCTTCCACGTGCTCCGGTACTACAAATGAAGTCCCTCCAGCTTTATTCGGTTCAGTCTTGAATTCACCTGGCCGCTTCTCCGGGCGTTGGCTCATGATCAATGCGTGACGCTCTTTAAGCAGATTGATAAGTTCTTCAGTTGAAGATGGAACGACGCACATTTCAGAATAATCATTCACTACATCAAATACAGATAAAACGTCGTGACTATCCTGATGACGATTGTTAATCGTTTTTTTCTCGAAAATAATTTTCTCAGCTTCATCGATTTCAAATTCAGTGCCTTCAATGTAATTTGAAAAATAACTCTCGTAAAAAGAGAGACTTAGCCAGCCTTGAGTATCGTATTGATAGGGTGATGGCGTAAACTCACAGCGCTGCAAATAGTCCGCTAAAGCTTGGAAAATTGTTATACGATGTGTATCAAACGGTTCTTTCTTTGCGTGAGCGATTGCTCTCCGGCTAGCAAGGTTCTTAATGGGTTGCGTTGTCAAAATGCTACTGACAATACTATCAAGCAGTTTCGCTTCTCTTTGCATATCAAGTGTGCTGGCACTTTTGTTTGCCATATCGCGAATTCTGTTGAGCTCATCCTCTCCGTATCTGTCCAGATATGTGCAGAGTTTTTCTTCTACCCACACTTTGCCCAATGACTTCAGGGCACTAGTATCGCCATGAGCTATTTGCAAATTTTCAAGTAGCATCCTTGCAGGCGCACTTCTGAATAACTCTGGCAGAAAGTGCTCAGTTAATGTGTTGACGTTGCCGGGAATGATATTGATTGTAAGTGAGTCAGCTATTTTAACGCTTTTACGTACTTTTATATCTGCTGTAATGTAAACAGTACCATCAACGGGTTTGAGATGTTCCGCAGTGCTATGACTAGCAATTGCGTTCGGATAAAGGTAATTAACTATCTTTGACCACTGCCTGATCACCAAATCATTAATTTCTTCATAAGGGGCATTCGTATATATCCCCTGCCTGATGCGTTTGAGTGTGCCTGCAACAAATTTCTTAGATAGCGCTTTGGATTCAGCGGTATCTTTTGGGAAATATAATTCAAACATAGCCACCTCTAATAGCGAACAACTTGATATAAAACCATTATGCAGGGAATTATTTGATATAAACAGCTAATAAAGCGAAAAATTTATTATAAAAAAGGGAATGCGCATACGATCACTTGCCGGATAATGATTACCAGTAATCAACGCTTAAAAATGATTTAAATACAGTTTCGCGCTTTTAAACGCTCTGTTACCCGGCTGACAATTTCCTGCGGTGTGCTGTCGATGGTGACTGTTAATACATCCTGCTCGCTGATGTCCGGCCGTTCCAGCGCGTCAAACTGACTGTCC
Organism: Alteromonas sp. NFXS44; assembly: GCF_040148705.1. Classification (NCBI taxonomy): domain Bacteria; kingdom Pseudomonadati; phylum Pseudomonadota; class Gammaproteobacteria; order Alteromonadales; family Alteromonadaceae; genus Alteromonas; species Alteromonas sp. NFXS44. Next base: position 423,283 of record NZ_JAGDEA010000001.1, on the reverse strand, counting down.
AACATATCCGGTTTCATAAAATGCCCTTTTCTGGCAGCCATCCGCTCTAAAATCACATGTTTCGGGCCGTCGAGAAACACGAACACCAGGTTTTTGTTATCTTTGCGAATTGCATCGCGGTAGCGCTTTTTCAGTGCCGAGCACACAATCACGCCCTTGCGGCTGCGCTGCTCCAGGTTATACACCGCATCATTGATGCGTTCGAGCCAGGGCGCACGGTCTTCATCGTTAAGCGGGGAGCCCTCGCCCATTTTTTTTACGTTGGCTCTGGGGTGTAAATCGTCGCCGTCGATGAAGGTGGCCTGCATCTCTGCCGCCAGCATCTCAGCCACGGTGGTTTTACCTGAACCACTTACGCCCATGACCACCACAGAGAAGCCTGCCGGCGGTTGTTTGCTCTCGCTTTTACTCATAATGTTGCAGCCTGCTCCACGGTTTTGGTGTTAAATAATTGTTTACCTTTTTAGCGTAACATGTACCATGTTACCGGTAACGTTACTGATTGTGAATGGCTTTAAAGCGTAATTTTTTCTGCCGGCTTTCAGTAACCGCTTCTGAACCTGTAAAACGCTGTGAATAAGAGAACGTGCTATGGATATTGGAACCGACCCTACTCACCTGTTGCTTACCGGCCTTGGCGCGGTGGTGCTGCTGGTACTGCTCATTATAAAAATGCGGGTGCATGCATTTGTGGCATTGATCCTTGTCAGCGTATTGTCGGCTGCGGTAGCCGGTATTCCGGCCGATGACATTGTGCCGGTGATGATGAAAGGGTTTGGTGGCACGCTGGCCTCTGTGGCCTTGCTGGTAGGGCTGGGCTGTATGATTGGCAAATTACTGGAAGTCACCGGTGGTGCCAGAGTGCTGGCCGATGGTCTGATCAACCGCTTCGGTGAGCAAAAAGCGCCGTTTGCGTTGGGTGTTGCGTCATTACTGTTCGGCTTTCCTATCTTTTTTGATGCCGGACTGATTGTGATGTTCCCCATACTGATGAGTGTGGCGGCTAAGTTCGGTGGCTCTACAATTAAATATGCGTTTCCCGCAGCCGGCGCGTTTGCGGTAATGCATGCCTTTGTGCCACCTCATCCCGGCCCGGTGGCCGCTGCTGATTTACTGGGGGCGGATATTGGCCTTCTGTTGCTGGTTGGTTTGCTGATTGCCATTCCTACCTGGTATCTGGGCGCGTATTGCTTTGCCCTGTATGCGGGCAAGAAAACCGTACTCTCCCTGCCGCCGCTGTATAAGAACACTGATTCTTCCACATTAACCACCCCGCCGGCATTCGGTACGGTGCTGGCTGTGCTGCTAACGCCGGTGCTGCTGATATTTATGGATACCGGTTTGAATACGTTGCAGGTATCCGGCGCAATAAGCGGCGATGCTTTATGGATAGATATTCTGCGTATGCTGGGTAAAACCCCGGTCGCGCTGTTGATCACGCTTATTCTGTGTTTATTTCTGTTCACCCGCGATCTTGGTCGTGAGAAAACCGAAGCGCTTTGCGGAGAATCGCTGGCGCCCATCTGCGGTGTGATTCTGGTTACCGGTGCCGGTGGTATGTTTGGTGGTGTACTGCGCAGCAGCGGAATTGGCGAAGCGCTGGCAGGATTATTACAGGACACAGGATTACCGGTGATTGTGGCAGCGTTTGTGATTTCTACCTGTTTACGGGTAGCACAAGGTTCTGCCACAGTAGCACTCACCACCACAGCAGCTCTGATGGCGCCCATCGTATCGGCCACCACCGGCCTTTCAGCGGTAGACATCTGCTGTATTGTAATTGCCATTGCCGGCGGCGCAACGGTGCTGTCGCACTTCAATGATTCCGGCTTCTGGCTGGTATCCCGCCTGCTGGATATGGATGAAAAGACCACCCTGAAAACCTGGACGGTAATGGAAACCCTGCTCGGCAGCATTGCATTCCTGCTGGCCGCGTTAATTAGTGTGGTGTTTTAGAAAGTTGCCCCGCCAGCATATTTTCTGGCATGCTAACCGCTAATTTCTGTCATCAAATTGATGTATTTTCTGCATGAATACAGACCCGTTGCGCTTTTGCCCGAACTGCAAAAGTGATGCTTTTTCGTTATCCGAAAACCGCTATTTTTGTGAAGACTGTAGCTTTACTTACTTCCTGAATGCTGCCACGGCGGTAGCGGGTATTCTGGTGTGTGATGGTCACCTGCTGTTTACCGTGCGTGCGAAAGCCCCGGGTAAAGGTAAGCTGGGTCTGCCTGGCGGATTTGTAGATTTTCATGAATCGCTGGAACAGGCACTCATGCGGGAAACCCGCGAGGAACTGGGCATTCATATTGCTGACTGGCAATATTTGCTGTCTGCACCCAACACCTATGATTATGCCGGTGTGCGCTATCACACCTGCGATGGCTTTTTTGTTGCCACGCTGAAAAAGCGCCCGGAATTTTCGCTTCAGGCCAGCGAAATTGCCGGTGTAAAATGGCTGAAACCGGGTGATATTAACCCGGATAATATTGCTTTCCCTTCTATGCGCCGCGCGGTGAAGGTATACATTGATTCTGTCAGTTAAACTGCCTGCTCATTTAAGGATAAGAGTATGAAACGTTTTTTCCTGTCACTGGGTGTCGTGATTGTTCTGTTGATTGGCGTACTGATTTTTAACGCCATGCGTTTCACGCCACAGCAGTCTGCCTTGTCTGCAGACATTACGTTAATCCAGCCCGACGATGAATTACTGGCTAAACAGCTGGCTGAGGCGCTGACCTTTAAAACCGTTTCCTATGAAAACGGCAACCCCGACAACTACGCCAGCTTCACCGCGTTTCAGGAATGGCTGGCCGCCACCTATCCGCTGGTATTCGAAAAAGCAGAGCTGGTGCGCCTGAACACTCACACCTTACTGTTCCGCCTGAAAGGTCAGGACGCTGCGTTAAAGCCGGTGCTGTTTTCAGCCCATTACGATGTGGTGCCTGTTAACCCGGGTACAGAGCGCGCCTGGACGTACCCACCGTTCGGCGGCGTCATTAAAAACGGTGAAGTGTGGGGCCGTGGCGCACTGGACGACAAAAATTCTGTCATCACACTGATGGCTGCTGCCACGCATTTGCTGGAAGAGAACATCGTCACGCAGCGGGATATTTATATTGCCCTTACCCATGACGAAGAGATTGGCAGCACGGACGGCGCAATTGCAGTCACGCAGTGGTTTAAAAATAAAATGATCACGCCGGCCTGGTCGCTGGATGAAGGCTCATACGTGCTGGACGGCATTGTGCCGGGTATCGATAAAGGCATTGCCAGTATTAACCTGTCGGAAAAAGGGTATTTAACACTGACGCTCACCGCAGAAGGTGAAGGCGGACACAGCTCCATGCCACCACAAGATACTGCGGTAACTATTCTGGCCGCTGCACTGATGAAGCTGCACGACGCGCCGTTACCCGGCGGGCTGGAAGGCATAAGCGAAAAGATGTACAGCGACATCGCCCGGCACATGGATTTCACCAAGCGGCTGTTATTTGCCAATATGTGGTTGTTTAAACCCCTGTTGAATTCTGTTGTAGGCAGCAGCACCAGCGGTAATGCCATGCTGCGCACCACTACAGCTCCCACCATGCTGTCAGGCAGCGTGAAATCTAACGTACTACCCGCCACCGCAACGGCCACGATTAATTTCAGGCTGCACCCGCGGGATTCGGTGGAATCTGTAACTGAATGGGTGCGCGAAGCCATTAACGATGACCGGGTAACAGTGGAAGCGGGAGAATTCACCGAACCTTCGCCGGTAGCATCCAGCAGTAACGAAGGTTTTTTACAGATGGTACAAACCACACGGGCCGTTTATCCGGATGCCATTATTACGCCGGGCCTGACCATTGCCGCTACAGACAGCCGCTTCTACAGCGAAATAACCGACAGTTACCGCTTTGCGCCTATGGTGTTACGTTCAGAAGATCTTGGCAGTATTCACGGCACCAATGAAAAGATACCGGCAGCGAACCTGGTAAAAGCCGTCCAGTTTTATACGGCATTGATGGCGCAGCAATAAGATAGGAATACGGAAAGAAAAAGCCCGCCAGCCCAACCACAGGCGGGCAGGCTGTTAACGGGAAACTTCCATCATTAACCCGTTAACGAGCAACACAGGGTTGTCCGGTTTTACCGGTGCGGGAATGGTGGTTTGCTCTGTCCACGCACTCTCCCATTCAATCAGTGCCTGCTGTTGTGCCTCATCATCAAAAGACGAGTCAGACACCACTGAAGCACGAAGGGCTGACAAGTACTGCGACCAGCGCGGCAGGTAGAAATCTTTATACATGCCTTGCCATGCTTTAGACGCATAGTCTTTCAGTTTAGGACCGCCCCACACGGTAATTTGCTGACGGGCGTTCTTCACATAAAAGTCTGATTCTGCTTTGTTGTCACCGTATGCGGCTGCATCTGACAACCAGGTATGCAGAGACTCCTGGTGCCATCCCATCAGCGCGTCCAGTTGTGTAACCAGTTTGGTGATTTGTGCCGTCAGTGCATCGCCTTTTTCAATGTCTTTCGCCTGATAAGCCGCGACGGCTTCCTGCAACATTAAATCCACATGCAGTGATACAGACTGTTTTGTCACGTCCACCAGATCGTAGATAAACAGCGGGGAATCTGCGTATTCATCAGTCAGAGACAGCAGTTCCATGATGGCTTCATCGAGGCTGGCGAGATCGCCCGGGCTACCTTCGAATTCTGTGATGTCCGTTGTAGGGCGCTTGAACAGTAAGTAAGCACCTGCTGACCCTTCCCACCAGCGCGTAGTCCAGTAACGTACCGAGTACACGCCGTCGATAAGCTTATCCCAGGCATTCAGCAGCGCCGGAGACGATTTACCGTACCGCGCGTTGGCGTAGGTGGCTATCCAGCTTTGCATGTCCGGCTTTGCCTGCCAGGGTAAATCGAACAGGAACTCATAAGCCACAGAGTTATTGTGAATACCTTCAGGGAATACACCGAAACCGGTTAACGCACCTTTATTTTCTGAATGCGTTACCACATCCAGCTGTTCCGTGTAGTCTGCAAAGTCAGCGTAAACGGGGTCTGATCCGCCGTAGTTATGAATGAATCCGAAGATCCACGGCTTACCTTTAAAGCCTTCTGTACGCTGCCACACATGATAACGGTCGTTGCCGATATCGTGGATCATGGCTTTGCTGTCCGGTACATCTTTCAAAAAGGCTTCTATAGATTCCAGATCCCAGAACTCTTCATCGGCACCGAACATCCAGCCCTGCATCACCCAGGTAGCATCCGGCGCAGCCTGTTGAATAGACTGATAAATGCGCTTTCCGTAAGAAGCCAGGTCGGCGTAACGGTTGTCTTCTGACACCGGCGGCAGCATTTCATTAAATGCATCAGATAAATAGTATTCGTGTTCGCCGTAGGTGGCGGTGTAGATTTCAATAAAGCGTTTTGCCACTTTATCGAATAACGGATCTGCCGGGTCCAGCCAGTAGGTTTCGTGTTCGAACCCTGTCCATTTCGGCATTTCGTAAATTTTTGCATCAGGGAAACGTTCGGTGAACGCTTTGGGTACATACCCGCTGAATGCCGGAACAACAGGCTTCATGCCCAGCTCGTCCATGCGGGCCAAAATTTGTTTCTGCAGTTTGTGTTTCTTATCAATCCAGCTTTGCGGTAACGGGCCTTCATGGCCTTCAATGTTACCCATGCGCTGCCAGGGCGTAAACGCAGGTCCTGAAAAGTACGTATCCAGTTCGCTGTCTGTTACACCGAACTCTTTCCACAGGGTTTGCCACACAAATTCCTGACCTTCCATTGCCACGGGGTTATTCACACCGTGCAGGGCCATCCAGTCTATTTCCTGCTCCCAGCGCGCCCAGTCCCACCAGGGTGTGGTATAACCGTAAGCACACACATTCAGATATGCGCGCTGATCAAACGGTGTAGCGATTTTCACCCCGTCGTAGTCAGCAAAATGGTCGGGCATGGCCACGCGGTTGCCTTCCCAGCTTACCGATAACGCGCCCTGCTCCCGCAGATACTGATATGCACCGTATGCCATGGCCGCATCGCTGTTGCCACTGATTTCCGCCTGTCCGTCTGTTACATTCACTTCGTACCACTCAGGTTCGTCGCCGGTAACTTTGCGGGTGGAAATGTGCCCTGCCTGACCACCGGTAACCCGGCTGAGAACAGCCTGCACAGGCGTTTGCACGGCTACGTTTTCACTTTCACTGGCACGGGGTTGCTCTGCCGGTGTACCGCAGCCACTTAAGGCGAACGCCACTGCCAGACACAGCGCACTGACCGGCATAGACATAGGTTTACGCATTGATTTTATCCTGTAAAAAACGTGCGCTGCATTAACAGGCAGCGCACACCGCGTTTTTAAAACGAGTACATTGCACTCAGATAGTAGCTTGTACCCAGTACACTGGTGGTCTGCCAGACCGGCTTCTCATCGGTGTAGTAGGCTTCTTCATCGTTACCGTTAATATTCAGTGCGCCGAAACGCAGGTTCAGTTCTTCAGTCACGTTGTAGCTCAGTACCACGTCTATCTGATCGCGGCCATCTACCACGCGGCCTTCACGGGCGAAGAACGCATCGTTGTTGTCCTGAATATACGGGCTGCGGTGGTTCAGTGCGACCCGCGCGCTGAACACTTCATTTTCCCAGTAGCCGATGAAGTTCCAGGTTTCTTCAGAAGAATTGGTCAGTACAAAATCTTCACCGTCTTCCGCATCAATAAAGGTGTAGTTTGCTGAGAAACCAAAACCTTTGATGGGCAGCCATTCGTCCAGTCCCTGGTTCCAGCCAAGCTCATAACCTTTGATGGTAGTACCGGAGTCATCGTTGTAGGTGCTGGTAATTTCATAAATATTACCTTCATTGTCGGTACAGTCTGCTGCCGTGCCGCTCAGCGCCACACCGTCATAACTGTCCGGACAAACAAACTCGGTGACAGCGCCGTTCTTAATTTCTTTCCAGAACAGGGTTAACGCCAGGCTGTCACCTTCACCGTAGTACCATTCCAGACCTAAATCTGCCTGGTCTGCGGTCATTGCCTTCATTTCCGGCTGACCCAGATCGATGGTGTAGGTAGTGGTACCGAAGGAGTTAGACGCTGAGGTTTCTGAAGCAGCGATTTGTGTATTGGACGTCAGAATAGGACGCACCAGCACTTTTGCTGCCGCAAAACGGGCCTGTACTTCATCGGTGAGCTCTAACACCAGGTTCATGCTGGGCAGGAAGTTGGTGTAGTCATAATCGATATCGTATTCACCCACCACCATGCGAATTTCTTCGTTATCCGGATTCTGCTCACCGGTGAGGTAAGTATTGATTGTCCGGTCTGTGGTTTCGTAACGTCCGCCGAAATTACCGCGGAACGGGAAATCACCTAACATGGTGTCGAACTCAAGCTCGGAGTAGAACGACAAAATGTCACGTTCGATACCGTAAGATGACTGGGCGGCAAAGAAGGTAGGAATGGTCACGCCCTCTGCTACCAGCGCATCGCGGTAAGCCTGAATATCCGGTGCGATCCAGGCATGCTGAATAGACATCTGATTATCGAGGAAGTCCGTCACCATGAAGTTATATTCAGACATCAGCGGTAAGTCTGCAGGGTCTGCATCACCAATGGCGAAACGGTCAGTACGATATACTTCGCGGTTAAACTCTTCCTGACGGTACTTCACGCCGAATGCGAAAGACGTGAAAATGTCGCCGTCGAGAATACGTTCAGCATCAAATTGCAGCGCCTTTTCGGAGGTATCCACAATACGGGTCGCACCGTTCGGGTATTCGTTACGGGGCATGTCGTAGGGATACAGCGCCGGGTCGGTGAGATCTTCATCCACATCGAAAATAACATTGCTGCTGTCGGAAATATCCATGGTGGCAGACACGGTGGTTGCCAGAATAGCGGCTTCTTCGCTTTCTGTAGCATCACCGGCGGTATAGTGCGCCACGCCTGAGATTATCCAGTTTTCCGTTTCGTATTTAGACTGCAAGGTAAAAGCTTTACTGGTCGCGCCTTTTTCTTCAATCTGACGGTTATTTTCCAGCGTGAAATCATCAATTCTCACATTGGTGTATACGCCGCCTACCGGCTCGCCAGGCAGGGTGATGTCATCACGGTCGAACAGGAATACCTGCTGGTTCAAATCCTGGTAAGTATCGTCGTCGGCATAAATGGCAGTAAACGTAGTTTCAAAACTGTCAGTCGGACGCCACTGCACGGCACCGTTCATCAGATAACGCTTGGTTTCACGGTCGATACGACGGTAACGGGGACGGCGGGGATAATCATTGCCTTCGTCGTCCTGGAACCAGCGGCCCATCCAGAAGTTATCTACGCGGTCATCCAGTTCCTGATAACCGGCGTTAAGGAAAATACCCACGGTATCGTCAGCAAACTGGTCGATATAAGTAATGTTTCCTTTCGGCGTAACATCGTCAGTAGGTGAAAATTCTGAATACTGACCTTTTACCGATGCCACAATTTTACGCTCGCCGTAAGACAGCGGCTTGGTAGTATCGATGTTGATTGTGCCGGATAAACCACCGGTATCCATGTCAGCACTGGGAGATTTAATCACCGAGATGGCAGAGGCCAGTTCTGACTGAATAATGTCGTAACGGAAGCCTCCGGTGAAATCGGCGTTTGCCATTGTCTGACCATTAACGGTCGTCCGCGCATATTGCGCACCTAAACCACGCACACTGATCGTGGAGCCACGACCGTTAATGTTGGAAATCTGTACACCGGGAATACGCTGAATAGCTTCAGCAATGTTCTCGGTAGGGAATTTACCGATATCTTCTGAGGTGATGATATCGGCAACTTTGGTTTCATCACGCTTGATCGCCGCTGCCTGCACAAGGCTGGAGCGGTAAGTCACGTCGATGCGTTCAATCTGGTCTTCATCAGGCGTTGCAGTTTCCTGCGCAAAAGCAACAGGGTTCAGAGCACAGAGCAGCGCGCTGGCAATGAGGGTTTTCTTCGGAAGTGCATAGTTCATTTGCGTTTCCCATCAGTTCAACACTTTTATCGTTTCAGCTTCAGGCAACGTCGCTGAATATGTTTTCTTTTATTTTTGTTTTACGGTGATTTTTTCATCATCCCGTTTTTGACGCTATCACCGCGTGTCAACGTTGTCAAACATCAAAATGAAAAATTTATGACACGGTGGTTCCGGAATATCAGGAAATTAATTCAGCGGCGCAGCGGAATCTCTGACAACCAGTTCGAGGCTGAAGCCTTTAGATTCCACGGTGTGAACATCTTTCGCCTGCATCATCTTGATCACCATTTCGGCGGCGGAAGCGGCGATATCAAAATTTGGCTGATTGATGGTAGTGAGGTGTGGCCAGGTTTGAATTGAAAACGGACTGTTTTCGAATCCGGCCACGGAAACATCTTCCGGCACCCGAAGCTGATTCAGGCGCACCATGAACACTGCGCCGGCTGCGATTTCGTCGTTACATGCAAAAATAGCGGTGGGTTTATTGTCATTACTGAGAACCTGCTTTGTCATCGCCATACCGGAATCAAAGGTAAATTCGCCGTCTACGATGAGGTTCTTGTCCACTGCCAGCCCCCGTGCTTCGTGTGCTTCACGAAAACCGCGCAGGCGACCCAGGCTGGATTCATGAGAGGCATGATAGCCGAGAAACGCAATACGCTTGTGCCCGAGATCAAGCAGATAGTCTGTCATTTTCCGGCTGGCCTCCACATCGTCCACATGGACCACAGGGGCAAGTGTATCCGGCGCTTCTGAACCGGACAGGATGCGTACAACCTTGGCATCCCGGTTCAGCAGAAAAGTAACCAGTTCACGGTTTTCGGATAACGGCGGCGTAAGAATCACCCCGCCTATCTGATTTGACCCAATCATGGCCGCCAGCTCTTTACCCACTTCTTCGGAACGGGAGTCGGTGGGATGAATAACCAGTTCAAACCCGCGCTTGCGGCACTCTGAAATGATGCCGTTCTGCATCTCAATCACATAGTGACTGTTCGGGTTGTCATACACGAACGCCAGTGAGAAAGGCGCTTTACGCATGGTACGTGCAGTGTGATTAGGCTGATAATTCAGTTTCTGAATACATTCCTGCACTTTGGTGCGTACTTCATCGCTGACGCTGGCTTCGTTGTTGACCACACGGGAAACGGTTTTAAAGGAAACCCCCGCTAACTTGGCCACATCCTTAATTGTCGGCTTCTTCATAGTGACTGCCATGATCAAAAAAATTCCTGTCTTTCAGGAGCATAAAGGCTATGGAGACGGCCCGCAACATTCCTGTCCTGCCATTCCCCTGTCTTATCGTATTTTATTCCACCAAAATAACATTTGACAACGTTGACAAAGCAAGGTTAACGTAAAAACCCTGATGACTAAAGAAGCAGTTGATCATGACAAACACGGCTGATAACACCGGAAAGAAAAACCGTTTATTGTCGCTGGATGTATTCCGCGGCCTGACTATCATGGCCATGATTGTGGCAAACAGTCCGAATACCTATGGTGAGTTGTCCCATGCATACTGGGATGGCATTCACTTCGCCGACCTGATATTTCCCTTTTTCATCCTCATTGTGGGTGTGGCAATCAGTTTAGGCTTTAAGAATATTCATGCTGATTCCCCCAATCTGAAACCTGTGCTGCAAAAAGTGTGGAAACGCACCTGCATTATGTTCGCCCTGGGATTAGTGGTGAACCTGTTCTACACCCACTTCGAGCAGGTTCGTATTCCTGGCGTGTTGCAACGTATCGCACTGGTGTACCTGGTGTGCTGCTATCTGGCGGTTTACTGCTCTGTGCGTACGATTATTAAAACCGGCATTGCCCTGCTGGTGCTGTACTGGCTGTTTGTGCTGTTTGTGCCGGCCCCGGATTTACCCGCCGGTCACCTGGAACGGGGCGAGAACATTATTAACTGGTTCGACAGATTCATGCCCGGCATGCTCTGGCGTGGCGAATGGGATCCTGAAGGTTTACTCAGCACCTTCCCTTCTGTGGTTACCGGCATCATGGGTATGCTTATCGGCCGCATTATCATTGCCGCCAAAGGTGAGTTAAGGGACGCCGTGATGCACCTTTTCTTATTCGGCTTTCTTACCTTTTGTGCCGGTTGTGTGTGGAGCCTTGGCTTTCCGTTCATCAAGCAAATCTGGTCCAGTTCTTTCGTGCTGGCCACCGGCGGGATTGGCGCAATGATTCTGGCGGTGATGGTGTGGTACACCGATATTAAAGGCCACCGTGCCGGCACGGCCATTCCGGTAATCTTTGGCGCCAATGCGATTACCGCCTATGTGCTGCACGTCATTATCGAAAAGTGCCTGGACTGGGAAATAGCCGGCACATCTGTCCATGCGGCATGGGTTGAGTGGTCTTTACAGGCAGGCTTCAGCGAATTTGCCAGTGCCACTACCTGGGTAGTGATGTTTGTGGGTATTTGTTTTATTCCCTTGTACTGGCTCTACCGCAAACAGATTTTTATCAAAATCTGATCTTACACCGTTTTTTATTCTCTATTTTATCTATCCAACAGCAAGGAACCCGTGAGTGATTCAGCAACAGTATTTTCTTGGTATCGATGGCGGCGGCACTAAATGCAAAGCCCGCCTTGAATCCCTGAACGGCGAACTGCTTGGCGAAGGGCTTTCCGGCCCGTCTAATCCTGCACAATCTGCAGAGACCGCATATAACTCGGTGAATGCCGCTGCCATGCAAGCATTAAAGGAAGCCGGACTGCCGGCGGGTGCACTGTCACAGGTGCATGCCTGCCTGGGACTGGCCGGAGTGAACATTCCGGCCTACCGGGAAATTGCAGAAAAGTGGCAGCTTCCCTTCGCCAGTACCATGATTACTACCGATTTACACATAGCCTGTACCGGCGCACACGGTGGCAGCGAAGGTGCCATTTTAATTACCGGCACGGGCAGTTCGGCCTTTGCCAGCGTGAATGAAGTACATACCTGTATTGGCGGTCACGGATTCCCGCTGGGCGATAAGGCCGGCGGCGCCTGGCTGGGCTGGCGGGCAATCAGCCACACCCTGGAAGCGATGGATGCGTTACAACCGGTTTGTGATTTCACGCAGGCGGTGTGTCAGCAACTTAACGTAATAACACCGGAAGATATTGTTGCGGAGGCCCTGCACTACCGCTCCGGTGATTACGCCGCACTGGCACCGCTGGTACTGGACTTTGCGAAGCAGAACAACGCCGGTGCGCAGGCCATTGTTAATGAAGGTACTATGTACCTCACCAAAATGCTGACAAGATTACAGGCGCTGGATGCACGGCGTATCACCATGATTGGCGGACTGGCATCGTACTGGAGCAGCCAGATCCCTGATACTATTCAACGGCTGCTGAGCCCCGCATTGTGTTCCCCTGAATACGGTGCGGTTTCGCTGGCACGGCAGGCATTTAAGGAGGCCTGAATGGCACACGCAACAAAAATGGCTGCTGAAGCGTCGCAGACCCCTGACGTTTTTCGCACACAATTACGTGACAACGCAGCGCAAATCACTGCGCTGGCGGCAGCAATTAAGCAAAAAGACCCTGAATTTGTGTACATGATTGGCCGTGGTACATCTGACCACGCCGGTGTCTTCGGTAAATACCTCATTGAAACTGAGCTGGGTTTACCGGTAGCCGCCGCAGCACCGTCGGTGAACAGTGTATTCGGTAAGTCACTGCGTTTACAAAAAGCGTTAGTGTTCGTGATTTCCCAGTCTGGCCGCAGCCCTGACATTCTTGCTCAGGCAAAAATGGCGAAGAAAAAAGGCGCGCTGGTTGTTGCGCTGGTAAACGATGAAAGCTCACCGCTGGCAAATCTTGCTGATTTCTTCGTGCCCCTTAAAGCCGGCCCTGAAGTGGCAGTGGCTGCCACGAAAAGCTATCTCGCCAGTTTATATGCTTTGCTGACCATTGTAGCTGCGTGCTCAGACAACCAGGCACTGCAGGAAGCGCTGAGTGCGTTGCCCGCCCGGCTTGAGTACACCATTGTACAGGCGCCGGTACTTACCGCTGAGGTACTTCAGCCTATGGAGCGCTGCGTAGTACTTGGCCGTGCATTTGGTTATGCGGTGTCCCGCGAAATTGCCCTTAAAATGAAAGAAGTACTTGGCGTTCAGGCCGAAGCGTTCAGCAGCGCAGAGTTCCTGCACGGACCGGTAGCCTTGCTTAACCGTGGCGTAGCCATTATTGACGTGCACGTGCCGGATGCTTCAGCCAGTTTTCACAGCGGCCAGATAGAAGAAGTGAAGCGCCGTGGCGCGCCGGTATTTCCACTGTTAAAAGTAGATGACGAGGTGCATCCGCTGGTTGCGCCATTGCTGATCATGCAGCGTTTTTATCTGGATATCGAAATTGCAGCGAGAACCCTTAACATGGACCCGGATAATCCGGTAGGCTTGAAGAAAGTCACGGAAACGGTTTAATTCATGGGTTATTTTGCCTCACAATTTTTTGATGGCTACCGCCTGCAAAGCAACGTGGTATTCACGGTGGAAAACGGGCGCATTGCGTCGGTGACACCTGATGCGGAACCGGGGCAACACGATGTGCTGGATGGCCTGATCATGCCAGCCATGGTAGATGTGCAGGTTAATGGTGGCGGCGGTGTGCAGTTTAATGAAGCGCCGGTGGCAGATTCATTGTTGCAGATGTCCCGTGCGTACCTGACTACCGGTACAGGCAGTATTATGCCTACGCTGATCACAGACGATATTGCCGTCATGTCTGCCGGTGCGGATGCTATTGCTGAAGCGCATAAGGCCGACCCTGGCGCTATTCCCGGCGTACACTTTGAAGGCCCGCACCTGTCTTCGGCGAAAAAGGGCATGCACAGTGCGGCGCATATCCGCCCCCTGAGTGACGATGAGTTTACCCTTTTTACCCGCAAAGACTTAGGCCGGGTGTTACTTACCGTTGCGCCGGAAACCGTATCTCCTGAAGACATCACCCGTCTGGTGGACGCGGGCGTAATTGTATCGGCCGGTCACACCAACGCAGATGCAGACACCTGTTTTAAAGCCTTTGATGCCGGTGCAACCGGCGCAACACACCTCTACAATGCCATGTCAGCCCTTACCAGCCGGGAACCCGGCGTAGTGGGCAGCGCGTTATACCGTGATGATGTGTATTGCGGATTGATTGTTGATCATCAGCATGTGCATCCGGTAAGTGCCACTCTGGCCATCCGCCTGAAGGGTGACGACAAGCTGATGCTGGTGACCGATGCCATGGCCCCGGCGGCCAGCGATGCTGACCACTTTATGTATCAGGGCATTAAGGTACTGCGTCAGGGACCAACGCTGAAACTGGCAGACGGCACACTGGCCGGTTCGGTACTGACCATGGAAGAAGCCATTCAGCATACCCGTTTTGATTTGAACATTGCGCTGGAAAGCACCCTGAAAATGGCCACTTCAACACCGGCAAACTTTCTTGGGCTTTCATCAAGTATCGGCACATTACAAACCGGCTCGCAAGCCAACTGGATAACGGTAAACGACGCCTTGCAGGTTCAGCGCGTCTGGCGTAACGGAATTTGCATGTCGTAAGGCTTGCAGGGCCCGTCCCTTTTAATCTGAAGGAAATAATAATGACAACAGGTAAAACCTCTTCTTCCGGCAGTGCTGTATTGCTGCCCATGGCCATAATCGGCACCTTGTTCTTTGTGTTTGGTTTCATTACCTGGCTGAACGGTGCGCTAATACCTTTTCTGCAAATTGTCTGTCAGTTGTCGGGCATGGAAGCGCTGCTGATTGCATTCAGCTTTTACATTGCGTACGTCGTCATGGCTCTGCCCATGTCGTTTGTGTTAAATAAAACCGGGTACCGCAATGCCATGTCGCTGGGTCTGGTGATGATAGCCGCCGGTTGCTTTTTGTTTGTGCCGGCTGCAGAAACCCAAACCTTTGCCCTGTTTATCACCGCACAGTTTATTGTGGGTTCAGGACTGACTATTCTTCAAACGGCATCTAATCCGTATCTGGTAAAAATCGGGCCCTCGGAAACCGCTGCAGCCCGCATATCGATAATGGGCCTGCTGAATAAAGGCGCAGGCTGGCTGGCACCGGTGGTATTTACCGCATTGGTACTGGGGGAATTCTCCGGCGTAACGGCGCAGAGTATTGCTGCTTTACCGGAAGCAGAGCGGGCTGCGCAAATTCAGTCTCTGGCTGACAGCCTGGTAACACCTTATATCGGCATGGCTGTCGCGCTGTTGTTACTGGCGGTAGCGCTGCGTTTTTCCGGATTGCCTGAGCTGGATTTAGACAAAGAAGATGAAAGCCTGGATGCCAGCGGCATGAAAAACGGCTCTATTTTACAGTTTCCCCAGCTGGTGCTGGGTGTGGCTGCATTGTTTTTCTATGTGGGCGTGGAAGTGATTGCCGGTGACACTATCGGGCTTGCCGGTTCTGAACTTGGCGTAGAAGGCGCATTGGGGCTGACCTCCTATACCATGTTCTTTATGGTAATAGGTTACACCCTGGGACTGGTACTGATCCCGCGGGTATTAACCCAACATCAGTTACTTACCCTGTCAGCGGTACTGGGCATATTACTCGCGGTTGCCATCCCGTTTACTGACCCTGCCAGTGACAGTATTTCTGCCGTTATCTGGGGCTGGACCGGTGTCACCACGCTGCCGGATCCGCTGGCCTGTATCGCCCTTCTGGGCCTCGCCAACGCCATTGTCTGGCCGGCGGTGTGGCCACTGGCACTGGAAGGCCTCGGTAAATTCACTGCCCGTGGTTCAGCCCTGTTGATCATGGGTATTGCCGGTGGCGCAGTGTTACCAATGGTTTTCGGCGCGATTGCTGATGCATATGGTGTTCTGAATGCTTACTGGATGACCATTCCCTGCTACGCGTTCATTCTGTTCTATGCGCTGAAAGGTTGCCGTATAAAGCACTGGTAACTTATTGATGCGGAGCTGCATGGCTCCGCACCTTTGCCTCTTCAGTTTCCGGCTTTTATTCTGCTCGTTTATTGCTGCGGTAGACAAAATACAGTGCACCGGCCAGACACACCATGGCAAGGATACGGTTCGTGCTCAGTGCCACGGCTTCATTTCCCAGCCAGCCGAAGTTATCAATAAGCAGGCTCATGGCGAGTTGCCCGAAAATAACACCCAGTGTGGCCAGAGCAACGCCAAGGCGTTTTACCGCAACGATCATAATAAGTATGTAAGGCACGCCGCACATAGCCCCCAGCAATTGCCATTTGGGTACGTCCAGTAACGTACTGGCATGGGCCGGTTCAAAATAAAAGATAAGTAACGCAGTTAATACTGCGCCGCCTGAAAAGGTAAGAAAGGCCGTTTTGTACACACCCACCCGGCTTCCCAGTTCACCATTAACCGATGCCTGAACACTTAAAGTTGCGCCACCAATGACAGCCAGAATGACAAATAACAGGGTCATAGTTATCTCCGTATTATTGTGAAATTAAGATAAGTGCTGCGACAATCAGCACCAGAGCTGCCAGGCGGTCTTTGTCTATTTTACGCTGCTTACCACCGAACCAGCCGAAGTGATCAATAAGCAGGCTCTTCCCGATTTGTCCGGTCAGTATTGCTATCATGGTCATGGCCACACCGATTACCGGCGTAGCCAGCGTCAGGGATACCACATAGACTGGTCCCAGGATGCCGCCGGTTAGTGTCCATCCCGGTTGGGAAAAGAATGATGCGCTGTTACGGTCGCTGAAGAACAGCATTAAAAAGAATGTGAGTGCGGAGCCCACGGCAAAAATGCTGAACGTTGCCCATAGCTCTCCAACCTCACTGCCGAGCGGCCCCAGCAGTCCGGCTTCCACAGACAAGCCTGCGCCCCCTGCGACAGCCAGCATCAGTATTAAAATGTGCATATCTGTGCTCTCCTGAAAAAAGTGTATTTTAACCATTGCTAAATGTGCGAAAAACACGATAATTCAGAAAAGATTTTTGCATATTACGCACAAATGAATTTATTGAATCAAGTTACACTCCGAACTCTCAAGCTATTCATCGCGGTTTATGAAGCCCGCAGTTTGTCAGCCGTCGCCAGGCAGGAAGGGGTTTCACCGTCTCTTGTTTCCAGAGCTATTCAGCAACTGGAAGATGCCACGGGGCAGCCGCTGTTCTATCGCAACACCCGTTCGCTGGCTCCCACCGAACAGGGGAAAATATTCTTTCGCTATACGTCAGAAATTGAAAAATCTTTGATGGAGATGCAGCAGCATTTACAAGACTTCGATGGGGAACCCGGTGGCATACTGAGAATAGACGCACCGGTTCAATTCGGACAACATCATGTTGCCCCGTTTCTGGCGGAATTTTCCGAACTGTTCCCGGATGTACAGGTTGAGCTTACATTAACAGATGCGTTTATCGATCCTCATGCAGGTGACGCCGATGTGATTATCCGCATAGGTGCCCTGCCCGACTCTACCCTGCGGGCAAGAAAAATCTGCGAACAACGTTACTTTCTGGCGGCATCACCGGCTTATCTTAAGAACAATACACCGCTGACATCCCCTGCTGATTTAAAACAGCACCGGTGCCTGGTGTATAAAGGCTTCAGCGGCACTAACCCGTGGTTTTTCCACGAGCCTGATTCGGGCTGGACACAACAACAATTTGTACCGCTGATGACGTCTAACAATGCGGAAGCGCTGCTGACGGCTGCGCGGGAAGGAATGGGACTGGTTTTATTCCCGGACTGGCTGGTTGGAGAGAGTGTGCGGGAAGGCAAACTGATCCCTGTGCTGGATGCGTTTAAACCGGCTATCCGGAAATCGCCGCAGGATATTCACTTTGTTTATCCGAAATCACAGCACACGCCGGTTAGCGTGCGCCATTTCATTGATTACATGTTGTCGATATACGGCGATACGCCGTACTGGGCAATCGACTAGTGCTTTGCATTCATGTAGGACACGGCGCAAATAAGCCCGCGCAGTTCTGCAAGACCTTTCAGACGACCAAGGTAGGAGTAGCCGGGTTTCAAATCCGCTTTGCCCTGCTCATCACTTAATGTGTGGCCATGGTCAGGGCGCATGGGAATTTGGCATCCCAGACTGGACTCGCACTTCAGCAGCGCCTGTACCAGCCCCACCATATCATTGTCGCCGTCCAGATGGGCTGCTTCATAAAATGAACCGTCATCTTCCCGTTTTACATTGCGTAAATGCACAAAGTAAATCCGCTCTGCAAACTCATTAACCATGGCGATAAGGTCATTGTCGCCTCTGGCACCGTAGGAGCCGGCACACATGGTGAGGCCGTTTGCAGGACCAGGCACCGCTTCGAGGATCTTCCTTGCATCCTGTTGGGTAGACACCACTCTGGGCAAGCCGAAAAGTGAAAACGGCGGATCATCAGGATGAATACACATTTTCACACCGGCTTCTTCCGCCACCGGAATGACAGCTTCAAGGAATTCAAACAGGCTGGCCCGTAAACCGTCCTCGCCGAGATCGATAAACTGCTGGATAGTATCTCTGATCCCTTCGCGGTTATAAGAGCCTTCACCACCGGGTAATCCGGCAATGATATTTTTCTCCAGCATTTCCCGTTCAGCGTCTGACATTGCATCAAAACGGGCTTTCGCCTTGTTCAGCATATCAGAAGAATAATCATTCTCAGCACCCTGACGCTGCATTACAAACACATCGTAAGCAGCGAAGTCTGAATACTCAAAGCGTAATGCATAGCTTTTATCAGGAAGTTGATAAGTCAGATTCGTGCGGGTCCAGTCCACCACCGGCATAAAATTGTAGCACACGGTCGTGACACCGGCAGCGCCGGCATTGCGCACCGACGTTTTATAGTTTTCGATAAGCTCACGATAATTACCGGTACGACTTTTTATGTCGTTATGCACAGGAATACTTTCAATAACATCCCATTGCATGCCGGCATCTTCGATCATCGCTTTACGGGATTTTATCGTTTCGAGTGGCCAGGCTTCACCGGTGGGCACATCATGCAACGATGTCACGATACCGGTCGCGCCTGCCTGGCGGATTTTTTCAAGCGTAATGCTGTCGCCGGGTCCGAACCAGCGCCATGTTTCAATCATCTGCAACCTCAAATTTGGTCATGCCAATTATAAAGAGACTACTGCATAAGCAAGTAAAAGACAATTAAAAACCCTATTTGGCCTTACCAAAATATTTATATATGAAACTTAATCTGCCACCTGGTAGTGGGATGTGAATTAAGCGCGGGCTTCTTTGATCATGGTTGCCGTACGGCGAAAAGAATAATGCAGGCGGGTGAAGATACCGTCTATGAGAGCCAGATTTTCTTCCGGCGCACCTTCCGCTTTAAGAGTGTCGATAATCCGCTTATTTACCGGGGCAAGAAGGTCTGTATCGTCCCCTTTTGATGCAGCCAGAAAAGAGGCCGCCAGCGCTTGCTGCCACTCCTGCTCAAGACCAGTTAGTGAGCGCTCACTCAAACCACTCATTAAACGCCGGATCCGCATAGAAGCGTGTCCGAGGTTCAGGCCTGTCAAGCCCAGGTCGGTTAGTGTCCGGTAACCTGAGGTTACATTCTGCTCGTAACTGGTGAGTCGCAGAAGCCGGTCACACATACGCGCATTGAACCAGTCTTCATCATGACCGGGACTGCCAATTTTAAGCAAATCCTGATAAGTCACTGAAAGCAGACGTGACTGAATCCAGTTCGCGCCGGGCCCGGCAAATAACTTAAATATCCAGTATAAAATCATCACGCCGGTGAGGATCGCCAATGCGCTGCTGGTGGTGTAATCCACGGAAAGTGAACGGCTCATGTCATTGGCCGGTTGCACCAGGATCACAAACGGAATGCAAAAGCCGATGCCGTAGGGCAGAAACGCCCGGTGCGACAGCAGCATTAAACCTGAAAACAGCGGGCCGGATAAAATAAGCACCAGAATAGCAAAGTCACCGCTACTGGCGGCTATCAGGTTCAGGGCGTAGAAAATGGCTACAGGGATAGCAAAGCAGGCACCGATGAGTACACCACGTATGGCCCGGGTGACCACCACGGGTGCGAGTCTGGCGAACATGATGGAAAATATCACCGGCAAGATCATCAGCATGATGGCTGCCGGTGAACCTGTGCCTACCCATAAAAATGCGCCGGTGCTGAAAACCAGGCAAGTGCGAAAGCCTGTGGTCACTGCTACCAGCCAGTCGCGGTGCGGTTTAATACCTGAAGCTTTTAGCGTGGATTTTTCTCCCCGCTCCAGTGCCCGGTAAGCACGGAGTATGACCACTAAATCTGCTACCATTTCCTGCGCGGTGCGGCACAAACGGAATTCTAATGTGGTCAATTGGTCAGACTGGAAAAGCTTGCTCCATTTGCGTCTTTGCTTCTGTGCCAGCTCATAGCATTCGTCGAAACTTTTCAGGCTGCCAATGAGGCCCACATCGTTTCTCAGTTGAGTGAGCAGAGACATCATATTCTCTGACAGCAGTTCAGGATTATTCCGTTGCAGCCGGCCGAATATTTGTACTACAGCAATTAACGACAGGATTTTATTACAGATGACGGTGGCCGCGCGGGATTTTCCCGGCCCGTCCGGACCTTCAAAAACGACAGCACTGGAGTCGTCACTCAGCGCCGTTAGAGACTGTAAGGTATCGTCAATGTGCTTGTGCCGCTCATCGTGTGAACCGTCAGGGTCTAATTCTACCGACAGATAAGCCATCGTCTGGTTAACGGTGTTTTTTGCATGATCAACCAGCACCTTCTCTACCCGCTGGGGCCATAAAATCAGCGAAACCAGCATGGCGCACACCGACCCCACGATAAGCTCACTGATCCGGGATTGCGCAATATCAAAAATGCTCTGGCTGCTTACTGCGGAAGGCGTTGCCATGGTCAGCAGAATAATAATACAGGGCGTGACGCAGGCCATGGCAAAGAGGTAAATAAAGTTCACCCGCCGCACCAGTGATGACAGGCCGGAATTCAGCCAGGTCCACAGCGCCAGGCAAAACAGGGAAATCCCTGAATAGGCATGAAAATAATGCAGCACCACCATGGCGAAGGCACCGCCAATGAGGGTGCCGAGGATCTGACAAACGGTTTTTTCCAGCACCATGCCGGCTTCCGGACGCACCTGCAGAAAAACCGCAGAGACCAGCGCCCAGTAAGGCCGTTCAAGGTCCATCCACATAGCCACATACATTGCCATCGCCATGGAGATAACCCCTTTGAGGGCAAAAATTAACGAAGCGCGTGAAGGCCTTAAGTAGACAGCCAGGAAGGCAGGCAACGAGATTACTCCCCGTCTGTGGCTAACCGGACCGACGCCGACATACCGGCGACCAGGCGGGTATTTTCCGGTACCTTATCCAGTTTAATGTCTACCGGTACACGCTGGGCCAGTCTCACCCAGTTAAAGGTTTGCTGCACTTCAGGAAGCAACTGGCTGTTTGTGGAGGTATTGGTGTCGGCAATAGCGTGGCCGATGCTGGATACTGTGCCCGACAACGCTTTGCCGCCGCTCATCAGGTGAATAGTGGCTTTCTGACCTTCATGAATAAGAGGAAGCTTTGTTTCTTCAAAATAACCGGTAACGTACAGGGTATTGTCAGCAACCACAGAAAGCACCGGTGTGCCCTGATTCACGTAGTTTCCTTCCCGGAGGGTCAGATTCACTACCCGCCCGCTCACCGGCGCAGTCACGGTTGCCCGTTCAAGATCGATTTCCGCACTGGCAAGCTGTGCCTTTGCTACATCCAGTGCAGCTTTGGCCATATCGGAACTGATCCGGCTGCTTTCCAGCTCCTCGGCACTGATACTGTTACGATCTCTGAGTTTTTCACGGCGGGTGAACTCATGCTGCGCAAGATCCAGCGCCAGTTGTTTACTGTGCACCTGCGCGTTTAACTCGTCTACCGCAGCCTGATAGCGTTTCACATCAACGCGGAATATCACATCGCCCTTTTGTACTTTCTGATTATCTTTCACCGGCATGGCTGTTACCCATCCGGACACATCAGGTGCAACAGTGATAATATCAGCCTGAACGCGGCCGTCCCGTGTCCAGGGCGAATAAAGGTAATGATCCCACACCCAGCGCCCGGAGAAGACAGCGACGGCGATAACCAGAAGTGTCACAATGATGCTCAGTACTTTTCCCATATTCAACCCGCCAACATCTTCACCGTCGCCGCGAGGTAGCAAATAAACAGAGCGACCTCGAACCAGGGTGGTTTCCACAATTTTTGATATAAACCGGTGGCATATAACCCGTAACGGGTTAATAACGAAAACAGAAAAGCCAGCGGAATCATCACCACCATCGGGCTGAAAAGCATGCCGCCAAGGGAAAGTTCGCTAAGCACTGTTACTCCGGAATATTTGCTATGTCCTTAATCTGATTATTAATTGTAGAGCAGAAAAGATCATTCGCCTATCGTGATTATCCGGTGGTTTGCAGCGGATTAATTTCTACGGTGATATGGTGCAAGTTCACCTGCTCTGCAATCAGCGCTTTAATGTCATCCGGCGTAACTGGCGAAGCTGTGGCTACTGACACCATTGCACAAAGGTGTTCACCGGATAATTTCCACACGTGGATATCGGTTACTGTTATATCAGAGCGTGCTGCAACACCCGCTTCCACCTTATGTTTAACGCCGTGACCGGGGGTTTTATCCAGCAAAATTGCGCTACTGTCACACAATAACTGGTACGCCCATTTTGCCACCACAACTGACCCCACAATGCCCATGAGCGCATCGGCCCATACCCAGCCAAAGTATTTACCGGCGAAAAGCGCCACAATGGCAAACACAGAGGTAAGGGTATCGGCCAGCACATGGAAGTACGCCGCACGCAGATTGTGATCGTGCCCATGACCATGCTCGTGCTCGTGCTCGTGCTCGTGGTCGTGGTCGTGGTCGTGGTCGTGGTCGTGGTCGTGGTCGTGGTCGTCATGATGATGAGCGTGACCATGATGGTAATGGTGGTGATGATGGTCATCGTGCAGCAGAAACGCGGAAATCACATTCACCACCAGCCCGACGATGGCAACCCCGATGGCTTCATTGAAATGAATACCCTGTGGCGCAAATAACCGTTCCGTTGACTCGACAATCATCATCAGCGCAACCGTGCCCAGCGCAATGGCACTGGCAAAGCCTCCCAACGTATTTACTTTGCCCGTACCAAAGGAATAGGCCTTATTGTCTTTGTGCTTTTTGGAATACCAGTAAACAAACATCGACACAGCAAACGCGGCAGAGTGAGTAAACATATGCCAGCCATCGGCCAGTAAAGCCATCGAACCGAACCAGGTCCCCCCCACAATTTCAAGCACCATCATCACAGTGGTGATCGCGAAAACAATGTTTACCTTCTTTTCTGATTCTTTTGTGTCAATCAGAAACTGGTGGGAATGGCCCCAGTGTGATTTTGCCTGTTCGGCATTGGTAATACCGGCATCCGGCACAGTTGTGTTTGTCATTTTATCATTCAATGTTTGAGCGCTTTCATATACTATACCCCGGTATACTTTATCGAACAACGGAGCCGGGAATGGCGCATATTGAAAAAGAGAAAAGCGCACTGCTGACACGTGTGCGCAAAATTAAAGGTCAGGCTGCCGCACTGGAAAAGTCACTGTCTGAAGAAACAGATTGTCTTGCGGTGCTTCAACAAGTGACGGCGATTCGCGGTGCAGTAAATGGATTAATGACGAAAATTCTGGAAACGCACATTCGTGAACATATTGGCGCGACAGACATTACCGATGAAGAGCGGGCGAAAGAAATCGACGATGTGGCGCAGATCTTAAAGTCTTATTTGAAATAGTCGGGTAATCTGAACACATCTGACAGAAAAAATTGGTGACCTTTGTGTTTAAACGCTTGTTGACCGTACTCTTCATTCTGACCGCAGCGCTGAGTAATACGACCCGCGCCGCAGAGCCTGTTCCGGTAATTTTTGACACCGACATTGGCAGCGATATCGATGACATGGTAGCGCTGTCGCTTATTTTAAAAAGTCCGGAATTAGATTTAAAGCTGGTAACCACGGCATCGGAAGATACCCGGTACCGGGCGCAGGTGGCCGCGAAATTTCTGACAAAAGCAGGAAGAACAGATATTCCTGTTGGAATGGGCGAGCGTTTTGAAGGCAAAGCTGAATTTCACAAGCCCTGGGTAGCTGACTTCGCACTGTCTGATTACCAGGGTGACATTATCGAAGACGGCGCCGGTGCTATTATTCAGTTGCTTAAGCAATCTTCAGATCCCGTTACCATTATTGTTGCCGGCCCTATGCATAATATTGCTGCCGTGCTGGAACGTGCGCCGGAACTGGCTGCAAAAATGCGTGTCGTGGGCATGCATGGCAGTATTTATAAAGGATACGGTGATGAGCCTTCTGCCGAGTACAACGTGCAAAACAATGTACCCGCCTTCCGGAAAGTGCTTCACGCGCCCTTACACAGTTTCACCATTACGCCCCTTGATACCTGCGGCGATATGATTTTTGACGGTGAACAATATCAGCAACTGAAAAACAGCACCGATAAACAGCTTGAGGTCATTTTTGAGAACTACCCCATCTGGGCTGGCCTCGTTACCTGGGAAAATGCTGATTATCTGGCATCCCGCAGTTCAGTCATGTACGACGCCGTTGCTGTATACCTTGCCCTCCCCGACCACAGCTGGCTACCCGCTGAGCCCATGTATTTATCTGTCACCAGAGAGGGATTTACTGTACCGACAGACAGTGGCCCGCAGGTTAAGGTCGCCTTAGAATGGGCCAACCGTGACGCATTTAAACAATGGTTCGTAGAAAGGATGCTGACTTCAGCTGATTAAATCATGCATCCAGTTCAGTGACGGCAGTTGTCTGTCTGGTTGATAAAACAAACGGTTCAGCCGTCCGAGCAGATTTACCGTTCTGCTGGGATCGTGATTTTTTACCCGCGACTCACTTTCTGTCAGCATGAACTCCCAGGGCTGCAAATTGATGCTCTCAATTTCTTCTGTGGTTACACCTAAGGATTGTAAGGTGGATAAAATCCGCTCTGTCTTACTTTCATTTACGGGGATGGCATCCTGACCGTACAAATCATTCAGCGGCGCATTTACGGCCTCAAGGGTATGATTGATGGCATTCCACACTGTGTCGTGATCGAATTTCCAGTCCCGTGGCGCGTAGTATCCCTCAATTTCCCACTCCAGTTCAGCATTGCTGACCGCGATAGAGCTTTCCGCTTCCGGTGAATAAGATAAATCAGGCCGGGCGCCGATATTGTAAGCATCAACACTGAGTGCTACACAAATCACCAAATCACCGCACACCG
Source organism: Alteromonas sp. NFXS44 (assembly GCF_040148705.1). Taxonomy (NCBI): domain Bacteria; kingdom Pseudomonadati; phylum Pseudomonadota; class Gammaproteobacteria; order Alteromonadales; family Alteromonadaceae; genus Alteromonas; species Alteromonas sp. NFXS44. The sequence goes on along the minus strand of NZ_JAGDEA010000001.1, from coordinate 397,972 downwards.
CTTTGTTCTGGTAAAGGGCTTCAAAGGCCGCCCGTTTTACCCCCATCCAGCCATGCACACGGGAAGGTTGTTCAACAAAGTCCCGCACATCATCGGGTAAGTCTTCGCCGTAGCGGTCAATTAATAAAGGTAACGGGCTTTGTTCCGGCGCTTCATCAGGCATCCAGACTTCATATTCCTGGCGGTTATCGCCTTTACCCCGGCTTTTAATGCCATAAGACAAGTTTACCGGCCGGCAAATACTGCGATCCTCATCCACCCGGTGAAAATACTCAGAGCGCATCCGTTTAATAAAGGGCGCATCCAGACCTGCCAGTGCAGCGGTAGGATAACGGTAGCCGATTTCACTGTGAGTAACCATGCTGAGCCCGGCAACCTGCTCTGCCAGTTTGGTTTTCACCCCTTTGAGGTGGTGTACGTTGGGCAATACGATGCTGCGTTCTGGCTCAATGGTAAGCCTGCGACCATCTTCAGTGACAAATTTAGGCGTTTTGTGAAACGCGTAATGGGTTAATCCAAGGGCCTGAACGGCCTGATCACGATACTGCGACATTTCGCTGAAAAGCGCAGAATGATTACGAATATGCTTGAACAACGGGCGATATAGCGTCATTAACTTCTTCCATGCAGCAACATTAACTTCAGTCTGCCACAAAAATGCGGTGTGGCGAATCCTTGTTTGCTACGAACGGTTACTCATATGGGGTTTACCCATAATGTAATTTTTCCGGAAATGACTGAAATACGCACTCAGGCTGGCCGCTGCCTGTGCTTCGCCCGCCAGTTTCAGGACTTCGATACCTACTTCTGCTGTGCATAGCTGAAAATCATGAGAAGCTTCGCGGAGGGCGTAATCTGACAGCGCTTCAGGCTGAATGCCCAGTACAGGAAAAGACTGCAAGTACGCACTTTTACGAAACATGCGGCCGGCTTCACGCCACGTACCATCAAGCATAATAAACAACGGGGTTTTACCTTCCTGCACAGGCACGTCATACAGCCGTCTTTCGGGTGCTGCATTCTCATGAGGAAAGATGATTACCGGCATGTAGCGTTCGTCATTTAACAGCGCCAGCAACGCTGGCTGAGGTTCTGTCCGCGACCAGGTAAAGGCAAAATTGTGCTTAGCCACATCCGCGATTAACCGGCCTGTATTCGACGGTTTGTAGCATTCACCTTTATACATCAGAAACAGAAAGGCACTTTCAGCCACAGGCTCCGGTACAGCATCACAAATACAGTGCACCGCCGGCAGCAGACAACCTTCGCAGCGTTTTACGCGACTACCCCGCGTTACAAAAGGCCGCGTTGATTTAGCCAGTTCCTGAATACGCAGTGCCAAAACTGAATTATGCAAAACCAAAATCACTGTTAAAAGGTAAGGCGCGCAGTTTACCCGACCAGCGCGCCGGTTACGATAAGCCATCATGGTAAAAATGCGGTATATTCAATCAGGTTTCCAGGCCTGCTTTTTCAAAAAGGAGTTATTTCATGTCGCACCCGGTTGTTGCGCAACTGCAAGCTGTGCTGAGCCCCGAACATATCGCTACAGATCCTGCCGCTACCGAACACTATCGTTCCGGCTGGCGTTCAGGGCAAGGTAAAGCACTGGCCGTGGTATTTCCGCAAACTCTGGTTGCACTCTGGCGCGTGCTGGAAGTGTGCGTAAACAATAACTGCATCATTATTATGCAGGCCGCAAAAACCGGACTGACGGAAGGCTCTACCCCGTCCGGCGACGATTACGACCGGGAAATCGTGGTGATAAATACTCTGGCCATGGATGATCTCATCATGCTTAAAGATGGCAAACAGGTCATCAGTTTCCCGGGCACCACCCTGCACAAGCTTGAAGATCAGTTAAAACCTCTTAAGCGCAGTCCCCATTCTGTTATCGGTTCATCCTGTCTGGGCGCATCCATTGTAGGCGGTGTAGCAAACAACTCAGGTGGCGCGCTGATTAAACGCGGCCCTGCCTACACCCAATATGCCTTGTATGCGCAGGTTAATGAACATGGCGAGCTACAACTGGTTAATCACCTTGGTATTGAATTGGGGTCAGAGCCTGAGGAGATCCTGACAAACCTGGAAAACGGCACATTTGATAAGACCAGTACTGACAACAGTAAGTATGCCAGCGCGCAGGATTACGCAGACATCATTCGTGATGTGGATGCCTCAACCCCCGCCCGCTACAACGCGGACCCGGGCAAACTCTTTGAGGCCAGTGGATGCGCCGGTAAGCTCGCGGTATTTGCAGTAAGACTGGATACCTTTGCCAAGCCCGAAAGAGAGCAAACCTTTTATATCGGCGTGAATGACCCGGCACTTCTGGCGAAGTTGCGCCGGCACATGCTGGCAGAGTTTACACACTTACCGGAAGTCGCAGAGTACATGCACCGTGATATTTTCGATGTCGCTAAAGACTACGGAAAAGACACCTTTCTGGCTGTTAAGCACGTGGGTACCGGCAGGCTGCCTAAAATGTTTGCAGCAAAGGGCCGCATCGATGCACTGCTGAACAAGCAGTCCAGGCTGCCTTCGTTTCTTTCAGACCGCATTATGCAATCTGCCGCCAGACTGTTTCCCAATCATCTGCCCGACAGTCTGATGCAGTACCGGAACCAGTATGAGCACCACCTCATTCTGAAGATGAGTGATGAGGGCATTGAAGAAGCAGACGCTTTTCTGAAATCATTTTTTGCCGCAGAACGTGGCGGCAACTTTCTGGTGTGTTCACCGGACGAAGCGTCTGCCGCATTCCTGCACCGGTTTGCCGCTGCAGGCGCTGCATTGCGCTATCAGTTACTGCATGAAAAAGAGGTGGGCGACATCCTCGCACTGGATATTGCGCTGCGCCGCAACGACATGGACTGGATAGAAACCTTACCGCCGGAGCTTGACGCAAGAATTGAGAAGAAACTCTATTACGGCCACTTTTTCTGCCATGTATTCCATCAGGACTACATTCTTAAAAAAGGCACTGAGGCAAAGCAGGTAAAAGCAGAGATGCTGGCCCTGCTCGATAACCGCGGAGCCAAATACCCGGCAGAACACAACGTGGGTCATTTATATGATGCAGAAGATACCCTGAAAGCCTTCTACCGCTCACTGGATCCGACCAATACGTTCAATCCCGGCATCGGCCATATGGAGAAAACGAAACGCAACTGTGCATGTTGTTAGGGAGACAGCCCTTTAGTTATAGCAGCGATGCGAGAAATTGTGTACAAGGCACAATATCCTGTTTAACGCTGGCTGCTTCCAATGCCTGCATGTACTCATCCCGTCGCTCAACCGGCACAATAGTCCATGGGTAACCACCAGATGCCATCATCAGATTCATGATAAATCTTCCCATTCTGCCATTACCATCAAAGTAAGGGTGGATATAGACGAAGATGAAGTGCCCCAGCACAACTCTGACTGCTGCATTTTCCTCCTCTGCAAGCAGGTCAAAAAGTGCCGGCATCATCTCGCGAACCGCTTCACGGCCGGGAGGGATGTGCATACTCTGGCGAATATAGACAGGACCTGAACGATATCCGGCAAGGTCCGCTTGTCTGACGATGCCCGCGGCCACACCTGGTCCAAACAAAGCAAGATACCAATCACTGTGGGCTTGTTCTAACAGGTTCCCCGGATTGTTACCTTCTAACACCGCTAATACTGCTTTTTTAACTTCCTGAAATGCATCCCAGTAGCCTTTAGCAGCCATGGCGTCCAAATGCTTTTTGTGCCCGTCAGAGTCATCAGCTCTCCAGTTGCCTGAGCGAACCAGTTCAATTAACTCACGAGTCACCCGATAACCTTCAATGGACAGCGAGTGGTAAGCATCAGAAACGTATTTTTCTTCCACTTCGGCCATATAGGTTTCTATCTTGATGGCTTTGCCTGAGGGTGATGGAAAATGCGCTATAACATTTTCACGCATTTGCGCCCACATTAACCGCATGCGATTAACATAGGGTGACATATCACGACGACCAAAACTCACCTGCACTTTCTCTGTAAACGGATCTTCTTCATGAGCTTTCAAATCGGCCGCTTGCATGCCCTTTAATATATTGTCAGCAATCAAATCCCGTCCAATATTTCTAAAAGCGCCTGCTAACCGCCCTGCAATCACACTGTGGTTTCCGGCAAGTAAAACCGACAATACGTCGGAAGAATCTGCCACTATCGACAGGGCTGTACGCATTTGAACGGGCGCATTTTTAAACTGGTTCGCGGAAGAATAGACAAGCGCTGCCGCCAGACTGTATACATTGAGCCCTGCAAGGTTTTCAATGTATTCCGCGGAGGGCAAATTCAATCTGACATCAAAAATTGAAGTGTTGTGAAGGAAGGTGGTGGGTTTGTTATTTCCTTTGGGTGAGCGCACGAGTAATTGTCCAGGCACAGTTCTGTCGCCGGTATGCAAACTTAGAGATTGTTCAGGCGACAGGCACCAGGATTGATCGAACCGTTCCGACAAATAGGCTCCGCAAAAATCCCAAAAAGAGGTATACCACGATGTACTGTCGCCTGGTTTTTCATCTGGCATTGCCGGAATGTACCAGCCCCGGATAACTTCGCGAATAAACCCGTGCTTCAGTAGCCGCTCCCGGTGCAACCTGCTGAGTTGCTTCGATTGAATAGCAACAACCCCTGACTCCTGAAGCTGCTGTAATTGCTCAAGGGAAACAGCCAGTTTTTGTGATATGTCATTCATACTCGCCCCATCAATAACACGTGAAATTCGTCCGCTGCCAAATATCACATCCAGGTTTTAGAGTTATATCACTTATAGGTTTTAATGTCTCACGACTTATAGGTTTTAATGTCTATATTGCAAGAGAGGTAGTGATGAGAAGAATAAGCAGACTTGTAGAAGTAAGTACGACAGATAAGCGCTATGTCGGAGAAATATAAATCAGGCCATCCCTGGGGATGGCCTGTTAAGACAGGACGAAAAACCCTAAATACGTATTAGTCAGAACTTATAAAGAAATGCGGTGTAGGCAAACTGAGAGTCATCAGGGTAATCACCCTGCTCAAGGGCATCACCTTTCATCAGGTAGGCACCGCCAAACTCAAGACGCAGTTCCGGCATGACCTGATAACGCCATCTGATTTCTAACTGGTTCCCCATGAAGTCCTCTTCGCCCTGCTCTACTTTGTGATACCACAGGGCTTTGTAACCCACCATGATGTTATGCTCACCACCGATTTTGGTTACGCTGCGTAACCCCGGCGCAATAATGTTGCTGCGCTGAAAGCCCTGATACACATCTGTTGGACCAAAATCAAAACGTCGTACACCATAAAGGCCGTCGAAGGCGTTAATCTCATCGTCCGCGCTGTCATTGTCGCCCGTCGCAAAATCAATTTCCGCCCGTAAAAAGGTGCTTTCTGTCACCTGCTGACCTAAATGGGCGTGCACCATCCACGCATTCACATCTAAATCGGTAATATCACTGGCTGATGAAGACGCCCTTGCAGTACCGGTTTGTCCGATCACTTCAATATTGCTTTTCCAGTTACCGGCAAAGCTTTCGGAGTAATCCACAGACAAGGTGTACAGATCACGATTTTTCGTCGCCAGTTCTTCAGAATCACTTTCTTTAAACCAGACATTCTGAATTTTCCATTTTTCATCCGGTGATACAGCGTATAAACCAAAGTATTTACGCTCACTGAAACTTTTATCGAAAGCTCGCTTGTTATCTTCTACCAATTGAGATTGGGTAGGAAAGCGACTTACCGGCAGGAAATAAAAACCGCGTACGTTCCAATCGCTCACAACGGTATCTATCATCACACCGTCGAATGTATTAATGGTATTACGGTACACACCTTTAGCCATTAAACGGCGACTGCCATGGTCGACAGCCATACGGCCAACGGTGATGGCTTTTACGTACTCGTTAAAATCTTTGTAGCGAACAAAGTACTGTAGCGGCTCCAGCGTATTCACCTGAGACGACTTTAAAGTGGGGTCGTTGTCGTCTAGAAATGCACGTGAATCCTGAATTTCCACAGTGGCATTCCAGTTACCGTAATTTGCCTCACCTTTTAACAATACCCGTGAAGAAATACGGTCGTTGGACTGAGTACGCTGGGCTTCTGTGGCCGGAAAAATGGGGTTTTTCAACGTTTCGTAACGCATTCTCCAGGAACCGCTGAAATCAAATTCAACATCCTGAGCGAGAGCCTGAGGAGTAAGTAAAGACCCCAACGCTGCGATAAGCGCTGGACGGATAAATTTACGCATTGACAGAACCTTAGTCCTTATTAATTGAGTGTTCCGGAAAGTCGAAATGCATCCGGACATTTGATTGGGTGCATTATAAATGGTGTGAATATGAGAAACCCTACACCTTTAGGGGATATCAGGTATGAAAATTCATAAAAGGTATAACCAGAGAAGTGCTGATTAACACAAAGTATAAGGAGAAAAGCTGCTACTGATTAGTCCAATAATTTATAATTCAGACCAGAAAAAACACTTTGTCAACTGTACCTTGCCAATCACCACAAAAGAAGGCGTTATGCTCAACTTCGAAAATATGACCGTTCGTCAAAAGCTGGCAGTACCACTCAGCTTTGTTGCTCTGCTTATTCTGGTAGTCAGTTTTATAAGCATATCTAACAGCCGCTCACTGGCGCACAACACTGAAACCCTGTCTGCCACATTCACAGAATCAATCAGTACGGCACTGAACGCAGACCGCGATTTGTATCAGGCGCACTCTGCGCTGCTGGACCTGATGCTGGCAGAAGAGCTGGGGATCAGTGGGGCAGCAAGCCTGATTGAAGACTACGAAGAGAATGCTCAGCAGGCTAACGACCGGATGGCAAAAGTGCTTTCACTCACAAAAGATTATCCTGACGTGGTTAGCCAGGCAAAGCAGTTCCGTCGGGATTTCGATAGCTGGATCCAGCTGAATCAACAGGTCATTACGCTAATTCGCCAGAAAAACGTGGGGCAAGCGGCTGCAATTTATCATCAGCAAGGGATGCCGCTGTTTGAAGCCTTGCGGGGCAATTACGACCGCATTGGCGAAGCAGTGAAAAATCAGTCGGACAAAATCACCCGTGACAGTCTTGCAGCCAGTAACCAGCAAACCGTGTATCTGATTATTGCCGTGGTACTGGCCGTTGTTGCCTGTGCGGTGAGTATTATTATCGGTCCGCGCCTTATTACCCGCCGCATTAATATGTTGCGCAATGTGCTTGATTCAATCAGTAAAGGCGAAGGTGATCTGACTCAGCGGTTAAGTACACATGGCCGCGATGAAATCACCGGTGTGGCACTGGCATTTAATGCGTTAATGGACAACCTTCAGCGGCTTATCAAGCTGATTAAAGCTGACGCTGTGTCACTGAAAGATGCGGAAACCTCTATGCGCACATCGTCAGACGATGTCAGACACATTTCCCATGAGCAACGTGACAACCTTGATCAGATTGCTACCGCAATTAACGAACTCAGCTATGCGCTGAAGGAAGTTGCCGACAATACTCAGGATGCGCTGAGCGATACCCGCACTGCCAATGAAGATGCAGCAGATAGCCAGGCAGCGGTGTCTACCTCCGCATCAACGGTATCCAAAACCTCGCAGGCGATCACTCATGCCAGCTCTGTGATTCAGAAGCTGGAAAAAGAAACACAACAAATTTCTTCCCTGCTGGATGTGATCAGCGGCATTTCTGAACAAACCAACCTGCTGGCACTGAACGCGGCAATTGAAGCGGCCAGAGCCGGTGAACAGGGTCGCGGTTTCGCTGTGGTTGCTGATGAAGTCCGCTCGCTGGCTAACCGTTCCCAGCAGGCCACCACAGACATTAATGAGATGCTGCTGAATCTTAACAAAGGGGTGTCTGAGGCTGTATCGGCTATTGAGTCCGGTTCGTCACAGATGGCAGAAGTGGTAGAGATTTCAGCATCGCTGAATGAAAAGCTGAATAAGGTATCGTCGTCGGTCACCGGTGCCAACGACCGTATCTATCTGATTGCCACCGCCACGGAAGAGCAAAGTCAGGTAGTGATGAACCTGAATGAAACCGTATCAGCGCTGAACACGCTGAGTCAGCAAGTTATCGCAACCGTTGAACAGGCCGGTGCCGCCAGTCAGCGGGTCAGTGATGTATCCCGCAATATCGACGGTAACGTGAACCGCTTTAAAGTTTAGGACTGAAACAGCCCTGTAACTTATCAATGAGTGTGACCAGCTGGCGGGCTTCGTCAGCGGTCATGCCCTGAAATTTACATAACATCTGTGCAGGTACAGCTTCTGCTGTGGTCTTCGCCGCCCTGCCCGCTTCTGTCAGCAAGACTTTCTTCACCCGCTTATCTTTTTCATCCTGCTTCACCGTAAGCAAGCCTTTCTGCTCCAGCTTTTTCAGAATTAACGACATGGCACCACCGTCTATCAGGGTTTTGTTGAGCAGGCCGGCAATCGTCACATCGTCCTGTTCCCACAAAGCCATCATCACCACGTATTGAGGATAGGTAATATCCAGCGCAGCCAAGAGCGGCCGGTACGCACGGGTAAATGCATTCGACAAAGTATAAAAACGGTGACAAAGCTGGTTTTCTAACTTCAGCGCTTCAGACATAACAGCCTCCGGAACAAGATACAAATATTTTGCATGCAAAACACTTGATCTGCAAACCTGATCTCTGTTAATTTATTTTGCATGCAAAGTATTTGATTGTATTACGACAACACTGAGGAGATCTTGATGCACAAATTAGATAACGTGATTTATACAGGTAAAGCCACGGTAACCGGTGGCCGCGAAGGTAAAGCAACCTCTGATGACGGCAACCTGTCTGTCACACTGACTACCCCGAAGGAGCTTGGCGGCGCGGGTGGTGAAGGGACTAACCCTGAGCAAATGTTCGCAGCCGGTTATGCTGCCTGCTACATCGGCGCACTGAAGCATGTAGCCGCTGCAGAGAAAGTGAAACTGGGCAAAGACATTTCAGTAAAAGGTGAAGTAGGTATTGGCCCGATTGAGGGCGGCTTTGCTATTGCTGTGAAGCTGATTGTTGACCTGGGAGAGCTTGATAAAGCGACTGCGCAAGCCATCGCAGACAAAGCACACCAGGTGTGCCCGTACTCCAATGCTACCCGTGGCAACATTGAAGTGGACATCACGGTAGTATAATACGGCTTACCCTGTTTCCGGCGACGCTTTATCACGGGTTTCCTGTCTGAATTTCAGCGGTGACAACCCGGCCTTTTTGGTAAAAAACTTGGTAAAGTGCGCCGGATCTTTAAAGCCAATGCGGTAGGCGATTGAGGTAATGCTGAAATCGGCGAACATCAGATGCCGCTTGGCTTCCACCAACAGGTGCCGGTGGATCATCGACAATGCATTCACGGACGCATGTTGCTGACAAAGCTGATTTAAGTGCGCCGCTGATACGCCGATTTTTCCTGCATACCATCCCACCTGGTGATGCGTTGTGCCGAACTGGGCGATCAGTGCTTTAAACTGCAGAAACTTTCTTTCCGCCTTGGAATACTGACCGGGCACATCTTCGTGTTGCGATGTACACCTGGCAATATGTACTACCATCTGCCTTAAAAGCGCGATGGTCATTTGCTCTTCAAACTGCCCGTGGCCTTCGGCCTCCCGCTTCAGTTGTTTACAAATGAGCTGTAAATCTTCGCAGGTTTGCGCCGGAATATCCTGCAAAATAGCGCCTTCCTGAAACGCAGCCTGATAGGCTCCCGGTGATATTTCAGAAATCGCCGCAGATACAATTGAAAGTACAAATCCTTCAGACCCGGGTTCCCACTGAAAACCGTGCATGTGGCCTTCAGGGATAGACAACAATACCGGCGCTGTTACAGATAATTGCTGCTCATCCAGCTGAACTTGCCCGCCCCCTTTGACGACGAAAAAAATCTGGTGCAAATCCCGGTGACGGTGAGGCTGAATTATCCAGTCGTGGCGTTCACTGCGTGTGGTCAGCGGCTCACAGTACAAAATGTGTCTGTGTTCCACCTGTTCGTTATCACCATAGAAATCCACCGCGTCCAAAGAATTCAACATAATTTTCACTTTCTACAAAATTGACAATTAAGCACCTTTTTTATGCATTAACTATGCATTCAATCTATATAAAATACAATAAACAATGTTAACAGAGGTTTCACAATGAGCTGGCAACCCAAAGATTATGACGATATTCCGGGCACCTATGTGTTCGACGGACGCGCAGCCAACCCGGCCTATGCGTTAAACAAGTTACTGTTTTCTTTTAATGAAGAAGCCAACCGCCTTGAGTTTGATCAGGACCCGGCCGCTTACTGCGACAAAATGGGTGTGAAAGACAAATATAAAGATGCTGTGGTGAATCAGGATTTTCTCGGCATGCTGCGAATGGGTGCAAACATTTACTTCATGGCCAAAATGGCGATTCCCCGTGGCACATCAGTACAAGATGCCGGCGCGGCGTTTCAGGGCATTACGACTGAAGAATTTATCGCGAATTTACAAAAACGGGCTGAGAAGCTCGATGAACTGATTAAGGCAAAAGGAGACTACTGGAATGGCTAAGCTTTTAGGCGGTATCACCAGCTCACATATTCCGGCAGTGGGCGCTGCAATATCCAATAATTTAACGCAGGAACCTTACTGGAAACGCTTCTTTGACGGCTACGGTCCGGCCAAGGCGTGGCTGGAAGAGAAGAAGCCCGACATCGTGATTGTGGTTTATAACGATCACGGCCTGAATTTCTTCCTCGACAAAGTACCCACGTTCGCGCTGGGCTGTGCTGATCAGTACTTCAATGCCGACGAGGGCTGGGGCCTGAAGCCTGTCGCACCTTTCACGGGTAACGCACCTTTCTCATGGCATCTGGCGGAATCGCTGGTAGAGCAGGAATTCGACATTTGTACCTGTCAGGAAATGAAAGTCGACCACGGCTTTGTAAACCCTATCCGCGCGCTTTACGGCGACCATGAAATCTGGCCGGTTCAGGCCATTCCTCTGGCGGTAAATACCGTTCAGCACCCTGTACCGACTGCCCGCCGTTGCTACAAACTGGGCCAGGCTTTAGGCAAAGCTATCGCCAGCTTCCCGGACGATCTCAGCGTGGTGATTCTGGGTACCGGCGGTATGTCTCACCAGCTACAGGGTGAGCGCGCAGGCATCATTGATGTGGAATTCGATTTAGAGTGTATGGATAAAATCGCCACTGATCCTGAGTGGTTTGCAGACCTCTCGAACACTGAAATCATGCGCCGCTCAGGCTCTGAAGGTATTGAAACCATCATGTGGATGGTGATGCGCGGCGCTCTGCGTCACGACGTGGAAGTGGTACACAAGCACTACCATGCCCCGATATCCAATACCGGCGCCGGCGTGATGGTGCTGGACAACCATCCTGAATAATCACTTCAGGCATGTTTTGCTTTAGTTAATTAACCGGAGGCATAAGGCCTCCGGTTTTTTATGCTCAGACTTTAACGGACGCGCTGGCTTTTACCTGCAACCGGAGGCAACATAAGCTCACTCACATTAATGCAGGTGTACTATGCGCTTCTTGTTGTCCCGGCATCTTGCCCAGTTTGTAGCAATTTATGACAAAGGCTCGTTGCGGGCGGCATCGGAGGTACTGAATGTGTCCCAGCCTGCGTTGTCGAAGAGTTTGAGTCAGTTTGAAATGCTGCTGGATGTGAAGTTATTCGACAGAACCGGTGGCCGTTTAAATCCCACTCCGTTCGCAGATATTCTCAGAACCAAAGCCAATATCATCCTTAAGGAAGCGGAGATAACCACCCGTGAAATTGAGAAAATTAAGCAGAACTATTACAAACCTCTTACTGGCAGCGCCGGTCCCGTCTGGTTGTCTGAGATTTTGCCGGATGTATTGCCTTCGTTGTATCACCAGTTTCCTGGCTTGAACATCGGCATTAAGCTTGAATCCGCAGACATTGCCATTCCCAAAGTACTCAATGGTGATTCTGACATGTATTTCGGTTTGATCCCCGCCGGTGAGCTGGCTCACGGACTCAGCGCCATTCCGCTGTTAAATCTCGAAAGCATGCTGTTCGCCCGCCGCTCACATCCTATCCATGCGCTGCCCGCGAACGAACGCGCAGCGTCCCTTTGCAATTATCCCTGGTCTGCATTCGGGATTTGGGAAGGTGCGATAAACATTTCCATGAAAGAGAATCTGCAACGCAAAGGCATTCCTTTTTCCGGCTTCACCTACGGTATCGAATCTTTACTTGGTCTTGCCCGTATCGGCCAGCAAACCGACCACATTATTATGTCTGTGGATGCGGTGTCAGAAACTTTTGCACATTACGATTTAATTCCTGTAGAGGCAATTTCACTGAATCAAACGTTCTCGTCCGGCATGGTATGCCGCACCAGTCTGACAGATTTCGAACCGGTGAATTATCTGCTGGAAGCACTGAGAACCCGATATAATCAACCATGATTTCCCATAAGTTATAGGTTGATAATTTAATATCAATTGTAGTTATCACGACACGCGTGCAACATTAACCTTAAGTTAACCTCCAGTTAACAAAGAAGAGTAAACAGATCCTGTCTGTTTGTAGTTTCTTTCCGGACAACGACTTTTGATTACTGAGAGCACGATGACACACACAAAAAACAGATGCCTGAAAAGCACATTAGCAATCGCCATTGCCTCCACCTTTTGCAACCCCGGTTTTGCTCAGGACACGCCAACTGATGATATGGAAGTCATCGCGGTTACCGGGATCCGCCAGAGCCTCACTGAGGCCATGGGAATTAAAAAAGAATCCTCCACCGTTGTTGATGCGATTTCTGCCGAAGATGTAGGTAAGTTCCCTGACATTAACGTCGCGGAATCCCTTCAACGTATTACAGGTGTACAAATTAACCGCTCCCGCGGTGAAGGCTCCTCGATAAATATACGGGGCCTGCCTTCCGACTTCGTGCTTGTACGCATGAACAATGTGGCGTTACCAAATGCGTTAACGGATACCGGTTCAGATACCAGCCGCAGCTTTGACTTTACTTCTTTACCCAGTGAATTTGTCAGAACCCTGGAAGTACACAAAACGCCCACAGCGTCTCTTGAGGAGGGTGGCCTTGCCGGCTCTGTGGTGATCCGCACTCCCCGCCCCTTCGATTTTACTGAGCGCCAGCTTGCGCTGTCAGTGCAGGGCAGCAAGGAGTCTAACGCCGAAGACATTGGTCCCCGTGTTACTGCTTTCTACAGCGATGTTTATGGCGACGGTGATTTTGGTCTGACACTGGGTGTGTCTTACATGGAGCGGAATTCCGGCACCCAGGATTTTCTTAATTTCGGTTATACCAGCTTTTCTGAAGCCGAGGGCTTCACCAGCGGTTCTCAACAGTTTGGCGCGTTTACTGAAGACGGGATTGCCAATCCGGAGATCTGCGACGGCTCTGTAGCTTCGCGGGACTTATGCAGCGGACAGGACTTCAACGGTAATGGCGTACTGGATGATGGCAGTGTGGCCATTCCCTACATTACCTTTCACACCATGTACGACGAAAAACGTACCCGCACCAGCGCAATTTTGTCAGCCCAGTGGGCGGCATCGGATAACCTTGAGCTGACGGCTGACGGCTTTTACACAAAATATGAAGTCGACAGCGCGCGGGCAGAATTCCTCGCCTTCCCCTATAACTCACTGGGGCCGTACTATCCTGACGAGTCTGAAATCCGGGACATTGACGGACGTGCAGTGGCAACGACGTTCCGCGCCGATAATGTGGATACCCGTGCCGGAAACCGGATAGAACAGCGGGAAGGTGATACCTGGTCGATGACGTTGCTGGGTAAATATCTTACTGATAACTGGACGGTTAACGGTCAGGTAAACCGCTCCCGTTCTTCACAGCTGGCAGACAACCTGAATATTGTGAACAGTACGCTGGTGGATTTAACGCTGCAATCTGAACAGGGTGATGCGGTTACCTCAACCACTTATATGAACGGTTCTGAAGACCGTGTGCTGGACCCGCAGAACTATCGCCTCGTTGGTGTTAACGGTGCCTACAACCAGGCATCATCGGAAGATTTACTGGATATAAAACTCGACGCAGAGCGCTATCTGGATTTCGGCAATATCACGAAGTTCAAAACCGGCTTTCATTACGCTGACCGCAATAAAGTGGGTCAAAGTGCCAGACTGACAATGAATGTAGCACAAATTGAGTCACTGTTTGGCGACCAGCCTCCGGTGGATCTGTTCGAACAACTGGGGATCACCGGCACCTCTTCTGCCGCTTTCCTGCTGCAACCGGTATCACCACTGAACGGCGCGTATCTTGAAAACTATCCGGGCCTGATTCAGGAACGGCTGGCCATTGATACCCGCAGAATGCTGAACAGCTTTTCCCGGGAAGAGCTGATAGCTGCCGGTAATTACGGTATTGATCCCACCCTGTCGGAGGATGTATCCGAAGAAGCGACCAATGCCTATGCCGAAATAGAGTTTGAAAGTGGCGATGGCAATCTGTCGGGTAACTTTGGCGTTCGTTACACCCGTACAGAGCAATTGTCCCGTGGTGCCGGCGCTGACTTAAATCAGATTACCTTCAATCCTAACGGCGGATTAACCACAGTGGCACCGCTGGGGTTAATCGAGGAATCTAACAGCTACAGTGAATGGCTGCCGAGTCTTAACCTTCGCTATAACCTCACAGATGAGTTGATTGCAAGATTTGGTGCCAGCAGAACCATTGCCCGTCCGCGCTTTACAGACATTTCGCCGGTAACGGTAGCGAACGTGGAAGCCAACAGTATTACAGGCGGTAACCCGACACTGGATCCGTTTAAATCTAATAACATCGATGTGGCTCTGGAGTACTACTACGGTGACACTGATATGGTATCTGCAACGTTGTTTTACAAAGATCTGGTGTCTCTTATACGCTCCGGCTCTACGGTAATAAACCTGCCTGTGACCAATGCATTGACCGGGGAAGTCTTTACAGCCCAGTTTATTGACCGCAGTCCGTCTAATGGCGAAGGTGCTAAAATTCGCGGTGCAGAGCTGGCCGGTCAGCATAGTTTCGTTTCACTGCCGGGCTTGCTGTCCAATACCGGTGTTAACGCTAACTATACCTTTATTGACAACAGCGACCCGGAAGCCATTACTGCCGGCTCAAAGCACAACTTCAACGTGGGCGGATTTTACGAGGATGACACCTTCGGCGCGCGTATCTCCTATACCTGGCGCGACAAGTTTCTGTCTCAGCTTGTAGCGTTCGGTGGCAAAGGCGCGGTTACCCAGGCTTACGGCACGTTAGATGCGTCGGTGAATTATAACGTATTGGAGAATTTCACCGTTGTCGTGGAAGGCGTGAACCTGCTTGATGAAGCGGTAGAAATTAAGTTCACCGACGGCCTGCCCTATCAGGTTGTAGACAATGGCCGCCGGCTGTTTGCGGGATTCCGCGCCACGTTCTGATTTCCAGTGAGTGCCCGGCCAATCCCTCAACACCCCGATATTATGGCCGGGCCTTTTTTTCTCCCCTAGTTTAAGGAATTTACCCGTGAGCTATGTATCTACATTGCTGGCAGCTTCTGCCCGCGTTTCACTTATCACCGCATTTTCGCTGGCAGGGCTCAACAGCGCTATGTCAGCACCTCAACCGGAGCAACCCAATATCATCGTGATGATGGCTGACGATATGGGCTATGGAGATTTAAGTATTTATGGACATCCCAACATTGTGACACCCAATTTAGATGCAATGGCATCAGAAGGGATCAAACTCACCTCGTTTTACGCTGGTCAGGCAGTGTGTACACCCTCCCGCGCAGCACTGATGACAGGAAGATATGCCATCCGATCCGGTATGCAGCAGGTATTGATGCCTGATTCAGACCGCGGCCTGCCCCAGTCTGAATTTACGATGGCCGAAATGCTTAAATCTCAGGGGTATCAAACTGCTATGGTAGGAAAATGGCACCTGGGCGATAAAGCCGGATTTTTGCCGGTGGACCATGGCTTCGATCAGTATTTCGGCTTGCTTTACAGCAATGATATGACTGATCCCTGGGTGACAGCAGAATTGATGGGCAGAGAAAGCATGTCTCCGCTGCAAATGTTCCGTAACGACAAGCCTGTGGGCGTGATCAAAGACCAGTCTGTGCTCACCACATCATACACCGAAGAAGCTGTTGCCAATATCGGCGCATTTTCTGACGACAAACCTTTCTTTTTATATATGGCCTGGTCCATGCCCCATTTACCGGTGGCAGCACCGGATTTTCAAAAAGGAAAATCCGCAGGCGGATTATATGGTGATGCTGTATCAACGATTGACTGGAGCGTTGGTGAAGTAATGAATGCACTGGAAGAAAAAGGTGTAGCGGACAACACCATTATTGTATTTTTCAGTGATAACGGCCCGTGGCAAAACCTGCCCGACAGAATGGTTCAGGGCGGTGTGGAACGCTGGCATGTGGGCAGTGCCGGCACGTTGAAAGGGTCAAAAGGCACAACCTACGAAGGCGGCTCCCGTGTTCCCGCCATCATTCACTGGCCTGACAGCAAAATTAACGGCTCGGTCAATTCAGAATTGATTTCAGCACTGGATTTATTCCCGACATTCGCCACATTAAGCGGCGCAACTTTGCCTGAAGATCTCACTCTGGATGGCGCAGATCTGTCGGATTTTCTAAAGGGCAACACTCTGCATAGCAAAGACAATTACTTCTATTATTTCCGTGGTGATGTGGCAGAAGCCGTCAGAGATAAAAAATGGAAACTGCGCCTGTCTCCTTTTGATGAATTCAGCGGTGAGATGGCCAGTGCCGGTGATACACGCGTACAGGCTGAACTATATAACCTTGAAGATGACCCGTCAGAGCGCTTCAATGTGGCTGACTCTCATCCTGATGTCGTTGACCGGCTAACAAAACAACTGGCGCGGTTTGCTGAAGAGACAGAGTCACAAACCTTTGCAGGAAAGTAATAGTTTGTCAGACTCTCATGAGCAGGACGTTTATTCCCTGTCCTTTTAAAAGCAAAAGCCCTCACATGGAGGGCTTTGTTTTCTGTTCAGCTCAAATTCTGTTCGTCTGAGGAATACTCAGAAATCTTCCGTATCAATATCTGCCTGTGCACCTGCACCATAGCGGGCACCCTGCACGGTTTGACGGTTGATAATGTCATCAGCCTGTGCAAATACCTGCTTATCCAGAGACACCCCGCTGGCTTTTAAATCTTCCGTTAAATGCGCTTCTGACTTCGTGCCCGGCAAAGCGTGAATATGCTCACCTTGTGCCAGAACCCAGGCGATAGCCAGTTGAGCCGGGGTGACACCGTTTGCTTCAGCAAGGGCTGCAAACTCAGCGTACAGCTTTTGATTCGCTGTCCAGTTGTCACCCTGAAAACGTGGCATGCCTTTACGGATATCACCATTTGCCAGTGCTTCCGGATTGTCGATACCACCAGCCAGATAACCACGGGCCAACGGGCTGAAAGCCACAAAATCGATACCCAGTTTCTGACAGGTTTCCAGCACGGCAATTTCTGCATTGCGGGTCCACAGAGAATATTCTGTTTGCAGCGCAGCAATGGGAAACTCATTATGGGCTTTCTGCAAAGAGTCTGCTGACACCTCAGACAAACCGATGGCACCGATTTTACCGGCTTTCACCATGTCTCCCAGGGTGCCTACACTTTCTTCCACTGGCACATCTTTGTCGATTCTGTGCAGGTAGTACAGGTCGATGTGGTCGGTCTGCAGACTTTGCAGAGCGGTATCCAGGGTTTTAACCAGGGTATCCGGACGACCGTCGATGACACGTTTGCCGTCAACGCCTGTCATGCCGCATTTGCTGGCCAGAAAGATGTCTTTACGAAAACCTTTAATGGCTTCACCCACCAGCTTTTCGTTACTGCCAAAACCGTAAAGCGCGGCAGTATCGAAATGGGTAACGCCCTGTTCAAAAGCAGAAGCCAGCAACTTGCTGGCCTCCTGCTGAGAGACTGAAGCGCCGTAAGCGTGGTTGAGGTTCATGCATCCAAGGCCGATTTCGGATACCAGACGACCAGCCAGCTTTCTTTGTTTCATTCTCTCTCTCCCGTTAACTTTTAAACCGCTTCCGCATCATGCCGGATACGCTGGCTGTAGTTGCCTGACGCTGTCGACACACGATACGGAAGACAAGCAGCATCAGCTGTTAAGTTGCTGCTCCAGATCGTGAAGCACTTTATAACAGTTAATAACTTTGTGAACACTGCTGTTCGGGTCGCGGCCTTCTTTGATGGCAGACAGGAACTCGCGATCCTGAAGCTCGATTCCATTCATCGACACATCGACTTTGGACACATCAATGGCATTTTCGCTGCCATCCACCAGATCGTCATAACGGGCAATGTAAGTGCCGTTATCACAGATATAGCGGAAGAATGTACCCAGCGGGCCATCGTTATTGAACGACAGTGACAGTGTACAAATTGCACCGTTTTCAGCCTGCAGCTGAATTGACATGTCCAGTGCAATACCCAGTTCAGGATGGATTGGTCCCTGAATCGCATTCGCTTTAACAACAGGAGAACCCGCCTGATATTCGAATAAATCCACAGTGTGGGCAGCATGGTGCCACAGCAGGTGGTCGGTCCAGGAACGGGGCTCACCTTTGGCATTAATATTCTTACGGCGGAAGAAGTAGGTTTGTACATCCATTTGCTGAACATTCAGCTCACCGGCTGTGATTTTATTATGTACATACTGGTGAGACGGGTTAAAGCGGCGGGTATGACCTACCATGCACACTTTGCCCGTTTCCTGCTGGGTTTTCACTACAGCTTCTGAATCTTCCCAGCTGTCTGCCAGCGGAATTTCGACCTGTACATGTTTGCCGGCTTTCATACATTGAATAGATTGCGCAGCATGTTGTTGTGTAGGGGTACAGAGGATAACGGCATCAGCATCGGATTCCAGTGCATCGTCCAGAGACGTATACACATTCGGAATACCGTATTCGTTTGCCACGGCTTGTGTCTTTTCTAAATTACGGCCAACCAGACCAACAACTTCAGCGTCATCGATATTTTTCAGGCCATCAAGGTGTTTGATCCCGAACGCACCGGGACCCACTACGATTACTTTCATTTTATTCTCCCAACTCATTTCTGTTCAGCCAGCCGGACCTGCATCATTCCTGAAAGTACCGGCGGCGATGATTAATCCGCCCAGTAAAGGCGCATGGGGTTATCAATTAATAATTTACGCTGCAATGCTTCTGTGGGGGCGATTTTGGGGATCATATCCACCAGGTGCCCGTCATCCGGCATATGTGTTTTCATGTTCGGATGCGGCCAGTCTGTTCCCCACAGTACACGGTCTTCAAAACGGGTAACCACTTCACGGGCGAACGGCACCACATCTTCGTAGCCACCTTCCGGTCCCACAATGGACAAGCGCTCAGGACAACTTACTTTCGACCAGAAGTTTTTATTCTCTTCCAGCAGTTTCAGAAACAGGGCAAACTCAGGTCCGTCTACCGGTTTTGTTACGTCAGGGCGGCCCATGTGATCAACCACAACAGTGGTAGGCAGGCTGGTGAAGAAATCATACAGCTCCGGCAGTTCCTGAGATTCAAAGTAAATAACGATATGCCAGCCAAGAGGCTTAATTTTCTCAGCGATAGTGCCCAACGAGTCGAAGGGCAGCGCGTCTACTAACCGCTTTACAAAGTTAAAGCGAACGCCCCGTACACCAGCGGCATGCAGAGCCTGAAGCTCCTCATCAGTAATATCCGCTTTTACAGTAGCAACGCCGCGGGCGAGACCATCAGAGTGATTTAGTGCGTCAACCAGGGCACGGTTATCAGCGCCGTGGCAGGTAGCCTGAACAATGACGTTGCGGCTGAAACCCAGATAATCACGTAGCGCCCACAACTGGTCTTTCGACGCGTCGCATGGCGTGTACTTGCGCTCCGGCGCGAAGGGGAATTCATTACCGGGACCAAACACATGGCAATGGGCGTCAACAGCACCTTCGGGTACGACAAACTTCGGCTTCGACGGTGACTCGCACCAGTGCAGCCAGTCGGCATCAACAGTAAAACCACTCATTAATTCATTCTCCTGCTGACAGAGAAAGGAGCGCAAAATAATTCAGGCACCGGATTTCGCTGTCAGAAACGATTCAGTTGCGGCGTAATAACTACAAGCCGTTTCAGGGCTAACAGTATGCTACCGCGAATCAACAGATGCTGTTAAGAAATGCGACGACAGACATTAGTTTTTTCTATAACGACACGAAAAATACAAGTAAAAAAGCACTATTTACAATTCAGCTTTTTAAATAAGAATTAAAAGGTTTTCGCCCCTTTCACCCACATTCAAAACAGATTTTACAGCCATAAATAAATTGTCATAAACAGATACCACTGCAGCAGAACTTTTACAGCTCACTCCGGCGTCTGAATTCTCCTGCCGTCGTGCCTTCCGCCTGTTTAAAGAAACGGCAGAAATAGCCGGTATCTTTGAACCCTAAAGTATCAGCAATTTCATCCAGCGATTGCCGGGTGTAAATCAGCCGCCGCTTCGCTTCATTTACCAGCCTTTGGTGGATCAGCTTTTTCGGGGTGGTATTAAGGTGCTGCTGACATATGCGGCTAAGGGTAGAGACAGAAATATACAATTTCGATGCATAATCATTCACATTCATATGTTGCTGATAATGCTTGTCGATGAGCTCCCGAAAGCCCAGTAACACTCTGGAATCCCTGCCCGATGTACCGGCAAGATTACGGGCTGTATTTTGTTGCCTGGCAACCAGCACAAACAGAAGTTTAAGCAACATATGGATGCTCACTGTGGCGCCGGGATCATTGCTGCGCATTTCACCGGCCAGCATATGCAGATAAGCAACGAACCGTTCAGACTGATGCTTGTCCTGAAACTCAATAGCCTGCGAAGACCATACTGCACCGGTAAAGTCCGCGATAGCGCTGTCACTGCGCAATGCATTTACCACATCGGCATTCACGGAAAGCACGTAGCCGTTGGTGTCCGGCGCAAAGGTAAATCCGTGCACCACGCCGGGCGGTAGTGTTACTACCCAGTCTCCCTGAAGCGTCAGCTTTTCATCATCCCGTTGTACTGTCCATTCATCATCAAACACACAAATAAGCTGGAATAATTTGCCGTGGCGGTGAGGCGAAATCTCCCACCCTAATCCTGCGCTGCGGGCACGGATATCTTCCAGATGCACGAAGTCAGCACTAAGCTTTAGAAACGACTCACCATATAAATCATAGAAGGGGATTTCATCTGGTTTCATGGCGAAAGACTGCTTTACTCCGGAAAATTCTGATTGAAAAGTACAACAACTATTTACAAAACCCAAGGCTTTTACATCCTGCACAACACAAATTACTCACAAACAATCATTTTCAATCCATAATAGTCATATCTGATATTTATATTTTCAATATCACGGATAGAATGGCATCACGTGAAAGCCTTACTGCGCCTGACCCGCAGGGGCATGCATAGCCTGAACTAATACATTATCAAAAATATAGTATTTTACTTTTGTATACGCATTGTTAAATCTTGGTAACAAATTACACACCTGTCGGTTAATGCTGAGAGTTATAATGATGAAAACCACCATGCCACTACACAAGCTTTCCCTTGCTGTTATTGCAGGATTAAGCGTTTCTATGAGCGCCACTGCCATTGCTCAGGACACACAAACAGAAGATGAAGAAGACGTTGAAGTTATTTCCGTTACCGGTACGTTGATCGAGGGTGTTAATCCCGTTGGTTCCAACGTCATCGGTTTGAATCAGGAAAAAATCATTGAGCAGGGTGTAACCTCTGCTACCGATTTGCTTCGTCGCATTCCGCAAATGGCCGACTTCAACGCCGTGCCGGAAAATACCCTTACAGCCTCAATTCCTTTTGAGCCACCACAAATACGCGGTATTGGTGGCTTAAGCGGCATGGCCACGCTGGTGATGTTGGGCGGCAATCGTCTTGTTCCGGTTGGCCCGATGAACTGGGTTGACTCGTCGATGATCCCTGCGAGCCTGCTTGAGCGCGTAGAAGTGATTCCCGACGGCGGTTCGTCTATCTACGGTTCTGATGCCGTTGCCGGTGTCATTAACTTCATTCCGAAGAAAGACATGGAAGGCGGCGAAGTTAGCGTGCAGTATGGTATGGGTGCGGGTGACTATGACCGCATTGATATTTCCGGCGGCTTTGGCACAAGCTGGGATAAAGGCACACTGGTTACTGCATTTTCTTACGGCGACCGTTCACCGATGTACGGTAAAGATCAGGACTTCATTAAAGAAGACCTCACCGGTGTTGGCGGTGCAGATTACCGTTCCACTTCCTGTACGCCCGGTAATATTCTTTTAGACAACACCTTATATGGCCTGCCGGGTGTAGATGCATCATCACCGAACTACTGTTCTACTTATGACGACCAGTCTTATTATCCGGAAGAAGAGCGTTATTCGCTGTTCGCCAACCTGACTCAGGAACTGTCCAGCCGTTTAAGCCTGGATGTGCTGGCGTACTATTCACGCCGTGAAGCCACAGATTATGACCCGTCCGATATTCGCGCTTCTGCGACGATTACTTCTGATAACCCGTATTTTATCGCTGTGGGTGATGAAACCTCTAACACGGTTTCGTTCTCTTACGCGGATGTATGGGGCAGCGCCGGCGCAAACCCGTCCATGTACGAACAATGGCAGGTTACGCCCACCCTGACTTATCAGCTTACAGATACCTGGAAAGTTAAAGGTACCGTTAACTACGGTAAGAGTACGTCGTACTATCACGACTACTCCATTAACGCGAATGCGCAGCTTGCTGCACTTTCTGCCAGTACCACTGAGACAGCACTGAACCCTTACGATGTGTCACAAACCAGTGCATCTGTGTTATCCGGTATCAATAACTGGCTGGACGATACCAGCACAGACCAGGATTTAACGGAATTCAAAGTCATTGCCAACGGCGACATGTTTGAAATTGCCGGAGGTATGATGCGGGCAGCGGTTGGCTCAGAGTACCGTGAAGAGTCCTTCTATCAATCGGTAACGGCCGGTGAAGTGGGTAATCCTTCTACCTCTTCAGTACGCGACATCGACCGTAACGTTAAGTCGGTATTCGGCGAAATTTACATCCCGATTGTTGGTGATGACAACATGATGCCGGGTATCCAGCATCTGGACGTGTCTATCTCCGGCCGTTACGACAAGTACAACGATGTAGGCTCAAGTTCGAACCCAAAAATCGCGGTAACCTGGAACCCTACTGAAGATGTTACCGTTCGCGGTACCTGGGGCACGTCTTTCCACGCCCCGGCACTGGCTGACTTAGCGGCACCGCTGCAGTATGAACTGTTCCTGCCGATCAGTCCGCTGCGTTCATCAGACAGCCCGTTCTTCCCGGATTTCTTCAAACCGTCATTCACTTTGGGCGGTGCGTCTGAAGGTATTAAGCCTGAAACTGCAGAAACCATGTCGTTAGGTACCGACTGGTACGTGACTGACTCCACTAAGGTGTCACTGACTTACTGGAGCATTGCGTATGAAGACCGTCTGGATCAGAACGCAGGTTTCTTCTTCGGCCCGGCGTATTACGATGCAGAAGTAAATGAAGACTACTACATCGTTAACCCGACATCCGTAGAAGAAATCATCGCGAAATTCGGCGACTTCCCTACCCAGGGTTATGAGAGTCTGCAAGCCATGGTCGACATTTACGGCCTGCCTTATGTGGTGAGCGACCAGCGTAAATCGAACATGGGCGCGTACGAAGTCGATGGCCTGGACTACTCGGTACAATGGTTCGGTGACATCGATTTAGGCGAGCTGGACTTCTCGTTAAGCGGTACCTACATCATGAACCGTGACAAAGAGAACGTAAAAGGTGCAGGCTTTAACGACACGCTGGCACTGGGTGACTTCAACGAAGCTATTTCAGCGTTCAACAGTGTGGCCACGTTAGGCTTACGTCGTGACGACTGGTACTTCTCCGGTACAGTTTATTACCGTGGCAGTGCTGATGTTGCAGAGGAACATATCGATTCCTACACCACTTTGTCGCTGTTCGCCAGCTACGACTTCAGCATGGATACGCAGGTGACGTTCAACATTGATAACGTAACCGACGAAGATCCTCCGTTCCGTAACATCGATGAGGGTGTGGCTTATAAGAGCATGGGCCGCTTCTTATCTGTTGGCTTCAGAACCCGTTTTTAATTACTCTTCCTACGCGGAGGGCTGCCACGAAAGTGCCAGCCCTCATTATCATTTTTAAGGGGCAAGTTTATGACCAAACCCGTAAAACCGTATCTGTTCACATTATCCAAAGTGGCGCTGGGCCTTTCTCTGCTTTCATTTAACAGCGCTGCAAGCACACTCGAAGACGACTTCATCACCCCGCCTCAATCTGCCAAACCGTTAGTGTGGTGGCACTGGATGAGCGGGAACGTTACCCGTGAAGGGATAGAAAAAGATCTCGCCTGGATGAACAAAGTGGGTATTGGCGGCGTGCAGAACTTTGATGCCCAGTTAATGACACCCAAAATTGTCGATACCACACTGGAATACATGACTCCGGCCTGGAAAGACACCTTTGAGTATGCGCTGGGTGAAGCGAATAAACACAATTTTGAATTTGGTATCGCCGCGTCGCCGGGCTGGAGTGAAACTGGTGGTCCCTGGGTGAAGCCGGAACAAGGCATGAAAAAGCTGGCGTGGAGCGAAATTACCATCGACGCCAGACAGAAAAAAGCCGTTCGTGTGCCGCAACCGCCTCAAAATACGGGTGCGTTCCAGGATTTCTATGGCGCAGAGGAAATTTTTGCTGATCCTACACATGCCGAAAAAGAGACACCGGTTTATTATAAAGACATTGCCGTTATCGCCTTCCCTGTTCATGAACAGCGCATTCAGCCTGTTTCCGTAACAACCAACAATGACGACGAGCTCGACCTCGGTATATTGTCTGACGGTTCATACAGCAGCGCGACCAAAACACAATCGCACCCGGAAAAAACCGTTGAAATCACCTTTGATTTTGGCGAACTAAAAAGCGTTCAAAGCCTGTCTTTTGCTATGCCACCACCGGGTATGTTTATTCCGGCTCCATTTTTACCCACGCTGCAAGCCAGTGAAGACGGCGTAACGTTTACCCCTGTGGCAACCATTCCTGTAGGAACGACAGCACAAACAACGATCAGTTTTCCGGAAGTTAAAGCGCGGTTTATGCGTATCGTTATGTCGCGTAACCCGAACAGCAAATTTTCCCTGCCATCGTCATCTGCGCCCGGCGCTGCGCCACCTCCGGGCTTTAATTTACCTACCGGAGAAGCAAAATCAGAGCCGGTAGATTTGCTGGAAGTAGCCTTTTATCCGCAAGCCCGAGTGCATCGTTTTGAAGACAAAGCCGGCTTTGGTATTGCCCCGGATTATCACACGCTGTCTTATCAACACGCTGGTGAAGGTGTGTCTGCGGACGCTGTGATTGACATTACAGACAAGCTGAATGCAGACGGTTCACTTAACTGGCACCCGGAAAAAGGCTTGTGGAAAATTATCCGCATTGGTTACAGCCTGACCGGTAAAGAGAATCACCCTGCCACAGAAGCCGCCACCGGCCTTGAAGTCGACAAATACGATGCCAGCGCGGTGAGTGCCTATATTGATCACTACCTCGACATGTACAAAGACGCCAGCGGTCAATATGCATTGGGAGAAGGCATAAAAGCGCTGCTGAATGACAGTATTGAAGTCGGTGCATCGAACTGGACACCAAAAATGTTTGAAGAATTCAAACAACGCCGCGGTTACGACTTAACCCCCTGGTTACCGGCACTGGTTGGCGTGGTTATTGGCAGCGCTGAACAAACCGATAAATTCCTTTACGACTACCGGTTAACTTTAGGTGAAATGCTGGCAGACAATCATTATGCGGTGATCAGCAAGCGGGTAAAAGAAGCTGGCCTTATCCATTATTCTGAAGCACTTGAGAACGGCCGTCCGACACTGGGTGACGGCATGCGTATTCGCCGGAACGCGGACGTTCCGATGGCGGCTATGTGGTCTTTTGATACTGATAACCAGGTTGGTCCTCAACCACAATACTGGGCGGACATCCGGGAAGCCGCCTCTGTAGCGCACGTGTACGGGCAAAACCTGGTCGCCGCTGAGTCACTGACATCGGCCTCTTCTCCCTGGGCGTTCTCACCCCGGGATTTGCAACCCATGATCGATATGGAATTTGCGCTGGGTGTTAACCGCCCCATCATTCATACCTCGGTCCATCAACCCAAAGATGAAGGCCCGGGTCTGAGTTTATTTGTGTTTGGTCAGTACTTTAACCGCCTGGAGACCTGGGCTGATTATGCTAAACCCTGGGTAACTTATATCAGCCGCAATGCCTACATGTTACAGCAAGGTCATTTCAAAGCAGATGTGGCCTATTTCTATGGTGAAGATGCTCCTCCAACATCCCTGTATCTGGATAAGCCATCTGAAGATGTGCCACTGGAAAATGCTTATGACTATGTGAACAATGATGTCATAACGGATTTACTGCAGAACTGCGGGGCAGAGCTGTGCACAGATTCCGGCCAGCGCTATGCCGTGTTGTATCTTGGCGGCACCTCGCAATACATGACGCTGCCGGTTCTTGAGCGCATTGCTGAACTGGTAGCGAATGGCGCCACCGTTATCGGCAAAAAACCACTGGCCAGCCCGTCGCTGGCAGATGATGCCGCCCGTTTTGCTCAACTTGCCAACACACTGTGGAGCGGCAAAACCGGCAAAGGCCATATTATCGACACTGACAATATAGAAAGCGGCGTTAAGCAAGCAGGTGTAAAACCGGACTTCCGTTACACAGGCAAGCACGAAGATACCACGGTATTCTTTGTTCACCGTGAAACAGACAAAGAAGACATCTACTTCTATACCAACCGCAAAAACCGTGACGAGCCGGTAACACTGTCCTTCAACGTGTCTGACAGAAAACCGTATCACTACAACGCCGTTACGGGTGCCATTACTGCATTAAACAGCACAGTAAAAGACGGGCGCACCGTGATTGAAAAGGCCCTGGCGCCTTACGAGTCTGGCTATGTGGTGTTCGGTGATTCACCGGCGAACGTGGATAAAGTGGTTTCATCATTCAGTAATACAAAAACGCTGAAAGACGAGTGGCAGGTAACCTTTACTGAAAACCGTGGCGCGCCAGCCAAAGCCACTTTGTCTGCCGGGAACTGGGCTGAGTCTGACGACACCGGTATCCGTTACTTCTCCGGCACCGCCAGCTACACCCAATCTTTCAACATCGATAAGGCTATGCGGGGCAAACCTGTACAGCTGCATATTGAAGATGTGCGCGATGTGGTGGAAGTGGTAGTGAACGGACAGGTGGTGAATACGCTGTGGAAGCCGCCCTTTGAAGTAGACGTATCGGACTACCTGACAGCCGGTGAGAATACGGTAACGCTGAATATCACGAACCTGTGGGTGAACCGCTTAATCGGTGACGCCCAGCCGGATGTGAAGCAAAAGTACACCTTCACCACCCTGCCCGCCTACGTGCCGGATGCACCGCTTCGACCCTCTGGTCTGTTAGGCGATGTATCGCTGAAGTGGTAAAGCCCGCCTGAGGGCAGTCTGCGCAGGCAGATTGCCCGTTTTATTCTTCTTTTACCTGATTTTTTGAGGTACACCATGCGAACTCCTTTTATTCTGGCATCCATCGGAGGGTTACTGCTATTTCCTCAGTATGTCCCTGCTGCTTTCGCCACCGAACAAGTGCTTATTGACGTAGGCAGTCCGGGGCCAAAAATAAATAAAGATATCTTTGGTCAGTTTGTCGAGCATATCGGCGAGGGTGTTTATGGCGGGCTATGGGTGGGTGAGAACTCAGACATACCCAATACCCGAGGCTTGAGAGATGACGTCACAGAAGCACTGAAGCAACTGCACATACCTGTAATACGTTGGCCGGGTGGCTGCTTTGCCGATCAGTATCACTGGCGGGAAGGCATAGGCCCGCAATCATCCCGCGTTTCACGCAACAATGCGTGGGGTAATGTGATTGAGCCGAACCAGTTCGGTTCAGATGAGTTTATGGAGCTGGCTAAGCAAATTGGCAGTGAGGCCTATCTCACAGTCAATGTGGGCTCCGGCACGGTGGATGAAGCGGCAGACTGGTTTGAATACCTTACCTCGGATAATCCCACCACACTTGCCACGCTAAGGGCAGAGAACGGTCACCCCGTACCTTACAAGGTTAAATATATTGGCTTTGGCAATGAAGCGTGGGGCTGTGGCGGAGCAATGTCTGCAGACGAATACTTTGCCAGACTCAAGCCGTTCAGTGTGTTTGCGTTAAATCACAATCCTCAGCAACGATTTTCCGGCATAGACTTGCTGTTCAATCACGGCGCGTCGAACCCGGAAGCAATGATAAAAATTGCCGCCGGCCCCAACGATAACGACACTGACTTTACTGAAAGCCTGATGAAAAGCTGGTCTGAAGCCCCGGGTTATCTGCCTGTATTCGATGCCATGTCTTTACATCATTACACCATGTCCAGAGGGCCCATGTCGGATTACTCTGCTGATTTTGGTCAGGCTGAGTATGCACATTTCGTCTCGATGGCTATGGGTATGGAAGATGTACTGACAGCACACGAAAACATAATGGATCAATACGATCCGCAAAAGAAAGTGGCGCTTGTCGTCGATGAATGGGGGAACTGGTTAAAACCTGATATCAGTGAAAACCCCATGTTTCTGAAGCAGCAAAACAGTCTGCGTGATGCTATCACTGCTGCTCTGACACTCAATACCTTTATGCGTCATGCCGACAGAGTCAAAATGGCCAACATCGCCCAGATGGTTAACGTTATTCAGAGTATGATCCTGACTCAGGGCAAAGACATGCTGCTTACGCCGACTTATCATCTCTATAAAATGTATGTGCCGTTTCAGGATGCCACGTTTATCCCCTCTGACTTTAAAGCTGACATGATAACAATCGGCAAAACGCATTTACCACAGATTGATGTGGTCAGCGCTAAAAGTCCGGAAGGTAAGATTTGGATGGCATTGATTAACATTGACCCGGGAAAAACAACAGAAATCGAAGCGTTAGCCGGAGGGACCAGTTTTCAGACAGCCACCGGCTCAGTTCTGACTGCTCCTGAAGTTAACACCGTGAACGAATTTGGCAGGCCGGAAGCTGTAAAGGCATCCCCGGTCAGGTTTGAGCGGGAAAAGAGCGGCAAGCTGGTGATTTCCTTGCCACCTAAATCTGTAACGGTCGTCTCTTTACAGCAGTAGCACTCATTACCGTTTTAATGCGGGCAGTGGACCGGCACTGCCCCGGTTAAGAAGATCTAATACCCTTTCGAATTTAACCAGCGGATAAACTGCGGCATCATCCCTGTTGTGGTGGTACCGGGTCGTCCTGTACCAAAACCGTGCTCCCCTTTTTCATAAGCATGCAGTTCTACCGGCACATTCTGTTTTTGCCATGCGCTGACAATGCCAAACCCGTCCCTGCCAAACAAGCCGTCATCTAATGCAATTGCGGCAAACATTGGCGGTGCATTCTCAGGCACAGTAACGGCTTTCATGGGGCCGTAAATATAGCCCAGGAAAGCCGGACGATTAGCGGTGTCAGCAATCGAAGCCGATAAGGTAGTCATCGCCCCGGCTGAGAAACCGATAAAGCCCACTTTCGCCGGGTCAATATGCCAGTTATCCGCACTATCTTTTACATAGGATAACGCCTTCAGTGCATCTAACGGCGCCTGAGGCACAAAAATATCCGGCTCTTCCCCTCTTGCTTTTGCTGCAAATACGCTGCCTACATGAGCACCGTATTCATCGACATCAACCGGCGTTGGATTCAGTGTATAAGTCAGTACAAATGCAGCAATACCCTGCTCATTCAGTTTCTGAGCGACTTTGCGGCCTTCCTCTTCAACCGACAAAGACAGAAATGCACCTCCGGGAGCAACAATAACTGCCGTGCCCGTGGCCTTATCAACAGGAGGTAAAAAAGCATATAAAGAAGGGTTAGTTACGTTGCGGATCAAATACTGCTCCAGTTTAAATCCGTTGGGCATCGTCAAAGAAATCTGCCCCCACATTTCCTTGTCATTTTCCTGCATGGCCTTATCGTCGGGATAAAGCCGGATGGGATCGCCGAGAAATGATTGTGCTTCAACATTTTTGTTGATTACCACAGGCATATTTTGGGCAACTGCCTGTAAGCTGGCAGCCATAATAAGCAGCAACGGGATAAGTTTTTTCATACAAATTATTCCTGAAAAAAGTCCCGGATATCCCGGGACAACGTTAGATTGAACCACGCGTCTGTGGCATTGCTAAATTCTGCCAGCCCGCATTTCCTTCACTGCGTAATCCACCGCACGGGCTGTCATTGCCATGTAAGTGAGGGACGGATTTTGACAGGCCGTAGACACCATGGCTGAGCCATCGGTCACAAACACATTCTTAACGTCATGCATCTGGTTAAATTTATTCAGCACAGACTGTGTGGGATCATCTCCCATTCTTGCGGTGCCCATTTCGTGAATACCTGTACCGGGTTCGCTGCCTGTTTTAAACCCGAAAACTTGTGTCAGCCCGGCTGCTTCGAGCATTTCTTTACCGGACACAATCATGTCATCCGTCATTTTGTGCTCGTTCTCTCCCCACTTTGCATCCACATTAAGTAGCGGCATACCCCACTTGTCTTTTTGCGTAGTGTTCAGGGTCACTTTATTGTTGAAATCTGGCAGCATCTCACCAAAGCCAACCAGCACCATACTCCAGTCACCCGGCGTACTGACTTTTTCTTTCAGTGTTTTACCAAAACCTTTCCCCTGGGCCTGCTTTGCCCAGTCGGTGCGCGATGCTCCGCCTTGAAAGCCATATCCCCTGAGGAAATCACGTTTGTCATCACCAATATTCTGGAAACGGGGAATGTAAATGCCATTGGGACGTCTGCCTTTGTAATACTTATCCTCAAACCCGCTGTACTGACCCACCACAATGGCACCGATGTTGTGATCCATCAGATAATGACCTAGTACGCCACTGCTGTTACCTAATCCTCGCGGAAAGGCAGAGGAAGCGGAATTAAGCAGTATTTGCGTTGAGCCAAGCGTAGATGCACAAACAAAAACAACGCGGGCAAAATACTGCGTTTTTTCCATTGTCAGTTGATCAACAACTTCAACCCCGGTCGCGCGGCCGCTGGCTTCGTCATGTAAGATCCGCAGCACAACTTTGTTATTCATCAGAGTGAGATTACCGGTATTGCGGGCTGCGGGTAACGTGGCACTCTGGGTACTGAAATAGCCACCAAAAGAACACCCTCTGACACACTGATTCCGGTACATACAATTGCTGCGGCCCAGCGCTTCATGCACTGGTTTGGTTTCGGTAAGGTGCGCCGCCCTGCCTATGATCATTCTGCGGACGGGGAAATTTTCTGTGATCGAACCGGATACGTGTTTTTCGAGACAATTCATTTCCATCGGTTTGAGAAAATTACCATCAGGCAGAACATCAATGCCGTCATTATTGCCGCTAATCCCCGCAAACTCTTCCACATAGCTATACCAGGGATCAAGGTCAGAATAGCGCACTGGCCAAGGCGAACCATGACCATCACGCTGATTCTCTGACAAATTTAATTCTGACAAACGGTAAGACTGCCGACCCCACATAATCGATTTGCCGCCGGTATGATGGCCTCGGATCCAGGCAAACGGCGAGGTTTGTATATACGGATTATCCGGATCTTTAATAAATCGGTCGTGGCTGTATTCATTAATAACATGAGACTTCTGCTGAACAGGATAGTCCCTGTTCAGAATATCTTCGTTAAGTTTACCTTTGCCGATAGTTTCCCAAGGCTGGGTGAAATCGGAATGATAGTCTTCCCGGTGTTTAATGTCTTTTCCGCGTTCAAGCATTAAGGTTTTAATGCCTTTCTCACACAGCTCTTTTGCTGCCCAGCCACCAGAAATGCCTGAACCAATAACAATGGCTTCGAATGATGTGTTTTTCATGTTTTAGTCCATTAATAAGCGTTTGGCGTTGCCCAGGTTTTACCGATGATTGATAGGTCTTCACAGCCTTTATACATGCCGGGAACAGGGTCGTAATGCAGTGTTTTAGTGGCTCCCTGTTGCGAGGTGTAGTAATGAAAAACGATGAGCTCTTTGGTTTCTCTATAGCCTGCGGCAACCTCGGAATCCGGTGATTCGTCGTAGCTATAATCCTCAAGGGCAGAGACTATCCCATGATGTTTTTTATCGTCTCCGGAATGCCAGCTCTCACCGAAATTTGATTTCAGCCAGTTATCTAAAGCATCCAGTTTTCGAGAATAATCAGCGATATGTTGCTCGCCGTATACTTTCAGGACAAATGCTTTCATTTGTTCAGGCACCTGACAGGCCAGCGCCCCCGGTGTATCAGTATCAGGGATTATCTGGTGTGACAGCACTTTGAACATAGTGAAGTACTTACCGGCAAACGTGCCGGAAGAGGTAGCCGACTCAGCAGCAGTTGCCAACCGCGTATTCAATGTTGCCAGACCAAGTACTCCACTCAACTTCAGGAACTCTCTTCGTTTTAGTGAATTCATGCTATTTTTCTCCTCCCGCGTTGTTAGTGGCCAAGTCATCTGCACATTGCCCACCCTCATTTCCCGATGACGCCCAAATTAATCCGTTTTCCAACAGTCTGACAGCATACGCATCTGAAAAAGACTCAGCCTTGTGACCGATAGCGGTATAGAACACTCTGCCCTGACCCGCGCACTTTGCCCACACAATCGGATGATCGCCCATCGCCAGAGATTGACCGCCAAAACCCAGTGGCTCGTAGCTGCTTTCATCGATAGTAACAATCACCTCTACATCCTTGCTGCGGGGAGACTGTTCAAAGGAATACCACTCTTCGCTCATCTCAAAGGAAGCTGGCAGATCTTTCGTCAGAACCGGATTTTTACTCTCTGTAATCAATCTGGCTGACTGAAATTGGGGAGACATAGGATGACCGGTGAAACGGGCTGATATAAGTTCATCGGCATACCAGTCCCAGAAATATTGCAAATCGCCACCGGCGCCATGTA
Organism: Alteromonas sp. NFXS44; assembly: GCF_040148705.1. Classification (NCBI taxonomy): domain Bacteria; kingdom Pseudomonadati; phylum Pseudomonadota; class Gammaproteobacteria; order Alteromonadales; family Alteromonadaceae; genus Alteromonas; species Alteromonas sp. NFXS44. The sequence continues at coordinate 364,822 of NZ_JAGDEA010000001.1, read as the reverse complement.
CGGCAACAAACCCGCCCCCGTTTACAATAAATGCTTTTAATGCATCTCTTTGAGAGAAAGTCAGTGCATCACCGCTAATGTTATTCCAGACAATGACATTAAACTGCGACAGATCGTCTGCATTAAATACGCCCGCTTTGTCAGTGAAAAAGATATCCATACTATTGCTGGCGGCTAGCTCTTTGAAGGCGGGGACAGACGCTGCTATGGCTTCACCGTGAACGAAGCCATTCACTTTTCCAAACACTAAAATGCGTTTGCTATTCTCTGCTGCCGGTATATCAGGGCGAATATTGTCGTAACGAGCGCAGTTTTCTTCCTTTGCGGCATCAGTCATCAATGTGCTTTCTAAAAGACGTGTAATTTCAGACTTTGTTTTTTCATCAACATGGATGATGTGCTGTTGAAACAGAAAAGCCGGAGAGATGATATTGCCGAACCGCTCATCAAGTGGAAAGTCACCAAACGGCTTCGCAAATTTATTGGCAGCCTGAGGCGAAATGGCGGCAATTTTCTCTAGTAGTTCTTTATTTCTGACAACATCAGACAACGGCATATCAACTGAATAATGCGAACGTGCCGCCGGACAATCACCGGTTGCTACGCTTACTACTGCGTACGATGGCCGGGCAAATATCAGCAATACAAATACAAACAAGCGTGCGGAAAGACCTTTCATTTTTTGCTCCTGCATAAAAGTCCTGTTTGCCAGTTATTAAAAAGCCCCGGCCTTCACCGGGGCAACACCACTGACACATGGGTGCAAAGACGGTTTCGAAATTAGTGTGCGTAATCGTTCAGCGCGAGGCGGATGGTAATGGCAGCGACAAGCCCCCCCAGACAAATCCCCCAGATTGTTTTCACTAAAGCGGCTGTACTGAACGAAAGGGTGTCGATATTTACTGCAAATGTGAGTAACGCGAAAAAGCTTAATGACAGGGCCGCACCAAATACGGCAAACACCAGTGCGCGAAGCACCGGATGCGACGGTAACCAGGATGTGTGACCGGATTGCCCGTTGATGTGCAACTGTCCGTTGCGGATACGCTTACGGGTAAGAAATGAGGGAAAGAACGCGCCCATAAAGCCGATTGCCAGCCCCTGAGGAATGCTGTCAAAAAACAAACCGCTGTCGCCCTGCATAGGCACCACGTCCAGCCCGCCGAAGATCAGGAAAACAAAAAACAAACTGAATAAGCCGTTGATGACCGCTCCTACCACGGTTTCAACGCTTTTGTAGCGGTTCAGGGTCATATCACTCATTTTGTTATTATCCTTTTCAAGTTTTTAACAAAATGTAACTTACGTAATTTCTTCAATACGAACAAATTATTTATTTGATGCCATGTATTGATAAAAACTATAGATAAAAAATCCCCGAATCGTTCGCCCTGCTTGCGGGTTGTGTCAGGTTTAACCATTAACTCAAACTATACAACCGTCAAAAATGATTATTATTCCTGAAGATTGATTCACGTTATTTTTACAGTTGAGAAATTAATTTTTGACATCAGGACGTAACATGATCAACCGCAGACAATTCCTTGCCATGGCCTCTGCCACTATGAGCGCCCCGCTTTTTGCCAAAGCCGCCTCTTCATCTTTACCGGCTGGCGGTCAGTTTCCCGACAATTTTCTTTGGGGTGCAGCAAATGCAGGTCATCAGGTTGAAGGTAACAACGTTAATTCAGATATCTGGTTACTGGAGAACGTAAAACCCACGCTTTTTAAGGAGCAGTCCGGTGACGCCTGTAACAGTTTTGAGTTGTGGGAAACCGATTTGGATTTGTGCAGCAATCTGGGATTCAGCGCTTACCGTTTTTCCATTGAGTGGGCACGCATTGAGCCAGAACCGGGCTTATTCAGCCAGGCCATGATTGACCATTACAAACGCATTATCGACGGTTGTCACAAGCGCAACATGGTGCCTCTGGTCAGCTTTAATCATTTTGCCAGCCCGGTATGGTTTGCTGCCCGCGGCGGCTGGACCAATCCCGAAGCGCCTGCACTGTTCTCAAATTATTGCAGCAAAGTAGCGGCGCAACTGGCTGATGGTATTGGCTATGCGGTTACCTTCAACGAACCCAACTTACTTCGCTTGCTAAAAGTGCTCGGCATACCGCCTTTTGTGTGGGATATGCAGGAAAAAATGCTGGCAGCCGCAGGCAGAGCCACACAGTCAGAGCATTTTACCGGCCTGAATGCTGCGCGTTTGCAGGATTTAGATGTAATGAACCCAATTCTGATAGAAGGTCATAAAGCGGCCCGCCGGGCCATTAAAGCCGAGCGCACCAACCTGGATGTGGGCTTTACCCTGGCGATGCTGGATGATCAGTCTGCAGGTCCCGATTCTGTGCGCAATGAGATGCGTAAATATAACTACGGCGACTGGCTGAAAGTTGAAGAGACTGATTTTATTGGTGTGCAAAATTACGAAAAGGTAGTGTGGGATAAAAATGGTCACGTTCCCACGCCGGACGATGCAGAGAAAAACCACTCAGGCAGCTGGATAGATGCTTCCTCTCTGGCTAACTGTGTTGCCTACACCTATGCAGAAACCGGTAAGCCCATTATTGTTTCTGAGCACGGGATTGGCACTGAAGATGACAGTCAGCGTGAACGCTTTATCACTCACTCGCTGAAGCATCTGCAAAGTGTGATTGATAAGGGCGTGCCGGTAAAAGGTTACATTCACTGGACGCTGCTGGATAACTTCGAGTGGGTTTCTGGCTACGAACCGAAGTTCGGCCTGCATACCGTTGACAGAAAAACCTTTGAGCGGAAGCCAAAGCCCAGCGCGTTGGCTTATTCCAAAATTCTCAAGCAGAACCGTGTGTAGTCCGGCATGCTAACTCTATGCGCCTCGCCAGGCGCCTGCTCTCAAATATCCATCATTATGCTGGAAAAAGCGCAGGCAAATTATGCCCTGCGCGCGGTACATCTTGCTAAAGGCGAGCATAAAACGGCGGAGTATTTAGCTTTAAACCCTAAGGGTAAAGTACCGGCTCTGCTCTCTGACACGGAGGTCATTACAGAAACACCGGCCATATTGCTGTTTCTGCACGCACACTATCCGGATGCAGGGATACTGCCCGCTGACGTCAGCAACGTGGAAGCAGTGAGCGATCTGGCCTGGTTTGCCAGCTTCGTTCACCCGCTGATCACACGTTATTGCAAGCCGGACTTACTGGGCGTAACCACTGACGTTGATGCAGTGAAAGATGTAGCAGCATCGCAGTTAAAATCGGCGTATCAAAGCGTAGAGAAGCGTTTGAAAGCCACGCCTTACTGGTATGGTGACGACTGGAGTGCTACAGACGCTTATCTGTTCTGGACGGTAAACCGGCTAAAACGTGCAGGCTTTGATTTTTCAGCGTTTGAATACGTTATTCAGCACTATCAACAAATGCTGGCAAGCCCGGTGATTAAGCGGGCACTGCTGAAGGAAAAGGCGCTTTAGCTTAACGTATACCGGAAATAAAAACGGGACGTCTGATTAGCGTCCCGTTTTCGTTTTATACGATATCAGTACCCTGTCACTGAGGAGACAAACGAACGGATTTCATCCCGCAAACGGGTATCTGATGTACCCAGATGACCTGCAATAGAGTAATGGTTATGTCCAGACAGGATCATGCTTCTATCGAGTATATGATTAGCCTGTAAGCGCTCTTGTAATAGTCCGATACATTCCTTCTGGAAACGTTCGGGGTCGAGCTCTGTACAGGCAATAAACAAGGGTACAGATGTTTTAATTAATGCTGGCAGGGGTTTACGCGATCCATATTCTGCGGCATCACCATAATACAGCGTATCACGGTCATCCAGCGGAGTTATGCCGTACAAACCGGACAATAGCACCGCACCGGTGATTTTTTCCTTACCCGGATTCAGTTGCAGGTATGTTGCCACATGACACGCGCCAGCGGAGGTACCGCACAGAATGATATTATCAGCGTTGCCGCCATACTGAGCCACATTGGCTTTAAGCCAGCTTACCACCCGGGTAACATCTTCACCGCCGGCAGGCCAGGTAAAATCAGGAGCAAGGCGATAGTTTATCACCACACCCAGCCAGCCCTGTTCCGCTGCCATGCGGCCCACGCAGGCGTTATACCAGCGATCGCTATCGCCTTTATCGCCTTTCAGGAAACCGCCACCGTGAACAAAAACGAATACCGGCTTTGACTCACCGTTTTGGCTAACTGCGCCATAAATATCCAGCACATGACGCTCATGGTCGCCATATGCCACATCAACGGCACTGGCAGGTTGCTTCGCCACCAGCTGACGTTGCTCGTCACTAAAAATAGCTAACAGCCCTTCCATCACGGGCGGGCCGAGTTCACGGCCCAGACGGCGGATTTGTTCACTTACCGCGGTGTTTTCCATGGTTTATTTTCCTGCCTGATGCTTAACAACTACTCAGCGGTGATGGTATTCACCAGCTTGCCCATAGGACCAATTTCCACCGACACCGTATCGCCCGGCTTCATCCACAGTGGCGGATTGCGTTTCGCGCCAACACCGCCCGGTGTGCCGCTGGCAATCACGTCACCCGGTTTCAGCGGTGTGAAGCTGGAAATATACGCAATCACCGTTGCGATTGGGAAAATCATATCGCCGATGGGCTGTTGTTGCACGATATCGTCGTTCAGACGCGTAGTAACCTGCACCTCAGAAAGGTCACCGGCTTCATCCGGCGTTACCATGTAAGGACCGAACGGGCCGGTAGTCGGGAAATTTTTGCCCGGTGTGAACTGGCGGGTATGCCACTGCCAGTCACGTACAGACGCATCATTGAAGCAGGCATAGCCGGCAACATGAGACATAGCATCCTGCTCAGAAATATAACGGCCACCTTTGCCGATGATCACAGCCAATTCACCTTCGAAATCCAGCTGCGTTGACACCTTTGGCATCACGATGGGCTGATTGTGACCAGACAGGGAATCGGCAAAGCGCACGAAAATTGACGGATGATCAGTGGCAGCGCGGCCTGTTTCCTGTCTGTGAGTCTCGTAGTTATGACCCACACAGAATACTTTATCCGGATTCGGCACAACCGGACCTAATGTGACATCAGCCAGGCTGAGTGTCGTTTCACTGTTCAGCGATGACAGGGTGCCTTCAGTAATGGCAGTTTTAAGATCGGCTGCCTTTGCAGATAAATCGGTGATCACATCACCATCAAGACGGCCAAAGCCCTGTTGGCCACTGGCAGTAGTAAAGCTTACGTATTTCATAAAATAATATTCCTGAGTCGGTTAATTCAGCGGCGCGGGTTGCCATGTGCGGTGAAAGCGGAAGGTTTCTTCAGCTACTTTCAGCCCGGCGAAATCTTTGTCAGACATGCCCCATTGATCGATGCGGTTTTCCGGCCACGTCCAGTCTTCCGGCGCACCCACTTTGTAATCTTCCGGCACTTTCTCAACGGCGGTAGAAAACTCTACAACCGCACCGAAAGGTGCGATGTAATAGGCAAACACGTTGTCACCCGGTCCGTGACGGCCTGGGCCCCAGGCAGGCGTACGTTTATCGTCGCGCAACCGGCCGACACCGCGCATCACCGCGTCCATATCCTGCATCTCAAATGCAATGTGATTCAGAGAGCTGAATCCTGCGCGGGCAAAAGCGGTGCTGTGGTGGGAGTCGTTACAGCGCACGAATACCATGCCTTTTGTGCGGTCTGACACGCGGAAGTTAAGCACCTCTTCCACAATGTCAGCCGTGCGTTCTGCATCGGTGGCATTGAAAACCACATGCGTCAGTTTTACCGGCAAATCGTCATCGTCCAGCGCATCAACTTCTTCTGCATTCACAAGAAAACGTAATAATTCACCTTCAGGCAATTCAACAACAATGCCTTCACCACCACCCAGGTCAGTGCACGCTTCAGGCCGGCAAGGGAAACCGGACTGAGCGACACGTTCTTTCAGGGCAGTCAGTTCATCGCTGTCACACACAAATGTAACGCTGCGTACATACTTGCTGTCGCCTTCTTCCAGCGCAACCAGATAGGGAAATGTGCCGGAGCCGCGAATGTAATGTGTGTTGTTTTGCACGGCAGCAAGTTTGGTGCCCCACACATTCACCAGGAAATCTGCGGCTTTATCTGCTTCCGGCAGCACCATTTCTATACTGCGTAGTTTCATGCTTCATTCTCCAGTTCTCCGGCAACGGCCTCTATGCCGGCAAGGGCGCAATGCTCATCGACTTCACCGGTGTCACCGCTTATCCCCACAGCACCAAGGATATTGCCCTGACTGTCTTTAATCAGATTCCCCCCCGGAGATAACGCCAGCTCAACCCCGCTGATAGCGGTGACACTGGCAAAAAATACCGGATTATTTTTCGCTTTCTCTGCAATGCCACGGGTGTTGAATCCCATGCCAAGAGCGCCTTTTGCTTTCGCCATAGCGATATCGAAGCGGTATAAACTGGCCTTATCTTCCCGTTTGAAAGCAACCGGATGCGCACCGGCATCAAGTACAACAACCGCCAGCGGGTTCACGTTATTTTCTCTGGCATAACGCAGGGTGCCATCAATGATCTTATCAGCGAGGGCTAATGTTAATGTCATGCTATGGATTCCTGTTGTGAAGTGGCAGCACAAGCACCATCAAGCTGGTGTCTCAGCTGCTGTAAAAGAGAGGCACAGCATTCACTGGCTGTACCGTAAACGTAGTAGTCAGGGCGCAGCAGTACCGCTCCCACACCTGCTTCTTCAAACCAGGCGGTCAGTTGCGGGTCGCGCCACTGGCTTAAATCGACCACTTCGATGTTCAGGTCCGGCAGGATACTCTTAACCTGAGTTAACGCTTTGCCCGCAACTTCCAGTCCCGAAACCAGTAATCGCCAGTCGCCGCGGGTTAAATCATCAAATAACTGTTCCGAGCCATTAATATTCAAACGGGGCTGAATGAAGCGGCGTCCGGCCTGTGAAGTCTCTGCTGCGATAATACCGTCGGTGACAGGCGGAATAAGGTCGGCAGCCGTTGTGGGCAACTCACCTTTTTTCACCTTTTCCCGTATGTCGATATCACGCTGCGCGGCCTTTTCCCGGTCCAGCATACAGATATAACGACCTGCACCGACTGCGGCAGAGATAACAGCCCGGACATGAGGGTCACGCTCAGGTTGATATGTCTTAAGCAGGGATTCATTTGCCAGGCCTTTAGATACCAGGTCCAGTTTCCACGCAAGATTGGCGACATCACGGAAACCATGGCACATGCCTTGCCCGAAAAATGGCGGAGTCTGATGGGCAGCATCACCGGCTAAAAAGACATTGCCGCATTTCCATTGTTCCGCCACGAGACCGTGGAAACGGTAGGTCACAGCACGCACAATGTTATGCGGAACGCCTTTAAGATAAGGCGCAAGTAACTCTGCGACTTTTTCCGGCTGCATCATTGCCAGATCATCTTCACCCGCCAGCAGCATTAATTCCCAGCGGCGGTGATTTCCTCTGCCGGGAACCACAGTTGCCGGACGTTCGGGATCACACATCATCACAGACAACTGCTGAATATTGGCATCGTCAGGTAAACCAGTCAGTGGCGGGAACTGGATCTCCCCTTCTACTTCGGCATCCACCACCAGCCAGGGCTCTTCAAACTGCAAATCGTCCAGTTTTATACCCAGCGATTTCCTGACGACGCTGCGGGCACCGTCACAGGCAATGACCCAGCGGGCCTGAACAGTTTCCGCTTTATCGCCGGTGCGGGTTTCCAGCGTTACGCTGCGTTTACCGGCGGTATCAGTCTGCTGACTGATCGAAATACATTCCGTGCCCAGACGCAGCGATACGTTATCGAAACGGGACAGCGCATTTCGCAAGTGATCTTCCAGCTCTGGCTGATAAAAGAAGTAATCGTTCGACCAGCCGTAAGGCCGGGGCTTGCCCACTGTGCCCATATACCGGATAACACCGTGATCAGCACCGATATGCAGATGACCGTCGGTGTCGCGCATATCTTTTAAAATGGTGTCGTGTAAGCCGACAGACTGGAATAACCGCACCATCTCATGGTCGAGGTGAACGGCCCTGGGTAACGGATACGGGTTAGCTTCTTTTTCCAGAACGACGACGTCAAGCCCCCGTTTTCCCAGAAAATTGGCCGCAAGAGCCCCTACCGGCCCGCAGCCAATAATTGCTACATCATACATTGTAAATTTCCTTTTGGCGGGCTAGCTTTCGCGGGCTGGCGTTTTGTACAAACGGCCTTCTTGCATAATCATCGCGATATTTTGCTTGTTTTGCATAATGGTGACGTCTTTGGTGGGATCGCCGTCAATAAGCAGTAAGTCAGCCAGGTAACCTTCCTTTACCAGACCAAGCTCGTCACCCATACCCATCAGTTGACCGCCCAGTTGTGTAGCGGCGTGCAGGGTTTCGGCAGGGGTATAACCGAAGTGCTCAACCCATAATTCCAGGTCGCGGGCATTACGGCCGTTAGGGTTGAAAGGGAATCCGTAATCGCCGCCGGGCAGAATTCTTACGCCTTTCGCTTTCAGCTTGGGTACCAGCGCTTTAAGCTTAGACAGCACAATGGCAGCGTCTTCCTTCATATGGGTCATGTCCATATGCGGGGGTGGGGTTGCATCCAGCGTGGCCTGAATAATACCGATAGTGGGCGCAACGAACATTTCGTCTTTCTTCGCCACCAGCATATCAATGGCTTCATCATCGGCGTAGGTGCAGTGATACAGAATGCGGAAGCCGGCTTTAATCCCGAATTTCACCGCATCGCAGGCATGGGCATGGCCGGTAAGCCACACGTTGCTTTCTTTTGCCTGTTCACCGGCTGCCATTAACTCTTCTTCGGTGTAAAGCAGTTCCAGCGATGCACCTGGTTTCAGTGCACTTTCACCACTAATAAGAAACTTAATGGCTTTCGCACCAATATCCGCACAGTCTTTTACGAACTCTTTGACACCTTCCGGACCACGGGAATGCAGTTCAACATGACCCGGATCAAGATCAGATTCGTTGGGCGGCTCACGCTCTACAGAGGAAGGAATTAAACGTGGACCGGGCAATCCACCGGTCACCAGGTGTTCATTTAATGAGATTTCCAGGGTTTTGCTTAACGCGCCTGCGGAATAAGCACTGGTAAACCCGTGGTCGAGAAGAATACGGGCATTACGGGCTGCTGTCAGCGCCAGTTCCTCAGGGGGAAGGAACATGCCCGGCACAAACTTTTCTACCGACGTTGGCCAGGTAAGGTGAGCATGGGCTTCAACCATACCGGGCATAAGCGTTTTACCCTTTGCGTCGATGACAATATCGCCTTCCTGTGCAGGAATGGCTGCGTCACTGATTTGAACAATTCGTTTGTCTTCAATGGCAACAGAGCCGGAAACCAGATCACTACCACTGCCGTCGAAGATATTTGCGTTATTAATTATTGTACGCATAAGCGTCACCTATTCTTCTGGATATACGCTTATGTTGGCACTCTCAGATATTTGTTCAAATATTTATTTTTTTGTTAAATATAGGTAAAGACTATACATCCAGACACTGCACGGTATGGTCAATGAAAGCCTGTGCAATTGCCGGTAACTTTCGTTCCGCCAGCCATAACAGGCCCACCTTGCGCTGGAAGGCTATGCCCTCAATTTTTATTGCCCGCAGGGTCCCGTTTTCCAGCTCAGATTTCACCACTTCATTTGGCAATATTGTGATGTAATCTGATGAGCGTACGATGGATTTTGTGGTAAGTAATGAGTCACAGGAAATAGCATTGCCAGGCAGCGTTGCATTACTGTTGATAAACAGGGCGTCAATTTGTCTGCGAAACCCGCCAACTTTATCTGGCAATACCCAGCGTGCCGCAGCCAGTTGCTTCAGATTCATCATATCGGGAAGATCTTTATTCGCATTCCCGACAATAATAGAAAATGGATCAGTCATCACCGGTAACTCACAGAAATCCTCCGGCGAGTCCGTCATACCAGATGTAAGAATGACCACATCCAGTTCGTAACTCTTCAGCAAACGCTGGGCTTTGGCGTCATGACACTCAATAATTCGCAGATTAAATTTCGGATATTGCTCGCTGAAACTGTTAATGACCTTCCCCATCACAGACGCCAGTGCGCCGGGTGTTCCACCGATATTCAGGGGACCGCCGATATCTTCCGCCAGCAGTTTGATTTCTTCCTGCGCCGAGACCAGCAGGCTGTCCACCGCCTGTGCTTTAATCTTTAACGCTTCCCCTGCCGGGGTAAGTAAAATTCCCTGCCGGTTACGCTCAAAAAGCTTGGTAGCAAGAACGCGTTCAAGCTGATTAATCGCTACGGAAACGGATGGTTGGGAAAGGTGCTCTGCCCGGGCAGCACCACTGATGGTGCCCTCCCGGCAAACCGCCAGGAAAAGACGCAATGTGCGGGGATCGATACGCATGACTCACTCCTATGCATTAACTGCACTTATACTTTTTTATATACAGGCAATAAAAAACAATAGATGAAGTGTCGTCGATCACGCTTAAAAAAACAACGGCAATAAAAAAGGCCACGGTGCTGACACCGTGGCCTTCCTCTCAACAATCAGGGCTATTACTTAACAGTAAGCGTGCCTTTCATTACGCCGATGTGGCCGGGGAACGAGCAGAAGAACGTGTAGTCTTCTCCTGCTGCCAGAGCCTTAACATCAAAAGTAACGGCTGTTTCTTCGCCACCACCGATTACATCGGTCATAGCGATAACACGCTCGTCACCTGCTTTAACGTAGTTGTTTGCCAGACCAGCACCAACGCCGTCTCCGGCAATTGCCTGGGCATCTGCAGTTTTAGATAAAACCCAGTTGTGACCCATGACTTCTTTAGGCAATGTACCCGTGTGCTTCAGCGTTACAGTGTAGCTGTCGCAAGAAGCAGGTACTGCCATTTCAGATTTATTGAATTGCATCATGTCAGTGCTGTCGATAGTGGTCGCACATTCTTCGCCAAAAGCGAAGCCACTAAACAAAACTGAGATCGCAACAATCGTTTTTTTCATCATTTATTTCCCATTGTATTAATCAATTACGTTTTACCAGACATTAACTTTTTTGTATAGATCTGGCATCACCACAAAATGATAATGAAAACAATTATCATTTATGATTTAATGAATTTGTTTGGTTATGTGTACGGTTTTGTTATGCAAAAAGGTTTACTGGAACTGGAGAGTCATATCCGCAAAGGCGACGAGCCGGACAGCCCCCTGCTTGTCGATACCTACTTGCGCCGCATTGAACATGCATCTTCTTTATTGCTTTCCACGTATGAGAAAGTGAGTTTATACATCCACGCAGCCAGGTTGTTACTCGACACCGTATGCGACTGTTTTGTGGTGACGCACTGGCGGCACCACTGCCTTAACCAGATATACCGGCCGTTGTTAGCAGCACAACGTATGGTGACCTGCGACGACGAAGACCAGTTAATCCGTCAGTTCCAGCGGGAACTGAACATCCTGGCTCAATATTTTTTGTGAAGGACACAACATGTCAGAATATCGTATCGAAAAAGACAGTATGGGAGAACTTGAGGTACCTGCAAAAGCACTTTACGGCGCGCAGACTCAACGGGCTGTAAATAACTTTCCTGTGAGCGGCCAGCCAATGCCCCGCCCTTTTATTGAAGCGCTGGTGACCATTAAAAAAGCCGCCGCGAAAGCAAACTTGTCATTGGACTGTATAAACGCATCCACCAGCCACAACATCGTTAAAGCCTGTGATACCTTGCTGAACGATGAGCAAATGATGCAGCATTTCCCGGTGGATGTGTTTCAGACCGGTTCCGGCACCAGCTCTAACATGAACGCCAACGAAGTGATTGCCACCCTGGCGAATAATGCCGGCAGTGTTAATGTGCACCCCAACGACCACGTTAACTATGGTCAGAGCAGCAACGATGTGATCCCTACCTCCATCCACGTCAGCGCAGCGATTCAGGTACACCACGTACTGCTTCCGGCACTGACGCATCTGTCAGAAACCATCGGTGAAAAAGCGCAAACCCTGAAGGATTATTGTAAAACCGGCAGAACTCACCTGATGGACGCCATGCCGGTTCGCATGGATCAGAGCCTGGGTGGCTGGAAAGCGCAGATTGACGCGCAAATTAATGCGATTCAGAACCTGCAGCCTGCCCTGCAAACCCTTGCTCTGGGCGGAACTGCGGTAGGTACTGGTGTGAATGCCCATCCTGATTTTTCTTTTGCATTTAACCGCGAATTGTCTGCTCTTACGGATATCGACTTTCAACCCGGTGACAACTTCTTCGCGCTGATTGGCTCCCAGGATACCGCTGTTTCGCTTTCAGGCCAGTTGAAGGCCACCGCTGTGACAATGATGAAAATAGCCAACGATCTTCGCTGGATGAATTCAGGCCCGCTGGCCGGACTGGGTGAAATCGCATTACCAGCTCTGCAACCGGGCTCATCTATCATGCCGGGCAAAGTTAACCCGGTTATTCCGGAAGCTGTGGCGATGGCTGCAGCACAGGTAATTGGCAACGACACAGCAATCACTATTGGAGGTCAATCAGGTAATTTCGAACTGAATGTGATGCTGCCTGTCATTGCGTCCAACCTGCTGAACAGCCTGACACTTATTGCAAACAGCGCCACCATTCTGGCTGACAAAGCCATCGCCGGTTTCACGGTGAATCAGGAAACCCTGGAGAAAGCCCTGCACCGCAACCCGATTCTGGTGACCGCTCTGAACCCGGTTATCGGTTACGCCAACGCCGCAGAAATTGCCAAGAAAGCGTACAAAGAGCAGCGTCCGGTGGTAGATGTCGCTGAGGAAATGACAGATATTCCCCGCGAGGAACTGATGAAGCTTATGGATCCGATGAAGCTGACAGAAAATACCGGAGAATAAAATGCACAGCGCCCGTTACGGGCGCTGTAATACGTGAATCCGGTTATCAGAATAACAGGTGAATTATGACGATAGCCGGGACTTTAACTGCCTGACTTCGTCAACAATGGATATCAAGTCACCCATGTCCAGAGGTTTAACCAGGTGATGATGAAACCCTGCCTCCTGCGAACGTTTGATGTGAGACGGTTGACCCCAACCTGTCTGGGCCACAAAAACGGAATGTTCCAGCTCAGGCATCTCACGTAATGCGATACATAAATCATAACCGTTCATACCAGGCATCCCGATGTCCAGCAGGATCAAATCCGGAGAAAAATTTTCGACGGCTTTAAGTGCTGATGGTCCATCTTCGACAACCACTACATCACAACCTTTGGCCTCAAGGATCCATCCCATGGTAATGGCAGCATCCTGATTATCATCAGCAATCAGTACTGTTAACGGAGAAGAATCCGCCACGTTATATCCGGGCTTTGATGCCGTAGCCTTCTGAGTTTCACGCTTATGAACATCGATTCGGGGTAAAGAGACGGTAAACGATGTTCCACTGCTGTCGCTTTGCACAGATACATTACCACCGTGCATTTCCACAAGGCGCTTGACCAGTGTAAGACCAATGCCCAACCCACACTGTGAACGCTCAAGCACGCCTTCGACCTGAGAAAACATAGTGAAGACTTCGTTCAGCTTATCAGAAGGTATGCCTATGCCATTATCCCGGATTTCAACATTAATCAGAGCGCCGGCAGGCGCTACATCAATGCTAATCTGACCGCCGGGTGGTGTGTATTTAGCTGCATTATTGATAATGTTAGTAAATATCTGAGCAAGCCGCACAGAATCACCGTTTACCCACACAGTTTCTGCAGGATAGTTGATTGATAATACATGATGATTTTCGTCAATAAAGGGCTGCGCTGTCTCTAGTGCATCATGAATGACGCTGCAAATATCAAGCGGTTCACGCTCCAGTTTAATCTTTCCTCTCGTGATCCTGGATACGTCCATCAGGTCGTCCACAAGGCGAACCATTTGTTTCACCTGACGCCCCACTAATTCAAATGACTCATTTTTCTTTTGTTGTGAAAACTGATCGGACTGCAGGATTTCAAGGGCATTCCGGATAGGAGCCAGCGGATTGCGCAATTCATGAGCTAATGTCGCAAGAAACTCATCCTTTCTTTTGTCTGCATCTCTTGCAATTTTTTCTGCTTCATACCGCTCTGTAACGTCGCGGGTTGAACCTGCAATGGCCTCTACATTGCCCTTTGCATCAAGCACGGGTACGAAAATGTAGTCATACATACGAAGGCCATGGGCGCCATGATAAGGCACATCCCTCCTGATGGGTTGCTTTGTCGCGATGACCTGCTCAATTTCCTGCATATGCCTGTCAGCATGCCATTTCTCGTAGTTGAGCTCGTACAACGTTTTGCCCACTGCTTCGTCCCACGTTATTCCCCAGATATCGAGCAATGCATCATTGACGTAAGTAAACCGCCCGGAGAGATCGAAGATATACACAGGATCGGGGCTATTTGATAGAGCAGCCTCGTATAACCGGCGCTGCTTGTGGAGAGCCTCGTTTTGTTCACTCAAAGGCAGGTTATGAGGATCATCAGTGCTTTGAAGGCCAGCCGGACAAGCCTGAAGCGTGATACAAAGCGTTTTCTCATCAAGGGCGAATATTGTCAGAGAACTGCGTTCAAGATCTGTAATTGTGTCAACATTTATACTTAAAGAGCCGCCTTCAGCCGCGACACTCCCGAATGCGTCAGTAAACAATGCAAGACTTGAGGGAGAGATAACATCAGAAAAAGATTGATGCAGAACTTGTGTGAAATCCTGTGGCAAATACCTTTCAGCAAACCGGTTCAGATAAACCACTTTGCCGTGTATATCAGTCAGGACAATGGCAGAAGGAAAGTTATCTGCGAAGCGTTGTGCATGCTGCCCGAATAAGTTGCTATTGTTTTCTTCCAATACGGATACGTTCAAGTACTACTCAATATAGTCACCATCAATACTGTATCCTAGACCAGAGAATTGAACTATGCGATCAATTTACCGCCAATATGAGCAATTACTATCCTTTCGGGTATTCAGCGGCTGCGCCACAGAACTTTGCCAATGATATCAGCCGGTTTTACCCAGCCTATTTGTTCAGAAGTGATTGATTCAGCAATATTGTCGCCTCCCAGATAGAGCCCGAGTTCAGGTTCTGCAGAAATAACCCTTTTGATGAGCAGACCGCGGGTCTGACAACGAAAAGCGACAATGTCGTTAATGCGGGGGAGTCGCCAGAACAGATGGCGCACCAGCACGAACGTACCCGCACTCAGTGCCGGCTCCATGCTGCGGCCATCGACGACGAGAAGTTTCAGCATCAGGCAAGTTTAGGATAGACCACTTGCTCTGCAGGCGGATACGGACACGTTGCTGTAAAGGTTGCAACATCTTTAGAAGACCAGAAGTATTCTGCAAACTGATTGACCAGATTAAGCAGCTCCACACCTTTGTCGCGACTGGTATGTTGCTTACAGGCAGAACCGGCCATCATGATTTTGTGTGCCAGTTCATGAACATCAGGGTATTTTTCGATTTGTGGCGCTTTAAAATAGTCGCCCCAAATCACTCTGATTTCTTGCTTTACCTTTTCCGCATGAATTTCTTTTTCACGTACAAGGCGAACAAGCTGAGCCGGATTTTCGCCATTTAACTCTTCAATCAGGTCAGCAAAGCGGATAACACTCAGCGCAGCCAGCTGTGCGCTGACGGGATCATAAATTTTGCAGGGAATATCACAGTGGGCACTGGCGCGCTCGAAATTGACCAGAGCATCCACTTTTTCAAGTAACTGGTGGATCATAGTTAATCTCCCTGCGTTAACGACTGGCGCTTGACGACTTTGTAAATCGCAAAGGCACACGCTACGGCCGCTGCGGCAATGGAAGCATAAAACAGAACATGAAGAACTGTACTCGTCCAGTGGGCGTGATCATGGCCGGGGTGTGCCCATAAAAAAGGGCTGAACAGAACCAGCGATAACGCCAGTTGAAGCTTTAAAGACAGGTGTCTTAACATGCGGATGCTCCTTGTTAATTAATGTAGAGACCTTTGGTGGGTACTGATGTCGTCAGGTTTTATGGCGATGAAAGCAGGTCTCTGAAATTCTTCCGCTTCGCCGTGTCGCTTTTTAAACAGGTAGAGTTGCTCTGAGGCAATACGCTTGCCCCAGACGGGCGCTGTTTCTGCAGGATTCTCCCTTTGAAGATGTTCAACATGCTGAAACACGCTGGTCAGCGCATTCAGAGCGAAGAGCCGATAGCCGTGCCGCTCGTAAAGATCGGCCAGATTGTGATAGCTCACCAACAAGGCGCCGATGGCAGGCCGGATGCAGGGTTCGCTTTCGACCATGGCAACGGCTAATTCGACTGCGCGTAAATACTTAAGCCGCGCGCCTTCGAAAACATCCGCGTCAAAGTCTCTGTTTCCGTCTTTAATGACCCGCTCCCAGATAACGTAATGAGCATGACATTCCTTATTCATAACCTCGCCATCAGGCATGCAGCACCGCCACATTGTAATAAGGCATGGTTGAAAGCAATCCGGCAGCCCGTATTTCAATGGCGCTCTTATAATGAACCAATCCGAGTTTGTTGTAGGCATCACTGAGCAAATCACCGAGCGACTCAAGCTTCAGCCGCATGGCGTCATTATCTCCACCGTCGACTTCCAGCAAAATGGCCGCAATATCAAACGCACACCCGAGATAGGCAATGGCTTCTCTGTACTGGCCGTCGGCATATAACATTGAGCCCTGATATTCATCTCTTGCCAGAAAGTGCACAGCCTGTTCCGGGTGGCTGTACACCCATTCAGTGTGTTTTGGACACAGGAAGGTAATATCCATAATGACATCCTCTACGGTGAACAAGATTAGGTGATTTCCCGTTTTCTTAGTCTACCTTAGATGCGAATGGATAATAATGCAAATGATAATTGTTACTATTTGATGGTAAATTTTACACCTCTGCTGAGCGCCTGGGATCAGACCTCAAACAGGAAGTAATATCCGAACCCAACCAGGAAAGCGGGTATGCCAGAATAGAGCGTTGCCAGCAGCGCAGCGCGGGGAGAAAGCGCAATAGCCGGAAACAACGCGTCTCCGTCGTTACTGATTGCGTTACCCAGTTGCGCAGAAAACGGCAGTGCGCCATTGAGGTATAGCGTGGTAACAAGTATTTGCGGACCACAACCGGGTAAGAAGCCGATAAGGATTGCCAGTGCCACGGCACTTACCCCCATAGACTGAAATACATCGACTAAATCTACGCCAAAAACAAGCATACTGATCTCAAAAAGCATAAATGCCATGATCACCCACACCAGCACGAATTGAGTATCCAGTGCTGCTTTTCGTTTCCAGTCAGGTGGCTGTGACCCCGGATCTTCACTGGTTAATGAGTAATATCCCGTGCCCACACTTCCCGTAGCCCAAAGCGTAACACTCACAATTGCGAGAACAGCGCCTGACAGGGTGAGTTGTTGCTCAGAAACAGGTAAATAGTCAGCAGGACTAATTTGCAGAGCCAAAGCCATGGCGATAAGCAGAACAGGAATACTGATCACCAGCCAGAAACGTGTTGCCAGGCCAGTCAGTGCTTTACTTACTCTCATGGACGCACAAGTGTGACTGTCGTCCTGAGGACTGCTAAACTCATCTTCAATAAGTTCAGGCCGGTAGTTGTGAAAACGGTTCACAATGATTCCGGTAAGTGACCCCACCACCATGCCGGCGGCCATCACTGTGAGACCGTCTGCCGGCTGCCGGGCCAACAGTAAAAATGCCGCATCACCCATTGTACTGGTGAGCACCGCCACAACGGAACCGAAGCTTGCTACCCCTCTTGTGTATTGAGTAACAACAATGATTGCGCCACCGCAACCGGGTAAAGCCCCCAGAAAAGCGGCAATGAAGACTTCATAAAACGGATGGCGGGCAATGAACCGGCTGATGGTCTCTGCGGGCACCCGTAATGTACACAGGTAATACAACGCCAGAGATGCGTAAACAAAAGCCCCCACCTGAAAGAACGCGTCAGCAAGAACCTGCTGAGTCGTCTCACGGCTGAAAGGCCACCATAAAAAAGAAAGCAGAATAACAGGCAGAAACAGACGCTTGTTCACAAGCCAACCGCGTGATTTCAGTGCAATACGCATCGTTTGCATTGTAGAAACAGATTCATTCATTTTGCTTCTCAAAAGCCTGTCCGCAATTTAACCCATTGATATGGATTACCCCCGAATAGAATCATAGGATCAGCTGAGATAAAACTCAAATAAAAATCATTATCATTAAGATAGCAGTTTGAGTCACGCCGCTCAAACCATGAAAACGGCTCATACAACCATTAATTAATATCAATATTCATCATAGTTAACTCGCCCTACAATCAGCTCAACACATTAAATGTTAGTTTTTGTTTTGAGCATGGGGCACCAGACTATTATGAGTAGCGATTTCACTTATTCCATTAAGACCGTTCGCTTTGATGAGCACTACTCTCCTGCGGACGAAACACGTCTTACCACGAACTTTGCAAACCTGGCCCGTGGTGAAGCCCGCCAGGAAAACCTGCGCAAAGCAATCAACATGATAAATAACAACTTCAATAGTCTGGCACACTGGGATAACCCTAAAAAAGACCGGTATTCCGTTGAGCTCGATATCGTGCATGTCGACGTTGATGTTGAAGGCAATGGTGAGACCTTCCCGACGATTGAAGTATTGAAAACCAGCGTTGTCGATCATTATACGAATAAACGTATTGAAGGCATTGTGGGTAACAATTTCTCATCTTATGTGCGCGACTACGATTTCAGTGTGGTGTTACGCAAACACAATGAGGGGAAAGACCATTTCTCTGTACCGGATAACTATGGTGAATTGCACGGAAAAATGTTTCAGGACTTCATCAGTTCCGGCGCTTATAAAGAGAACTTCAGTAAACCGCCGGTGATCTGCCTGAGTGTTTCAGACAACAAAACCTATCACCGGACCAGTAATCAGCACCCGGTGTTAGGCACGGAATATAAACCTGATGAAACATCGTTAACGGAGCAGTATTTCAGAACCATGGGCATGAAAGTTCGCTATTTTATGCCTGTTAACAGCTCGGCACCCTATGCGTTCTTTTTCTTCGGTGATCTGTTGAACGACTACAGCTTACTGGAGCTCATCAGCACGCTCAGCACCATGGAAACCTTCCAGAAGATTTATCGTCCGGAAATCTACAACACGAATTCTGTTGCCGGTGAAGTGTACAAGCCAAGTTTAAGAAATCACGATTATTCCGTTACTCAAGTGGTGTACGACAAAGAAGAACGTGCCCGCCTTGCCATCGAGCAGGGCAAATGGTGCGAAGAGAACTTCATTCAGAAACATCAAAATACGCTTCAGCAATGGGCCTCCGGCGTTACTGCGTCCGCATTCTGATTTTAAGGTACAGGTAGTATTACAATGACAAAATTATTCCCGACCTCCACCGCAGGAAGTCTGCCAAAACCATCGTGGCTGGCGCAACCTGAACAGCTCTGGTCTCCATGGAAACTTGAGGGAGAAGCCCTCGCTGCAGGTAAAAACGATGCCCTTAGGGTGACGCTGCAAGAACAGGAAAAATCAGGTATCGATATTGTCAGCGACGGTGAACAGACCCGTCAGCACTTTGTCACAACCTTTATTGAAAACTTAAGCGGCGTTGACTTTGAAAATAAAAAGACAGTCAGAATTCGTAACCGCTACGATGCCAGCGTGCCCGGGATCGTCGGCCCGGTAAGCCGTCAGAAACCTGTGTTCATTGACGATGCTAAGTTCCTGCGGGCGCAAACCGATCGCCCTATCAAGTGGGCACTTCCCGGTCCGATGACCATGGTTGATACCCTGTATGATGATTATTATAAAGATCGTAAAACGTTGGCTTTCGAATTCGCAAAAGCGCTGAACGAAGAAGCTAAAGAGCTTGAAGCCGCCGGCGTGAATATTATTCAGTTTGATGAGCCAGCTTTTAACGTATTCCTCGACGAGGTCAATGAGTGGGGGATCGAAGCGCTGGAAAAAGCCTGTGAAGGCTTAAAATGCGAAACTGCCGTTCACATTTGTTATGGCTACGGCATTAAAGCCAATACAGACTGGAAAAAAACACTCGGTGCAGAGTGGCGTCACTATGAGAAAACGTTTCCTGCCATTCAGCAATCAAGCATCGACATTATTTCTCTGGAGTGCCACAACGGTCGTGTGCCCTTTGAAGTCCTTGAGTTACTAAAGGGTAAGAAAGTTATGGTCGGCGCCATTGATGTGGCTACCCAAGAAATTGAAACGGCTGAAGAAGTGGCAGCGACTATCCGGGAAGCTCTGAAATACGTTGATGCGGACAAGCTTTATCCTTGTACCAACTGCGGCATGGCTCCTCTTTCCCGTGATATTGCGAGAGGTAAGCTTGAGGCCTTAGCAGCGGGCGCTGATATTGTCAGAAAAGAGTTGTCTGCTTAATATCCGGTTTTTCTTAGTGATTGAAGCACATTAACCGTCTTAACCGGTAATGTGCTTCCGGTGTATTTTGCTCAGCAAGTGAGATTTATAAATTAAATGCTGACAAAGCATGGGCGGATTGCAAGGTAAGTAATACCCGCTGCTCCGGCACCACTTTTAATTCGTGAGACACCCTGGCACTCACAGCTTCACCCGAATCCAGTACAGCGAACAATAATCTGCTGCCACCTTCAAAGCGACTACGTAACACCGTCGCGTTTGCTTGCTCCGGCTTTTCGGTAATAATCACATCGTCGGGCCTTACCAGCAATTCCACTAATTCTTGCTGATTGTCAGCAGAATAAACCGGTGCGCTGCCGATAGCGGTTTCTACTTCATTGCCGGAAATACGCCCTTTGAGAAAACTGGCTTCACCAAGAAAACGTGCAACAAATTTACTGGCCGGCTTTTCAAAACACAGCTCTGGTGTATCCAGTTGTTCAAGCACACCTTTATTTAAGATACCCACTCTGTCACCGACCGACAGTGCTTCATCCTGATCGTGGGTTACCCAAATTGCCGGTACACCCGCCTTCTTAAGCGCGTCGCGAATATCCCAGCGTAAACTGTCTTTTAATGCGGCATCCAAATTGGAAAGCGGTTCGTCGAGTAATACATAAGCAGGCTCATGTGCCAGCGTTCTGGCCAGCGCCACCCGCTGCTTTTGTCCACCGGATAACCGTGAAGGCTTGGCGTGCCGGAAGTCACTCAGACCCAGTAATTCCAACCAGTGATCTGCCAACGTATTGTCTTTCAATCTGAACTGAACATTTTGCTCTACGGTGAGATGGGGAAAGAGTGCAAAGTCCTGGAACACCATCCCCACGTTGCGTTTTTCCGGTGGCACCTGTTTCTCTGGTGTGGAAACCCATCCATCCAGAGCAATTTTTCCTTCAGTTACGGGGATCAAACCTGCCAGAGCCTGCAGCACTGTTGTTTTTCCACAACCGGTGGGGCCGACTAACATTAAGATCTCGCTTTCATTAAGCTTGAGATCTAAATTTCGCACTACCCGATTAGTTCCATAATCGACTGATAAACCATTAACTTCTAGCATCAGGAATGTTGACTCTCGTTAACTGAAAATTCTGCTTTTCGCTCACCGGTGAGCATCAGGATCAACCCGAGCCCGGAAATAAACACCAGACATAAACCCGGTACGGCGGCACGTCCGAAATAGCCAGCTTCATAAACACGCCACAGGTACGTTGCTAACGTTTCAAAACCTGTAGGCCCGAGCATCAATGTTGCCGGTAATTCACGCATAACTTCAAGGAAAACCAATGCGGCACCGGCTATCATGCCCCGCGCAGTCAGAGGTAAAGTAATACGCAAAAACGCTTCTCTGGGCGAAGCCCCCAGTACCCGCGCAGCGTTTACCAGGCCACCATCCTGATTTTCAGTAGTACTGCGAACTGTACTCACAGCCAGCGGCAAAAAGCGCAATACATAGGCAATCACCAGCAATCCCAGCGTCTGATACAGTACCGGAATTTGTAATCCGAGATAAACCAGCGCTGTGCCCATTACAATGCCGGGGACACCGAATCCAAAATACGTTATACGCTCAAAAAATCGTCCTACCCGGCCGGCAATAGCGGCATGGGCAACGGGAATCGCCAGAATGACTGCGACGACCGCGGCCATCATGGATGCGTAGGCGGAATTCCATGCATAGGTAATATCAAAGCCTTCTGCTCCCTCCCGGGCCAGCCACAACACAAAAATGCCAAGTGGAAGAACCAGAGACAACAGAATAACCGGCGAAAACAGACCTGCGAAACCTAGACTTTTCACCGGATGAACGTGAATTTGGATGTGTTTGCCCGGTCGTTCTTTAGCACCACGGATTTGAGATTCGATGAAGAGAATAAGCACGACTATCAGCATTAACTGCAGCGATAGCATGGCTGCCTGACTGAGGCCAAACGCGTTGTATTCCACGAATATTACCCGTGTAAATGTGTCCAGCCCCATGATTGCCGGCGTCCCGAAATCCGATAACGCATACAGCCCCGCCAGTAATGCCCCGGCGGCAATACTGTTTACGACCCGTGGCAAAACGATGCGCCAGATACTGGCAGCTAATGACAGCCCTAATGTACGGGCAGCGTTTATCTGACTGGCATCAAGGCTGAGCAGCGCGGAACGGGTGGTCATCATCACAAACGGATAGGTGTACAACGTCATGACCAGCCCTGCCCCCCACAGTCCTTCCAGGGATGGCGTGGTCAAACCGGTAAAGCTCTCGATTTCGCCGCCCCGGCCGAAAGAAAAATAGAGGGTAAATGCGCCAAGGTAACTTGGCATAGCCAGCGGTGCTGCAAATAAGATTAGCCACAGCCGCTTTAAAGGCAAACTGACATATGCTGTGAGTAACGCCAGGGGCACCCCGACCATCACAGCCCCTGCCACCGTGAGCCCCATCAATGCCAGCGTATTCATTAATACAGTGATATTTCTGGTATCAAAAAACGCGGCATCATCAGAGGCAAGTGAAAATAAAACCCCGACGGGTAAAATTGCAATCACCGCAATGATGATTGCAAAGGGGTACGATTTAGGCAGGTTTTTCACAGAACGCCAACATTCCTCATCAAGTCTAATGTCGGTCTTATATCAGCTAACTTACGAAGATCCAAATCAGGAGGAGAAATACTGCTCAGAGGCGTGAGACCATCAGGCGGCGCTACGCCGCCGACCAGTGGAATTTCATAGGCTTCAGATGCCAGATAAGATTGCACTTCTCTGGTCAGCAGGTAACGGATAAAGTTTACCGGTAAATCACCTTCAGTGAGCGAAATAATGCCGGAGGCATTCACCAGGCAACCCGCATCACCTTTTGTGTAAGCAATATCTACGGTGGCATCCGGCTTGCCGGACTTAAGCCTTAACGTGTAGTAGTGATTGGCAAAACCCAGGTCCACCTCACCACGCTCAACGCCCATCACCACACCGAGTTCACCGGCATATTTCTTCGCCCGGCTATTCACGCCTTTCAGCCAGCTGGCTGTTGCTTTCTCACCTTCGAGAATGCGCATCGCTGTGACAAAAGACTGAAAAGAGGCATATGCAGGTGCCCAGCCCAGTTTCAAATCTGTGTCGGCAAGGGCCATCACACTGTCAGGGATCTGGTCTGCACTCACCCGCTCAGTGTTATAAGGTAAAGTGCGGATACGTCCGGTTACCGGCGACCACATAGGGTACTGAAAACCCGGTTTCAGCTGATTGACCACGTCGTCTGGCAGGGGCTTTGCCAGCCCCTGATCAGTAATCATACCTATAGAACCGGTATCTACTGCCCAGAACAAATCCGCCCGTTTCACGCCGGCTTTAGCTTCGGCGACCAGCATATTGGCCAGCTCTGCCGTCGCACCGCGACGAATTTGTAAATTCAGTTCCGGGTTCTTTTTCTTGATCGCTTCAAGGACATTTTCGTAAAGTCCGCCCTCGCCTCTGCCAAGATAAAGCGTGAGGTCGCCTTTCAATTTTGGCAGTGAATCAACAGATATCGCGGTTGCCGGATTAGCGAAGGACATGCCTGGTAACAGCCCGAGACCGCCAGCTAAACCAGCCAGTCCCAGGCCCCGGACGAATGTTCTGCGTTGCATAGTGATTCCTTAAAACACGCTCTTACGATTTTTCTCTGCTTCTGCCAGCAACGCATAGGCTTTATCTAACTTAACCTGCATGGCGTTGACAACTTCACGCACTGCATCCACGCCTTTGTCTTGCTCGATAGCTTGCGGTAAAGATACGTTAAAATCTTTCTCAAGATCTTCAACCAGTGGCGCATCCAATTCAATTAGCGCACCTTCAATACCTTCAAAACGTTGCAGGTAAGTATCAAATACCAGTGTGGTTGCCACTTCAGACAACTGTTCTGCATACTTTGCTACTACGCGGTCAAGACGTACTTTAATGTCATCAATGACTTCTGTTGGCGTTGTCGGTTCAGCTTCGGTGGTCTGAACCTGGTCGATAAGCCCTTTTTTCTGATATTGAGAGGCCAGTTTCACCGCCCCAAGGCCTTGCCATAGGGCGTGTACCAGCTTTACCTCTTCAGCACGGACAGCTGCCGTAGCGGCCCCGCTATCGATGGCTGTTTTTACACCGTAAATGCCTTGCCAGATGGTGGCATAAACAGGCACATACTGGGTTTCAATCGCTGAATGGAAATCTACTTCTTCCCAGTACTCAATCATAACATCAGTATCAACTTTATCTTTGCCCTGCTTTTCATAGGCATCAACGACGGCACCAAATTTATCTTCCAGCCACTGCACTTCTTCTGCGTATTCGCCCAGGTGCGCGTGAAGGTTATTTACGTGATCTCCGATAGCACCATTTGCTGATACCTGAGAAGAAAAACTGCCGATAGAAAGTGCCAGCACCAGGGCAAGTTTACAACGGGCTGATCCTGAGAAAGTCATGATTAATCCTTAAATGTTCATTTTTGAAAATGATACTTATTATCAATTAGCAAGTAAAGCCATAGACGTTATGTGTTATAACAGTCAAACATACTCTGTCGCAGGAGAGAATCCCTTGAATGCAAACACAAGTGAATGCCGCAATGAACGCAGCAAATGGGTGAAAGTAGCAACAGGTGCTGCGGTGTGCGTGGCTTCCCTGCTCTGCCTGGTAAAAATCGGTGGCTGGTTTATCACTGGTTCTGCTGCCATTCTCGGCTCACTTGCCGACAGTGGTATCGATTTACTGGTTAGTGTTGCAGCCGCAGGTGTGGCCTCATATGCCGCCCTGCAACCTGATACCAATCACAAATTCGGACACCATAAAGCAGAAGCGTTATTCGCCCTTGGTCAGGTCGCTCTGATAAGCGCTTCGGCATCGCTGGTATTGTGGGAGTCGGTGCATCATCTTGTGGAACCGGAGCCGGTTACCCGACCTGACATTGCGGTTGGCGTGCTTCTGTTTTCGCTGATTGCAACCATTCTGCTGGTATCATTCCAGACACTGGCATTAAAGCGCACCCGTTCATTAATCATTCAGTCTGACCGGGCTCATTACATTGGCGATATCTTTGCTATTACCGGTGCGCTGCTGGCAGTATTCACAGGCAGTTACTACGGGATTCCAAGACTGGATGCCGTGGCCGGTTTAACAATGGGATTATTTCTCACACATTCCGCCTGGCAGGTGACAAAAATAGCCATTCCCCAACTCATGGACGAAGAGTTGCCTGAAGAAGATAAAGAAACCATAAAACAAATTCTTGAAGCCAATCCCAACGTTCTGAGCTATCACGCTTTGCGTACCCGCCGCGCCGGTGATAAGAGCTTTATACAACTCGACATTCAGCTCGATGCCGGACTATCTTTCCGCGAAGCCCACGACATCACCGATGAAGTTGAATTGCAGATAGAAGGTGCATTTACCGACGCCGACGTAATTATTCATGCTGATCCCGAGGGCGAAGCCAGACTTGAGCGCAGGGTCATCGAGGACGTAGAAGATTATCCGGCGTCCGGTTCACAGTGATCAGGAACATATCATGGAAATAAAAACAATTATCATTTGATTTTAACTTAAGGTAAAATTAAGCGCTTTCATACTTGCTGCCCCTGGCGATCCACGGTAGTCACTCTTCTAAAACCAAGTATAAGATTATGTTTTCACGCTTCAGAGACAGTATGACCTGGCTGCACACCTGGACAGGCCTGATATTGGGCTGGTTGCTGTTCGCTGTGTTTGTTACCGGTACGCTGGCTTTCTTCCAGTTTGAAATAACCCGATGGATGCAACCGGAGTTGACTCACCCGGCCACTCCGGCCAATGCTGTCGCCAATGCTCAGGCCTTTCTGCTGAAAGAAGCCCCCGACTCACCTCGCTGGTCTATCGGCGTGCCGGGTGAACGGGACACGGTGTCCACACTCTTCTGGCGGGCCAGTGACGCCGGTCCCCGTGGTTTTAAAAGAGCAACACTGGATGGCACCGGACAGGAAGTATCCGTCAGAGAGACCCGTGGCGGCAACTTTCTATACCGCTTCCATTTTGATCTTCATTATATGCCGGTGATCTGGGCACGGTGGCTGGTCAGCATAGCTGCCATGTGCATGTTTATAGCTCTCATCTCCGGCATTATTATTCACAAGAAAATCTTTAAGGACTTTTTCACCTTCAAATCAGGCATGGGTATGCGCAGCTGGCTGGATGCCCATACGCTGACTTCCGTGCTGGCCGTGCCCTTCCACCTTATGATCACCTACACTGGCCTGGTCACCCTCATGCTGATGATTTACGGCTGGGCCATGAGCACCACGTTCGGTGACAGGGGCAGTTATTTTGAGGCCGTTGAAGCCAGGCAGGCGCAACCTGCTGCCAGCGGTATCAGGGCGGAACCGGTGAATTTACAGGCCCTGTTCGACGACGCGCAACAACGTTTGGGCGGCGCTGAAATTACCTTTATCGGGGTTGATAACCCCACAGATCAGAACGGTACCATCGAATTTATGGAAGTACCGGCCAACGGGCTGATTTCTCCGTACCGCCGGCTTGTCTATTCCACTGCCACCGGGGAACTGTTGTCGACCCGCGCAGTCCCCTCCGTGGCAGAGCAAACCCGCAGAACCATGATTAATCTGCATGCCGGCCGCTTCGCTGACTGGTCACTGCGCTGGCTGTATTTTATCTCCGGTATCACAGGCTCAGTGATGATTGCTACCGGCCTGGTATTGTGGAGTAAAAAGCGGGAAAAGAAAGCGCCTCACAAAGGTCATCAATGGGTACGGGTTTTAAATGCAGCAACCATTATGGGCCTGCCCTTTGCTGTGGCCAGTTTCTTTCTTGCCAACCGCGTTTTACCGGAAACACTCGCCGGCCGTGCGCAATCAGAAATTGACGTATTTTTTGCCGGCTGGCTCATTGTGCTGGTGATGTCTTTGCTGACCGGCGAACACAAGCGGTGGCGCTACTCAGCCATGCTCAACGCTGTGACTTTCCTGCTGCTGCCACTGCTAAGTGTGATAACTGTGGCAAAGCATATTGGTACTTATCAGTTCCCGGAAGACAGTATTTTACTGGTGATGGATATCTGCCTGGTGGTGACAGGCTGCCTGTTCCTGTTGCAGTGGAAAATACTGAACAGGAAGCACCATGAAGCCATCGAAACAGAGGTGGGGCACTATGCAAAATAGCCTGTTTGTCTGGCGCCTGTTGCTGGCCGTGTTCGGGAGCTTTGTACTGGTTTCGTTGCTGTCTGTTGCGCTTACCGGACTACTTTTTCAACTGTCTGATATTGATAAAGCCGTAACGTTTATCTGGTGCATGTTATTTGGCTTTATTGCCTACAGTGTGCTGGTGATGTGGATTATTGCCACCCGTAAGCTGCTGCGTACCAGTGCTGTCGTGCTCTTATCAAGCCTGAGTTGCTGGCTGTTTATCAGCATAGGGAGCAACCTGTGACCCTGCTGTCTTTGCTTTTTTGTACTGTGGCATTCTGGTGTCTGGCCGCCGCCATGCCCCGTAACCGCAAATTTTTGATTTCTCCGGCTTCCGTTCCTTTGTCAGACAATACCCTGAAATATGCCGGATTTCTGTTTTTAGCCCTCTCGCTAATCCTTTCCTGTGAAAGTGAAGGCATTGCTGAGGGCATCGTTTACTGGTGCTACGAAATGACCGTCGGCGCATTACTGGTAGCCCTTTACATATCAAATAATCAGAGGCGCAAAGCCCCGAAATAACTACAACACTTTGGAGACATTATGAAAACACCTGAAAACCGCTTAGCCCCCGTGGCAACGGCTGTAATGCTGTCACTCACACCCGCTCTGGCGATGGCGCAGGAAGCTGCTCCCGCCGGTGACACCCTGGAACACGTTGAAGTGACCGGTAAATATACCGTAACAGAACGAATCGATACGGCCACAGGTCTGGGCCTGACGCTGCAGGAAACGCCGCAATCAGTGAGCGTTATCACTAAAGAGCGTATTCGTGACCAGGCACTGGATACCGTCATTGACGTAGTACAAAACACGACAGGTGTGTCTTTCCGCATGGTGGATAACGTGCGGAACACCCTGCAGTCCCGTGGTTTCGATATCACCACTTACCAGATTGACGGCGTACCGTTACCCTGGAGTCTGGCGGCGGATTCCGGTGAAACTGTCGCAGATGTGGCGATTTTTGAGCGGGTTGAATTTGTACGCGGTTCTACCGGCCTGCTAACCGGTGTGGGCGATCCTTCCGGTTCTATCAACCTGGTGCGCAAGCATGCAGACAGCACAGATTTAACGGGTGACGTGAGCTTTGCACTGGGCACCTGGAACAATTTTGAAGTCATGGCAGACGTATCAACCGGACTGAATGACGAAGGCACACTTCGTGGCCGTGTAGTGGCCAAGTATGAAGACAGTGAATCGTACCTGGACATCTTCACCAATGAATCTACCGTGCTTTACGGTGTTGTTGAAGGTGATATCACCGACAAAACACTGGTGCGCGTAGGCATGAGCTACCAGAATAACGTACCAAAAGGTAACTTCTGGGGTGGCCTGGTAGGTTTATACAGTGACGGCACGCCGACAGACTGGGACGTATCAACCACCACGTCTGCTGACTGGACCCGCTGGGAAACGAAAAACACCAACATCTTTGCCAACGTAGAGCACACCTTTAACAACGGCTGGGAACTGCGTGTTAACTATAACCGCATGGATTACAAAAAGCCGGATGTCAGATTGCTGTACGTGTACGGTTCGCTGGATAAAGAAACCGGGGCCGGCCTTATTGCATGGCCTTACCGTGCAGAGGGCGAAAGCTCACTGGACAGCCTGGATATTCAGTTAAAGGGTGACTACAAGCTGTTTGATACCATGCATGAGTTCGTTATTGGCGGTTTGTACAGTGACCAGTCTGCCATCGCTGAAACCTACTCTGTTGTGAGCAGCGATCCCCTTGCCATCTCTGATTTCTACACCTGGGGCAATGAGTGGAGCGAGCCGGTATGGACTGACGCGCCGGACACCGTTGCTCAGGACATGGATACTGAACAGAAAGGCTTTTACGCCGCCACCCGTCTTAACCTGACAGAGCAGTTAAAAGTGATTGCCGGTGGACGGATTGCCAGTTGGGAACGTTCCGGTAACAGCTACGGCACCCCTACAGATTTTGGTGAAACCGGTGTATTTATTCCTTACGCCGGCCTTTTGTATGACGTAACAGAACAGCACCGCGTTTACGCAAGCTACACCGATATTTTCCAGCCTCAGAATGCGGTAAACCGTTACGGTGAATACCTGGATTCCCTGCAGGGCGTTACGTATGAAATTGGTATGAAAAGCCGTTTCCTTGACGAGCGTTTAAACACTGCTATCTCGGTATTTAAAATTGATCAGGATAACCTGGCTCAGGACGACATCGCTGAAGACGGTACGCCTTATTACGTTCCTGACTCGCCGGCCACCATTGCCCAGCGGGAAGCACAGGGTACTGAAAGTACCGGTTTTGAAGTGGAAGTGGTGGGTCAGCCCGTTGATGGCTGGAACATCAATGTGGGCTGGTCACAATTTGAAGCCGAAGATGCGGAAGGTTACGACGTTAACCCAAGCTATCCACGTAAGCAGTTCAAACTGTTCACTACCTACAACTTTATCGACAGTGTGCCCGGCCTCACCATTGGTGGTGGTGTGAACTGGATGGACGAAGTATCGCAAAGCGGTGTTACCCAGGAAGCCGTTGCCATTACAAACCTGATGGCAAAATACAGCTTCAGCGACCGGGTGGACGTTCAGCTTAACGTAAACAACCTGTTTGACGAAGAGTACTACAACTACATCTCAAGCAACGCGCAAATCCAGTATGGTCAACCGCGTTTCACACAAGTGAGATTTAACTACTCGTTCTGATAACGGACAGATACGCCCGGCACATGCCGGGCGTTTTATTTATTCTGCTGACTGGCTCTGCTGAGAACTGCTTTCTAATAATCTGGCAGCGGTATATTCGTTTGTGATGAGACCGTTTAGCAGCCCTGATTTTAACGCGCCGTTTATGGCTGCGATTTTTTCTTCTCCGGCCGCAATGCCAATAATGGTGGTTCCGGCGAGATCCTGCAGCGACATACTGGTGACACACCGGTTAATAGGACTGTCTATTAATTGCCCCTGACCATCAAATATCCAGCTTATCATTTCACCTGCCGCACCGGCAGTTTCCAGATTATCAAGCGTGTCCTTTGCTATAAACCCGTCGATATGTAGCGGTGACACGGTCCCCAAATGACCTATCCCGACGAAAGCAACATCAGCTTTCAATGCCAGCGCTCTGACATTACTGACATGGGGCAAATTATGCCATTGCTGCTTGTCCTCCTCAGAGGGCGCAATAACCGGCAATGGCATGGGAAAGTGTCTGGCTCCTGCCCGTTCTGCGACGTGCACGGCGACATCATAACGGCTGGCAGATCCATCATGTGCAATATTACCCACCAGCGAAACAATGTTGTGCTGAGGGCATTGCAGTGCTGTTAACTCGTCGGCGCAGGCCCGCAGAATTCTTCCGGTACCAAGAGCGACTGTTCTCGGGTGCTGACCTTTAAGATACCGTTCCAGTTCGGCTGCGCCTGCCTGAGCCAGACCTGCTGTTGAGTGCGGATTATCCGCATCACTGGGCACAACTTCGCACTGTTGTAACCCGAAAACCTCTTTCAACTGACTTGCCAGTTCCATACACCGCTTCACAGGGTGCTGGAGGCGTACCTTGATCAATCCCTCTGACACAGCAAGCGCGACAAGCCGCTGAGCAGATTGTCTGGATGTATGTAACTGTCTGGCTATTTCATCCTGTGTTTTTCCGGCGACATAATAGAGCCAGCCAGCTCTGGCAGCATCTTCGTATTTTTGTTGAGCTGCAGATAAAGTAGATGACATGGGCGCCTCTAATCTTTTATCAGTTCCGGGAACTGAGCTTTAAAATCGTGCCAGTTTGCCAGCGTCTCAGATGGTTTACCATCGGTTTGTTGCAAGTGACTGCCGCCGGTGAAATGCCGCCAGTGCATGCCGGCCGAAACCGCAGCCTGTAATCCCGGAGCAGAATCCTCAATGACCAGACAATGCGCGGGAGCCTGACCGGCACTGGCCGCTACATGTAAAAATAAGTCCGGTGCAGGCTTGCCCCGGGCAACGTCTCCGGCAGTAAAAATCTGAGGTTCGCTGAAGTACCGGTTAAGCCCTGTCGCTGCCAACGCCACAGACGTCCGCGTCCGGCTGCTGCTGGTCGCCAGTGCATAAGGTACTGATAAATTTGACAACACTGTTTCCACACCGCTCACCGGCTGCAGACGCTCAGTGAACGCAATTTTCAGCTTCTCATCAAAATCAGCCTTGATTTGTTCTGTCACGGTTAACTGGAATTGCTCCGCCAACATGTCTTTTACATGACCGAAGCTGCGTCCCAAAAAGTGCTGCTGAAAAAACGCTGTCTCCAGTGAGATATTCTGCTTTGCAAGCAATTGCTGCCACACTTGCATGCTCAGGACTTCGCTGTCGATGAGCACTCCGTCACAATCAAAGATCACCATTGAAATACTTGCCACAGCACCTCCTAACAGCTTTTCAGCCGGTAGTATGTTTCATCTGCACGCACGCTGCGCGCACTACGTTGTAACCTGCAGGTTACGGAATAGCAAAAAAATCGTATGGAAGACAGCTTCCTTTGTTAACGACATGTTGACTTAATCAGCACAATCCGGGAATATGCCCACACAATTGGCATTTGCCAAAAAACATATGATGCGGCGACTTTGTCTATGACCAGAAGCAGTAACGAAGTAAATCTACATCAACTGGAAGAAGAACAGCTTCCGGTTGCAAAACATAATCTGAAAGGCTGGCGACATTTTCTCGGCTTGTATGCCGGTGAACATGTTGCAGCCTCTGAATTCGTATTCGGCGCAACCTTTGTTGCTCTGGGTGCCTCAATGACAGATATCCTTATCGGTCTGTTGATAGGCAATATTCTGGCTGTACTCAGCTGGACATTCATCACCACGCCGATAGCAGTGGAAACCCGGCTCAGCTTGTATACATACCTGCAAAAGATCGCCGGCGACTCTATGACCAGACTCTATAACTGGGCAAACGTGATTATTTTTACTGTCATTTCAGCAGCTATGATTACGGTTTCAGCAACAGCAGTACGTTTTGCTCTGAATATACCGGCCCAACTTAACTGGTATCCCACTAACCCGTGGTTCGTTCTCGTTGTTCTGGCTGTGGGAATCATCGTAGTGCTGGTTGCCATGTATGGATTCAACGCAGTATCCAATTTTTCAGGGATCTGTGCCCCCTGGCTTTTTGTCATGTTTATCAGCGGACCGCTCGTCCTCATGCCGGAACTGGCCAATGCCGTTACCGGTGATACGCGGGTATCAGACTGGGCTGAATTCATGCACATCGGCAGCATTTCAGTATGGACAGGACTCGATGCCAACGGCAATCCCGGCATAGGCCTGATGGAAGTTATCGGGTTTTCATGGGCAGCCAATACGATAACGCATTTCGGCTTAATCGATATGGCACTGTTACGCTATGCAAAAAAGCGGAGCTACGGTCTGTGCACCTCGGCGGGCATGTTATTCGGTCATTATATCGCCTGGATTTCAGCCGGTATCATGGGCGCTGGTACAGCGGTACTGGTACAAAAATCAATCACAGAGCTGGACCCGGGAGACGTCGCATTTCATGCATTGGGCTTGTCAGGTCTGGTGATTGTTATCGTAGCCGGATGGACAACAGCGAATGCCAACCTTTACAGAGCAGGCCTGGCTGCCCAGGCGATTTTTAGCAATCACTCCCGGAATAAAACCA
Organism: Alteromonas sp. NFXS44; assembly: GCF_040148705.1. Taxonomy (NCBI): domain Bacteria; kingdom Pseudomonadati; phylum Pseudomonadota; class Gammaproteobacteria; order Alteromonadales; family Alteromonadaceae; genus Alteromonas; species Alteromonas sp. NFXS44. The sequence continues at coordinate 331,518 of NZ_JAGDEA010000001.1, read as the reverse complement.
CGTTTATGGTAGGAATAGTCACTGTCGTCATTGCCTGTTTCCCGTTTGTTTTCACCAAATTACTTCCGCTGTTAACTTACGCAGGTTTGTTAGTGGTGCCGGTCGGCGGCATTGTGTTTGCCGAGCATTTTGTCTTTCCCCGCCTGGGTTTGACACGCTACTGGGCACACTACAGAAAAATAACCCACAGTAAACCCGCTGTTACCGCCTGGGCAGCAGGTCTGGTATTCGGTTTCGGACTTAACGCGCTGGATGTTATCTCTTTCTATTATCTGTTTTTGCCGACCTGGATTTTTACCATCTTGCTCTACACCGCATTGGCGAAACGTCATGGTGCAGCAGAAAAATACCCGCAGGAAGAAGCAGACTTACGCACCTACGATGAGCAGGTCGAAACCTTTCAGGCAAAACAAGCTGAACAACTGCCTGTACAGCAAGACGATAATTCGCTCTTCACGAATGTCCTCACTGTGCTTGCCCGGGGAAGCCTGCTAATCACGGTACTGCTTGCCGGCTATACCATGTTTTTCTCAGCCGGAATGGAGCAATACGTTACCAACCGTACTCTGTTTTTCAATGCCGGATTTGGCTGCACTCTGGCCTACTTCGCTTCTGCTTACTGGGCAATGAAACGCCGGCAGCGCACTTCTCTTTCTTCATCTGTGGAATAACTATGTCTGTTCAACCTGTAAATCTTAACAATGCGGCTCTCTCTTCATTGCCGCCCCACATTCTTCGTCCTGCCTATGACAGGGCAGCATTACGCACGGGCATTGTTCATGTAGGGGTCGGTGGTTTCCATCGCGCTCATCAGGCTTTTTATACCGATCAATTCATGGGCAAAAGTGGCAATACGAACTGGGGGATCTGTGGTATCGGCCTGAGAGAAGGTGACAGTAAAATCCGTGATGTGCTTAAGAAGCAGGACTATTTATATTCCTTATTAGTGAAAGATCCGGAAGGTTGCGCATCTTTACAGGTCATCGGGTGTATGACCGGTTTTCTGATGGCAAATGAAAACCCGCAGGCCGTTATTGATAAAATGGCCAGTCCGGACACGAAAATAGTCTCACTTACGATTACCGAAGGTGGATACAACTTTATCCCCTCTACCGGCGAATTCGATTTTTCCCATGCTGATGTACAACATGATCTGGCCAATCCTGATTCACCCAGGCTGGTATTCGGCTATCTTGCCAGCGCTCTGAAACAGCGCCGGGCATCCGGATTTGCTCCGTTTACTGTGCAGTCCTGCGACAATATTCAGCACAATGGTGATGTAACACGAAAAATGCTGACCAGCTACATCAGGTCTTACGATGAAGAAATGGCAGACTGGGTGTCAGAGAATGTCGCTTTTCCCAATGCCATGGTTGACCGCATTACGCCTGTCACCACAGCAGATGATATTGCTCAGGTAGCAGCGTTGGGTCTGATTGATGAGTGGCCTGTAACCTGCGAACCGTTTCATCAGTGGGTTATTGAAGAGCGCTTCTCTGACGGCCGTCCCGGCTGGGAGAAAACAGGCGCTCAGTTTGTGGAAGATGTAACGCCTTATGAAACCATGAAAATCAGGCTACTGAACGCCGGCCACACGGTATTGGGTATCCTAGGATCACTACATGGCTTTTCTACGATTGATGAAACTGTCGCTCACCCTGCATTTTCCTCTTTTGTCCGTCGCTTCATGGACACGGAAGCCACACCGGTGCTTTCGCCGGTAGCAGGAATTAACCTGGATGAATATAAGAATACTCTGATCGCCCGCTTTGCAAATCCTTTTATTAAAGATAGCCTTACGCGGATTTGTTCCCAGAGCGCTTCTAAGATATCTACCTTTCTGGTACCCACGATTAAGGAAAACGTAGAGCAAAAAGGACAAACAGAATGCGCGGCACTGGTTATTGCAGCCTGGTGCTATTACAGCTACTACCGTGCAACACAGCAGGGAACAGCTTTAGAGGTGATTGATGATCACGCAGAAATCCTTCAAAGCGTTGCCGGAGGCTCTGAAAGTCAGGCCAGAGCATTTATCGGATTAAGCGATATCTTTGGAAATCTGGCAAAAGAGTCCGCTTTCGCGGACCCTTATTTGCAGTATGTCAGTTCACTGTTTAACGGTGAACCGTTTCAGGCGCTGATGACTAATTAAACCGGTAAGACAAACTCACCATGTAATTACGTGGAGTGCCGTAACGGAACGAACTGAACTGGCCTACCTGCGTGTAGTATTCTTCATCTGTCAGGTTATCAATATTTAACTGCAGATTCAGATTGTCGCTGATGGCGTAACGCGCCATCAGGTTGGTCAGCACGTACGCATCCTGCGTGAAGCGGCCGGCAACGCCGGCGGGGTTAGTGCCCGTTGACCAGGTTTCGTTCTGCCAGTTAAATCCGCCGCCCACAGTCAGTTCAGGCAAACTCTCCACAAACTGATACGTGGTAAAGAACTTGAACTGCTTTGTGGGATTGTCGGTGTTGATGTCATTCCCACCGGCATCTTCAGCATCGTACTGAGAATAACCCGCTGTGATGTTCCAGCCATCAACAGGCTGACCCACCACTTCCACTTCAAAGCCCTGACTTTCTGTTCCTTTTGCACCGTAGTAAGCCGTTAATTGCTCCGGCGTCGGCACAAAGTCAGTATCAACCTGCGCTAAGTTGTCCTGCTGAATATTGAAAATCGCCACGGTGGTATGAATGCGGTCATCGAGGAACCGGCTCTTCAGACCAATTTCAGCACTTTCACCCACCAGCGGGTCTAACAGATTACCATCAGCGTCACGCTGGCTCTGAGGCTCAAATATTTCTGTATAGCTGGCATAAACACGATGGTTTGGCGTGATATCGTAAAGTGCACCGGCGTAAGGAATGAACTCATCGTCGTTGCCGTAATTAACGTCACCGCTCCAGTCAAAGCCGGTACGCTCCCAGGTGGCAAGTCGTGAACCAAAGATAAACTTCAGTGAATCCGTTGCCGACAAACGTGTTGCCGCGTAGTAACCACGCTGCATCGTTTCGATACCCTGAGTTTGAACACGCTCATCTTCCCACTCAGGCTCCGGCAATCCGGCCCAGTCAAAATAGTTGCCTACATCAACAGAGTCCCAGCCGCTGCTCATGTCACCACCGATAGGATCTTGCGTGAAGGTATCTGCCTGCTGGTCGCTGTACAGTGCGCCCAGTACGAAGTCGTGCATTTGATCGAACAGGGTAAATTCACCACGCAATTGTACATCGTAGCTGTCCTGGCTTGATTTTCCGTCACTGCGATAGCGCTGTGCGCCCAGGCCCAAACCGGTTTCCGGGTCGACGTTGCCAGACATATACAACAAACGGGTATCACTTTCGTACTCAATACGATTGTAGTTCGCCACCAGGTCCCAACCGTTGGAGAAGGTGTGATTTAACGAAGCAAAATAGTTGGTATTCGTGGTGTGCCAGCGGGTCCAGTCTGCGGCAGTGGTTTTAGACCGGTCCCAGTCTGTGCGGCTGCCGTCAGCAAAAAACGTGGGGATTGCGCCCCAAATCGTACCTTTCGGATCGCTGTCCTGATAACTGATACCTGCGCGAAGCAGGGTATTTTCGCCCACATCGCCTTCCAACACACCGTAAAGTACGGTTTTGTCGTCTTCATAAAAGTCTACGTGGGAGTCGCCGGAAAGGTAGCGTCCAACGAAACGGCCACGGATTGAACCATCTTCATTAAGACCATTAGAAACGTCTGCGGTAAATCGCTGCGTGTTCCAGCGACCTGCGGCCACATCGACAAAACCGGATAATTCTTTGCTGTCTGCATGCTTGCGCACCAGGTTAATAGAAGCCGACGGATCGCCAACCCCGGTGAGTAAACCGGTGGCACCACGAACAAATTCAATACGTTCGTAAATGGCAGTATCGGCGACTGTCTCACCCTGATCGCCCCCTAAACTCCACGATGTAGGCACACCATCAATTTGATAGCTGTCGATACTGAAACCACGGGAATAAAAAGAGCTGCGCACGTTATCGGTTTCTTCAGCACTAACACCTACGGCATTGTTCACCGCGCCTAAAATCGTTGTGATGTTTTGATCCGACATACGCTCAAAAGTCAGAATCGATACAGACTGCGGCGTTTCCTGCAGTGTAAGACCTAAACCGGTTGCAGTACTGACAGTCCGGGCAATGCTGTACTTGCCGCTGACTGTAATCACTTCCAGTTCGCTTTCGTCTGCAGACTCAGCGGCGTTTTCCTGTGTTTGCGCAAAGGATAAAGGATTGTGCAGCGCGAAAATAACCGCTGCTGAAATAGGGAGAAGTTTCTTTTGCATTTGAATCCTCAGGGAAAGACAAGTAGACCCGCTCTCTTAACCGGACGGGTTGAATAGGACGGCGGGACTCTATCACGGCAGAAACTTTAATGATAACGATTATTATTTAACTAAATGTTTAGTATTCTTAAATATTAATTCCTTATATTTTAAACGGTTGCAGAACAACAACTTTGCACCGCAACTATTTACCGTGTTGAATGAACCCAAACCGGCATATTCATAGTATGCTCGTTAAGCAATGTGTTACCCCTTACCCCGAACAAGGATAAAAACAATGTGCGACAACCATACAGAATCCGACATTCACGATTTTAAGAAAAACGGCGGGCAGTTAAACCGTCGTGACTTCAGTAAACTCGTAGGATTAGGCGCTTTGTCTTCCGCCTTTCCTCAATTTGCCATGGCCTCCGGTGAGGTACAAACGCAGCAGGTAATGGTGAACACACCTGATGGCGTAGCCGACTGTTTGTTGGCGAGCCCGAAAAGCGGCAAACATCCTGCAGTGGTAATGTGGCCGGACATTATGGGTCGCCGGGCGTCATACGATTTGATGGGTCAGCGCCTGGCTGCCGCCGGATATGCTGTGCTGGTGGTAAACCCCTTCTACCGCGATGTAAAAGGTGCTGCCCTGCCCGATGGCATCAGTTTCCCGGCACCGGAAGCCCGTGAAATTTTAGGTCCCATGCGCGCTAAGCTCACACCGGATAACACCAATTCTGACAACCGCGCCTTTTTCGATTTTTTAAACGAACAGTCTGTTGTGGATGCAAGCGCACCAAAAGGCGTGCTGGGTTATTGCATGAGCGGCACCTTTACGATGTACGCTGCTGCCGCTTTCCCTGAAGAAGTGGGCGCGATTGCTACCTTTCACGGCGGCGGTCTGGCCACGAAAGAAGACGACAGTCCCCATTTCACCGTTGCGGCCTCAAAAGCACTGGCATTACACGCCATCGCAGAAAATGACGCCCAACGCAGTCCGGAGATGGAACCCTTACTCGTTGAAGCCTATAAAGAAGCGGATTTGCAGGCAGACATTGCGGTGTATCCCGGCACGCTGCACGGCTGGACGCCACCGGATTCAAAAGTGTACAACGAAGAACAGGCCGATGCTGCATGGAACAGAATGCTGAAGATCCTGGACAAAGGCCTTCACGCCTGAAGAAAAAATACGCCTGGCGGATAAGAGGCAATTAAAAAACAACAAGCCGACTGTTTTGATGAACAGCCGGCTTTTTTACAGCTGATTATCAGAACGTGTAGTTCGCCGACACCAGGTAGCTGCGACCGGGCTCGTTAAAGGTATTTGCACCGGCACTGGAAGCCTGTGTGCCTTCACGGCGGACTTCAGTATTAATGAAGTTCTTCACTAACAGGTTGAAGCTCAGATTATCATTAAACTGATAAACCGCATTCAGGTTAGCAATGGTATAGGCATCGCGGTCCTCACCGGTAATTGCCTGACCTGAAGTCTGGCTCAGTTCCGGACTTTCAGTCTTACCATAGTGCTGACCACTCAGTACCAATTGGATTTGCTCTGTTGCCTGCCAGGTCAGCATGGCGTTAACCGTGTAGTCCGGCACGATTGACAGCGGTATACCGGTTTCTTTGTCTTTCGTTTCCAGCATAACAGTAAGGTTTGTCGACCACTGAATACTGTCAGTCAGGTTAAACTGCAGGTTACCTTCCAGACCACGTATTACGGCTTCAGGAATGTTGTACCACTGGAAAACCTGAACATTGGCTTCACCACCCTCTTCACTGGGCAAGATGTATTCCGGCGCTACGTTACCGGTACCGATGCGGTTCTTGTAATCGTTATGGAAGTAAGTGATACCGGCGTTTACTCCTTCGTCGTTGGTATAGTTAATACCAATTTCTTTGTTCACTGAAGTTTCGTGTTCAAGATCAGGGTTACCGATAATGTGACAGCCCCCGCCCAGGCTTGAGAAGTCCAGCGGACAACCATTACCACGGGTGTAATACACGTAGTTAGGGTTCAGCTGATACAGGTTAGGGGCTTTAAACGCACGGCTGATACCACCCTGTACAACAATATTCTTTGTTGCCTGCCAGGATGCATTCAGGCTGGGCGATACATTCGTGCCGGCTTCGCTGTGATTGTCAAAACGGATACCCGGTGTAACTGTCAAAGAATCAGAAAGCAAAATGTTATCTTCCACATACACACCAATCAGTGTGGCATCAGTTTCAGACGGACGGCTATCAGGATCGGCAGTAGCCCCCGGAATTTCGCTTTCATCAGCCACATTTAGAGTAAGCTGATTACTCACTGCGTCATCCAGCGTCTCGCCGCGGAATTCCGCACCGAATGTTGCCGTTTGCGCAAAGCCCCCCGGCTCTAATGGCACGTTCCATTCCGTTTTAGCTGTGATGTTAGACAACTTAATAGTGGTTTTCTCAAGGCTGTTGATAGCACCTTCACCACCACCGGCAGAGCCTTCGCCCAAGCGGCTGTTGGTTGTACCTTCGTACTGAATATAACTGAACGAATCACCGAAATCGTACTGACCTGTGTGGGTAATACCCAGCGTGCGGCGGTACATCACCAGGGTTTCTTCCCCAATCAGTGCCAGCGCATCGGTTTCGCCAAGTTCATCTTCAGTAGGGATAATCGGGTTGTCGTTTTCGTCTACGCCGTAACGGATCCCCTGGAAGGCGTTATCACCGGCATATTCATTACCCTGGCGGCTGAATGCCCCTTCGAAATCCCAACGGTGTTCTTTACTTTGCCGGAAGCGAACCAGTGTACGGAAATCCATATTCTCCACACCTTCACGACCTGCCCCAACTGCTTTAGCCGAGCCACCACGACCTGTCGATGTATCTGTAACTTCGAGGTTCAGTTGCGGATCATCCGCTTCCTGTTTGTTGTAGTTAACAATGGTGCGGTGAGAGAAGCGGTCTGACAAAGGCGCGCTGCTGACTACATTGATACGGCGGTTACCGCCTTCATATTTATTTTGCGGAATTTCCGTTTGCAAAGACACGGTGGTTGACGCCACTTCAGGGGATTTGGTGATGATATTAATGACACCACCCGACGCACCTGAGCCATATCGGGCAGCAGCCGGACCACGAATAACTTCAATACTTTCAATAGCTTCAGGCGGCACCCAGTTACTGTCACCACGGGTGTTCCGCTCCCCCGAGCGTCCCATTTTCACTGAGTTACGTGATAACACCGGCTTACCGTCAATCAGGATCAATGTATTCTCTGGCCCCATCCCGCGAATATCAATTTGACGCTTGTTGCCGTACTGACCTGAAGACGAGTTACCGGTCAGGTTAATACCCGGCATGGTACGTACGATTTCGGAAATATCATTGGTGACCGGACGACGCTTGAAGTCTTCTTCTGTGATTACCGATACACCCTGCGCCTGCTTCAGTTCCTCTGAAGCGGCTTTTACAACGGTGACATCCAGCGTTTCCGGCTCTTCCTGTGCAATGGCTGAGAGTGAGAAAAGAGAAGTGATAGCAGCGGACACAGCGGTGCACACAAACTTCCGGTTTGTTTTAAACATGCGAGATTCCTATTTAAGTACGGATTTTTACAAATGATAATGATTCTTATTATTTTTATTGAACGCATTATACTTAAGTAGAACTGTGTTACTACCTCGCAAAGTACTTTTTCGGTGGAATTAGGGTCAAAGTTGAGTGAAAATTTTACGAAGAACAGATGAAACGCACTCTGCACGAAACGGTCAGCGTTTAAGGAAAACTAGCTGATGGCGGTTTTTAATGCAGAGCGGTAGTTGATTAATGTCGTCCGGCAGGCGTGTGCCACTGCCCCTTCCTCTTTGCCCTTCAGTTTCAGCAAATCGACAAGGTCAAACAGCGAATTTTGTTGCTGCCTGCTGTTTTTCTGTAACAGATAGAAGAAGCGCCGGCTTTTACTGATTACGGCGCCGATAAACTTATCCATACGCCGCTGCTCACACTCGTACACATCAGTAATAAGCTGGCTTGCCATTAACCTGCCTATACAGTCGGCGGCAGAACAGTCTTGTTTATTACATTCCGACACCCAGGGGCAACAGGCGCATAAATCCTGAATATCTGCCCGCAAGCAGTGCATAACAGGTAACTTACGATCTGACTCCAGCCATGCTGACAGCTCTTTGGGTGCAGGTGTAGCTGCGAGATCCATCAAAAACTGATAGTGATGAAGCAAAAGCGCACCAACCCGTGATTTGTTGTAGAACACTTTTTCTGTTTTGAGAAATTGCCTGAAGGTGGAAATTTCAACGGCCGATGCACTGCAGATCCGTTGAGATCTTGCATCGTCGTATAATAAAACGAGCGCCATGACTTTCTCCGTTTACCACGTAAAGCGCCTGGATGTTTGACTGGTTTGCGGTGGCTTACTCTGTTTCAGAGCGGCCCAAAAAACGAACCAGTAAACCACATGATGCAGCTGTGCCCGCAGACAACAGCAAAAAGATAATTGCTTCCATCGTTCGACTCCCACTGAATGTAAAGTTTATCCGGCAAAAAACAGGCCCCAGTACCGGGGCAAATGCCTGAAGTGTGATCATTATTATTATGATAGGGACAGTTTTAAGATACACCGCAAAACCTAATAACGCAAATGATAATTATTACCAATTAGAAATTAAAATCATTTAAATTGCTTTATCACATTGATATTTGTCACGAAGTCTCTAATACTAAAGTCGACAATTTGTTCTCAGTAGCATGCCCTGACAAAGACGTTTTACTTTTTTACAAGGAGCACTGCGGCTTTGCCCAATGGCGGGTATCAGGCGTGTTTCTGACGATTCCTTTCTTTGTCTGTCAAAAATGTTGTTAATCCGTCACCGGAACTCGCTGTTTTTCGCAGTCTTACTATACTTTGCTTAAAAATCCATCAAGCAAATCGTGTTGTATTGCTCCGCTTTACTTTCTCAATTGAAATGCGAGGAACGCAACTTGAATTGGTTACATCGATTTTCTCTGGTTCAGCTCACGCTGATCAGTGCCGCACTATTGTTTGTCTTTGCTTTTTTCCTGGTTGGTAAAGATGTGAGTTATACCCTCGCACAGCGCTCAGGTGCCGGTGACGATACGGCTCTCATCCAGTTGCTCGACCGGCTGGAAAAAGTGGCCCATCATCATGCCGTTGAACGGGGACTAACAGCAGGCTTCCTGGGCTCAGGCAGTGATGAAGCAAAAGCGAAAGTAGATGCCCAGCGCATTAAAGCTGACGCGGCAGAACAACAACTTATGGCACTGCTATCCGGCCAGTGGCCGGAAAGCTTCAATGTGCCGCGAAAAGTCGCTTTGTTGCAGGAAACCTTGAAAGCTAAGCCTGCGATCAGAAAAGAAGTGGATGCCGGCAATGGCAAAAATGCCTTTGGCTTTTTCAGCAAGCTGAACAAATCTGCTCTGGATGCAGCCTCAAATCTCACTCTGAATATTGATAGCAGTGAAGCGGCGACAGAGCTTACCTATGCGATTCAATATGCGTGGCTCAAGGAGCGGCTTGGACAAGTACGGGGCAAAGTGAATGGCGTGCTTGCTAAACGCGCCGTAAATCCTGCCGCCCTTAACGAAATTTCTGCCTACGAGCAGGATATTGGTTACATCACAAAGCAATTGAATAATTTGCTCCGCGGGAATGACCTTTCAGCATTTAAGCAGGTTGCAGACTCTGCAGACGCCGGATTAATGAAAAGCGTGGTGGATGCCTTGCAATCTGACCCCGTTAATTTTTCTATTCTGCCGGCTCCTGCTGACTGGTTTCAGGCCTCCACACGGCAAATCGGTCAGGTTAAGCAACAGCTGGACAAGCAATGGCAGCGCATAAACAGTATGGCCATCAGCAACAGCGAAAAGGCTGACAGTCAGCTCATGTTGATAGTCGGGTTTTCACTGGTTATTGTGCTGGTCATTGGCTTGCTCTATTTCTTTATGATTTCACTGTTACGCCAGCAGTTACGCAGCCTTTCAACCAACCTCGACAAGGTATCCGGCAACGGTGATCTTACAGTCAATATACGATTGCCGGACGATAACGAGCTGGGGCTAATTTCCGGCTACATCGATAAGACCATCCATACATTACGGGATTTACTGCAAAGCGTGAAAGAGTCAGTGAGTATTTCAAACCGCATCAGTGACGACTTATATAAGTCGACTTCTGTGATTTTAAAAGACGCCGACGATACATCCGGTAAGGCTATGGTGATTTCTTCTGCGGCTGAAGAAATGGCAACTACCAGCGAAGAGATAGCCCGTTCAACATTAAAAACGCTTGAAGCCAGCCAGGCATTAAAAGGCATTTCAGAACGCTCGCTGGCCGCAAACCGGGAAATTAAAGTCGCCATGCAGGCGCTAACCAAAGACATGGACAGCGTGGCTGCCGAGGCACAAACCATGGGTCAGCAGGTGTCTGAAATCAGTACGATTCTGAATACAATTAACACCTTGTCTGAGCAAACCAACTTGCTGGCTTTAAACGCAGCCATCGAAGCAGCACGGGCAGGCGAACACGGGCGTGGTTTTGCCGTGGTCGCCGATGAAGTAAGACAACTCGCTACTGCCAGCCGTGCTTCGACGGATAAAATTTCAGACTTACTGGAAAACCTCACGAATGTGAGTAATACGGTTATCAGTGGGATCAGCAGCAACAATGAGCGGGCCTTGGAATCCCTGAATGTCACAGCTCAGGGCGAACAGGCGGCAGAAGAAGTGAAACAGGGTGCCGGCAACGTGGAACAGCTTGCTAACACCATGTCGGCAGCCACCGAAGAGCAGTCGGTTACTGCCCGTCAGATAGCTGAAAATATTCTTGGCGTACAGGATGCCGCTGCTCATGAACATACATTGGCGCAGGAACTGAACAAGCTGGCAGAGAAGCTCAAACAAAACAACGAGGTACTGCAATCGAAAATGCACAAGTTCCGCGTTAACTGATGGATAAAATTGGCTTGACTAATTTACCTGTCTCCCTATGCTTTTACGGTTAAGCAGACAGAAAATCAGAATCAGGCCATGAAAGTAGAAGCGGTAAAAGTACGCAGACTTTATATCGAAGTCGCCACACAAATAGAAAGTCAGATCCGCAGCGGAAATATCAAACCGGGCGAGCGTTTACCCTCAGAGCGTGACCTGGCGGTACGGTTTGAAGTGAGCCGCCCCACTATTCGTGAAGCGATGATTGCCCTTGAAATTGCCGGCCTGGTGGAAATTCGCACCGGGTCTGGCATTTATGCTTTGCCGCTGAATGAACTGGATGCAGGACAGCTGGACGATGTACCCGGTCCCTTCGAAGTACTGGAGGCACGCCTTCTGGTTGAGCCTGAAGCGGTTAGTCTTGCCGCCGCCAGAATAAACAAAGAACAACTTGCGGTACTGGAAAACGCCCTTCGCATTATGGAAGACAGCAAATCCAGTGAGAAAGCCAAAGAGCAGGCTGATGAACTTTTCCATTGCACCATCGCAGCAGCGACCGACAACAGCGCACTGGAATCTTACGTGAAATGGCTGTGGGGATTGCGCAATCAGTCAGTGCTCAGTTCCACATTCCACCAGCGGGTCCGGGATTTAGGCGTTCACCCGTATGTAGATGAACACCGGAAAATCCTCAATGCACTGAAACTCCGCGATCCGTCCAGGGCCAAAAATGCCATGCACGCCCATATATCCAACGCCATCGAACAGGATATGGATGTTTTGCAGCTTGACGGAAGATAGCGGTAACCTGTCTGACCAAAAATGCCTGCGGCTGCAGGCATTTTTATTTCACAGGTTAATCATAAATCTGCTTTAACACCGTATCGATGTAGTAGCGGGACAACGCCATCGACGCCAGATAATCCGGCGAACCGTCTGTTTCCAGTGTCATCCAGCCTTTGTACTGATGCTTCTTCAGCAGCGCGTACAGCCCTTTAAAATCCAGCACGCCCTCACCCGGTTCCCAGAACCAGCGCTTACCGTCGTCCTGAATTTCAGGATCTTTAGAGAAGCGAACTTCATCCGGCAGGCCCGGGTCTGCGGTGTCTTTCAAATGGAATCCGCTGATGCGATCGGCATAGGTATCATAGAAATCCAGTAAGTCTTCGCCCATCAATGAAATCTGCGCGGTATCAATGCAGTAGAAAACCGACTCCGGATTGGTCATTTCAATAAAGCGGCGGTGCTCGTTCAGATTAATGCCACAGAAGAACTCATTGTGCAGCCCTACTTTGACCCCTTTTGAAATGGCATAGTCACCGATGGCGTTGATGGCGCGGGCACAGTTTGCCAGTTGCTCTTCGTTGAGCGGGCCGATGCCATGGTAGTTGTCGGTAGGACAGGTATTCATTTGCGTACCGCCAAACTTCACGATGGTGTCTACCGCGTCTTTACCGGCCTGCACCACTTCGTCAAATTTATCTTTCACGTGGCAGGCGTGTGCACCATGGAACATTCCGGTCACTTCCACACCGCGGGCAGCGGCAAAATCGCGGAATGCTTCCGCCGACCCGAATAACGGCGTGAGGTCGGCCAGATCCCAGGGCGCAATTTCAATGCCGTCGAAGCCAAGGGCTTTCTGATATTTCAGCAGCTTGTCCCAGTCGGCGTAATACACGCTGTTGGTGTTGTCTTCGTAGTAAAAATCACGAAAGTTAGGTACCTGCACGTAGGGCACAACTTTCCAGTGACACATATTGGCATAACGGATATTCGACATAACTCAGGCCTCCACAACGTCAGACAACGGGGTCTGTGAACAATGCTGATTGATCAGCGCGCGGTTCCGTAACATGGCGCGCATGGGGTCGCGGGTATGATGGTTAGAAAAGCACACTTTTTCCGGAGGCAGCGACCCGCTTACCCTTTCCAGAATGTCATTCACCGGCACCCTGCCCTGACCGGCATCACAGAAAACCTGAGTGGCCTGCCCGGGCGGGAACTCCGGATTCGGCGCATGGGCAAAGGCACAGCTGTCTTCAAGCCGGGTATCAGAAAGCTGTACGTAGGCAGTGATATCAATATTTGTATTCAGAAAGGCAGCAGGATCTGAACCGCTCAATGCAATGTGTGCGTTATTTACCACCAGCTCCACGTTGTCTTGCTGACGACAAAAGTCGACTACTATACTTACCGGCAAAATGCTCCAATATTCCGGCCGCAGGCCTAACTTCACACCTTCGTCTTTCGCTTTTGCAGCTAACTCTGTAAACAGGGTCAGGGTGCGCGCAATAAAATCTCCGGCATCCTCTTTTAATCCCGGATGATAGTGAAACAGCCGGCCAGCATAGGCAGACGGTGACAACACCAGAATGTCTGCGCCCAGATCACGGGCAAAGCCAATGGCCTGGGTGGCGAAGTGACCGAACGCGCCGAAATAAAAATCCATATGCGGATTACGCACAAACAGGTTTGGCGTGAAAGTGACCGCACTCACACCGCGTATGCCTGCTGAAGCCAGCAATGCCCGGTAGCTTTCACTGTTGCCGTATTTGGTTTCAATACTATAAGGCGTCATAGGCACGCCGCTGCGACCACCAAACTGCCACACGGGCTCGAAAGGCACTTCAATATGGTCAAACCCGGCCGCAGCAATCAACGGATACAATTCTTCCCAGAACTGACGGGTTTCATAGCGGTTACGGTTAGGCTCCTGGTAGTGCCGGTTTATCATGTCCAGGCTCATGGCGTAATGGCTGCTCATACGGCCTCCTTGTTAAACGCGGTAATTTGCTCACGGATAAACTGCAGCGCCTGCGACGTCGCCACAGACGGATAACACTCAACGCCAATGGCGCCGCGATAGCCGCTGCTTTCAATAAGCTGAAGCATGTTATGCCAGTCTACTGAACCTGCACCCGGCTCATGGCGACCGGGGAAATCGGCAATCTGGATGTGGCCAATATGGTCTTTTGCCTGCTCCAGCGTCGCAGCAACATCTTCACCTTCGGCCAGAGAGTGATAGATATCGTAAAGCACCTTCACACTGTCGCGGTTTAAGGTTTTCGCCACATGCAGTGTGTCGCTGGTGTGGCTGAAGAATACGCCGGGATGATCAACACGGGTATTTACCGCTTCCAGCAACAGGGTTAGCCCATGCTTTTCTGCGACTTCTGCCGCACGACCAATGGCCTTGCACACCACCGCCAGCGATGCCTGCCGGTTCAGAAACGGTGCACCGGTACCGGAACCGCACACCAGATGCTGACAGCCCAACGCTTTAGCCTGCTGCGCTGTTTGCTCAACGGTTTCGATAAACTTGTCGTGGGTGTCTTCCAGCACCAGCATGATGCGCGGGTCCACCAGCATGGTATGCAGGGTCACATTGTGTTTTTCCAGTGCTCCGGCTACCTGCGCGGTTTGCGCCGGAGGAACGGCAAACACTTCCACTTTGTTAATGCCACATGCCGCAGCCATTTCGATGCGCTGACTTAACGCATCACCGGCTTCATGGAACATGTATTCAAGATTGGCTGATAAACTGAACATGGTGGTTTACTCCATACCCAGCGCTTTGCGCGTGGAGGCCACGGCCTGCGCCGTTGTCATATCGTTAAGCACGAACTCCATGCCAATCCACCCTTTGTAACCTTCAGACTTCAGCATGCTCATGACTGCCTGCCAGTCGATGTCGCCGGTACCCGGTGCGCCACGTCCCGGCATATCCGCAACCTGAATATGCTCAACCCATTGCATACGACCTTTCAGCACGGTAGTCATATCATCACCCATTACGAGCGAGTGATACGCATCGTAAATCAGACGCAGGTTCGGGCTGTTTACCGCTTCAACCAAATCCAGGGCAACAGACACAGACACCAGATACATGCCCGGGTGATCAACCTTGTCATTAAGTGGCTCCAGCAGCAGTGTTACCTGCTTCTCTTCTGCCAGCGCCGCGGCCTTCTTCAACGTTGCTACAGCCAGTTCGAAATGTTCCTCAGGGGTTTTACCCGGCAACACAAAGCCGGAGGCAATAATCATTTTTGCGCAGCCCAGTGTTTGTGCGGCCCCTGCAGAGTCTTCGATAGCGGTAAGCAGTTCTTCCTGCTGGGTTAAGTCAACAATACTGCGACGGGGATCTACGCAAAAGCTGGTCAGCGTCAGGCCGGTTTCATCCAGAGCGGCTTTGATATCTTCAACGGGCTTATCGCGCCACAGGTGAAACTCCACCCCATCCAGACCCGCCTTTTTTGCGCAGTGAACGCGGTCGGCGAGGCTGTCGGCTTCATCGGCAAATAACCATTCAATACAAGCGGATAATTTCATTTTGATTCCTGTAATTATTAATAATAAGACTAAGAGGTTCGAGCTGATGCTTGATCAGCCGGATAGAAACGAATGCAAATAAACTGCAATGCGAAAACAACCAGCGGCAGGCCGTAGTACAACCAGCGCATGGTGGAAATGGCGTTCTCAGGCACGGCCTGCGGGGAGTAGCCGCTGAATGCCAGCGCCCAGGCCACACCGGCGGTGCCCACTGCCATGCCAATTTTTATTGCCAGTGATACCCCGGCAGCAAGCAAGCCTTCCTGACGGGTACCGAATAATGCCTGGTGATAATCCACGGCTTCTGCCGCCATGGCGTAGATAGAGGTCATGGTGATGCTGATCACCAGCGACGAGAGCACATACAGGGTGAGGAATATCACCGGCTCTGATTCAAATAAGGGGAGTAATCCGAACAGGATTGCGCCGGCGATCAGTGCCACAGAGTCAGTTTTGATAGTGCCGAAACGGCTGAGAAAAGGTCTGGCAATAAACGCCCCTACCAGCAAGGTGCCGGAGAGCGCAGGTAACAGCACTGAAATCGTCCAGGGCTGTTGCAGCACGTTGATCGCAAAAAACGGGGTCAGAGAAAGTAATGCGCCGAAACGGATGAAGTTCAGCAACGCAAAACCGGAAGCGGTGTTCCACGCCCGGTTGCGGAACATTCGCGACACATCAGTTTTGATTTCCAGTTTGTTAGCGGCAACAGGCTGTACCCGCTCTTTGCACAAAGAGAAGCAGGTTAGCAGCATGACAAGCGCAGCCATTGACACGATGGCCGCCATGATGAGATAGCCCTGCTGCGCATCGCCCTGACCGAAGTATTCAACACCGGGCAGGAACAACGCGGTGACGACGATGACGCCCACCGAGGTTGCCACCGAACGTGCGGCACTTAAGTCCACCGTGTCTTTGTGATGACTGCTCATCATCGGTAACATGGCGCTGTAAGGAATGGTGACCACAGACAACAGCAGGCCGAGCAGGAAATAGGTAATGGCGGCATACAGGAAGCGCATGTTTTCAGACGCATCCGGCACGTAGAACGTGGCAACACCCAGCACAGCAAAGGGCACGGCCCCGTAAAGTAAATAAGGCCGGGCTTTTCCCCATCGGGAAGTAGTGCGGTCTACCGACAGGCCAATGGCCACATCGAAAAATGCATCAAAAATACGGGTGAAGAAAAACAGCGTACCTAAAGCAGCGGCAGGTAACAGCGCGACATCGGTATAGAAGATTAACGCAAATGCACTGACGGCATTCCAAACCAGGCTGGCAGCTACATCGCCGGCACCATACGCCAGCACCTCACGGCGCTTTAAGATACCGCGGGGTGTTTCAGGAGAATCATTGACAGATGAAACGGAAAAAAGTGTCTGTCCGGACATACCAATAGCCTCGTAAAGGCGCTATTTAGTGTCCTGGCGCGTTGTGCAGACAACAATAAAAAGAAGAAGATGTTACTGACGAAGAGTGACTCCGCCCGGGTGTTCAGGCTGTTTCAGAAACAGCCCGTTCATCCTCAGTATCCACCAATAGACACGAAGCGGTCAACCATGAGTAAAGCGGCGATACCGGCCATATAACAATAAGGAATAGGATCGCGCACGACCTGCGATGTGTATTCTCTTGCACGACGAAAAGACTGATTCATAACCATCTCCTGCGTAACGTTTTTATTATTCTTTGTTCAATTAGTGTATAGGGCGTTCCGGTCCAACCCGAAACTTACACTCAATATACAATTGATTAACACAGTGCGAAAATTAGTCTTTTGGATACAATCTATGGAGAAAATCGTTAGATAGCGTTACAGGTATCTGTGAGAAAGTCGATGAATGCCCGGGATTTGTTCGACAACAGTCTGCGTGTCGGGTAAATGACCGACAGCGTCGCTGCGGTCACATCAAAGCTCACTTTAGGAAACACTTCTTTCAGCGTGCCGTCTGCCAGTTGCTTCTTACAATACTGATAAGGCACCAGCCCGGCGCCAAAGCCGCTAATTACAGCATCCCTTACTGAAAGCGGGTCATTCACCCGAAACACCTTAGAATATAAATCGATTTGGCTTTTGGTTTGATCGATTCTTATCGGGAAACGACGCATGGCATACCGGGACTCTGCAATTCGGACGTGAGACTGCAGGTTAACCATTTCGTCATGCAGCCCCTCTGCCTGTATATATGCCGGAGAAGCAACGCAACACAATCGGCTGTGGTACAGCGTTTTCACAATTAAATCTGAGTCGTTAAGCGCACCGACCACCACTGCTAAATCAATTTGTTCTTTGATGATATCCAGCGCCTGATTCGTGACCACAATTTCAAGGGCGATATCAGGATACAACGCAGCAAACTCACTTAATCGCGGGGCCATGATTTCTCTGGAGAAGGCAATAGGCATAGCCACCGTCAGGCGGCCGGAGGGATGACTCACCAGCCCCTGCATGGTGTGAGCAGCTTCATCAACCTGCTCCAGAATGCGGATGCTTTCGCGGTAAAATACCTCGCCTTCCGTGGTCAATCGAACGTTTCGCGAATTACGTTCCAGCAGCCTAACGCCGAGGGCCTTTTCCAGCTGACTGATGATTTTACTGACCGAAGACTTAGGTAAATCCAGTTGATTAGCAGCGGCAGAGATCCCCAATGTTTCAGCCACCTGAACAAACACGGGTAAATGTTCAATATTCCACTTTCTTTCCACTGCCAGCACCTGCTTTTAATCGTTTCCCAAATACGAACAATGCGTTTCCGGGGAACCAATTGTTACAACATCTTAACACTAATAACATCCCCCCTACTTCGAAAGCAAGTGATTAGTTGTAGCCATGAATCTGAATCAAATAATAAATACACCACGGCTTACAGGACTCCATCTGCGGGTGCTGGGAATTTGCTTCCTGCTCAATATGTTAGACGGTATGGATGTGCTGGTTATTTCGTTCGCCGCGCCGTTTATTTCCGATGCCTGGGACGTGTCACCGGGTGCGCTGGGTATTGTGTTCAGTGCCGCTCTGGTGGGCATGGCGCTGGGTGCCGTGTTCGTTTCCCCCTATTCGGACAAACTGGGCCGCAAGAAAATTATCGTCGGCAGTATTTGCATCATCACCGCAGGCATGTGGCTCACGGCTCTTTCAGGTTCAGTAACCGAACTGGCCTTCTTCCGCTTTGTGGCTGGTCTCGGCATTGGCTCAATGTTGGCCAGCCTCACCTCATTGGTGTCGGAATATGCACCGGATAAATACCGGAATCAGGCGATTCTTATCCTTCACGCCGGCTATCCCATAGGCGCAATTATCGCCGGCTTTATGGCCGCACATATTCTGCCGCAATGGGGATGGCAGCCGCTGTTTGAAGTGACCGCCCTGATATCTCTGTGTGCACTACCTCTGGCCTTGTTTTTATTACCCGAATCGCTAGATTTCTTAATTTCACGGCAACCCGCAAAGGCACTTGAAAAAGTAAACCGTATTTTACTGAGCCTGAAGCATACCGTTGTATCCGGCCTGCCCCGTGTCGAAGCCGAAGCCACAACCTCTGCCGGACTATCCGCTCTACTCACCAGCAATTTGCGCAGTGCTACGCTGCTGCTCTGGCTGGCCTTCATGATGGCATTCGCCAGCCTCTACTTTCTGTTGAGCTGGGTTGTAAAACTTGCTGTTGATGCCGGACTCCCCGTAGAAGATGCCATGCTGGCGGGCATCTCATTAAATCTGGGCGCATTCTTTGGCTCTGTACTGCTGGGATGGCTGTCCTCAAAAATGGGGCTTATCCGGGTTATTTCGGTGTTCTTTATTTTAGGTGCCATCGCGTCTGTGGTGTATGGCACTGTCGACATGAATGTGGCCGGCGCTATTGTCGCCATCTTCATTCTGATGTTTTTTGTGCAAGGCGGTTTCACCGGTTTATATGCTGTGGCGGCCCGCCTCTATCCCACGTCGATCAGAACCACCGGTGTTGGTTGGGCAATCGGGGCAGGACGGGTTGGTGCCGTCAGTGGCCCTGCACTGGCCGGTGTGCTGATTGGTGCAGGCATTCCCGTGGGATGGATGTTCATTATCTTCAGTATCCCCTTGCTGGTCGCCACAGCAACCATTCTGAAAATCAATCATCAACCTGTTAAAAAGGACTGAATCATGGCCAGAATTATCGGCGGCATCGGTGCCTCACACACACCAACCATTGGCTTCGCGAAAGACCGGCACACTAAAGCAGATGCGCAATGGACCGGCACATTTGATATTTTTGAGCCCGTCACCGCCTGGCTGGAAGAGAAACAGCCCGACGTGCTGTTTGTGATTTATAACGACCACATTACGTCTTTCTTTTTCGACCACTACTCGCCTTTTGTTCTGGGTGTCGACTCAAAATACGAAACCGCTGATGAGGGAGGCGGTCCCCGCGAGTATCCGCCAGTAGCCGGTCACGCTGAACTGGCCCGTCATATCGGGCACTCCATGTTTGCAGACGAGTTTGATTTGTCGTTCTATCAGAATAAACCGGTGGATCATGGCATGTTCTCACCGCTATCGATGATGACGGACCGGGGTAACGCCTGGTCCGGCTCCGTAGTGCCATTACAGGTAGGCGTACTGCAATTTCCGGTACCCACTGCCCGACGCTGTTACAACTTCGGCAAAGCCCTGCGTCGTGCCATTGAAAGTTACCCTGAAGATCTTGATGTCGCCATTGTGGCTACCGGCGGCCTGTCTCATCAGGTACACGGTGAGCGTTGCGGTTTTAACAATGAAGCCTGGGACGAGAAATTTCTGACTTTACTGGAGCACGATCCCGAAGCGCTGACCCACATTACCCATGCGCAGTACGCTGAGCTTGGCGGCATGGAAGGCGCGGAAGTGATCATGTGGCTTATTATGCGTGGCGCGTTATCTTCCAGCGTGACATGTGTGCACAAAACTACCCATTGCCCGTCGATGACCAATATGGCCACCATCATTTTTGAGAACCACAGCCAGACCGGTGAGGCAACCAACGAAGCGCACCGTGCTCACGTGGGCCATCAGTTGAAAGGTGTTGACCAGATTGCCGGTACGCACCCGTTCACGCTGGAAGTATCCCACCGGGCTTACCGGATTAATGACTTCCTGCATCGTCTTATCGAACCCGCACACCGCCAGCGTTTTGTTGATGAACCAAAGGCATTATTTGAAGAATTCGGCTTATCTGCGCAGGAATGTGAACTGCTTAATCAACGGGACTGGATTGGCCTTATTCACTATGGCGTGATTTTCTTCAGTCTGGAAAAGATGGCGGCAGTACTGGGTATGACCAATCTGGATGTGTACGCGCAAATGAGTGGTAAAACCCTCGAAGCGTTCCTCGAGACACGAAAAGTTGCGATGACTTATTCTGTATCGGGCAATAAAAAGTAACCCCTGAAATCTAAGAGAAAACCATGAACTTATCTTCCCTGTCCCTGAATCCAAAACTGATTTCCCTGTCAGTGGCGATGGCGTTATCTCATACGGCATTGGCGCAGTCTGACGAAACACAGCCTGAAAATCGTGACGTAGAAACCATTGAGGTAACAGCTACGAAAATGAAAGGTCTGCCGCAGAACACCCCGGTAGCGCTGAGCGTAATCGGCGGCGATGACCTGATGGAAAAAGGCGTCCACAGTGTGTCTGACCTTCAGAACGTGGCGCCAAGTGTCAGTATTGGCCGCAGTTCATTTGGTGTAAACCTGAACATCCGTGGTGTTACTACCACCGACGTGACCAGTAAAGGTGAACAGGGCATTGCGTTTATTGTTGATGGCGTGCCTATTGGTCGTCCTCGCGAGCAGGGCACCGCATTTTTTGACATCAGCAGGGTAGAAATTCTGCGCGGCCCTCAGGGCACCCTTTACGGTAAAAGCTCTACCGGTGGTGTAATCAACGTAGTAACTAACCGTCCGGAGTTCGATTTCGGCGCAAGTCTGAATGCTGAATTCGGTAACTATGATTCACAAAAGACCACTGCGGTAGTGAACGTACCAGTCACCGAGAAATTTGCCCTTCGTGGTGCAGTTAACGTAAACAAGCGCGACGGCTATCTGGAAACCGCTGATGGCTCACCTGCCCGCAATGATCGTGATGATTCCACCTACCGACTGTCCGGTTTGTATGAGTTCGATGATGTAACATCGCTATTTGTGTCAAGCAGTTACGGTAAAATTGGTGGTGTAGGCGTGGGCTTCGTTAACATCGACACCGTACAGAACGAAAGCGGTAAAGCGCAACGTCAGATCTACGGAAACCCGATTGACGCAGGCGTGGACGAAGAGTTCTCTAATATCACGGTGAACTTCCAGACCGAATTCAACGACATCGCACTGAACTATATCGCGGGGTACCGTGACTACAATGCTGACACCGTGTCTTCATCCACTTACGATTACACGCAGGCAGCAGATGGCACCCTGGACTGGGGTCAGTATCGCGGTACCGCGGTGACAAACAATCACGAAATCACCCTGTCTGCCGCCGATCCGGGCGACTGGAACTGGGTGGTTGGCGCGAACTACTTCCACGAAGATTTGAACGAGAGCGATCATTACTGGAGTGCACCTGTGGATGACGCTTCGCTGGCTACCAGCTTCAATGCGGTAAATGCGGTGAATAACACCACCCATGAATCGAAAGGTCTGTTCGGGCAGGTGAACTATTCGGTCACTGACGATTTAACAGTAACCGTTGGCGCCCGCTACTCCAGCGATGCCGTAGATCGCGTAGGAACCTTTGCGCCGGGCCCAGGCCCATGGCTGAATGCTGCAGGTGAAACCTGTAGTGCGCCGGACGACTGTATCGGTTTTCCAAACGTTGCCAGTCAGAAAGATGAAAAAATCACCTGGCGTTTGGGTGCCGACTATCATACTGATACAGGCATGTTCTTCGCCTCAGTGGCGACCGGCTACAAAGCTGGCGGTTTTAACGACTTCGACCCGTTCTTAGGTGCTGCAGCCGGTCCTCAGTCTTATGATCCGGAATCACTGACCGCTTATGAGATTGGTTACAAGGGTAAATTAAGCGAAAACGTACGCCTTAACTCGTCGATTTATTATTACGATTACTCGAAAACGCAGATCTCGTATCTGGTTTCCATTGAAGGTGCGACTGTGCTGTTCACCCGCTCAGA
This sequence comes from Alteromonas sp. NFXS44, assembly GCF_040148705.1. Taxonomy (NCBI): domain Bacteria; kingdom Pseudomonadati; phylum Pseudomonadota; class Gammaproteobacteria; order Alteromonadales; family Alteromonadaceae; genus Alteromonas; species Alteromonas sp. NFXS44. Next base: position 308,816 of record NZ_JAGDEA010000001.1, on the reverse strand, counting down.
ACCAACTACCATTATGGGTTGGGAAAACGAGCTGAAGTGGGACATCTCAGACAATGATGCGCTGGATTTTGCTTTCACACTGGCTGATTCTGAGTACAAATCATTCCAGGCTGGTTCCGCACTGGACAACGACTGGAGCGGTCGTGCACTGGATAAAGTTGCTGATGCAACAGCTATGGTGCAGTACAGCCACGTCTGGGAACTCAGCGACGGTGGCATTTTGCGGGCGCAGCTGAACTCGCGCTATAACTCGGGTTACGTGGTGTCTTACTTCCCGGCGGCGGCACAGTTTGATCAGGATGCATTCACCCGAACCGACGCAACCCTGACTTACGAAGATACAGACGGCCGTTTCACCGTGAGTGCTTTCGTTACCAACCTGGAAGATGAAGTGCAGATTATCTCTGCCCCGGGCGAGCATTCAGCGTCCAACCCGACCAATACCACGGTTGCTGTATCTGAGCCGCGTATGTTCGGTGTTCGTGTAGGATTAACGTACTAATCTCACATTGAACTGGTTGTAAAACAGTGCGACCCTGGTGTCGCACTTTTTTTGTTTCTCCTGTTTTATTTTTGAATTTTCATTCACAAGGAACGCCCATGTTTCATCAATACAAAAAGTGTCTGTCGGTGAGTAGAACTTCACTGGTGGTCGCTTTCGTCGCCTTTCTCAGTGCCTGTGGCCAGCAGGCCGTAGAAAGTAAGCCAGAAGCGAAAAGCGAGTTGCCCGCAGCGATTTCTACCGCTTCGCTGAATATTGTTACCCCGGTCGCAAGTTGTGAAAGCCTGCTTGAGTTTGATTTAACCGACATCGGAGGTGAAGACAGTAAAATCACCTCTGCGGAAGAAGAAACCATTGAAGGTAGAAGCTCTTGTGTGGTTCAGGGCACCATGGCGCCTACCGTGGGTTTTAAAGTGACGCTGCCAAAAGCGTCGTGGACACAGCGCTTCATGCAACTGGGCTGTGGTGGTCTGTGCGGTATGGTAAACATGAATATTGGTGCTGCCGACGGCTGTAAGGCGGTGGAGTCTGATGAATTTGTACTTGCCAGCACCGACATGGGGCACTCGGGCATGGGCGGCGATTTCGGCCAGGACCCGCAAAAGCGCATCGATTTTGCATATCGCGGTGTGCATATTACCGCGTTGGCGTCGAAAGCGCTGATAGAAGAATACTACGGGCAGCCCGCAAAGTACGCCTACTTCAACGGTTGCTCAGACGGTGGTCGCGAAGCCCTAGTTGAAGCGCAGCGTTATCCCGAGGACTTTGACGGTATCATCGCCGGTGCGCCGGCAATGAACTTTTCTGTGCAGAACAGCTTCTTCCACGGCTGGCAGGCACGCTCGAACACCGGTACCGACGGGAACGCCATCTTACACGCGGTAGATATGCCGGTACTTTATAACGCAGCAGTAGCGGCTTGTGACGAACTGGACGGCCTCAAAGACGGTATTATTGCACAGCCTTTCCAGTGTGACTTTGATCCGCAGGTTACTCTGTGCAAGGAAGGTGACAGCGAAAACTGCCTGACACAGGAAAAAATAGATGCAGCGAAAAAGCTGTATGAAGGCCCGAAAGATCCCTCCACCGGTAAAGCACTGACGTTGGGTGGCCCGCAACCTGGTTCAGAACTGTCCTGGGTTGGCGTGTATGTGCCACGGGCAGGCAGCGAGCAGATCTTCAGTACCATGATTGCTGACGGTGCGATTAAAAACCTGATTTATCAGCAAAATCCACCCTCAGATTACACCCTCGAAGATTTTCAGTTCACCGAACACAACTTCAATAACATAAGGCCATTGAACGGTTTATACAGCGGCACAAACCCTGACATCACTGCCTTCCGTGAGCGCGGCGGTAAGCTGCTCATCTGGCACGGACTGCAGGACCCGCATATTTCTCCGGTAAATACTGTGACCTATTACGAAGCAGCGAAAAAAGTATCATCCGGCGACAAGGATGTTAGCGATTTCATGCAACTTTATCTGTTCCCGGGTATGTACCACTGTGACGGCGGTACCGGTCCGCACGATTTTGATTTAGTCACCCCGATGATGGCGTGGGTAGAACAGGGCATAAAGCCTGAAGTGATTATTGCCAGCCATGACGGCACATCAGGTAAGCAACGTCGCCGTCCTGATGAAGGTAAGCACGGTAAAGGGAAACCGGCTGACCAGCCGGGCACGATGGGCTCACCGGACGGTCGTAAAGCAGAAGTTGTCGACGTCGCTTATGTGAAACGCACGCTTCCGGTCTTCCCATACCCATCCGTTGCCCGTTATAACGGCCAGGGCGACTGGCACATCGCAGAGAACTACACAAAGACAGAAGGCCCGGTAATGCCCGCTTACCCCTGGGCTGGTGAGGCGTTCTTCAATACTGGTAGTCAGTTGGACTGCACCATCAATGAAGATAAATTGGATTGCGAACAGATTGCAGAATAGCTTTCAAGCGCCCGCTTACATGGTGTAAGCGGGCTGTACATTAAAACCCTAACTTCGTATTTAAAACCTGGACACCTGCATCTTTAGCGTAGTGTTGCCAGTCTGCTTTTAAGTTATCAAAAATCTCCGGAAACTGAGATTTTACGTCTTCAAGCTCTTGCGGGTCATTTCTTAGATTATAAAGATGCCACTGTCCGTCGCCCCGCTCTCCTTGAATAGAAGCGATTTTCCAGTCACCATTCCTATAGGCCTTATTGTCGAACAATTCCCACCCCAAAGGCCTTTCACCTGCTTTATTGTCAGACAATACCCCCAGGAAAGAACAACCGGTGAAGTCCTGCGCTTGTATCTGATATTTTTGTTCTACACCTGCGATATCCAGTATCGTGGGCATTACATCCATGACTGATATTACCTGATCAGTTTCTGGTATATCCTTTTCTTCTGCCAACTTAATAAAAGCAGGAGATTTTATTCCCCCTTCCCCCGTAGTACCTTTCGCATTAGCATTTAACCCATTACTGACCCGTGCCCAGCCGGGACCGTACATGACAAATGAATTTTTGCGTCCCATATTCTCAACTGATGTATCGCAACACTTGTTGACGACAGGCATAAACATTTTAAATTTTTCTAACGTGCCATCTTCAGCGCCATTATCTGACATGAACAGTACAACGGTATTTTCATATTCACCGTCTGCTTTAAGGTATGAGATAAAGCGTCCTACTTCCCGATCAAGGTCACTTACCATTGCGGCATAAATTTCCATGGATTTTGAAGATCGCTTCTGTTCCTCAGGACTAAGTGAGTCCCAACGGGGAATATAATCGGGCAATGGTGCCGGCCGGGCCTCTTTTCCAACTAATCCAAGTACCTTTTGCTTTTCAAAGCGACGATTATAAAGAACCTCATACCCCTCATCGTACTTACCTTTGAATGGCTCCAGTGAAGAGTCCGGAGCCTGAAGTGGCCAGTGAGGCGCCGTGTAGGCGAGATATGCCATAAAGGGTTTATCTGTATTACGGTTAGCAAGATAGTTAATCATGGTATCGGTATAAAAAACCGTTGAGTAGAAATCCGCCGGTACAAATGCTTTTATATCATCCTCATAGTAAGTGGCATCGCCGCTTTTAAAGTTGATTCCCCAACGATCAAGATGTGAAGCCCCGCCCTCCATGAGACTAAATGAACGGTCAAATCCGCGGTCGTGGGGCCGGAACCCGTCATCGTTGCCAAGGTGCCACTTTCCGGCCATGAATGTTGAATAGCCGATTTCCTTTAGAGACTCTGCAAGTGTAGGAAACCGCTTGACGAGGTGACCTTCGTAACCCGGCTTTTTCATCAGTTCCGGGGCCTGTTTAAGCATAAATTCCTTCATACTTCCCAGTCCGACAATATGATTATCCTGTCCGCTAAGCAGCATTGCACGGGTTGGCGAGCATGTGGGAGCCGTATAGAAGTTATTAAGCACAACACTGTCTTGCGCCAGTGCATCCAGGTTGGGTGTCGGGATTTCTCCGCCAAAACGCTTCAAATCTGCCATGCCCAAATCATCAGCAACAATGAGTACAATGTTCGGAGCTTTCGCTGCATCTTGTGCATGAATATGTTCCTTCGCATTAGCGAAGGAACATAATGTTAAACACGAGAGCAGAATAACTGAGCTGATATTCCGCATAAGAAGTATTTCCCTTTCTCTAGTCAGAACTTATAGTCAAAAGACACACCAATCAATCGCGTGGTAATACCTGCAACCGGCAACGCTCTTACGCCACCATCTGCAGTACCCGCGTAGTCGCCGGCAAGGTAGGCGGCTGGTGCAGCTTCATCTGTCAGATTGCGGGCGAACAATGAAGCGCGCCACTGTCCGTCGATGTCGCGCACACCTAAACTTGCGCCGATATTCCAGTAGCCGTCATAAGCGAATAGCGGATCGGAAGAAGCACGGAGTATGACTTTGCTTTTGTAGGTCGCATTGGCATTCACGAAGGCTTCCATGTTTTCACCCAGCGCTTTGAAATACTCACCGGACAGGGTGAACTTGTGCTTAGGCGCAAAGATTAGCTGCTCACCGGTGAGCTCTGTACCGTCATCCCCAAGGTAACCGTCAGGGTATTCCGCTTCGGCATAAATGTAGCCGGCGTTCATGGTGATGCTGTCGGTAAGCTGACCGAACACATCAATCTCAAACCCTTTAGATTCCACTTCTTCAACATTGGTGGATACCGATGTCAGCTCAGCATCAACATAAATGGTGCGCTGAGACTGGAAATTATCGACTTTAGTAAAGAACAGGTTAGTATCAATGGCAATGTCGCCATCAAGCAGGGTCATTTTGTTACCAATCTCAAAAGAGGTGGCAATTTCCGGTTTCAGAATATTTGGCGCGACACCGGGGTTAGCACTGATTTCCACCAGTGAACCTTTAAAGCCCCGAGAAATGGAAGAATAAATCATGTTGTCGTCGCTGATCCGCCAGCGCACACCGGCGCGGCCGGATACTTCGTTATCCGTAGTATTACCGCTATTATTGAATTCTCCGTCCAGCCCGCTACGGAACTCACTCTTCTGACGGGTATAACGCAGACCACCGAATAACGTCACATCGGTATTCACATCGTATGTCACGTCAGCAAAAATGGCCTGTGAGGACACATCGATATCTTCCATAACGGCTGCAGCGCCTACCGGACACCAGTATCCGTTAGCAGCAAACGCAGCTTGTAAAAACGGTACCGGAGGTACAGCATCGATAGAGGTTGCGCACACGCTGAAGCCAGTTAGATTCAGCGGGTTACCGTATTCAGGATCATTCAGTGCGCCGGTATCGTAAGCATAACGGGAAAAGAACACACCGGCGATATATTGAAAATCACTGTCGGTATCAGAACTTAACCGCAGCTCCTGAGAAATCTGCTCGCCGGTAGATTCCAGGTTTTCACGCACAGCGGTGGGCGCGCCCACGCGGCTGGTATAATTGCGATGTACTGTTTCGATGTTCTTTTCTTTGTAAGCCGTTACAGAGGTCAGCGTATGATCGGGAATATGCCAGTTTGCGATAGCTGACAGACTCATGGTTTCCCGTTTTTCCTGCGACATTTTCTCTGCACAGTACTCCCGCGCGTCAGGTTGAATGTCAGTTAAACCACACGCGGTGTAGTTCCCAATGGACGGAGCAAATGTGGGGGCAATGGCCGGTGCGAAGAAATTCACACCATCAAAATCCTGCAGATTGTATTCGCCGATAAGATCCACCATCAAATCTTCCCGCGCTTCATTGCGGTAACGGATACGGTAGCTTTGTTCTTCTGTCACATTATCCTGATCGAGCACGATATTACGCTGCAGCCCTTTTTCTTTGGTTACCCGGCCGGAAAAGCGCAGTGCAGAATAATCTGTCACCGGCACATTCAGCGCACCGCGGATAATCGTACGGTCCACATCATCCCAGGCGTAGTCAGCACCAATTTCACCGGACACTTCCGTGTAATCCGGTGCTTTTGTCGTGACCTGAATCACACCGGCAGAAGCAGTCTGGCCGAACAGAGTACCCTGCGGCCCTCTTAATACTTCGACTTGCGCCAGGTCGAATAACTGAGGTGAAACCACGTTACCCTGAGGTACCTGGTCAACCACGATAGCTACCGAAGCTGCTGCCGTTTCGTTAAATACGTTTGTACCAATACCCCGCATACGGCCACCGCCGTTAGACTCGCCGCCGAAAGACTGACTCACTTCCAGAGCGGGCGTGGTGCGCTGCAAATCGGTGATGCTGTAAATCTGATCCCGTTCCAGTTGTTCAGCCGTGGTAACGGTCATCGCTACAGGAACATCCTGCAGTGACTCAGAGCGCTTCTGCGCTGTCACCATGATTTTTTCAATAGCGTGTTGTTTCTCTTCGGGCTGCTCCTCCTGCGCAAAAGCATCAGGGGTAGCAGATGACAATGCCATCGCGGTCATACAGGCAAGTTTGGTGAGAGTGAATGTGCTGTTTTCCATGTGTTTCTCTTCGTCTTTTAATTTAAACGAAAAATTAACAGCAAATTCACATTACGAAAAATAGATTATTTAGTGAGCAGTATAGATTTATCCTATACATCTTCAATTGTTTCTGATTGGCGAACAAACTGTTTCATCCTGGCCAATTGTTACATATGGTTAACGGTTTTAACATTTTAGATAAGTCTGGAGATCGCAGTTCCCGCTGCACTGACAGACAAAAACAAAAATACATAAAACCATGAGCAGGTGTAACCATGAATCCTACCCAAACGAAGAAAGCACGCTCTTTGGGGGCGGCATTATTTTCCCGCAAAGGTCTGGCTGTGGCCGTGACCATTGCTTTACAAGGCGGACTGACAACTCCCGGTGCGTCGGCACAAACTGATGACACACAAAGTCAGGGCAAATATAAACTGGAAACCATTGAAGTTACCGCCCGTAAAGTGACTGAGAACTTGCAGGAAGTACCTATTTCAGTGACGTCATTCAACGGCGATGCCCTTGAACGCCGCCAGATTTCCGGTACTGACGACATCGGCAAAATCACCCCTAACCTGCAATTTACAAATAATGCGCCTTTAGCAGGTAACAATAATTCTTCGGTTGTGTTTATTCGCGGTGTCGGACAAATCAGCTCAAGGGCCAACACAGACCCGGGCGTTGGATTGTACATTGACGATGTGTACATGGGACAATCCGTCGGCGGCACCATGGAAATGCGGGATATCGAAAGTGTTCAGGTACTACGCGGCCCGCAAGGTACGCTGTTTGGTCGCAACACTATTGGTGGCGCGGTTATCATCAATACACAGCAACCCGGCGATGCATTTGGGGGCAAAGTCAAAGCCGGCATCGGCAGTGACAGCTTAATGGAACTCTCCGGTGCAGTGGATATACCCTTAGCAGATGACTTGTTCAGCCGCTTCACCCTTGGTACGAAAAAGCAGGATGGTTATGTTACCCGCGCCTACGATGGTCTGGATTTAGGTGACACCAACAACACCACTGCAACGGCTAAATTCTTATACGAACCCGCCGGTAACTTTACCGCCAAGCTAAATTTTGACTACACCGAAGCAGATGAAAACGGATCTCCGCTGGTATTTGCCGGTTACAATAACAATAACGACGTGAATGAAACCGGCGCGGCGGCCAATCCCGGCTGGTTTGCAGCAAACCAAAGTGTAGCGGCAGGTTGCAGTGACGCCTGGGTTGCACTGCCCGGTCCTCCCGGTCGTCCGGTCACCACCGCTGAAGGTTCGGCACTGGACGTTTCAGGTCTTGTGACAGTTGGCGGCGGTCCCCGTGGTTACGTGGGTGAGAATACCGATTCGGCCTGTGCGAACAATCAGTGGAACAGTGGCCCGTTTACCAGCAATGGCACCGCAGAAGTTGGCAGTGAACTGAAAAACTGGGGCACATCTCTGCACCTCGAATATGCCATCAACAGTGACTTACAGCTTAAATCTGTTACGGCATACCGCGACTTAGCCTGGACCGGTAAACGGGATGCTGACAACACGCCGTTTACTATCCTGCACACCGATTTTGATTCCTCAGGTGACCAATTCAGCCAGGAACTGCAACTGACTTACACCGGTGACGATCTGTCGGCCATTGCCGGGGCGTTTTACTACACTGAAAAAGTGACGGACATTCTGACAGTGCAGGTAGGCGACCGGGGTGACGGCTTTACCTGCGGAGAAGGCACAAACCGTTGCCACCTCGACAGCGACAACAATATCACCGATAACGAAGCCATGGCTTATTTCGCTCAGGCCACTTACGACTTCACCGACAAGCTGGCCGGTACGTTCGGTATTCGTTATACCTCAGAAACCAAAGGCTCGATTCCTGATCAGTTCGATTACGCCGACCCGGACACCAAATACCTGGAAAAAAAGCTGTATGAACATGACTTCTCGGCCACCACAGTGGCGGCGAACCTAAGCTATACGGTATCCAAAGACACCATGGTGTACACCAGCTATTCCGAAGGCTTTAAAGGCGGCGGTTGGAATTCAACCTTTAACTTCGCCCTTGAGCAGTCTGACCTGGACGCCGGACACCTGTTCGATCAGGAAGAAGTGAAAACCTATGAATTGGGCTTTAAGTCCGACATTACCAGCGAATTCCGCTTAAACGGTGCGGTTTTCAGCTCTGACTATTCCAACCTGCAATTCAGTTACCGGGTATTCATTGCGCCATGGCTGTTCAATGCAGGTAAGGCTTCCATTGATGGTGCCGAACTGGAGTTCACCTGGATCCCTCACGATAACTGGATTATCGAAGGCGGTTTGGGTTACCTCGATACGTCTATTGATGAAGCGGTTCAAATAGAAGTGCCCGGCCGTCCGGTAAGTGCAGGGCCAGCAGAAGGCAATCAGTTACCTTTTGCGCCTGAATTACAGGGGAATATCGGTATTGGTTACTACGGTGAAATTAACGGCTATGGTATCCAGCCCCGCATTGATATTTCCTACAGCGACCCGGTATATTTTGATGCCGCAAACACCGAAGCCATTGCGCAAAACGATGCCTATACGCTGGTGGATATTTCGGTAGTTATCGAGTCGCCGGATATGGACTGGAAGGTGGCACTGGGTATTAACAATGCCACCGATGAGATTTACCGCGTGTCTGGTAACTCGTCTTTAGGTTCAGGCAGTGGCTATGCAGAAGCCGCCTACGCCAGACCAAGAATGATATTCGCGAATGTAAGTTACGAGTTCTGATAAGCGAATTTTTGCCTGTAATGATTAAGGTGCGCTGATACAAAGCGCACCTTTTTTCCATCGCTGAATAGCGCTTAAAGCGGCTGTGCCATTGCAATGGCAGAATCACGCATGATGCCGGCATGTTCCATTTTGTCACCGCCCTCAATTTCGATTTCAGCAAGGCGACCGGAGTTTTCGACCACAAGGCGACAACGCTCCCACCGGCGGGCCTGGAAGGCGCTTAATGCCTGAGATAACGTGGCTTTGTTATCCAGTTCTTCGGCCAACACAATGGCATCTTCAAGTCCGATACAAGCACCGGATGCCAGATGCGGCGTAGTCGCATGCACGGTATCACCGATAAGCACCACACGGTTTGAATACCAGGGCGCACGCATCAACATGCTTTCCAGCGGACGATAGTGAATCATCGATTTCTCATGCAGCATGCCTTTCATTTGCTGTACAACCTGGGCCGGGAAAGACTCCAGCAACGCAATAAAGCGCTCCTTAAAAGTAGCCGGTTCAATAAACTCGTTTTCCGCCCTGTTTTCGGTAATGAACATGTACATCTCATCTTCAGACATAGGGTTCACACCCACTTTCACGTTCTTACCCATCCACATGTGAATGTTTTCAATTTCAGGAATACGGGGCAAAATTGCACGCCATACGCCCTGGCCGATGTAAGATGGCCTGGGTGCATCAGGGAACAGTGTGGTTCTGACCGATGACATCAGGCCGTCTGAACCGACCACCAGGTCGTATTCGCCACTGGTGCCGTCGGTAAAGGTCACTTCTACGCTGTCGCCTTTATCGTTGATGTTCTCAAAGGTAAGACCTAAGCGCACATTCACATCGTATTCGCGGGTTTTGGCTGCCAGAATTTTTGCCAGTACCGGGCGCATAATGGCACCTTCACAGGGTGCTTCGTTGCCCACTACCGGCGGCGCAGGAATATGCGCCAGATGCGTTCCGTCAGGCGCGTGCACATCCAAGCCGGCGTGGGTAGCGCCCTGCGCTTTAAATTCATCCAGTACACCGATTTGACGCAGTGCTCTTATGGTGGCGCCGCCAATGCTGATCCCTGCACCGTCGGTACGCCAGTTCTTATCAATCTCAACGAGATCAACCTGTATACCGCGCTTACTCATTTCGATAGCAGCAGACATACCTGAGAAGCCACCACCAATAATCAATACTTTATTTACGCATGCGCTCATTGTTCTTTTCCTCGTGATTCACAGAGTAAAACGACATCCTGTTCAGCGGTTACCGTGATGTTCAGTGGCGTTAAGAAATCGCCCCTGCACGGCCCTTTCACACACTCTCCGGTGTCGGGTGTAAATAACGCGCCATGCGCCGCACAAACGATGTAGTCACCACCGGCATCCAGATAAACATCTTTTTTCCAGGGTAAGGCGGTATCGCCATAGTGCGGACAAATATCGCTGTAGCCATACAGCTTGCTGCCACGGCGCACAATAAAAACGGTGTCCTGACCTTGGGCATCAGGCAAAAAACCCCGGGAACTATTGTCGGGTAAATCATCCAACTTACAGAGCAGGACACCTTGGTTCATGACAATCAGCCTTTCGGTGGCGGCGGGCCCATTGGTGCCCACTTTTCGCGGTACTGCAGCAGGAACACCTGCGAGTTATCCGCACCCGGCAAGGCTTCGCGGGCATCCCAGTTGTCATCATGAAGATCCATGTCAGCATCGAATTCCATGTTGCAGCCAAACGGGCTCTTGAAGTACCAGAACCAGTTAGAACCGAAGATGTGACGGCCCGGCCCCCAGAAGCTCTGGTAACCTTTTTCCACCATGCGGTTACCGGCCTGCACCACCGCAGTCGGGCCAGACATGTGAAAGGTAAAGTGCTCAATACCTTTCATGTGCGGCGGCGTGTTCAGGAAGAACAGCGTATGGTGATCGGTAGTCCCTGCAGGACGCATGAAAGGACCCACATGACTGAAGCGGTCGGTGGTGATAAAGCCCAGACGTTCGGCGTAAAACGCTTCCGCTTTTTTGTAATCCGGTACGAAGTACACCACGTGAGACAGAGTGCGCGGCTCCGGCGTAAAGTCTTTCGATACACCAATCTCATTGACCGGACGCTGCGCAGGTGCACCCGGTGCATTAATCTTCTCTGCCGGCATATCCAGCGGTTTGCGCATAGTGACCTGAAAGCCCAGTACAAAGCCCATGTCATCTACCGCTTCAATGCTGCCGTCATCCAGACGTTTTACTTCACGGTCTTTTGACAGTTCGTCGTAAATGGCATCCACGGTTGCGGAATCTGCCACGCCGTAAATGGTTTTGCGGATACTTGAACCCGTTTCCAGCGGCGCAGGCAAACTGCTGTCGTCTTTGCTGTAAATCTCAATACCCGTGCCGTCTAGAGCAACAAAGCGGTGTTCAGATGCCTGCGTTAAACCGTAATCCAGCGCAAACTGTTTACAGGCTTCCACATCATCAACACCAAAAATCAATAAATCCGGTCCGATAATATTCATGATTTTATCCTTCAATCGATGTGCGGGCGTTGAACGTTTCCGCTACCCAGTCAGCAATGTAGTGACCGGCGTTGATGCTGTTGTCGAAGCTGGAGTGCTGTACACCGCCTTCACGTTCAGTGAACACTTTCAGTTCACGTTTAGGGCTGTTTACCAGTTGCTCGTAGGTGCGCTCTGCCCACTTAAGCGGGATTTGTGAGTCTTTCGAACCGTGGGTGACCAGGAAAGGCACTTTGATTTTTTCTACTTCACCGTCAAGACACACGTTTTCAGCAATAGTCATGAACTCGTCGATGTCTTTCGCGCCCCATACCCAGCACACATGATTCCAGTAGTGCGGTACCGGGAAGTCGCCTTCTTTTTCCAGGCGGCGCTTCTGAACGTCACGCCAGTCGTGGTTTGCCCCCCAGCACACACCCAGTGCCAGGCGCGGTTCGTTGGCCACCGCACGCGGGCAGTAATAGCCGCCTAACGACACCCCTTCCATACCAATGCGGCTGTTATCCACTTCAGGGTGCTGCTCCAGCCAGTCAACCACCGGTGAAGCCCAGTGCTCGCTGTCGAAACGGGCGTTAATGCCCTGCAGGCGTAACGCTTCGCCGGTGCCCGGCTGATCCAGTACCAGTGACGACACGCCGCGATCGGCCAGCCATTGTGGTAAGCCAACGAGGTATTTCATTTCTTTGGTGGAATCCAGGCCGTTTACCTGAATTAACAGCGGTGCCGGGCCGTCTACGTTTTTCGCTTTCACGTAAAGACCGGACAGATGTTTGCCTTCATAAGGAATTTCAACGCGCTTACAGTTCGCCCCTTTCAGCGCCATGCCACGCTCGAACAACTCCAGTTCGCGCTTGTACAGCTCAATACGACCGGGAGCATTGTGAGCCTGCAATCGCTCGCAGGTAATGAGGTACGAGGAAGCGCGCATGTACTTTTCACCGGCAGAAATCATGCGGCCAGCTTGCTCGTCTTCTTCAGCCAGCACACACAGCTTGTCTGCCATGTTTGCCCAGGTATTGCGGAACGCTTCAGTACCCTCTTTGTCTTTTTTCTTTGCGGCTTCCTGCAGCGGTGCACACATCTCTTCGATTTCACCGATACGGGCGCCCATTTCAATGGCGAGGTCGACTGACAGGTTCCACACATAGTTGGTGGGGAAATACTTAAACATGATAACTCCTCTTAAGAATTCGTCTTTTTAGGCACGAATGCGACGGCACGAACAAAGCCCGCCGATGCCTTTTTAATTTTGTAAGGGAAACAGGAAATCCAGAATCCGGACGCGGGAAGTGACTCAAGGTTTGAAAGCTTTTCCATTTGTCCGTAACCGATATCACGGCCGGCTTTATGGCCTTCCCAAATAATTGACGCATCACCGGATTCAGCGAAGCGTTCGCGGGTATATTTGAAAGGTGCATCCCAGCTCCAGGCATCGGTGCCCACTACCCGCACGCCTTTTTCAAGGAGATACATGGTGGCTTCGCGGCCCAGGCCCACACCGGCTTCCAGATAACCCGGCTCGCCGAAAATGGCACCGGCGCGGGTATTCACCACCACGATATCCAGCGGTTGCAGTTCGTAATTAATACGCTTCAGCTCAGCTTCGATGTCTTCTGCGGTCACCACATAACCGTCTTCCATATTGCGGAAATCCAGCTTCACACCCGGGCGCATACACCAGTCGAGAGGCAGTTCATCAATACCAAAAGCTGGCTTGCCGCCGTCGGTGGTCGATGCGTAATGCCATGGCGCGTCCATGTGCGTACCACTGTGGGTGGTGATTTGAAGGCGTTCTGCTGCCCAGGATTCGTTGCCGGGTAACTGGTCGAGAGTAAGACCGGGAAACATAGCCTCCATTTCGGGCCAGCCTTCCTGGTGATCCATATAATCAATCTTCGGCAACAGCGGCGGCGGATCGGTGTGAGGGTTGTTGTCCAGCGTGACGGACAAATCTACGATGTCAAAATCATTGGGGCTGAACATATTAGCCTCCTTTTACTGTTTGATTGATTTCGCCGAACAGCGGCTGGTCCTGCTTGTCCCGGCACACCATGTGTACTGTTTCTCCCGCACTTAAAAACGGGGTTTGCGGCTTGCCCTGACTAATAAGTTCTTTTGCGCGCAGCTCGGCAATACAAGCCTGACCGGCTTCCGGGTTTGCGTTGGAAACCGTACCGGAGCCAAATACCGTGCCGGCTTTAACAGGACGGGTTGTGGCGGCGTGGGCAATGAGCTCGTGAAAGCCAAAATGCATTTCACTGCCCGACGGACTGCCAAACCATTCGCCGTTGCGGGTGATATTGAGAGTTAAATGAATTCTGCCATCTGCCCAGCTGTCGCCGAGCTCATCCGGCGTTACGGCAAACGGCGCGAAAGCGGTTTCACCTTTTGCCTGCACAAACCCGAAACCGGTTTTCATTTCACGGGGAGCAAGACCGCGATAGCTGATGTCATTCAGTTGCACCACCAGTTTGATGGCCTGCATAGCCTCGTCGGGCGTGGCACCCACAGGCACATCCGTGGTCAGAACACCGAACTCGCCTTCGAAATCTACACCGTGGGCCGGGTTATATAGTGCGATGGTGTCGTTGCATCCGGTGAAGGCATCGCCTGCGCCCTGGTAGATCAGCGGATATTTGTCGGCATCTTCAATGGGGTCGAGATTAAACGCCTTTTGCATCAGATGGCCGTGATTCATAAATAATGAACCATCCAGCCACTGATACGTGCGGGGTAACGGTGCTAAGAAACGGGCCCCGGCAACCGGCTCGGCCTGTTCACAGGTGCCTTTGTTCAGTGCGTTGCTGATATCCTGAAGTACCGGAAGCACACTTTGCCAGTCAGCCAGACACGCGGCCATGGTGCCGGCAGAACCGTGTACACGACACATTTGCGAAGTATCTTTTGTGATAACAACCAGTTGACCATCCGGACTACCGTTATCGATTGAGGCTAGTTTCATCGCCGCTCCACAAACCGAACAGAAATTCGATTTTTTATTGTTAAAAATATTTAAATTAATGGAGAAACAATGTTAAATGGGCGCTGACAAAACAAAAAATTGAATGTATAGATGGTTTGCATCAATTTCATAGATACCTAAACAGGCAACGAGGGCGTTATGCGGTTTGAACAGCTGGATCTGAATTTATTGGTAGCATTAGACATACTGCTGGAAGAACAAAATATCACCAGAACAGCCGACAAGCTGCACCTGTCTCAGTCGGCCACCAGCAGTATTTTATCGCGGTTGCGGCATTACTTTGATGATGACTTGCTGGTACAGATTGGCCGTAAAATGCAGCCCACGCCATACGCCCTGGAACTGCAGGAACCGGTAAGAGAAATGCTGAATATTGTGCGCGGCTCGATTACCAATAAACGTAAACTGGAGCCCGCCACCAGCCAGCGACATTTCCGCATTGTTGCGTCAGATTATATTATTCAGGTGTTCCTTGCCGGTGTACTGGCGAAAGTGCAGAAGCTGGCGCCGGGCATGACTTTCGAATTTCTTTCACCTTTCACCGTTGAGGTGGAAACCATGGTGAAAAGCGGGATTGATATTGTGATTGCGCCGGAAAGTGAAACTGTCGACGGTTATCCCCACGCCTTTTTCTCCACCGACGAACTGGCCTGCATTGCCTGCAAAGACAACCCGGATACACAAGGTGGCCTGACGCCGGAAGTCTTCTCATCGCTGGGGCACGCTTCTGTAGGCTTTGGCCGGGTGAGTTTACTAAGCATTGAGCAATGGCTGATTAACGAGCGCAACATTGAGCGTAAAGTCGAGGTGATCACCAACGACTTTACCTCACTGTGCACCACGGTGGTCAGCACCGGCAGACTGGCCATTATCCCCCGCCGTTTCGCTGAGCTCATGGCCACCTTCATGCCCATCGACATTTTATCCATGCCCTTCGATTTTCCCGACCTGCGGGAAGCCATGATGTGGCACCCTACTGTAGACAGCGATCCTATTCACCGCTGGCTGCGCACACTGATTTTAGAAGAAGCGGCGATGGTGAGTAGTTGATGTCGTAAGGTGATATATCACCTCACATTTCTCATCCTACTTTCAGCAGCACCACACCAGATATGATCAAAAATACTCCGATGTAGCGCAGCAGTGATGTAGGGTCGCCAAAGGCAAAAACGCCCACCAGAAACGTACCGGCAGCGCCTATTCCGGTCCATACAGCATACGCGGTGCCCAGAGGAATATCCCTTTGCGCCAGATAGAGTAAAAAGCCGCTGACACCCATAAATGCAATCGCCATGGCGATGCCGCCCCATTTGTACTGGCCGCTTTGAGATAACTTCAGGCCGAGAGGCCAGCCAATTTCGGTTAACCCTGCCAGCACCAGATAAACCCAACTCATCGTTTTCCTCATTAAATGATGAACTATTGGGCGGCATACTATCTTTATTTATAATGAAGACCAGTTAGTAACCATCACTTTTTCTGATATGTTAAATCTTGAGTATATCCGCATGTTCGTTATCGCCGCAGAACAAGGCTCGTTTTCTGCCTGTGCCCGCAAGACAGGGAAAGTGCAGTCGGCGGTAAGTCAGGCAATCAATAATCTTGAAATTGACTTAGGCGTAACATTGTTCGACCGCACATCCAGACAACCTGTCCTCACAGAAGCAGGAACACGTCTGTTGAAAATGGCCCAGGGTCTGTTAGTGCAAGCGGATGAGCTGTCGAAAACAGCCGCGGCAATCAGTCAGTCTCAGGAGACGCGGCTGAGTATCGCCATCGACGACGGCATGCTGACACCTGCCATTTATGCGCTCATTGCCAGACTCGAAAGCCGGTTTTCTACACTGGAATTAGACTTCGCGACCCTTCCTTCTCACGATATCGCTCTCGCCGTTGAAAGCGGTGAAATTGATTTGGGCCTCATGTTTTCGGAAATTGAATCCATGAAAACCACAGACTTCTTCTTCGTTGCCAATGTACCTTTTATCGCGGTGTGTCACCCGTCACACCCCCTCGCAGATGCCAGCAAGATATCTTCAACGGCGCTGCTACAGCACAAGCAGATAGCCGTTCGCGGCAGCGCAAAACGTGAATCTCAATTCTTAATCAGCATGGCATCTAACGTATGGTGGTGTTCAGGCTACCAGCACGCACTGTCATTACTTCTGCAAGGAATTGGCTGGGCATACCTGCCAGCGTTTATGGCAAAGGATGCGTTGAATACCGGCAAACTGAAGCAAATGGACATGGCTTTTGATCATAAAACCTGGAGCGTGCCGGTAGACATCATCACGCCACGGGGCCGCCAGCACGGGCCTGTAGTGCAATGGTTTAGCAATGAGTTGAAGAAGACACTGGCGGAAGAATTCTGAAGATCTGAGCAACCTCAGCTTTTATCCTTCTCACCCACTTCCGCCACGACCATCCAGTACAGCACCAGCATGACGACGACAAAAACAACAGTAAAAATCATACCCAACACCGTGCTTCCACCTGCATGAGCCGGCGCAGCAAGGAATAAAGACAACAAGAGTAAATACAGTTTCATGACGACCCCTTTGACATTGAGCGAATTTCCGGCCAGACAACGACTGGACGAAATCCTTATTGACAGGATTAAAAGTAAACCCGCAGAGGAACAATAAACAGGTACAGTAAGCGTACAACTTTCTATAACAGATTATTTATTCGCTTGTTATAATTTGACGAACTTTTTGGCCGGAGTTGGCAATGGCGAAATATGAAATTTTAGCTGGGCAAATAAAAGAACAGATTGAACGGGGTATCTGGCTTGAAAATGAAAAGCTTCCCTCTCTGCGCAAGCAGGCACGGCAAACCGGTTACAGCCTGATGACCGTGCTGCATGCTTATCAGATGCTTGAAAGTCAGGGACTGATCAGCTCCCATGAACGCTCCGGATTTATTGTCGCCGCAGCTGCCCGCCCGGCTTCTGAGAACAAAGTACAAACAGCGGAAGCGGTCAGCATTAATGACTTTGTTTATGAAGTGCTTCAGGCATCCCGCGACCCGCACATGTTCAGCTTAGGGTTTGCTTATCCCGATCCGGCTCTTTATCCCAGGCACCATCTGAACAAGTCCATCGCCGCAGCGGCACAGCAAATTTCACTGACCAGCGCGATGGATAACCTGCCGCCAGGCAACCCTGAACTCAGACAAATTATTGCAAGGCGCTATGCGGCGCGAGGGATGAATATTTCCCCGGATGAAATTGTTATCACGGCAGGTGCACTTGAAGCACTCAGTCTGAGTTTGCAATCCTGTACCCGGCCGGGTGACTGGGTAGTGATTGAATCTCCAGTGTTTTATGGTGCCATGCAGGCACTGGAACGTCTGGGGTTAAAGGCAATTACAGTGACGGTTTCGCCGCAGAACGGACTGGATATTGACGCGTTAGAGCGGGCTTTTCAGAATCATCCGGTGAAGGCGTGCTGGCTGATGAGCAGCTTTCAGAATCCGGTTGGCTACTCACTTGATGATGACAAAAAGCAGCAGATTGCGAGGTTACTCAAAACCTACGGGGTAACCTTAATCGAAGATGATGTTTATGCTGAATTGTATGCCGGTAAAACACCGCCGTTGCCCATTAAACATTTTGTCGAAGACGGGAACAGCCTGCTTTGTTCGTCGTTTTCCAAGTCACTGGTAGCAGGCTACCGCATAGGCTGGGTGGTAGCCAGCCATAAGTCGCTGGAGATTCAGAAACAACAGCTGATGAGTACATTGGCTACCAGTGCGCCTGTGCAGCTGTCGCTGGTTCACTACCTGTCCTCCAAAAACTATGAATTGCACTTAAAGCAACTCCGTAAAAAGCTGATCGCCAGGAAAAAAGCTATGCTGGACTGCCTTGAGGCGCTTTTGCAGGACGTTGCCACAATTCATGCACAGGACGGCGGGTATTTTTTATGGATAGAATGTCAGCCCCACGTGAATGCGATGGATATCTATCGTGAAGCGTTACGCCTGCACATTACCATTGCTCCCGGAAAACTGTTCAGCCTGCATGATGAATTTAATCATTGCTTCCGGCTGAACGCCTCGTTTGAACTGAACGACGCACGTCGCACATTACTTAAGAACCTGGCGGGTTATATCATTGATATCACTCTGCATGAGTGAGTTCTAATAAGCAAAACTTATATAGGAAATTCCTGGCATGGAGTTCTTCACTCAAATGCGGTTACTACATCCATTCGTTGGTGTAATATTCTTGCTATCTCAATTCCAGCTTCAACCTTCAAGTAATAAACAATGTGTTTTCCCACAGGAAAACTCATTGTATTTTCATACAGTTCCGGCCGCGTCCTGCCCATATGCGGACTATTGGCGATCTGCAGCATTGTCTCATGCAAAAGCAACACATATTTCTCTGCCTGGGGCTGCCCCCAATCAGCTATAGTCCTCGCCACAATAAGTCTTAAATCTTCCTCTGCAAGTTCAGATAACTTATAGCTTTCCATCAATTTCGTTACTCACTTCAGCGAATATATCCAGTGCTGATTTCCCTGAAGTTCGGCCCTCAGATAATTGCTGAAATCCTTTCCCGACCTCCTGCTTTAGTATCTCGAGTTGCTGTTGCTTCGAAATATCTTTTTCAAACAACAACCTCAAGCCATCTCTGATCACTTCACTCGCGGAAGTGTATAGTCCCGAAGCAACTTTCTCGTTGATACGTTTCTCAAATTCCGATCCAAGAGTAACATTCATTATAACCTCCACACGTTATGCCTGTATTATGCGCACGATATGTTCACTTTGCCACTCTGAATACAGGAATTTTTATTAGCAAGTTTGTTCTATCAATCATTAGTCACCGGGATTTTTCAATGAAACACCTCTGCCGAAAACATCCCCAACGTTCCACCCGCTGCTGACGCTTCTTCAAACAACTGAATCTTCTCTTTTGAAAGCACCGGCTCAGTGGATGCATTGCCTTTTTTACCGACCACCAGCAGTTGCCCGGACGCCAGCGCCGGCCAGTCATCACCGGCAGTCACCTTATCTTTTCCTGACTTAATAAATGCAAGCCATTGATTCTGTAGTAATTCTGACAGCGCCTTGTCTGCACCAGAGTACTGCCTGTCTCCGGCGTCGAGCTGACCAAACACGTAGGGGATTTCCGCCGAGTGAAAGCTGCCGAAGCCTTCAGGCGGACCGGGCGGTGCGTAATCGAACTGGTAAGCCAGAATATTTGCAGCATCGTGATATTGCTCTGCCCAGTTGAGCAGGCTCATTAACGCCCTGCTCTGCCAGTTTATCGCCGTGGTAAATGTCGATTCCGCCTGCACCGCCAATAAAGGCACCGCCGTGGATCCACACCAACACAGGCACTTTGTTGTCAGAACGGGTTGAAGGCATCCAGATATTGAGCGACAGGCAGTCTTCACTCATATCATTGTCCGTAAGAAACTCCGGTCCCCACGGCGCTTTCATGGGCGGAGGCGGCAGCTACAAACAATCTGGGCCAAAGTGCGTTGCATCACGCATGCCCTGCCATGCTGATGCAGGCTGCGGTGGCCGCCAGCGATTCTCACCGCCGGTACTGGCAGCATAAGGCACGCCCAGAAAAGCCCCGGTAAACGGGGCTTTGTTCAATCACACAATTAAAAGTCGTAAGATAACTTAACACCATAGGTGCGCGGTGCGCCAAAGTTCCAGGCGTAAATATCGTCAGACGCGGCGCTGGTATATCCCGAGAAGGTTACCGGCCGTTCGTTTTCCAGATTACGGACATAGGCCTGAATCCTGAGATCGCCATCGGCATTCGCATATTCAAGACTTAAATCCGTTTGCGTAAATGCGTCCTGCTGACCGTCGTTGAAATTGAAGATATTGGTGTAATAGCTGTCTTTGTAGCGGAAATACACACTGCCTGTGAGCGTTGCCCCACCGGATAAATCCCAGATTTGATCATACGCTGCAGAGACTACCCACTTCGGTGCCTGCGGCGTGTCGTTACCGCCAAGATCAGGCTGCACCACATTGTCCGGGTCCGGAGTTAAATCGCCTACACCATTGAGGTCGCACCCTAAGCACTGCACAGGCACACTGGCCAGCAGAGACTTATACTGGCTGTGCAGGTAGTTCGCATTCAGAGTTAACCGGCCGCTTTCTGTTACATAGGCAGTAAACTGCGACTCCAGACCATAGATTTCAGCTTTACCGGCATTGAAGGTTTGCGCACCCGTGCTGCTGTCAATCAGGGCGGTTACCTGCAGATCCTTATAATCATAGTAAAACGCCGACAAATTCAGTGTGTAGCGACCACTGGCATACCGGTTTTTGCTACCCACTTCATATGCCGTTACGGTTTCCGGTGCATAACTGCCTACACTGTCAAAACCACCTGCTTTAAATCCGGTAGAGATTTTACCGTAGTAAAGAGAGTCGCTGTTCTGCTGATAATTAAGACCAGCCGTCCAGGTAAATTTCGATGCATCGGCTTCTAAATCCAGTACCGTCGGCGCACCTTCAGTCAAAGGGGCTGAGCCGGAATTAAACTGGAAGCCAAAGTTATCAAACTGCGCATCTTTCTGATCTTTCGTCCAGCGGACACCAACAATAGCCGTCCATTTATCGCTGAACGGAATTTCCGCCTGACCGAATGCAGCGTACGACTTCGCATCAACAAACGGGCGGTAGAAATAGGTGATGTAGCTGCCGCTTTCACCGGCATAAGGTGTGTACAAACCACGTGACACGAACTGGGATTCATCAAACAGGAACAGACCGGTTTGCCAGATGATGCCACCTTCAGTTTCACTGTTCAGGCGGATCTCCTGACTCAGAGACTCTGAGTCCAGATTGTTGTTATAGAACATGTAAGCGGGAGCCAGGGGAGTTTGTCCGCTGGATTCAGAATCCCGGTAACCCACGCGATAACTTAATTCCAGGTTATCCAGGTAGTAAGTTACCCGACCCCGTGCAGCAATCTGGCTGGACTCAAACGTACCTACACCAGTCGCAGGGGCATCGTAATTATCGCGGTCTATTTGCGATAAGTAATCAGTATTTACCGGAATACACTGGATACCGTCCAATTCCGGTGCAATCTCCTGCCAGCCGCTGCCGGAACAGCCGTCAGCGAAATCAGGGCCGGTTTCATCTGCACGGTTCCCCTCTTCATTTACGTTCACATGCGCGCTTACATTGGATGTCTGGTCTACATCCACCAGTTCCACCGCACCATACAAAGACAAATTAGCCGTTGGCATGGAGGTGATAGAAATGCGTCCTGACGTCACATTCTGATCGTTACTGCGCTGATCAATATTAGGATGATAAGTGTAGCCGTCATTCTTAGCTCTTAACCCTGCCACACGGATGGCGGTGGTGTCGTTGACGGGAATGTCCACGCCGGCTTCAAAAGTTTTCTGACCAAAGTTCCCTACTGTCAAAGAAGCGTTGCCGCCAAATTCATCACCGGGACGACGGGCATGAATATTAATTGCGCCCCCAGTGGCGTTGCGCCCATAAAGCGTTCCCTGTGGCCCGCGCAGCACTTCGACACGCTCAATATCGAAAAGCGATGCATTCAAACTGATTGGACGGTTAAGGTATTCCCCGTCAATAGCGATGGTGAGTGACTGATCCTGCGTTTCATCGTTACTGTTGGTACCGATACCCCGGATAGCTATACGGGTGAAAACCGTATCGTTGGTGATCTGCACATCGGGGGCAAGACGGGTCAGGCCGTTGAGATCAGTAACCCCTGCCTTTTCAATATCCTTGCTGGTGAGTATGTTCATCGCAATAGGTACATCCTGCGCACTTTGAGACCGGTTCTGCGCAGTTACCTCTATAACTTCGTACTCAGTCTCTGTCGCCTGAGGTTGTCCGGCGTTTTCCTGCTCCTGTGCAACCGCACCGGTAGCAGAAACGCCCATGAAAGCTGACAACAACGCCAGAGTCAGTTTGCTCTTTTCCATTTCGCAATCCAATGTTAATGTGAATTTATTGGAATGCTAATTCTATTTGTGATTCAGATCAACATAACGTTAATTTATTTAACATTAATTCAATTGATATCAGCTTTACGAAAACTGTAATGAAATAAGCAAAAATGTTTATTTTCAACTACATGTGAATATAGATTGGACAATTAGAAAGCCACCATTAATTAGAACTTTAATTACAATTTACAAAATATCGTCGCAGGAGTGAATGCGGGGATTATTCGAAGCATGAACGGAGTGCATTACAGGGCCGGCAGGAGGGTAGAAGCCGGCCTTTAAGGAACGGAAAAACGTTAACTCACCACCAGCCCGAGAGGACTGAGCAACGATTCCTGTTGCCAGTCACATATTTTCACGCCGGTTAAATCCATTCTGCGGATGTCGAGTCCATGTAAATCCACATGGCGCAGATCACAGTTTTTCAGGCTGAATGTGCCCCAGCTGTCTGAGGAAAAATCGCCACGGCTTAGATCCGCTCCGTCCATACTGACGCCGCTGAGATTCGCACCGCGCCAGATGTTTTCAGTCAGTTCGCACTTCTCGAATAATTGCCCTTCGAAATCGGCATAACTTAAGTTACAGCCGGTGATGAATATCGAGCAAAAGTAAGATTTTGTGGTGATGAAGTTAGCAAAAGATGCCTGCCTGAAATCAGCGCCTTTTAAATCACAATCTCTGAATTCAGCGCCAAATCCGTCAGCACCACGGAAACTGGCCAGTGCCAGACGACAATTACGGAAGCTGGTATCGCGAATGTCAGCAAATGAAAAGCTGCAACCTTTGTCGCCGTCTGAAGTGGTGAAGGCACAACCGGAGAATTCTGCGCCTGATAATTTTGCACGGGTAAAGTCACAATCGATAAACCGGCAATTTTCGAATTTTACGGCTTCGAGGTCTTCATCAAAATGTTTTCCCTCAAACTGCTCGCCCTGATAATGCATAGTGGAATTCCTTTATTGCCTGAAAATACTTTTCGCTAAAAATAACTAAGCCGCCCGGCGAGGGGCGGCAAAGATCACACAGTTTCAATTACCGTCGGATCAGTAGAAACGGTATGTCGCAGAAACTCCCATAGTACGTGGTGCACCAAAGCTCCACAACTGCACATCATCCGGTCCTGCCGCTGTGTAAGAGTAAAATGTCAGCGGTTGTTCGTCTTCAATGTTTCTGACGTATGCCATCACTTCCCAGTCCTCTGATTCACTGATGTATTTCAGTGATAAGTCGGTTTGGGAGAAGCTGTCCTGCTTACCGTCATTATTATTAAACGCGGTCATGTAATAGTCGCTTTTCCAGCGGGAAAAGACGCTGGCGACCACTGATGCACCGTCAACTTCCCAATAGTGGTCGTAACCTAAAGTGAAGATGAATTCAGGTGCCTGCGACGGAGAATTACCCGCCAGACTGATGAGTTCGCCGTCAATACTGCTCACTGCTGTCGTACCGCAGCCACCCAGACACTGTACCGGAATGGCTGCCGCAAACTCGGTATATTCAGCGTTCAGGTAATTAGCTGATGCGGTGAAACGGTCTGAGTCTGTCAGCCAGGTGTTGTACGACACCTCACCACCCCAAATCCGTACCTTACCGGCATTGAAGGTTTGTCCGCCTTTTGTGGTGTCCAGCAGCACGGCAACCTGTAAGTCTGAATAGTCGTAGTAGAAAACCGAGCCATTCAGATTGCCTGAATCCAGCTGACTTTTTACACCGGCTTCATAGGCATAGAGGATTTCCGGGTCGTAAGCATTATTAGTACTGTCGAAACCACCGGCTTTATAGCCTTTGCTGGCTTTTACATAGTACATGGCGTCTTCGTCAGGCTCGTAGTTCAGGCCCACCGCCCAGGTAAACTCATCGTTGTTGAAAGCCAGATCCGCAGTTACGCCACCGGTAGTGTCGATAGGGCGGATAACAGGCTGCTCTTCAAAAGTCAGACCGCTGGGTAAGTTAGTTTGCGACGCTGTTTTTCTGTCGTGAGTCCAGCGGCCGCCAACAATGAGTGTAAACTCGTCATTCAGTGGCACATCAACCTGACCGAATATAGCCGACGATACGGATTCCACGTCAGGGCGATAGAAAGTGTTTACCCAGTAACCCTGAGGACCGTTAGGATAGGCACCGATATAAGCCAGCAGTGCTGAATGAACGTCCTGAGTTTCATTGAAATAAAACGCACCACCCTGCCAGAAGAATTTGCCTTCGCCACCGCTGATACGCAGTTCGTGACTCAGTGTTTTAATGTCGGTGTTTCGATAGAAAATGTATCCCGGATTCAGCGCCTCGTCCGCATCTACCGTACTGTCGCGGTAGCCCGCCAGATAAGAAATCGTGAAATCATCTGCATTGTAAGTCAGGTTAGCGCGGTATGCGTCGCTGTCTACTTTGTGGAAAGCGAACGGCGCAGTGCGTGGGGCATCAAAGTTCTCTTTATCGATGGTAGAAAGGTTATTGGTATTTGACGGTGCACACAGGGTATTCCCGTCCTGCACGCCTACCAGCGACCAGCCCGCTGATGTATTACAGTTACCGGTACCGTCATCCGCCTGACCGGAAGCGTTCAAATCGTAAGCCGCCAGGAATGGCACCTGCTGATCAAGTGAACTGGTTTCATACGCCAGATAAACCGTAAACTCATCCGTAGGCTCAAACTGGAAACCCACACGGGCTGCCTGAACATCCTGGTCACCGGATTCAGTATTTTGATTGGCATGCTGACGGTATCCGTCATGCTGCGTAGACGTCACAGCAATACGGGTCGCTGCGTTATCGCCAATTGGAATGTTTACCGCACCGTTAATTTTACGGGAATTGAAGTTACCCACATCCACTGTGCCCTCGCCGGTAAATTCGCCCAGTTGCGGTTTATTGGCAATGATATTTACCGCACCGCCAGTCGCATTACGGCCATACAGCGTACCCTGCGGTCCACGCAGTACTTCAACACGTTGCACATCGAACATCGCCGCATTCATCACACGGGGACGGTTTATGTATTCGCCGTCAATACTGACTGTCAGCGACTGATCCTGCGCCTCATCAGAACTTTCCGTAGAGATACCACGCAGGGATACCTTGGTGGCTATTGAATCGTTTGTGGTAACGAAATCCGGTGCAATGCGGTTCAGTGTCTGAATATCAGTCACGCCGGCATTTTTTAACTGCTCGCCGCTGACAACGCTCATTGAAATCGGTACATCGTTAACCGACTGAACGCGGTTCTGCGCAGTTACTTCAATGATCTCCAGATCACTTCCTTTCGGTTCACTCGTTTGGTCTGTAGCGGTTTCCTGTGCCAGAACAGACGTTGTCAGAAAACCTAAAGCGCAGCAGATAGCAGTATTCAGTGTTGATCTTTTTAAAGTGATGTAAGGCATGTGTCCACCAGTCAGTGTTATGTCATGTTCTGAACGGTAAGCCTCTTATTATTGTTATAAGGCTGTGTCGCTCTCCCAATTCACAAGCCAATCTTTTTGAAATGTGAATTGCAATTCTAAAATAATAGATCTAGATGAATAATGTCAACAGATTGTTAACATTAAATTAATCAATACTGACTATTTAGATAACGGGTAGTGACATTAAAGCACTGATTAAAAATGAAATTAATTGAATCACCGGGAACATGACGGGAACGAAAAAAGTGTATAAAGCCGAAAAAACCGGCCTCAAACATTTTTAGAATTAACATTCAATAAACAATGTAAAGAGTGATTATCGCCTGCGCTTTTCGCCGGTCAGACGTTGCGTTTCATGACAATTATCGCCAGTAAGGCCAACAGCGCAGCTAACAAAAACGGGATCCCTGCGAAAACCGGTAACGTATTGTCCGGAGTGGTAAACAAATGAAACAGCGGGGGAATCGCCAGCGGTGAGATAATGGCTCCCAGACTTCGTGTGGCAGAGAAAGCGCCCTGCGCTGCGCCCTGCGTGGATGCATCGGTCATGGCTGACAGCTGGCTCATTAATCCGGCATTACTCATGAAGCCCATGGCGCCTGGGAAGATAAAAATTAAGATGAACCACTGACTGGTGATGAAGGCAAATGCCAGCGAACTGATCACCAGGCCGGACATACCTATTAACGCCACAGCTTTGTCACCGAATCTGGCTGATAATTTACCCACAAGAATGCCCTGAGCAATAATGCTGCATATGCCATAGAAGCCCATAGACAAACCTATCTCTCTGGCGGTCCAACTGAACTGCCAGGTCGTAAAATACGGCCACACGACGGGCACTGTATTCAGTGCAATATGTAACAACAGCACCACGAGCAACAATTTAGGCACAGCCTTATTCACGCTGACCTGCTTAAATACTCCCCATGGACTGGCACCGGCCAGCCGGAAAGGCTTACGTGCTGATTCGGGTAAAGATTCTTTGAAAACAAACAGCCCCACCACCGCATTGGTCAGAATCAATCCGGCGGCAACCCAGATAGGCACTCTGTGTCCCCATTCGGCCAGCACGCCACTGAGTGTCGGCCCGAACATAAACCCGAGACCGTAGGCCGCGCCAAGGGTACCAAACCTTTTCGCCCGTTCTCCGGCTTCATACCTGTCAGCAATAAAGGCAGCAGCAACAGCGGGTGTTGCACCAAACAGACCGGCAAAACCCTGAGCCACAAAGAGCCAGGCAAGGGACGGGGAAAATGCCATCAGCATGTAGTTAATGCCGAATGCGAAAATTGATGTGACCAGCACCGGCCTGCGACCAATGGCATCACTCAGATTGCCGAGTAATGGCGTTGCGAAGAATTGTACTGTGGCAAACAGCGCAACAATTGCGCCGCCGTATACAGCAGCTTCAGAGACATTAACGCCTGCCAGCTCGCCGATGAGCGTAGGGATGATCGGCGCAAGCAGGCCGTGCCCCATGGCATCAAGGAACAATGAACAGTAAACAAAGATCATTGCCCCTGATGAGGTATTTTTCACGGTCATACTCGCTGTTTACACCGCTTGGGTGGTCAATGGCTTGCCTTCATAGTTGCCGGCAATAAACTCTGCCGCCCGGGCGGTCAGGGCCATTGACGTCAGCGTCGGGCCACAAGCGCCATTAGTGACGAAACTGCTGGCATCGGTGACAAACAGGTTTGGAATTTGCCAGCACTGATTATGCTTGTTAAGGACCGACGTTTCCGCTGTTGCGCCCATTTTAGCGCCGCCACATTCGTGTATAGCAGAGCCGAGACCCAGACTGCGCTTGTAAGACTGGCGGAACATCATGCGTTCAAACCAGTTCGCCGTTGGCATCAGAGAGTCCTTATTATGGATATCCAGTAAGCTGGCAGCAATTTCCACATTCCAGCCCATCTCTTTTACCATTTCCAGAATGGTCTGCATCTGTTTTGCCGCCATCTTTCTTTCGTTGTCAGACAACTGAATATGAATGTTGGCAACCGGAATTCCCCAGGCATCTTTCTTGCTCCGGTTTACTGTGATGCAGTTAGACTGACGGGGCAGCATTTCGCCCTGCACCGTTAAACCGAACAGCGTCGGGATGGTATCCGGCACCGGAATACGGCCAATCATGCCCTGAATGTTGAAACCGCGGATGAAATCGTAACGATTGTCATCAGCAGACAGATTCTGGAAGCGGGGAATGTAGAAACCACCGTGGTTATCGCCGGGATGCTTGCCGTCTACCAGTTCAAAGCCGGTGTGACCCGGAATGCTACCAAACACCACGCCGTTGGTCTGATCCATAAAATACTGGCCCAGCACACCGGAGCCATTTGCTAATCCATCTGGATTCGCCGCATTGGCAGAGTTCAGCAACAGACGCACACTTTCGATAGTTGACGCACACAGCATAACCACATTGGCTTTTACGGTGTATTTCTGTTTTGACTCGCGGACAACGAACGTCACACCTGTAGCAAGACCCGTTGATGAGTCGGTTTCAATCTGGCTGACAACGGCGTTATCACGTAATGTTAGTTTGCCTGTTGCCAGTGCCGCAGCGATTGGCGAGGTAATATGCTTACTGCCGGTATCATCCGGCAAGGTTGCCGATGACTGCACATAGCGCCACGGCGTGAGCTTGCGGTCTTCCCACTTATTCTGAATGGTATTTTTGAATTTTTCTTCAAATGAGCTGAGTCCTGCTTCGCGGATAAATTCGCCGTCCGGCAGGTTATCCAACCCTTCTTTGCGGCCAATAACGCCGAGGCTTTTTTCCACAGACTCATAGTAAGGTACGAGATCGTTGTATTCGATTGGCCAGTCTTCGCCGAATCCGTCGTGAGAAGCGGCTTTGAAATCGTAATCAGACATCCGCACCGCAACACGGCCCCATGACTGGAAACGTCCGCCAACCTGGCGGCCACGGATCCACAAAAAATCATCACCACTGGTGGTATAGGGATTTTGAAAATCGTTTACGAATAATTCTTTTTTGTCCGGTGAATACCATGAACACCGCGCCTGATTGTGCTGACCTGACACACCGGCTTTCATGCGGTCCCATACGTTCACAGGACGCTTCAGTGGCGGTCGGTTGAAAATGGCTTCGTCCAGAGCAGGGCCGGCTTCCAGCAACAAGACTTCCAGACCTTTTTCAGTCAACTCTTTCGCGGCAATACCACCGGTCGCACCGGAGCCCACCACAATGGCATCAAATTCTTTTGTTGTGTTCATGATTGCACCTCACAATTTTTATAGAACTTTAATTCTAAAACATAACAATCACAACCTTAAAGAGGCCTAAAAAAGATAAAAAAAGATCTTTATTTTTACAAAAATCTCTGAGAAGCCACCTTAAAAACGATTATATGAAACAATTTTGTTAAAAACATGATTGACAATTTGGAATACAAATTCCAATATTGATTGACACATTATCTGGAGATTCATTATGACACTCGAAGCTAACGTGATCCGGGACGATGCCGTTTCACGCACATCAGAGGGTTATGACGTTGCGGTGCACATTGCCTGGTATCGTTCATTACCTTTGTCTTGTATTGAAAGCATTACTATCACACTGGGCGACAAATCTTTTACCAGTGAAGATGTGAAATTGAAGTGGGAGGGTGAACTGTTGCCTCTCAGTGCGCTGGCAGACCGCACAGAAGACTGGTGGTTTGTGCAGGATGCGCTGACGTTTCAAGTGCCGGATGCATCTCCGGTGAATGCCGGCGAAACAACGAAGCTGGCGGTTTCTCTGGCCACCCGCATTCCTTACATCATCATCGGCCCTAACTTCCCACTGGTACAACGCACAGATGTCGAGAAAGAGGTAGCCGTACAATGAGTATTCAGCTTGGCGTAACAATATATTCGATGACCAATGAATGGTTATCCGGCCAGTACACCCTGCCCTCGCTCATCGATGAGGTCGGCAAGCGTAAATTGGGACCGGGCCTTGAGATGATTGGTTTTCAGAGCCTGCGTGGTTTTCCCGGCAAAGTCGATAAGAAGGACATCAGCGATTTCTTAAATGCCGTTGAGCGAAATGAACTTCAGCTTACTTCATTAGCAGGTAATGCTGATATCGCTACACATCCGAAAGCGTGGATGGATACCGAGCAAAGCGTAGAGTTTATGCGCCCGCAAATTGAGCTTGCCGGTGAAATGGGCTTTCCGGTTATGCGTATTCAGATAGGTCTGACCCCTGAGGTACTGGAAAAGCTGGAGCCAATCGCCCGTAAAGCCAACGTAAAACTGGGTATGGAAATTCACGCACCTGAAGGTCCGAATACGCCAAAGGTGATGGCTACCCGTGAAGTCTATGAACGCATCGATTCTGAATACCTGGGCTTTGTCCCTGATTTTAGTTCAAGTATGCGTGCTATTGCGCCGGGCATGATTGATAAGCTTAAAATGGCCGGTCTGTCAGACGCAGGTGTTGCCTCGTTAACAGCGCACTGGAAGGCAGAAGGCACGCCAATTGAACGTTACATGGCATTTGCCGAAACTGCGAAGGCAGCCGGTGAACCAGAATTGCCTGTTGCCCAGGCTCGATTAATTTTCACCATGTTCGGCCGTCAAAAGCCGGAAGACTGGAAAGAACTGCTGGACCGCACAGTACATATTCACGGTAAGTTCTATGAAGTTAACGAAGACAACACTGACTCTCCGTCTATTGATTACGCGGCTATCCTGAAAGTGTTTACACAGGCAGACCGTGAAATTTCCATGTCCAGTGAATGGGAAGGTCACGCATTCTGGGATGCTGATGAAGTCAGCGCATTTGATATGGTGGAAAAACATCACAAGATGTGCCGCCACATCATCAGTCAGTACTGATCCTCATTTCTGAGCACTACTCAGCGTCGTTCTTTTTGCGTGGGAACGGCGCTTTTTTATTTCCGTTTTATTTACGGCAAACATAAAAAAACCGCACCTGCTCAACTATCAGGTGCGGTTTCAACGGTTGTTATAACTTCAATCAGAAGCTATAACGGGCACTCAGTACAAAACGTCTGTCCAGTTCCTGAACAAAGAACGTGTTGTTTTGTGTACGGCCATACTGACGCTGACCTTCTTCCAGTAAGTTAATGACATCAAGGCTCATGGTGAAGTCATCAGTGAAGTCGTAGCTGACGTTCAAATCTAACTGCTTGTATTCATCAATGAACAGCGGGTTACGCTGTGACGATACAGAACGGTTAACTTCTGCCAGGAACGCATCACGCCAGTTGTAAGCGATACGGGTAGACAGGCCATTCTTCTCGTAAATTAATACGAGGTTAGCACTGTCACTTAAGCCTTCCAGAGCGAACTGCTCGATAGCAGGGCTCGCACCTACATCGTAACCAATATCACCGTCTACGATGGTGAAGTTAGCCTGGTAACCAAAGCCGCTGTCGCCGAAGAAATGCTGCCATGCGAACTCGTAACCGGAGATACGTGCACTCTGGTTGTTCACAGGTTGAGTCACCTCAAACTGCATTTCAGGGTCACCGGCTTGCGGCTCAACGTTGTTTGAAGCAAATACTGCATCAGCGAATGCCTGACCTTCTTCGAACTCATCAGCACCACCCGGGAAGTTATCCGGGTTGGTTAACAGTGCTGTCATGGTAAAGAAGTTACGCTCTGTCACTTCTACACCACGGGCTTCCAGTTCAGCAATCGCTTCAGCAGACACTGTACCGGCTGCACCGGAAGTAGGGTCAAGCAAACCGAACAGACCTTGAGAAACCTGCTGTGTACCAACGAAGTTGTCTACGTCTTTACGGTAGTAACCGACAGACACCATAGACGCATCACCGTAGTAATACTCTAAAGACAGGTCGAAGTTATTGGATTCGAGCGGATCCAGCGCGGCGTTACCACGGCTACCGGAACCCTGACCACCTAAATAGGTAGGACGACCCGGCGCACCCACTGTGGTTGCAGTGTACATCTGGTTATAGGCCGGACGGGCCAGCGTCATGCTGTAAGAAGCTCGGGCCTTCAAATCGTCAGTCAGGTTAATCGAGAAGTCGATATTCGGCAGGAACGCTTCATAAGAGTGTTTCTGCGACAGTGCCTGCGTTTCGTCACCCAGTACCATACGGAAGTCGTTGTCTGATACCCAGTTGATTTGCAGTGGAACGGTTTGTAAAGAAATCGACTCTACGTCTGTTTTCTCATAGCGTGCACCGACTACCAGGTTAGTCTCGAAACCACCCAGTTCGCCGTCCATTGACGCCATACCGTATAAAGACAGAATGTCTTCTTTCACTGTGTTATCAGCAGAAGAAATCGCATTAAACGTATCCAGAGTGTAACCGTACATAGGCGCGATGGTGTTAACCAGCTCTACCGCATTCCCCTTGAACGACACGCTACCTAACGGAATAGTCGTTGAACCGGCCGGAACAGCCATGGCGTCAGCACCAGCAACGCCAGTGATATTGGTATCTTCAAACGCACAGGCAGTACAGGTGATTTCCAGCAGACCTTCAGGAATATTACCTACATCAGCGACACCCCAACCACCAAGCTGCGCTTCGGTCTCAAAACGGTTCTGGTTCATCTCAGTAGAGATATAACCTACACCGAAATCGATTTTCACGTCTGCGCCCTGATCCCAGGTACCGTCAAAGCGGACCTGATCAACAGTTTGCTTCTGGTTAGATTCGATAGCACGGGCAACCTGCGGACCTACGTCCGGCATATCGAAAATACCGTTATTATTACCCTTAATTGAATCGTCTACCACGATGCTCACTTGCGGGAAGCCTGAAGACATATCAACCGTCTGCCAGCCAGCAGTTGCACCGGCAACGTTCATACGTACAACGTTTTTACCGGAAGGACCGTCACCTCCACTTGTAGCTTCTGATGACGCCACGTCAAAACGCAGGTTCAGTTCATCAGACACCCACCAGTTCGCATTTAAGCCGAACGAGTGCATTTCATCTTTCGCGGCCAGCGCCAGGTTCTGGAAGAAGAAGTCTTTACCGCCGTCGATGTCTTCACTGAAACGGATAGGTGTCGCAACAATGGGGTTACCATCGAATTCCATGTCAGTAAACTGACGGGCAAACCAGACACCATCAGTGATAGAGGTGGATTCCATGGTGTTGCTTGCATAAGTCGCATCAGCAGTAATGGTTAAAGTATCTGACGGTGCGTATTGCAACGTAACCATACCGTTTAAACGCTCACGGCTGTCTTCGTTAACACCGTAACCTACGTTAGGCGGCATCGCCACCAGCTGACCTTCTTCCGGCGGATTGGTAACAGTTGCACCGTCGACCAGACCAAAGGTACCCGGAGAAGTAGAATCCCAGTTAAACAGCTGATACTGAGACACGTTCATCACGCGGCTACCGGAATTACGTTCCTGATAAGAACCAAATACTGCTACACCCAGGGTGTTGTCGTCGTTAGACCAGTTACCCATACCACTCAGTTCCGGCGTTACGCCGTCACCACTTTCGTCTTTCATTGCCTTAGCTCCGAAAGACATGCGGTTTTCACCCTGAGCCAGCGGCTTTATGGTATTAATATTAATTGTTGCACCGATACCACCTGACGGTACTGCTGCACGGCCGGTTTTGTATACTTCAATACCGCTTACACCTTCAGAGGCAAGGTTAGAGAAGTCGAATGAACGGGTAGAGCCGGAAGCCCCCTGGTCATCTGAGTTACCGGTAATTGATGCTACGTTTGCAGCCGGCATCTGACGGCCGTTTAACGTGATTAAGTTGAAGTTACCACCAAAACCACGCACGGTAACTTCAGAACCTTCACCGTTTACACGGTTAATTGATACACCGGTAATCCGTTGAAGTGATTCTGCCAGGTTAGTATCAGGGAATTTACCCATGTCTTCTGCCGAAATGGCATCAACAACACCTGATGACTGACGCTTCACGTTCATAGATTGAGACAGTGATCCCCTAACACCACGGACTTCAATCTGTTCCATTTCTTCAGGCGCTTGCTGAGCAAAGGCCTGTGACGCAACCACAACGCTTAGAGTACCTGCCACCGCGCATGACAGTTTTGATTTTTTAAACATTATTTGGTTTCCAATTGAGTTTTTGTGACACAAATGAAATGCATGTCCCTTACTGAGCGCCCCGTGATATCGATGTCATTATGGTTTCACGCTTTGGCTCTCAGACCCCATCACACATTTCGCGTATCGGGCTATTTCTCTCTTCATCGCCCTTTTTGTTGCATTAAACGCTTAAAAAGTTAATTTAATGTAACAGGTAGGTTATATATTAAACATGCGTTTGAATGCAAGCATTTTGTAAAGGCGCTTAACAAATGATATCGATAGTCATTTACAGGTAACAAACTATCTGTACCCTTATTTATTTTTCTCTGACACCGTTACTCCACTTTCTTCACTACACTGCCATTACCTTGAGTATTCGCCGGGGCGATAGGGTCATTCCGGATAAACGATGCGGATTTCGTTGAAAGCTTCTTCGATGATGGGCAAAGATGAACGGATAAATTTATTTTTCAAAAATCAGGGCAGGCTTTGTCTGTCCGTATCAGGAGTCCGTTATGTTCGAACCGTTCAAGGGCAATTACGTCTGGAATCTGCAAGTTAATCTGGCGCTCGTATGCGGCGGCAATCACGGTGAAGTGGATGAAGCTTGCCGGCCTATTCTGGAGGCAGCGGCTAATGGCGAAGATGCCGGTACTGAATTGCTTTTTGACAGCTGGATTGCTGTGGCAAAGCAGGTCGAAGAGAACGCCCGCAAAGATGAAGAAGAAGGCTATTTGTTGTCTGCCGGCACAAAGTACGCCCGCGCATCCGGTTACTATTTGTCTGCCGAACGCATGCAATCCAGAGATTATGCTCCCCGTTGGGAAGCTTACGACAAAGGACTGGCGCTGTACCGTAAACACGTAGAGTGCAGCGGTTTGCATGTGGATTTTGTGGATATTCCTTACGAAGGCACATCTTATCCCGCCATTTTTGTTCACGACGGCAGTGGCATTAAGCGTCCGGCGCTGGTTTCAGTCAATGGCCTGGACTCAATGAAAGAACAGGTAAACATGGCGGGTCATGGTAAATCTAACCTGGACCGGGGCATGTACACTTTGTTTGTGGATCAGCCCGGTACCGGAGAAGCACTGCGTAAACGCGGTCTGACTGCGGTGTACGATACAGAAAAATGGGCAACACCGGCATTTGACTATCTTGCATCCCGTGATGATGTGGATGCCAGCCGGATTGGCATTTTCGGACTGTCACTGGGTGGTTATTACGCGCCACGTGCAGCTGCAAATGAACCCCGTTTTGCGCTGTGCGCAGTGATGGGTGCTAACCATGTTTGGGGCCAGAGACAAAAGGAACGCATGGAGCGTGAAGGTGAAAACCCTGTGCCACATTATTGGGATCACGTTCTGTGGGTATGGGGAAAGGAAAACCTCGATGACTTTATGGCTTATATGCCTAATGTGACACTGGATGGTCAAATCGAAAAAATGAAGATGCCGTTTCTGGTTACCCACGGTGAAGGCGACCGCCAGATTCCGGTAAGCAATGCCTATCGTTCATATGAACAGGCAGTAAACAGTGCACACCGCCATATCCGTGTATTCACAAAAAAAGACTTTGAAATTGAACACTGTGGCGCCGACAACGGTACCGGCATGCGGGATTACATTGCCGATTGGTGCGCAGCACAATTTGAGAAAATGAAGTAACACGTTTTTAAAGCTGAACACCAAAAAGCACACCGGGATCCTCTCCGGTGTGCTTGTTCCATCTGTCCGTCAATTGTTTCTATCCTGTATCTGAGTTGTAAATAACCTTCATCCAATCAAGCGATTTCAAACCCGCCCCCCATCTCTCTACACTGCTTTTAAGTTTAAGAAATGATGGATTTACCATGAATATTATTGGTTTAGACGAACTGGTATTCGGTGTTGACGACGTACAGGCTTGTTGCCAGTACCTCACCGATTACGGTCTTGTTCCTGTGGAAGTATCTGATGAAGGTGGCCGCTTCGAAGGACAGGATGGCACCGCTGTTATCATCAGGCACAAAGATAATGAAACTTTGCCAGCCCCCTTACCTACTGCATCAATGCTGAGACAAACCGTGTATGGCGTAGATAACCAGGCCACGCTTGATGCCATCAGGGCGGAACTGAGCACTGACCGTGAAGTAATCACGGGTGACGACGGTAGCTTGACGACCTTGGACAACAGCGGTTTTGCACTGAAGTTTCAAATCACCTGCCGTAGGGCGTTTACCGGTAAAAATGAGCATATTAATTCTCCGGGTTTCGCACCACAGCGTCCGGTGAATGAACCCGGCGCAGATGACAGCTACGTTATCATTCCTGCCAGCTTGTCCCACGTCGTCTATTTTGTCCCGAATATTAAAGAGGCTGAGTCGTTCTACATCGACAGACTCAGGTTCCGGGTTGCCGATCGTTTCACCCAGTTGGGGCCGTTTCTGCGCCCGCAGGGCACTCTTGATCACCACTCCCTGTTTCTCATTGATACCCCGCCGCATATGCAGGGTTGTGAGCATTTTACTTTCCACCTGGCCGGGCCAAACGAGCTGCTATTGGCGGGTAAGCGTTTTCAGGATAAAGGCTACGAAACCTTCTGGGGTCCGGGCCGGCATATCTTCGGTTCAAACTACTTCTGGTACTTCAACAGCCCCATGGGTGTGCACGTTGAATACGATGCAGACATGGATCTGCATGATGACAGCTGGATGCCACGGGAAGCCATGGCCAGCGCAGACGCCTCGCAAATTTTCAATTTCACTCTGGTGAAAAAATGGATGCCCGGTGGCGATCCGCACTGATGGCATCACCCTGTGTGCGCTGGACGATATTCCGCTGAATACCAGTAAGGGCTTCAGCACCGGCGCACAGCAGGCAGCGTCTATTTTTGTAGTGAGAACCGGCCAGAGCAGTATTGCTGCTTTTCGTAACAGTTGTCCGCACAAGGGCTACGAACATGCGTCCATGGCCTGGAAAAAAGATGCTTTTCTGGACGGGTCTGGCCAGTTCATTAAATGCGGCTCACACGGCGCACTGTTCGAACGCAACACCGGTTTATGTATTTCCGGCCCCTGTAAAGGGAGTCACTTAACGCCGGTACAGGTAGAAATAAACAGTCACGGGGATCTGGTCTGGTACCCGGACTCAGAAACAAAAAGAGCATGAACATGACATCATCAGTAAATAAAGTGCTAATTGTCGGTGGCGGCTTCACCGGAATGTCTACAGCCATTCTGCTAAGTAAACAGGGAATAGAAGTACACCTTGTTGAGCTGGATGAAAAATGGAAAACAGACGGTGCCGGTATCACCGTTAGCGGTCCGTCGCTGCGAGCCATAGAGCAGATTGGCCTGATTGACGAATTCCGCCGCCACGGTGCTATTTGCCAGAACGTCGACATGCTCACCGCAGACGGTACATTCCTGCGTCAAATTGTTACCCCTGCGGTGCCCGGCTCAAGTATTACCGGCGGTGGCGGCATCATGCGCCCGGTACTTGCCGGCATTCTGGCTGAAAAAGTGCAGCAAAGCGGCGTACATGTTCATCTTGGCTGCACCTACGAAACACTGACAGAGCAGGAAGACGGCATGAAAGCACTTCTGACAGATGGCTCTGAGCATGTGTTTGACATGGTACTGGCCGCAGATGGTGTATTTTCTAAAACCCGTGAACAGTATTTTGCCGGTGCACCGGTGCCTCAATATACCGGTCAGGTGGTATGGCGCGCGGTGGTGGAGCGTCATGGCCTTGAACGTCCGGCATTGTTTTACGGAAGCAACGGTAAATTAGGGTTTACCCCGGTGTCATCCACCCACATGTACCTGAACTATACCGAACAACGGCCAAAAAAATCCCGAATCCCCGATGATGAGCTACTGCCTTACCTCCAGAACTTGATTGCGCCTTTTACTGCACCGGTGATTGAAGCAGTAAAAGCAGAACTCTCTGAGTCATCCAGTATTCTGGCACGCCCGCTGGAAGGGATGATCATGCCCCGCTCCTGGTTTAAAGGCCGCATATTGCTGATGGGGGATGCAGTGCATGCGACAACACCCCATCTGGCATCAGGCGCGGGTATGGGCCATGAAGATGCAGTGGTGATAGCCGATGAAATTGCATCAGGTGGCAAGGTAGAAGAGATCTTCACCCGCTTTGAGAATCGCCGCTGGCCCCGTTGCAGCATGATAGTGACTAACTCAAAACGCTTAGGTGAAATTGAGCAAACCGGTGGTTCAAAAGTAGAGCATATTCAGGTTATGGCGTTGACCATGAGCGCATTAATGGCGCCAATTTAACACCTGCTTATTAGTAATACGAAAGCCTTAAGTAAAATAATGTTTTCTTTGTTGTAATCATATAGTTAAAAAATGATACTAATGCTTTAGGGCTTTCATGCAGGTTTTCTCATGCGTTTAAACAGACTCGACCTCAATTTACTGGTGGCACTGGATGCCTTGCTGACCGAACGCAGTATTACGCTGGCAGCTGAACGTATTTGTTTGAGTCAGCCTGCCACCAGCGGTGCACTGGCGCGGTTGCGGGAATTCTTCAATGACGATTTACTGGTGCGGGTGGGTGCGAAAATGCAGCCTACCCCGCTGGGAGAAAGCCTGGCCGAACCGGTTCACAATATCCTGTTGCAAATTCAGGCGACGGTAGAACGGGGCATTGAATTCGACCCGTTTACCTGTAACCGGAAATTTAAATTTCTGGCCGGCGATTACAGCAGCACAGTGTTACTCACAGCAGTCGCTAAGCATATCAACACCCTGGCGCCGGGGATCCAGTTTGAATTTTTCATCCCTACCAATAAACCCGGGGAAATGCTCGACCGTGCAGAAGTGGATTTTATGATCATGCCCACATCGGTAAAGGTTGATCATCACCCTTCAGTAGAACTGTTTTCTGAGAAATTTGTCAGCATTGCCTGCGCACAGAACGATGCAGTGCATGGCAACATGACCATGGATGAGTTTCTTAACCTCGGGCACGTTACAGTAAAATTCGGTACCAGCCGGGTAACCAGCCAGGACCAGGTACTGATGAAAGATCAGTGGCGGGTTGAACCTAATGTGGAAATTATTACTTCGACTTTTAACGCCATTCCCCAATTTTTGCCGGGCACCGGCAGAATTGCCACGGTTTACCAGCATCTCGCCGGGCATTGGCAAAAACTCATCCCGATAAAAATTGTGCCGCTCCCTAAACCGCTGCCGGAAATCGCCTGGGCACTGCAGTGGCACAAATACCGTGATCATGACCCGGCACTGGTATGGTTGCGTGAGCAAATCATCACCACAGCCCGTCAAACCTTCGGCTGACCACAATACAAGCTTCACAGCGACTATCGGTAAAACAGATAGTCGCTGTTTACCAAATCAAATATTCCCTGAAAAGCCCCGCTGTTACACTTTCTTCACAACTCATTGCGGAGAAAAAATATGCCGGGACATCAAGGCAAAATAGCAGTAATTACCGGCGCAGCCGGTGCATTAGGGCGGGAATTCGCTCTCGCTCTGGCATCACGGGGATGCGATATCGCCATAGCCGACATTCAGGATGCATCCGGCGTGGTGGCAGAAATTCGTGACACCGGTCAGCGGGCTTACAGTGAAATTGTTGATTTGTCAGACGCAGAACAGGTTTCGCAGTTTGCTGACAACGTACTCAGTGAATTCGGTCAGGTAGACATTCTGGTTAATAACGCGGCTTTTATGCCGGTAATACCACTGGCGGAACTTGATTTAGCCACCTTCCGAAAATTTGAAGCCATTAATGTAGAAGCAGCATTCATTCTGGGCAAAACCTTCGGTATGGGTATGGCTGAACGGGGCTACGGACGCATCGTTCAGATTGCTTCCAGCACCACCGGCACGGCTATGCCCGGGTTTTCAGCGTATGTAACAACCAAAATGGCGGGTATTGGTCTCACCCGTGCACTGGCAGCGGAATTCAGTTCTTCCGGTGTCAGAGTCAATGCCCTTTCCCCCGGACTTACCCGTACGCCGGAATCGGCAAAAAACTTACCCCCGCAGTTATTCGATAACGTAAAAAATAACCTGCAACTGATTAAGCAAACCGAAGAGCCTCAGGATTTAACCGGCGCATTATTGTTCCTGACATCGGAAGAATGCGGCTTTGTTACCGGGCAAACCATCAACTGCGACGGCGGCGTTAACTTTTAAGGAGAGCGCAATGAAACTGGCAACACTGAAAAACGGGACCCGAGACGGAACCCTTGTAGTGGTATCCCGTGATTTAACCCGGGCAGCAGACGTTTCCCATATTGCTAAAACCATGCAGCTGGCACTGGAAAACTGGGACGCGGTGCTTGCTGATCTCACCGCCGTTTACGACAAGCTTAATGATAATGCGGTTTCAGGCGCATTCGCGTTTAATCCTCAGGAGGCTATGGCGCCCCTGCCCCGCTGCCACCAGTTCATTGATGCTTCGGCATTTTTAAACCATGGCAACATTATGGAAAAGGCCTTCGACCTGGATGTGAAGAAAGATCCAAACATCCCTATTCTTATTCAGCGTCAGAGCGATGACTTTATGGGGCCCCATGAAGATTATGCATTCCCTTCTGAAGAAGATAATGCCGATTTTGAAGGGGAATTTGCAGTGATCACCGGCGATATTCCAATGGGGGCGTCAGCCTCTGAAGCGCTGGACAAAGTAAAGCTGATTACCATTTTAAATGACATGAGCATGCGTAAGCATCTGTTCCGTGAATTACAAATGGGCTTTGGCTTTATACTGGCAAAGCCGGCGACGGTGTTTGCACCGGTGGCGGTTACCCCGGATGAACTTGGAGATGCCTGGAAAGACGGACGTATGCACCTGAACATGGAAGTGAGCCGGAACGGAGAATGGTTTGGTCACCCAAATGGCGGCGAGATGGACTTTTCTTTCGGGCAAATCCTTCAGCACATCACGTACAACCGCAACATCAAAGCCGGTATGATTTTAGGTTCAGGCACGGTATCCAGTAAAAACTGGAAAGAAACCGGATCGGCCTGTCTGGCAGAGCGACGTGCACTGGACATTCTGGAATTTGGTGAAGTGAAAACCGGATTTCTGAAGTATGGCGAATCTCTGACATTTGATGTGAAAAATCATCTTGGTCAGAGTCTGTTCGGTAAAATTGAACATGTCATGGTAAAACCATGACATCCGGTATCACCTCTTTGTTCAGCGTTGAAAATAAGCGTGTAGTAGTAACCGGCGCACTGGGCGGAATAGGTAGCGCTATTGTCAGCCTTTTTCGTGAGGCAGGTGCAAAACTGATTCTGGCAGACCGTGAGAACAGTTTCCCTGACACACCGCCCGGCACAGTTTACATACCAGCAGACTTCAGTGCTGAAGGCGGTGCTGATGCGCTCATTCAGCATATTCAGAATGCGCCGGTAGACATTGTTATTCACACCGCAGGCATTGAAGGTCATGTGGGAAGCATGGACGACTGCGCTGAGGCCGACTGGTTGCGTACCATGAGAATTAATCTGCTGTCAGCCCAGTTACTGTCTGCTGCCGCAGTTAAAGGCATGCAGCAGCGGGGTGGCGGACGGCTAATTTACGTGGGCAGCATTGCAGGCAAACGTGGCACATCGGCCTTAGGGCTGTATTCGGTCACGAAAGCAGGGCTGTCTCAACTCGCCCGCAATTACGCGGTACAACAAGGTAAATATGGCATAACCGCCAATTGTATTTGCCCGGGTCTTATCGATACGCCGTTATCGAAACACCTGCAGGCAGACGCTGCGTTTATGACGAAACGTATGCAGCAAACACCCCTTAACCGCCTTGGCACAACAGATGAAATTGCCGCTACGGCACTTTATCTGGCCAGTGCAGCCGGTGGCTTTACAACAGGTCAAGATATAGTGGTTGACGGGGGAACACTGGTCTCAGATTGTTAGCTGTTACCTGCCGGAAATAAGGTGTAGTCGTACCGTCATCATATCCATCGATTCAGAAGCTAATTAAAAAACCCCGCTACAGAAGGTCTGTAGCGGGGTTTTTAGTCTTCTCAGTGAGCGGCTCTTTAAAGAGCCGCTGACGACTGATTTAAAGCGCCATCGCCGTATTCACCGGACGTGCAGGCTTTATCAGTAGCAGTGTCATTACACACATGGCAGCCGCCACCACAGAGAACACCATAAATGCACCCTGGAAGTTATTACCACCCACCTGCTGCAACACAAAGGAGAAGCTGACGGTAGACACAAACTGACCAACAGCGAACGTTGATTGCCAGATCCCCGTACCCCGGCCGCGGAAACTGAATACCAGAGGAGATACCGCCCAGGTCAGCATGGTGGGCAGCACCATACCGGCACCGAACTGATTGATAAATCCGGTGACAATGAGCATTAGCGGTGTATCGGCCTGCGACATACCAAAGAAGCCAAGCGCCAGAATCGCAAACTCCAGCAGAATGAGTTTTTGTGTATTGAGCAGTTTGTGAATGTAGCGGTAAGCAATTGCACCGGCCGGTACACCAATACTTGCAACAGCCAGCATCAGACCAGCCTGGCCGGTATCCTGAATATCAAACGTTGCCAGCGCGCTGCTTAACTGGAACTGAAGGATGTAGAACATCACACCGCCCACCAGCGTAAAGAAACA
Source organism: Alteromonas sp. NFXS44 (assembly GCF_040148705.1). NCBI lineage: Bacteria > Pseudomonadati > Pseudomonadota > Gammaproteobacteria > Alteromonadales > Alteromonadaceae > Alteromonas > Alteromonas sp. NFXS44. The sequence continues at coordinate 266,116 of NZ_JAGDEA010000001.1, read as the reverse complement.
GACTTTAACCATGTGTGCCCAGGGGAACTGCGCTCCTGGCATGTCTGCCTGTGCCGGCCTTGCCGCGACTTCGGTCTCTGCCGCTTCCTGCTTAGTCACATCCCAGGTAAATACAATCACGCCGATCATAAACAGGAACGCTAAACCGTAGATGGCGAATGGTCCCTGCCAGCCGTACTGCTGCCCCAACCATCCCGCAACAGGAAACAGTAACATCGCCGTCAGTGACGCCAGTGCCGCCTGACTGCCTAACCATTTGTCCCGCTGTGCACCGGAAAAGTAGTCACCGATAAGGGTTGTACTACAGGTAATAATGATCGCTTCACACAGACCCACACCAATACGTGACAATAACAATGGCGGATAGGTGGTGATAAACAAAGGCAATACACCGCATACGGAATATAAGCCAATTGCCCAGATAAGCAGCTTTCTGCGTCCCACTTTGTCTGCCACCCAGCCCGCCAGCGGTGCACCGAGTGCAATACATAAAGCCGGAATCGAGATAAGAATAGGCACCAGGTAATCTGCATGTTCAATATGCCCGAAGGCCTGCATAAGCAATGGCATGATTGGCGCTAACAACACGGCCCCCATCACTGTGAGTGTAATAGGAAGTATCAGAATAATTCCCTGTATCGTACCTGCCTTTCTGGTAACCATGTTGCGTCCTCCCGGAGCCTTTCCGTAGTAGAGTTGTTATTGTTTAGTCTTTGCTGAACAGCATTTTTACGATTGTCATAAAATTCGCCGGAGACAGCGCCATCTTCGTGGCTCTGCGTAAGTCTCCGGGCCCCAGACGGGCAGTCAGTGGCATGGTGCCGAAGGTTTTGCCCCGTACCACCAGCTCATCATCTTGTGTATCAATGCTGTCTACCGTCATCAGTTCAGCATCGTTTTCGTCGAACAGTCTCACTGCACCGTCATCCGGCGCCTGTGTTCTGGCCTTCATGGTATTTTTGGATTTACTTTCGCCGGTCTGGAACGTGCTGTCGAAATCCATACCCAGATCTTCAAACATCACCATGGCAGCGGCGCGACCCGCACCCACCACACCACCGGCAGGCGGCATTGACGGACCCACCAGATACAGTGAATCGATACCCGGCACCTTAAACTGACCGAGATCCGGCGTAGGTCGGTGCCCCACACTTTGATAGAAATACGGTGCAACCCCGTGCACATCACCTTCCACCATGGAGTTCGGAGAATTACGCTCCAGGTCCAGTGGCGTATAGAATTTATGAGCGATGATATTGTCGCTGTTCAGGTTCGACACAAACTTACCCTGTTGCTTCTGGCGCTCTTCACCGTAAGCTTCACGAATGTCATCCCAGCGGCTGCTGCCACCTTCAAGCAGGTTGAACGGCGCAAAACCTGTGCTGTGCCACATACCGGTCCCTTTGGGCACACGGGTAGGATCGGTTTTCGATTCATCATTACCGGCAGAGAACATCATGTCGGTGAGTTCACCCCGCTTCAGGGCATCGAAGTCACGCTGCATATCCGCCATGGATTCATGCTGACAAAGGGTAAGCATGATGGCTTTTTCCACGTCTTTTTCTGCGGTCCGGAATTGCACGGGTTCGCGAAGATCGTAGTGAGAAACAAACAAACTGAATGCAGCCAGACTGGCATTTTCAGCACGCTTGAGTACAGGTTCAGACACGCCATCAACAAACTGGCGGATTTTGTGGGGATGCATAGATCCAATAATGGCATCACGGGCCATGATTTTCTCGCCGGTGGTCAGTTCAACGCCTTTGGCTTTACCCCCTGACACCAGGATGCGCCTGATTTCGCTGTTATAACGAATTTCACCGCCGCTGGCTTCAATGGCCCGGACCATAGATTCAGAGAGCTTACCGGAGCCGCCCCAGGGTTGTGCCACACCGTAGGTGTGCATAAGCGCCGTAAACATCACCGTCCCCATGCCAGTGCCGAGCTCATCAGGCAACTGCAGGTTCTCAGACACCGCACGGGCAATGTGCATTTTGATTTTGTCGTGGGTAAACCAGGTGTTGATGATATCCATGCTGCTGCGTTGCATCATGTCCATCATCACGCGGCCTTCTTCGCTGCTGTCCAGCATTGCCATCAGCGCGCCCAGAGGAGGCTGAGGCTTATACATGCCGGGCATGATCATTGGCAGCATGCTTTGGCCCAGTTCCACGAAACGACGGTACGCGTCAGCATCACGCAGAGAAATTTTCGCCATGCCTTCGCAGGTTTTATCCAGATCTTTGTAGGTCATCAACGCAGACTGGTCGGCAAAAATAGTGGCGTGGGGTACGTCAGAATATTTGTAATCCATGCCGTACTTTTTGAATAAATCCAGTTCATCGTTGGTGATCAGCGGATTCGCCTGAATCATAATATGCACACTGGAGTGCAGATCGTGGTGATACCCCGGCGTCAGGATTTGCTGTGTGGCTGCACCGCCACCGGCGTAGTCATGGCGCTCCAGCAGCAGTACTTTCTTTCCGGCTTTTGCCAGATATCCGCACGTTGTCAGACTGTTATGGCCTGCGCCCATTGCGATTACATCAAAATCAGCCATTTTTTACTTCCTGTTAAGGGTGAACTTCCGGCAGAGGTTCACCGTTAATTTCTACCGGCGTTGCTTCTGTAAGTACAAAAACAATACGGCATACTTCGTTGTCAGACGGATTCCGCCACAGATGGATAGTGCCCCGTTGCACTACGATGTCACCGGCATGAAGCAGAGTTTTGTTGCCATCGTCCAGCTCCAGTTCCAGCTGGCCCTGCAGCACAATGCCGTAGTCCAGACTGTTGGTGCGGTGAAAAGGCGACGCCGATTGCGGCAGCATATCCACCACACGGATCACAGAACCGCCGTTCAAAGTGAGTCCGGCATCACGGTAACGACCGTCGGTTTCATCATTGTTTTCCACCGGCAAATCAGGCGCTGTCCAGACAAGAGCAAACTCCGCATCACCGCTGGGAATTAATTTTGTTTCAAAAGCCTGATCGTCTTTGAAAACCGATCTGCCATTTTCATCGTGCCCCGTTACCACACGGCGTACATCTTTAAGTCGTCCCATCGTTTACCTTTTTTGAGCATGTTCGTGTTATGACTCAAAGTGTACTGACAGGCGATGTGCGCACAAATCGGTTATGCCGATACCACACATTCCAATAACAAATGATTCACAACAGCAACGCGGTTTGCCTGTGACAACACACTATCTGTGCGGGGGATTCAGCTCATCAGTAACGCAAATTTTCAAACTTTCGCAACATTTTTTACACTTAATTCAAATAATTCAGAGGAAAGAATATGCAAAGCGAAAGTAACAGGGTTTCAGAACAAAACGGCCGTCTGGCAGGGAAAACCGCACTGGTCACAGGTATCGGCGATGGCATCGGTAAAGGTTGTGCGCTCATGTTCGCCAGGCAGGGCGCGACGGTCATAGGCACAGACATTAATGAAGAAGCGGCGTTGCGCACGGTAGAAGAAGCGCAGGCACAAGGTTTGTCTTTGCAATTCGCCTGTCCCGCTGACCTTACCGATGAAGATGACATCGATAATCTGCGTGAAAGAGTAACGGCGTTAACCGGGTCACTGAATATCATCGTTAATGCGGCGGCCACCGCCGTGTTTAAATGGATAGAAGACATGACCTATGCCGACTGGCAGTTAACCTTAAAAGCAGAGCTGGACTCGGTGTATCTGGTTACCCGGGCATTCTGGCCACATCTGAAGGCATCCGGTGCCGGTTCTGTGATTAATTTTGCTTCTGCCAACGCTTACCAGGCTTTAAAAGGTTCTGCTGCACTGGCGCACTGTGCGGGCAAAGGGGGTGTACTGGCGATGACCCGACAGCTGGCGATGGAAGGCGGCCCTCACGGAGTGCGGGCAAACACCATATCACCGGGTCTTATAGTAACAGGCGCTACAGCGCCGGTAATTGAAGATGAAGGATTCCTCAGTAATGTGATGGTGAAAAACATGCTTGGCCGTTTAGGCAAACCGGAGGACATTGCCTGGTGCGCCACCTATCTTGCCAGTGACGAAGCCAGCTTTGTTACCGGCGCAGATTTTTCCATTGATGCCGGTGCTATTGCCTGGTAAATATTGCCTGGTAAGAATGGTCTGGCAAATAAAAAACCCCGCTGACAGTCAATGTCAGCGGGGTTTTCTTTTGTCTGTTTATCAGAAGTTGTACTTCGCTCTGACCCCATAAGTTCGGGGGGCTTTCAATGCCGCATAGGTAGCTGATGATGCGGGTCGTGACATCGCAGCCGTGATCACCGTTTCATCGGTAATATTATTGCCGTATAAAGTTACCGACCATGCGCCGCCGTTATCCAGAGTGAATGATAAATCTGTTACCCCCACAGCATCCTGCTTCTGGGAATCCTGATAGCCAATATCCACATAGCGCTCAGTTTCGTAGTGATGCCAGATTGAACCCACCAGATACAAACCGTCACTCAGCTCAAACGTGTGTTCGTAGCCAAGGTTCAGTGTCCATTCCGGACTGTTCAGAGCAGGCTTACCGGAACAATCTACTACCAGACTCGCACCACTTTCATCGGCGGTGGTTGCACAGGTGGTGACGGTTGTATCAGCACCGGCACCATCATAAACAAATTCGTCGTAGCTGGCATCCAGGTACTGAATATTCGCTTTCAGCAAACCGTAATCACTGACAGCATACTGAACATCCACCTCTGCCCCCTGCATGATGGCAGCGCCGGCGTTACGGGTCAGGGAACCAAATGCGCCGGACGGTAAGTAACCCAGATAGCTCACCTGCTGATCAGTATAGTCCCAGTAAAAGGCTTCAATGTTCAGTTGCAGCCGGTTGTCCATAAAGCGGTTTTTACTACCGGCCACCAGCGCGCCGATTTCTTCCGGTTCAAAAGAATTATCCACGATGTCAGCGAAGAAGCCGCCAGATTTAAAACCGGTGGTGTAATTCACATACAGCATGGAATCCGCATTCACGTCGTATTCAATACCCACCCGGTAGGTGAAGTTACTGAATGAGCGCTCGTCTTGTGCCTGCACAGTGTCGGGCGTATTGTTGAAGTCGTATAAGTCGTACGTTTCCAGCGTCAGCGGTGACTGGCGCACCTGCATCTCTTTTTCTTCTTCAGTAAAACGGGCACCTAAGGTAAAGCGCAAATCATCCGTAGCCGACCAGGTCATCTGGCCGAATACAGCCTGACTGTCTGTGCCTAAATCAGAGTAAACATACTCACCGGCCGGTCCCCACAATGAAGCAGCAAAGGAAAAGGGCGCCGCCCAGGACATGGCTTTCTGATCTTCAGCATAAATAAATGCACCGGCAACATACTTGATTGCACCGGTATCGTTTGACGCAAAACGCACTTCCAGAGCACTTTGCTTGTTTTCATCCTGGTTGATGACCGGGAAACCCGGCAGATAGAAAGTGGTGTCCGGCTCGGCCACGCGGTAAGAAGGAATGACCGTCAGCGTGCCGCCTTCAAAATGGGCGTTGATGGTGGCGGACAAGCCCCAGAAGGTACTGTCCTGATAACCTTCGTAATCAACCCCCTGGTCAGCGTCATAGAAATTGAAGGTTTCAAAATCCAAGTAGGTACTGACAAACTCAGGGCGGCTGAGGAAGAAAGATGTGGGTTGGGCCGCTTCAAATGCAGCAATACTAGCCGGGTCTGCCCCGCCAATCCGCTCATCAATTACCGGCGCGCCGTCGGTGATCAGTACACTGCCCGCTCCTTTGCCACCCGCCTTGTAATAGTCACCGCTCAGTAGCACGTCGTACTTATCGCTTGGGGCATACAGGTAATGCACCCGTAAGGCTTTACCGTCTTCGTCATCGTAACCGTCTGATAAATAGCCGTCGCGGCTGACCCACTGGCCAGCTATGCGTAAAGCTGAGTCGTCATTGACGGCAACGTTTACCGCACCGGCAAGCTGACGTGAATTGTAATTACCGATACCGCCACTGATGTAGCCTTCGGTGTAGCCCAACTCAGGCTTGCGGGAAATGACATTAATAGCACCGCCGGTAGCATTACGACCATACAGTGTTCCCTGAGGTCCTTTCAGCAGCTCCAGTCGCTCAAGGTCGAAAAAGGTGCCCACCACAGAGCCAGGACGGCCAATGTAAACACCGTCGTAGTTGAAGGCCACCGCGTTTTCGGCAAACGCGTTCGTTCCCTGTGTACCCACACCCCGTACGTAAAAACTGTTCCCTGTGCCGCCGGTCTTGTTGATCTGCAGTGCAGGCACTAAAAATGACAATTGATCAGGCTGCGTGATACCGCTCTTTTCCAACTGCTTTGTGGAAATGGCCGATACCGCCAGAGCCGCTTTCTGCACATTCTCAGTACGGTGCTGGGAAGTGATTTCAATGACCTCCAGGCCGGACTGCGCGTTTTCATTGTCTGATTGTGCATAAGCCGGGGTCACGGCAGCAGCAACAGCCAGGGCGAGCATGGTAGGGATTCGCGTTTTGTTCACAGGTTTGTACTCCAGGTTCTCTCATCCGTTTGTGAAACGCCGGGGCGGTTTTATTATCCTGGCGACAAAATAGTGCGCCGGCTAACCGCTATGAGCAATCACAATTGATTAACAACGGAACAACAATAGAGAAACGTGAAGATTAAATTAAATCGTCATTACCGATGCCAGATATTCGTAACGGCAATAGTGAAATCCGGGCAAAAAAAAAGCAGCGTGATGACCACGCTGCCAGTTCAGATAACAGAAGCACAGGCATCAGCTTCTGTTTTCTTCCACAAATTCAATAAGGTTGCCAGCACAATCTCGGATAAAGCAGCCTTTACCAAACTTTTCCCTGACCACGAAGGCAACATCGGCTCCCCGTGCTTCCACGACTTCGAGAAAGCGTTCCAGATCAGGTACTTTGAACGCCACATGTTTATTGCCGTGAGTTTTTACATCTTGCGGTGGATGCCGCCTTTCTTCAGGCAACGAAGCCGCCCCTTCCACTTCAAATATTTCAAAGCGCAGGTCGCCCCGTCGTACCATGGCCACCTTCGCCTTTGCAGCTTCAATGTAAAATTCCCGCTCTGTGGCGAAATCCAGCACGCTGGCATACCAGGCTTTTGCCTGTTCAAGATCAGGCACACTTACACCGGCGTGATGGAATATAAATTCCGGTAACACGTTATCAGTCATGCTTACTCCGCTGTCCAGCCACCGTCGACCACCAGGCTGGTGCCGGTCATTAATGCGGATGCATCTGATGCCAGAAACAATGCCGCGCCCATGAGATCCTGCACGTTACCCAGCCTGCCGATTTTTATTTTTTCAAGCACAGAAGCCAGAAAAGCTTTGTCTTCAAAAAAGGGTTTGGTCAGCGGTGTTTCAATAAACGTGGGGGCAATAGTGTTGGTGCGGATCCCGTGAGGAGCGAGATCAAGGGCCATAGCCTTATTCATGCCTTCCAGTGCCCATTTCGATGCACAATACAACGAGCGGTTAACGCCGCCCACATGCCCCATCTGCGAGCCGATATGAATCAGCGACCCTTTAACGCCACCTTCAATCATGCGCTGAATACAGGACTGTGCGACGAAATAGGCGCTTTTCACATTCAGATTAAGTACCGCATCGTAGTCGTCTTCGGTGACTTCAGTTACCGGTTTCGGCCGGTTGGTACCGGCGTTATTAACCAGCACATGAAACGGGTCGTGCCGTTCGAAAAAATCCCGCACCGCGTTAAGATCACTGACATCCAGCACCTCTGCCTGCGCCTTATCTCCCCGCGCACAAATTGCCTCTGCCGCAGTTTGAATTTCGCCGGCCGAACGGGCAACCAGTGTTACCGATGCCCCGGCTTCCGCCAGTCCGGCAGCAATGGCCAGGCCAATGCCCCGCCCTGCACCGGTAACCAGTGCCCGTTTACCCTCCAGACGAAAGTCCGGTAATGCCGGTAAAGTACTGTTTGCCATAGTGACTCCTAGACCTTCGTTTTTGCGGTGGGTGTAACCGTTCCGGCATACGGCACATCAATATTGCCGTAGCGACGCACCCGCAGATTTGCCTGTTCACCATGACCGGCAAAACCTTCCAGACCACATAAGCGAGAGCAGTACTCACCGATTAATGCAGAAGCCTCATCGGTAACCACTTTCTGATAGGTACAGGTTTTAATGAACTTGCCAACCCACAGACCTCCGGTATAACGGGCGGCTTTCTTTGTTGGCAACGTGTGATTAGTACCGATAGCTTTATCGCCATACGCCACATTGGTACGCGGACCAAGGAACAGTGCGCCGTAGTTAGTCATGTTTTTAAGGAAATAATCCGGATCAGCCGTCATTACCTGCACGTGCTCACTGGCAATCTCGTCAGCAATCTGCACCATTTCTTCGTAGCTTTCTGCCACGATAACTTCACCGAAGGTCTCCCACGCTTTACGGGCATGGTCCGCAGTAGGCAGAATTTCCAGCAGACGCTCAATTTCTGCCATGGTTTCTCTGGCCAGTTTTTCTGAATTGGTCAGCAGCACACCCGGGCTGTCCGGTCCGTGCTCTACCTGACCAAGAATATCAGTAGCACACATTTCACCGTCTACCGACTCATCAGCAATGATCAGGGTTTCTGTAGGGCCGGCAAATAAGTCGATACCTACACGGCCATATAACTGACGCTTCGCTTCAGCAACAAACGCATTCCCCGGACCAACCAGAATATCCACACCACTGATAGTTTCGGTGCCCAGCGCCATTGCGCCGATAGCCTGAATACCGCCCAGCGCGTAAATTTCATCCGCACCGGCCAGTGCCTGCGCCGCAACAATGGCTGGCGCGGGTTTGCCTTTAAACGGTGGCGCACAGGTAATAACACGGGGAACACCGGCCACTTTCGCGGTGATAACCGACATGTGAGCGGAAGCCAGCAACGGATATTTACCGCCCGGCACATAACAACCGGCAGCGTTTACCGGCAAATTCTTGTGCCCCAGAATCACCCCGGGCAGGGTTTCTACTTCCACATCTTTCATGGAGTCGCGCTGAATTTGCGCGAAATTTCGCACCTGCGTCTGGGCGAATTCAATGTCTTTCAGATCTTGCGGAGACAGCGAGTCCATACACGCCTGAATTTCTTCCTTTGTCAGCCGGTAATCTTCTCTGTCCCAGTTATCAAATTTAACGGAAAGGTCGCGGATAGCCGCATTGCCCCGCTTTTCAATGTCTTCAAGTGTCGCTTCTACAATCTCGCGTACTTTGCGGTCAGCATCTGCTTTAACCTGCGCTTCCGCGCCCCGCTTTAACCAAATAGCCATGGTGGTCTCCGTTACAAATAGGGTAATTAAAAGCCGTCTATCACTGTTCTGGTGTGAACCACCGCCGGCGGGGCAATAAAGAACTCAGACACCAGCGACCGCCAGGCTGCAAAGCCTTCAGACTGCCGGAAAGTTTCCATATGCGCTTCGACAGAGTCCCAGCGCACCAGCAAAACATATTCGCCTTCGTTCTCGATCACTGCATCCAGAGCAAAGCTGTGGCAACCTTCTGCTTGTTTGAAGTGTTCCACAGCCAGAGAGACCGCTTTTTCAAACCGGATCTTGTTCTCAGGAGAAACGACCAGTCGCGCCATTTCTGTCACCATATTTTCACTCCAAAATTTTCAGATTAGTTGCTTTGTTAATTTCAGGCATGTTTTCCTGACAAACAAATTCACGCAGTCAACAGGTATAAATCAGTGAGTGTATTTATAAGAAATTAGGGCGTGGAATCCGAATCGGATTTATTAATAAAATGTATCTGGAAAACGAATATTTACGCTTTAAAAGGTGTTTTATTATTTGTATCCACAATGAGAAAAAGGTAAATACAAATGAAAAGAGTGGTGGTAACCGGCGCAGGCGGTTTCGTAGGACAAAAGTTGTGTGACGCTATTCTGGCAAAGCCGGACTGGCAGTTGATTGCCATTGATATGGTATTACCCGGTTTCCTGAAAAATCATGACCGGGTTGTGGCATTTGAAACCCCTTTTTCTGATGAAACCATGCTGTCAGACGTGTTCTCATCACCCTGTGATATTCTGTTCCACCTTGCAGCCGTTCCCGGCGGTGCAGCAGAACAGAACCCTGCACTCTCCAAAACGGTGAACCTGGATGGCACACTGACCCTGTTTTCAAAAGCGTGCGAAAATGGTCACCGCCCTCGTATAGTTTATACCAGTACGATAGCAGTCCTCGGCGCTCCTATGCCTGACGTGGTAGACGACAATGCCCCGATTGTACCGGCCATGACCTACGGCACGCATAAGGCCATGATTGAGTTAGCACTGGCTGATTTTTCCCGCCGCAAACTGGCCGATACAGTGACAGTAAGGCTGCCCGGCATTGTCGCCCGCCCGCTGGCCAAAAGTGGCCTGAAATCGGCCTTTTTAAGCGATGTTTTCCATTTGCTCAAAGCCGGTCAACCTTATGTTTCTCCGGTGTCTGAACTGGCTACCATGTGGCTGATGTCGGTGAATCAATGTGTGAATAACCTTTTGAATGCTGCCGTGCTGGACAGCTCACAAATGCCGGTAAGCCGTGTGGTTACGCTGCCAGCAGTAAGAACCAGTATGCGTGATTTGGTAAGGGAAATTGTCTCACAGACAGGCGCATCTGAAGAACTGGTGAGCTGGAAGCCGGATGCTGCGCTGGAAGAAGGATTTGGAAATCAGCCGCCTTTGTTTACGCCAGCCGCAGAGCATGCGGGATTCCGCCACGACGGTGACATTACGGCACTGGTGAAAAACACGCTTTTGTAAATTTATTGTTTTACCCTTGTAAAGCTATTGGTGTAGCGGTATATTCGGTACATCTTACAGACGGGAGACATTCCAAATGATGTATTTTCTTTGCGATATTTTAACGATGTGCAATCCGGAAATTATTGAAAAAAATGAAGATGCGGAATCACCGGAAATTTCAGAATCGCCGTCATCATAATTGCGAAAAGAATTAAAAAAAGCAGCTTTATAAAGCTGCTTTTTTGATTTCTGCATACCGTTAATAACGGTATGTGAAATTTAAGCCAAAGGTTCGGGGAGAAGTAACAAAACGTCTGTATGCCGGAAATACATACGTAGTTTGCGCCTCGTCTTCAATATTTCTCACCCACAGCCCCAGCGTCCAGTCTGAGTCAGATTCATAACGAATACTTGCATCGGTACGGGTGAAGCTTTCCTGCCTTGCTCCTGGCACATAAAACTCAATGGAAGTCATATAGTCACTGGAGTAATTCATTGTGATGCCCGCAATCAGCGAGCCGCTGTCAAGATACCAGCTGTGCTCATAACCCAGCATCGCAGTAAGCTCAGGCGCGTTGACCATTTCCCGCCCTTCAAGTTGATAGGGGCCGCCGTCGATAAACGGGTTGACCGGTAACTCTGTTTCGCCATATTCGGTGTTCAGATAGCTCATGGACGCTTACAATCTGCCGGCATCTGACACAATCCAGTCAAATGTTGCTTCAGCACCGTAAATAGAGCTGTCTCCGGCATTCAGCACCACGGGGAAAGTAGATATCTCGCCGGTATCACCAACGGGAATATTTTGCAGCGTAGGTACCTGGTAATCCATGTAGTCATATAGGTACCTGGTAATCCATGTAGTCATAGTAGAACACGGCAAAGTTGGCTTGCAGGTGATTATCCAGCAGCGTGTTCTTCATACCGGCTTCGTAACTGATCAATTCTTCCGGGTCGAAATCCGTCACCGGCACTGTGGTATTAACGCCACCTTGCTTAAACCCGGAGGCAATATGCGCATAGAAAAGCTGATCGTCGCTGACATCATATTCTATACCCGCTTTCCACGTGACAGAGTCGTCTTCAGTGGTCTGACTGTCCGTTTCAAGTTGCACACCCTCGGGATCATACAACTCATAACTGTTCTCCCGGGTATCATTACTGAAACGCAGGCCGCCTGTCAGACGCAGGGTATCCGACAACGGATAAGTCATCTGTCCGAAAATGGCTTTTGTTTCACTGGGAGCGAACGCCTGGTTGTAGGTATAAATGGCGTCACCCAGTGTCAGCTCCTGTCCGTCACCGCCCACATCCCCCTGACTTTTCAGAAAGTAGCCGCCAACCATCCACACTACGTCCGAGCTGGCCGGTGAATCAAGGCGTACTTCAACGGTTTTATAATCTGCATTACCGGTATTATCGTCGTAACAGTCCGCTGAACCACAGGCGAGGAAGATATCCGGGTCTGTAATACCGAACAGATGACTGGTTTTCTCGGAGTTTTCGTGATTTGAATAAGCCGCAATCACATTGACTGTGGCCCAGTCAAAGTCCTGACTCGCCTGCAATGAATAAGTAACCGAGTCACGCTTGTTGAGGCCGGGTTGGTGATACTTGTCGTTTGTCCACGGGCCGTCAGGATTGTCCGTCACCCAACCATCCGGGGCGAAAGCAGCGAGAAACGGCGGAAATGTGAGGTTACCTTCCCATCCTTCTACCGGCACTGTATTGGCCGCATTGCCTTCATAGGTGGATTTCTCGTATTTGAACAACACGCGGGTTTCATCGGAAGGAACGTACAGGGCTTTTACCCGTAACGCTGACGAGTCATCTTCCATACTGCCATCACTTAAATAACCATCCCGGCTACTTTTATATCCGGCAACACGAATGGCAAAATCGTCGCTGACGGGTAAATTAACCGCGCCTTCCAGACGTTTCATACTGAATTTGCCCAGTTGAGCTGTTACGTAGCCTTCCAAATCACCCAACACCGGGTCGCGGGTGATAACGTTCATCGAGCCGCCAGACGCGTTTCTGCCATACAAGGTTCCCTGCGGCCCCCTTAATACCTCGATTCGCGAGATGTCGAAAGTGCCCGCCTGCACAGATTCGGTTCTGCCGGTATACACACCATCAATCAGCGTTGCCACAGCCGGGTCGGCGAAGGCAGGATCGATCTGGGAACCCACACCACGAATAAACACCTGAGCCCCCTGGGCAATGCCCTGCACTTTCACAGACGGCGTACCTTTAATGGCAGCATCGTAGGAGCTGTCCCCGCGGTTGGTGATGTCATCGCCACAGCATGGGAGCGCTCCCATAAATATTTAGAAAGATTTATCAACGTATTCTCAAATTGTGCCCGGCACAAATCAACGTTAAGGAAAGATAATGATTAATTCATCAGTAAAAGCAGTCGCTATGGCAGTGCTGCTCTCTACCTCCACCGGCTTTTTGGCATCCGGGGAAGCTTTGGCGGTCAACAGACCGTGTATCAGCAAAGGTGAGCACGCGTACATAGCCCTTCAGATGCAAAACGTGATGAGCAAACATGCCTATTTACATGCTGCAGGTATGAACCTTGAAGAAGTCGACACCCTTTGGGTAGATGCGAAAGGTAAGTTTGCCGATTCTGCCGTTTTTGCCAGCCCGTTGTGGGTGATGGACGGCTTGCAAACTGTGCGCAATGCCTACGGCAAAGAAAACCAGAAAAACCGTGAACTGGCGTTAAAAGCTATGCAGAAAGTTATGCCGGAACTGAAACTGGAAGAATCGAATCTTGGCGCCGGTCATGAGTGGGCGATGCATACCAACACCACGCCGGTGATTGAAGTGGCCGGTGACGGTAAAACAGCGAATGGGATCTGGTATTCACCCGGTATGGGCTTAATGGCCAACATTGAAGGCGACGACGCTAAAGTTGGCAGCGTCTTTTTCTGGGAAAAGTATGCCGGCGATTTCATTTTGGAAGACGGTAAATGGAAGATTTGGCATTTACAAATGGCCTACGATTTTACGCCCGGCCTGCCTGAGTCGATGATTGAGAATTTATCGGTAATCAATGGTGCGGCCGATCACAAAGCAGATACCGGCCCCATGCGTGAAGCCGGAGAACGCATGGAAGGACTTCCGCCGGGCTTTAAAAAACCGGCATATTCGTATCCTGTTTACTCGCCATCACGTCCGGGGTTGATTTACCCAAGAATTCCGGAGCCTTATTACACGTTCTCAGAAACCTTCTCGTATTGTAACTGTGATGACACCAGCTATCCGGATAATTCCGGTACCTACGGCATCGTGGCCATTGAAAAGTAACATCGCCGGGGGCTGGTAATTACCAGCCCCTACTTCAAAACATACACAAAGGCTTTCGTTTTTTCACCGCTTATCAACTGGATCTCGGTTTCTGTTCGCACATACTCTTCACCTTCGAAATCATCGAGATCTTGCCAATGTTTATCCAATGAGGGAGACGTGAATACCTGACCATCGATACGTTGTCCATGTGCAGCAAGCTTTAATCCCGGACAGCCCTGTGCAGCGCCCCACCCTTCTTCAATTAAATGTCCGTGCAGATATCCGGCTTCGAATTCGCCGCCAACTGCAGTAAGTATATGCTCATTGGGAAAACCTTGCCGTAAGGTGCCGTAAACAAATAGTGCAGTCATGTTGATACTCCTTTTCAGCAAAGTTTAACTGAATTTGCTTCTGAAGATGAAGTACACCGCCCCCACCAGGCACAACCCGGCCCACAGATAATCCAGCTTTAACGGCTCTTTGAGATAATACAGAGAGAAGGGTACGAATACGCTCAGGGTAATCACTTCCTGAACGATTTTGAGTTCACCAACTGACAATACCGTAAAACCAATGCGGTTTGCCGGCACCTGAAACATATATTCAAACAACGCGATGCCCCAGCTCACCAGCGCTGCGATGATCCACGGCTTGTTGTTCAGTTCTTTAAGATGGGCGTACCAGGCAAAAGTCATAAACACATTACTGCAAAGCAGCAGACCAATGGAAATAACAACAGGGTTCATAGTGAAAATCGGGTAAAACGAGAATCGTTATATTCTGGTGAAGTAATCTCAAACACGCACTATTTTTTGGCGCAAAAAAGCCAACTCCGGGCGAGTTGGCTTCTAATGAAAATAAAAAAATCTTTGTAATGCAGCTCCCTTTTATCTACATGCTCCACTACCTCGCGACAACTATAAATGCTCTCGTTCGACATGTAGTTCTTTCATCGACAAACACATCGCTTCCTGATCGCCCAGATAGTCTCTGCGAATCATCTTGTTCAGGAAACCGGTGTTGTCGAAAACGAAATCTCTGATTTTTGCCACCGGATACGGCTGGCTGTGAAAAATACCGCCTAACTTTCTTGCAAATTCAACATTGTGATTTACGTAGTTAACACGGGCTTTTTCATATTGTTCAAAGCCATGGCGAATGCTGGCTGAAAAGCTGAAATCTTTGCCATTCAGGAACCTGGCGAGAAAATAGCCATCCTCAATGGCCATTCCCATGCCGTAGGCGGCATAAGGGGAAACAGGGTGAACAGCATCGCCCACACACACTACGCGGCCCTTCGACCACTTCTGTAGTGAGGGACGGTTATAAACATCCCAGCAAAATATCTGATGATTGAAATCCATGGCGTCGGGAAAGCGCGGAAGCGGATCAGCGAAGTCTTTCAGAATATGCCTGACATGTTGTTCAACATTTTGAGGACGGGGCGCATTTTCTTTGCACGGCTCAACAATCCACCACTCATAGCCCGGCTTCCCATCGTGCAGCATGGGGAAATAGCTGGCCTGATATTTTGAAGAATGGGAGATAACACCCGTATTTGACGGAATGCCGGAAATAGGATCGCACCAGGCCAGCCATATGCGTAAGCCAACATGGAACAGGCCGGGATCGCCAAACGCCTGCTTTGACACCTGTGAGTTGATGCCGTCGGCACCCACAACAATGTCGGCTTCTACCGTCTTGCCTGACTTGAAATGCAACGTTACTGCATCATTCGTCTCGACGTAATGACTGAGTGCGGCGTCACCTTCGATAATACCGGCTGGCAAATGCTCAAGCATTTTACCAAATGCACTGGAACGCAGTACGCCATAGTGCCACCCCTTGATATCGAAGGCCTGCTCTACCTTAGGGTTAAACGGCAAACTCGCCCGAACCTTGCCTTTACGGTTATGAAATTCCACAGTGGTGTGGGTACCGAAATTGCTGATATCCAAACCGTATTCCCGTAAAACAGCAAGTACTGGTACACTTAGTAAAACCGCACCACCAAGGGCCTTGGGTTCTTTTTGACGCTCAAATACCTTTACGTCGTATCCACGCTGCAGCATTGCCAGGGCCGTTGAAATACCTCCCGGACCTGCACCGACGATTGCAACTCTTTTACCTTTTCTCCAGCTCATAAATACACTTACTGTTAACATCAATGAAATCATGTTAACGTTTCGTATACAGAGCAAAAAGTATACTTAGCCCGCAAAATCGGAACTATAGTCCGAAAATGTTGCTAATTTGTCCAACAAGGTGGATTTTACACCAGACTTGATTACCCGGTATTTAACATGGATTTATTGAGCCACTTTCTTGCGTCGCTGTCAGTCAGCTCCACCACTATCGCCAAATGGCAGATATACAAGCCCTTTGGCGTGGCAGTGAAAAAGTTCAGCCCGCGATTCTTTCTTTCACATGTCAGCGGACCTGCGCTTTCCATTCAAACCGCAGGGGGTAACTATGTTTTTGAGCAAGGCGATCTGTTCATCGCTCCTGCCGGTGGTGAATGTAAAATCGGATTTGCGGAGTCTTCCCACTATACCGGTATTAACGACCTGGAATGGCAAGTTGTTGGTGAAGAACCTTATGATATTGGTGACCACCACCCCGCTTCACTGGGCGTAACGGTAGGGCACGGTAAAGAAGCGACAGAATTACTCGGCATTGCCTTCGAGATTGAATTTAACCAGGGGGCTGCCCTGGCAACCAGCCTGCCCCGCTTTATCAAACTGAAAAGCCGGGATAACCCCCTTTATCAATTGATGAATCCGGCAATTAACTTTTTAGTTAACGACCACAAGCCCGGCTATTTCGGTGTGGCGACTAAACTTGCCGAATTCACTGTTATTGCGTCAATCAGGGGGTATATTCTCAGCGAGCCGGACTTCGCTGCGGGTGCGTTGCGGGGTATGGCAGACAAACGTTTAAGTAAAGCGCTGCAGGCAATTCATTCATCACCTGAGCATGACTGGAGCGTGGAGAAACTGGCAGCGGTGAGTACCATGTCACGAAGTAATTTTGCCGCCCGGTTTACCAGTGAAGTGGGAGAATCTCCTATCGAATACCTGTATAAGTTAAGAATTCAGATGGCAAAACGATTGTTATCGCAGAGCAAGTCATCTATCTCGGAAGTAGCCGAAGCCGTGGGTTTTTCATCTGACCGCGTGTTTCGTAATGTCTTCAATCGTTTTGAACAGCTCTCGCCGCGGGCGTATAAAAATGCTCAAGGTTAGTGTTTTGGAATTTAACAACAAATCAGAGTAAGAAAGGGAACAAGGTATTTGTTCCCTTTCGTGTCAGTTTGATTTCTTTTTAAAAAATCAAAAAACATCCAAATCATTAGCGAAGACTATTTTCCCTCCGAATTTTTCAGACATCTTTTGTTGGTACACCTCTGCCATTTCCGGTTTTTTAATACTTGGAACCATGTGGGTAACTACAACTTTACCTACGCCCGCCTTTTCAGCCAAATCGCCAACCTGAGTTGGAAGCAGGTGGTGCGCGCGAAAATGCCACTCAATACCATCCAGTTGCGGCTTAGGTATATTAGGTTCCTTTTTGAGGATGTAATTGAGAACGATAGGGATGTCCATCATCTCACTGACCAAAATATCAGCGCCGGATGCCAACGCTACCACAGCGTCACTGGGACCTGTATCTCCGGTGTATACAACCGACTTTCCACCAGCATCAAAACGAAATGCCAGGGATTCGGCTTTTTCAGGCTGGTTAGCTGCATCGGGGATGGCAAAATGTGAATTGGTAGCAACTGTTACTGTCAAACCATTAAGTTCAACCAGTTGTTTGTTAGCTAACTCAACTACATCGACTAAAGCCTTCCATTCTTGATTTGGCATGCCATAAGCCGCTCGCATAGGTCCAGACATGGCTTTAAGTAGACCCGTTACCAATTCACGGGTCCCTTCGGGCCCGTAAATTGTCAAAGGAGAGTGCACGTTCAATTGCATGCGCAACCCCAGTACAGCCATCAGTCCGCCGGTATGATCGAAGTGGTTATGGCTGATAAAGATACCATTCAAATCTGGTAGTCGATGACCAGCCTTTATCAACTGTGCAGCAGCACCGTCGCCCACGTCAACTAAGTAGAGCTGATCGTGAAAAACCACAGCATTAGCAGGTTGCGCTCTCTGGCCATCAGCTTCAGGTCCCCCTGCAGTGCCAAGGGTAATGAAAGTAAGTTCATTAGTCTGTTCAGCAGTAGCGGCTCCTGACAGTGTCAGGAGTAGAGCACTTAGAAGCAACGAGGATAAAATATTCTTTCCCATACAATCAAAACCTCTACCTTAATAGAAAAAATAGTTAAACCGCGCCCCAAAAGTTCTGGGAGGTTCGTACACCGTTGAAATCAAATTACTCATACCACCAAGGGTTTGTGTAATAGACTTAACTTCTTCATCAGTAATATTGCGAACGTAAAAGTTGACCGACCATGTATCATCACTAGACGCTAATTCCAGCCCTGCATCAAATGTAGTAACCGCTTCGGTGCGCTGGACGGGCAGATAATCGAAACCAACCCAACGGTCATCACGATAACGCGCATCTAATGACAACTCACCATAAATGTCTCCGATTTCAAAGGTGTGATCGAGACCTAAGTTCACTGACAATTTGGGCGAGTTTCTTCCTTCCTGATCTGAACAGTCAACCTCCCATACGGCACCATTTTCGACGATTTCTAACATAGTCTGAGCACATCCGGTTACAACTAAAACGTCTGGATCCGGCGTTAGCTGCTCATAACTGTATTGTTTGATTTTGTTGTCAAGGTATTGGAAGGTTCCCCGCAACGTTGTTTCTAACGTCATCGCATACATTAACTCGACTTCAGCTCCCTGAATACTGGACTGACCAATATTTTCAGTAATTAAAGCGGAATTCCCTGTCTCATCAAGACCTAAATGACTGGCTTGCTGATCTTCATAATCCCAATAAAACAACTCCAGATTTAATTTGACCTGTCCATCCATCAGGAAATTCTTTGAGCCTATTGTATAAGCATCTATATATTCCGGTTCATACTCTTCACGTCCTGTTGTAAGCGAAAAGCCACCGGAGCGATAACCTGTTTCATAGGAAGCATATAGTAAATTACCATCAGCCAAATCATATTCTGCCGCGAAGCGGTAGGTCACTTCACTTTCGTTTCGGGTTCTGTCCACCACAGTCGGATTAATAAAAAGAAGACTAGACGTCAGTCCGGAAGGTGCATCAGGGAATAACGGAATCTGTCCGAACGGTACGGGGCCAGTGCCAATTCCGGGCGCACCGGCGGGTAAATCAGCAGGGTCTATTTGTGCAAGTGTTTCTTCCAACGTTAAACCTGCCGGAATCACAGGTGCACCCTGGCAATTAGGTATTACCGGCCCACCGGGATAAACTTCTATATCGCGAATACACAGGTTCAACAATACATTTGCCACACCATCCATGGATTTTTCATCGTCACTCCAGCGCAATCCACCAACCAGACGAAAGTCTTCGGAAAGATTATAAGTAGCACGTGCGAATAGAGCTTTCGAATTTGTCTTCGATTCATTAATGACTTGAGTTGATTGAATACTTTGCTGGTTAAAAGAAAGTTTAGCGTCGATGCTTTCATCAAAATAAAAACCGCCGAGGATCCAATCGACCGGCCCAACGCTGTTTGCAAGCCGCGTTTCAAGACTGAATTGCTCGTGATTTTCGTTATTTAGGACGGCTTTAAATCCCGGCCCGAGGAAATTGAGGTCAAGATTTGCTTTACGGTAAGCGGGTATAATGACCCAATCACCTAAATCAGTTGCAATATTTATCTCTCCGGATATCCCAAAGTAACTGTTGTCGATAAATGATGGTAATTGAGGTTCTCCGTCTGTGAAGGCTGGTGTGGTTGTAAGTGAGGCATAATACGCCTTTGCAGCATCAGTGTAGGGCCCACTAAATGCGGAGGCTACGTCATCCGGTGCGGGAGAGAAATTATACCCCGGAATGTTATTAGGATTATCTGATACACCAGCTAACGGAAAGTCGTAGTTCCCCAGATATGTGGGCGCACTGCCAGAACCATTAGATGTGGAATAATCAATGGATAATCGCATATTGACGTCACTTGATAACTCACCGTAAATTTGTCCACGAAAAGCTGTATCGTCCGTAGATGCGGTTCCATCATCATTGTACCCGTCATTCTTTACACGAGCCGCTGCCAGACGGGCTGCCCAATCTGAGCCAAGGTCAATGTTCACTGCACCCGAGGCTTCCCAGGCACCGAAGTTACCTATGCCAGCGGTAACATACCCGCTGTTCTCTCCAAGTATAGGTTTGGCAGGAATAACATTAACCGCTCCGGCAGTTGCATTACGGCCATACAGTGTTCCTTGAGGACCTTTAAGAACCTCTACCCGCAACAAGTCCAGAAACGAACCAGTCGTTGCAGACGGACGACCTATGTAGACTCCATCAACGTTAAACGCTAGTGCAGGATCGGTATAGGCATTTACAGCAAAATTACCTACGCCTCTTACAAAATAAACATTATTCGAACCACCGCCGCTGACAACACTTATAGCCGGTGAAACTTTATTGAGTGATGATGAACTCGAAACGCCTTCTTTTTTAAGTTCATCCTGAGAAATTGCATCAATTGGTAGTGCCGCATCCTGAATACTTTCACTTTTTCTCTGTGCCGTTACTTCTATAACTTCCAATTGAGGATTTGAAGCGTTCTGGTCTTGCGCTGAAACTTGTAGTGCAGTTAGTACTGAAAACGCAATTAAAGAGTATTTAATCATCTCAAAAATCTCCCTTGTACAAACAGATATCTTCAGATAATTGATTAATATGATTGCCACCCTCCGGACCTGCTAAATCTAAAACTGATTGTGGTTTAAATTGGCTTACAATAGATTGCGTGTTTTTCATTTTGGCTTCCTGTATGTCTTCTTCTGCGAATGCCTGTGGCCGGGTTACCGCAATCTTTGCTGCGTTTCACCATGCCACCGGACATCACTCACATCGCCTTTGTTAACCCCATGTACCGAATGACACATTTAGTTAACAAAAAATAAAATACAGGAATTCCCGTTATCTAAAACGCGAACTTAATGATGAGAGGCATCAATTAAATTGATACCTCATTATTGGAAAATATATTCTAAAAATATAAGAAAGGAGGAACCGGGGTCAGATCGTACCCGCTTGGAGCGCTTTCACTGCATAATCTACGGCTCTGGCGGTGAGCGCCATGTAGGTGAGAGACGGGTTCTGACAGGCAGATGACGCCATAGCTGCGCCGTCGGTAACAAACAAATTCGGAATATCGTGGGCCTGGTTATAGTCATTAAGCACCGAGGTTTTTGGATCTTTACCCATTCTTGCTCCGCCCATTTCATGGATAGCCGAGCCCCCTGGGTTGGGTTTGTCAGAGCCAAACAACACCTTACCGCCTGCCGCTTCCACCATTTTTGCCGCTTCTTCTTTGGCTGCTGCCAGCAACTTGTATTCGTTATCGCTAAAGGCGAAATCGATACGCAGTTGGGGTAAGCCATCAGCATCGGTTTTCGTGTCGCTGAGGGTGATGCAGTTGGTCTCCTGTGGCAAACACTCTGCAAAGGTGGTGAGTACAAACTTCCACGGTCCGGGTGCTTGCAACTCGTCTTTGAACGCCTCGCCCACACCGGCCAGTCGCATGCCACGAGTCCAGCCAGAACGGTAAGCTCCGCCCTGATAAGAGAAGCCGCGCAGATAAGGTTTGTCATTCTCTTCCAGGTTCACAAAGCGGGGGATCACCACGCCGGTAGGACGGGAGCCGTGATAATAGTGTTCATCGTAACCGGGAATAATGGACGCTACGCCCAGTGTGCCGGCATGATCCATGATGTATTTACCCAGCGTTCCCGACGAATTAGCCAGCCCGTCAGGAAAGGCCTTCGATGAAGAGCGCAGCATCAACGCAACAGAGTTAAATGCACCGGCACAGAGAAATACCAGCTTACTGTTGTACGTCAGTTTTTCTTTGGTTTTCCGGTCGATAACCGTGACACCGGTAACCTGTTTTGCCTTGTCATCGTAAATCACGGTTTCAACCACGCTGTCGGTTCGCAGGGTTAAGTTTCCGGTTTTCTGCGCCGCCGGCAGTGTGCTGCTTTGGGTGCTGAAATAGGCACCAAATGAACAGCCACGGGAGCAGATATTACGGTACTGGCAATTCACCCGCCCTTCTTCTGGCTTGCCTTCGGTAAGGTTAGCGGTTCTGCCAATGGTTAAGCAGCGCTCCGGATACGTTTTAAAGATCTCCTCGCGCATGTGCTGCTCTACGGCATTTAACGCCATCGGCGGCTGAAACTGTCCGTCGGGTAGCTGGGGCAGATTTTCTTTCGCACCGGAAATACCTACAAAAGACTCTACATAGTCATACCAGTCAGCAATGTCTTTATATCGGATTGGCCAGTCGGTGCCATGACCGTCTCTGGCGTTCGATTCAAAATCGTAATCACTCCAGCGGTAGCATTGCCGGCCCCACATCAGGGAGCGGCCGCCCAGGTGATAGCCACGCAACCAGCGAAAGCCCGGTTCCTGCGCAGTTTCGTAACTCTGTTCGCTGTCGTCTACCCAGTAGTCTTCTGTCCATTCGGTGAGATGACCACTGTGTTGCTGAATGGGATAGTGTTTCTCCCAATACGCCTGATCCCCTTCCCCACGGAATGGCATTTCCCAGGGCGGCGTCATTTCATGTTTATAGCCGGTACGGTGAGGAATATCTTCTCCCCGCTCCAGCATAAGCACTTTCAGCCCCTTTTCGGTGAGCTCTTTTGCCGCCCAGCCTCCGGTAATACCGGAGCCAACTACGATGGCATCATAGGTTGTACTATCAGACTGATTCATTCGTACTTCACTCCTGTCCAGTCGTTAGACCAGGCTTTCGGTTCTTCACTCAACGGCACATCCGGCTTGAACTGGCCGGGTATCAGTAAATACTTCAGCTCTTTCGATGCCCCGACCTCAGAGGTGTAGTAAGCCACCAGGATCAGCGACTTTATCTTTTGCCACAGCATGAGCGCAGGCGGCAGGGAAGCAGAAGCCGCGCGGTCGTAGACCTGCGCATCCAGTTTTTCTATCAGACTGAATTGTCGTTCTGCTTTAAACGACAAAAAATCTGCGCCTGCATAGTTTTTCAGTGCAACGGCAAACGTATCAACATCACTTTTTTGCGCGCCTTTAAGGGCGTGTTCCGCCGCCTTCATAACAAAAGCACTGGCATTCACGCCTTTGGCTCCGGGCGTGTCTGTGGCCGGGATAACAATATCGCAAAGACAATCCAGCATCGCTTTGTGGTCAAAAGCTGCAGATACCGGTGTTGCCGCCCAGATAGTATGCGGTGCTACCGTGAGGCCTGCAGCAGCCATTAATGCACCTGCCATAAACTGGCGGCGTGACGAATTCGTTGAGTCAGTCATGCTATGCTCCGACGCGATACAGGAATGAGATTGCAGGATTAACCCTGCAACGCCAGACGCTTTGTGTCTTTGGTGGTAGGCACGAACGGCAGATAAGAAACCCGCATGGTAATGGCAACAGAGATATCATGTTCGCCGTCATCCAGCCCTTCCGGTAACTTCACCAGTACCTTTGCTTTTTCGCCAAAGTTCCAGCGATCACCGTATTCGGTTTCCATTTCGTCGAGCGTCCAGATGTTGCCGCGTACAGAAAACAGGGTGTCTTCCCGGGCGACTACTTTGTCATCAACGGTAACTGCAATGTTTTCGACCATCGACAGGCCCAGACCACGATAGTAAGGCAAACGTGCCAGTACACTTACGCCATCAAAACCCGCTTCAGCGCTGTTCACCCGTGTCAGGCTGTTTTCTACAATCACTTTGTTATCAAACATAATAATGATTCCTTAGCGCTGATATTTGTTGATAAGGTTTTCCAGCATTTTTTGCTGGCGTCTGACCTGCTCTACCGAATCCACGGTATGCGCGTCTTCAATCCAACGGTTGCCCTCATACTCAGAACAAATGTAACCGTCGTAATTGCCTTTGGTGAGTACCTGAATAATGCGCTCATAAGGAATGGCCGGCTCAATGCAGTCTTCGGTCATTTCATAGAACTTGCCGTGGATGTTATGAATTCTGTCCATGTGAGGCAGCATACGTTCCGGCGCATACGCGGCATTGTGACGCAGGGTTTCAGCCATACCCAGTGAAGGTCCTGTGCCACCCATTTCACGTACGTTCTGGATCACATACTCGCTGAGAACACGATCTTCATAGGCTTTTTCAATGTAATCAGCAATATTCTGCGGCACACCGTTACGAATAAAGCGGGCTTTCCAGCAAGGCGGGAATTTGTCGAGAAACATGCCCATATCAGGCAGGAAACCCAGCGCGTCAGAGCCGGATTTATCAAAAGCTTCGGCGTGACGTAAAATCCACGGATGATCGAAATGCAGCGGAGCATGCACTTCTACCAGCAGTTTAACGCCGGCTTCTTCAGCAAACGGCGCTGCAGCCACCAGCACATCAGGGTCGATAGACACCAGCACACGCATAAATGGCGTACCCAGGCGCTTCGCAAGAGCGATGTCTTTTTTGATGCTTTCCACCTGCTCTTCAAGGGTCATGATGCGACCCTTGTAGCGCTTGTAGTCAAGCATGAAATCTAATGCAACCGGCACTGCGCCATGCTTCTTAATTGATGCGTGCCAGCCTTCAATCGCTGCATCTTCAATTGATTGCTCCGGATGACCCCAGAACGACTGCTCGCCGATAACTTCGATACCGTTCGCGCCCATTTCTGCACATACACGAATGCAATCGTCCAGTGTCATTTCACCCAGAAACGTTTCGTTCTGGTAGCTGTACAGGCTCACGCCACGCTTAATTGCCATGTGAGTTTTCTCCCAAAGAGTATCTTATTTAATTAGTGCTGACCGGCACTGGCAGTTTTAGAGCCGGTGTCAGACTTGAAGTGAAGAAGCAGGCCAATACAACCGGCCGCCAGGCCAATGCCACCTGCCACTGCAAATGCGCCGTGCACACTGCCGGTTAAAGATTCGATGCGGGCCACCAGCCAGGGGCTGGAGAACTGACCGAAGAAGAAACAGGATGCCCATACACCCATACCCCGACCGCGATGTTGGGCAGGGACTTTAGATTGTGTCCAGGCAATCAGACTGGGCACAGACATACCGGCGCCGGTTTGTTGAATAACCAGACCCAGAACCAGCATCTCCACGCTGTTGGCGGTGCCCATAATAAGCAGGCCGCCACACAGCACTACCAGAAAGCTGCCGATTTGAATTGCATTCGACTTGCCACCCAGTAAGCGGAAGAGAAATGCCCCCACCATCACGAATAAACTGGGAATCGCTGATAATTCGCTGATCCGCGATGGCTCATTAATGCCGAGCTCCCGGAACACCAGACCACCGGAAATAATAAACACGTAGTAAAGTGCCGATGACAGCAGTGTTACTGCGCCAATCGCTGCCATGGTAGCGGTAGGAAACGGCACTTTGTTGACTGCTTCTACTGCACTGGCGACCCCGGCTTTCACCTGACGCACAGGCTCTTTTAAATACTTCAGCATCAACAGGAAAATAACGAAAGCGACTGAGTAAATCAGGAACACGCCGTTCCACTGAATTTCTGTTGCCGGTCCTGCGGTTCGTATAACAATGGCCCCGAGGAACGGTCCGGCCAGTCCTTGCAGGAACAACCAGTCACGACGACCTTCATCTTCCCAGTAATCAGCAATTAACGTATTTACCGCAGTGATGATGATGGCTTCAGCAAAGCCCAGCAGCAGCCGGCTGGCAAACATGGCGTAGATATCAGTTAAGAAGAATGGCGCCACACCGAATACACCGTACAGACAGGTTGCCCACAGTAGCAGCCGTACCCTGCCGTACTTGTCTACCAGTACACCTGCAAAAGAAGCAGTTAGCGCGATGGTCAACCCGGGTGCCGAAACCATTAATGGCACAAGTTCCCGGGCGTTGGGATGATCTTTGAAGTGGTCGATGATGGACGGCAATGCCGGAAACATCGACACAATGGCGAAAAGAGGAAGAAATGCAGAGATAACAATGATCAGGCCCTGCGGTATTTGCTCCAGCCGTTTGAAAAAAGCGATAACAGATTTCATTCAAAATGGTCCAGCTTCAGAATATGTTCTTAGAATACATATTCTAAAAATTGGATCAAGCACATTTGTTTAAATAATTTTTTACAACTTTGCCGTAATATTCTAACGTGAGAAAGTAACGGCACTGCCGTGATCACGCCCCGCCACGATAAACCGGTGTTTATCTGCGGCGAAAAACGCTATTATTCAGGGCATAAAATGACGTTAAATTGTTAATTGGAATACCCGTTTGAGTACAGATACTACTGAATTTCACAGGGAACCGAAGCAGAGTCGGAGCAGGGCTTCTCTGGAGCGCTTGCTTCGGGCCGCCGCCGACTTATTAATCGAAAAAGGTTACGCAGAATTTACGCTTCAGGAAGTAAGTAAGCGTGCCAACGTCTCTATCGGTTCCATCTATAACCGCTTTAACAGCAAAGAGAACCTGATCCGTCAGGTACAGCGCAACGAACTCGAAGCGCTGGAAGTCGACTCAGCTGTGGCAATTAACATGATCCGCAGACAAAACCTGAAGCTCAGGCAACTGGTACCGGCGGTTATCCGTCAGTATGGTGATATCCTTCGCAAATATCAGGGAATTCTGCGACCGCTAATGGAAATCTCTGTGGTAGATGAAGTGGTGCGGGAAATTGGTAAACAGCACGCCTGGCAAAATACCGAAGACTTTCTCAAGCTGCTTTTAGAATGCAAAGATGAAATCACACAGCCTGACCCTACCCGTGCCGTTCACCGTGGTTTTATGTATGCCTATTCTGCTTTATCCCGTTTTCTGGGGCTGGGATTTGTAGACGCTACCAGTGGTGAAGAAGACTGGGACGAAATGCTGGCAGATTTGAGCGAAATCACACTGCATTACCTGCTCGGACACCCTGATAATATCCGCTAAACCTGTAGCCAGATTACCGGCAAAAATGCCGCAAAGTGCGGTCTGCATGGTGATCAGGCGAAATGGTTGCGAAAGTGAACATAAGAGAAGTCCGCTTTCGCAACCGGTAAGTGTGACACGCAGGCCTGACGACCTTCACGACTCAACTGGAATGATAAGCTTATGGTCACGGTAACACTGTGACTAAAATTCCGGCTGATTAAAAATTGATTCTATAAATAGCTTCAATTGAAAAATGGAATGTTAATTCCACTTTTAATTTTCTTAAAGTGACACCGCTTTTAAAGCCAGTAAGATCAACACCCCGCCAGTGACTTTATCAATAATGCCTGCTTTGGCCTGAATTCGTTGTACTACCGCCTGACTGGACATTACCACGGCGACCAGCGTGTACCACAGCCCGTCAATTAATGCAGGGGTTGCAACGATAACCGCCGTTTCCGCCATGTTGTCGGCCACACCGATAAATTGACTGAACAGGGCAATAAAAAAGAGTGCGATCTTAGGGTTAAACAGGGATATTGCCAGGCCATCCCCCGCTGCTGCCAGCGCAGAGACCTTTTTACCAGACTGCATTTGCGCCTGAATGCCGCCTTTCGACATCAGCGATTTTACGCCAAGATAAGCCAGATACCCGGCTCCCAGCCAGGTGAGCGCTTTAAACAACACTGGCGAATGTTGCAGTAACACGGCCAACCCTGAACTGGTTAATAACGCATAGAAGAAAACACCCGACGCATGGGCCCATGCAGTACAAAGCCCGTTAAAACGCCCGCCGGACAGCGCATGTTTAGTCACAACTGCCAGACTTGGACCAGGCGACATGGCTCCCAATAAACAAACAGAAAATAAAGTGAAAAATACGACGATGGTCATGATGCCCTCCAATTTCCTGCATTGTAGAAGCATCATAAGCATAACTGGAAATCATAAGATTTCATCATAATTATGATTTAGGGTAATACCAAAATGCAATCAAAGTTGGATTGAGCTTTCGCAATGAGCAATCGCGTCTTTTACCTGCTCCCGCGCCCATTTATGTCTGATGTCGTTATCATATTTTGGGTGCCAGATAAGCCAGTACTGGTTTTCGTCAACGTCGAAAGGCAGTGGCTTGTACACAATATTCCAGCTGTCCCCCAAACTCTCGGCAATGTGCTCTGGCATCACCATTAGCCCGTCGAATACTTGCAAATGGCTTAATGCCGCATTGAAGAAGGGCACCCGCAAATGAACCCGGCGCTGTAAGTCTTGCTGCCGCAGCATGTCATCAACAAAGGTATCTTTGTCAGCCCCGCCGGTAATTTTAATATGCGGATAAGCAATCAGGTCCTTTACGGTGACATGCTTTTTTGAAGCCAGTGGATGAG
Organism: Alteromonas sp. NFXS44; assembly: GCF_040148705.1. NCBI lineage: Bacteria > Pseudomonadati > Pseudomonadota > Gammaproteobacteria > Alteromonadales > Alteromonadaceae > Alteromonas > Alteromonas sp. NFXS44. Next base: position 237,660 of record NZ_JAGDEA010000001.1, on the reverse strand, counting down.
ATTGATGCATCACCAGCACCGAATGGTCCGCGCCAATGCGGATACCGGAAATGCCATCCGGCTTTTGCGGCAGCATGGTGGAAGCGATATCGATATTGAGTTCGTGGAGCCGGTGAATGTATTCGGGCTCCCATAGTCTCAGACTGACCGCCAGGTTAGGCGCCTGCGTATTGAGCCGCTTGCATACGTCCGGCATGACATACTGGGCGACATAATCACTCGACGACAGCACCAGCTCACCAAACCAGTTTTCAGGGTCGAATACGGTTTCAGCCAATAGCAAATCGAAATCGTCCATCAGTGTGTCGAGCTTCGCTTTCAGCATTTCAGCTTTTGGTGTCATGATAAGCACATTACCATTGCGCACCAGCAACTCGTCCTGCCAGATATCCCGAAGCTGAGCCAGTTGCCTGCTCACCGCTGACTGGGTGATGTGAAGACGTTGCGCAGCTTTGCTCACATGGGCTTCCTGTAACAATACATGTAACGTGCGAAGCAAGTTGAGGTTGGTATTTCTGAGCATGATATCGGGCTCTGGTGCGACATTATGTCGCATTGTAGCAGACCCTGTGAGAAGGAATAATCCGCGCTGATTTTTTAACGTTTCAGTCAGAGATTTTATGCCTTTCAAAAACGCCCGGTTTCTTCCTGCTTCTCCCGTTTTGCTTTTTCCGCTTTCCACTTTGTTTATCGCTTTATCACTGAACGCTCAGGAAACAGATGCGACAAATGCAGACAATAGCCGCAAAGGCGACATAAGCTTTTCTGTTGGTGAACGAATTGAAGTGACAGCGAAAGCATCTGCAGACGCCAGCCGGATGCTTACCTCTGTAGACCGTTTATCCGGTGATGCGGTTCGTCAACCAGATATTGATTACGCCTGGCAGTTGGCGGGCAGAATGCCCGGCGTGGTACTGACCGAATTTAACCAGGGCACCACCAGCGGAAAGCTCTCATTTCGTGGATTTAACGGCGAGGGCGAAGTGAATGCGGCCAAACTGTTAATCGATGACATTCCGTCAAACGCAAACAGTGGCAACATGCCCTATCTCGATATGATCCTGCCCATCGAGATTTCCACCCTGGAGCTGGTACGGGGCACGACAGACCCACGCTACGGTCTGCACAACATTGCGGGTAATGTGAACTTCATTACCCGCACCGGGGGCGATTACACTGACGCAAGGCTGTCTGCAGGTAGTTTTAGCAAATATGATATACAGGCAGCTCTTGGAAACGAATCGGGTGATTTCAGCCAGAATTATGCCATTGGCTACCGGGAGGGTGACGGATACCGGGATCATGGCGAGTTTGACCGCACCAGTCTTGCGGGCAAATGGGGTTATGCCATTTCCTCTACGTTGTCTGCAAATGCCAGCGCGCGTTATTACGACAGCGATGCGCAGGAAGCGGGATACCTCACCCGCGAAATAGCCTATTCAGACCCACGCGCCACTAACGACTATAACGCGTCGGATATGGGTACCCGGGAAATGCAGCAATACAGCCTGGGACTGCACGGCGAACCATCGAAAAATATTACCTACAAAGTGACCAGTTGGTTGAACAAGCTTGAAGACGACCGCTACGTGACGTTTTCGGCCGGAGTCAGCCAACAGAACCGTTACACCGAAGAAGAGCATTACGGTGTGCAGGCTTCGGCAACTTATACTGTTCACAATTCAGGTCTGAGTGGCCTGTTTTTTGAAGCCGGTGCCAGCATAGAGGGCCAAGACAATATTTCCGCCCGTTACCTGAGTACCAACCGTATCGCCGACACCCAAACCAGAGATCAGCATTTCAGACTTCGTGTTAAAGGCGCGTACATTCAAAGTGAAATAGCGCCGGTAGACTGGTTGCGTATAACCCCGGCGTGGCGGGTAGATAAAGTAACCGGTGATTTTGAGGACCGGTTAAATAATGTGACGGCACCAGTAAATGACTACGGTACGATTAGTCAGCCCAAACTGTCTGTGGCGGTGTTACCCACAGATGCCATTACCCTGTTTGCTAACTGGGGTGAAACCTTTCAAATTGGTGTGGGCTCAGGCGCTTATCTTATCCCGCCCCGCCAGACCAATCTGGAACCGTCGGTAAACCGCGGCTGGGAAGCGGGTATCGCTTACAAACCAGATGCCAATCTCAGTGCCCGCCTTACGCTTTGGAATCAAACGGCTAGCGGCGAACTGAAACGTCGACTGAACGATCCAAATGGTGATTTTGAAAACCTGGGGGCCACTGAACGGCAAGGTATTGATTTGCAGGGTGCATGGTCGCCATCGAAAGATTTTTCTCTGTGGGCAACACTCGCCTGGCAGCAAGCCGAAATCGAGACGCCCTCTCCGGATCAACCCGAACTGGCTGGCAACGATATTGATCATGTTCCCGAGTGGGTTTACTCTGCCGGTGCCGATTATTATCTGAATGAAGAAATCATGCTGTCAGCGGTATTGCGTGGCCAGACAGATTACGAACTGAACTCTGCCAATAACGCCGGAACGTTCGGTGACTTTACTCTGCTGAATCTGCTGGCCCGATACCGCGTATCAGAGAACACCGATGTGATGCTGGAGTTGAAAAACGTAACCGATGAATATTATGAATATGTTTGGTGGGATGGTAGCCAAAGTCTGCATAGTCCGTGTGAAGGGCGCGCCATCGCAGCGTCAGTCATGCTGAAATTCTGACGATATGGGCATCAACTGGCGAAAGGTTCACAGACGAATCCACCTGTGGTTGGGTTTGTCTGTGGGAATACTATTTACCGTCATCGCGCTATCCGGCGCGATACTCGTTTTTTATAACGAACTCGACAGCGCTTTAAATTTGCCCGCCTCGCAGTCACAACACGCTGCAACCTCGCCAGACTATGACACCGCGCTTAAAACACTGCGTGCAGCCTATCCTGATAAAAACCGTTCATGGCGCTTTGAAGTCACGAACGACGCTGGTGTTATTCCGGCCCGCTATTACAATCCAAAAGAGACGGCAGGAGAAGACTTTGCACCTATGATGGTGTGGCTAACCGCCGATGGGACCACCGTTTTACGTCGTGACTTCTGGGGGCAGTATTTCGTTACATGGATTTACAATCTGCACTTTCGTTTATTGCTGGGTAGCACCGGCGGCATCATAGTGGGATACCTGGGCCTTGCATGCACATACTTGCTGATCAGTGGCTTGATTGCCTGGTGGCCCAAACGGGGACAATGGGCGAGGCAACTGCGTTTTAAGCGCAAGGCGAATAAAATCGGGCTGCTATACGACTGGCACAAAACCCTGGGGTTATTCAGTGCTATTCCGCTTCTACTACTCTGTGTGACTGGTGTAATGCTGGCACTACCAAAAGAATCCCGCTTTGTGCTGGAACCTGTTTTTGGCCAATCGCAGTTCGCCAACTTTGCCTCTGAGAATGCCACGTCTGCACCACCCGTTATTTCTCCGGCACAGGCACTGGCTATCGCAAAGCAGGTATTGCCCGCCAGTAAAGGCGCCTGGATTGAGACACCGGATGCCGGAGGCTCCCGCGCCCATTACCGCATTCGTCTGCAAGTATCAGGCGACCCTTCCCGCCGCTTTCCTCACAGTTATGTCTATATCGATGGAGTGTCCGGAAAGGTGCTGGAGGTGTTTGACTATCAGATACAAGGCGCGACAAATACCATCATGAACTGGCTGCATCCGTTACACGACGGTACCTACTTCACCCTGGCAGGCCGGATATTGTGGTTACTTACCGGCATGCTGACACTGGGGCTTTTTGTACTGGGTATCTGGCGCTGGATGCTGCGCACACGCCATCTTTCGACCAAAACTAGCCCAGCCACTGATTCAGCACCACGTGGGTTTTGATTTTGATAATGTCGTCGATGGTATCGATATGCTCACGGATTTCATGTAGCCGGCGCATGGTGTCTGCTTTTATCAGCACAATCAGGTCGCACTCACCGGTAACACCGTAGCACGACACCACCTCTGGAATGGCGCGAAAATAGGGCACCACGTCTGCGCACCGTGCCCGCTTATGCTGGATTTCCAGATAAGCGGCAACGCCTTCTTTTTGCGATTCCGACAACATGACCTGATAGCCGCGGATCACATTGTTCGATTCCAGTTTCTTGATCCGTTCTGTGACGGCGGAACGTGACAGTCCCACTTCATCGGCAATAGCTGAAATACTGGCCCGGGCATTTTGCCGGAGCTGAGCAAGAATAGCCTGATCGAATTTGTCCATCGTGATTCCGTCATTTTGCAGGTAAAAAGTCTTTCTGCCGTCAAAGTGACGGCAACAACGCGCTGAATGCACGCAAAGTAACACGTTATGAAGCGCAAAAACGCAGTATATTACGCAATTGAAATTAACGCAGTACGATTGGGTTTGTTTATCACCATGCACGATGCAAATAACAAAATTGGACGCTGGCAGGGCGCCGGGCTGCTGACCACCACTTTGCTGGGTACCAGCGTATTTATTCTGCCGCAGATGACCATCAACACCGCTGGCCACTGGGCAATGATAAGCTGGCTTGTGCTAACAGTGGCAATACTGCCCGTTGCCATGGTGTTTGCTAAACTCTCTTCCCGCTACCCTCATGCTGGCGGCCCGGCCTATTTTGTTGAAAAGGCGTTTGGCAAATCTGCAGGCAGAACCATCGGATTGCTGTTCTTGTTTGTGGTACCTATTGGCGCGCCTGCTGCCATCATTATGACGTACTGGTTTATCGAAACGCTGTTTGGTCTCTCACCAGACTGGGCGCTGCCCGTTCAACTTGGCATTATCGCGCTGCTATTTGCGCTGAATTATCGGGGTATTCAGTTTTCTTCCACCTTGCAACTTATCCTTACCCTGGTGATTACCTTAGTGGTCATCGCTATGTTGGCAGGTCAGCCTGTGGCGTCGGGCGAACAGCTCCCTGAGGCAACGGCTACGCCTTTTGATATGAATCCCATGCTGGCCGCCATGGGTATCGCATTCTGGAGTTTTCTGGGCATAGAAGCCATTTCCCATCTGGCCGATGATTTTAAAGATCCGGGGCGGGATTTAGTCCCTGCCATTATGACCGGCACATTACTGGTGGGGTTAATTTACCTGGGCTGTACCTGGCTGCTCATCGACACGCCGGTGTCGGATTCTCTGAGCATGGTCATCGTATTTGATCAGATTTTCTCCGGTGGTGGCGCGGCGGTTATCGGTGCACTCGGTGTGGCTGGCGGCCTGGCAACTGTGAACGTATATACAGCCAGTCTGGCACGGTTAACCTGGAGTTTAAGCAACGATAAGGTATTGCCCGGTTACTTTCAGACCCTCAACCAGTACAACGTGCCTCAGCGGGCACTGCAATGTGTGCTTGTCGTCATGACTCTCACTTTGATAATCACTCACTACGGTGCCTACAATCTGGAAGACCTGATTGGTTGGGTTAACGGCGTATTTGTACTGATTTATCTGGCAAGTATGCTGGCGGCTGTCCGCCTTTTATCAGTAAAGCACCGTCCACTGGTAATGCTGAGCTGCCTGTTCTGCGCCACAATCGCCGTGGGACTGGGCACAAAGATACTTTATGCACTGGGATTATTTTGCGTGTGCGCGCCACTGCTTTGGTATCAGCAGCGGCTTGCAACCAATAGAGCAGAACGCAGATTGCAGCGCGGGGCAAATTGACTTTTATTGCCCGCTATAGCCTTGAGTGAATAGCACTGCGATAGGCGTCAATGGCGGGCAACAGCGAGGTAATAAGCGTTGCTACTACCACAGCACCAATAACCATTGCACTGTGCGTATTAAACACATTGGCAGATAAAAACAGGCCATACTCACTGGCCAGCCAGCCTTTCGCGCCGGCAAAAATGGATGTGACTAACCCCAGTGACACGACACTGGCACTGACAGCAATAACAATGGCTTCAGTTAAAATAAGTAAAAACACCACGCCGGCTCCGGCACCTAATATACGGAGCACTGCAATCTCTTTTTCCCGCTGCTGCATGGAAGCCAGCAGCATGGTAGACAGGCCGAATAGTGACGACACCAGGATCAGTACGCTAATCACACGCAAAATATTCTCTACCGTGCCCATCATTTTCCATAACTCAGCCATGGCAACGCCGGGCAGAATGGCCATGAGTCTGTCATCTTCATAATTGTTCAGCGCCCGCTGTAAAGTGAACGTGGCAAATTTCGATTTAAGTCCCAACAACACGGCGGTTACGCTGTCAGGCTGAACCAGTGGATTGGAAAAATTATCGGGGTTTGCGAGGATGTCTTTCAGTTGGGAAGGCGCCAGATGCATGGCCTCGATACCCGCTAAACTCACATGTACGGTTTTATCAACCGGCGTGCCGGTAGGCGCGAGAATACCGGTAATGGTAAAAGGCGACTGGTCGTGATTAGTAAAGCTTACTGCTCCGGTACCGTGGGCAATAACAATCTTATCGCCGACCTTATAGGCCAGTTTCTTTGCCACGTCCGCACCGATGACAGTGTCGAATATGCCTTTGAACGGTTCGCCGTCAGCAAAGGCCAAATGCTGCTTATTGCCGTACTTATAATGCTCGAAGTAGGTTTGATTGGTCCCTAACACGCGGTAACCGTGATGAGAGTCTCCCAGTGCGACAGGAATTGCCCAGCTTACCTGTTCGTTATTTTCGAGCATTTCAAAACTGTCGTATTCCACGTTATTGGTGGGGCTGCCCATGCGGAAAATACTGTAGAGCATGAGGTTCATCTGTCCGCTTGGCGCACCGACAATTAAGTCCACACCGGACACCGTGCGGTTAAAGCTGGCTTCTGCCTGCAAACGGATGAGCTCAACACTGAGTAATACACTGATACTGATGAGCAACGAAAGAAAAGTAAGCAGCACTGACTTCGCGCGGCTTCGTAAACTGCTTACTGCAAAAGATAACAACATTACGCCACCTCACTGAATGAGCATAACGACTGCAAAGACACCGATGACGACAGATACTGCGCGAGGCTTTTGTCATGACTGACGAAGATAAGCGTAGTGTGATGTTGTTTACACAGATCAATCAGCAGAGTCATAAATGCATCACGGGCGTCGGTATCCAGCGCAGAAGTTGGCTCATCAACCAGCAGAATTTCCGGTTCATTGATGAGCGCGCGGGCAATGGCCACCCGTTGCTGCTGCCCCACACTCAGGCTTTTAGCTGACTGGGTTAACACTTCTGCAGGCAATTTAAGGGTGTTAATTAAGCCCGCTGCTTTGCTTTCTACATTGCCTTTGTTGCCACCGAAATAGGCGGCCAGTTCGATGTTCTTCAATACACTGAGATGAGGCACCAGATTAAATTGCTGGAATACCACGCCGATGTGCCGGGCCCGGAACCCGTCCCGCTTACCGGATGACAGTGAAGAGAAATCCTCGCCCAGCAAGGTAATATCACCGCTGTCTGCGTTCAGCACACCTGCCAGCATATTCAATAACGTGGTTTTTCCCGAGCCCGACGGGCCATGCAAAAAGATGCGGTCACCTTTTTGCACTGTCCATTCCGGCAGTGTCATGCGGGTTTTACTTTTCGGGTACTGATGAACCACATCTTTGAGATGTATCGCGACAGAAGCCGACGAAGTGCTTGTATGCTGACTATTCAAACTGAACTCTTATCGTTATTATAGAATCTGGTGATGTTATAACATCGGGCATTTTATCTAACCAATAGCGACGCTTTTAATGAAACGAATCCTGAGACAAACCGCAATTTTAATGTGTATAAGTGCGTGTCCCTTCAGCGCGTCACTATCTGCTGCCGAATATGAAGAAATAGAGTGGACCGCGTTAATGCCGGCCAGTGATTTGGCGGCGCTGCTGGACCCACCTGACTATCTAAGCAATGTTAAGGACGGATCTCAACAAGATTCTGTAAAGGCGTTCACACAGAACTCGTTTGAAGATGAGAAAACAGAGCGTTTCAAGCAGGCGTTAAGCTCTGTGCAGGTCATTCCTGAATTCGACGGCCGTTCGATTAAAATCCCGGGTTACGTGGTCCCCCTTCAACAAAATGAAGAAAAGTTGGTGACCGAATTTTTCATCGTACCCTACTTTGGTGCCTGTTTGCATATGCCGCCGCCACCGCCTAACCAGATTATTTATGTGAGCTACGAGCAGGGACTGAAGTTAGAGGATTTGCAGCAGCCATTCTGGTTTGAGGGCGAAGTGGAAATTCAAACCCGCCAGCATGAATTAGGCACCGCAGCTTACACACTGAATGTGGATCGTTACGAACTGTTTGAATAAAAAACGCCTTCTCTAAAATCCAGTGTCATGATCAGGCGTTTCACCGCACTCAGGTAACAGGTAACAGGTAACAGGTAACAGGTAACAGGTAACAGGTAACAGGTAACTTAATATGATGCATGGAGATGCCTGTTCTGAGCGTTTTAAAATTGGTATTTCAGGAGTGCTCACAGCGGGTGAGGTTTCGCTTCCGGAAGTTCTGAATATGTGCGGTGACGATAAATAATGAGGCGATTATGGTTAACACCGTCTCCCCCGCCTCCCCGACAAAGTCATGGGCAACCGTGCCGGCGAGAGTAAGCAGAAACAAACCTGCCAGTCCGCAGGAAAGTACTTTGCCATTCTTGTGATGCCGGTAACCGGTAAGTAACGCCACAAGACCTACTGGTACAACAAAAAACAGTAAAACCTGATGGAAGACTTCGTGGTCGAGGATTGCAAGCCCGCCAAAAGTGGGTAAGGCGATGATTAATAATGGTGTGAGTACGCAGTGAACAACGCATAAAGATGAAAGTGCGATAGCGATTTTATCGCCCACTTCCTGAATTCGCGGCATAGTATTTCCGTTGTAGAGAGGAGTATTTTGCATGTGATATTTACCAGCTTACTGTTGCGCTCTGAGGTGTGGCGTCAGTCATCCCCTGCCCCTTATTATTTATCCACTGAACCTCAATGGCTGACAATGATGGCGCCAGACGAAAAAGGGTTATCGTCATTTCAGAAATGTTGTCGCCACAAGATAATTGATAGGCTAACGTGACATCTTCGTGATGGTGCGCATCGTGATGATCTTCGTCGTGATGCTCGCCGTCATGGTGCAGCTCATCTTCATGCTGCGAGCCATGAGTTTCATGGCCAACGTCGTGCTCAGGAGAGTCGTGGTGAGGAAAATCAATCTCCTGACTGACCAGCTGGCAATTTCCGTCTACAGAGAAAACGTTGCTGTACTCACTTATTTGTTTTTCAATTTGATGTACCTGCTGCATCTGTTCATCACTTTCCGGTGCATGCCCGAAACCCGGTAAATCCACTGCAGGAATTGAAAATTGAAGCTGCCAGTTACTCTCATCCTGAGCAACAAGTAACTGCCCGTTTCCATGAACATGCTTACCTGCCAGGGCCCGGGCTGCGGAAAAAGGAACTAAACATAAAAGAACGGCTGCGGATGTGGCTGCCATGAAAATGCGAACAGAAGATAAAGCCATAATCACTCCAGACATGTTATATTATAACAATTCTTAGAATGTTATAATGTATCAATTAGGATTACAACAATTCTTCGGAAGATAAGATGTGAATGTGGTGAAATTTGTTGCAGAAGGAACCGGGGAAGTTCAGAAGAAAAAGTAGCGGATTTGAAATCATTGCTCCGCGCACAGATGACTGCCGGGAGCAACGATTACCGGACTGTATTAAAGCTTAGCGACATCCTGGGTTTTCACACCGCATGCACCATGACTGCGTTTTTCATGGAAGGCCACTTCCAGTGACTGCATCATCGGAGCATGATGGTCGATAGTCAGCAGATGCTTTTCTACCCGTCTGGCATCAAATGCTGTAAAGAATGATTTCAGGAATACTTCGTTGGTATCGTCCTGCACCAGCACCCGGGCACCGGTCTGCACGATAATAATGTCATCGTCTTTCAAGTTGTAGCGTTTCGCCAGAGACTCGATTTTACTCAGATACGCTTCAGCTTTTTCCGGTGAGTTAGCAAGGATAGCCGGAATTTTAGCGGCTTCAGACAAAGGGATTTTTTCTTTCCCTAAGATGTACATATTGTCCTGCGTGAAGTGTACCCAGTTTTTTGAAGCTTTTTCTACAATCGCAATTTGTGCAGCGTTTTGCGCCTGTTCAAGATAACTCAGTCCTGTTTCAGGATAGTCTGCCAGTAATTCCAGATTCAGTTGCACCTGCGACTGAGAGTTATTGCCGATAACGGTAAGCAGCTTGTTCTGGCTCACATTTTCGGTACTGGCGGTTTCACAAAGATCACTTGGAAGATAATAATACTCACCCTCGCTGATGGCGCTGACGGGTGAAGAAACGGCGGCGAACGCCAATACTGCTGCACTACATAACTTTTTCATAATCTGTCCTGAATGGGTATCTGCATCGACTGATTAAAAATGTAGCACAAGAATATCGTTTTTTTGGTTCTGGAAAAAGATACCTTTGGATGGGATTTGAAAACTTTCAGGTATGAAATTCTATTCGTTTACGTTCTGCCACTCTCGTTAAGACGACGTACCATTTCATCATCCAACCGCAGCAAAGCCGCTAATTCTCTGAGGTAGACCTTCTCCATATGGTTCTGTTCATCGATCACCAACAATGATGCCAGGTATATTTCTGCGGCCATTGCGGGTGAAGTTGCCATTGCTGCCACGTCTGCCGGATCCAGCGGTTTATTAATCTCTCCCTCTAGGAAGACCTTCTCATCAGATCCTGCGTCAGACTTAGCAAGGGCATCGTGAATACGGGACATTTCCGCCTCATCAATATGACCATCCGCTTTGGCTGCCGCTATCATGGCTTTAAGAATAATTACCGGATGTTGGGGATCGTTGTCTTCAAACGTTTCCCGCTTTCGCGCAGCAGATTGCTCTATCTGATAATTGTTGTAAATTTTGTACGCCAGTGCGCCTATCGCCGCTGCTCCACCCACTTTCAGCAAGGTTGAACCTTTGCCTTTTTTCAGCATAGATGTCAGCAATGAACCGCCCGCAGCGCCAAGACCAGCCTTTTTCAATAAACTTGCGCCGGAGGAGCCTGATGATCCTGTCAGACCGCTTAATTTATCTTTGTGTTGTTTTACCGCAGAAGAATTTAAAACCTGACCCAGCAATTTATTGATATTCATACAACTACCTCTTGTGAATAATGCAAGACAAGGCCCGGAAGCCTTCATAATTTGAACGCACAAAAGGAAATTAAGTTTTGTCACTTAACCGGCTGACAATACAGCTTAGCGTACCGGAGAGGGATTAAGCGCGCCAACCTACTGGAAACCATACCAAGGCCGGCGCCAGGGACTGTTACGTTATTGCAGAGAGTTACCTACGCCGATCACCAGCGTGGCAAGAACAAGTAAAGAGATACCGGTCAGCAGCAGCATACGACTCTTTTTATTACTGCCTTTCCATTCCATCAACGCTAATCCCCACAGCGTAGAGAAAATGATGATACTGGCCATATGAATGGTCCAGCTGGAGAACTCGTATTTACCCATGTTGCTTTCGCCCATGGTGTAAAAGAAGAACTGGAAGTACCAGAATGCACCACCTAATGCAGCCAGAAGATAGTTTTTCACCATCATGTTGCCCTGCAGGCGCTCAGTGCCTTTGGCGACCTGACCAAAAAATTCTTTGGCAGAACCATTTTTCGCAATCAGATAAATACACCAGACAGCGTTAGTCGTTAAACCACCCAGCAATACAACACACAATACAGGCAAACCCTGCCAGAGATGATCGGTGCCGGCTTCAAGAGTCAGTTCACGGATGGGTTTACCCGCCGCAATACCGAAAGCAAAACATGCAGACATGACGCCGGAAAACGCGGCGATGGCTAAGCCTTTTTTCATATCAATGGTTTCGGCTTCTTCTGTGGTGCCGAGGCTGCGGTTCTTTTCAGCAGTCGCCCTTGCCACAACAATAACCCCGACCAGCGTCATCAACGTACCGCCTACAGCAAACTGGCCACTGGTGGTTGCCAGTACGGCACCGATAGTGCCATCAAATATAGGTGGGCCTAACGTACCTAATACTGTGGTAAGACCCAGCACAATAGCCATGCCGGACGAGATACCCATGTAGCGTACAGCCAAACCAAAGGTTAAACCGCCAAAGCCCCAGCCCAGCCCCCAAAGGAAACATTGCTGCAATGTGCTTGCCGGTGTACTGCCCAGAACGCCAAATAAATCTTCGGTCTGGACCATTGCGAAAAACCACGGGCACAGGAACCAACTGAAAATACCACCGGTCAGCCAGAAGATTTCCCATGACCACTTTTGAATGCGTTTGTACGGAACATAGAAACTGGCAGAGAACAAACCGCCCAGCCAGTGAAACAATACCCCTAGTAATGGATTTGGTGTCATGCCTTTACTCCCAGTACACCACCCGCATGTAATTTTTAAGTAACGGGTTTACATCATTTAAACAATACAATTGCCAGCATACACAATAATTTTATGTAAATCACACACTTTTAATCATTTTCAATCACAAATATTCAAAAGTAGTAATCATGAGGTGCAGGGATACGCATACAGTGATGTATTTAAAGGAGATCCGGTGAACTGTTAACGGATTGGGTCGGGCTTAAAGAAGAGATGAAGAGCAACAAAAAGACTGCACGCAGGCCCGCCTGCGTGCTTCATTTTACAAAGCGCACAAAACGCTTATCTGAATCGCACGTGGTCGCGGTTCAGCTCACTGATTTTGCTACAGCCCATCAGGCGCATGTCCCGTTCGATTTCAGCCACCATTTGCTGCATCGCACGCTCTACGCCCTTCTGACCAGCCGCTGCCAGTGCATAAAGATAGTAACGCCCCAGTCCGACCGCTTTCGCACCCAGCGCTAATGCCTTGAGTACGTGCGTACCGCGCTGAATACCACTGTCGAACATAACGTCAATCTGGTCACCGACGGCATCAACAATTTCAGCCAGATGATCAAAGGAACTTCGGGAACCGTCAAGCTGACGGCCACCGTGGTTTGAAATCACAATGCCGGTACAGCCGATATCAACGGCACGTTTAGCATCGTCGGCGCTCATAATACCTTTGAGACAGAACTGGCCGTCCCAGAATTTCACCATCTCTGCCACGTCTTTCCAGTTCATCGACGGGTCGAGCATGTTTGTGAAGTAGTCACCGATAGAGCTGGTTGAACCGCCCATATTAATGTGGGCATCCAGTTGCGGCAGCGAGAATTTTTCATGAGTGACATAGTTAATACCCCACGCCGGCTTAGTCGCAAACTGCCACAAGCCCGCCAGATTCAACCGGAACGGAATGGAGAAACCGGTACGTAAATCCCTCTCGCGGTTACCGCCGGTAATGGAATCGACGGTAAGCATCATCACTTCGATACCGGACTCTTTCGCCCGCTCCATCATGGCTCTGTTGAGACCGCGATCTTTATGGAAATAGAACTGATATACCTGAGGCGTATCGTATTGCTTAGCAATTTCCTCCATGCTGACTGTGCCGAGGGACGACACACCAAACATGGTGCCGAATTGCTCAGCGACCGCTGCTACAGCCCGTTCACCCTGATGATGAAACAAACGTTGCAGTGCGGTTGGTGACAAATAAACCGGCAACTGCAGTTTTTGCCCCATCACTTCAACGCTCAAATCAATATCTTTCACGCCGGTGAGTACGCGGGGGATCAGATCACACTCACGGAAAGCCGACGTGTTGCGGCGTAACGTAGTTTCATCGTCAGCACCGCCATCGATGTAGTTAAAAATTGGCCTGGGCAAACGCTTCTGCGCCAACTTACGAAAATCATGAAAATTATGACACTGGCTTAATCGCATTATTGTTTTCCGTTCTCATGCTACAGATCCACAGCCCTCAGATACAAAACAGCCCGCAAACGCGAGCTGTATCTTCAGGCCAAATTCACAGTCCGTCTGAATCAGACGATACCAGAACCGGTGGCATTGGGGTCGCGTGGACGCTCTTTTGCCATGGTTTCACGATAACCAACACCGCGGTAAACACCAAGAGGATTAATCGGTGAACCTTTACGGTAACGCGCCATCGCCAGAATAGGTGATACATCCAGGTTGAATGCATTTTTCAGCTCAAGTGACGCCATCAGTGCATCATTGTCTTCCTGGAAACCATACAGGGCTTCGCGGTTAACCAGCAATGCTTTAACGTAAGAACGCTGTACTTCAATGGCTGAATTGATCAGGCTTTCTGCCGGGTCGGTCACGTTGTGTGACTGATCAAGCATGTACGCCGGACCGAACTCGTCCTGCTGACGATATTCAGCATCAACAAGTTCGTTAAAGATCAGGAACTGCTGATAAGGATGCAGTGAACCACTGTCCAGGTCATCGTCGCCATATTTACTGTCATTGAAATGGAAACCGCCCAGCTTCTTGAACTGAATTAAGCGGGATACAATCATTTCAATGTTGGTATTCGGTGCATGGTGACCCAAATCAACCAGAGACTTACACTTAGGCCCCAGGTGCATAGCAGCCAGCAGGTTTGAACCCCAGTCCTGAATGATAGTGGAGTAGAATGCAGGCTCGAACATTTTGTGTTCAATGTGCATTTCCCAGTCATCCGGCAAGCCTTTATACACTTCTTCCATGCTGGCAAGGTAACGCTCGAATGCACGTTGGAAATGCTGCTGACCGGGATGGTTTGAACCGTCGCCAACCCATACTGTCAGGCTTTTTGCGCCAAGTTGCTGACCGTAGCCAATCACATCAAGGTTGTGCTGAATCGCAAGCTCACGGGATTCTTTTTTGGTGTTACTCAGACTGCCGTACTTGTAAGAGTGCTCCTGGCCGCGCTGGTCCTGGAACGTGTTTGAGTTCACCGATACCCACTTCAGACCATACTCATCTGCTTTTTGCTTCAGCTCAGAGAAATCGTCAACCACATCCCAGGGGAAGTGAGGCGATACGCTGTCAGTACAACCTGACATTTCATTGATCACTGCGCAGTCTTCCAGCTTTTCCCAGATGTTGCGCGGCTCGCCTTCACCCGGGAAACGGGCAAAACGGGTGCCGCCTGTACCTGTACCCCATGAAGGTACGGCAACCTGGAATTCGCCGGCCAGCTCAGTGATTTTCTCAATATCGATATCCTGGCGTGCCAGTTTATCTGCCAGCGCAGCGTAATCCGCGTCTAAGTGCCCTTTCAGCTTTTCGTTGTCATCGCTGATAATGGATGCATCAATTCTTCTTAACATAAGTCACCTCTTATCTCAGGAAAGCTTCATGCAGACCGCCGTCTACACTGATCACTTGCCCGGTTGTTTTGCTCAGTTGACCGGATACAAGAAGATAGGCCGCCTCGGCTTGATCATCCGGTGTGATAGGTTGTTTGGTTAACGTGCGCTGTGCATAGAATTGCGCCAGCTTGTTACGTAATTCTTCCGTGCTTTCACTTTCATCATGAGCAATATCGTACTTGGTCAGTGATGAAATCACGCGGTCTCTCGGGAACATGTTACTGCCCTGCACAACTGTTGCCGGTGCCAGTGCATTCACGTTGACCAGCGGTGACAAGGTAACCGCCAGTTCGCGAACCAGATGGTTTGCCGCAGCTTTACTGGTGTCGTACGCCAGAGAACCTTTCTTCGATACGGCTGCATTCACGCTGGTAGTCAGTACCAGTGCGCCTTTCAGGCCCTGCGCTTCCCAGATTTTCTGAGCCGTTGAGCCAACGACATAGCCGCCTTTCACATTCACGCCAAAGCTCAGGTCGAAGATTTGATCGTTCTTCGCCATGTCTGCGCCTTCTGCGATGAATACACCCGCAGTCACAATCACTTTATCCAGACCGCCATACGCCAGCAGTACCTGTGTGAACAACTCTTCCACGGTTTCACGTTTAGTGATGTCAGCCTGAAGTGCTACAGCCGGGCCACAGGCAGAAATCCCTGTACCGGCTACACCAATTCCCTGACCATACTTGTCGGTAAGTTCTTTCGCGGTGCGCTGTGCATTCTCAAGGTTGAGATCTGCACACACTACGTGGGCACCTTCTTTAGCAACTCGGTGCGCTGTCGCTTTACCGATACCGTCACCGGCACCAATCACTACAACCACATCGCGGGCCAGTGGCGCTTCTGCCGGCATACGCTGAAGTTTTGCTTCTTCTAACGCCCAGTATTCAATATCAAACGCTTCCTGAGCTGGCAGGGCGGTATATTCAGAAATCGCTTCTGCACCACGCATTACTTCAATAGCACAGTTATAGAATTCTGCAGTAACGCGGGATTCACTCTTGTTCTTGCCCCAGGCAATCATGCCTACACCCGGAATCAGTACAACCGTCGGGCTCGGGTCACGCATAGCCGGAGAATCTTCACGTTTACAGGCTTCGTAATATGCCGTGTAATCTTCACGATATTTTTCCAGACCGGCTTTAAACTTAGTGATCAGGGTATCGAAGTCGTCATTCTGCGGGTCGAAATCGACGAACAACGGCTTAATTTTAGTACGCAGGAAGTGGTCAGGACACGATGTACCTAACTCTGCCAGACTGGGCGCATCTACGCTGTTTACGAAGCGCAGTGTGGCATCATCTGTTTGTACAGTACCGATGAACTTCACTTTATTAGAAAGCAGGCCACGGGCTACCGGTAAAAAGTCTTTTAACAGATCAGTACGGGCCGCATCGTCCAGAGACTGATACTTCTGACCGCCAAAGGTCATTTCGCCTTTGTCATGCTCTTCAATGTAACGTGCCGCTGTTTCGATAACCCATAAAGAGGTTTCGTAACAGCTTTTACTTTCAGATGACCAGTTGGTATGACCGTGCTGACCTAACAGAATACCCCAGATGTCAGGGCTCGCAGCATAGGTGTCTTCACACAGTTTCGCCGCTTCCCAACCGGGACGCATCCACGGCACATAGGCCAGCTTGCCGCCCCAAATCACTTCAGTCAGTTCTTTCTGCGCCTTACAGGATGCAACGGAGATAACTGCATTCGGGTGCAGGTGATCAACGTGCTTTTCGTCAATCATTGAATGCAGAGGCGTATCAATAGACGAGGCGCGTGGATTCAGGCAGAAGTTACAGTGCTTGAACATGCCGACCATACGGTCTTCACCGGCAGACTTATAGCCTTTATCTGAATAGTCCTGATACACGCCGTCAAGTGCGTTCAGTTTGTCCTGGTATAAAGAAGAGAAGTTTTCTTTCTTTGAAGTACGCAGATCGCCACCGGAGCCTTTTACCCACAGCACTTCAGTTTCTTCACCGGTTAACGGATCTTTTTCCATTAACTTAGCCGAAGTATTACCGCCGCCGGTATTAGTAATACGCTGGTCTTCGCCCAGCTTATTTGAGCGGTATACAAGGTTTTCTACGGGATCGAGTTTATCTGCAACCTCGTCTTCCCACAGATATTTAACGTGTTTGTATTCATCTGGCTGATAAGGCATTTATAGGCATCCTGTGAAGTTAATTAATTGAAACTGGTCTTTTGTGAGACTCATTAATTCATTAATGATTCAATATACATCCAATACAATCTTTGTCAATCATTTCCAATCACAATATAACAGAATTGTTACAAGTATTTTAAGGGTTGTATAAATCTTGAAACTTTGACTAAAGCCTCCAACCAGTCCTGTTGCCTTGTCTCTAAACTGATCCGTAGTACACTTAAATGTGTGGTCAGAATTAAGTTATTCTGTGTCTTAACGCTTCGGGAGGATGGGTAATGCCCAATGTCAGCTTCGGTCACCATTTTGACGAATTCGTAAACCAACTCGTAGAGTCAGGTCGTTACAACTCTGTGAGCGAAGTAGTCTGTAGTGCTCTGAGACTTCTTGAGCTGCAGGAGAATCAAAACGTGAGTAATCACTTCATCGCAGAGGTTCAGAAGGGATTAGATAGCGGTAATGCCGGCACTTTAGATATGGCAGAAATTAAACAGATAGCCAGAAATAAACTTAATAGCGGATAAGTTAGTACAGCGATGGTAAATATCGAAACAAGCAACCAGGCAAAGCAAGACTTGATCGATATTTGGTTATTCATCGCAGAAGACAATTCCCGCGCAGCCGATTTGTTTTTGGATAAGCTGGGAAAGACTATCGAAAAGTTAGCTAACCTTCCTTTTATCGGCCTGAGGAAAAAGGAATTCGAGCTTATATGGCCAGATAAAGATATTGTCTCTGGCCAGTAGATAGTTACATCATTGTTTATGAAAACTGCTCATCTTCTATAAGGGTGTTGAGAGTCTTTAACTCATCATTAGATTACACAAGACTTACAGAAGATCTAAACACTCCCCCTGAAGCCTAATCGCAGGCTTCCACCACAATCACATTCACGCCGAATTCGCGGATTTTATCCAGTGCTTCGGGTGCTGCATTGCTGTCGGTGATGACCGTATCGACTTCAGACAATCCGCAGAAAATCAGATTACCTTTCACGCCAATTTTACTGCTGTCAGCCAGTACGATAAGTTTATCAGCGCGCTTACGGAGTTTTTGCTCCGCCAGAATCAGCAGTGGATCGGTTTCCATTACGCCGAATTCACTGACACCGGGTGAGCCCATGAACATTTTGCTGCCACGGTAGTTTTGTGTGGTGTCGTTTTCGAATGAGCTGAGAATGATACTTTGCTTGCGATACACTTCCCCGCCGGGGAGCGTGACCTGATTCTGACTGTTTTCCAGTAACTCATGTGCAAGTACAAAGGAGTTCGTCAGAATATTCATGCGTCTTTCGGCCAGAAACTCAGACATCATAAACGTGGATGTACCGCCATTGATGATGATAGATTCGCCGTCTTCACACATGTCAGTGGCCGCTTTGGCAATAAGCTGCTTGGTGCTGGTATTGCGCTCTCTGTCCACCAGAAATGCATTGCCGGAAAGACGGATATTAGACACGGTCTTACTGTCTAACACCTGCGCGCCGCCGCGAATTTTTTTAATTTTCTTCGCATCAGCCAGTTTGTTTAAGTCACGACGAATGGTCGCTTCAGACGAGTTAAGTTGCGCGCACAAGTCGCGCACACTCACAAAGGTGCTCTCATCAAGGATATCCAGAATGAGCTGGTGACGTTGCTTCTCCAGCATGGTATTGCCTGTATAATTGTTATTCGTGTAAGCGATAATATAGTCACCTGTTCAAGCACAATCAATCAAAACACCAAGTTTTTGATTGAATATGATAGATTCATCCAATCGATTTGTACCACTTTTCCCGGTACGCTTCCAATTTATCAAACGCAGCAGGTTCACAGGGCACTAAGTCCAGTTCAGCCGCAGCCTGTTTATCAAAGTGAATCAAACTCGCCGCGCCCATTACTGTTCCTGTGTTGTCACGGGAGAGCATGACGGTCTGGTCGGGGCGCAGCTGCGCGACTAACTGGCATAACATCGGGTTCTTCAGGAATGCCCCTTCTATATATATTGTGCCGGTTGAATGCAGATCAGTTAACCGTTGATCAATCATCAGCGCACAGTACAGCGTCGCAATAGCCTGAGGAGCAGGTGGCGCATCCGGACATAATTGTTTCGCAGTAAGGCCACCGAAGGGGCCATTCCCCTGACTGTAATCCGGCGTCACCATCCAGCCTTCATCCAACGCCTGCTGAATATCCCCGGCTTCAGCACTCATGCGAATGTTGCCGCCCAGAGTAGTACAGATGCTTTCGTATTCCCGCCCGCCCATGAAACGTGCGCAACTGACCGGGTTAGAGAAAATATCCACGTTGGCCAGGGTATCTTTGTAGCTGGCAAGTTTGCCGGTGTTACCGTTTGCCTGCATCAGAATGGTCCAGGTGCCGGTAGAAATTACGTTGAAACTCTCGCCACTTTTCGCCAGTGACAAATAGCGCAACAGGCTGGCATTGCTGTCGTGAATACCGGCAAAAATTTCGCACTGTTCAGACAACCCGGTTTCCTTTGCAACCCGTGCTGACACGGTACCAAGACAATCCCATGCGTTTTTAAGTGCCGGCATTTTTTCCCGCCAGCCACACTTATCAATCAGCGAAGAGTAGTCTTTTTTCTGAGGTTGCCACATATCAGTATGACACCCTAAAGATGTTACTTCTGCAGCCGGTAAGCCGCCAAGACGCCAGGCCCAGTACTGGGGGTAAAGTAAAATGGTTGAGGCTGAGTCAAACGCCTCTTTATACTTTTGCTGCAACCAGAACAGTTGTTTACCCAGATTCAAACCTGCAGGCAATGCGGGTGACAAGGTTTCTGAAAAGTCAGGATGCACACTTTCATAAGCATCAGAGCAACTCTCTACGCCCTGATATTCATAATCAAGGACCGGTAGTGCCAGTTGATCCCCTTCAGGGGCGTTTGTATCTACTAACGCAGCCGTCGCGCCGTGAGTGGTGACAACAAAAGCGTTGATATCAGGCGTCAGTGTGCAGGAGCGTAAGGTTTCTGCCAGCCAGTTCCATATGCCTTCCACATCTGCCTGAGGATACATGCCGGCAATGGGCGCATTTTTACAGCTAAAGCTGGCGCATTCTTTACCGTTATCTACCAACAGCAATTTAATGTGGGTTTTGCCTATATCCAGAACGGCTTTAAGCATGATTTTTCTCCTGCATTTATTGTGTTCCGTCATGTTGCTTTCGTCAGTGCTCCGGCCATTTTTAAGCATTACTTTGAACGACAAAAGCGGAGTCTGCTGACTCCGCTTTCAGTTCATGCACTGAATTACATCTTCAGATTCAGTCCCAGATAAATCACCCGGCCCAGTGTTGAACCACTGATAAAGCCGTTTGCATCATCATAGTAAACTGCATCTTCGTCGAACAGGTTGTCTACGTTTACAGTAACAGATGCTTCTTCCACAAACTCATATTCGCCTAAATCGTACTTACCGAAAAGATTTACTGTGGTCAGAGAGTCTGCTGAAGCAACCGCGTTTTCCCAGCCATCGGTGTGAAGAATACGTACAGTACCCAGCATGTTTTCGTAAGTCGCACCTACCTGAGCTAACAGGTTGTAGTCACCACGCTCATCGGTACCTTTTTCATCCTGATACGCCGCGCCCTGTACAGGCTGGAATGTTCTGTCCAGTGTATAAGAACCGGCGACGCTGGCATTCACACTACCAAAACTGGTTTGCCATTCTTTGGCGATGTCGAAATCGATACCTGAAAGCTTAGTCGCCGTCATGTTATTTCGGCGGGCATCGAACAAAGCGTAAACTGAGTTGCCATCAGCGTATAAGCTTTCGATAGACTGGCCATCAATGCGCATGCCGTCTGCCGCTGCCAGCGCCTCATCCAGTGTTGGATTGATTGTGTAGTAATCCGAGTAACCTTCCGTGCTGAACAGTACACTTGGCGTATAGAACGGTGCCAGACTGATTGCACTTGAATAGTCCACGTCGAAATACGTCATACTGACTTTAAAGTCGTCAGCGAACTCTGGTGTCCAGTCGAAACCTACGCTGTATGACTCAGATTCTTCAGGCTGCAGTCCGTCACTACCACCAGCAAGGATAATGGTGCCACGGAAGAAATCTGAATCAGCTGCATCCGGGGCCATGAAAGGACTGACACTCATTGTAATCGCACGGGTATCAACAGCTGCACCGGAGTCTGCCAGACTCGGCGCCTGGAAGGACGTACCCCATTGTGCACGCAGACGTAAGTTGTCCGTAGGTGAATAATCCACACCAATCTTTGGATTGGTCGTGCTGCCCACATCGTTGTAACTGTCGTAACGGATGGATGCAGTAAAGTCGATAGTTCCGGCATCGATGTCATCCATCACCGGCACAACCACTTCACTGAAAACAGACTTCACGTTGCGTGACGCAGATGTTTCTGTCATTAGCAGAGCATCTGCTGCGCCACCGCCGAACGAAACGTCATAGTTTTGTTTAAAGTATTCAGTACCCACAGCCAGCATCACATCACCGGCCGGTAAAGAATAAATAGCACCATCCAGTGTCAGACGGATCTGATGGTGGGTTTGCTTGGCATCACCCAGTGTACCGTAGTAAGAAAGAATACTGCTCAGTACCGCAGGATCTGTTGAAGCTACATCGTACGGGTTCAGCGCAGTAGATACATCTGTGCCGGCCAGCGCAGTAGCAACGGCAGTCGCATTAACGCCGGTTTCTTCACCGTGGGTTTCCGCCCAACCGTAACTGTATGCGGCTTTCAGACGCCAGTAGTTCGGTAATTCTACGGTCAGTTCCGGCATGAAAGAGAATGCTTTAAAGTCGCTGCTGTTTTTCGCGCCCGGGCCAACTACGTCAGAAAAATTGAAGTCCACAGTTTGCGAAGTTTCATCACCGATAGCAGTGAAATAAGGGTTATCTGATGTAATTGTGCCTGAAGCACCCAGATCCGTTAACGCGTTGGTCGCATCGCCGGTAATATCCACGCCCCAGTCACTGTAGTACGTGTTCAGATTAAGGAAAACGTTGTCAGAAAATTCCTGCTCGAGGGCCAGGAAGATGGTGTCCTGTTTTTGCTCGGGCACATAAGAAATGCCATCGTTAGGATCACATAAGTTACTGCCTTCGGTCAGCGTGTCCATGCGGTAACTGGTCCCGTTTGCCGTGATATTGCCCGGGCTGCACTGACGGGTACGGTAGTCACCGCCGCCATTGCTTGTGCTGTCAGCAGTAATGAAATCACGGTCAGAACCCATCACATCACCGTTTTCCGCGTGATAGAAAGACAACATCGCCGCACCGGAGTCCCATGAAGTACCGGCAGTCAGGTTAAGGGAACCAGCGGTATAACTATCACCGAATCCACCTTCAAGGTTTACGGTCACACCATCTTTCGGACGCTGGGTGATAAAGTTAACCACCCCGGCAATGGCATCAGAACCGTATATAGAAGAACCACCATCCATTACCACTTCTACGGTGCTTAATACTGAAGGAGGAATGGCCGCAGCATTTGGTACGGTTTGGATAATACCGGAACCCGGTAAACGTAAACCGTTCAGCAGTACCAGTGTCGTGCTACCACCACCGGTACCGATATCCCGCAGTTTCGGCATTGGCATGCCCTGACCAATATCAGTCGCCATAGTAGGACGGCTGTTGAAGGTGCTGGTCATTTGCGGAATTTGTGCAAGAAGTTCGTTACTGTCAGGCACACCAATTTCAGCGACATCTTCTTCTGAAATCCCTACAACGTTAGTACCTACCGGTGTTGCACCTCGAATAAGGGTACCGGTTGCTGAACCACGAACTTCAATGGTTTCTACCATTGGATCCGGTTCAGATTGTGCAGACTCTGCTTCCTGTGCAACTGCACATTGAGAAAAAGAAGCAGTGATAAGTGCCGCGAGTACAGAACGGCGGAAAACTGGTGTGGTTGTCAGTCCTGAAAATGAAGCCATTTTCAACTCCTTGCGTGGTTGTGTCAGTGATTTATCTAATTTTTGGCAGCGTGTTATTTTTATTAAAACTGCTCGATATTAATTAACATTGAGGCAACAAAGTACATCGACAATCATATGCAGTCAATAGCAATCACAAACAAATATGATTAATACCAGCTATTGATAAAATTCATGGATGAAAAATAACCAGTCTTTTACAAACTGACAGATTGACGCAGAACTGAATGTAAAGTTGATAAAACATGCTTTGCAGCGCACCCAAAATGCGCTAATCACCTCACAGAGCACTACACCGGCAAGGGTTAATCATCCCGGTTGGTATCACTCACACGCCTCCAGAACCTTTCGTTTCCGGTGAGCGCCCGTTAACACATTGACAACATCTATGTGCTTAGGGCAACATGCCAATCACTTTCAATCATAACGTTTCAGGAAAACTGACGATATATTCAGTTTCACCTGAACAGATTGCCATCAGGTATGTACCGGAGATTTGCATGCGCAAACTTATTCTCACCCTTGCTGTTGCAGCACCCGCCACGTTACTTTCAGCTTGCGGAGGAACTGGCAGCGTCGGAAGTGTTACCGATCAATTTGCTCTTGCAGCACTGAAAACTGAGTATCGCACCCAACCCATTGGCATTGACGTCACCGCGCCCCGATTCAGTTGGCAGATGTCAGCTAAAGGCGGAGCAAAAGGTCTTAGCCAGTCGGCCTACCGGATCCGCGTGACAGATGAAAACGGCGCGCAGGTATGGGACTCCGGCAAACAAAACTCCTCAGAAGCACTGCATATTACCTACAAAGGCAAACCTTTAAGCCCGCGTACACAGTACACCTGGCAGCTGACGGTATGGGACAGCGAAGGCGATGCGAGTGAGGCCACCTCTATTTTTGAAACGGGCTTACTGGATACCTCTCTGAATGCCTGGAATGGTGCGACCTGGATTGGTGGCAATGACGACGCCCTCCCCCTGTATGGCGATTATCTGCCTCTCTTCCGTATCGGTGCAGATATCACCATTGCAGAAGGTGGTACAGCAGGCGGTATTGTTTATGCGGCTAATGACCCGAGAATGATGGATAAGTATAAGAACATCTATCAGGTAGAAAGCGGCGAAGACGAGAGTTATTTCAAGATTGAGCTGGACGTGGAAGGTGTTGAAAACGGTGAACCGGCGACGCTGAACTTTTACCGTGCAGGTTACACGCCGGATGACAACGAAAATACGCCGGTTAAATCCTTCGATATTAAGCAATCATTGATCAATGCCTATAACCGTTTTAAACCTCACCACCTGCTTATCAATAATGAATTCGGCAATGTCACCGTTCAGTTAGATGGCAATCCTGCATTCTGGGTGGGTGCAGAATCTGAAGAAAAGTCAGGATTCCAGATGATGTTTCCGCCACTGGTGGAAGGGGCAACGGTACAGCTGAATCCTCTGGGTCACAACCACGACTATGTTACCTATGGCATGCTTAACGATATCGGTTTAGCGGCAGATGCTGGTACAACCGTCACAGTAAGCAACCTGACGGTAAGCAACATGCATACGCCGCACAGCGTGCTGTTTAATGGCACCGAGCATGGCGCTGAATTCGCAGAAAAATCTGCGCAGGTCAGCGATACCAAAGCAGGGATCACCTTCACCGGCTCTGATGACAGCCAGCTGGTTGTTGTTGATACCCAGAGTAACGGTATGCCGCAGTTACGTACTGAGTTTGATGTAGCAGATAAGGCCGTCAGCAAAGCCCGTTTGTATGTGACCGCGCGTGGCATATACGAATACTACGTAAACGGTGAAAAGGTCAGTAACGATTATTACAACCCGGGCCTTACCCAATACAACCTGACTCACCTTTATCAGTCTTATGATGTCACCAGTGCCATTCAAAAAGGTGAAAACGCCATGGGCGCGCGGCTGGGCGAAGGTTGGTGGAGCGGTATGCTGGGCTTCGGCAACACCTGGAACGGCTTCGGCGATCGTCAGTCATTGCTCGCGCAACTGGTCGTTACCTATGAAGACGGTTCTGAGAGTATTGTAGTTACCCAACCGGGCAGCTGGCAGTTCAGCGACACGTCACCGGTAGTGTATGGCAGTTTATCGATGGGTGAAGTGTACGATGCCCGAATCGCAGAAGCGCAGGCAGGCTGGGCGACCCCGTCGTTTGAAGGTGAGTGGGAACCGGCAGTTGAAATTTCTCTTGAGGAAACAAAAGCGCAGAATGTGCAGCCAAATATGATGCGCCCTGCACAAACGCTGTCGTACGACAATATGAAGCTTATCGGGCAAATCGGCGAACCGGCCCGTGAATTTACCACCGTTCAGGCAAAAAGTGTGGAAGAGGTGCGACCCGGCGTATTTGTCTACGACCTTGGACAAAATATCGTTGGCGTACCTCGTCTGCATTTCCAAGACGGTAAATCAGGTGAAGCCGTTACCGTGCGCTTTGCCGAAATGCTCTATCCGGACTTACCGGAATCAGGCCCGAATGTGGGCATGATCATGACAGAAAATTATCGCGCGGCGCTCAGTCAGGACATCTATATCATGGCAGATGGCGAACAAACCTTTGAGCCGCATTTCACTTCTCATGGTTTCCAGTACATTGAAGTAACAGGCATTGAAAAACCTCTGCCCCTTGAAGCGGTTAACGGCGTTGTAGTGAGTTCTGTGCAGGCACTGACTGCCAGTTACGAATGTTCAGACGACAAGGTTAATCAGCTATGGTCAAACCTGACATGGTCTAACGTAGATAACTTTCTGTCTGTACCGACTGACTGTCCCCAGCGAAACGAACGTATGGGCTGGTCCGGCGACATCAACGTGTTTGCCCCCACCGCAACGTATGTGAGTGATGCCTCACAGTTTATGCGTCGCCATTTACAGGCAATGCGGGATACTCAGGCTGAAAGTGGCCGGTATGCAGACGTTGCTCCTGTTGGCGGCGGCTTCGGTGGCGTGCTGTGGGGTGTAGCCGGTATTACCGTTGCGTGGGAAACCTACTATCAATATGGTGATAAAGGCTTACTCGCTGAACACTACGCGTCCATGAATGAATACATGACATTCCTGCATGACTCCATCGACAGCGAAACCGGCTTAAGCACTGACTCAGGATTAGGAGACTGGTTAGGCCCGCAGAATAATCAGTTAGGTGCAGATTATCTGGCTACCGCTTATCACATTTATGCGCTGGATATTATGGCGCAGGTAGCAGCGGTACTGGGCGATGATGCGCAGGCCCGCGAGTACCGCAATCAGTATAATGAACGCAAAGCCTTCTTTAACGACAAGTTTGTGAATGATGAAATGCAAACTGTTGGTCTGGTGGGCGGCCCAAGTATGTTTAACCCTATGGCTCCACCAGCAGAATGGGCAGTAGCAGACACCCAAACCTCGTTTGCGGTTGGTCTGGCGATGAATGCATTCAACGAAGACAACGCAGCAGCGATGGCAGAGAAGCTGACCCGTTCGGTATCGTCACAAAACGTTGACGATGCAGGGAAAACCCGCCCGGCTTACTCCTTGATGACAGGCTTTATCGGCACAGCCTGGATCAGCAAAGCGCTGTCTGAGAATGGCTATACCGATGATGCATACCGCTTATTGCTCAACGACCAGTATCCGTCGTGGTTGTATCCTATCGACCAGGGTGCAACAACAATTTGGGAACGCCTGAACGGTTACACTGTTGAAGACGGATTCGGTGGCAATAACAGCATGAACTCCTTCAACCACTATTCATTCGGTGCTATCGGTGAATGGTTAATCAGTCACTCAGGCGGTATTCAACGACTGAGCCCCGGTTTTAAAACCTTTGCGTTGAAGCCTGAGTTTGATCCGCAGAACGAAATTGACTGGGTAAAAGCAGAATATGACTCACCTTACGGAAAAATTTCGAGCCACTGGCAAGTAAAAGATGGTAAGTTTGACTACCGGGTAACCATTCCTGCTAACACTACAGCAACAATTTCGTTACCCGGCGCGCAGCAAGCATTGAAGATTGATGGCGAGAATGTGAATGCCAGTAAGTTCGTAACTAACGTTTCCCGTACCGATGAAATGAACACCTTTTCACTCGGCTCTGGTACTTACCAAATCACAGGCGCCATTAACGAATAATTATCCGGTCAAGGACACGATTAATGAAAAAGCATACAGCAACATTGGGTAGTGCCTGCCTTATCACTACCGCTATGCTTACTGGTTGTGGCGAGAAACCCTCGCCCGTCCAGGTTGAGCAACCGAAGAATGAAACCGCTCCTGTAAGCCAGGTGACGGTTAAAACCACCAGCAAAGCGGTTATCAAACAGGATGGCCAAACCTTCCGCGATTTGAATGCCGATGGCAAACTTACCCCGTATGAAGACTGGCGTTTGCCCGTTGAAGAACGTGTGGCCGACCTGGTTGCCCGCATGACGCTGGAAGAAAAAGCCGGTGAAATGGTACATGGCACCTTGCCGGGTAAAAATGGCTTTGCTGGTTTTTCTCAGGACGGCTATGACATCGATGTCGCCACTCCCCTGTTCAAAGACAAACACATCGGCAGTTACATCAGCCGCCTGAACATGTCTCCACCAGATCTGGCCGTCGAGAACAACAAAGTCCAGGCGCTGGCAGAAACAACCCGACTGGGTATTCCTGCCATTATCAGTACCGACCCCCGTAACCACTTCCAATACGTGTTAGGTGCCAACGAGTCTACCGATGGTTTCACACAGTGGCCTGAGCCTCTTGGTTTTGGTGCGCTGAACGATCCGGAAGTGACCGAACAGTTTGGTGACATTACCCGTCAGGAATACCGTGCGACCGGTTTCACTATGGCGTTATCACCGCAGGCTGATTTAGCCACCGAACCCCGCTGGCCTCGTATCATTGCCACCTTTGGCAGCGACGCTGGTGAAGTGAGTAAGCAGGTGGGCGCGTACATTCGTGGTTTCCAGGGCAGCTCTGATGGCATCACGCCAGAAGGCGTATCAACCGTGACCAAACACTGGGTGGGTTACGGTGCAGCGGTAGAAGGTTTTGATGGTCATAACTACTACGGCCGCAATGCACAGCTGGACGATACCAGCTTTGAAGATCATATCCGTGCATTTGACGGTGCTTTCGAAGCAAAAACCACCGGTATTATGCCTGCTTATCCTATCTTACACGGCATCACCGTTGACGGTGAACCGGTAGAAGCAGTAAGCCCGGGCTTCAACAAGCAGATCCTGCAAAACCTGCTGCGCGGCGATGTTGGCTTTAAAGGCGTTGTGGTTTCAGACTGGGCGGTAACCCGGGACTGCAGTGAAGAATGTAAGGCACCGACTAAACCACAGGGCGTGCGGGAAATTGCAACGCCGTGGGGTGTGGAAGACCTGACTATTCCTGAGCGTTTCGTGAAAGGTATTACCGCAGGTATCGACCAGTTCGGCGGTGAAGACCAGCCTGAGATCATCGTTAACGCGGTACATGAAGGCAAACTGACAGAAGCGCGTATCGATGAGTCGGCCACCCGTATTCTTACACTGAAATTTGAGCTCGGTTTATTCGACAACCCCTACGTGGATGAAGCCAATGCAGCTTCGAATGTGGGTAAACCGGAATGGCGTGCACTGGCTCGTGAGGTTCAGGCAAAATCTCAAGTGCTACTGAAAAATGCAGATAACCTGCTGCCACTGGCAGACTCGATGAAGAAAGTGTTCGTTGATGGCTTAAATGCAGAGGCACTTACCGCTCGTGGCTTTGAAGTTGTGACCAACCCGGCCCAAGCCGACTTTGCGATTTTCCGATTCTCGACGCCAAGCGAAAAATTGCATCCGAATCACTTCTTCGGCAGCCGCCAGAATGAAGGCCGCGTGTCATTCCGCGAAGACGATGAGAAGTATCAGCAAATGTTGGCCGTTAGCCAGCAAGTACCAACTATCTTATCCGTATTTCTGGAACGCCCCATGATCATGGGTGAACTGAACAATACCGCAGGCGCTATTCTGGCTAACTTCGGTAGTGCAGACGATGCCGTGATTGATGTGCTTACCGGCAAGGTATCACCCACCGGCACCCTGCCACTGGAGCTGCCGTCTTCTGATGAAGCCGTAGAAGCACAGAAACCCGGTTACGCAGACGACAGCGAAAACCCGCTGTACAAGCGCCGTGAAGGACTGACGTTCTGATTTTTGGTGTGTAGATATTGAAAAGGCAGCGAACGCTGCCTTTGTTATTTTGTCATTTGTAAATAAGGCAGTAATCTACGAGAAGAGTAACCAGATCTTGTTTCTGAGAACAAAAGAGAACGACGATGATGGCATCTGCCGCCCGATCGTGGCGATACAATATTCGAAAGCCATCGACATTAAACTCTCTGTAATTAAAGACGCCCAGTGTCGACAGATAAGGAGATACGGGGGCAGCCTCAGAGCCTGCAGCCAAAGTGAATTCAAAACATTCAATTGCCCTGAATACTCTTTCCAGCACTTCTTCCTCTGAAGTGAATGGTGCCAGATGCTGAACACAGAGTTCAACAAGTTGTTCAAATGTCTTCGTGTAGTAAATAGAGTAGTCCACGGCAGAGTTCCTTTCTGCTTGGAAACAAATTAGCGGCTCTCAGACGCAGCCTTTAGTTTTTGCTTCAGACGGGTTTTAAGAACATCAGAATCAATCACTTCACCCGCCGCCACATCTTTTTCTGAAAACGAGGAAATTTTCAGCATTGCGATAGCGTCATCCCTGAATTTTCTCTGGGCATAATTTTCGATAACGTAAGCAGGCTCCCCGTTTTGCGTCACAACGATAGGTTCGTCAACAGGTAGATCTGCAGCATGTTCTTCTATAAAACTTATTGGCTTAATTTGCACAACTTACCCCCTACGTCGGAATGAAGGTCATTTATAGACCAAATTATGAGCACGTTCAAGCCGTCACTCTGGCCAGTCTTTATTGCTTACTACTTCTCTTCATCCCGCAATGTAAGCACTTCAAATCCGGTTTCAGTCACCAGAATGGTGTGCTCCCACTGTGCTGAGAGCTTTTTGTCGCGGGTCACCACTGTCCAGCCGTCTTTCTTTTGTTTGGTTTTGTAGGTGCCCTGATTAATCATCGGCTCAATGGTAAATGTCATGCCTGGCACTAAATGCATGCCTGTGCCCTTGCGGCCATAATGCACAACTTGCGGTTCTTCATGCATTTCGCGGCCAATACCGTGCCCGCAGTAATCCCGCACGACACTGAAGCCCTCTTTTTCCACATGCGACTGAATGGCATGACCAATATCACCCAGTGTCGCGCCTGGCTTTACGGTTTCAATGCCTTTCCACATGGCTTCGTAAGTCGTGTCTACCAGCTTTTTCGCAATAGATGTTACTTTGCCAATGCAATACATTTTGCTGCTATCGGCAATAAAGCCATTTTTCTCGAGCGTGATATCTACATTCACGATATCCCCTTCCCGCAGCTTCTTGGCTACTGACGGCACACCGTGACATACCACTTCGTTTACCGATGAATTAAGCACATATTCATAGCCGTACTGCCCTTTACTGGCAGGTCTTGCCTGCAAGGTGTCGGTGATGAATGCATCGACGAAATCATTCACTTCCATGGTGGTCATGCCGGCCTGAATTTCTTTGTCCAGCGCATGAAATACAATGGCCAGTAACCGGCCTGATTCGCGCATCAATGCGATTTCCTGTGCATTTTTTATCGATACACTACTCATGAACCAGTCTCACTGTTGATACGTTTTGCTGACGTTTTTCCTGTTCCAGAATTTGCTCATAGGTGAGCGTCGGGTTTTGCTCTGCAAGTCTCCCGATTTTCATCCAGAACTCAGCCTGCGAATTGATAGAACGCTCCATCACCACACTGTTCTTGCGCACTTCTTCGTGCAATTGTTCGGAGATTTTGACAATGCCCATGCATAAACCAATAAAATATGATTTGCTACATATTGCTACACTCTATAAAAAGAGTCAAAAAAAGCCCGGTCACGCTGTTCTCGGCCGGGCTGAAATAACACGCATTCTATTTTACTTAACGGGCATCACACTTATTGCTGACACATAAGCTTCACCTACTGACGGCTTAAAACTGAGTTCAAGACTGCCATCTGACACATTCACATTTTCTGCCACCGTAAACGCGGTAAAACTTTCATCTGCATTTTGTTTTCCAGAGATATTCGCAAACAGAGCACTTCCCTCCGCGAATACATCAAAGCGGCTTTTACTGTCTGGAGCGACTAAAGAGAGTGTGACCTTATACTGCCCTTTATCCAACGGTAAATGATATGAGAACTGACCTGCACGGTAAGTTGTATGCAAAGCCTGCTCTTGTGTATCCTCGATAACTGCTTTTACTGATGGTCTCCCCCACCCTCCTGGCTTATCAAGAGACATTGCTTTTCCTCCGCTAAAGAAATCATCCGAACCGAAATGGGCTTTTGGCGAATCCGCTGACATAATGGCGCCCGCATCAATGTAATATGCGTTGATCTGCGATTCATCCAGATGCCACATCACACTGTCTTCTACGCGGTCTGAAGGTGCGGAGGCGAAACCACTTGCCCGCGCTACAATCTTATTTTGTCCAGCCACTAGCCGCACATCCCGCCAGACACATGTGTTCTGATCGCAATCAGGTGCCTCACTCACTTTTCGATCATTCACCAATAATTCGACTTGTTTTCCGTTACTGTACACCTTGATATCGGTGGTTTGGTAAGCCCGCTGTATATAGCGCCGTGAAGCAATATGAACCATAGGGTTAGCTGACCAGTTCGCCTGGTAGAAATAATATGCATCCTTCTTTATGGCGCGATCATAAGTGATGAGCCCTTTGGTATTAATATCCTGTGAGTCACCTTCTCTTCGAGTAGTTGTCGCAAAGTCAAAGCCATTCCAAATCCAGTTTGCCCACAGGTAATCCCGCGCACTGAGTACGCGCCAATTCTCCTCATGCACATAGCTCATATACTCTTCCGGCTGATTTCTGCCGGTTGCCGCTACCGGCCCTCCCAGAGGGTTGTCAGAATGGAAGCTCGGCGCTCCGCCTGCGCCGTATTCAGTGACAGCCAGCGGCTGCTCCGGATATTGCTTATGCAAGGCGTCGAGGTTCTCCGCCAGTCCTGAAGGCGCGCCGTAGTACCAGCCAAAATAGCGGTTTGCGCCCGTCGTAGTGGTGATAGCGGAGGTGTTGGGCACCTTTGACTGATCCCAGGTTGGCACACCCGCACAACAGTTGGCTAACGTCGAGTTACGCGTCGGATCCAACTGCGCTACTTCCGCTTTCAAGCGATTTAAGATAGGTAGCGGGTCAGGATTAGAGCCGGGACTGCTCTGCACGAACATGGGGACGACGGCACCAAAGTCGACTTCGTTGGCTATACCCCATACTGCTACAGAGGGGTAATTAAAGTTCTGCTTAACCATTTCTGTGAGTTGCAGACTGGCGTTATCAGCTAACGCGGTATTTACAGCCTCATGTTCCTCGCCGTAACGCCACGCAGAAACCAGCGGGATTTCGTCCCACAACAATAGGCCAAGTTTGTCAGCCAAATCGTGCACTGGCTGACCATGAGGATAATGTGCCAGCCGGATAGTATTTACCCCCATATCCATCAGCAATTGCACATCTTCTTCTATTTCTTCAGCAGAGACTGCCCAACCTTTTCCTTCTCTGTCCTGATGATAGCCCACACCGCGAAGTTCAAGGGGTTGACCATTTAACGTCAATCCTTTATCTGCCGAGATTTCAATGGTGCGCAAGCCGATATTTTGCTTCACCGTATCGAGGAGATTGTCATTGTTGTCTAATATCGACACTGCGAGCGTGTACAAATAAGGGTTATCTATACCTTGCCATAATTGTGGTGAAGATACGGAAAGAGACACATCGGTTATTTCTGTTTCATCCGGCTGAAGCAAAATATCCCGGACATCTTTTGCTACTACCTTTCCAGTATCGTCAGTCAATTGAGTAAGTAGCGTTACGTTTTCTGCTTCGCCTTCATTGCTAGTGATCCTGCTTTCGATGCTAATCACCGCCTTGTCAACCTCAACAGCGGTAGTCGCGTAAACGCCGGGACCACCAAAATCTTTCATATCAACATGAATATTACTCGTTGTGATAAGTCTTACCGGCCGATAAATTCCCCCATGCACAAAGAAATCTCCGGCAATAGGTAACGTATCTGCAGTGGTTGAATCTGCTGTTGGCTTGCTGTTGTCTGCCTGAACCACCAGTACGTTAGGTCGGCCCACGTTTATGAGGTCAGTGATATCAAAGCGAAAGCGATTAAAGCTTCCGCGATGTTCACCGGCAAATTTTCCATTGACCCACACATTTGCCACACGACTTACTGCATCAAATTCCAGCCAAAGTCTTTTATTTTCAGTCTGTGCAGGTACATTAAACACTTTCCGGTAGAGGCCTTTACCCTGCGTATTATTAATATTGCCTGAGTTATGAATATGAGCTGACTGATCATCGAGAT
Source organism: Alteromonas sp. NFXS44 (assembly GCF_040148705.1). NCBI lineage: Bacteria > Pseudomonadati > Pseudomonadota > Gammaproteobacteria > Alteromonadales > Alteromonadaceae > Alteromonas > Alteromonas sp. NFXS44. The sequence continues at coordinate 203,850 of NZ_JAGDEA010000001.1, read as the reverse complement.
AATAGCCTACGCGGTTCCAGGAATGGGGCACGGAGACATACTCTGCGCCAGTCCATTTAAATGTTGGGGCATGGATACCCGCTGGAATTTCATCGGCAAAGATAAACTGCCAGTCGTTATTCAGTGTTTGCTGGTCTCGTACTTCCACATTTTTTGGTAAGTCAGCATTAAAATCAGCAACCTGAGTACAAGCGATAAGAATACAAACCGCGGGTAAGATGAAAAAGAGTGCGCTACAACGCTTCATGAACTCTCCTTAAATATGTTTAAAATGACAAAAGCAGCATGGATTGTTGTCATACTGCTTTTGTTAATCATGTTAGTGTCAGAATCGATAAGACACGTTTACACCGAAATAGCGCATAGCTCCCCGCGACCAACGTTTCGAGAGTGCTGTCAGGCCCTGAAAGCGCTCATCATAATTTGTGTAACCCATAGAATAATTTTCATCAAAAAGGTTGTTGACGAATACGGTCACTTTGTAACGATCCTGGTTGTCCACGATGCCAACGCCGGCGTTAGCAATCCCATATGCTTCCTGACGGTTTAATGGGTCGCCGTACAAGTCGTAGCTTACATCGTCTTGCCACTGGTAACTTGCCTGAGCAAACCAGCTGAATTCGTATCCCTGAGCAGGCTGTTCCCAATAAGCGGCAAGGTTGTATTTGAAATCGGGAGAGTTATTGAGGTCATGTCCGCTTAAGTCCTGTACATTCAGGCCTTCTATATCTGCGGACAATGTGCAGCCTTCAGCTTCAGTTTGTCCACCGTAACAGGGCGCATTTACGAACGACTCGATAACAGCGTCGGTATAAGCAATGGAAGCATCCAATCGCAAAGCATCAGTAGCCTGATAAGAGAACTCGGTTTCTATGCCTTTAGTGCGAAGCTCACCCACATTATTCAACGTGAACACTGGCGCGCCATTTTCGTCATTACGACCGCCCTGTGCCTGGTAATCCTCGAAATCTGTCATAAACGCGATGATTTCGTAGCTAAAATTCCGGCTATCAGAAAACCCTTTTATGCCAAGTTCGTAAGATATCGACGTTTCCTCACCAACCGGGTTGTCCGCGTCATTTTGAGTAAACCCGGATGCAACATCATAAGCCTGACCTTTATAGCCTGTACTTACGGAGCCAAATATCATAGTGCCGTTTTTAAGAAAATGACGGAGTGCGACCTTACCGGTAACCGCGTCCTGCTCGTCATTGCCACTGAAATTTGCAGCATTGCTTGGATTCAATGCGAAACCGTTTGCATAATAGTCATTGAAATCAACAGAGATCTTTTCGTGATTAAAGCGTAATCCTACGTCAATGAATGTTCTGTCTGTGAATTCATAGGCACCTTGTCCGAACAGAGCGATGGATTCTGAGTCCGCTTGCGCATCCCATTTATCAAGCACGAACACCAAAGGCTTACGATCGAAATCCCGGTATACCGATTGATCGCTATAAAAAAGCCCGGTTATGAATTCGAATTTTTCAAACAATGTACCGGTGAGACGCAGTTCTTGGGTAAAAGCATCAGCGTCAATGTAGCCTTTTTGCTCAACCTGAGGACCGGTCAGCCCCAGTGGATTAAATCTCTCTTGCAGAAATGGAGGAAAAGCATCTTCGATCGCAACGTCTGTCAAATCTGCATCTGCAATAGCTGCTTGTTCAAATGACTGAAAGCTTGATACGGAAGTAAATACTAGATCGTCATTGATATTATAATTTAGCTTAAGAACAGCCAGCGACTGGTCTGTTTCGAACTCATTGGGTGTATCACGTCTGACGTTGCGATTCTCTTCTCCCGGCACCTCGCCTTCACCAACAACCCCTTCCTCAGCATCGACCCAGGTGGGGGTACTTCCCCCTTCGATATGTGAGATGTCATAGATAAATGTGGCATCAAGATCGTCTGTTGCATACCAGAGTAATTTACCGCGCAAGCCATGGCTCTTCTCACCGTTTTCTTTTTCGCCGGTAGTTAAGTTATTAAGATAGCCGTCACGATCTTTGTAATAGCCATTAATCCGATAACTCAACGTATCTGAAGCAGGGCCGGATAAGGTTATCAGGCCTTTAACCTCATCATCACTTGTCAGGCCTGTTTCCACCCTACCTTCGAAATCCGGCGATGGCGCTTTAGTGGTTACGTTTACAACACCCGCAGACGCATTCTTACCAAACAGGGTTCCCTGAGGACCTCTTAACACTTCGACTTGCTGTATATCTGCAAGATTACTAAAAGCCTGTGCGGCCATCATCAGCGGCACTTCATCGACAACCACCGCCACACTGGATTCCACACCGATGCTATAGGCTGATGTGCCGACGCCCCGCATGCGAATACTACTTGATTGAGGATCGTCACCATGCTCTACCGTCAATGATGGAGAGACCCGGGTTACATCGTCAAAGTTCTTAACATCGAGTCTTTCAAGGGCGCTTTCTCCAAGTACTGACACGGCTACAGGTATAGTTTGCTGCGCCTGGGCTCGTTTTTGCGCCTTCACTTCAATAATTTCAAGCTCGGCGGCCACGGCATCAATCGAAACGCCCGATACGAGTGCAGAAATACAAATGGCTAATGGTGATAGATTTTTTTTGCTCGCAGGTTTCATAAGGTCTCTCAAATAACTCTTTTCATTTGAAATTGGTAAAACAGAAATATTTGGTAAGGCCAATATACGTTAAATATAAACATTGACAACCTTCTGTTAACAACTTTCTTTAAACCATACGAGCAACAATGCGAAACATGATGAAAAACACATTAATTTCATACGCATACATTGATTACCAAGATATAGATAGCAGCCATCAAAAATATAGATATATTAACATTTGTTATTTTCAGAGAGTAAATCCCATATTTCGCACACAACAGCCGGCCTTACCAAATGCCACGTGTGAAGGTATCCTTTAAAATATGAACTCAAGTCACTCTTACCCCTGCCTTGCTTTACCAGCCGGAAAACCGGCATAGTACTGGCTTGAACGCATAAAGATTGTGTCCCTGCCGTGATTTAGCTGACAATTTTCGTTCGCAATAAATGACGGTGAAAAAGTCACTGGAGTACCTGCTTTGGGTGTTATGAAGAAACTACTGGTCTGGTCGCTGGCCATTGTGTTACTGCTGTTTGTCAGCGGTTTTTTATTTGTGAAGTTGTCGCCGGTATTTGGTGGTAAGCCTGATGATCAGACCCGGGCGCGGATGCTGGCTTCCGATAACTTTAAAGACGACATTTTTGTTAACCGCCACCCTGTTTCCGACGATCCCGACAGTCCGAAGCCTCCCATGGGAAAATGGCTGAATTCGGTTATCTTCCCGCCGGCGGGTAAGCACCCTTCCGGCTTGTTGCCGGCGAAACAGCCGGATTTTGTTGCACAGCAAACACCGTCGTTTACCTGGTTCGGACACTCCACCATTCTTATCAACACCGGTTCAATGACTGTGCTGACGGATCCTGTATTTTACCGCGCTTCACCTGTGTGGCTGATTGGCACACCGTATCCGGCGGATAAAGAGCTCACTATTGACGGTCTTCCGTATATCGATGCGGTGCTGATTTCTCATGACCACTACGATCATCTGGATGCGAAAGCCATCGCTGAGCTTGATAGTAAAACGGGTCACTTCTATGTACCTCTTGCGGTGCGGGCGCATTTACTGAGATGGGGTATCGACGACAGTAAAATTACTGAGCTGGACTGGTTTGGGGATGCCATGCTGAAAGACACGCGCTTTATATTTACGCCGTCGAATCACTTCAGCGGCCGTAAACCCGGACAACGCAATGACACATTGTGGGGTTCGTGGGTTATTCAGGCACCTGAAGTGTCGGTATATTTCAGTGGCGACGGTGGCTACAGCCCTGATTTTGCCGAAATAGGAAAGCGGTTTGGTCCTTTCGATATGGCATTTATGGAAGACGGCGCTTACAGCCCCTACTGGCCGGAAATTCACATGTTGCCGGAAGAGTCCGTGCAGGCATCGCTGGATGTTAAGGCGAAAAACGTGATGCCAATTCACTGGGGTAAATTCGACCTCGCCTTTCATGACTGGAACGAGCCGGTGATCCGGTTCACGCGGGCTGCAGAAGGCAAGAACCTGAATGTAGCAACACCGCACATTGGTGAAACTTTCACACTGGAATCGCTGCCGCAGCAAAAATGGTGGTAATAACTGGTAGCTTGCACTGGAAAAATATGTCATTTAGTCTTTTAGATGATCACAACTATTGCGATATAGTTAATCGAACCGCATCTGTACCCGAGACAAAACAATGCCATATTCCCCGGATATTTCAGTTTCCATTATTCGATCAATTGATTCTGTACCCCACATTTTAAAACTCGTAGCTGAAAGTACGGGAGTTGGCTTTGTGTGCATCGCGCATGTGACGCCCGATAGCTGGACCGTATGCGCGCTGCACGATGAGGTCGATTTTGGTCTCGCAGTGGGTGGCAAGTTAGATGTTACCTACACCTTGTGCAATAGTGTCAGGGCTATGGATAAAGAAATTGTTATCGAACATGCAGACAAAGATCCTCTGTATGCAGAAAACCCTGTTCCTAAGATGTTCAACTTTCAGAGCTATTTTTCTTTTCCACTTCATGATGAACAGGGAAGATTTTTTGGCACTCTTTGTGGGTTAGATAAAAAAGCTCTTGCTTTAAACAATGACAAAGTTTTAAGCCTACTAAGTTCATTTTCAGCTCTAATCACCAGACAAATCGAGTATGCTGCAGCATTTTCTGAAGCAAAATACCAGTGGCAGCACCAAAAAGAAGCTGTTCAATTGCGCGAACAAAACATAGCAATACTTGGTCATGATTTACGAACTCCGCTCTCTACCATTTCCGTTGGATTAGATGTAATAGAAAATATTACGAATGAACCTCAGACTGCGAAAGTAGTTAAAATGATGAGAGCGAGTGCTTTTCGCATAGAAAGATTGATTAGCGATGTTATGGATTTCGCTCATACCCGGGCAAGTCAGGGTGTTATTGTGCAACGAAGAAAGACGGATGAGTTGGGAGACAAGCTTTCTCATGTCGTGGCCGAATTATCGAATAATTATCCCGCCGCGACAATTACCGGCGACATTGTCATTAATGATGTGATCTACTGCGATCCTGATCGACTTTCGCAACTCTTATCCAACCTTCTGATTAATGCATTGATTCATGGTGAAGATGGCCGCCCCGTAACTGTTAGCGCGCAAGCAAAAAAATCAATGCTTTGTATTCAGGTGGCGAATTATGGCCCTACAATCCCTGCGGAAGCCATCGACAGATTATTTCAACCTTTTTGGCGGCAAGAAGCCGGACGGGAAAGTGAAGGTCTGGGATTAGGTTTGTATATAGCTTCAGAAATTAGTAAAGCGCATGATGCAAAACTATTCGTGAGCTCTGAATCTTCTCACACAGTATTCTCTTTTCATATGCCGGTACTACCAGCGTCAGATCACTGACCTAACGCTTTAACAACATCTTGTCAGCCTATTTATAAGATGCCAGAAATTCGATGGTTTCCGGATCTCTGTGAGAAAAGAAACAACTTTGTTTACGGTCCAAAGCTTCAATTTGCGCGATGTCATCTGCAGTTAATTCAAAATCAAACACCTCAAAATTTTCTTTAATGCGGGAAGGCGTTACCGATTTCGGGATCACAATGACACCTTCCTGTAGTTGCCAGCGCAGCACTACCTGAGCCACTGATTTGCCGTACTTTCCGGCAATGGCCTTAAGTTCAGGCAATTCAAACAAATTATGCCGCCCTTCAGTGAACGGTGCCCATGACTCCAGCGCAATATCTTTGGTTTTCAGATATTCCAGTTCGGTTTTGCGCTGATAGAAAGGGTTATATTCGATTTGATTTACCGCCGGTTTAATCTCGTTAAAGGCGATTAAATCAGCAATGCGGTCGGAATGAAAATTACTGACCCCGATACTTTTCAGTACACCTTCTTTGTGTAACCTTTCCATTGCGCGCCATGAGCCGTAAATATCATTGAGAGGCTGATGGATAAGATACAGATCCAGATAGTCCGTGCCCAGGTTGTTCAGGGATGTTTCTACTGCTTTTAAGGTTGAGTCATACCCCATGTCAGAGATCCATAATTTGGTTGTCAGAAAGATATCCTGCCTGGCAACATGGCTGGTTCTGACCGCCTCACCCACCGCCTCTTCATTGCGATAGGCTGATGCAGTGTCAAACATGCGATAACCGGTATCCAGCGCAATTTCCACGCAGCGGGTACACAGCCGCGGCTCTTCAACCTGATACACGCCCAGGCCCAGAGCCGGCATCGTTTCGCCACTGTTCAGTGTTTTGAATAACATTCTTTTCTCCTTATACATCGCCGTCCATCACCATACCGGCGGCCACCACAAACGATAATCACTAAGTCTTACACAGCGTTATTAATAAAACTCATTAATGCGCGGTGACCCTTCGGGTCGATTTACCTAAGCAAAAATGCCAAACTAGGCGTTTTACAACCATCGCTCTCCCAACTATGAAAATACATCGAATTAATCCCACCCGACGCTGGTCTGAAGTAACTGTTTTTAACGGTATCGCGAACTTCGTTGAAGTACCGGAAGATGGAAGCGCCACCACTATCGAAGCACAGGTAAAAGCAGTGTTTTCCCAGGCTGAAGCCATGCTGGCACTGGTGGGCAGCGACAAGTCCCGTATTCTTACCGTCACTATTTACATTACTGACTTTGCCAATGTTGACCGCCTCAATGCGGTATGGGACGAATGGTTTGACGAAGGGACAGCCCCCAGCCGCGCTTGTGTAAAAGTGGAGCTGGCGGATCCGGAATGGCTGGTAGAAATGGCGTTTACCGCTGCAGCCGGTGAAGACTACCAGTAAATCCGCAACCCGTTTACCCTTTAAGTGGTGCAAATATGTACCACTTTCCCCGCAACTGACCCGTCACTTTTTTTGCAGTTCTGCTTTTTAGCCACTACGCTTTTTATCAGGTACAGCAGGCGACATATACTCCCCTGCTTTTTGGTTCTGAGCACTTAAACTGAATTGACGTACATGAACAAAGCATTTGAAAATTCATCCTCTCAAACAGATCAGGAAAAGCAGTTTGAATCTGAAAAAATGGATGCAGTGGGCGGACTGGTGGCCGGTGTTTCCCACGAAATCAACACGCCCCTGGGTGTTAATATTGCAAACTGCACCCTGTTGATGGAACTGCTTGACGAGCTCAAACAGGACTTCGACAATGGCGAGCTTGATACCGATAAATTTGCAGAGTTCCTGGAGACTTCTCAGGACATCACTTCCAGTATGCTTAAGAACATGCAGCGCGCATCGAAGCTGCTGACCAGCTTTAAGAAAGTTGCGGTTAAAAAATCTGAAGAAGCCAGCCAGCTGGAACAGGTTAACGTATCAGAACTGGTCACTGAATTTATCGCATCCTATGAGCACCATTCTCAAGACAAAACCATTACTTTTATTCCAAGATTTCCACCCAAAATTATCGTTACCACCTACCCTGCCGTCCTTATTCAGATCCTTACGGCACTTACATCCAATGTGATGATCCACGCGTCAGGCCCGGGTCATGAACATTGCAAAATTACCATCACCATTGCCCCCGGCGGCGATGGATATCAGTTTACATTTGCCGATGACGGTGTGGGGATCACCGAAGAAGAACTCAAAAAAGTGTTTGAGCCTTTCTACACCACCAAACGTGGTGCCGGAAACGCGGGCCTGGGACTAAGTGTGGTGTACAACCTGGTAAAAGTAACCTTGGCCAGCGACATTTATAACGAAAGCAAACCGGAAGGCGGGTTTGTTGTCTCATTTAAACTGCATAACCTGATGGCGGAGTGATCACTCCGCCTGAGGCTTAAGCACTCCGCGACCACTCCCCACCAGACATAACGATACCAGCGTGAGCACCACACTGCCTGCAAAGGTCACATTGATACCGAAACCGTCCAGTAATACGCCGCCGGCTGCTGCGCCAAAAAGTATCGCCGCCTGAATAGCCGCTACTATAATACTGCCCGCCGCTTCAGGTGCATCATCCACATTCTGACTGAGCCAGGTCATCCAGCCGATGGACATAGCCGTGTTGCATATACCCCATAAAGCCAGCAGCACACCTACCATGAATACAGAACCGCTTAACCCGATAAGTCCGGCGGTTACTACACTCATCACCAGCGGCACGCCCTGCAGAAAGCGTACAGCGTGATCGTTTGCGAATTTGCCGCCGAGCCATGTGCCAACGAATCCGGCTACGCCGAGTAAGAGTAACAGGAAGGTAAGCAGAAGAACGTCCCCTTTTACCTCAGATTCGATATAGGGCCGCAAATACGTAAACATGGCAAATGCACCGGCATAAACACAAATAGAGGCAATGATGCCACGGGCAAAGTAGCCCCGTTTCAGTAATCCGAACATCTCACCAAAACCTTGTTTTTTATCTGTGGGCATAGAAGGCAGTGAAATCATCTGCCAAATCAGATTGACTGCCACCACAGGTACCAGTACCCAAAAGACACCGCGCCAGCCAATCAGATCACCCATGTAGCTGCCAAGAGGAGCAGCGAATGCAGCAGCCACGGCCTGTCCCGAATACATGATAGCCAAAGCCTTTGATACACTGTCTGCCGGTACCAGGCGCATGATCACAGCAGTCGCCAGCGACCAGAACCCGCCGACACAAATTCCAAGTAACGCTCTCGCTACCATTAACATGATGAAGTCAGGCGCAAGAGCAATGAATACCAGTGACAGCAGCATACACCCTGTCATCGCCAGCAATACCCATTTCCGGTTTAGTTTGCCTGCAACAGTACTGGTTAACAGACTGGCAACAACAGCAAAAAAACCGCTGACTGAAATTGCCTGACCAGCCTGCCCTTTGGTCGCATTCAAGCCATCTGCAATAGGAGTGAGCAAACTGACAGGCATAAACTCAGAGGCAATCAGCATGGCAACACACAGTGTCATTGAGAACACTGCACTCCAGTAACCGGCTTTGTTGCTGTTATCATTTTGATGAGTTCTATTCATTACAACCTGCTCAATAAAATTCATGTTAATTATATTTTCGTTATTTACAGGGAACAATTGGCTCACTGTCATCTCAACCATGAATTGATTTCATCAAAGAAGATGTTTTTTATGCTGGCACTGCGTACACTGGATGGCAGATTAGCGAAAGAGATAATGTGATGATCAGAGACGAGCTGGGCGATTTGTCACTTTTTATGGTGGTCGCAGAAGAAAAGAGTTTTACCCGCGCTGCTGTAACACTGGGCGTATCGCAGTCGGCAGTAAGCCACGCGGTGAGAAGACTGGAGGCTTCGGTGGGGATCCGGCTGTTGCACAGAACCTCACGAAAAGTGTCGGTAACCGATGCCGGTGAGAAGTTACTGGCTGCACTGAAACCCGGTATCAGCCAGATCACTGCCAGAATAGAAGAACTGCGGATGCTTGGCGATGCGCCCAAAGGAACGGTGCGGATTTCAACCAGTAAACCGGCGGCCCGTTTTCTTTTGTGGCCGAAGATATCGGGGATTGTCAGGGATTACCCCGAAGTGAATATTGAACTGAACCTCGACAGCCGTCTGAATGACCTTGCTGCGGAACGTTTTGATGCCGGTGTCAGGCTGCGTGAATTTGTCAGTCCGGACATGATTGCGATAAAAATTGGCCCCCCTGTATCACTGGCAGCAGTGGCTACGCCGGACTACTTCCGTAAACATGGTGTTCCAGAACATCCCGACGAACTGGATCATCACGCCTGCCTGTCTCTGCGGTTTAATGCGCTGGCACCGGCCTATGACTGGGAGTTTGAAAAGAACGGTATTGAGATCGTAAAAAAAGTGTCAGGCCCGTTCATTTTCAGTGAAAGCGATATGTGTATTGATGCAGCACGTGAGGGCCACGGCATTGCCTTTGTCACTGAACAGGAAGTAGAAAATGAAATAGAAAGCGGTGCATTACGCCGTGTACTTGCGGACTGGTGCCCGCCTTTCGACGGCTACCATTTGTGTATTTCCAGCAACCGGCAGATCAGTTCAGCCATGCGACTGGTTATCGACCGGTTGAAATATCAGGAATAAAGGCGCGGTGATGTTCACTGTCACCCCGCCTGCAGAGTCCTTTTTTCGCCTTCAATCATACGCCACTGCGCTTCCACATCCCGCTTCGGAGAGTTCCCAAAATACCGCGAATATTCACGGGAAAACTGGGAAGGACTTTCATAGCCCACACGGTATGCAGCGTCCGAAGCGTCAATTTGTTCGCCTATCATAAGACGTCTGGCTTCCATCAGTTTAAGGCTTTTCTGATATTGCAGCGGGCTCATAGAGGTGAGCTGTCTGAAATGATGATGGAAGGTGGATTTACTCATTTGCGCACGTTCCGCCAGCTCTTCCACGGTATAAGATTGCGTAAAATGAGTTTTCAACCAGTCGATGGCTTTCGCTATCCTTAAGCCCTGGCTTCCTGCTGAAATAATATGACGGAGTCTGTCACCCTGCTCCGAATTCAGAACCCGCCAGTAAATCTCTTTTTTAATCAGCGGAGCCAGCACTGAAAGCGATGCCTTATCGTCCAGCAGACTAACCAGACGGTCACAGGCATCCAGCAACTCCGGCGTAGTATTGCCAACCGACATACCACTGTTAGAAGAGGCTAAGGTTTTGGTATCTGCCGACGCTTGCATGAGCAGTTCACTCATTGTGGTGAAATCCAGCCGCAGCGCCAGACCGAGATACGGCTCCGCACGCTCAGCTTTTAAAATCTGCGCCTGCGCCGGTAGGTCCAGTGAGGTAATTAAAAAACGGTAGCGGTTGTAATGAAAAATGTCACTACCCAACGCCATCCGCTTTTCACCCTGCACCACCAGCGCGATGCTTGGTTCAACAAAGCAGGTTGTACACTCCGTCGGCGCATCTTTGCGATAAAAACTGAGCCCGGCAATATCAGTGATCACATTTGACTGACCGGCGGTATGCCGGCCAATCCGGTCAGCAAGTTTATCGCTGATAATATCGATGGCTGCAGAGTGAAGCATATTCCTGATCCCGGGTAATAAAAAACGCTATTTATAACGTTACTTTTAGCACAAGGCAGCCAGAAGCGGATAACGTAATTGTCCGGTTTTATTGCCTGATCGTCCGGGACTCCGGATTTTAGTTATTTTGAATTTCTGCAGCTGTTACAGATTATACTCTGAAAAGCATCAGTTCTATCGCCAGTAAAATACTGAGCGCTATCAAAAAGCAATATACATTCGGGTCGCGAACAACATTGCGAAACCACTGATGCAAACCTGAATATCTGGATTTTTTTATAGCCACGAGCATCATTTGCCTCCGCATTTGTCAGGTGAGAATGAATTAGTGCGAACAAATTGTCGCTTTTTCATACTAAGAAGCTAAATAACTTCCTGTCCTTGACATTTATCAATGCTGAGACAAAAAAATTACGCGCAATCACTAACCCTTTGTATTTAAAGATACAGAATTACTTCCAGTCAGGATTTAACGTAGAAAGTTCTCTGCGGGTCTGCTCTTCGAGGATTTCCAGCGTTTTACCATGGGGAGCCGGACGACGGGTTTCTTTGTCTATTCGTACGAAAACGATATCGTCAGCCTGGCAAATTGACGTCTTTGTCGCCTTATGTCTGACAAGGCAGCTCACCGTAATTGAACTCCGCCCTACGGCAGTTGTTTTAAGGCCAAACTCAACAACATCACCTTGCAATGCCGGACTTTCAAAGCTGATTGCGCCAATATGCTTGGTTACCAGGCTGTTTGTCTCTAGCTGACAAGCCGCGTAAATAGCGGCTTCCTCATCAATCCATTCAAGAATACGACCGCCAAATAACGCGTTGGCATAGTTAAGGTCATTGGGCATGACCAGTCTGCGGGAAAGAAATCTCATTACTACCTCTTGATCTATTGCTATATTTTTATAGCATAAAGATCATCTCAGGTTTTGGCAATGTCAGAACTTGGGGAATTATTCTGCTCCAAAATAGTGCACAACGCCCCAATTAAAAACATTGACATATCATTATGTTTTAACATATTAATAACAAACATGGTGTACAGGCGCGATTATAACGCGATTTTTGTGCGGTTATTCAGACTGGCGTAAATTATGCTGTAACCGGTCTATGTAAAGTTGGTGAGTTTGACAATTTCGAGCTCAACCTGAATGAGGTTTACAAGATGTCGACGATATTTATTCCCAAACACATCCGGCCGGTCCACTCGCAGCCTGCATACAGCGGCAGCGTGTTGTTCAATGATATGACACCAAACGAACTTGAACAACTGGACATGTGTGCAGAACAAACAAAATGTGGTTCAGGTGAGTACCTTTTCAGGCAACATGATCGTTCGGTGAATGTATTCAACGTTATCAGCGGCACAGTTTCCATAGAACGGGTTTCCAATAATGGCCGCAGACAAATTCTGGGATTTCTCTTCCCCGGCGACTTTGTTGGTGTGACCAGCTCACCGTGCTACGACTACGCAGTCCGCAGTCTGACCAAAGCTGAATTCTATCGCTTTAACCGCAAGAAGCTGTACGACCTGGCAGAAGAAATGCCACACCTGAAAACGAACCTGACCGAGATTAACTCCCGAATTCTGAACCGTACCATTGATCAGTTGTATATTCTGGGGCAGAAGAAAGCTCATGAAAGACTGTGTTTCCTGTTTATGCACCTGCTCGAAAGGCTGCCGGGCGCAAGACCTGACCGCATCGAATTGTATATGACCCGTCAGGATATTGCTGACTTCCTTGGGCTGACAACAGAAACAGTGAGCCGCTCACTGGCAAAGCTGAAGCAGGATAAGCTGATTGCTGTACCTTCGTTAAACCACTTGCAGATCCTGGATATGGAAGCGGTGAGCGAAATGGCCTCAACCTGATATTTCATTCCCTTTAAGCAGATGCAGTGTAAAAGCACTGCTCTGCTGCCCGCCTTTTTTTTGATAATAGTCATAGAGTCTGACGGACGGTCTTCATACTATCTAATACAGAAGCCACCACTGATTTTTCAATTATTGTCGTTCAGGTTTTCCTGACCTGTGGTTTAAAAATAAAAAACTGACAATGAATGACCCCGAAGACTGGAGTAACCTATGAAACAAGCTAAGCATGCCCTGCTTGCAGCCGTTCTGTCATGCACGGTGAGTGTATCTGCTTTTGCTGCGGATGCTGAAAAAGGAAAAGCCAAAGCCACCATTTGCGCCAGCTGTCATGGTGCTCAAGGGATCAGCCCGAGCCCTTTATGGCCGAACCTGGCGGGTCAAAAGGCCCCGTATCTGGAGAAGCAACTGAAAGCCTTTCGTGACGGAACACGTAAAGATCCCATGATGGGCCCCATGGCGAAGCCATTGTCAGATGAAGACATCGCTAATATTTCAGCCTACTTCGCTGCTATGAAATAACACTGTACACTGCCGGGTCTGCAACAGAGCCGGCATATTTATAAGCACTTTAATTCTTTTCTATTTCACCAACGCGACCCGAGATTTTCCGCTCATTATCAGCAATATAACCGTAGCTAACAGAAACGGGCCCGCACGTTGTAATAAATCCCCGGGCGTGTGCGGCATCATGCTGAACACAAAAGTGGAAAGACAGCCTGCCAGCATTGCGCCTACTACACCGTTTTTGGCGATTTTTCTGCCCGAGAGAGAGACAATAATAACCGGACCGAAAGCTGCACCAATCATATTCCAGGCAAAAATAACCCTGTCAAAAATACTGCTTGGCAGCGAGATAGCCAGCATAACTGCGGCCGTTGCCAGCACAGTCATGGTAATTCTGGACATAAGAAGCGGTTTGTTTTTAATAAACCTTCCGGCGCCGAGATCATGCACAACGCAAGCGGCCGCCACCAACAACATGCTGTCTACCGTCGACATAATGGCTGACAGCACGGCTGCCAGCACAATGGCACCTGTGACACCGGGCAGAAGATCAGAGGTGAGCGCAAAGAAAAGAGTTTCCGGGTTATCCAGCTCCGGCAGAAGTGTTCGCCCTGCCAGTCCCAGCAAACACATACCGCCAAATACCAGCGCAAACCAGAACACACTTAGCACACTGGCCTGACGGAGTGCCTTTTTACTTTTCAATGCCATAAAACGGTTGAGTAAATGAGGTTGACCAAACGTACCAAGTCCCACGGCAATACTACCTGCAACCGTACCCAGTGCCATCCATCCCGCGTTGGCTCCCGTAAATGAAAGCCAGTCTTCAGAAGGCGGGGAAGCGAGAATTGCCTGAAAACCCTCTGCGCCGCCTACGGCAATCCATGACATCACCGGAAGCAGAATGGCGGCAAACAACATGAGAATTCCCTGAATGGTATCTGTCAGACTTACCGCCCAGAAGCCACCTAGCAGGGTGTAAATCAGTATGATTGTGCCGCCCAGTAAGATACTGCCTGAAGAGGACATGGAAAACGTACTTTCAAACACATTACCCGCCCCCTGAAATTGCGATGACATATAAATGATAAAACAGAAGAGAATGATCAGGGTGGCAATGGCCTTTATGCGGCTGGCGTCGTTTTTTGAGGCACCGTCAGCCATGAAGTCGACGACCGTGAGTTGACATTTTCTGGCAGTGACCTCCATCAGACGCGGAGCAATCCAGAACCAGGAAATGGCTGCACCGGCGACGGCCCCTGCAGCAACCCATACAGCGGTCAGTCCTATTGTATAGGCCAGACCGCTCATGCCGAGTAACGTCCACGCAGAAGCAGAACTGGAACCGTAGCTTATGGCCGCAACAACAGGACCGAGTTGACGGCCACCCAGAAAGTAGTCTTCCTGGTCCTTATTCAGGTGCTGTGCCCACAGACCCACAGCAAGCAGGACGCACTTGTAAACAATTAAAGTGATAAGGATAGTTGTGCTCATGATGTTCACTCCCTGATGTGCACAAGGGAAAAGGAAGAAAGCGAGGCTTCCCCATCATGCTATTGCTGCGCGTCCTTCAGCGCTTTGATAATTGTCAGTTCTCCCGGCAACCCCTCCTTCAGTAGTTGGGCGGAGGAGTAAAACGCGACTGCCGCATCATCCAGTCAGGCAAGACCGGCTGGTAGGCCTGATTGTAATTAAATCCGTGCTGGACTTCAGACCACTGATTCACGTGCTCACCGCCTACAAACCGGATAAGAGACAAACTACCGCCCCGTGTACCAAACGGACCGTGAGGAATATGCGGCGGCCGCCAGAAGTAAGCGCCCGGATACATGGTCCCCACATGGCCGGTAAGGTCACCATGTAATTGATAAGCTTCTTCCGGCGTGGGATGCGACTCCTGCGCACCGTGAAAATTAACCGGGTGCGACTGGGGAGACGTCATAAATAAAAAAGTACGCTGACCTGTGACCGGGTCAATGCGCAAATTCTTACGGGCAAACCCGAGATGGGTCAGTTTGATGTCGTGCACGCTGCTGTCCCAGGACATCCGGTAAGTGTCGAGACAAGGTATCGCTTCACGTCCCTCTGCCCGTTCTTTTGCCCCGCCGGCATCCTCTGCCAGGGGTACCGGAGCGTGATCAAAGAAACGCAAAATCACTGCATCTTCAGGTACGTATAGCTTATTGCGTTGGAATCCGGCAGGAAAGAAGCCATAACACCCCGGAGAATAAACAAAGTGATTAAGGTAAAAGCAACCATGTAATACATAAAACTCTTCGTTACAGGCCAGCGCATGCGGAGCCGGATTCTGATAGCCGGCGGGATACTTTTGCAATTGTGTTCTGCCACCGCTGTCTGTATCGATACTCAGCAACTTGCGCTCTGTACCTTCAAAGCATTCATCGTATTCCCAGGCTAATTCCTGAGCCTGTATAAATTCCACGTAGTCTCTTGCCATCACTTAATAACCTTATTTTTATACTTCATTTGTACTGTGCCACGGTCATTACCTGGCTGATTTGCGCCAAATCAAAAGTTATATTGATAACACATTAATAATTTTACTTGTTGATTAAGATATATTGTTATAGCATTTATAATTATTATCAGAAAACGGAAAAGACTGTGAGTGAAACTGCCGGAACAACGATGCCTTTAAAAGACTTAGTCGTCGTTGAATTTACGCACATGGTAATGGGGCCGACAACGGGCCTTGTATTAGCAGATCTTGGCGCAAAAGTGACTAAGATTGAGCCTCCCGGCGGAGATAAAACCCGTCGCCTGAAAGGCTCCGGCGCCGGCTATTTCCCGATGTACAACAGAAACAAGCGCAGTCTGTGTATTGACCTTAAATCTGATGAAGGCAAAGCCGTCGCGCAAACGCTGATCAGTAAGGCCGATATTCTCATTGAGAACTTCAGACCCGGAGCAATGGACAAGCTGGGCTTTGGTTACGAAGCCATGAAAGTGCTTAATCCGGGACTCATCTACTGCTCTTTGAAAGGCTTTCTGAAAGGCCCTTACGAAAACCGCACCGCGCTGGATGAAGTGACCCAGATGATGGGCGGACTGGCTTACATGACAGGTCTGCCCGACCGGCCAATGCGGGCCGGTTCATCAGTCATTGATATAACCGGCGGCATGTTCGGCGTCATTGGTGTGCTGTCGGCTTTGCACGAGCGGGAAAAAACCGGCAAAGGCCGGCACATTACCAGCTCATTGTTTGAAACCACTGCCTTCATGGTAGGCCAGCATATGGCGCAACAAACCGTGCTGGGAGAAGAGCCGCCTCCAATGTCAGTGCGACGCAGCGCCTGGTCGGTTTACGACATTTTCCATTGCAAAAATGAAGAACGGGTATTCATAGGCGTCGTCAGCGACACCTTATGGCAAAAGTTCTGCGAAGAATTCGAACTGCATGATTTTGCTACCGATGAAAGGCTGAGCAAAAACAACGACCGGGTTAAATACCGTGATGAGATTTTGCCTGTGATCAGTGCCATGTTCGCTGAACTGGATAAAACCACTTTGATGGCAAAACTGGAGCGGGCTGGTATTCCCTTCTCACCCATTAATAAGCCATCAGATCTGTTTGAAGATCCTCACCTGAACTGTGGCGGCTTACTTGAAGTTACGACCACAGAAGGTAAGGCCAAACTCCCTGCACTGCCTGTTGAATTCGACGGCGAGCGCACAGCACTGCACCTCGATTTGCCTGCTGAGGGCAAAGACACGGTAGAAGTATTAAGTGAAGCCGGATTCAGTAAAGAGGAAATTGAAAGATTATTGAAACAGGAAGTCGTCATTAATTAACTGTACAGCGTTCCCAAGCTTAGTCAGCCTTGCTGAAACAAGCACTCCCGAGCAACAGATTCTGTTGTTCTCCGTTCAGGGGCATGAATAATGCCCCTGTTTTTTAACGCTAGTCGTTAATTTCCATACTCATCTGATACTGGAAAATGGCGGGGTTGTAACTGCCCTGCATAATATCCACCAGCTTTCCGTTTGCGTCGTACGAGCGTCTTGATACCACAAGCAGCGGACTGAACTCTTTAAGATTTAACTCTTTCGCTACATCAGCGGGAGCGGCTTCTGCACTGATAAACTGATCGATACGGGACAATACTGTGCCCTGCTTTTTCAACAGTTCAATACGGGTGTGCTTTTGCAGCGCTTTTTCAGAGAACGTATCACTGTTTGTCAGTGTCCAGCTGACGTAGTAAGCAAACGGAAGCTTTTCATCTTCGGTGAGTCTTACCCGCACCAGACGACAGGCCGTTTCACCTTCCGTTAAGCCAAGATCATCACGGACATCAGCTGGCGGTACACGGTCAGCAATGTGGATCACTTTTGCAATCGTGTGGCGACCCATGGTTTCAATGGACTCAAGCATGCCCGTCAGCGGCGCTTTTACCGGCTTGGGTTTGTATTTATACGTGACCGTTGTGCCACGGCCACGACGACGCTCTACCAGCTTTTCTGAGGCCAGTTCGTCCATGGCCCGTTTTACGGTGATTCTCGACAGACCAAAGGCTTCACCCAGTTCGTGTTCCGTTGGCAATTGCGCGCCATAACTGATGGTGCCGTCTACAATTTGTTCTTTCAGTAAGCTGTACAACTTATGATACAGAGGCGTAGGACCGTCCCATTCTAACCCCTGCTGTGCCTCAAACTGCTTCAGTATTTCAATAATGGAAGATTTATCCAAAGTGAATCTCCTGTCCGTGCCGTTCATATACCACGTGTTTCAGCACTGTTTTCTATCTTAACCGCGTGTCATCTATGACCGCGATTGTACATGTGAGCTGACGGATAACCTATATCCGGCTGCAACCTGACGTTTATAACGGATAGTTTCGGCCTGAATACTATCATGACATCTCTACAAGAGCATAATGATAGGTCATTCAAACTTAAGAGGACACAAAGACAACCTTGAATCACAGCGCATCCTGCGCTAAATAACGGATTTAACAACAATCAGTATGGTTATTTGACTTAAAAACAGATGTTTAGCCAGATCAGCATAAACGATGATGCCTGCTAAATATACATTTATATCATTTAGCAGGCGTATGTATATTTGCAGGATCAGGCAAGCTGAGGTTTTTTCGCCGCAAGGACTTTTGCCACTACACTCAGCACAAAATAGCTGATCATAGACATGAGTAACCCGTACAGCGACGGAAACAGCACATCTGACAGGGGCAACACTACATGATAGGTAATGGCTGTCGCACAGGCTGCACCGATAAGATAAGCCATGACCGCCAGCGGATTCCACTTATGCAGATGGTCCAGTTTTTCAGGATTAAAGCGCTTCCGGTTAACCAGATAATAGTCGACGATAACAGGGCCAATTACCGGTGGAACCAGCGCTGCCAGCAAATTAATCCATTCCAGGAAATACTGATAAACACCCAGTCCGAGTATGGTTCCGGCCAGTCCGCACAGTAATGTTGTTACCCGTTTAGGACGCTTAAATACACTGGCTGTTTGCACGGCAGGCAAATACAAATTGGTATCGCCTGTGGTCCACAGCGCAAGACTCATGGCAATCAGACCGAAAAAGCCAATCCAGGGACCCTGCTGGAGCATGTAGGTGGTGAATTCGTAAGTACCGGAAACAATCCCGCCCATGGAGCCGATGATTTGCAGAAACCACTGTGAAATAATTAAAACCACAAACGGAATAGCAATCGCCACCCACGCCTTGCGTGCAAACCGGGTGTAATCTGCCATCACGATAGCGCCAACTATCCAGGAGCCCACCACCAGATTCACAGCATCATACATACTCATGGGCGACTTTGCGGCCTGCTGTTCAGAAAGCGCAAAAAATGCCTGCCAGCCACCGGTGGTATCAATGTTCAGCCACGTAGCATAAATGCCCACTGCCACCAACATCAGCACTGAAGGCATACTGACTTTTTCAAGCGCTGCAACACCCATATACGTTGTGCCGGTAAACAGAATGCCGGCGCCAATCGCAACAAGATAAAAGGTGACAGAGTCGAATGACTGCGCCCAGGCAAAACCGAACGCGCCTACGGTAATACCCTGCCAGCCGATGGTTAACAGTGCGACAAAGAGCACGGGAATATATGCGCCAATATTGCCGTAGGTAAAACGGTATAACAGCCCCGAATTACACGCAGTTTTGTAGCCGATATAACCTACCAGTGCACCAATGACAAAGTTCATCCCGTTACCCAGAAATGAAGCCGTGAGCAAATCGGGGGTAAACGCCAGACCTTTCCCCAGTGCGCCGCCGGTCAGCAAACCGGTAACCAGAAATCCCCAGCCAAAAGCCAGCGCCAGCAAAGGCATAGCGTTGCGTCTTTGTGAGGGAGTTAAGGGCAGATGAGGATTGTCATCACTTTGTGCTTCTTCTGTGGCATCCAGCGTCCACCACTGTTTTAGTTTATTTAGCATTTTTGGTCTCCGGAACGGGTCGCCAGATTAAGGCGACATGCTCATAAGCTAATCAAAAGCCTTCGCACCGGGCATTAACAAATGTCAAAGAGCCCGCAAGAGTTTTGTGCTTATTGTGTCTGTACTGCCAGCCCCTGCTGTTAATTGATAATTGTCATAGGCACTGCGGGCTAACCACGTAATATGAGACAGTCGACAAACCTGATCCGGAGTCCCCTATGAAGTCACCCGTGCAACCCGCCAAGTTGATCCACTTCGCCTGTTTGCTTGTGTTGCTGCTCACATCCAATGCTTTCGCAGCGGCAAAGCCTGAAACCCTGACTCTGCAAACTCACGGACGTGACGTACAAATCTGGCACTGGACACCTGCTGCAAAGGCAAAAGGTATCATTCTGTTTTCCCATGGTGCTGCCTCTGCGCCACTTCAATATGTGAGAATAATCGAACCCTGGGTCGATGCCGGTTACGAAGTCTATGCACCGCTGCATGTGGATTCTGTGGAGCATCCCCGCACCAGTGAGTTCCAGGGTCTGGCGTCGTGGAGCGCAAGATTACAGGACATGCAACTGCTGGCAGACGAGTTCGGCAGCGGGGGATACATTGCTGCCGGCCACAGTTACGGCGCGCTGACCGCGCTGGTAAAAGGTGGCGCTACCGGCCTGCTCCCGGACGGCGTGGATAATCCTGACGATCCGCGGGTATCGGTGGTGCTGGCATTCTCGCCCCCTGCTGCTATTCCGGGATTCATTGAAAAAGCCGGTTATGCCACGCTGAGCAAACCGGCACTTATTCAAACCGGCACAAAGGATATTCTCAGTGAGAAAATGTCCTGGGAAACCCACCTTGATGCCTGGCATGCCGCTCCGGCATCAGGCGACCGCTACGCACTGGTTCTGGACGATGTAGACCACTACTTCGGCGGAGCAATCTGCCGTTCCGACTTACCCGGCCCCATGCAACTTGAACAACTGCAACTTGCGGTAGATACCAGCCTTAACATGCTGACTGCTTATAACAGCAGCAATAACCAGGCAGATTCAGCGCTGAATAAATCGCTGGGTGAACATCCGCCAATGCAACTCTCCCGAAAGTAAGCTTCGTAAAACAAGGATGAAAACAATGAAACATCTGCCAGCAAGACGTAAAGCAATAAAACAACTCGGTGGTCTGGGTGTATCGGCGATGGCAGTGGGTGCAGTCCCGGCCTTTGCTTCGTCAGCAGAGAAAGGAAGCCTCAGAGCGCAACTTGACCTGTCTACGCCGGAGAAACGCGCTGAAATTACCACAAAGATAATGGGAAGCACCGGCGAAGAAGAAAAACATACCTTCTTGCGGTTTCACATTTACGGCTACATGGGCGAAAACGTCGTACCGTTTTTTTCGATGAACAATTATGTGGTGCAGTACTGGAAACCGGACAGCAAGCCCGGACACTACCACCTGAAGCACTATGAAACCGGCTATTACACCGAATTCGACACAGACAAGCCCATCACGCAATGGACGAACCCGGTCAGCGGTGAAAAGATTGATTTGGAGACTTTTATCCTTGGTCCCATCGGCAGGCTTTACACGCCTGAGGGCATTATTGCCCCCGGCATTGCCCCTCAGCCACTGCGAGTCAATGTGATAGGCGACCGGGTTTACGTGCCCACCCAATCCATCGAAGCCTTTCCGAATATGTTTCAACCGGGAGAGTGGCCTGAATATTCCAGCGGCGAAAAGGTGTTCTGGGATTCCATGTCTACCTACTCCGCGCCACTGTCTGAGGTACTTGACCCGTCCAGAAAATCGGTGAAAGCAGAAATTCACATGCAGAACCTCACCAGTTGGCAACCCTTCCTGCGCCTTGGTCAACTGGAAGGACGCAGTATGGCAAGAGCCTTCGGACAACACATCAACGGTTTTAGTGATTTATCTGACGACGTATATGCAGGATTCAAAAAGTACACGCCGGATATTTTCGATACCGCAAACTGGCAGGATGTACGCTTTGACTCAATAGACTTCTACAATAAAGCGCTGGCTGAAAAGAAGGCGTCATCATGAAGCCCGCAGGTTTGGTTGCATCATTGTTGCTGATGACTACCGGCGCGCTGTCAGCAGAACCGGATTACGACAAGCTCTATCTTGAACGTTTCAACCAGGTGATGGCTGACGGCGGCATGATGCTTAATTACAGCCCGATGGAAAAAGTGGCCGGCGCAACACCTTACACACCCTTGCCGGTTGCAGAAGCTGATGAAAAGCGCATATCGCAGAAGGCGCTGGATGCCGCAGCCAACTATGCGCAAAAGAACAACTCATCAGCGCTGCTTGTCTGGAAAGACGGAAAAATACAGTACGCGGGTTATTACAACGGCTACGATGCCGGTTCGCAAATTGTATCAAAATCATTGTCAAAGCCCCTGACCGCTATCACCATCGGGCGGGCTATAAAGTTAGGATTTATCGGTTCTGTTGATCAGTCTGTTGCAGAATTTATTCCTGAGTGGAAAGGCACCGCAAAGGCAGCGGTTAAAATAAGACACCTGCTCAATATGCATTCAGGATTATTACCCCAGGGCTACAGTACCGATCCGGCTCACCCCTGGAACACGGCATATCTCTCTTATCAGCATGGCGACGTACTGATTAACGATTACCCGCTGGTGGCTGAGCCCGGCACCACTTACGGATACAACAATGCCACTGCCGAACTGGTGGCCATCGTTATTGAGCGAGCAACAGGCCAGCGTTATGCCGATTTTCTGAGCAATGAAGTACTTGCCCCACTTGGTGCGGCGGGCGGAGAAATCTGGGTAGACCGTAAAGGCGGCCTGGCCCATTCCGGCTGTTGTATGACACTGCCGGCAGAAACCTGGCTAAGACTGGCTGTTTTACTGTTAAACAACGGCAAAGCCGGTGAAACACAATTGTTGCCAAAAGACTATGTTCAGACCATGACCGCGCCGTCAGATCACAACCCGCATTATGGTCTGGGAGTCTGGCTGGGACATCCGTACAAGCCTCGCCGGGGCTATACCGGAGAAGACGGGCCGGGACCGAAGGTACTCCACAGTGAACCTTACACCGATCCGAAGCTGTATTTATTTGACGGGAACGCCAATCAGGTGGTGTACATCATGCCATCTTTTAACACGGTCGTGTTGCGAACAGGTGCCAAACCGCCCCGTCAGCCCGAATGGGACAACAGTGTATTGCCGAACCTGATTGCCGCCGGACTGTAGTAATTTTTAATTAAACGGACACGAATATGAAACTGACTGATATCGCCATTTTTAAGCAAGCTTGCCTGATCAACGGTGCATGGATAACCGCTGAGGAGTCTTTGCCGGTAAATAACCCGGCAACCGGTGAAGAAGCCGGTCGCGTGCCTTTGCTGAGTGCTGATCAGGTAAATGATGCCATCACGTCAGCCAGCGAAGCGTGGAAAACGTGGAAGAAGGTTCCCGCATCAACCCGCGGAGACATTGTGCGTAAATGGTACGAACTCATTGTTAAACATACCGATGAACTTGCCACCATTATGACCACAGAACAGGGTAAACCCCTGGCCGAAGCCAAAGGCGAAATTGCCTATGCTGCCAGCTACGTTAAATGGTTTGCTGAAGAAGCCATGCGCATTCAGGGTGAGATCCTGCCTGCAGCTGCGGCCAATACCCATATTCGTGTTTCACGTGATCCGGTTGGCGTATGTGCAGCAGTCACCCCCTGGAACTTCCCGGCAGCAATGATCACCCGCAAAGTAGCGCCTGCACTTGCAGCCGGCTGTACAATTCTGGTGAAACCCGCCAGCCAGACCCCGCTGACGGCGCTGGCACTGGCGGAACTGTCTGTGCAAGCCGGTGTACCTGATGGTGTATTCCAGGTCTTAACCGGCAAAGCCAGTGTTATCGGCGATGCTTTTTGCACGAACCCGCTGGTCAGAAAGCTCACTTTCACCGGCTCAACGGAAATCGGCGCACAACTGATGGCGCAATGTGCAGGCGATGTGAAAAAGCTCTCACTGGAGCTCGGCGGTAATGCGCCTTTCATCGTGTTCGAAGATGCCAATATAGAGAAAGCCGTTGAGGGCCTGTTAAAAGCTAAATTCCGCAATGCTGGCCAAACCTGTATTTCGCCGAACCGTGTGTATGTTCACAATAGCGTGAAAGATGCATTCCAGACTCAACTCAGTGAAAAAGTGGCCGCCCTTAAAATTGGTAACGGACTGGAAGAAGGCACCGAAATTGGCCCGCTAATCGACAGCAAAGGCGTGGATAAGGTGGAAGAACACGTGAAGCAGGCTGTTGCAGCCGGTGCTAAAGTACTCACCGGCGGAGAACGCTTACCCTTTGGTGACAACTGGTACGCACCTACGGTACTCACCGGTGTTCCCCGTGATGCCCAGTGCGCCTGCGAGGAAACCTTCGGACCACTGGTCCCAATCATCAGCTTTGATACAGAAGACGAAGTACTGGGTTACGCCAATGACACACCGTTTGGTCTGGCAGCGTATTTTTATACCGATAACCTGCACCGTGCACAACGTGTAGCAGATGCTATTGAGTCTGGCATGGTGGGCATTAACACCGGCGTTATTTCAGCCGCTAATGCGCCGTTTGGCGGGATTAAAGCCAGCGGGATTGGCCGTGAAGGCGCCCACGTTGGTCTGGAAGAATACCTGGAAATGAAATACCAGTGCTATGTTATTGAAGAGTAACTCTGGCACGTTCTGAATTACCCGCGCCTGCCTGTAAGGCAGGCGCAATATTTTGACTATTATCAATGCCCGCAACACCCTGAACACCTACTGTTAGGCAACGTTTTTTCTGCAGGAAATGACATTGCCAGCGATACTAAGCCACTACATTAATATTCCCGACGGTCAGCTTCATTACCGTGAAATCAGGCCGCTCAAGGTAGCTGAAGATCAGTTGCCGGTGATACTGTTGCACCGCACACCTGCTTGCTCTTCATCATTTGAAAAAGTGATGCAGATTGCCGGTGAGCATTTGCATATGATTGCTTTTGATACACCGGGTTTTGGTAACTCTTTCGTACCGGATAAGGCATCGCCGGAAACAACGGATTACGCAAACTGGTTTCTGTCAGCCCTGTCGATGTTAAATATCGACCGGTTCCATCTGGCGGCACATCATTCCGGTACCCACTTCGCCACAGAAATGGCTGTTCTTGCACCGCAAAAAGTCGCCTCGCTGTTACTCTCCGGCGTTATTTACGAACCGGATGCAGCAAACCGCAAAAAAATGCGTGCAGACATTGGTGATGCGCCTGTAATCGACAACGCCGGACGCTACATCACAGACAGCTTTACACTGATGAAAGCCCTGTGTCCGGCCTACGATGCACATCTGGTCCATACCGAAACGCTGGGCGCCATTACACATCTGAAAGGCCGCAATCAGGCATTTGATGCCATTTACAATCAGGACTTTCCGGCGGTATTCAGCAAGGTCACCTGCCCCGTCATGATTGCTCAGGCCAGCGATGATCCGTTAACCCTTAACGGCATGCTTGAGACCATTAAAAAAGATCACCCTCAGGTAAATACCCGCATCACCGGCGCTGCATTTCTCGCTGCGCCGGAAAAGCAACCAGGCGATTTTTGCCGTGCACTTTTTGAATTAACTCACACTACCGGACACACCATGAATTACACAAAATATTTATATCAAAGGCAGGATGACAGCTTCACGCTTTCTGCTGTGGAATCACCCCTCCCTTCACCGGGTCCGGGCGAAGTACTGGTTAAGATCAGCGCCGTATCACTTAACCGCCGCGACGCCTCCATTCGCGATCTCTCCTACCCCGTACAGGCCGACGAATTCGTCCCATTTTCTGATGCTGCTGGTGTTGTTGTGGAAACCGGCAGCGACATCACACAATGGAAAGCGGGAGACCGGGTCACCTCCAGTTTCTTTCAGCAATGGTCAGGTGGCAGATTAAACCTCACCGCCATGTTTTCCGCACTGGGCGCTGGTGCCAATGGCGTACTTGCCCAATACGCTTTGCTGAGTGAAGAGGGAGTGGTAGCCACACCTGCACGCTGGAGTGATGAGCAGGCTGCCTGCACGCCCTGTGCTGCCACTACCGCCTGGCGGGCACTGGTAACCCTTGGCAACATTCAGGAAGGTGACACCGTACTCGTCATCGGCACCGGTGGCGTGGCGACGTTTGCCGTACAAATCGCAGCAGCAAAAGGTGCGGTACCCATTGTCATTTCGTCCTCAGACGAAAAGCTTGCACAGGTAAAACAACTGGGGGCAGCCCACGGCATTAACTACAAATCCACGCCGGAATGGTCTGAAGAAGTCAGAAAAATCACTAAAGGGGCCGGCGTCAATCATGTGGTAGAACTGGGCGGTGCAGGTACCATGGCACAATCTGTTGCCAGCCTTGCCATCAACGGTCATCTTGCTGTTATCGGTGCACTGGACGGTTTCGGCGGAACCATTGATGTGCAACCTCTCATCTTTGGCGCTCTGCAGGTCAGTGCGGTCATGGTAGGTTCAAGAGCAGACCACGAAGCGGTGCTGAATTTCATGTCAGAACATGGGGTACTGCCTCTTATCGACAGCCAGTTCGACATCACTGATATTGAAGCGGCGTTTACCAAAATGAATACCGGCGCCTTCGGGAAAATCGTTATCCGTCTCTGAGCTACCCGCGCCTCCGGGGGCGCAGAAATAAAAATGCCGGTGGGAAAACCCCACCGGCAAGAGGCTCAAATAACAAATGTTATTTGACGGGAAACCTTCATAAAACGGTTATCATAAGCACACAGAATCGCTGTGTACTTACAGGTTATCCGCTACACGAAACTGTCCGTCTGCTTCACGGACAACGGTAACGGTTGCGTTGTATACCGTCTCTAATTGCTTTAAAAGCGCCTGCTTTTCACTGCCCGGTAATTTAACGCCGTTAAACACTGACAGCCCGCGCAGTGCGCCCGCCGCATTTCCGGCTTCAACGGGTTGCAAGCCCATATTCACAACAATCCTGGCATTATTTTGCGGGTAACTGATGAGCATCCGGTAAGAGGTATCACCGGTTATTTTGTCACTCACAGTGTAGAACGCAGAACTCCCGTCCAGAGGTGTGGTAATGGTTTTAACCGGTGCCCCGGCGACAGCCTGCTCTTCTGCAACACCCTTGCTGTCAAGGGACGCACGGGTTGTCTGAACCATGTGCACACCGCTCTTTGCAGGGATATCCAGCCCGATAGCGGCACCGTTAAAATAGCCGGCAGGATAGAACTTATCTTCGGTGGTGATCACCTCATCATCCTTTACAGCGATGGTCACAACGCTTTCATAGTCCGGAATTTTGACAGCAAATTTTCCGTCCATGTACATGTTATGACTATGCCAGACACCTTCACTGAGTTGCCAGAATGCAGGCAGTTCTGCCTGAGCCTGTATGGTCAGGCAAAAAATGCTACCGGCGATGGCAGTAATAAGTTGCACTGCTTTTTTCATATTAATCGACCCTGTGAACGGAACGACGCTGGCCGGATGCGCCTGACGGTACATCCGGACATGTCATTATCAGAATTCGTAACTCGCGCGGATCCCAACTTCTCTTGGCATAATAGGGTCAACCACTGCACCCTGTGTGGCAAAGAAGTTTGGCATGGCGCTGAAGTCGGTAAGACGACGACCTGTTGCCCATCCCTCTTTGTCAGTACAGTTATTACAGTAAAGCTCTACGGATACGCCATTGTCAGTACCAATCAGTTTTGCCCGCAGATTCAGCAGGGTATAGCCCTCAATGGTGGTAAGGTTCAGCTCATCCGTATAAGTTTTGCTTCTGAAGGTGGTATCTGCACGCAGGGCATAATCCCACTCTGCATTCAGTCTGTTCTGCCAGGTGATACCTATAGCACCGCTATGCGCCGGAGACCGTGGAAGTGTATTTCCGTCTGCTTTGTAGAATGTGCCGTAAGGCAGACCCAGCGCACTTCTGAAAGAGTTACTGTTGTAACTGTCGTACTCAGAGCTGGTGTAACCGTAAGCGAACTGAATGTTGAGGTTGTCACTGGCTGACCAGCGACCTTCAAGCTCAATACCTGTCTGCGTACTTGAGCCGGTCATAGTAGGCGTCAGAAAATAAGATGTGCCTGTGCTGGTTCCGGTAAAGGTATAGAGGCCGGTAGACTTCATGCCTTCCCATTGCTGATGGAAACCAACCAGTGAGTACCATAAAGCGCCATCCAGAACAGACTGTTTCCAACCCAGTTCATAGGACTTAATCGTTTCTTCTTCCGTCTCTGTTTCGATATTAGGATTCTCAGCTAAAAACTCCGCGGCATCATCTGCATCCATTGAATCAAACATACTGTTGTAAGCACCCGGCAACATGGCTTCTGAGTAGGTCAGGAACACATTCGCGTCATCCATTGGTGAAAGCAGCAGACTGATACGTGGCAGGATGCCGTCGAAAGACAATTCAGCAGAAGGCGATAGGGTGCCTTCGGTGAAACCGGAGCGGTTGTCTGTGGTGTCATCCTGATAGCGCGCTTCGACTACCAGCGTGGCCCAGTCAGTAAAGTCATATTCAGCTGAACCGAAGATACCCAGCGTTTCAATTTTAGTTGCGTCGAGGTAACTGGTACCGAAGCCGAACAGCATGCCGCCATAGTAACCATTAAATACGTTCCAGCCACCGTCAACATCACCCATCTGATCGATCACTGAATAGTTAACCCCGGCCATAGCACGGAAATTATCGTTGTTGTCGTAGTTCAGACGACCTTCTGCAGACCAGGATTCCAGTTCCAGATAGGTTTGTACGATCCACGCCTGTGCGTCAGTTTGATCAGCATCTCTGATTTGCGTGGTGGATTTGTGGCTGTAACCCGCCAGACCATCAAAGGAGAAGTTTTCATCAATGAAGTAGGATGCTTCGGTAGAGAACACCAGCATGTCAGAACGCAGTCCGATATGGTCCAGAGACGGGGTATCTCCTCCTTCCGGGCGCATTGCGAGTAATTCGCTCATGCTATAGGTACCGTCCTCCAGCGCATCACCATACTGAGTTTGTCCGGCTACAGTTACGTCATAAAAACGGGTGTTGCTGCTTACTGTGGTGTACGGCAACGAACCGGATAACCATGGTGTCGCCCACGTAGCTTCAACAGTACCGTTGTTTGTTTGTGCACTGAACGTGTCACCGACGGAAATATTGCTATTTTCTGAATACTTTACGAACGTTGATGCTGGCGCACCGTCATCATCCTGAGAATAAGCGATACGGCTTTTTACCGATAAGTTTTCTGTGGGTGTCATGGCCAGAATTAACGACACACCCGTGGTCTTTTCAGCACCCAGTTCACCGCCGTCAGTGGCAGTAAAAGGCGCACCCTGCTCGCGGTTAAACACAGTCAGGCGGGAAGACACATTCTCCGACAACGCACCTTCAACATAAGCATTAAATTCATTGCTGCCGAATGTCGGACTGAAGCCTCCTGAAATCTGGCCGCTGAACTCGTCGCCGGGCGTTACCGTGGTATAGTTGATGGCACCGCCGAAGGTGCCGCGTCCAAAGTAGACTGGCTGCGGGCCGCGTAACACCTCAACCTGAGCGATATCTGAGAATGACACTGAGCTTTCGCCCCCCAGCACAGCAACACCGTCAACAAAGAAGCCGCCGGTCTGGTTTGTCGGGGTAGATATGGCAATGTCCATACCACGGAAACGGATGCCGGGGTTAAAGCGGCCGGGTTGAGAGTTACCCACATTCTGGAAATCCAGGTTGGGTGTGAAGTTTGCCAGCGATTCCAGCTCGGTTAATCCTGACTCCTGCAAATCTTTACTGGTAAACGCTTTAACAGACAGCGGTACTTCGATGATGGTTTCATCCCGTTTTCTCGCTTTAACAACAACCTGCTCGTATTTATTATCGTCGGCTTTCTTTTCTTCTGTTTGCGCAATGGCTGATGCCACCGGCGACATTGCAAAAACCATCCCCGCTGCACTTAAAGCGTATTTTTTGTTCCATGAATACATGTTTCCCACCTCACTTGATACCTGTTGTTATTTGGCTTTTTACACGGCTAATCATTATTTTTGACGGTACTTTTTTTAAACGGTCAAAGCACCTTGTTGAACAGATTATCGCCAGCAAAACGGGGACTCATTAACAAATATCAAAAAACAGCAAGATTATGAAATTGACTAATAAACATCATTAAATCAGTTCATTACAAATATTCCGGACACAAGAAAGTCACCGTAAACCTGCGCTTACGGTGACACGTTCAGATGAAAAATTACGCTCAGACTTTTGTCAAAATCTCGTTTGCTGCCCGCTCGCCGGATTCCAGCGCACCTTCCATACCACTTGCCCATTGTGCAGTATGTTCACCGCAGAAATGCAGCCTTGATGTAGGTGTAGCCATTACGTTTGCATAACGGGCAACCTGACCGGGTTTCCAGGTGGCAAAAGACCCACGGGACATGGGTGAATCCTGCCAGTTAAACAGGCGGACAAACTTCACCGCACCTTTTGCCTCCGGCAAGGCTTCATAGAGTGATTTTTGAATCAGTGCTGCGGCGTCTTTCTCAGAGAGTTTTTCAACGGCTTCCACGCCTTTGCCGTTAATCCACACGGTCAGGTTGGTGATCTTACCGCTTTGTGAAGGATCACTGGCGAAGACTCTCTCGATGACAGAGTCTGACCACACATTTGGCAGAAAACCTTTACCTTCCCAGAAAGGAGAAACCACCTCAAAATGTGCCTGATACACTTTGCCATATTCCAGTTCGTTGATGGCTTCCCGTTGCATAACATGTAAAGGCGCATCAATCTCAACATGACGCAAGGTGGAAAAAGGTACCGACGACAGCACGTATTGTGACTCGTATTCACTTCCATCATCACAACGAACAGTAATACCGCTGTCGCGCTCTTTAATTTTAGCCGCTACTTTGCCTGTCAGCACTTCACCGCTGAGGTGTTTTGCCATGGCTTCAGGCACCCGCTGGTTTCCGCCCTGCGCCATCTTCACGCCACCGGGCGTTTGCATAGATTGCATAACAAAATAATTATTGCGGTAGAGGAACAGTAAGGACGACTCATCCAGGGTTCTGCCGTAATTATTAGCAGCCCCCAGCATTTCTATTGCTTTTGCAGAAAGCCCTTTCTCCCGGAGTAACTGACTGACAGGAATGTCCAGATTAAAGTTCGAATCGCTCAGCCAGTCATTCCCTTGTGAAAAAGGTGGTTTGCCGAGCAGCACCGGCAACAGTTGGTCCGGCGTCATGGCTTTAAATTCATCAGGGAACGGGTTGCCGGCACATGTAGCCCAGTCAGCTGGCAATACACGCTGCCCTGCTACCTGCATGACCTGTCTGACAGGTTCATTACCAAGGCCAAAATCGACCTGGTTTAGTGGTACACCCACCCGCGATGCATTAAAAATCATACGACCATAGTTGGGACCAATTGTCTGGCCGCCAGCCTCCGGTGCCCCCGGTACATCATCCAGTGTATACAGTCTGCCGCCAATGCGGTTTCGTCCTTCCAGCACGCGTACGGTCAGACCTGACTGCTCAAGAAGGCTTGCTGCATAAAGACCGGACAGACCTGCGCCGATGATTGTGACATCTGTTTTGCCCGACGCACGGGCGAAGGCAGGAAACAATGCCGAACCCATTACCAGAGCGCTGCCTTTAAGAAAGCCACGGCGGGAGAAACGCGGATCAAATGAATTTGACATAAGTACCAACCTGTTCACTTTTTTTGATTATTGTTAATAGGCTTCTAGGCTATGAGTCCACCGGTATCACCGCATTGATTATTATCAAAAACAAGCTTCTGGTCCTGCAGGTGATTGTTACAAAATATGATTTAGCCGGGGTCAGGTTGCTGCCAACTTCCTGACTGCCGGAACATTAAGAATTTGCAGATGATTAATGGAAGGAAAGTGAATGAGGCCATCGATTTTCAACTTTGCCAGGGAACGGCTGACTGTTTCAATGGTAAGACCAAGATAGTCTGCAATATCCTGACGGGACATATAAAGCTGGATGTGTTCCGGCGTGGCACCGGGCATACGCTCAAGCAAGTGAACAAAAAGGAAGCACAACCTTTCGTGCGCTTTTTTCTGACCGAGAATAAACAGTTGTTCCATCAGCCGGTAAAATACGTTCGACATGATGTGTTCAATGTTTCTGCGTAACTGATGATTATGCAGAGAAAAATCCACCAGCTTTTTTCTGCCGAAGCGGTAAAGGGTAGACTTTGTGAGGCTGCGGGCAGCCACCTCGTAGCGCGCGGAGTTAACAATGCCCAGATAGTCTCCGGGAAACAAAAAGCCGATGATTTGCCGTCTGCCGTCATCAGCAAACCGTTCGACAACAATCGCACCGCTGATCACATTAAACACACTGGTACAGGGAGAGAACTGATCGAAGATTGGCTCATCGGCTCCCAGTTCAATTTGCGTGCCGCAACGACGCAGCTCGAAAAGCTGCTTCACAGATAAGTCACGAAACAGCGGACAGTCACTGAACGGGTTATATCCGTATACAGGCTCCATACTTCTGGGCAAAAACAACTGAGACATCAAATACCTCCCGCACGCCGTAAGGCTGTGACACCAGATCAGTTACTCACAAGATGATTTACACGCATCAACTTCAGGCAGACCCTGTAAAAATGCCAGCGCGGCTTTCGCCGTCGGAGCCGGCCGCTCCACATTGATGTAATGCCCGCCATCATCAAAGGTGACCAGCTTTTTGAAGCAGGAAGCGGTCAGCGCATCAATAAAAGCCTGCGCCGTTTCTGTATCCAGCGCCTGGTTCGCCGTTCCCCAGATAACCAGCGACGGTGCGGTGACATGAGAAAGCACACGTTGAGGATTACCTTTTTCGTACAGCTTGTACGCTTTAACAGAATTGGCATCGCGGTTAACAATGTTCAGATAGTCCAGCTTGCGCTGAATAAACGCACTGGTCACATAGGTGTGATCATTGATGTAGTCATCATAGAACTGAGCAACATCTTCACGGTTAACCACCGGATCGATAAACATGTTTTTACGGGGCTTGTCTTTGGTATCCGTGTCACGCTTAACCGCTTTGCCAAACTGAATACCCGCAGAATTCACCAGGATCATGGACGTAATACGGTTTACACGGGTTGCGGCGTAACGGAACGACACCATGCCGCCGTAAGAAATGCCGGCAATACCGAACTTCTCAATACCCAGCGCATCCATCAGGCCGTCAATCAGAACATGGCTGCGGTCGACTGAATAGTTACCATTCGGGATATCCCCGGTGATGCCAAAGCTGGGTAAATCAAAGCGAATCACACGATAATGTTTGCTCAGCACCTCTGCCCAGGTATCCCAGTCATGCAGGTCGCCGAGAGTACCATGCACTAACAGGATTGCTGGACCGGTGCCCTGATCTTTGTAGTGCACGTTGATGCCATCGACGTCCATGAACTTTGAATCAGCATCCGCGTATTTTTTCCGCATGTCTTCCAGCGTCAATGTTCTCGTTGTCTCTGCATTTTTGCCTTCTTCAGCACTTAATGATGCTGAGGCAGAACACATCAGGATAGACAGCATTAAAACGAACAAACGATTTTTCATATTCAGAGATCCCAGTAAAGGCAGAGTAATTTACAACTGACTGTTTTAACCAACCTAACGGGCACATGACAAGCCCGCCTTAACAATTATCAATCCACCCGAAAAATACGATAAAAAAAGCCCCTGAAGGCATCACGCCGGCAGAGGCTTTCCGTTGAGGATCGTTATCTCACACCATTATGCTTTGGCTATATCATCAATGGTCGCGTTATAAGATTTTTTGGTTTCACCCGTTTGCGCTTCTTCCGCTTCTTTCCGGGTAAGATAGAACAGGCGGGAGAAAAATCCCTGACGCCATGCTTCACGGCTTTCCAGTGCCTCATCGTCCAGTTCCAGCGCTTCGATGCCTGCTGCCAAATCAATACCGTGTTGTTTCGCCACGCGTTCCTGTGCATCCATGCGATCACGCAATACATTTAACTCGCTGGCCAGCACCATCACCATAGACATTAATTGATCCGACGCGGCATCTTCATAAAACGACGGACGCTTACCTTTAGCGCTGTGTTGCATCTGCGGATTGTTATGTGACTCAGACATCACGCTACCTCCTGGTTAACTAAAGGTTTCTGTGCAATCAGCACTTCCCAGCCACCACCCGGGGCGAATTCGCCGGCAGTAAATTCGCGATCGGCGACAGCTTCTTTCGACTCATCGCTATAGCCTTTCGACCCTTCCGTGGTTTCCATAATTGCCATTGGCGCCGTATCAAAACGCACCGCATCACGGGGGAAGCCTGCATCTTCAGCCAGTTGGATCTGGTCAAGGTCTCGCATCGCACCCCAGAAAGGTTCGTTGTTGTACCAGGTTTCATTATCAAGGATGAACTGGGTGAACGGGTCCATGAGATCGAATGGCGGTAAATCGGCATGAATCATCAGGCCGCCGGGAGCCAGTACCCGTTCGCTTTCTTTAAATATTTTCGGCATCGCCTTGCCGCTGGTTTCGTGCAGCAGAATATGACTGACTACCAGGTCAAAGTAACCGTCTTCGAAAGTAGTTTCTTCGGCGTTCATCTGGGCAAAGTTAACTTCTTTACCCATTGCAACGCCACGGGCATGAGCATAACGCACACAGCCACCACCTACATCGATACCCCAGATTTCTGCATCCGGAAACGCATCGCGGTAAGGCAATGTGGAATGTCCTACCGTACAACCCATATCGAGGATGCGGCGGGGTTTGAAATCAGGGTTGTTACGCTTAAGGTAATTACACACTGAACGACCCATATCATCGTTGTCCGGACCGGTATAACCCATGGTATACAGATACACACCACGGTCGTAAACCACACCGGCAGAAACATCATCGGCGGTCACTTCGGTGCAGTAGCCACCCGGCATACAATGAATATCAATGGCGCTCACGTATTTGGGCGGCACAAAACCTTCAGGGATCACCAGTTTCGTCTCAGATTTGGCTGACAGTGCTTTGGCCTTTTCAATCAGTTGCGGCAACTGGCGCTCTACACTCATTACCGTGGATTCCCAGAGCAACTCCTGGGCAATACGGTTAGTCGATGCGTACAGCTGGAAATAGCTGTTTTTCACCATGGCGCGGCGAATATCCTGACGGTTTTCAGGCTCGCGGCCGTTTTCCCGTTTGAATTTAGGCACCACTTTCTTTTCATATACCGGCTGAAGCCCCGGCAACGTGGCGTGCTGGATATAGCCCCGCAAGCTTTTGGCAAACTCCTGGCGCGACGCTTCGTCGTGTGTTGCCTCTGGCAGCATGTCGTGCTTGCCCTGTTGGAAACAATTAAGCATGTCTGACCTCGTTTTTTTGTGAAACAGAAACTTTGTCATCCCGCATGGCAATCCTTGCTGACGGTACTGACCTGATGTTCCGGACTATAGAAATCCTCACCGTGAGCTGCATTGATAATTGTCATGGCAGCAACCTTTCCAATGTTTAGGCTTAAAACGAAATTAACCGAGCTGAATTTGCCTGAAATGAGGGGAATGAAATATGAGTTATCGTCTTGGCGTTGACGTCGGCGGAACATTTACTGACCTGCTGCTGATTAACGAAGAAAACGGTCAGACCTTTACAGCCAAAGTACCGTCCACCCCCCATGATTCCTCAGAAGGGGTACTCAATGGTATTGCCCGTATCTGTGAAGAGTCTGGTGTTGATCCAACACAAATCCACCGTGTTATGCACGGTACAACGGTTGCCACCAATGCGGTATTGACCGGTAAAGGCGCCAAAGTCGGCCTGGTCACCACAAAAGGTTACGAGCACACCTTGCAGGTTGCCCGCTCATTTTGCCCGGGCGGTCTTGGCGGCTGGGTCAGTTACGTGAAAAACCCGTTGCTGGCGCCTCTTGAACTGACCATCGGCGCAGCTGAGCGGATGGACGCAAAAGGGAAAGTGGTGTCAGACCTCGATGAAGCAGCGCTTAAAGCCGATCTCGAGACACTCAAAGCCAAAGGTGAAGTAGAAGCACTCACCATCTGTTTCATCAATGCGTACGTCAATGATGAACATGAAAAACGTGCAAAAGTGATTGCTCAGGAAGTCTTCGGTGATATGCCGATTTCTCTGTCCAGCGAAGTCGTACCTGAAATGCAGGAATACGAGCGCACAGAAACCACGGTTGTGAACTCCTATGTACGTCCGGAAGTTGCCCGTTATGTGAATAACCTGCAGGCTGCACTGAAAGACCGCATGGGAGAAAACGTACAGCTTTCTATTCTACGTTCTGACGGCGGTCTGGCTTCCGGCCGCGCTTCTGCAGAATCTCCGGTAAACCTGCTGATGTCAGGCCCTGCCGGTGGCGTAACCGGTGCTATCTACTTCTGTAGCCGCGCCGGCTATGACGACATTCTTACCTTCGACATGGGCGGTACCTCAACAGACGTTGCCCTGATCCAGGGCTCTAAAGCCAAAGTTCGCCGCGAGACCATTGTGGGTGACGTACGTGTTCGTGCGCCATCAGTAGACGTTCGCACTGTAGGTGCAGGTGGCGGCTCGATTGCTTTCGTACCGGAATTAACCAAAGCACTGCGTGTCGGCCCTGAATCTGCCGGTGCCGTTCCCGGCCCTGCCGCCTATATGAAAGGCGGTACGGAACCGACAGTATGTGACGCCAACGTGGTATTAGGCTATCTGCCATCTGATGTGCAACTGGGTGGTGCCATGGCCATCGATCGCGAAGCGGCTGTAGCTGCGGTACAAAAGGTGGCAGACGCCATGGGCATCGATCTGATGGAGGCCGCTGAAGGTATCATCAAGATTGCCAACGAAGCCATGTTCGGTGCGCTGCGTCTGGTATCAGTAGAACAAGGTTACGACCCCCGTGATTTCGCGCTGGTAGGCTTTGGTGGTGCGGGTCCCCTGCATGCCAATGCACTGGGTATTCTGACTGATGCATGGCCTGTTATCGTGCCGCCGGGTCCCGGCGTATTGTGTGCATACGGTGATGCCACCACAGAAGTACAGGACGAAGCAGCCCGTACCTATCTGACACTGGCACAGGAAACCACCAAAGAAGCCCTGATGGCCGATTTGGAAGAACTTCGCAGTAAAGCCTCTGAATCACTGATTGCAGATGGTCTTGCTCCTGAGTCTCTGGAAGTCACTTATCAGGCCGATCTGCGCTACACCGGTCAGGCATTTGAAATTTCTGTCGACTTCACCCGCGATGACATTGAAGCCAACGGCCTTGCTGTGCTGACTGATTACTTCGATCAGGAGCACGAAAAACTGTTTACCTTCAAGCTGGGCGACGGCCATGAAATTCTGATGATCCGTGCCGTGGTCAAAGCCAAATCCGGCGATATTGCTGAACGCAAACTGGGTGAAGACACACTGACGCTGGCTGACTGTAAAGTACAGGATACCCGTTTCTTCTACGACGGCGCATGGCACGACGGTGCAATCTACGACCGCAGCAAGCTGCACCCTGCCATCGCGGTACCGGGCCCGGCCATTGTCAGCGAAATGGATTCGACCACCGTAGTTCTGCCCGGTTATCAGGCCAACATCGACCACGTTGGCAACCTCCTCATTAATCCCGTGAAATAACTAAGGGGTATCACTATGACTGCACAAATTATTGAAACCAACAGCACCCCGCTGAAACGGGTAGATGTAGACGGTGTGACTGTCGATATTATTGAAAACGCCCTGCGGAACGCCCGTGAAGAAATGGACGCGGTACTGTTCCGTACAGCGATGTCTCCGGGGATCCGTGAACAGGGTGACTGCTTCCCGCTTATCGCAGACCGTCACGGCAAAATGGTTGTCGGCCAGATGGGCTCTTTCATCACCGGTTTTACCAATGCGTATTCCGGCACGCTGGAAGAAGGCGACATTATTCTTACCAACGACCCGTACATGTGTAACGCTGCGATTTCGCACCTGAACGACTGGCTGGTACTGGTGCCGGTATTCAAAGACGGTCGTCATATTGCCTGGTCTGCCATGTTTGGTCACATGTCAGATAACGGCGGTATGGTACCCGGCTCAATGCCAATTCAGGCATCCACCATCTTCCAGGAAGGTGTGCGTATACCACCGGTTAAACTGTACAAGAAAGGTGTGCTGCAGGAAGAAGTGCTGGAGCTTATTCTGCACAACGTACGTACCCCGCAGTGGAACCGTTTCGACCTCAACGCCCTGGTCGCGGCATGTAAAACCGCCGCTAAACGTTGTAACGAACTGGCAGTGCGCTTTGGTGATGATGTATTCGATTCCACGCTGGACATCATGCTGGAGCGGAACAAAAAAGCCATGGGTGAAATCATCAAGATGTTCATCCCTGAAGAACCCCGCGAATTTGCTGATTACATTTGTGACGACGGCAAGGGCATGGGTCCATACAAAATTAATTGTAAGATGTGGCGTGAAGGCGAGAAAGTTATCTTCGACTTCGACGGCACTGATCCCCAGGCACAGAGTTCTATAAACTTCTACCTGAACGAAGAGATGTTTAAAATGTTCTTCGGTTCATTCACTATTAACGTGGTAGACCCGCAGATAATCTTCAACGACGGCTTCTATGACCTGGTGGACGTACGCATTCCTGAGGGTACCCTGCTTAAACCTAAATATCCGGCGGCATTGTCTGGCCGTACCCACGCCCTGGGTCGTATCTTCGATATTCTGGGTGCATTGCTGGGTATGGGTGCACCGCAGGAACTGCTGAATGCAGCCGGTTTCTCTGACTCCCCTCACCTGTTCTACTCAGGTTATGACGACAAAGGCGAATGGTTCCAGCTATTCCAGATCGGCTTCGGTGGTATCCCGGGTCGTCCGGTAGGTGACGGACCGGACGGTCACTCCCTGTGGCCGGGCTTCACTAACGTACCGAACGAATTCATTGAGTCATACTTCCCTATGCGTATTGAGAACTATGAAGTCATTCCTGATTCAGGCGGTGCAGGTCTGCATCGTGGTGGTCACGGTCTGTCTGTTGCTTACCGCTTCCTGTGTGACGGCCAGATCGCGATTCACGATGATCGCTGGCTGGTACACCCGTGGGGTGTTAACGGTGGCGAGCCGGGCATGCGTTCCACTAAGCGTATGGTTCGTGCCGACGGCACAGAAGAATGGCTGCCGTCTAAATGCGAAGATTTGAAAGTGAAAGCTGGTGACTTGCTGTACTTCAACACCTGGGGTGGCGGCGGCTGGGGCGATCCGTACCTGCGCGACCCTGCCATGGTTCTCACCGATTTCAACCGCGGTCTGGTAACCGTTGAAGGTGCGAAAGCCTACGGCGTAATCATCGAAAACGGTGCAGTTAATGAAGCGGCAACCACTGATTTACGTGCCACTCTTACTGCAACCCGCGGTGAGGTAAGCATGTTCAGTCACGGTGGCACCATTGAAGAAATCAAAGCACGTTGCCTGGAGGAAACCCATATTCCTGCGCCGGTAACACCCACGTTCCAGAACGTGAAATAAGCCATTTATTCCGCAGTTTCACGCGGAGAAATGCAACAACTCATCGCCGGCTTTACGCCGGCGATGTTGCCTGATGGCAAACATCAGTTTCAGGAGATACACCACATGAGTTCCCCCAAAACCCTTTACGATAAACTTTGGGAAAGACGCTGCGTCAAACAAAATGACGACGGCACAGCGTTAATTTACATCGACCGTCATATCGTACACGAAGTGTCGTCTGCACAAGCCTTCGAAGGCCTGGTGGTCGCAGACAGAAAGCCATGGCGTACCAGTTCGGTTATCGCCACACCGGACCACAATGTACCGACCACAGACCGTGAAAAAGGTATAGACGGCATTGAAGATTCCACATCAAGGATTCAGGTTAAAACCCTGGATGACAACTGCTCACGGTTCAACATTCCCGAATTTGCCCTCAACGATAAACGTCAGGGTATCGTGCACGTTATCGCCCCTGAACAGGGGTTAACTTTACCCGGTATGACTGTGGTGTGTGGCGACTCCCATACCGCGACTCATGGCGCTTTTGCTGCTCTTGGCGTGGGTATCGGCACCTCGGAAGTAGAACACGTTCTGGCTACCCAGTGTCTGATTCAGCGCAAAGCGAAGAACTTCCTGATTAAGATTAACGGCACGTTGTCACCGGGTGTGACTGCCAAAGACATGGTGCTGTATGTGATCGGGCAAATCGGTACTGCAGCGGGTACCGGTTGTACCATCGAATTTGCCGGCACAGCCGTTCAGAACCTGACCATGGAAGGCCGTATGACCTTGTGTAACATGGCCATTGAAGCCGGAGCACGAGCCGGTCTTGTAGCCTTTGATGCCACTACAGAAGCCTACGTGAAAGATAAGCGTTATGCGCCCAAAGGCGGGCAATGGGATCAGGCTGTCGCTGTCTGGCAAACTCTGCACAGCGACGAAGGGGCAGTATTTGATATTGAGCGCCACTTCGACGCAGCCGACATTCAACCGCAAATCAGTTGGGGCACCTCACCTGAAATGGTAACCGGTGTGAATAACCCGGTACCGGATCCAGCGTCTTTTCCGGCAAACAAGTCTGAAGATTACCAGAAAGCGCTCAACTATATGGGTCTGAAGGCCGGTCAGCCCATGACAGATATTAAACTCGACCGTGTTTTTGTGGGTTCCTGCACCAATTCACGCATTGAAGACATCCGGGAAGTAGCGCGGGTAGTAAAAGGCCGCAAAGTGGCTGACACAATAAAGCAGGCACTGGTTGTGCCGGGGTCCGGACTGGTAAAAGCCCAGGCAGAATCAGAAGGCCTGGATAAAATTATCACTGCGGCAGGATTTGAATGGCGCGAGCCCGGGTGCTCCATGTGCCTGGCCATGAACGCCGACCGCTTAATGCCAAAAGAACACTGTGCATCCACCTCGAACCGCAACTTTGAAGGCCGCCAGGGCATTGGTGGTCGTACTCACCTTGTGAGTCCTGCGATGGCAGCTGCGGCGGCTATTGCCGGTCACTTCGTCGATGTAACACGGGAGGAATTTTAATATGCAGGCGTTTACCACTCATACCGGCACCGTGTTGCCGTTCGACAGAGCCAATGTGGATACCGATGCTATTTTGCCTAAACAATATCTCAAGTCGATAAAGAAATTTGGCTACGGAGACTGGCTGTTTGATGATTTGCGTTATCTCGATGAAGGTGATGCAGAAACCGATACATCAACGCGCAGGAAGAATCCGGACTTTATCCTTAACAAACCGGGCTGTGGCGACAGCAGCATTTTGCTGGCGCAGGACAACTTTGGTTGCGGCTCGAGCCGTGAACATGCCGTGTGGGCGTTACGGGATTATGGCTTCCGCGTTGTGATTGCCCCCTCATTCGCCGACATCTTTTACAACAACTGTTTTAAGAACGGCATTTTGCCTGTCACCCTCCCGCAGTCTGTTGTGGATTGTCTGCTTGCACTGCGTGAAGACAGCAATTTCACAATGACGGTTGATTTGGAAAAATGTGAAATCCGCACAGGAACCGGCGCTATTTGGGAATTTAAAATCGACCCGTCACGCCGCCAAAACCTGCTGTCGGGTGATGATGAAATTTCTCTGACACTCAGAGAGTCTTCCCGTATCGCAGATTTCGAGGCCACACTGAAAGCCAGTGAACCCTGGTTGTTTACAGAGATTGACTGACAAAATCAACACGCAGCAGAAAGACATCTGCTGCGTTTAATCTGTCAGATATTATTTTTCGAAGACGGTAATCCGCTTTGCAATATTGTCGCGGATATCGGCGTAAAAGAGGCCGAACTCGTGGTAGTGCATACTACCACCGAAGGATGGTGATAAATCGAGTGCAGGGTCGTAATCAACTATCAGGTAGCCACGCTCGCATCGCGCCGCTACTGCGCCTTTTACCAGTCCGTTCACCTTACCTTCTCCGGGTGCTCCGGGCACCGCACCTTTCGACGCACCCGCCGGCGCTTCAGGCTTGCTGGTGTCGAACGTTAACGGGTTTACGCATACAGCGTTCCGTCCTTCCTGAGTGTTATAGGTATACGCATACCGGGAACCCGCGAACTGTGACATTTTATCAATATCCAGGTCTTTTGTGCCGGCGTTCCAGGCAAGCACACAGCCGGTCTGCTCAGGGGTACTGCACAGCGACAATGTTTTATACGTGCGGCCGAAATCTCCCTGCATTAAATCAATCCCGATAATATACGCAGCAACCATTTTTTGTTGGGCAGGCTTACCGTCGATGCGATCTTTCAGCAGCCAGTATGTCATCAGCGCGCCCTGACTGTGCCCGGCAATGATAAAGGGCTTCCCCTTGTTCATGTGGGTCATGTAATAGTCAAACGCAGCGAGCACATCGCTGTACGCCAGCCGGTATGCTTTTCCGCCATCACCGGACAGCGTAGGATCGCCCCCCGATTTGAAACTTGCCTGCCGGTACCTGGGTGCAATCACTGTGCAACAGTCGTTAAATACCGAAGCCTGCCTTGCCATCACACTCACATCAGTCCAGTGATTTGTTGTCTCATCCGACAAGGTTTGATTCCAGACGC
Organism: Alteromonas sp. NFXS44; assembly: GCF_040148705.1. Taxonomy (NCBI): domain Bacteria; kingdom Pseudomonadati; phylum Pseudomonadota; class Gammaproteobacteria; order Alteromonadales; family Alteromonadaceae; genus Alteromonas; species Alteromonas sp. NFXS44. Next base: position 161,405 of record NZ_JAGDEA010000001.1, on the reverse strand, counting down.
TTTTGTCTTTTAAGGTCGTCGGGTGAATGTAAAATACATCTGTATTCTTTATTTCCGGATCAAAAGACAGCCCTTCAGGCACAGCCGCCGTAGCGCCGGGAGCACCGGGAAGTGCAGCCCAGTATACCGGGTTAGCGTAATCGGGAGCAGGTGGCGCATCAGCAGCGCTGAAAGCATTGCTGTCCTGCGCATTTAAAGCAGGTGCGATAAATAAGAATAATACCGGAAGTACACACCGGATAGAAAAAGTTGCCATGTTGACTCCGTGAAATAAAAGCTATTTATACATAACAATAAAACAAAAAAATATGCAACGGCTGACAGTGAAAGAATCCCTGAAGCCTTAGAAAGTAGCGACAAAACGGTGCACTTTTTTAGCAAATGTCAAATTTACAAACAGCAACTTTGAGGAGTTCCCCCCCGGCTGAAAAGGAAAAACACGGACAAACAAACCATTGATAAACAATGAATAAATACAAAAAAAGCTATATACCTTCGTTTAAAATCAGTGTTCAGGACACACTAATTTAAGAAAATCGCTTGCACAAAAGATAGTCGCTATGCTTAATAGCCATAACAATATGTCATTAGCGTTACAATAATAATCACATCGCTTCTGAAGCCGTATTGTTGGAATCAAAACAGGCGTGTATTCCATCCGGAGTCACCCGAAAGAAAACCAATAAAAAGCAAGTGATACAGGGAAAAACTTAATGAGGCTCAATAAACTGACAGTGGCGGTTGCTCTGGCAACCAGCTCACTACATTCCATGGCATCTGCGAACGAGACCATAGAAAAAATTACCGTGACATCCCGGCAGGTTGAAGAAAGTATCCAGGAAATTCCGCTGGCCGTCACCGCATTGACCGGTGCTGATATTGAACAGGCCGGGCTGGAAGATCTGCGTGATATTACCCATATGATTGCAGGCCTGCAAATGGACGGATATCCGGGCAAAACCTACACCACACCGACCATTCGTGGTCTGGCACAGGTTTCCCGTAGTGATGACGAAAATAATACGTCTATTTTCATCGATGGCGTATATGTTTCAGGCCGTGACGGCCTGGATTCAAGCCTGCTCGACCTTGAACGTATTGAGGTTGTAAAAGGCCCTCAGGGTGCTTTGTACGGCCGCAACAGCTACGCGGGTGCAATCAACTTTATCACCCGCAAAGCCAGTGACATTTTCGAATCTAAAGTCAGCGCTACAGTGGGCAATTACGGCAAAGTGAAGACCTCTCTGATGGTTACAGGTCCCATTGCCGAAGGACTCTACTACCGTGCTAACATGACCTACGATGACTGGGACGGGGGTTACGAAAACAGTAACGACGGCTCAGACATTGGCGGCTACAAGTCTAACTTCTACAGCGGTTCATTACGGTACGATGGTATTGAGAACTTCGAAGCTAATCTGAATACCTATTACTCGGTAGATAAAATCGATTTTAATGCTCAGGCCATCGTAGATGGTAACTGTCAGGCGCCAACTTCAGCCATCTTCCCGGAAGGTTATACATTCCAGCGTTATTGCGGAGAGGTTCCCTCACTGGACCGTGACGATCCGGAAATCTGGACATTCACCACTACCGCCCCCCGGACGGACCGGATGCTGAGCCGGACCAGCCTGAATATGACTTATGATTTTGCGACAACCCGCCTGACCTCCATTACCGGTTACAACTATATGGAAATGTCAGCCATTACAGATCAGGACCGTCAGCTTGAAGGCACTAATTACTGGCTGTCGGATTATTCAGGTTACGTTACCCTGCCCTCTTATGTTGCCTTTGGTAATCAGCGCCATGCCGAATGGAGCCAGGAGCTGCGTCTGCATAATACCAATAAAAGTCCGTTGCAGTGGCTAGTGGGCGCCAGTTACTACGAACTGAAGCGCGAAGTACGCTCATGGTTCGGCATCGATGATTCAGGTCTCGAAGACGGCCAGACAGCATTAACTTTCTACGCCCCCTTCACCGATTTATCCGGCGGCTTCCCGTCAAACCTGTTTGATGAGCTGGTTAACTACGGCGGACTCACAGGCGACGGCACTAACCGCACGAAAACTGCAGCGGTTTATGGCTCTTTGACTTATGCAATTAACGACGAGTGGACCGTTCGCGGTGAGCTGCGCTTAACAGAGGAAACGAAAAGCCTGGTTGATCCGGTAACTGTAAGAGACCAGGAGCAGGACTGGACGTTTGTTACACCACGGGCCTCTGTGGATTACCAGATGACACCGGACATCCTGTTCTATGGCTCTGTGGCTCAAGGTGTGAAATCAGGCGGCTTTAACGCCCCTAACGCTTCTCTGCCGGAAGAGTACGAATCCTATGATGAAGAGACCAACTGGACATACGAAATTGGTATGAAATCAGACTGGCTCGACCAACGTTTACGGGTGAATACCGCTATCTTTGATGTGGAAATGGAAGGCATTCAAACCTCTTCTCAGATTGAAGGCACCACTGTTTTCACTGTACAGAATGCGGGTGAAGGACGCTCCAGAGGTTTTGAGCTGGAAGTTGCCGGCGTACTGAATGAGAATCTGGAAGCAGGATTTGGTTATGCCCTGGCAGATGCCAAATTTACTGATGCTGAAGACGGTAACCTTGCCTCACTGGTGGGCGTGATCGACGGCATTGATTCTGTATCCCTCAATGGTCAGCAATTACCGCGTATGTCTAAGCACACTTTCAATGCGCAGGTGATATACCGTACGCAAGTGTCTGCGGAAATGGAAGGTTATGCGCGTATCGACGGCCGCTATGAGTCGAAAAAGAAAGGCTCGAACCATGATGCCCTGGACTACGTCGGTGCACGTACTGTTGTGAATGCCAGCATTGGTGTTAACTCAGAAAAATGGGAGGCGTCTTTATGGGTAAGAAACCTGTTTGATAACGACACCCCGCTTATTGCCGGCAGTACACTGTTACTCGGTGACTTTAACCGCTTACCTACGGTTGCCATGGGCGAACCAAGAACATTTGGTATAACCGGCACTTACCACTTCTAATCTGCTTTTCAAACGCCCCGTTCAAGGGGCGTTTTTCATTCTTCACAAGCCTTTCACCTGCCTGAAAATCGAACGTATTTCGCTCAAAAAGCAATCTGAGATTTGATAATAGTCATTTTTTATCGCCCTCTTCGATGGCGATATAAAGACATATCATAAAAACAAAAGCGAATATATTCGCTCATCTGCCAACAATCAGCCCTTTCCGGGTAAACAGCGCTATATGCGTGAATGAATAAAACAGGTAGGAACCATCAATGAAAATCGCAAAAAACAACACGCTCACCCATATCAAACGCACGCTTCTTTTTACCTCATTGGCAGCAGCTCTATCGCCCGCTCTGGCACAAACAGAGAATAACGGGAAAAAAGAGAATGCCGCAGTAATCGAGAAAATTGAGGTCACGGCACGAAAACGGGCTGAAAGCCTGCAATCTATTCCCGTAGCGGTAACCGCGCTGACCGGAGACGATATTGATAAAAGAGGAATTATCCAGGTTCAGGATCTTGCAGAGCAAACTCCCGGCTTTGTTGTTTCCGACAACTTTTCAGGTAAGACCGACCGCACAGTACAAACTTTCACACTGCGGGGTTTTTCCCCCTCAAGCGGCGTTGATCCCACCACATCAATGTTTATCGACGGTGTGCCGGTATCTTCAACAACAGCAATTTCTTCTGTGGGATCACCGGCCAGGGTAGAAATACTCAGGGGGCCGCAAAGTGCCTATTTTGGCCGAAACACCTTTGCAGGTGCAATTAACGTAGTGAACCGTGAACCCAACGAGGAGTGGAGCGGATCGGTTGAAGCCACCCTGGGAAACTATAACAATCAGCGTTACCGGGGCGAAGTCGAAGGCGTCCTGATTGATGACAAACTCTCATTCAGAGTATCTGCCGAACATTACGATAAAGAAGGTGCATGGGATAACGCCGGAGAAGATGGCGGGCGTCTGGGTGATCAGCAAACAACCATGGCAAACGTTTAAGTTCTTGCCCGCCCCACAGATGATCTGACTATAAAGCTGTTTGGCTTCATGTCAGAAGATAACGATGGCCCTGCTGCTTCAGCGTTTATTTCTGCCTACGATATCAATGATTTTGCCGGCAACGTGGTTGTGCAGGGGCAATCAAATTGCCTGATAAACGGCAACCCGTATTTCTGTTCTGTACCGGATAAAGCTGACCCGATCAGTTACAACACCTCAGCTTCTGAAGCAATGAAAACGCTGCTGTCATCTACAGAAAACAGACTGACTTCATCTGACATGCTGGATGACTACGGGATGGCACGGGAATTCAGCCATGGCCACATTGTGGCAGACTGGGAACTTGGCGATTACACGCTGTCTTCTCTGACCGGTGTAAACAAAGAAGAGTGGGTCCTGTTGAATGATATCGACCATTACGGTGCAGATTTCTTTAACTATCCGTATCTTGTTGAACGTCGCGAGGAAGATTTCTCTCAGGAGTTCCGCCTCAGCTACGATGCCGGAGGCGCTTTTTCCGGTACAGCCGGTCTCAGTTATCTGGATGCATCCAAATTCAACACACTCACCACCTTACTTTATGTGGTACCGGATTCAGTCACGCCCGGCGGCGAGTCTAATGCGGAAACCACCGGCGGATTTTTTGGTCTGAACTACGCGTTTAACGACCAGTTAAGTACCAGCCTGGAAGGCCGCTATCAAAGAGATACGATTACCTCTTTTGACAGCACTGGCAACGAGCTTGCCTCCGAATCCTTCAATAACTTCCTGCCCCGGTTTATTGTCGACTATAAGTTCGACAAAGACACCATGGCCTATGTCAGTTTTTCCAAAGGTGTGAATCCGTCCGCGTTTAATACCGGCTTACTGACCCTCACCGACTATGGCCGTGAACAGGCGGAAGCAGCCGGCATTACGCTTGCGGTAAAGCCGGAAAAAGTAAACAACTACGAACCGGGTCTTAAAGGCACGACCATGGACGGGTCGATGACCTATGCCCTTGCCGCATATTACGCAGAATGGACAGATCAGATTAACCGCAACAACCTGGTGTACACCGAGCCCGGTGGCGAAACAGCAATCAGCTTTTCAGGCGTGTCTAACACAGGCAATGTAGATCTTTACGGGCTGGAACTGGAATCAAACTGGGCCGTCACATCAAATATCCGCGTGAATCTGGCTGGTGCCTACACGGGCTCAGAAATTAACAGTTTTACGAATACCGCACTGACTGCGCTGACCGGTATTTCCGACTTCTCAGGTAAGGAGCAGCCGAATGTGTCTGAGTACTCCGGTAATATTGGCGTGCAATACGACGGCGAGTTCAGCGATGCCTTATATTACTTCATGCGTGCCGATTATGTTTTTAAATCAGGTCAGTGGGTCAATCAGGCCAACTTCCTGAAAACAGGTGCAATTCAGAAAGTAAATCTCAGAGCAGGGTTTACTGTGGACAATATCCACATTCAGGTATTTGTTAACAAAGCCTTTGAAGATACCGATTACACGACGGGTTACGATTACTTCGCATTCCAGTACGATTTTGCGTATTTCGGTAACAATTCCGGACTCGTCATGGGCCTGCCTGAACCCCGGACTTTCGGGTTGCAGGCAAAATGGTCATTTTATTAAACCGGCAGGTTTATCTTTACCAAAAGCCTTCCCTGCTCCGGCAAGGATGGCTTTCCTTCTTGTTTAATCTATAAATCCCCCTCACTCACCTTATTAATTTAATTCATAAGTGACTGATTTGAAAAACAACTCTTGAATTACCTTCACAGAAATGTCATAAAAGCATATCATTTTTTGACAATAGTCATATTTAATTCTTGCTCCTGATGGTGAGATGAACAAAAGAAAAGCGATCAAAGAATCGCGATTTGCCACAACACGTTTTGAACAGGTAAGTAGGAAAAACATAATGACTCCAAGTACTCCACGCCAACTGGCTAAGTTCAGTCTGGTTGCTATCGCGCTGAGCGCCGCTTTTTCTCCCGTTTCCGCTCAGGAAGCTGTCAGTGAAGACAGTATGCTAATCGAAAAAATAGAAGTGACCGCCAGGAAGCGTTCAGAAAGTTTGCAGGAAGTGCCCATTGCCGTATCAGCAATGACATCAGAAAGCATTGATAAGCAGGGCATCATTTCCGTTGGCGATTTACAGAATTTCACTCCGGGCCTGGTCATTTCCAACAACTATTCAGGCAAAGCAGACCGCTCTGTACAAACCTTCACCTTACGTGGCTTCACCCCGAGCAACGGTAATGAAGCCACTGCATCCATGTTTATTGATGGCGTACCGGTTTCTTCTACCACGGCTATTTCCTCTATCGGCAGTCCTGAACGGGTAGAGATCCTGCGCGGTCCTCAGGCTGCGTATTTCGGCCGCAATACCTTTGCCGGTGCTGTTAACATCGTCAACAAAACGCCCAATGAAGAATGGGCCGGGTCTGTGGATCTGACAGTAGGAAATTACGACTACTCACGCCTGCGCGGTGAAATTGAAGGTGTGATTGTTGACGACAAATTATCCTTCCGCGCCACTGCTGAAACTTACGAGCGTGAAGGTGCGAGGGATAACAGTTACAGTGACGGCGGTACCCTTGGCGATCAGAAAACCACGATGGCAAATCTGTATCTCTACGCGACTCCCACAGACGACCTGACTCTTAAAGCTTTCGGATTTTATTCCAGAGATGAAGATGGTCCCTCGGCTTCTGCGCTTATTTCTGCCTATTCACTTGATGAGTACAATCTGACTGGCCAGTCCAACTGCACCATGAACGGCAATCCCTATTTCTGTTCTGTACCTCAGAAAGCTGATCCCCTGGCATACAACACAGCAGCCAGTGACAGCTTACAGGCACTGCTAAGTAACCCTGAAAACCGGCTGTCTTCCACCAGCCTGCTTGATGGCTATGGTCTGGGTCGTGAGTTCTACCACGCTCATCTGGTTGCGGACTGGGATGTCACCGACACCATCACGTTATCTTCATTGACCGGCTACAACAATGAAGAATGGATAGGCGTCAACGACATCGATCATTTTGCCTCTGACAGCTATTTCTACACCTACGTGGTCGACAAGAAAAATGAAGATGTATCCCAGGAATTCCGTTTAAGCTACGCAGGTGACGGCAAGCTTAACGGCTCTGTAGGCGTCAGTTATCTGGATGCCAGTAAACAAAGTGCAACAGCGGGTGTTGTGGCAGGCTACACGCCGGCAAGTATCAATCCGCCGTCTGAAACCAAAGCGGAAACCATGGGCGTATTCTTCGGCCTGACCTACGATTTATCAGACGATACCACACTGAGCATGGAAGGCCGGTACCAGACTGATGAGTTGTCATCACTGGACAATACCGGGACCGAACTGGCAAACGAAAAATTCACTAATTTCATGCCACGGGTCATCGTTGATCATAAACTCAGCGACGACACCATGGCTTACGTCAGCTATTCAAAAGGTGTCAACCCGGGTTCATTCAATTCCTATATTACTGGCTACAGTGCGTACATTCAGGAGCAACTTGCTGCTGAAGGCGTGGGCTTTGTTGTTCAGCCTGAAACGGTAAACAACTATGAAGTCGGGTTAAAAGGCTCACTCATCGACGGCTCAATGAATTATGCGCTGGCTGCTTATTACGCACAGTGGAACGATCAGATTAATCAGGCCGGCTATGTATTTCAGGAAGATTCTGACGCACAGGCAGAAAACGTCGCCGTTTCTGTGAATGCCGGTGACGTAGACCTGTACGGTATCGAATTTGAATCCTACTGGATGGTTACCAGTGACCTGCGGGTTAATGCTTCTGCGGCGTATATCGGTTCAGACATTAACAGCTTCAAATCGAATAACCTGACCACTCTCACCGGGATCAGCGATTTCAGCGGTAAAGAGCAACCGGGCGTGTCCAAGTATTCAGGAAACATCGGCTTACAGTACAACGGTGTAGTTGCTAATGAACATGAGTACTTCCTGCGTGGTGACTATATCTACAAATCCGGTATGTGGAGTAACGCTGCGAATATTGTAAAAACAGAGGCGATTCACAAAGTGAATCTTCGCGCCGGTGTTTATATCGGTGACCTCGAACTGCAGGCCTATGCGGATAACGTGTTCGATAACGACGAATATACCTTTGCGTTCGACTATTACACATTTAGCCCGACTTACCAGTACACAGGTGTTCAGTCGGCAATGCTGATGTCGTTACAGCAACCACGGACATTTGGTCTAAGAGCTAAATATTCGTTCTATTAATCAACCGCACCGGGCAGGTAGCTTTACCTGCCCTTCTGGCCTGGCACCCCCCGTGGCTGATATTCAGCGAAAACACAAAAACATGATAATTCTCAATGCAGCCTTTCATTATCAGAGGCAGATTGGGATACATGACATCCGGATCCATCATCATTGCATTCAAGCAATTACAACGAGGAAGTGTGAATGATCACTTATAAGAAGTGGGTTAAGCCCGCTAAAACCGGGCAGAAAGCCGCATTAATTGCGACTTTTGTTGCCTCTTTGTTTACTGCGCAGGCTTCTGTGGCTGCCACCGGCACAAAATCAGATCAGACACCTGAATTTCTGACCACACTGGACTATAAAAATCCGGAATGGAACCGCGACACATACGCCCGCCTTGATGCCGATTTAGATCCAACAAAAGAAAAGGTTGGCTGGTTAAAAGGTAAAGTCTTCGGTGTACGCCCTAACGAGCAGATCCGTGAACTGTTTATCATGGAAGGCTTCAGCGTAACCCGCACCAAACAACTGGAAGATGGCAGCATTCGTCGTATGCTCCGCGAGGTGGTGTTCTACAAAGACATCAAAACCGGTGAAATACTGAAAACCTGGCACAACCCTTACACAGATGAAGATGTTCGTGTTGTTCCTATTGCGAACGACCCTTACAACTTCACCATCAGTTCCTATGTGAATATTCCCAATGCCTACGAAGGCACAGACATGGGTAACAAGGCTAAACCCCCTTTCCTGCTGGACTGGACTGAAGGCCCGAATGACACCATTATTTTGAACACCGGCATCAATCTGTTTTACCCGAACCGCCTGCAACCTGAAAAGTGGGTACGTGAATCTGCGGGTAAATTTAACCGTGTGTCAGAACAGTTCATTTATGTATTCAAGAAATCTGACGTGCAGGACCCGAACAAAACCCACATTCCTGCTGTCGGCTCCTGGTCACGCATTACACCATGGCTTCCGTGGATGCTGATGGGTCAGGCTGAAGGTCACATCAGCTACTTCTCAACGTTTACCACGTTACCGGGCGGTATTGATGAATTACCGGAAGATATCCGTGAAGCTGCCCGTGCTATCGATCCTAAGTTCTTAAGTGCGCCTACCGAAGACTACGGTCCGAATGAGTCTAGCCTGGAAGCCTATGCTACCGAGCAGAAACCGGCACCGGTTCCTGAAGGCTGGACACCGCCTGAAGCACCTGCTGAACCTGTATTTCCGCCAAAACGCTGAGAAAATGTGAGGTAGTAACGCAAAGCTGTTACTACCTCATTCAGCAATATCAGGGATGAGGAGATGCAAAACCGTTTAACCGCGATTTTCTTTGCCATTCCATTGTTACTCGGCTTTGGTCTTGTTATGGACCAGAGCGCGACGGGACAGCGCTTTAATAATACCGCCAGTGAATTCATCTACCGTGAAACCATCTGGCTGCTGATGTGGACGCTGGCATTCAGCCTGTGCCGTTTTCTGTTTCATTTTTCGCACTGGTTGCGACGTCACCGGCTGGCGGCTTACATCATTTCCGCCTATCTGGCCATGCTGATCATGAGGCCATTGCTGCCGCTGATTTATGGTGCCAGTTATGTACAGGCCCCGCCTGACATGCCTTCGCTGCACCTCCTTCCGGTCACTGTCTCTGAAGCTTCCCGCTTCTTATATTGTTCTTTGTTCCCGTTAATTTCATGGTGCCTGGCTAATTTGTTTTTCGACAACATAAACGCCGGTCTCTACTACCGTGAGCAGCCTCTTAAAGACACCAGTCAAGATACCCGCAATGACGGGTTACAAGATCAAAGTTCGCCTTTTTTTCTGCGGGAATTTCCCGCATTAACGCTCAAAGATGTACTCGCTGTCAGCGCCGATGATCATTATATAAAAGTGATCACCACGGGCACCGAGCGGTTGATCCATGGCCGCTTTAGAGATTGTCTGCTGGCGCTGAATGACTATGAACAAGGCCTGCAAATACACCGCTCTCACTGGGTTAACCGGCAACATATTCGCGAAATAGAAAGGCAGGGCCGCAAAGCCACCGTCGTTCTGAACAACAATCAGCGCTTTCCGGTAAGTCATACATACCTGAGTAATATCATCCAGTTAGCAGAGAAAAATAACATTACCTGTTCATAAACGATTTCTCACTGCCTGTCATTTCGCGTATCGCCGTTGCGCATTCACGAAAATAAGCCCCTGTCTCATCCTGTTCACGAAATAGCCATTTCCGCCCGACCGCAGCTCAGGTTAACTGGTATTGCGACATTCATAAAAACAGGAACTTCTTCTCATGGAAAACAAACAGGCAATCACCGGTATCACTCCCGGCAATCAGACCACATTATTGCTCCTTTTGAGTATGGCAACACTGCCAGCTATTGCACAAACAGAAGCCGCTTCAACAGATAATGCAGCACTGGAAAAAATTATTGTTTCAGCGCGGAAAAAAGAAGAAACCATCCAGGAATCACCATTAAGCATTCAGGCCTTTAACAACGGTCAACTGGAAGCAAGGGGAATTAACGACGTCGCAGAACTCACCCAGTTTACGCCGGGCGTTACTTTCAACAGCGGCAGCTCACGGGCAAACAGTGACTTTGCCATACGGGGTATGGCGCAAACCACCGCCCTCGGCGATAACCGGCGCGATCTGGTAACCGTATTTGTAGACGGGATCCCCATTCTTGGTTCCCCGGCAGGTATTTCAACCAACGACTTGCAACGGGTTGAGGTAATTAAGGGGCCGCAGTCAGCCCTGTTCGGACGCGCTACATTCGGTGGTGCAATCAGCATGATAACCACCACACCACAGTACGAATTAACTGGTCATATTAAAATTGGTGCCGGCACATACGGTGAACGTTCAATAGAAGGTGCCGTTGAAGGTGGTCTTGTTGAAGACATTCTTACCGGGCGGGTAACATATTCTAAGCGGGAGTTTGACGGTTTTTATGAAAACAGTGAAGGTGGCAGATTGGGTGAAACCAGCCAGCAATATTATTCCGCGACGCTGAATTTCACGCCTGCTGAAAATTTCTCGCTGAAAATGCGTTACAGCAATAATAACGATGAGGACGGCGAAGCAGCTACGCAAATGGTTGCCCAATATACCGATTTTAACTGTGGCCCGTTTATTATCCCCACGCCCCGGTTTATGGGCGGTCTGCCCGAAGGCATGACACTCACCCAGGCAAGCAGCTTCTACTGTGGCGAAATCAAAGCGTCTGCAGGCACCCCGGGGGTGAATACAGAGAATCTGGGTAGCACAATGGCAAGTCTTCCGGTGGATAAGCACGGATTGTGGCTGGATAAAACCCTATTTTCTGCAACGGCTGAATGGCTTATCAATGATAACTATACTGCGACATTCCTGTTCAGTGATCAGGAACACGAAATAGAAGCCCTTACTGACTTTGACCGGACCACCGTTGATACGTACCAGGCGTATACAATGAACCGGCAAACTCAAAACACTTACGAACTGCGGATTGAATCCGGATACAGCGGCCCGATCAACTGGATGCTTGGCCTGTCCCGCCTCGATTTCGACTTTGGCACAGGCGGCGGCTTTATAAACGGTGCCTGGTTTGGTACCGGTGCCGGAGGCCCGTGGGGCACCCTTGATCTCACCATGGATAAAACGGTCACAGACGCGGTGTTCGGCTCTCTGGCCTGGCAAATTACGGATACGGTAGATGTGAGCCTTGAAATGCGCCGCCAGTTTGATGAAATCACCAGTGGCGTTGGCAGCGTGTCTGAGTACACCATCAAAACGCCGGCCACACTCCCGCGCGTTCTTGCCCGTTGGGCAATCGATAAAAGCAACAACGTGTATTTTAATTATGCACAGGGCAATCAACCCACCCAGGGCTATTCTGTATTCTTTGAGCTGAATGAAGCTCAGCAGCAGGTAGCGCGGCAGAATGGCATTAATGAATCGGCCCCTGAAGCAAAGGTTGATAACCTCGAACTGGGCTGGAAACACTACAGTGATGATGGCCGCTGGTACCTGAACTCAGCGGTTTATTTCCTTAAATGGCGTGACCGCCAGACACAGCGGGGCATTCAGGTTGATCTTAACGGAGACAGCGTCATTGATACGCAGGCAGCACCACTGGGCGAAGTATTCAATGCTGTCCCCATGGTATCAGGAGACAGTGAAACCACAGGGGTTGAACTGGATGGTGCCTATGCACTGACACCGGATACGACAATCGGCGGTACCATGGCTTACGCCAGCACCGATGTCACCAAAGCGTTGTCTGATGATGCCATGCTCAGCGTTTACGGTGAAGATGATGCCGCCGGGCAGGAATATCCGCTGGTCCCTAAACTCAGTGCAACGGCGTATATTCAGACTTATGGCAGTTTCGCCGGCAACTATGAATGGCATGCCCGCGCAGACGCAACCTACACAGGTAAACGATACACTGACATGTCTAACATTGCCTGGCTGCCGGCAAGAACACTGGTCAATCTGCGTGCCGGTATCAGTATCAACGACTGGGATTTATCCGCTTACGTCACCAACCTGTTCAACGACGACACACCCACCTGGGCCCGTTCCACCGGCGACAGTGCAACAGATCCGTATTTGTTCTCCGTATCTGCTGTCACCATTTCGCTGGCGACAAAGCGCCAGGTTGGCGCAACATTAAGTTACCGCTTCTGAATTAAAAAAGCCCTGCGGTCTCGCAGGGCTTCCAGATTAGATACTTGCACCTGAATTACAACACCGCGCAGACGGTCTTCCATTCCAGATAGTTATCCAGCGCCTGTTTGCCGCTGTCGCGACCATAGCCAGACATCTTCATACCGCCGATGGGCAGTGCAGCATCAAACATCGAATGGCAGTTTATCCATACGGTGCCGGCGTCAATTTGACGGGATAAGCGGTGTGCAGCAGATAAATCCTGTGTCCACACACTGGCAGCAAGACCATAGTCATTGTCGTTACACCAAACCAGCGCTTCTTCAATGTCATCGTAAGGTTCTGCCACCAGCACCGGGCCGAATACTTCTTCACAATGAATGGGCATGTCCGGCGTAGTATTAGTAATAACCGTCGGCGTGATGTAAGTGCCATTTTCACCGGTACGAACACCACCGGTGATCACTTTTGCTCCACTGGCTTTGGCCTGTTCAATGAACTGCTCTATCTTCTTCGCCTGCTCAACAGACACAACGGGCCCCATTTGGGTTGCCTGATCAAGACCATGACCAAGCTGCATGCCTGCGCCGTATTGCGCAATACCTTCAACCACTTTGTCGAAAATTGAGCGGTGAATATAAGTACGTGAGTTAGCTACACATACCTGGCCACCATTGAAGAAGATGCCATTGGCAATGCCGGGGATAGCCAGCTCAAGGTCAGCATCCGGCAATACCAACGCCGGAGACTTCCCGCCTAACTCAAGGGTTACCCTGGTCAGGTGCTTTTTGCTGGCATCCACAATGGCACGGCCAGTGGCAGTGGAACCTGTGAATGCAATTTTATCAACGCCTTTATGACCGGTAAGTGCCGCGCCGCAATTTGCGCCGTCACCGGTCACTACGTTCAACACACCGGCAGGAACACCAGCCTCTGTAATCAGTTCTGCAAGGCGCAGGGCACTTAACGAAGTCAGTTCAGCAGGCTTATGCACAATGGTGCAACCAGCAGCCAGTGCCGGTGCAAGTTTCATTGCCGTAAGAATAAGAGGAGAATTCCATGGCGTCACCGCAGCAACCACACCCACCGGCTGACGTTCAGTCCAGGCATGCACCTGCTTGCCCTCGGGCTGGTAGTTGATGGAGGTATTAACGGTATTGCCGTCAAGTGACAACGCCTGACCGGCAAAAAAGCGGAACTGATTAGCCGTTGCCGGAATTTCGGCCCAGCGGGCAACATAGTATGGCTTACCCTGGTCCAGCACTTCCAGCTCGCACAACTCATCCATATTCGCTTCAATTAGATCAGCAATACGGTTAAGTACGGCACTTCTTTCAAGCGGTGTATAGGCTGCCCACGCACCTTTCAGTGCTGCACGGGCGGCATCCACTGCGGCATCAACGTCTTCTGCCGTGGCATTAGCAATGCGGGCCAGTAACTTGCCTGTGGACGGATCGGTTGTTTCCAGATAACCTGATTTTGCAGGAGCCTGATAAGCTCCGTTGATGTAGAGCTGCTTATCCTGCACACAAGACAGCAACGCTTTAACATTTTCCGTTTGCGGTGACGGCGTGGCACCGTCATTCACGACGATTTGTGACATGGTTGACTCCTCTGTTTTCATACAGATTAAAGTTGACCGGGAATGTGTGACGCCTGCTGTTCTGTGTACCAGTCAGCAATTTCTTCCCGGGTTGCCCACCATACGCCGGGCAGGGTTTTGGCATATTCAATGAATTCGCGGATAGCGCGGATGCGGTATGCACGGCCGGTGACGTGAGGATGTAAACCTACGTTCATGATCCGCGCTTGTTTCTCGCCTTCTTTATAAAGCACATTCAACTCTTCAATCAGAATGTCGCGATATTCATCTGTGGTATGTCCACGGCGGGTAATGATTGTGAAGTCATTAATTTCATTGCTGTAAGGCACAGAAACAATAGGGCCACAGTCTGTTTTGATCATGTAGGGCTGGTCATCGTTCATGATGTCGCAATAGAACTTATAGCCCTCTTCCGCCAGAATCTTCGGCGTATTCAACGTACCGCGCAGTGACGACGACAACCAGCCTTTCGGACGGCGGCCAACATGCTTTTCGTACATGTCGATGGAGCGGGAAATCACTTCCCGTTCTTTGGCTTCGTCATGAGCAAAGTTAGTCAGTAGCTCGCCTTGCTCATAGTTGTGCGTGATCAGCTCCCAGTCGCGGTCAAGACAGGCTTGAACCATGGGGTTACGACGTTCAAATGTGACCGCATTGGTGGTACAACTGGCTTTCACACCAAGCTCATCAAACAGGTCGTACATGCGCCAGATCCCAACGCGCTGACCGTATTCACGCCAGGTGAAATTCGGGTAATCAGGAATGTTACCGGGAAGTGTATCCGGTAATACAGCCGGGCCACCGGCATAGTAAGGTGCATCTGTATCTTTAATCAGATCCCAGGTTTCCAGGTTAAAAGTCAGGATCAGCGCAACACGCTTGTCCTCAGGCCATTTTAACTGCCCACGCTGGCTAATCGGTACATAATCGTATTGCATCAAAGTTCCTCCAGTAGACGACCAAAACCGGACACTTTGTCGGTAATGCCGTTTGCACGCAGAGCATGCCAGTAAGTTGCCGTATTGATTGCGACAACCGGCTTATTGAGTTCCTGTTCAAGGCGACCTGCCAGACGGGCCATACACAGGTTGGTTCCTACCTGCAAAATGGCATCAACGTTATCGTCGTTCATCTGCTCCACCACCTCGCGAACCTGCTTATGGGTAATTTCAGCAATGGCTGTCCAGGTGGGTGCGCGGAAAGGATGGTCGGCAACGGTTTCAAAGCCGTAATCACTGAGGAAGTTACGTACTTCTGTGTTTGCAACAGGGTAGTAGGGAGACAGGAAAGCGACTTTCTTAATGCCACCAATGGCTTTAAAGGCTTCCACAACAGAAACCGAACCAATAGACGATTTAACACCGGCGACTTCTTCAATATTGCTCTGCCATTGTTCAGCGCCTTTGGCTCCGCCATAAAATGTAATGGCAGACATGCCCATAACCAGATAATCCGGTGCGCAGGTCATCACACCGCGAACCGCATCTACGGTGCCCTGATCAATCAGTGCAGTCCCTTTCAGAAAGGTCTCGTCAGACAATGCGTTTGCATTATCAACAATGATGCGGCTGTAGTGATTGGTTACACCGGCAGGACGCATTTCATCCATTTCCGGCTGTACGGTGGTGTTGGTCGACGGACCTAAAACACCAAATTTTGCGCGGTAACCTAATATGTCAGTCATCATCCCTCCTACACAATGCTTTTTTCAAGCTCAAGGCTTTGGTACATGGCCTGGCGGCGCAGGAAAGCCCTACGTTTGGTGTCGTCGTCGCGGGTATCTTTCATTTCCTGCAAACGCATTGCGTGGTTTTCTTCAGGGCTGTGTTCCAGCAGCTTTTTGTTCTGCATTGTCTGCGCCTGAATGAAGCTGTGCGTTACCGGACGACGCTGACGGTCATACAATTCAAAGCGTTCGTCATCGTGACCTTCGGTGAGGTTGGCAGCAATTTTGTCGCACAGATTCCAGGCGTCATGAATACCGCTGTTCATACCAAAGCCGCCTAACGGGTTGTTCATGTGACAGGCATCGCCCACCAGACACACGCGGCCAAAGTTAAACTTCTTCGCCACACGCTGATGCACGCGGTAAATAGTGCGGTGTTCGGTTTTAATGTCTTCACGGCCAATGAGGTCGCGGAACACCTGATTTTTCTTTTCATCCGACAACAGGTATTCGTCCGGCTGATCTTCAGGTGCAGGCACCAGAATGCGCCACACACTGGGTACGCGCAGCAGTACCATCCACTCTTTAGGGTCTGAGACGTAGTTCACGTACTCAAGATCAGGGATGTAGTCTTTAAGCTCCGTTTTGGTAGACAGCGTGAGGAATTTCTCCGGATAAGTGAAACCTTCAAACTCTACGCCCAGCCATTTGCGAATAATGGAGTTACCGCCATCCGCCGCTACCAGATATTTGGCCTGCACTTTCTCAATGGCAAACGGGCCTTCCAGCGCCACTTCAACACCATCTTCTGTTTGTTCGAAATGCACCACACGGTGGTTAAATTTCACTTCCGCTTTAGGGTGCGCATCCAGCTTTTCTGCAATCATGCTGGCCAGTACGTGCTGTTCGCACTGCAGGCGGTAGGGGAATTTTTCTTCCCCTTCCAGCTCAGACAAATCGAATTCGACGGTTTCGCCGCTTTCACGTTCACGGAAGTGGTACTTGGGTGCTTTCAGCCCTTTTTCGATAAGGGTTTCAGCAATGCCAATTTCGTCCAGCATTTCCAGTGTTGGCGGGTGAAACGTGGAAGCCCGCAAATCGATGGCACAATTCGGACCTGCTTCACACAGCAACACATCAAATCCCATGGTTGCCAGACGGTACGCTGCTACTGTACCTACCGGTCCGGCACCGGCTACGATTACCTGAGTTTTTTTCATAGTTTATTTACCTTATTTCTTCTGCACTGCCGGTACTTTCCGTGCATTGCATTTGCAGGGTTCACTGACGCGCAGACAGACGGGCTGTTACTGCTTTTGTTTCCAGATAAGCGTCAAGTCCTTCACGTCCAAATTCCCGGCCCCAGCCGGATTGTCCGTATCCTCCGAACGGAATATTGGTTCCGATGGCGCCGTGGCAGTTCACCGATACCTGACCTGCGCGAATACGCGCGACCAGAGCGTGAGCAGTACTGAGACTTTCAGTCCAGACACTGCCCGACAGGCCATACTCGGTGTCGTTTGCCATGGCGGCGATCTCATCAAGATTGGTAGTACTGAATGACTGAATAGCCATGACCGGGCCAAAGATTTCTTCTCTGACAATGGCCATGTCTCTGTGGCATCCGGTGAAAATCGCGGGCTCAACAAAATGTCCGTTACCCGCCAGCGGGCGGCCGCCGTAAACCAGCTTCGCGGCTTCTTCCTGACCTTTGCTGATATAGCCGAGCACTTTTTCTTTGTGGCCGGCAGAGATGAGTGGCCCCAGGAAGGTTTCCGGCTGCAGACCATGACCAATTTTGAGCGATGAGGTAAATGCAATGAGCTTCTCAACCACCTCGTCATGCAGACTTTCATGGATAAAAATGCGCGTGCCCGCCATGCAGTTTTGCCCCTGCAGGAAAAATGTCGCCAGCGCAATGCCCGGAACCACTAGCTCTACATCGGCATCGGGCATCACCACCACCGGGGATTTTCCGCCCAGCTCCAGCGACACCTTTTTAAGGTTGCCCATAGCGGCAGATATCACCTTGCGGCCTGTGGCGGTAGAACCGGTAAAAGATACTTTGTCCACATCAGGATGAGCCGACAACCTTGCGCCGGCATCGTGGCCATAACCGTTAACAATATTCACAACACCGTCAGGGAAGCCGGTCTCTTTCAGTAACTGCCCGAGCAATAAAATGGACAAAGGCGTTTCTTCCGATGGCTTCACGACAACGGTACACCCTGCAGCAAGGGCTGGCGCCAGTTTTAAAACGGCGGTAGAAATGGGTACGTTCCACGGCACAATGAGTCCGGCAACACCTACCGGCTCTTTCAGCGTATAGGTCAGCGCTTCGGCTTCCATGGCAACATGTCTGGGAGGCTGGGTCGTGGTGCCTTCAATGTGCTGGGCACAACCGGCATAGTAATCGAACATCTCACTGATATTTTCTACAGTCAGTGCAGCGATGAAACGGGGCATGCCATTGTCCAGCACTTCCAGTTCGGTAAATACTTCTGCATGTTCAGCAATGGCAACGGCCAGTTTTTTTAGTAGCTTTGCACGGTCAAAATGAGAAAGTGCCGACCAGGGGCCGTTAAAAGCCGCTCTTGCTGCCTTTACTGCATTATCAATATCTTCTTCCGTGCCGGTACATACCGTAGCCAGCTTCTCACCGGTAGCGGGGTCGTAGCTGTTCAGCGTATTACCCTTCACGCCTTCTGTATGTTCGCCATTAATGAGCAGTTTATGGGGTTGAGCTAAAAATGCCTTCGTTGCGTCTGATACATGTGCAATGCCTGACCAGGAAGGATCTAAAATGTCGCTTTGCATGGCTGTCTCCAAATCCGGTGCAAAAGCGCGGGTATGAGTAGTGCTTTTGCAGATGGGATTCACCTTATAGCCAATGCCAGTGCCCCTCTATGACAAAAATCAATCGCCCGGTCTGAACTGTTTTTTCACCGCCTCCGCGCGCTGAACTTCGCCAGACACGGCTCATTTTTTGATTTTTGTCATTGCAGAACAAGCTGTTATATACCCAACTAAATACAAAGAAATCTCGACCTGGCTGCTTTACAGGGTCATCACAACACTTCACCGGAAATTCGCTATGAAACGCTTTTTATACCGTGGAATTACCACTATCAGTTGCGCAGCCGTTCTGCTTTTCTGTGCCTCAGGTTGTTCAGAAAAAGACTTCACGAAGGTCACCTTGAGCCAGGGTACATACTCTGGTGTGGAAGAAGGCAAGGTATTGTCTTTTAAAGGCTTACCGTACGCTAAACCGCCGGTAGGTGAGCTGAGATGGCGTGCGCCTCAGTCACTGCCGGCAAGCTCACAAACCGTTGTCGCGGATACATACGGTAATCGTTGCATGCAGCGTCCGGCGGGTAACATGCCCATGCCGGATAAAGAAAAATTCACTCAGCCTGAAAGCGAAGACTGTTTATATCTGAATATTTACCGCCCTGCCGGCAACAAAGAATCGTTACCGGTCATGGTATGGATCCCCGGCGGCGGACTGGTAAATGGTTCGGGTTCAAGGCCGGTAAATCACGGCGGTAAACTGGCAGAAAAAGACGTGATGGTGGTTGCCATTAACTACCGCCTCGGCAGCTTCGGCTTTTTTGCTCATCCTGAACTGAGCAAAGAAAATGCCGATGACGGCAGGCTTTTTAATTACGGACTGATGGATCAGATTGCGGCACTTGAATGGGTGCAGGCCAATATTGCAGCCTTCGGCGGTGATCCTGCCAATGTAACCATTTTCGGTGAAAGTGCCGGCGGGTATTCTGTGGATGCACTGGTCGCCACACAATCGGGTAAAGGATTATTCCATCGCGCCATTTCCCAGTCAGGTTACGGACGTGGCGAACAACCGGTAGTCGCTGCGCTGGCAGAGGACGACAGTTCACGGGTTATCGAACAGCAGGGTGTAGAATTCGCAGAGCGTGCCGGCAACAAAGACATGTCGTTAGAGGCGCTGCGGGCAATGCCAGCAGAAGCCGTAGTTGCGGCCACGAATTTTGCCTCCTTCATCGAACTTGCCGTTGACGGTGTAGTAATTCCGGACAACATAGAAGCGTTGTACCGGGCACGCATGCAGGCAAAAATTCCGCTGTTGCTGGGTGCCAATGATTTTGAGTTCGGCATGGTGCCGCCTGATGCACAAAACGGTCTGATGACGCCGCTGCTGCCGAAAGGCGCAATGGACACGCTGGTGGAAGATTATGGCTCAGATGTGCTGCGGGATACGTTTCTCTACAGCGACTTTGTTTTCCATTCACAGCTGAGAATGCTGGCGCAACTCCATGAAGAAGCCGGTCAATCTGTCTTTATTTACCGCTTCGGTATGCCGGGGACCTGGTCAAAAACGCAGGATACGCCATCGGGCAAAGTTTATGGCTCGCCTCATGCTGCAGATCTGCCTTATGTGTTCGGCAACTTTACCGGTGATCACAGTGAGAGTGTGCCGCCATCAGAACGCCAGCTAACCGTTTCTTCGCAGATGATGGATTACTGGGTGAATTTTGCCAGTAACGGCAACCCCAATCATGCTGCGTTACCGGACTGGCCGGAATATTCTGAAGGCAAAATTATGCTGTTCAACCCGGATACCACTGCGGCGGTGAAGGATCCATGGATCCAACGACTGGATAAACTCAACGGGTTTCTTTTTGCCGGAAAGGATAATTAAACAATGACGACGGTTATCCCGCCGCCTGTTTCGGCACTAATCCGCAGCGCGTTATTCGTTCGCGACCGGAAGCGCTCAAAGCAGTTTTATCAGGCGCTGGGTTTAACAAACCTGTATTTCGAAGGCGTGTTATCTCACCCTTCAGCCAGTGAAGTACTGGGGCTCAGTGAACACCGGCCTTACGAAGTCAGCATTGTTAAAAGTAAAGGCCCGAATTTCGGCATGGTGGGCCTTTTCGAAATTGCCCGCCCGGACACAGATGAACCGGTGCGAAGTGGCCCTGCCCGGTGCGGAGAAAGTGCGCTGGTTTTCTATGTGGACGATTTAGATGTTGTTTTACCGGCGCTTAGTGCTGCCGGCGCCAGTTGGACTGGCTCAGCGGTCACATTCGAACTGGGGCACTTTTGTCAGCGTGAAATATGCTTGCGGGATCCTGACGGTTTTCTGCTTAATCTGGTGGAAAGACCGCCCTCCGGGCAATTGCAAAGCGGCCCTGAAATGGAATTTACGCCACTGGATTGAACTCCGGCTTACGCGGTATTAACACACGGCATCCAGCAGCAGGTTGCCACTCTTCCAGCCAGCCATGAGATCCAGCAGTGCAATTTGCAGTTCAGAGACTGTCAGCTCGCCACGTCCCTGACTAATACATGCTTCTTCCCTGCGATACCAGGGGGAGAATAAATAGCTGTCCCGCAAGTAATACCAGGCGGTCTGAAAATGGGCGCCTGAGGATTCCGGCGTGAGGTCCGGCGCTTTCGCCAGAGCAACATCCGTATCATCATCGAAGTGCAGCTTACCCAGCGCAATACCGGCATGGTCAGGGACAAACAGTACGTCTGTCTGCACCCCTTGTGGCTTACAGCGGGCAAATTCACCGGCCAGATAGCCACTGCGGCCAACAAACACCAGTTCGATACGCGGTGTTTTCAAAGTCTCAATTAATGTAACCAGTGTCTTTGCCGTTTCTGCAGCTGACAGCGGTTCGCCGGCCGTGTAACCGTGCCCGGGTAGATCAGGGGCAATGACGAAATGATTTTCAGATAAATCACTGATTAACTCTCTGCATTGCCGGACACTCTGAAAAAGATCATGCACCACCAGCACGGGGGTAGCTTGCGGGTCTCCGCTAAATTCACAATACAGACCGGTCTTTCCGGTGCGGATAAACTGACGTTCGGGATGAGAGTGTTTTGCCACAGGGTCTGCCGGCAGGCTCACATTCTCACAACGTTCATAAATGAACGCAATGGTCTTTTGCGGAATCTCCGCGTAGTCTTCAGTTATCGTCACAGAAACGTTTGCCGGAAGCGGCGGGTAATGGGGCACGTAATGCACCAGTGCGTCCGGTTTGGCCACAATCAGCATTGCCGGTACAGATAAGGCGCTGGCATCCGGCGATATATCGTAGTCCAGTACAGCACGATAACCGGTTTGATAATGCTCGCCCGCCATAAGAATTTCCAGCGCACTTTCATGCATTTCTTCCACACTGGCGGGCCAGTGAATACGGTATTCCGGTGACTGTTTATACCAGGGATAGTAACAATGCTGATCGCGAATTCTGGACCACACCCCGGCAAGGTGTTCACCCGTCCGGGAAGGCGGAAATTGCGGAAAATAATGCGCGACCAGTTCGTCTCTTGTGGCCTGATCGTTAATCAAAATACCGTTTGCAACCAGTCCGCTAACGCGTTCAGGATAGCGGGCGGCCAGCCTGACTCCGAATATCGCCCCGGAATGGCTGCCAAATACCACCGGCGCATCCAGAGACAAGGCATCCAATAAGGCAATGAGCGCATCAACAAAGTCATCGATGGTTGCCTTCGTGTCTGCAAGAGGTGCAGACAAGCCATAGCCGGGCGTGTCGGGGGCGAAAACACTGAAGTGGGGCGCAAGCTGACGCATAAACGGCTCAAGTTCAGCAGAACTCTTTGGCGACTGATGTATTAACACCACAGGCTGACCTTTGCCTGCATGCCGGTAATGCACAGTGCGATCTGCAACCTGCACAAAATGACGGCTTATCACTTCCCTGTCAGCCACCGTCATGCTTTATCACCGAATCCCAGATTAGCCGGTGCCAGTATACCTTTATCATCCACATGGGCCTTCAGTGCGTCGACCATGTTTAATGTGACAGGTTGTAACCGGTCACGATAGGGGTAAGCCTTACCCAACTGGAAGTTAATCGCGCCGTGTTTCACAAATAAATCCGTCAGCGCGCTTTTAAGTTCATGCACATATTTCCGGGCAATGTGATTTGCCGGATAGACAGGCAATTTACTCAGGTAGTCTGCTGGCACAACCTGTCTGTGATAATCAGTAATTTCATCTGGCCAGTACAGCGCTATTTCGTACAAAAAGCCCGAAGAAGCTACGGTAGCAAACATACCACCGTACCAGATCCCCAGTTCGTCCATCTTATTTTTGCGGGCAGCATAAAAAGCTTCCAGCTCTTTGTGAAAAGCCGCAACGGCAGAATGGGGAAGAATACCGTGAAGGGGGACCCAGCGCTCACCGGCAGGTCCCAGGGTGTTGTAAAACGGTGCAAAGGGCATGCCTCTGACTACCGCAGGCACTGTGGCCGGAATTTCCTGACCGAATAACTGGTTAATTTCACGGATACGGTGGATACGACTTTTCGCTTCCGCATCATTCACCCCTTCAACAATATAGTGCGTCATATAAGGCGACTGACTGATGACTTTACGGGCAGATACCGCAGATGTGATCAGTTGTTTTATCCCAGACCAATACGACGGCGAACTTTTCAGGATCGACAGTGCCATTTTAACAACCTGACCGGCGTTATCCTGCCGGGCAATCTGCCCCTGAGATAATGCGCCATCAAGGGAGAAATGCGTGTCTTCCAGTCTTTCCAGCGAAATACGCCGCATGGACTCATGCATGGTTTCAAAATCGTTAAAAGCAAAGGAAACTGTCTGGTGCGCAGGACGCGGCCTTATCAGCGGGAGTGTAACCGTAGCTTTTACACCAAGGGCGCTACAATCGCCCGTAAACAATCCGGTCAGATCCGGGCCGAAATGACGGCAAAATGGCGTACTGCCTGCACCTGCAGAACCTGTAGCCAGTAAATCACCGTTAGCCAGTACCACAGTAACCGCCTGCACACTTTGGGCTGAAATGCCGTATGCGCCTGAACCGTGACTGATAGTATTTTGTGACACCGAGCCGCCTACGGTGGCGTGCATTCCTGAGAATGGCCCCCAGAAAGGTGTCCGCCAGCCTTTTTCCGCCAGCGTGTCTTTTAGTACAGCCCAGGTCACACCTGCTTCAACGGTGACGTAAGCGTCCTGTTCATTGATTTCCAGGATCCGGTCCATCTTGCTCATATCCAGCAAAACTTGCGGGCCATTTTCAATCAGATAACCATCGGTATAGGAAGCACCACCACCGCGCACCGACACACCCACATGTTCTTTGTAACAGACGCGCATGACCGCCTGAAGCTGCTCTGTATCATGGATGGTAACTACCGCAAGCGGCGACGCTTTCTGACGATATACATCGGTATACAAATGCCGTACATGGGAGGCTTCCATCACATTTTCTGCCCCCGCTGCATGACGTATTTCATCAACAAAATTGTCGGATATCAGAGTTTGCGCAGGCGCTTCTGCAGGCGTAGTGATCGTCATAAAAAACCTTGTTTGCTGATTCTGAATTTCTCGTTTGCGGGTGCCGGAGCATCTGCGTGTATGCCAGCAAACATACTACTTTGCGGCGCGCTGCGTCTTTGACAATTGTCATGGCTGGCGGCCTGTGAATATGGACACTAGAAGCACAATTAATACGCTCCCAAAGCGAATTCGCTACGGTAACGAAGGAATAGAATTATGCAAAAGTTAAACATTGCTGTGGTTGGTGCAGGTATTGCCGGTCTGACGGCTGTCATCGCTCTCACCAGAGCAGGTCATACTGTTCAGTTATTTGAATCGGCACCGCAACTGGGAGACGTGGGCGCAGGCATCACGCTGGCGCCGAATGCCATGCGTGGAATGGACTACATCGGTGTTGGCGATGCCATTGTTGAAACCGGTATGGAGCCGTCTACTCAAACTATTGATCACTGGTCTGGCGGTAACAATTTGCTGACCGTGGACCGCTCGGGTACGAAGCAACAGTACAACGCAGCCTATGTGTATATTCATCGTGCGGATCTGCACAAAATCCTGGTCGCAGCGGCTGAAAAAGACGGTGCTCAGTTGCATCTTGGTAAGCACTTAAAAACCATCGACAGCCGTGAAGGTGGTGCAACCTTATATTTTGCCGACGACACACAATACGATGCCGATCTGGTCATTGGTGCTGACGGCCTTAAGTCGGCAACCCGCCAGCTGTTCAACCCGCAGCCTCCTCACTTTACCGGCCACATCGCATACCGTGCGCTGGCGCCGGCGTCACCGGCTATCCAGAAACTTATCGACCAGCCCGGCATGCATATCGGCCCCGGCAAAATGGTCGTGCGCTACCCCCTTCGTAAGGGCGATATTCTTAACCTGGTGTTCTTTATCCGTCAAAGTGGCTGGGAAGAGGATGGCTGGTCAATTCCTGCTGATCTTGACGAGCTGAAGCAACACTTTGATGGCTGGTGCCCTGATATACAAACCCTGCTGAATGAAATCAAACCCGGCACAGTTTTCAAATGGGCTATCAACGCTCATAAATCGCTGTCAGACGGCTGGTCGAAAAATGATTCTGTCACCCTTATCGGCGATGCCGCCCACGCCATGACCCCCTTCATGGGCCAGGGCGCTGCGACGGGTATTGAAGATGCCATCATGCTGGCCCGTGCCATCGACGACGCCGGTTCGATGAAAGAAGCCCTCGAAAGATATGAAGCCTCCCGCTTCGAACGCACCAGCTTTATCCAGCAGGAGTCCAACGAAAATGCGGACCGTCTGCAGGGCAATGAAGCAGAAATGTATGGTCTGGGTAATCTGCGCAACGAAGAAACCCTGGGCCTGTTCCATTACGACTGTGTCAGTGAGCCAGTATGACCGCGACACTCCTTTTACACGTGGCCGCGAGGAACACACAATGACACAAGCCATCGAAAGTACAGCTGACCAGGCTGTTATCAGTACTTCAAAAGTACCGCTTATCACAAAGCTGCTCTACGGGAGCGGTCAGATTGGCGGCCAGCTTTTCCGTGATGCCCCTGCAGCGCTGTTACCTTTGTTCATGACCACGATGCTGGGCGTTTCTGCCTGGGTTGCCGGTATAGTTGTACTCGTACCCAAATTATGGGTGATTATATGCGATCCGGCGATGGGCGTGTGGTCAGACAAACTGAAGCCGCATCATTCCCGTCGACCTTTCCTGGCGGTCGGTGGCCTGCTTACCGGCCTGAGTTTTATGGCACTGTTCAGTTTCAGTGAATTTTCCTCGCCAACCATGGCAGCGGTATTTATCGGCGTCTTGTTTCTGATTGCGTCTACGGCATTCAGTGCGTTTTCAGTGCCTTACCTCGCCATGGCATCAGAGCTTTCATCTGATGCCCATGAACGCACCAAGGTACTGTCTGTGCGTATGATTTTCGTCATCATTGGCGTGATTATGGGCGTAGGACTGGCTCAGCCACTGGTTTATAAACTGGGTGGTGATGCAGCCGCATGGCGAACAATGGCCATTCTGTTCGGTGGCATTTGTGTGGTTGCCATGCTCGCGACAGCTTTCGGTGTGCCCCGTAATTTCGGACAGATTTCACAGGATGATCCACGCAAATTACTCAGCAGATTTGCCTCCGTAAAAGAAAATAAACCCTTCATGGTACTGGCTGCCACTTATCTTGTGCAAACCGTTGCACAAGCTTGTGGCTACGCCGTTGTCGGTTTCATTTTCTTATATGCGGTTGCTGACATTTCGCTGCTGTTTCCTTTTGTCATCGTGATGTGTACAGGTTCGATGCTGAGTCAGCCTATGTGGGTAAAACTATCCGGCAAATGGGGCAAAGAAGCTGCCTTCTGGGTTGCCTGTACCGGCTGGATGCTGATCACCATTACCTGGCTTTGGGTTAAACCCGGTGACGACGTGCTGATGACATTACCCGGCTGGGGTGAGATGTCGACAGAACATTTCCTTGTGCTTTGCCGCGCGGTGCTTATCGGCTTTACCAATTCAGGCTTTGCCCTGCTTGTCTTCTCACTACTTACCGATGTCATCGACAAACAACGTCAAAACAAAGGAACAGTGGATGAAGGTCTGTTCTCAGGCTTTTTCTCCGCCACAGAGAAGCTGGCGTTCGCACTCGGCCCGGTCCTGGCAGGTGCATTTTTAAGCTACACCGGATTTCAGTCTTCAACCGGCGGTGCCGCTGAACAGGCGCCGGAAGCCATTCGCGGCATGGTACTGCTTTATTCGGTTGTACCTGCAGCGATTATGGCCGTCAGCCTGCTGATTTTCACGCGTTACAAGCGCGCGATGCAGAGCATGTAATTAGCAGTTTCAGGAATAACAGGATACCCCATGACAAGCATTAATTTTGAGTTTATGTCAGTCCCGAAAATCGTGTGTTCCCCCGGCGCAGCCGGCACACTGGCTGAACATTGCCGCGCACTCGCAATAACATGTCCCATGCTGGTCACCGACAAAGGTTTGCTGGCAACCGGCATCCTGAAGCCGGTCATCAGCAAACTGGAAGCTGAAGGACTGGTCCCCTTTGTGTACAGTGATATTCAGGCCGATCCTCCTGAGCATATTGTGCTTTCAGCAAAGCAGGCGGCGGTAGACGCCGGCACTGACGGTATTATCGCGGTAGGGGGTGGCAGCAGCCTTGATGTGGCAAAGCTGATAGCAGCACTGGTGCCCGGCGACCAGCCTCTGCAGGAAATGTACGGCATTGATCAAATAAAGCAAAAGCGCTTGCCATTAATTCTGGTGCCCACCACGGCGGGTACGGGCTCTGAAGTGACGCCTATCTCTATTATCACCACCGGTGAAACCACAAAGTCCGGTGTAGTTTCTCATCAACTGTTACCGGATATTGCGCTACTGGATGCAGAACTGACACTTGGTTTACCACCGTCTATTACAGCCGCTACGGGCATTGATGCCATGGTGCACGCCATCGAAGCCTTCACCAGCAAGAAAAAGAAAAATCCGTATTCGGATATGCTGGCGAAAGAAGCTTTACGACTCATTTCGTCAAACCTGCTTACCGCTGTGCGTCAGGGTAATAATGTGGAAGCCCGTTCGAAAGTACTGCTTGGCGCGATGCTGGCGGGACAAGCCTTTGCCAATGCGCCGGTGGCTGCAGTGCACGCCCTCGCCTATCCGCTGGGAGGCAATTATCACATTCCCCACGGACTCAGTAATGCGCTGGTCTTACCCCATGTGCTGCGCTTCAATGCCAGCGATGACTGGGCCATAGAACAGTATGCGCAACTGATGACATGTGTTACCACCGACAACTCCTGTGGCGACGCCCAGCTCGACTGCGCTCATTTCATTGAGCTGGTAGAAGCTCTGCTGATTGACGTGGCTATTCCACGTACCTTGTCGGCGCTGAATATACCCGAATCCGATCTGCCAAAACTGGCAAACGAAGCCATGCAACAACAACGACTTCTGGTAAATAACCCGCGTTATTTAAGTGAAGCCGATGCACTGGCCATTTATCAGGCGGCCTGGTAGGCCACCCAACCCACATTGACTCACCTGGAATTCAATATGTCTAAATCAATTTTGCGAGAAAAAATCAGTAAGGGAGAGTTTGTATTTGCTCCCGGTATTCAGGATATGATCACTGCCGTTGTTGCGAATAAAGTCGGCTTCGATGTTGTTTATGGCAGTGGCTACTGGCTGACTGCATCAGGCTATGGTTTGCCGGATGCGGGCATTGTGAGTTACACCCAGATGCTGGATCGCATGGCGACACTGGTTAAAACCAGTAACGCTGCTGTCATGGCAGATGCAGACACCGGCTTTGGCGGCCTGCTGAATGTTCACCATACAGTGAAAGGCTATCAGGAAGCGGGTGTCGCTGCTATTCAGATGGAAGACCAGGAGTTCCCTAAAAAATGCGGCCATACTCCGGGCCGCCGTGTTATTCCGGTGGATGACATGGTTGAAAAAATTAAAGTGGCGGTAGATGCCCGTACTGACGAAGATATGATGATCATTGCCCGTACCGACGCTCTGCATGCCGAAGGGCTTGAAGCCTCGATAAAACGTTGTAACGCTTACCGCCGCGCTGGCGCTGACATCATTTTCCTCGAAGCGCTTACCAACGAAGAAGAAATGCGTAAGGCCTGTGAGGCAGTCGATGCGCCGATGATGGCTAACATG
Organism: Alteromonas sp. NFXS44; assembly: GCF_040148705.1. Lineage (NCBI taxonomy): Bacteria > Pseudomonadati > Pseudomonadota > Gammaproteobacteria > Alteromonadales > Alteromonadaceae > Alteromonas > Alteromonas sp. NFXS44. Next base: position 132,227 of record NZ_JAGDEA010000001.1, on the reverse strand, counting down.
TCTAACGGTGGCTTTACCCCGATGTACAGCGCTGAAAAAATGCAGGACATTGGCTTCAGTGTCGCTATTGCTCCGTCTTTACCCGCCCTTGCAGCCGCCAACGCCGTTGAAAAAGCCCTGATTGCCATGAAAGAGCAAGGCAGCCCTGAACCAACAGGTGTGCCAATCAATAACTTCAAAGAGTTCTGTTCACTCATCGGTTTCGAAGATGTATGGGCATTTGAGAAGAAGTGGGCGAAATAAGCCACGCCGTAAGGATTAAGAAATGAGTGAAAATTTAGACGCTAACTACGCAAGCGTATATAACAACCGCATCGGCTTCGGTAAGAAGCCGGCACTGGTACTGATAGACTTCGTTGAAGCTTACTATGATAAGTCCTGCGACCTGTACGCCGATGTTGAAGATGCACTGGCATCTGCAATCCGTGTGCTTGAGGCTGCCCGTGATGCCGGTATTCCGGTGATCTATACCAACGTGGTTTATCACCCTTCAGGCTTTAACGGCGGCACCTTCTTTAAAAAGGCAAAGCCACTACGCTACTTAACAGAAGGTTCCCCCATGGGCGCCTGGGCAAAAGGTTTGGCACCGAAAGAAAACGAACTGGTTATCTCAAAGCAGTATCCCAGTGCGTTTTTCGGCACATCACTGGCCTCTACGCTAACAGCAGCGGGTATTGATTCGGTATTGCTCACCGGCCTCACAACCAGTGGTTGTGTTCGCGCCAGTTGTGTAGACGCCTGCTCCCACGGGTTTATTCCCATTGTTGTGGAAGAAGCCTGCGGAGACCGTCACGAAGCACCGCATCAGGCAAACCTGTTCGATATGAACGCAAAGTACGCCGATGTAGTTAAAGAGTTGGAAGTCATTGATTACCTGAAATCGCTTTCAGCGTAAATGTTCCAAAGCAGCTCAAAGCAGAACGCGGCAATGGTTTTTCCTTTGCCGCGTTTTTTATTCAGGCCAGTTGCTGCGGGGTGACCATACTAAAGCCCTTCGGTAAACCGGCATCCGGGGTAAAGCCATATAACTCAACCTCTGCCGGTAAGCTCTGGCGCAGAATTTTTCGCGCCTGCAGCAGCTTCCCAAACTGTACACCGGTTTTAAGCCCCATCCCTTCCAGCAGGAAAACCAGATCTTCAGTCACAATATTGCCGGAAGCACCGGGAGCAAACGGGCAGCCGCCGATCCCTGCCATCGACGAGTCAATCGTCCGTAAGCCGACTTCCAGCGCCATCATCACATTTGCAAAGCCCTGACCACGGGTATTGTGAAGATGAATGCCGGTAAGCTTATCTTTGCCTACTGCAGCCCATACACCTTTCGTCAGGTTTTTCACCTGCAACGGCGTGCCATAACCTGTTGTATCAGACAGCCCGACTTCATCACAACCTGCTTCGATAAGTTGCTCTGCCAGACCAAAAACCTTGCTTTGGGGCACTTTACCTTCAAGGGTGCAACCAAATGCGGTAGACAAGCCGCCCTCAAACACAGGCCGCTCAACTTCGGGCAAAGTATTAATCAGTTCGCGGATTTGTCTGACTTCTTCGAGCATTTGTACATGGGTACGGCGCACGTTTTTGAGACTATGCGTTTCAGACACAGACAACGGAATCGTGATCTTGTGCGCGCCGGCTTTTACGGCATTTTCGGCTCCACGGTAGTTCGGTACAAGTACCGCAACATTAAGATTAGCGATAGTTCTGGCGTGGGCCACCAATTCTGCAGTGTCAGCCAGTTGCGGCAGTATTTTTGCCGGCACAAATGACCCGACTTCGATTTCAGGAATCCCGGCGGCAGCCAGAGCCGAAATCCAACGTTTTTTATCTTCTGTGGCCATAATTGGTGCAATACTTTGCAATCCGTCTCTGGGGCCTACTTCACTAATTTCTACATCAAACTGCATAGTCATGCTTTCAATCCATAGATTATTGTAATATCTATATGTCATAATAACATTCAATCTCATTACTGGCGATAGCCTGACCGGCTTTCTCATAAATTCATGGATAACCAACACGCCCGTACAGTGCATGCTGTAAAAGTCGATTTCAGACAAATGATGTCGCTGGCAGGATCTGCCGGCGGTGTGCAGGCAATGACGGCAGTGGTGGGGATCCTCACAATAAAAGTCGTCGCAACACTGGGCAGTTCAGCCATTGCCGCAGTCACTTCCGGTCAGCGCCTGTTCTTTCTTATTCAGTCAATTCTGTTTGGCCTGAACATTGGTGCCATGGCACTCATCGCCCAGAGTCAGGGACGGGGTGAGCATGGTGAAGCTTCTCACTGGCTCCGCGTTACACTGATGCTTGGCGTCGCAGTCACCATCGGGCTGTCTGTGTGTTTCTGGTGGCTGGCCGAGCCCATTATGTACAGTCTCGGTCTGACCGATCCTGAAGCACTTTATGAAGGCGCCAGTTACATACGTGAACTCAGTCTGTACTGCTGGTTCATAGCCATTTATTTCATTATCGCCAGCGCATTGAGAGCACTCAGTATTGCCTGGCTGCCGCTGGCTTCCGGTATCTTTTTAAACGGCACAACACTGGTACTGACGTATTTACTTGCAGGCAACTGGCAATATTATACCGACAGTGGTTCTGCAGCCGTGGCTAAAGCCGCAGGGATTGGCAATCTGCTCGGCCTGATTTTAATGCTTGGTCTGCTATATCCCCGCTGGCGGGAGTTTTTTATTGCCAGGTGGTCTCTTTCCGGCGGACGCCGGTTGTGGCGTATCAGTTACCCCGCCATCATGGAGCAGTTGTTCAGACAGGTAGCGGTGTTGTCGTTCCTGTGGGTAGTCGCCCGTTACGGCACAGCACCCTATGCAGCCTATGGCGCAGGCATTATGCTTATTTCCGTTTCCTTTGTTGTGGGTTACGGATTCTCTGTGAGCGCCAACGTAATGATTGGTCAGGCAGTGGGGAAAAATGATCTGGCAATGGCAAAGCGCATTCTTCACGTTGCCCTGGGTTTTTCACTGACCGTAATGACAATCATGGGACTGCTGCTGGGTATATTCTGCGAGCCGCTTTCTTTGTGGTTAATTGGCGAGAACGACGTTACCTATTACACCAGTGTGTTTATCTATTTCTTTGCCGTTGTCCAACCGGTCATGGCCATCGACTTTGTTTTGACAGGTGCCTGTCAGGGTACAGGGGATACCCGCTGGCCCATGTTTACTGTGCTGGTAAGCAATTTTGTCATCCGCTTCGGCGGCGCGTTTATTCTCATGCTGATGGATGCACCGGTAGAGTGGATTTTTGGCATGATTGTACTGGACTACGTAGTAAAAACGGGACTCATGTGCTGGCGGGTGTTCCGCCAGCCATGGCCGCGGGTGGTATTAAATGAGGTGGAGGCCAAAAGCTGATATCACCAGCAGCAGTATCCAGATGCCTTTTACATGCCAGGCTGCACCGCCGATAGTGTTCTGAATAACTGTATTGGTATTTGCATCCCCCTGACCACTTGCCAGTTTTGCAAAAGCGGGGCCGAAAGGCTTCAGCTTAAAGCGGATAAGAATACCCAGAAGCACAACCACACCGAACAAAGCCAGCTTCCAGGCTGCCCAGTAAACAACTACCGGTCCGGCGGTAAAAACACTGAAAAAGCCGGTCAATATTGCGCCCGCACAAACTGTCACCCGTATCACCCAGTCACATTTTATAATGAGCGCTTTTGCGGCACCTGAATACCAGTGCAATGCTGCAACACTTGCCAGCCAGGCCAGGCCTGTAGCCCAGATAACCGCCAGCCATCCTGACAAGAACGGCGTTAACCCCAGCGTAGTACTCAAATGCAATCCGCTGGCAAACATCAGTGGCATTGCCAGTCTGGGGCCCTGATCGGCTGCATTCAGTATTTTTGCAGCCACCACTCTGCTTTCGTGGCCCAGTTCCGTTTTCAGCACATACCGGCTTGCGATAAAAGTACCGAGGTCGCCCCCTAACCAGTAAACCAGCCCCATAACATGCAGGAATTTTATCACCAGAAAATCCATTGTTTCTTCACCCTGATTTAATGACAAGATTTGCTATAAACACAACTTTATGAATTATTGTTATAACAATAATTAAAGTTAATTGACAGTAATTCATAAAAGGGATTAGTCTGGTTAAGAAATAGCCTGTCCTGCCGGCTCATCCCGTTTGTTGAACAGGTAGCCGGTTTAATTTTCAAAAATTGCGTTTTGTCATATTCAACGGTCGATAGTCGGGGCAAAATCAGACAAGCTGGGGTGATTTCAAATGAGTGATTTTCACTTTTTTTCCTGCTGGCTAACGATTGCAAACAGCTGAACATCACCAGCTACATTTTCAAAATTATTATAAATAATCAGCCTTTAAGAGTTGATGCCAGACAATTTTCCAGAGTTCTGTCTGCCGGCTTTTCAAAAAGGTTTGTTTTCAACGAAAACAATTTTACGTGTTGGATGAGTTATGAATAGAAGCTACCCATGGATGATCGCCGTGCTGGCAAGCGTGGTGCTGATCATCAGTAACGGAATGAGTATTTCCGGCCTGTCTGTCTTTGATGAATCACTAATATCAAAATTTGGCTGGAGTCGCGGCGAATTAAAATTCCGCGACATGATTACCTTCGGCACCAGCGCACTACTGGCTCCCTTCGGCGGTATAATCATCGATAAGCTGGGCGTTAAACGCTGCATGCTGGCCGGGTGGGTCATGCTTGCTGTAGCTTATTTCTTATATAGCGGTGTTGAATCACTGGCTAACCTCTATGTTGCCCATGCGCTGCTTGGCGTTGTACTGGTGTTTTGTGGCCTGAACCCGGCCATCATTCTGGTTTCCAGCTGGTTTCAGAAAAAACGGGGTGTCGCCATTGGTATCACACTGGTTGGCACCAGTCTGGGCGGCATGATCTTTCCCCAGTACGGAACCTATATGAGTGAACTGGTGGGATGGCGCATGGCAATGACTTACGCCATGATTTTTCCTGCCTTTATGTTTGCGATGGTTGCGCTATTTGTCAGAAACGGGCCGGAAGCTGAAGCCAGCGCGAAACCACAGGATGTAGCGCTGTCGCAGGGTCTCGGTTATGTGGAAGCACTGAAAACAAAAGCATTCTGGGCCATTTCTGTAGTCGCTATGACAACGTTCTACACGGTACTGGCGGTGCAGGCGCATCTGTTCCTTTATCTGCGTGATCTCGACTTTACGCCGGCTTCCGCCACAAACGCTATCAGTCTGTTTTTCCTCTGCGCAGTGATCGGTAAATTCGTTTTCGGCCTGCTGTCAGACTACCTGAATTACAAACTGGTCTTCATCGGCAACATTATTGTTATGCTCACCGGCTCGGCGTGCCTGGCGATGATGAACAGCAGCCTGATTTGGATTGCTATTATTCTGTTTGGCCTTGGCTGGGGCGGTGTGTACACCACAATACAATTATCCGCTGTGAATTGTTTCGGACTGGTCTCTGCAGGCAAAATCCTCGGCACCATCGCCGTGCTGGATTGTCTTGGTGGTGGTCTGGGTATCTGGTTAACCGGTGTTTTCTATTCCATGTACGGTGACTACCAGGTCGCATTCATGATTTTCGTTGTGTTAATTATTACGGCTTTAATTTTTGTAACGCAAATTGCCACACCGGCAAAACAAAATCACGACATGCTTGCCGGAGCAGCAAAGTAGTTCTGCTTCCCTTCCGGCCTCAACGGCATGTCGCTCGGTGAAACTATGATTTTTATCATAGTTTCACCGCGCATCTTCCCTTACTCTGCCAACCAACGTTTCCCTTAACAGACATGAATACAGGCTATGAGCGACTTAAAAAACACGCAAATTGTACTGGCTAAAACGCCGGAAGGTACGCCCGTACCATCAGACTTTACGACCCGTTCTGTCGAAGTAACGCCCCCCGAAGCCGGCGAAGTGCTGGTAAAAAACCTTTACCTTTCTCTCGACCCGTACATGCGTAGTCAGATTGCCGGCAGGCACTTATCCGGTGCGATCACGCCGGGCGATTTAATGAAAGGCGAAACCATCGCTGAAGTGGTTCAAAGTGAAGATCCGGCTTTCAGTGCCGGCGATATTGTCAGAGGCTTCGGCGGCTGGCAGGAATACGCCGTTATGGACGGGAAAACCTTGACTGCCGTTCATGCCCCCGTAGACAACAATGCAGCCTATCTTTCCGCGCTGGGCACCACAGGGCTTACCGCCTGGGCGGGCATTGTCTGCACTGCAAAACCAGCCCCGGGCGATGTGGTTGTCATTCCCGCTGCAACGGGGGGCGTAGGTGCTACAGCTGCCCAGCTGGCTAAACTCTACGGCTGTAAGGTTGTGGGTATTGCCGGCGGCAAAGAGAAATGCGACAAGGCCGTTAAAGAAATCGGCTACGATATCTGTCTGGATCGCAAAGCCGGTGACATTGCTGAGCAACTTAAAGCAGCCTGCCCTGACGGTATTAACGTGTATTTTGATTTAGTTGGCGGAGAACTGTTGAACACTGTCTCTTCTCAACTTGCTGTTGGTGCCAGAGTGGTGTTGTGCGGCATTATGTCTGAACTTAACAGTACCAGCCGTGCCGGCGGCCCTCATCCTGCGATATGGATCAAATCCCGGGCACAGGTTACCGGCCTTGTAGTATATGACTACGAACCCCGGAGAGCAGAATTTGTGGAGTATTGCCTGCCCCATTATCTGGACGGCAAACTGAAAACCTTTGAAGATGTTTCTCAGGGTATTGCCAGTGCTCCGGACGCTTTCTGTCGCTTAATGCGCGGTGAAAACACCGGGAAAGTTATTATAAAGATTTAACGTTGTCACTTTACCCGGATTCAGGACACGACCGGGTAAAGTTTCCTCACGGAATGGTTATGAAAAAATACTATCTGGACCTGCCTGCAGGGCAAATTCACTATATCAAAGCCGGACAGGGCGAACCCTTGTTACTTTTGCATCAGGCACCAATGAGCAGCATTGAGTGGGAAAATATTATTCCCGTTCTGGCACAGCATTTCACCGTATATGCACCGGATATGGCCGGACATGGTCAATCCTACGAGCCATCTGCCGCCATGAACATTCCGGATTTTGCGCAAGACACCATCGCTTTCATGGACGCCCATGGCATTGATAAAGCCTTTGTTGCCGGCAACCATTCAGGTGCAGCACTGGCAACCTGTCTTGCGGTTAACTGGCCTGAGAGAGTGAAGAAACTGGTGATTTCCTGCGAAATGCTGATATCAAAAGCGCAAATTGATCAGTTCGTGGCTGCGATTAGAGCAAAGCCGCTATCCAGGGATATTCCTTTTGATGCGGACGGCAAGTTCATATCCGATGCCTGGCTGCGATATGCCGCACTGGCCCCGACAGCTTCACTGGATACACGCTATAAACCGTTCATTCACGGCCAGCTGGCCAGACTCCGGAAGTTTGATATTCACGAACCAGTGCTGGACTGGATGGGCGCTGAAGACTGGATGTCAAAAATTCCCTGTCCCACCCTGGTATTCGGTGCTGAAAACGATTTGTTTTTTGATGAAGATAAACTGGAAGAAGCCAAATCACGGATTGCGGATGCTCAAACCCGGGTGATTAAAGACGCAGGCGCCCTGAGCACTTTTGAACAACCTGCCGCCATTGCAGATATGCTGCTGACCTTCTTTAAACAGTAACACGGGGCCGGTCGGCCCTGCTATTGATTCCGCTCAGTCAGCTCGAACAGCTTCGCTTCTTTTAAAAACGCATACATAGATTCAATGTACGCGTGGGTCAGTCCCCGCTTGCCAGATAAAAAGTGCCGTTTGAACAGGTAAGTTTTTAAAAAAGTCAGCGGGAAAACCAGCAACAATTTCAGCAAAGACGGCTTTTTGTTGCTGTTAAATTTCTGCTGCGCTTTCAGCGATGAATAACTGTTCTGTTTATTCATCAGCAGCTCGGTACTGCCATAGCCATAGTGCATGACCAGCCCTTTAATATCGCCGGTGGTGGAACCCTTTTCCAGTTTCACATTTTCATGCACCATGCGATCTTCCGGGTATCGGGCAGTGCCCTGTCTGAACAACCGCACAATGTGGCGCTTTGCCGCTTTAGACGACATGGGTCTGCCCCAGAAAATATCTTCAAAGTGCAGGCGGTACGCACCGTGCGACGGGTTTTCGCCGGTAACTACCGTTTGAATGTGTGCTGCGGATTCTTCACTCAGCACCTCGTCACCATCAAGGTTCAGTAACCAGGGCTGAGTACACTGACTCATCGCAAAGGCCTTTTGTTTAGCAAAGCCGGGCCAGTTCCGGTGGATCACTCTGGCCCCGTGACGCTCTGCAATCATGATAGTGTCATCGGTACTGCCGGAGTCCACCACAATAATTTCTGCAGCAAAGCTGACGGCAGAAAGTACCTCGTCCAGCCTCTCAGCTTCATTGAACGTAATCAGATAAACACTCAGTGGACACGGGTTACTCACCGGCACTTCCTTCTCTGTTCATGGCCCACAGTGCGGCGTATTTATGAAACCCGTACTGGGCAAGAATAATGGCCATCATCAATCCGGCTCTTCCATCCAGAAAGCCACCACGAAGCACATACTGTTGCAGAAAATCGGTAAAGAAACGCAGACAGGCATAACCCAACGACGCCTTTTTACCACGGGCAAATTTGTCTTTAGCCGACAATACCGCGTACTGCACATGCTTATCGATAGCGTGTTTATAGTTACGCCAGCTGTAATGCAATAAAGGCGATTTAAGCACCAGTACCTGCTCTTTTTCCAGGATCAGCGATTCATGCACGCTGGCTTCTTTGAACTTCGCACCATGCTTTAAGAACAATTTACCCTGCGGCGTGCTGTAACGTCCGTGCTTCAGCACAGAACCCAAAAAAACAGTATGCCAGGGGCACTTTATGAAATTTGCAGACAGGTGCTCTGAGGACAACACAGCCACAATTTCATCTCTGAGAGCAGGCGTGACTTCTTCATCGGCATCGATGTTCAGTACCCAGTCATGTTTGCAATAAGTGAGGGCGCGGTTTCGTTGTACGCCATAACCCGGCCAGTCTGTTTCGATGACCTCATCTGCATACTTTTTGGCGATACCGACGGTACCATCCGTACTTCCTGAGTCCAGCACAATGAGTTGATCGACCCAGCCATGCAGTGATTTCAGGCAACGCTCAATTCTGTCGCCTTCATTTTTGGCAATAACAAAACAGGATAACTGCCGTTTAGCTGGCATGAAGCTTCCTCTCAGGACCCGGGATGAAAGGCGCTATTTTGTCCCATACAAGATTATTGTCAAACCGCATACTGCTGTTTACGACACAAAATAAACCGTGTCCGTTCGGGGCGAAGCTTTGCTCTGCCTGCCAGGCTTCAAAAGGGTGTGAATCATGAATTAACAGCGCCTGAGGATTTTCAGCTGTGCAGGCATCCACGTGGTATTGCTCCAACATATTGCGCTTGTGCGCCGTCAGATAATACAGGGAATATTCGGTCCATCTGCCACGGCGATGCCGGTAGAGGGTCCAGTTCGTTGGCGATTTCGGATTATGCAGACCGCATAATTTATCCACCCACGACCCCTTGCCACGTAGGTTAGCGGCAATTTCTTCGCCGGTAGCTTCGCTGATGTCACTGGCCATCAGCGCCGGTGTTACTGTCATGCCCAGCTCAGGATTCCCCACATCGCCGGACATTTTTAAGATGCGGGCGGAAGACTTCCACCATTTGGGATGCTGCGCCCGCTGCTCGTACTGGATTAGCGCTTTGCCGCCGGGTAATAAAAGTGATTCAGTCAACGGACGCAGGCAGATAGCGTCGGCATCCAGTGTCAGATAATAAGGCGTAGTAATTACTCTCGGTGCTGCCAGCTTGACGATTTGCTGTTTACGCCAGCCGCGGACATGACGGTGCTTTTCAAATTCCGGAATAAGCGCTTCTTCGGACATCACGCGAATAGAAAATTCGGACCACTTCACAGTGCGACGGCGAATAATATCCACTTCATCCGGTGGACAGACAATCAGAAACTCACTGAAAACCTCAGCGGCATTAAACGCGCTGAATGTAGCAAATAAAATTTCCGTACGGCCCAGATCATCGACACCGTAACTTCCCTGTATACATAATGGCAAAACTGCTGTGATAGCCATCGTGATGTAACCTCCTGTTTATAAAATATCTTAAATCTTTATGTCTGTGTCCGGCTTTGTGACGCAGCACAAAGATGGGTTTAAAAGAGTTTAAAAGAGAAAACACCATCAAATGCAAACAAAAAGACACCCTTACAATTGGCCGGTTCATATTTTTACGTTTCTTTTTACAGTATTTACATTTTCTGAAAAGATGCGTCAGTCAAGTGTATGTGTTTGTACAGATTACGATCAGAGACTCTGTATCTCAGAGTATAATGAAAGGCTGCGATACCATATTCGACGAACGTAGGAGTAAAGGTTGGCAAGTGGCTCATGACTTGTGCGATGAACCACTAAGTTCGGGACTTTACCAATTTCAAAAAATAATGCTTACCAATAATGTAAAGTTTTGCTGAAATATAGTATAAAGATAAGTACGGCGCTGCGTCCGGAACAATAGAATTTCGCCGCAGTTTAGATAGACGTTCTGTTATCAGGAGCAGATCATGAAAAAGCGCAGACGTTTCTGGGGTGTTGTTGAAAAGCTTGAGGCATTAATCGATAAAGGTGTTTACCCGGTCGGTAGTCGCCTGCCTGCAGAACGCGAGTTAGCCGAAGCTTATGATGTTAGCCGTCCTACAGTACGGGAAGCAATTATCGCTCTGGAAGTCAGAGAAAGAGTGGAAGTAAAAACTGGCTCAGGAGTTTATGTTACGAGTGGTGCAGACCATAGTACGCCTCAGAAGCCTATCAGTGCTTTTGAACTTACTCAGGCAAGAGCCCTTGTAGAAGCTGAAGCCGCAGCACTGGCTGCTGCAACAATCCGGCCTCAGGAACTGGAAACGTTGCAAAGCACTCTGGAAGACATGAAGTCACCTGAAACCGCTGACGAAGCCGATCGTCGTTTTCATGAAATTATATCGCAAGCAACGAGAAATAATGCACTGGTTATGTCGATTAATAATCTGTGGAAACTCAGACGCACTGAACCTCAAATCGTGGCGGCTTATCAGGATGTTTGCTCCCAAAGCGTCGAACAACGTCTGGTAGAGCACACTGCAATATATGATGCCATTGCTAAAAGGGATTCTGGCGCAGCCCGTAAAGCCATGCATAATCACTTCAACCGTCTAATCAATGCACTTTTTGAGGCGAGTGAAGCGAAGGCTCTCGAAGAGATTAAACGCAGAACAGACGAAACACGCGGGCTGTATTCAATCTCCCACCTTACTCAGTAATTGTTTTGCCACCGGTTGCGCCGGTGCAGGATTAAAAGCTCTACCCATAAAAAAAGCTCCGTAGAGGAGCTTTTTTCGTCTTATCTGACAAATTAATATCTGTAACTTGTACCAAATGTAATGCGTCGATCTGTTAAGCCCTGATAGCAAAGAAGCGCACCTTCATTCACGCAGGACTGCGTAACATCCGATTCGGTCAGGTTTACAGCTTCCACGCCCACGTTCCATTGTTCATTGATGTCATAGCTGATACTCGCGTTAAGCTGTCCTCTGTCTTCCTGAACAACCGGGAACCCCCAGGGGAAGCTGGACGTACTGCCAAAATCGGTGGAACGGTAGGCTTCACGCCATGTGTAGCGGGCACGGACTGATAAACCATATTTCTCGTAATAAGCGGTTACGTTGTAAGCATTTTCAGACAAATCAACGAGAGGCTGGTTCGCTGTTACTTCAAGGTCTTCAATACCGGTTGTTAACCGGAATACCGCGTTTGCTCTGCTTGTCGCCGTGTCAACTGAATCTCCGCCGGAGAATTGCTGATACGTATAGTTCGCCGCAACACCGAAGCCAGAAGCCCAACCCAGCTCTTTTTCGAAACCGGACAGGTCATACTGCACCGCCAGCTCGATACCTTTCTGCGTTGTTTCACCCGAATCATTGATCGTTGTTGAAGTCGGCACACACAAACCTACACCGGGTTCCGGACCAAACACGTTAATGTCAGCAATCGGGTTAAATATACCGCCTTGCTCACAGTCCGGACCGGTCACATCGCGGTAACCTGTAGTGGGATCTTCATACGGGTCAACTTGCTGAATCACATGCAAATCTTTTCTTGTCTTATGGAAATAGCCCACACTGGCTACCGCAGCCGGCGCAAAGTACCATTCAGCGCTGATATCGAAAGACAGCACTTCTTCCGGCGTCAGCCCCGGGTTCCCTATCGACACCGCAGTGTTCGGGCTGGTGCTGTAAGTGACTGACGTAGACAAATCGTCGTAGTCCGGACGTCTTATGTCCTTGCCCGCCCCAAAGCGCAAAACTACGTCTTCTGCCACATTGGCGACAACATTGAGCCGGGGCAGAATAAAATCGTAATCCCCGCGGGTTTCCACCTGAGAAATAATTTCGTTTCCGGCATCATCCTGAGTAATTGAATTACCCAGTGAATTAACTTCTGTTTCAAGATACCGCACACCAAAATTACCGCGGAATATACCGTACTCGAAGTTCATCTGCGCATAAAGAGCATGGGTGATTTCTTCTATATCGAAGAAGGCATTAACCTGAGAAGTCGGTGCGCTGATCGGCGCTCTGTCTGAGCCGGTGATTGCATTGTTAGCAACAATCGCCGCGTTCAGGGTATCAAGTACACCATCAGGGTCAGATGCAACCAGTTCAGGATCAATAAGCAGGAAATTTTCAATATAAAGCGCCCGGCCGTCAGCAGCATTAAAATTGTCCGGCCCCGCCACCAGGATATCCGCAAAAAGGTCGCCGGACGGGCTTTCGTCCATACTGCGCAACCCGACGTTATTTCGCACTTCATCAGACATACTGGTTGCTTTACTGTAGCGGTAACCAAAATCAATGGTATTAATAAAGTCAATGTTGTCGAGGTAGTACTTAAAATCTGCCCGGAAGGCATCTTCTGAGTTTTCAGTTCTGTCCTGTCCGAGATTAACATCCCGCAGTACCACATTGGCAGGATCAAGAAGCTGTTCAGCCGTAGGGGCATTAGCTTCACCGGATGCAATACCAAATGCCAGACCATTGGTCAGGTCATACTCAAACGGTGTGCCGTTCTCATTTGAGTCATTTGTAGCTGCGTTCGGGTTTATGAAGTTAAGCGTAGTATTGAAACTGGGCGTATCTGATTCTGAATTTGAAGAAGATGCTTCAACTGATACGAATAACGTGTCGCCCTGCCACTCACCGCCAATCCGGAATATCTGACTTTTGGTAATACGTGAATTCGTGTCACTGGAAAAACGCAGGTTTGGATCCGCACCGCCATCTTCTACCGGTATTACACCTGTCAGTGCAGCTTGAATACTGCCCAGATCCTGACCATCAAGGGAACCAAAGTTAACTGTCTCAAAGGTATCGGGTATTGCTGTGTCTTTTAAATCGCTCAGACCGGATGCCTGAACCCTGGAACTTTCCTGGCGACGCTCCTGGTCATTGATGACCGCATCAAAGAAAAGCTTTGTATGATCATTCGGAGCCCATTCTATGGTACCGGCAAGGTTAACTGTCTCGTACTCATAGTTATCATAATCCTGATTCAGAAACTGCACCGGCAGATAATCGAAAGACTGGGCACTGGCAACACCGCTATCTGCGGCAACGGAATTATCGCGGTCTGCACGGGGACGAAAAGCAGTCACATCCTGCTCAGTGTAACTACCGCTTAAAACGATACCAAAACGGCCTGCGTCAGTGTCCCAGTTATCACCCCATGCACCGGAGAATCTTGGCATAATTCCGTCAGTAGAAAGGCTGCTGTCTTCACCCTGCACCCGAACAGATGCCAGAGGCTTACTAAGTTGCAGCGGACGAATGGTTCGCAGGTTGATTGTACCGCCTACAGAACCTTCAATAGTTTTAGCTTCCGGTGATTTTGTTACCTCAACGGCAGAGATAATGGCTGCCGATACATCCTCAAAATTAATACCGCTACGTCCCGCACCTGAACCGACCGTAGACACACCGTTAATTTCAGTTCGGTTGGCGTTGGTACCCCGAATTTGAACCCCCGTACCTACACCTGCTTCACGGGTAATCTGGACCCCGGTGACGTTTTCCAATACCTCCGCCAGGTTTTGATCCGGCAACTTACCAATATCTACAGCCTGAATTACCTCAATTAAATTGTCTGAGGAGCGTTTTTCTGCAAGGGCGTTTGTCAGAGACTGACGAATACCGGAAACCTCGATAACTTCAAGATCTTCGGTGGCCTCCGGATCGTTTTGCTGCGCATGTGCAACAGACATAGCGTTGATGGCACTGGCAGACAAAATGGCCAGTGAGATCTTAGATAATTTGTGTCCCATAGCTGCTTCCTGTGTTTCCCGAATCAATATAACTGTTTTTAAATTTGCAATCTCAGAGGAGGTTACAAAGCTTTTACATGATATTTACAGGTAAACACCCAAAGGTCAACCTCTTTGGTAATGATAATTACCAATTTTGGTAAATATCTAAACAACGCAAATTGGTAAATGCACAACCATCGTTTAAAGATGTTTATCTAAGAACAGAGATAACAGAAGATATATACAACAAATTCAATCATTTAAACATTAATACTGAACTGATTTTATCGTAGTGGATAGCAGTAGGAGAACAATTATAAATCTTGGTTATAGTTCACATTCACGCCATGAAACCAGCTCCTCACAAATATTGGTTAACCAAATTCATGTTGAGCCGGTTCATTTAGTGTAAAGGGGGAGAAGTCGATATTTCAGACAGACTGTGACAGGGCTTGTGAACAGGCGTTCGTGACAGCCTCCCAGTTACCGTTTTTAATCCATTCAGGTTTGGCGACCCAGGTGCCGCCCACAGCGAACACATTGGACAGCTTCAGATAGTCCTCTTTATTATCAGCATTGACGCCACCTGTAGGACAGAAAGACACGCCCCTGAATACAGATGAGACGGCAGACAAGAATGCAGCACCACCGGACAGTGAAGCCGGAAAGAGCTTTTGCTCGGGAAAGCCATATTCCAGTGCCAGCAGAATATCAGCCGTATTTGATACTCCGGGCAGCACAGGCACACCACTTCGCCCCACTGCACCGAGAAGGCCGGGGCTGGAAGCCGGCGTGACAATAAAGTCAGCGCCCGCTTTCAGGGCGTCATCTAAAATACGGGCGTTGATAATCGTGCCGGCGCCCACGGTTAATTCAGGTACCTCCTGCTTTATCGCAGACAATGCGTCCAGGGAAGAATCTGTTCTTAACACGACTTCGACCAGTTGAAGACCAGCGTTAGCCATTGCCCTGGCTATATTCACGCCTTCACCGGGGGTGTTGGCCTGTATTATCGGCAGCAAAGACTGCCCCGACATTAATTCAGAAAATTGCTTCATGTTTCAGTTCTCAGATTAGGGTTACAAGTTCAGATTTACCCGCTTTCGAATAAGCACATAAACCCTGATTCAGGAGCAATGGCACCGGGGAACTGAATAACGATTCCGGCAGCTTTTGCTGCTTGAGCTACAGCGGGACCAACATCGAAACCGGATAGCCGGGCGCCAAGATAAACCCCGTTAAAAGCGTCACCGGCGGATGTCGTGTCAACGACGTTACCTACCGGAGTGATAACATGCTCAATGACAATTCCGTTGCTATAAGTGAGTACTGAAGAAGCGCCGTTTTTCACCACCACTTCCGTCGCCCCCATGCTAGTGCAGTAAGCAACAGCGTCATGGGCATTATCAATTCTGTACAACATCTCCAGATCTTCGACGCCCGGCAACACGATGTCAGCGAGTTTGAACGCCGTATTGAAATTATCTACAGCTTCTCTCTCCGCTCCCCAAAGCCTTGCCCTGTAGTTGGGATCAAAGACGATTTTGACGCCAAAACGTTTGAGTTTTTCCAACTTTTGCCAGAATAGCTTGCGTTGATAAGGTTCGATGACCGCAAGTGAGATGCCAGAGAAGAAAAAGTAATCGCAATCAATGAGCTGATTCAGTACATCGTCATCAAGGAAAGAAACAATCTTGCGGGCAGCAGATTGATTACGCCAGTAAGTAAAACGCCTCTCGCCGGCAGAGTCTGTCTCAATGTAATACATACCGGGAGCAAGGCTTTCGTGCCGGAAAACATACTTTGAATTAATGCCTTCCTTTTCGAACCCTGCAATCATTCTGCTACTGAGAGAATCTGTGCCCACAGCCGAGATCAGACCGGTTTTAATATCCCGGAAGCATCGCTTCAAATACACCGCGGAGTTATAAACGTCACCAGCAAATGACTGGTGCATGGTATTTTCATTGAGTGACTTCAACTCCACCATACATTCGCCAAGAAAGTAAATACTGTTCATTACCCCGGCCTCACTTCTTAATGGTCAAACGTTCGACACGGGGGATCAGTACCCATATTGCCAGCATCGCTATGATGGCAAGGGAAGCGCCGATGACAAACGCCGGCGTGTAGTTACCGTCAGCAGTCAGATAAGGCACCAGTGACGTGAGTCCGACGGCACCCAACTTAGCAGCCATACCTGAAAACCCTGAGAGCGAACCCACGGTTTTCTTACCGTAAAGATCACTGGGTAATGTTTGTACGTTGCCGATGGCAGTCTGAAAGCCAAACAGGATTACTGCCATTATCATCACCGCGGAGACAGGGTCACCCGGATCAGCCATAGCTATCAGGGCAGGCAGCATTATTACGCATCCCAACGTAATCACCAGCTTGCGGGTTTTGTTGGTATCCCAGCCGGCTTTCAACCTGTTTTGCGCTAACAGTCCGCCAAACCAGGCGCCGAACATCGCACCAACATAGGGAACCCAGCCATAAATACCGATGGCCTGTACATCCATGCCGTATACTTCGTTCAGGTAAATAGGGATCCAGAAAACGAAGAGCCACCAGATAGGGTCAATCGCCGCTGAGGCAATAATGACACCCCAGCTTTCTTTACGTGCCAGAAGCTCGCCGGTTGAGGGCGCATACTCTTCCTCTTCTGCGTCGCTTGCTTTTGTGGTTGACCGCTGGCCAGTGAGGATATACTCCCTTTCCTGCTCTGTGATCCATGGGTGTTTACCGGGCGGCGCTTTCACCAGAATCATCCAGGGTATTAACCAGAGTAGTCCTGCTCCGCCAACAACAATAAATATCAGTTGCCAGTTAAAATAAACCGTCATATAGGCAATCATTGGAATGGCGATGATGCCGCCAATTGCCGCGCCAGAGTTAAAAATACCTTGTGCCAGCGCACGTTCTTTAGTGGGAAACCATTCGGCGTTCCCTTTGGCCGCGCCCGGCCAGTTTCCCGCCTCGGCAATCCCTAAGATGGCCCGGAAAATACTGAAACTCAGCATGCCCTGGGCAAAAGCATGTGCCACCGTTGCCAGTGACCACACACCGATAGACAGCACGAAACCGATACGTGTACCAATCCAGTCGAAAATTTTGCCAAAGATGGCCTGACCAAACGCATAAGCAAACACAAACACAATAGATATATTGGCGTATATCTGTTTACGTTCCAGCGCTGCTTTTTCGGGGAAAAGATCTTCTACAATATCGGGCCAAAGCACACTGAGCGCCTGACGGTCGATATAGTTAATGATGGTCGCCAGGGCAATCAGGCTGACAACCCACCAGCGTAATCCGGACATTTTCATAGTCAGTCCTTAATAAAATCTTCACGGGCGGGGCTGAACGTATCGATAAGAATGCCTCCCGTCGGACACACAGCACCATGCTCAGCATAAGGCGGGATCATGCAACTGTCTCCGGGCTTCATCACTTTCATCACGCCATCGATAGTGAAATGAAATTCGCCTTCCACCACGTAGGAAACCTGTGAATGCCGGTGCTTGTGTGTATACCCCTCTGCGCCTTTATCAAACCAGATTTTCACTGCCATCAGTTCAAGGTTATACCCCAGCATCTGACGTTTAAGGCCATTGCCCAAGTC
This sequence comes from Alteromonas sp. NFXS44, assembly GCF_040148705.1. Classification (NCBI taxonomy): domain Bacteria; kingdom Pseudomonadati; phylum Pseudomonadota; class Gammaproteobacteria; order Alteromonadales; family Alteromonadaceae; genus Alteromonas; species Alteromonas sp. NFXS44. Next base: position 114,228 of record NZ_JAGDEA010000001.1, on the reverse strand, counting down.
TTCGATTTCTGTTTCATTGGCTGATAAAAAGTTTTCGCTTTGAGTTTTCATATTCTCTACTCCTGATGGTCAAGCAAAAACACCGCGAGTCCGCCACTCAGGGTAAAGTTTTGTTGCTTGTATTGAAAAGAAAGTGAGGAAGCCGGTTGTGCTTCATTGATTGCAATAAGGTAATCATGACCCGCAATGGCAAGATTGATCAGAGTGACATCTTTATCCTGCGTATAGGCGAGACCAGTTACAAGGCTATTAGCGCCCAGTGTGTATTCCTTTGACGGGTTGTATTCACCATGAGGCTCAAGCACGGAAACGAATTTGTGATTCCGGCTCTTTTTAACGCGGCGGATAAATGCGTTTTCGTTCCTCAGATTAAAGTTCGGATCGTCTGCCCCGGTCTGAGTAAATAAAAACGTTTCATCATCACCAGCAATGCTGGTTTGAGTATAAAAAACCCCGTTGTCATTCAGCCAGGTGACCTTTGCCAAATCATCTGTAACTTTGCCACTGCCCTTCAGCCACAAATGTTCGTAGCCACTGGCCTCTCCCAACGCCGATAACTGAGTCGGGTTCACAACAACGGGGAAATTCGTTTCGATCAGTTGACCGCTGTAATGCAAAGGCAGGTCAAATTGGTGAGAATCCTTACCCGCCACTTCAAATATATCCAGTGCGATAGTTTGCCGGAGTTCAGGCAAAGGAATAAGCGCGACTGTGCGGGAAAGAGAAACATCATCGTATGCAGCAGAAATCGTAGCTTTAGATACGGTTCCGGCTTCGTTGCTGTCAAATAACAACAACTCCGGTGCATTTGCATTGGCCACATCAACGTCGCCGTTAAAATGACTCTTTTCGTCCACCACCACGGTATTGTGCGCTACAGTCTGCTTTGCGTAAGTTTCATTTTCCGGTAAATAGCGTCCGCCAAACTTGGCTTCAACATTCAAAAACCGTGCTGCGCCGTAGTCGGTCACGATCTCAGCACCGTGGTCGTAGAATTGCCAGGTCAGCTTGTCAAAATGGCCATGACCAAGACCTTGGGATGCCGGTTTAAACAGTACCGCAGCACCATTTTCCTGAGGCTCCCGCATTATCACCAGTGCCCCTTCTTTCCCATCGTGACCATCTCCGAACGCCACAGAGCTGAACGCATACGGCGTTACTTTTTGTGCATCCAGTGCGTTGGCTACGTCGAGACCTGCCCCGGTAAGCAGTATCTGGCCTTGCTTTTCAGCAATATCTAAAAGCCCGGTATCACCCGTGATCTGATACGCTGCTGCCACCCCGTGAACCAGTTCAATAGTATCAATGCCTTTACTTTTTATAGCGTCATTTATCGGAAAGAATTTGCCGTTATAGCTCAGTTGAATCGTCGCGTTGATGGCTTTTAACAATACGTGGTCGCGGTAGGCAAAAATCTGTCTGTCAGGCTCGTTATTTTCTATAGCGCTGGCAAACGTGACGAATGGCAACAGGGCAAATCGCTGATAATAAGGACCTTCGTTGTAGTAACCATCCGGTGAGAACAGGATATCCAGTTGTTTCAGGAAGCCGCCTTCTCCCGATTTATCCAGATCATAAAGGGCTTTCTCAACCCACTCTGGCTGATTCATTACATAACCACTCATCCCGACACCTGCAGTTGCCCACGTGCCGTGGTTGTGCACTTTATTGAAAGTAGATGGCTGACCTTCTGAGATGAAAAGCGCTACCGGCTTCAGCAGGTTATCTTCAATTAACTTACGCTCATCCGCAGGTATGGCATCATAAACAAGATCATATGCCTGAATGGTGTACACCAGCCACATTGCCTCATTTAAGCTTTGCCAGAAAAACTTACCGGGATTCTGGGAGTTCACTTTACGCTCAGGGTGCTCATCCAGTGTCGGGTACAACTCCGCGTAATCCAGCAGCATCTTGCGTACAAAATCTCCGTAGCGCTCATCCTGACTAATTTGATAAATCAAACCGGTCCGGTACATATCTTGATAATTTTTCTTGTGCTTTTCGTGGGTATAGCCACCGGCACCGTCTACAGGGACCGGTACATCAGTTTCTTGCGAAATCAGTGCATCCACATGTTGTTTTTCAGACTCATAAGCAGTGGCAAACCGCCCCGGTACGTTAACGGCCTTACGCATTGCCACAACATCCTCTTTGGTTATCACCAGATTCGGATGCTGTGCCATCGTTTTACCGCTAAAAATAATCAATGAGGCAAAAGTAAAAACGGCAATGGCTACTTTTATCACTTGTTTCATAATCTACTTACCTTCCCCTGACTACTGTGCCTGATGCGTATTGTTTTCAATCAACGCGAAAGGTCCGCCTTCAGCGTTCAGCTCTTTAACTTGCGGATTACCGGTGGCTTTAAACGCATTGCCGGTTATCTCTGTCTGCGGCTCACCGACGGTGTGCTCCACGATTACAGGCTCAGAATGGTCAAACTGGTTATCACTTATCGCAGTGACCTGAACACCATGCAGATATACAGATGCAGACGTTTTATTACGCTTCCCTTTACCTACGTTACTCAGCGTATTACCTGACATGGACAAATGCGGTCCGAAGGTGCTTTCGTCAGTACCGCCCCGGTATAACGTTACAACTGCACCGGCAACATTCCTGAACGTATTATTTGTTAATGAAACATATTCCGCGTTGTAGATCCCCAGGTCTTCGATTTCAGTGTTCAGCACCAGAATATCGCCTGTAATGTCTTTAAAATTGCTGTCAGCAATTGTGATGTTGTCTGCGAATGCACCTTTGCCAGAGAGGAAAAAGTGGAAAGTGTGGTTAATGTCTAGCTGACTTACTTTTACGTTTTCAGCGACAAAGCGGTAGTTGTGCAACATGCCCCACTTTTTCGTGCGCACGACACTGTTGCCTGCCGCATCCGGACTGGCAGCACCGGTAAGGGAGAGATTAGCCAGTTTCAGGCTTCCGCCGTCATGTATTTCAAATAGTGTTGAACGCTCAAAGCTGATTTCCGTTTTGCCGTCTCCCGCACCTGCCAAAGTGATCACCTTATTGATTTCGACAATTCGGGGAACGACAAACTTTCCGGCCTCAATATGAATAACGTCACCGTCTTCAGCCCTGTTAATGGCACTGATAAGTGCATCAGCATCAGCCGGAACCGTCACCGTCTCACCAGAATCAAATGCGGTAGTCGCCGGCGTTTTCGGATACCAGGCAACGCCGGTATCCTCTTTCGCAACAACCTGAATATCGCGGTTTATACCTGCCTTCAAAGAATCGTCAGCCGGATAGAGTAAGCCATTATCCGCTCTTTCCAGCGCAACCTCCTGTTTGCTGAATCCACTCCGGATATCAGCCAGCACATTCGTATTAGCAACATTTTCTGAAAAACGGATGCCGGAAATGTCATCAAAAACAGTAAAGGGTTGGGTTCCATTCTGATTCAGCACCAAGTTTTGTGTGAAAGCGGAATTGACCGGCGTTGCTGTTCTTTCTGCATCGCTGCCTGCCGCGAATTGAATATGATCCACATTGATAAAGGTATTACCGGCAATCTGCGCATTTTCAACCTGGTGATAGCGGTTCACAGGAGAGTCCGGCACGCCGTTCATCACGGTAAAGCCGCTACCAAAACGGTAACCCGTCAAGCCTTCGAGATAGTTGTTTTTAATTATCTGATGCTTATTAATAACCCTGATGCCGCCGGTATGATCCTGTCCGTTACCTGTAAACACATTGTCTTCAACTTTATTGCCGTTACCGTGACGTAATGTCAGCGTGCCTCTGGCTTCATTAAATACGTTGTTAGTTATACTGTTTTTACCGGATTTCACAGATATGATTTCTACTTCACCGTTTGTCTGGTCGAAGTAGTTATAAGACACATTAGTAAACGAGTCGGTCAGCGAGTAATGGCTGGTTCCGATACGCAGTGTTTCACCACCGTTTGAACCGAATACAGGACGGAAGCCAAAATAGTTATGATCAATCTGATGATAATTTTCCTGACTGGCTTCACTGTTCAGCCGCACTGCGACTGTCACGCCTTTGTTGCGTTTTCCGGCCAGATGGCTGTGGTCGAACCGGTTATGCTTTCCGTATAGCGCAACCCAGTAATCCGATTCCTGTCTGTCAGGATTGTTGTAATTATCAATTACCACTTCCGATACTCTGGAGTAGCTGGCCAGTTTCTTGCCATCGCGGAACTCAATCACTGCGCTTCCCGGCGCGAAGCCGTTTTTAAATACCAGTCCGGACACATGCAAATATTCGCCGGCAAGTTTCAAATCAGATTGCCCGCTGAGAATCACTTTGCCTTTTTCTTCCGCTGTTAAAGATACCGGCGCATTTTTGGTCCCTTTAGCAGAGAATACGATTTCGAAGTCTGTCCACACACCATTTTTAAGAATAACCGTATCACCGGGCGCCAGTTCTTCAGCAACACGTTGATATTCTGCCGGAGTGGCAACGAGATATTCACCGGCAGTGATAGTGAAGGATGTAATGAAGCCAAAAAGTATCAGGCAAAGCTTCTTCATTTTGTTCTTGTCCCTTGTCTGTTTCACCCGCAAAGAGTTGCTGAAAACACCATGTAAATCATAGCTCATAGTGCTTCAGCGGGTTCGTAGGGTAGTACGAGGTTCCTGTTTCATTATTATTGCTTTTAGGAGACAGGTATTTGGCTAAAGCTTTCGCTTCAGCAAATGCTTATTTATTCAGCTTCAGGAAGTAGTCGTAAATTTCCGGTACGTTGCCATTTCCCATGCCCGCATCAAAGGCAGCCTGCAGATAAGACGAGGAGCCTTCTGCAATTTTAGATTCAGTACCGAGATCACTGACCATTTGGAGGAAATAGCCTAAATCTTTATTTGCATTCGCAATGGAAAAACCGAGATCGCTGACATTGTCTACTGCATAGTTTTTGCAGAATTGCATGAAAGGAGAGTTCGAAGGACCCGCTGACATAATGTCGAACAGTTGCTGGCGGTCTACACCCGCACGTTCGGCCACAGCGAAGGCCTGAGACATAGTGCACACGGTGGTCATGCCCATAAAATTATTGATTAACTTAGTAGTATGGCCGGCACCCAGTTCACCGAGATAGAAAACATTCTCGCCCTGATCATCAAGTACAGGTTTTACTTTTTCAAAGGTGGCTTTGTCACCTGCAGCCATGATGTTCAGTAAGCCATCTTTTGCATGTGCAGGTGTGCGACCCAGCGGAGCGTCGATCATAGACGCGCCTTTTGCAGCCAGGTCTGCGCCGATTTTTCTCGTAGAAGCAGGAATCGAAGTGCCGAAATCGATCAGCACAGAACCTTCTTTCATCCCTGCCAGCAAACCATCTTCAGCGTATACCACTTTCTCAACAATCGTTGACGTGGTCAGGCAAAGCATAACGATATCAGCCGCTTCTGCCAGTTCCTTGCCCGTCTGTACCGTTTTTCCGCCCCGCTCTACACACTTGGCTACGGCTTCTTTATTTAAATCCATAACAACAAGGGGGTAACCTTTGTTTTGCAGGTTTTCCACCATGTTACCGCCCATAAGACCAAGGCCGATAAAACCGATTACTGGTTTAGACATTACTATCTCCCGAATTCATTGTTGCAAGCAGTCCTGAGATTGAGTTGAACTTCCCCGCCTGTCATCACCGGCATAGTTCAGCTTTGTTCAATTATTCAGATGACACTACTTGAATTGCCAAACAAAATGGTTGATAGCCATGACCAACCAATCACAATGAAAAGGTATTTTTATCAGACCAATTTGTCAACCAATTATTTTTACCAAAAATGGTAATCAGTGTTAAAAGAGTACATAAATTTTACAAATAATTGATGTAGGAATAGAGATAAAAGAAGCTATATCAGGGAGTTATAGAAACTTCGGTGGCAGGCATATATCCGGAAATTTTAACGTGACTCGCCGGCAAAATAATTGCCGGCTAAATTGGTCGACCAATACATTCACCGGCCGGTGAGAGGGTAGGTTTTTACAGATCCAGCACTAACCGTCCGTTTCTGGCCCTCGAACAGCAAGGGGTGATCAGTCTCATCTGTTGTTTTTCTTCGTCGGTGAGAAAAACATCGCGGTGATCGGCTTCGCCATCCAGCAAGCCGGTGACACAGGTGCCGCACACCCCTTCTTCACAGGAAACCGGCACAAACACGTCATTTTCTTCCAGCACCGAGAGGATTGTGCTGTCTTTATTCACGGTGAAAATGTCACCACTGGATTTGAGTTCAATCTCAAATGCTTCATCTGATGAGGTGTCTGTTTCTGCTGCGGTGAAAAACTCGCGGTGCAGTTGTGAAGGCGATAACCCGGTGTTCTTTGCCGCATTAAGCACATCTTGTATGAACGCGCCCGGCCCGCACACATACACCTGTGCTTTATCAGGGGCACCATAAAAACAATTGTTCAGATCAACCCGCTTACCGGCGAATGCAGCCTTACTGATAACGTGCACACAGGATGCCGGTCCGAGCCGGTCTGCATACACTGCCCGTTTGTCGTCAGCAACTGCATAGAAAACACGGAACGGCCGCCCTGCTTTCTGACAGGCTTCAGCCATTGTCACAACGGGCGTAATACCAATACCGGCAGCAAACAGGTAGCAGGGCGCATCGCTGTTATCGAGGGCAAAGTGATTACGGGGCTCACTGATGATCAGCGTGTCGCCTTTCTGCACAGTTTCGTGCACGCTCACAGAGCCGCCACGGCTTTGTTTATCTTTTAGTACGGCGATGGTGTAATGATTATCTTGCGGCTGACCACACAGGGAGTACTGACGGGTGAAATCACCCGGCAACTGCACGTCAATGTGCGCACCGGCTTGCCACTCAGGCAACCGCAGGCCATTTTCAGCCACCAGCTTTAACTCACATACCGAATCATTGAGTAAGATTTTAGAGACGACAGTAGCTTTAATCATGCCACCTGCTCCGCAACAGAAGACTCCGATTCAAGCTTAATGGCCTTTGTGATCATACGTCTTGCCTGCACACCGCCAGCGTCGATATCCAATTTCAGTAAATGGCGTTCAGGGTAGCGGCTGAGGTTCCGTTGCTGGCGTTCCAGCATTTCCTGATCTTCGGCAAAAATTTTACCCTGTCCCTCGCGAATTTTATCGGTCAGTGCCGGATCCTGCGGTTTGAATTTTCTGGCCATGCCCCAGAAGTACAGAATAGAAGTGTCGGTCGCCGGCGTGATGAAATCCACCACAATGCTGCTGGCTTTCACCTCATCGGGTGCGTGATACCCGCCGTTACCGGCCAGAGCTACGCCCACTTCAATCATCACGTGACTGGGTAAGTCGAAGCGGCAAATTTGCCAGCGGTCTACCGGCGCATTCTTATCCAGCCCGTTCATCTCCATTGCTGCCTGCCAGAATGGCGGAGGCATGATATTTTCCATAAACCGGCTGGTTACCACCTGCTTACCTTCCATGGTGGTTTTTACCGGTGTTTCATCAATTTCCTTTTGTCCGATACTGGTGGCATGCACGTAAGTTTCGTGTGTTAAATCCATGAGGTTGTCTATCATCAGCCGGTAATCACAGGCGATTTCATACAGCCCGCCGCCGTACGCCCACTCAGGACTTTCTGCCCACTCAAGATGAGGAATGTCAGACACACAGGCTTTTTCTTTGTCGCCGGGCCAGATCCAGATGTAGCCATACTTTTCCTCAACAGGAATAGCACGGATGCAGGGAAAACGTTCCGTTCTCTGATTAGGCATAGAATGGGTTTTACCGGTTTTGTCCATTTGCAAACCGTGATAACCACATACCAGCTTGCCCTCTTCCACGTAACCCAGCGACAAGGGTGCTCCCCGGTGAGGACAGAAATCTTCAACGGCCTGAATTGCCCCTGTTTCATCACGATAAAAAGCAATGTCGATATTGCATACGGTTCTGCCAAGTGGCGCAGTGGCATTTACCTCGTCAGCGGCAGCCGCCACATACCAGGTATTTTTCATAAACGTCGTCATAGGAACACCCTGAAATTGGATCCAATGTTAAAGTAAAGTAACGGCATTAACCCTACACTAACTTTAATATTGGATCCAATAGATCATTATTCGGACTAAAAAATAGTGTTAATCCGATTTCCCAAACAAGAATGGATCCAAAGAACGAAATACGCGTTGTCTCATGGAGTACATGATGTTTTTTACGGGGGCGTGTATGCTTGTGTCAGTTTGTACAGCATAAACAACAGGTTCATTTTGGTTACAGGTAAACACGCTGTTATCAGTATTCTGAGAAACAAAATCCTTTCCGGTGATTTTGCTCCGGGTGAGCGACTGGCGGAAATCCCCACCGCAGAAGCGCTGGGTGTATCACGCACCCCGGTACGTATTGCATTCAGACAGTTAGCGCAGGAAGGACTGCTTACCAAACTCCCGCGACGTGGTTATCAGGTACGTCATCTTAATCAGGATGACATAAACGGTTCTGTGGAAGTGCGTGGTGTGCTGGAAGGACTGGCCGCGCGGCTGGCGGCAGAGAAAGGTCTGAGCGAAGCGCATCAGGCACAGTTAGCAGAATGCCTGCATGAGGGCGATGAGATTTTTGCTGACGGCGAACTCACCGATGACGATGTACAGCGTTATGTAGAAATGAACAACACCTTCCATTCGGTGATCCTTGAAGCCAGTTGCAATCCTGCCATTGCGGCGGCATTACAGCCCAACGAGTTTTTACCCATGGCCTCGGTCAGCGCCATGGTGTTTGATCCGAAAGACAGCGCCAGGGAATACCGGCGCCTGCTTTACGCACACCAGCAACATTATGCCATTGTTGATGCGTTGCTAAATCGTCAGGGAGCCCGTGCAGAAGCCTTAATGAAAGAACACGCTCATGCTGCACTGGTGCGGTTTGATGCAGTGCGGGACTCTTCATCAGTGAAAGTGTACCGGCTAGCCGGGCAAAAGTGAGCAAAGAGAGGCCGGCAGAGATTTGAGTCCGATGCCGGCGACAGTGCATGGCACCGGTGAGACGACCCGGGAACGATGGCCTTTCCCCGTTGTGTCCGCAGCAAATAACATATCGCCCGGTTTCATGAGGAATTTGGCGCCGCACTCTGTTTCCACTTCCCATTCGCCGGTTAACACAATCGACAATAACGGCGATGTCACTGTATGCCAGTCACCAAAATCACCGCGGGTTCCGGTGATCACGCACCAGCTTTCTGCTGCATCCTGATAGAGCGGCGAAGCGGGAAAAACTTGTGGCAACGATGCCTCCATCGCTGCCGAACGTCCGTTGTTGTCACAATAAACGGTAACGACCCTTGCCATCAGGCGGCATGGCTTTTCGCGGAGGGCTTTTCCCAGATTACAGGAAAGTACTCGCCTTCCGGTGCTTTCCCTTCAGGTAAGTCGGTGACATCCGGAATAGGTGCTTTATAGGGCGTGTTCCACCAGGTCACATCATTGCCGAAAACGCGCACAGCTAACCCGCTTCTGGGTAACGTTTCTGAAAAGTTTCCTTTTGAGAAGTGCGGCGTCATGGGATGAAAAATCACCGCATCACCCGGCTGCATGTCAAAGCCTACAAACTCAAACGGGAAACCCGGATTGTTACGTTCCTCTTCGAAATTGGGGCACAAACCTGCACCCTGGTCCGGAGCAAAGCCATAGTGAATGTCGTTTTCAATACAATGTTTATGATAGCCGGCAAGGAACTCTACCCGACCGTTTTCACTGCTGACCGGGTCAAGTGCAACCCAGATATTCGGCGCCATTTCGCCTTTAACCGGCCAGGCGGATTCATCATTGTGCCAGGGCATAATTTTAGGAGACTGAGGCGGTTTCACGAACAGATGATCGTGGTAGATACGGATGAAGTCAGCACCGATGGTTTCGCCAACAATCTGACCTAACGGGGACTGCATAATAAAATCCCGCACCGGCCCGGGCTTGCGCCACATGTAACACACTGAGATCATTCCGGCACTGTGAGAGGGCCCTGTCACGCCAAAATCTTCCGGCGCTTTTCGCACATCTTCAATATGTGACTTCAATAATTGGATCCATTCACTGTCGAACATCTGACGAAGACACACCACGCCATCCCGTTGATAGACCGCTTTATCCTCTTCAGTAACCGCGTTAAGAGGTTCAGAATTCATGACTTACTCCTTTTCCATATTCGTAGTTTTGTCACGCAGTGCCGCCAGGTCATCTGCTGTCAGGCGATAGCGGGACATAAAGAAAATGCTCAGTAACTGAATGAGAGCGGGCAGGATGGCAATACAGAAATACAATGCCGTTTTGGCAGATTCAGGCTGCTCTACCGCAACACCGTCGGTGGACTCCAGATAGCCCATTATTCCCAGGAACATCCCGACAAAGGCCACGCCCAGTGCGCCGGATAATTTTTCCGTCAGGATATATAGCCCGGTAAACATACCTGCCCTGTCTGTACCATTTTTCAACGCGTCATATTCCAGCGTATCCGGCAGCATGGACTGGCTGAGTAAAAAGGTGCCACCACCGGCTATACCAATAACAACCGCTCTCACAGCGATAGACCAGGCCGCTTCTCCCGGCCCTGCCAGCAGCCAGCTGAGATGGGTCAGACCGAACAACAGACAGGCCAGCATGAAACCGTGCTGCTTGCCCCACCGCTTAGCAACAAATAACCACACGGGCTGCGAACAAATCAGCGCAACCGACTGGATACCCATGTAAAAACCAATCATTGCGTCAGATACCTGCAACACGTGTTTAGTAAAAAACGCAAAGGTCGACAGGGTTAAGGTAAGCACAAAGAAGTAGCTGAGCTTGGCACTCATCAGCCACATGAAGGGCTTATTCGTCAGGGCAGATTTAAGTTGTTCGAAGAACGGCGGATAACCGGTTTGGCGAACCACTTTTCGTTCCGGTGCGATACGCAGGCACCACACACTGGCTAAAACGGTTACTCCGGCAACCAGCCCCAAAAATAGCGATATTTTCATGTGACCGGCTTTATCCGCGCCCCAGTAAGCCAGTAGTGCCGGGGCAAGCGACAGCCCAATCATTGTGCCCACCGAAGAGAAGATAACCCGGTAAGACATCAGTTCCGTCCGCTCGTTATAGTTGGCGGTGAGATTGGCCGGCATGGTCATATACGGCACCATATACATGGTATAGGTGGTCGCATAGAGCAGCTTTCCGGCAAGCAGGTAGATGATCAGGGCGGTCATGCTTAATGACGGTGCCGCAAACAGATAAATCATCACCAGCGCACTCAGCAGTCCGCCTCCCAGTAACCAGGGAAGCCGCTGGCCCCAGGGCGTCCGGATACGGTCGGACAGAATACCCATCAGTGGATCACTAAAAGCATCCCAGACTTTCGCCACGGCAAAGATCATGGCAGCCACCGAAGCCGCTACGCCCAGCGAGTCGGTCATAAAGCGCAGCAGCAATACACTGATTGCCATGTTGAGCACGGTTAGCGGCAGAGAACCCAGACCCCAGCCCAGCTTTATGCGCCATGGCAAACTTTGTTTAGCGGACGTTTCTCCGGCAGTAGCCTGTGGCTGAGCCGTCTGTGTAGCTTCCATAATTACTGATCCCGCAGAAGAGAGGAAAGATAGGAATCGCCGGCAACGGGGCAAAAAGACTTGTCCAGTTGTACTGAGATACCGAACTGCCCTTCCGGGCCGGCTCCGGATTTATGACCACTGCCGGTGCAATCTTCGGCAAACAGAATGTCACCCTGCACCAGTTCGAAGCGCCGGCGATCCCGCAATACAACCACCAGCGTGCCAAACATGGGAATGATCAGGTTAGGCTGGTTGGCAACGTGCCAGTCCATTAGCAAATTGGGCTCCATGCCGCCTATGGTGACCCGCGCAGCATCGTGGCGGATGAGGTAATGGGAAACCCGTTTTGTCGCACTGTTCAGCGGAATTTCCCGCATGTCAGCGAGCCCGTCCTCGTTGGTGAATAAATTGAAGAAGCGGTTTGGCCACTTTTCACCGGTAGTCACCGCAGAAAGTGTATCTGCCTGTACTTTCATGGCAGGGAGCATCATTGCAGACGCCGCACCGGCTACAGCAGTACTCAGAAAGTGTCGACGGGTGTTATTGTTTTTTTCCATTTCAGCGTCCTTGTGGCTGTTCTCTATACATTTTGATTATTTAGTGGCATGGTTAATTTGTCTAACTCATAATGAGCATGCAAATAATGAACTCAATTCATAACGGAAAATTCGATCTCAATCTGTTAGTTGTTTTCGATGCCATTTACCGTACAGGCAGTATTACCCGGGCAGCACAGTCGCTTCATCTGAGCCAGTCTGCGGTCAGTCATGCGCTGAACCGGTTGCGGGACATTGTTGAAGACCCCTTGTTTATTAAAGTCCCCAAAGGCGTCGTGCCGTCAGACTATGCCCACAGAATTGCGCCGTCTTTGCAGTTCAGTCTGGAGTCGCTGTCGACGGTGCTGGTGAACGAGAAAGACTTTGATCCTGCCAGTGCCAGCAGTACGGTAACCATCGGTGTGTCACAAATGGATCAGTTACTGTTGCTGGCACCGCTCTTCAAAAAGATGGGCTCTCAGGCTCCCGGCATGAATCTTCGTGTTCATCCGGTATTGCCGGAACTGTTTCTGGATGCACTGGATAAAAAGCATGTAGATATGCTTTGTGTTATTCAGTCACTGTCCTCACTGGATTTACCCAACCGTATTCGTAAAACATGCTTATTTGAAGACGACCTGGTGTGCGTAATGTCTGCCCGCCATCCCCTTGCGGGAAAGGCGTTAACCATAGATGGCTATGTTTCAACGCCTCATCTCATCATGGCAACCGGCCATGTTGAAAAAACCTGGATTGATGATTTGCTGACAGCAAAAGGCTTAAAGCGCCGTGTCGGACTGGTCGCCCCCCACCCGTCTGCCGTAGCCCATGTTGTGCCGCAAAGCGACCTGGTGTGCACGCTGGCCAGAAGCATTGCTTTACCCTACGTGAACCATCCTGATTTTTATGTGACCGCCGCCCCTTTCAGCTGGAATGAGCCTCATGAAGGACTGCTGATGTGGCACGGGCGCAGTGATAACGATCCTGCCCAGCGGTGGGCCAGAAAGCTGATTGAAGAAGTGTGGCAGGAAAGCTATCAGCCTGCCTGACAAGCTGTCAGGCGGCTGAGTCAGCAGAGTTCAGACGTTCACAAACGTGTCGGGATGCGGCCCCAGACGGCGATTTTCATTCAGCGCATCCATGGCTTTCATATCCTGCTTGCTTAATGAAAAGTCGTAAATATCAATATTTTCACGTATCCGCTCAGGTGTTACCGATTTAGGGATCACGCACACATTGCGCTGCAAATGCCAGCGCAGCACAATCTGAGCCGGCGTTTTACCATATCCCCGGGAAAGGGTACTGACCGCTTTAGAATTAAACACACCGGCACCGCCCTGCGCCAGCGGACTCCATGCCTGCACAGCAATGTTTTCCTTCTGACACCAGTCCACCAGCTCCGGCTGGGATAGCAGAGGATGTAACTCAATCTGATTCACAACCGGCGTAATACCCGTTTCCTGCTGCAATCGTTGAATATGTTCAGGCTGAAAATTACTCACACCCACCGACTTCACCAGCCCCTGCTCCTTCGCCGCCAGCAATCCTTTCCAGGCATCAACAAAATACCCTTGCGACGGCGCCGGCCAGTGGATTAAATATAAATCCACATGGTCCAGATGCAGCTTAGTCAGACTTTCTTCCAACGCCTGCTGTACCCGCATCTGGTCGGTATTCCACAATTTCGTGGTGATATAAAAAGCTTCCCTGGGCAACCCGCTGTTTTTAAGGGCATGACCCACGCCGGCCTCGTTCTCATAAATACTGGCAGTATCAATCAGGCGGTAGCCGTGACCGAAAGCGCAGTCGACGGCGCTTTCCACTTCTCTATTGCTGGCCTGCCACACACCCAGTCCCACAGGAGGCAGTGTGTTGCCATCATGCAAACTACATTTCAACATACGCGTTCTGCTTTCCTCAACGGTTATCAGGAGTGAAGCCCAGTGCCCCCGGGTTGAGCAGATTCTTCGGGTCCAGGTAAGACTTGATGGCGGTGATAAGGCCCAGTGATTCCGGCTTTAAGCCAGTTGTGTAGTGATAAGCTTTACCCAGCTGGAAATGAGAACTGCCCATTTCACTGTATAAATCCACCAGCTCTTTTTTCACCTTATCGACATACGCACGGATCTCCAGATTCTCCGGAAACTTCGTCAGCTTAGCGAAGTGAGACGGTGTAACGGTTTGTTCATGCAACTCTTTAAGCTCGTCAGGCCAGAAGAATACCGGCTCCAGCACAAATGCATTGCTGGCAATGGTCGCAAACAAATAGCCACAGCCGATTTCATACTTATCCAGTGTTTCTCGGTGTTTAGCGAATACCGCTTCTGTGGCTTCCCACGCACTGACAATTTTCGAGTGAGGGAAAAGGCCGTGGGTCGGTACCCAACGCTCACCGGCAGGCCCGACCATGTTGTTCAGCGGGCCGAAGGGGTTTGCTCTTACCACTTTGGGAATAGTGCTCTCGATTTCACGGCCGTTATATTTTTTAATGATGTCCCGAACCGCTTTTGCAGAAGCTTCAGCAGACTGCTCACCGGACTCTTCGATAATCACCTGAATAGAAAAATCTACATCATCCATATAACCGCGTCCGGCCAGAGCAATTTTCGCCCCGCCGACAAGTGCTTTTTTCAGCGAACCGGCAGATTTCATGAAGCCCGCCAGCGCTTTTGCATCGGTAAGCAGACTTTCACGTTTCTTGCGCTGCGCCTGTAAGAAAGGGTCAAAGCCAAAGCATTCCATCGCCAGACCCCGGCGTGAAATCTCACTCATTGCATTTAACGCATCGGCCCCCTTGCTAAAGTCCATAGAAATGTAGTCTTTCGCAGGCAACTGGCGCATTAACCGCAGTGTCACGGTGCCTTTCATCCCCAGAGCACCATTGTCGCCAATGAATAAACCTGTCAGATCAGGGCCAAAATGACGGAAGAACGGAGAACCATTCTTTTGTGCATCACTACCCGTTGCTACCACGCTGCCATCGGCCACGACCACCTGCATACTGATGATCGAATCGCCAATTGCACCAAATTGTCCGGAGCCCCAGAACATACCATTCTGAGATGCACCGCCACCTACCGTGGCATGGATACCGGACAACGTGCCCCAGCAGGGTGTTCGCAACTTCTTACTTTCCAGTGCCTCGTGAAGCGTTTGCCAGGTACAACCGGCTTCAACGGTGACGTACATGTCCTCTTCGTTAATCTCCACCACTTTATTCATGCGACTGATATCGATAATGACAGCACCTTCGCTTACAGGCACATAGCCGCTGGTGTAAGACATACCGCCGCCCCGTGGAATTACCACTATGTCGTTATCAACCAGGGTTTTAATAACCTGACTCAGTTCATCAAGATTGCCGGGCTGAACAACAGCACCCGCGGGTATTGCTTTGGTATATACATCCTGAGCATAAAGCGCGCATGACGCAGGGTCAGTCAGCAGATATTGCGGGCCGGTAATATTCGTAACTGCATCAATTACAGCGGGCGAAATAACGGTATTCATAGGATTAAACTCTCCTGTTTACAGCGGTATCTTGCAATAAAAAGGCAGTACAAACGCACTGCCACTTACTCAGAATGGTTTTGTTGCACCGAGGAAGGCAACAGTAAGAATGCCAATCCAGTAAAGATACGCAAGATAACGGGACATTCTGATTTGCTGTTCGAGACGGGCTTCCAGTACCTCATCTTCTTTCTGCGCCAGTTGTCTGAAAATAACGGTCCATTCACGCATAATAAAACGCAGCTTCAGACCAATCACCAGCAGCCAGGCAAAAATAAAGATTTTTGTGGGATACCACATTTGCCCTTCACCGGTGGCAAACGGGCCGTAACCCAGGAAAGTACCGATTGCACAAATCATCATGACCGGAATGAGCACAAAGCGCACACTCTCATCTATTTTGGTTAACCGGATACCCTTGTCAGTCTCACGGAAAAAGAATGCCGCCCAGCACAGGCTCAGCCAGATCGCTACCGCAATCCACATCACCACCAGTGCAGTTCCGCCATAGGGTTGCACACCCCAGATATGACCCATGTGTAAGCCCAGCGGCAATAATAAAATAATACCGGTACGGGCAAGGATATCGATGCGGTATGCGGTTTCTAAATGACGACGTCTTTCTTCCATTGAAAGCTTACGGTTAACAATGTTGTAAGCCGTCTGAAAGACGCCCCATTCACCACCCAGCCAGTACACCATGGCAACGATGTGAATCCACCGCAATATACTCAGTTCGTACATAATTTCCCCTAAATCCAGAACAATAACGATATGCGGCAAGTTTATGAGACAGGGGAATCCGGCTGCCTTAACAATTATCAATTCGTGATCAATTGATAAGTAATACAGTGCGTACATGACAAATAAGTAATAACAGCATTTGAATTCAACTTAATTAATGTATATTGTCATACCTTTAATACATTAAGTGAAATTCCGGAGCGTAAGTTATGTATTTAATCAGCCTGCCACACTCGCCCTATGCAGCGCGCTTACGCATGCAAATTCTGGCAAAGGGTCTGGATATTGATATCCGCAAACCGGAAAGCAGCCCTGCCGGCGATGCATTTTCCCGCCTTAATCCTTTAGCCAAAATTCCGGTACTGGTGCTTGATGACGGCCGCACCATTTCAGAATCGGCGGCGATTGCGGAATACATCGAAGACGAATTTGACGGTACACCCTGTTTACCGAAAACCCCGTTTGATAAAGCCAATGTGCGGACCACAGTCAGCATGGCCAATACCCATATTGCACCGGCGCTGTTTGCACTTTTCAAACAAGCCGGCAAGCCCTTATCCAGTGAAGACAGCGCCATCCTGTGGCAACCACTGGAGCTGTTACTTTCACGCTGGCAGAGCTGGCGTATCAGCCGTGGTGAAAGTACGACGCCCTGGCACACCGGCGATTTCGCGATGGCGACCAATGCCTGGTACATCGAAACCCTGGCACTCAAATTTAACCGCCCGTCTCCACTGATGTTTCACGCTGAATTACACAAGTGGTGGCAGGCCTGTCAGGCGTCTTCCTGCATTGCCCCCGTGTTAGAGGAAATGCAGGCAGGATTTGCGGCTTTTACAAAAAAATAAGACCCGAATAAAACGAACAAGAGAGGAATCTGGGATGACAATCAACCGGCAAATACGCCTGAAAAAGCACATAAAGCAAGGCGAAGCCGTCAGTATGGATTTATTTGAGGTGACGGAGTCTGAAGTGCCTGCACTCAAAGACGGTGAGTTTCTGGTAAAAACCGATGCGCTTGGCTTTTCGCCTGCCCAGCGCGCTTATCTTATGGGTGAAGCCAGCCGTTTCCACGAGCCAATTGAAATTGGTGATGTAATGCGTGGCCGTGGCGTTGGTACAGTTATCGCTTCCAGACATGAAGATTTTAAAGAAAGCGAAGTGGTTGCCTGCTCAACCGGCTGGCAGGACTACTCTGTTCAGAGTGGCGACACCGAAGGCCTGCTGGTGAAAACACTGCAAAAGGTCACGAATCCGCAAACGCCTTTATATCTGCATCTTGGCATTCTGGGCTCTTCCGGCTTTTCAGCTTACTTCGGCTTCCTCGATATCGGCAAGCCGGTTGCCGGAGATACCGTCGTCGTCTCTGCTGCTGCCGGTGGTGTAGGCTCGATTGTGGCGCAAATCGCCAAAATTAAGGGCTGTAACGTCATTGGCATAGCCGGAGGCCCGGAAAAATGTCAGTGGCTGAAAGACGTAGTGGGTGTCGACCAGACCATTGATTATAAATCTGAAGATTTATATGAGCGTTTTGAAACCTTATGCCCCGACGGTATCGACGTGTATTTCGATAATGTGGGCGGTGACACGCTGGATGCGGCAATGAAGAATATTGCCCTGCGCGGCCGCGCGGTTATCTGCGGACAGATTGCCACTGAATATACCGATCCACCGTTACCCGGCCCGCGCTACTACTACAACGTGATCTACAAGCGCGCACGCATGGAAGGCTTTTTTGTATGGGATTACCACGAGTCATTCCCGGGGGCAGAACAGGAACTGATCGACTGGTATCACAGCGGACAGATGAAATCCACGGAAGTAGTTTACGATGGCTTACTGTCTGCCCCCGCCGCCCTTGAAAGTCTGTTTAACGGAGCCGATTGCGGCATCCGCGTTGTACAATTATAGGAGCTGACATGGAAAGAGATATATTAGGTTACCGCGCCCGCTTTGGCGTACTGGGCCCTTCAACCAACACAATTGTAGAACCTGAGTTTTCAGAAATGCGTCCGGCAGGCGTAACGAATCACTACAGCCGCATTGTGATTAAAAATGCCAGTGCCATTTCTAATGAAACCTTTATGCAGGGAACACTGGAAATCGACCGTAAAACCTACGAAGCAGTAGAAGGTGTGCTGACCATGGGCCCTGACTACCTGGTGATGGGTATGTCTGCGGTTACCTTTTACGGTGGCGCGGAAGGTGCACAGAAATGGAAAGACAATATCCAGTCTAAATCCGGTCTGAAAATTTCTCTGGGTTCTGAAGCTGTTGCCGCAGCCCTGAAAGCGCAAGGTAACATTAAAAAAATCGCCTTCCTGTCACCATACTATCCGGTGGCGAATGCCGAAGTGGCAAACTACCTCAGCGATCACGGCTATGAAACCGTGCGGGATAAACCTCTGCAGTGTCCGAGCTGGCACGATATTGCCCGTGTAACGCCATCAACGGTTCGCGAAACCGTTAACGCGCTGAACGGAGACGACGTTGACGCCATCGTGCAGGTAGGTACGAACCTGTGTATGGCCAGACAGGCCGAACGCCTGGAGATGGAGCTGAACAAGCCGGTTATTGCCATTAATACTGCCACATACTGGCATGCGCTGCGTGCCAACGGTATTGAAGATAAAATTTCCGGCTTTGGCCGTTTGCTGTCTGATTTTTAAATAAAAAAAGCAGGTGAGTTGTAAGCTCGCCTGCCTTATCCAAACACGTTGCCCGCCAAATTAACGGCTACTCCGGTGTAAATGCCTGCCTGAAGTCACTGATAAAATCTTTAGCGCCTCTTGCAGGACGACCAAGCAAATCTGAAACAACAGACGTGGTATATCCGTGTTGCGCGTTAGCCAGAAAATTAATTTCCTCACAAACCGCATTAACCCGCCATTTGTCTTCAACAAACTGATCCAGCCTGGCCCTGAAGTCTTCCAATGGTGTGCTGGTATAGGTTATCTCTCTGCCGAGTTCTTTACTGAGAATTGCGGCAACAGTTTCGAAAGAAACCAGCTCCGGCCCTGTAATATCGTAACTTTTCCCGCTGTGTCCCGACGTGGTCAGCACATGAGCGGCCACCTCCGCAACATCTCTTGCATCGGTCATCGCGACTACGCCGTTTAGCATGGGAAATGCGAGCTTATCAGCTTTCACAATGCCCTCTGCACAGAGAAATAACATCTGAGAGAAAAAGGTGGGCCTGAGCATCACCCAGTTAAGCCCCGAACGCTTTAAATACTGCTCACTTTCAACATGCAGTTTCGGGATAGGTTTGTCTGAATCCGGCAGAGCTTCCAGTGAGGATTGCTTCACCACCAGACTGACACCTTTCTCCAGCGCCATATTAATAATTAATTTTTCCAGAAAAAGCTGATGTTCGCTGTTGCCCAGCAACATATACACTTTATCCACCCGCTCAAACGCCTGACTGAGAATACGGTAGTTATCGATTTCTCCCTCAACTACATCCACACCCTGCAACCGCAGCTCTCTGACCTTTTTGGCGTTACGCACCATGATCCTCAGTTTTTCGCCTTTTTTAAGGAGCTGCGAAATCAGTGCTCTTCCTGTTCTGCCTGTCGATCCAAATACCAGTATCATTTTTCCCGTGCCTCTGATTATTGTTATTTTTATTAGCTGGCTGCTGCCAGTTGGTTTCGTGCTGTGAAATCAGCAACCTGACTGCCCACCAGCGCCAGTTGAGCGGCAATGTCAGCATCGGTGACCTGCATGCCGTCGAACAGCCCGCTGCTGACTTTGATACCGGCACCGAAAGGCGTCGGCCAGCCGCGCAATGCGTGCACTATCGAACGCATGGTGGTCAGTGTCGGGCCGATGGCTTGCCAGCCGTAAGCATTGACGATCAGCCCCACCGGTACACCGTCCAGATACACTCTGCTGTCTCTTGCTGTCTCCTCAACATAGTCGAGGGCATTTTTCATTAACCCTGACACGGAGCCGTGATAGCAGGGTGTCGCCAGGATTAAGCCATCTGCCTGCCTGATTTTCGCGACAAATTCTGCAGCCTCTGTTGATTGCTCTACAACGCCATAAGCGTAGTGAGGCAGTGCTGCCAGTGTCTTGCTGCCGATGAGCTCGACATCAGCGCCCCTTTCTTTCGCTGAAGCGAGAGCTACAGCGAGTGCTTTTTCAGTTGATGAGTTTTCAGAGGTCGTGCCTCCGATCCCCACAATTTTCATTGGTCTGGTCATGTTATTCTCTGTTTGCGGTGTGAATATAAAGGCGAGATCAGCGCGCATCTTCGGCGCTGACTTTTTGTTTAATCATGGGTATCAAATCCCGTCCGAACAGTCTGACGTCCTGAATGGTGTCAAAACCGTTGATCAGAAACCGGTCCACGCCGGCGCGGTAATATTCAAGCAGAGCGTCAGAGACTTCTTCAGCCGTCCCCACCAGCGCCATTGCCTGCAAGCGCCCTTCAGTGGCCTTTGCAACGCCGGTCCACAAACAGGTATCAAGACATTCCCCTTGCGAGGCCATTGCCATTAAATGGCTGGCGGCGAGGTCATCCTTTCCTTTATCCCGCCCAATCTTTGTGCCATCCCGCTGAATTTGTGTTACCCGCTCCAGGACATTTTCTGCCTTCTTCCAGGCTTCTTCTGTGGTGTCGCCGACAATGATCCGCACAGACATTGAGATCCCCGGGTTACGGCCAAACTCAGCCGCTCTGGTTTTAAACTTTTTGATTAAGGCGCGGGTTTGTTCCAGAGTGCCCGGGCCAATGGCATACACATCCGCACACTCCGCCCCCAACTTGACGGCAAGATCTGAGGCACCGCCCCAGAAGACAGGCAGAACGGCTTGTACCGGTTTAATTTTGGAAAACGCCTGATTGAAGCGGTACCAGTCACCTTTGAAATCTGCCGGCGAGTGGCTTTCCCATATCGTCCGTAACACATCGATGTATTCCCGGCTGCGATGGTAGCGCTCTTCTTTACTGGTAAAATCACCGTCGCATTCCAGTTCTTTGTCGTTGGCGCCGGTAATGATGTGTACCCCCGCTCTGCCACCGGAAAGCTGGTCCAGCGTGGCGAACATGCGGGCAGCCATAGTAGGTGCGATGAATCCGGGACGGTGTGCAACCATGAACTTCAGTTTGCTGGTGACCGCAGCAATATGACTGGCGATGGCAAAGCCGTCCGGCCAGGTGGCAGTCTGACCGATTAACACGCGGTCAAATCCGGCCTCCTCATGGGCAATGGCATAATCAACAGCAAACTGTGTATCAAAAACCGTGTCCACCGGACGCAGCTCAGAGGAATCGGCGTAAAAGTGTAATCCTACGATTTCACAAGGCATGATCAGTTCTCCCTCACTAATGGGTGTTTATCTTCTGCTGACAGAAACCGCTGCCAGGCATCCTGTTCAACTTTCAGCAGTGCAACTGCGTCTGCAGCCGGGGCTTGTGCGAACACATCCGAAGGCCACAGTGGATACTGCTGAACCGGGCTGTGTATAGCGGGTTGAAGTTGCGCAAGAAAATTGGTGGCTGGTTTTTTTCGCGCCTCACGCAACGCGGTAATGTCTATTTCAGCGATGACCAGGTCGTCGTCGCCGGCAGCTTCAACAGCGATGTTTTTGCCGTTGTAATCGAAACAGGCTGATGCGGCCGCCTGCTCCCCCTGCACATTCGCCATGGCGAAATACAGTTGATTCTCGAATGCTCTTACGCCTCTTACACTGGCAGCGCCCTCCCGCTGCATATAATCCACACCGGTCAGGGAAGCCACAGAATTAACAATGAGTTCAGCGCCGTTTAAGGCAAGACTGCGCACAGCTTCCGGCCAGTGAGGCTCAGCGCCTATCAGCATGCCAATGTTTCCGAGTTCACAGGCATACACAGGAAAAAAACCGCTTTCCCCGAATACCCGCGTGTATTGAGTGAATACATCATTCGGACTGGTGCGCAGGGAAATGGCGTAATTTTTCCGGTACACCATGCCAACTTCACCGGAAGGTGTAAGTAATGCGGACGACAAAAAGTATCTGCCGGGAATATCAGGGTGGGTTTCAGCAGCCTGGATAACAACGTAAGTGCCGGTGGCAGCAGCCACCTCAGCAAATGCCTCTGTTTCGGGACCGGGCATAGTGACTGATGCCTTCAGCCAACCCTCATAGTCCATTTGCTGATAGCCGGTAAAGGTGAATTCAGGAAACACAACCACCTTAGCGTTGTAGCACTCTGCCGCATGCTTTATCCGTGCGCAGCACTGCGCGATATTAGCTTGCAGTTTCTTGTTGCAGAGCGTGCCGTCTGCATTGAAAGCAGGCCTGACAGGCGCATTACACATTGCGATGTTGTACCGCTCAATAGCTGGCATAACGGGTTCCCTGATCTGTTCCGGATTAAGCTACCTTAGAGACAGGGGTATAATATTTCTATATGAAAATACGTATTGATTATAGAATTATTCTATAGCAGGATAAGTCATACACTTATATCAAATGCAGCGAGCAAGAATATGGATATCCGCCAGTTACGCAGATTTGTTACCGTGGCCGACTTAGGGAGTTTTAACAAAGCATCTGAAGCGCTGGCTATTTCCCAGCCGTCCTTGTCACGCAGTATCCAGATGCTCGAAGATGTGCTGGATATAAAGCTGTTTGAAAGAAGTTCCAGAGGAATATATCTGACTGCCCAGGGAGAAGAACTGCTGCCCCATGCAAGGATCATCATGACTGAGCGGGACCGGGCACTGGCAACCATCAATTCTTTGCGTAACAGGCGCGAAGAAAAGCTCACCCTCGGGACAGAAAGCATGTTCACGGTAAACCGCTTGCCCATGGCTATTTCAATGCTGGCAATCAGCGATCCGAATGTTCAGGTGATTGTTAAAGAAGGTAGTTTTCATGAACTGCTGGAACGGGTACGGGAAGGGCGATTGCAAATGGCGCTGGGCTCTAAAGCACCGGACCTGGATATGAACGGACTCACCTTTGTAGAGTTGTCTGTAGAAGGCGCCAGCATTTTGCTCAGGGCTAATCATCCGCTGTTGAAAAACGGCAAGCCTTCCCTCAAAGATTTAACCAGAGCACGGTGGATAGTGCCGGATAACCCTGTGATGTATAAACGCTGGGAACAACTTTTTAATATGCACAACCTTCCCCGCCCCCAGATCGGCCTGCGCACCTCGTCCTTTCTGCTGATGAAAGGCTGCCTGCTGAACTGCGACCTGGTTTCAATGGGCAATCACAGAGAATATGCCGATGAAATCAATGCGGGAGAGCTCATCAAAATTGATTTCGGCGAGACCGCTTACATGCGCCCCGTCGGCCTGTTCTGGCGCGCTGAGGCACTGCTCTCCCGTAGTGAAAAAACCTTTATTGCGGCACTGAAAAAAATCAGTCAGTCCTGACCTTTTCTCTGATATACCCCGTCGAGCCATGTTTTCAGATCTTCACCGGTTTTTCCGGGCAGTTCCAGCATGGGGTAATGACCCACATCGTCGTAGTGGATCACCTCGACTTGTGTACTCTGAAAGTCAGCCACAGCTTTTTCCACCAGATATTCCGGCAATACCGCGTCCCTGTCGCCCCATTGCAAAAGGATCGGCGCAGTGACCTGTGAAGCTTCTTCTTTCGCACCTTTCGACCACACCGCAGACAGATTCGCTTCATAATAGGCCTTCACCAGTGCGAACTTACCCGGAATGTTGTTGGTTTCGTAGTACCAGCGTACGGTTTCCGGTGTCAGCCTGGAAGGCTCACCATACAACCAGCCGAGGAATGCCGAAAAATAGGCCTCCGGTAAGTAACCCGGCGTCCAGTTCTGATGAATATACTGAAAGAAATCCACCAGAAAAGGAGGCTCAGAGGTAGGCGGTGCAGACAATGGCAATGTAGAGAGCGCCAGTGCTTTCACCTGTTCAGGATGTTTCGCAGCATATAACACTGAAATCGTTGAACCGCTGGAACTGCCCACCAGAGTAAACTCAGAAATGTTCTGCTGCTTAACGAACTGTTCCAGCAGCGTAACCACACCAGGCATGCCCTTTGAAGGTTCAGGATCATCAGATAATCCGTAAGGTGGCCAGTCTATCCGGATGACACGGTAACCGGTTTTCAGCGCCTCCGCCCAGCCATCATAGATACGCAGGTTAGTCATTGAACTGTGAAGCATAATGACAACCGGCCCCTCCCCTTCATCACGAACATGCAGGGTAACATCACCTGTTTTAATAAACTCTGACGGTGCACCGGCATGCTTTGCCTTTACCTCTTCAAGGGAAGGATTCCACCATCCGGCACGCATAGATCCAATGATGGCGGCTGCAGAAATAAACAACACTGCCAGACCGGCTAAAAGCCATTTCAGTAAATAATGCATTTTTTATCCTTTTACCGGTTTCGCCATATCAGCCACAGACGCTTCCATGCCGTCGTACTTTTTCACGATTTCTTTTTTGATGGTGAATGCAAAGAAAGCCGCGAGCGCCATAGCAGGACCTACCACCAGCCCCAGAGAAACACCAACCATATCGTCAGTTTTGAACACATGCTGGGTCAGCATGGCCACCAGTACCGGACCAATGGATGCGCCAATCAGGCTGGCAAAAAGGTGGTTCACTGATGTCGCTACCCCGCGCATATTAGAAGGAACAATATCCTGCAAAATAACCAGAGACATTACCCCCGCCATGGCAAGCAGCACCGACGGAATAGCAATAAGAAACACAGTGGTATAAAGCGCAGGATTAAACGCAATCAGACCGTAACTGATGCAAATGCAATAAGCGAAAATAATCACGTTGCACCGGTTCACCGGGCTTTTGCCGGTTTTCTTTGCCGCAAATCCGCCGGCAAGCGAGCCCGCCGCACCGGCTGCAAAAGACATGATGCCCATGATCAGACCCACTTGCTGTGGTCCGATATCGAACCGGCGGAGCATAAGCGGCACATTCCAGGCGAACCCGGAATACTGCACAACGGCAACCACCATTGTCAGTATGTAGAGAGAACCCACCGATTTCCAGTTGGCCCTGAAGAAATCATAAAAAACACGAAGACCACTGAAAGGGTTCTTTGACGCTGCTTCAGAGACGATTTCCCTTGGCGGTTCCTTACCGGTTAGCAGCAGTAAAATAGCCAGGGTACCGAAGCTGCCATACAAGATAAACAGAAAGCGCCAGCCCTCAAAGGAACCAATGACAGGTAAATGTGTAAGACTGCCGGCGGTCACCGACTCCAGCACCTGCCCGCCAACAATGAGTGAAAAGCTGCCGCCGAACAATTGCCCGACAATCAATCCGCCTATCAGCATGCCGCGATAGGCTTTCGGGGCCAAATCGCCAATCAAAGATATGGCCACAGGCCAGAGTGCTGCCTCGCCCGCTCCCACCAGCATTCTGAACACAAACAAAGACTCGAAACTGTTTGCCAGGCCACAGGCCAGTGTGCCGCCACTCCAGGTTAACACCGCAAAGGCCAGTAATTTGTTCCTTGCAAGGCGATCTGCCATTAATCCCAGAGGGATGCCGCAAACAGCGAAAAGCAGAGAAAAGGAAAAGCCCTGTAACACGCCGATTTGGGTTTCTGTGAGGCCTAAGTCAGCCCGTAACGGATCAACCACCATCGATAACACCATTCTGTCCATGGTACAGAGTGCAGCGGTAATGATCAGGGCGGCGATAGTTAACCGTCCGCCGGTTGAATAGAACGTTTTGTATTGGATGCGATCGGGTTGTACAGCTGAACCGTCAGCCCCCGGACTTTCTGCTTGCGCATTTGCCATGTTGTTCCCCTTTATTATTCTGTTCTTGCATGTATTTGAGGAGGGCCGGCAACAACATTCATACAAGCCCTCCTGTGAATTGTCAGAACTTGTAGCCTACCTCGACACCAAATTCTGCCGGACGTGGCGCAGCTATACTCAGGCACAACTGGTTATTGCCGTACAAAGCAGTATTATTTTCATTGAACACACAAGGCGCAGAACCGCCCGCCAGTCCGGTTCCGATAGCACGGTTCTGGTTGAAAATATTCCGGCCATACAGTGAGATATCGAGAATATCGTCTGCCAGAGTGATACGGCTGTTGAAGGTCCATGCACTTTCAACAGTGACAAGGTTTGATAAATCCGCGTAAAACTCACCGCGATAATTACCGTCAACACGGACCGACAAACTCATGTTGTTGTACACATCCGGCACGAAGTATTCTCCTGCCAGTCTGCCGTTCCAGCGCGGCACGTTGGTCTGGGTTTTGCCGTTCAGAGAAACCGGGTCGCCGCTTTCTCCTTCAAAGCCCCATGCAGACGTGGCAGACATAACAAACGGATCGCTGTCTACAAATTCATGGTGCGCATAGCCCACTGAGGCAGATAAAGACAAGTTGTCCGTAACGGCTATCTTGCTCTCTGCTTCAAAACCGTACACTTCAGAGTTACCCACGTTATCAACGTAAGTCAGCGGCACTATCTGATCGCCCACTTCCAGGTTATTAGAACTGGTCAGTTGCTGATCAGACACATCCTGATAGAAGGCCGCCAGATTCAGCATCATTTTGCCGTCCAAAAACTGGTTTTTAGAACCAAGTTCGAAGTTATCCAGCTCTTCAGGTTTTGCCGCAATGGCCTGCGGAACGCCATCAATCACAACGCGGCTTAACCTCGCACTTTTTATGCCTGATGAATACAAACCGTAAATCATGTTGTCTTCTGACAGTTTGTAAGTCAGTGTCAGCCGCGGAGAAAAGTCAGTGGAACTGTTGCTGCCCTCTTCAGGCATCGGCGTGGTGCATTGCGGGCAGGCGTTGTAGATAACTTTTTCTGTGGCAATCCTGCCTTCAGCACTGAACATCAGTTGATCAGTGATGTCGTAATCGAGACCGCCAAACGCAGCATAGTTCTGCATTTCATCCACCCGCGCAGTACCTGAAGGGTTCACGTCACTCGCCAGAGACGTAAACTGGGTTTCGTCTTCTTCCCAAAAGTAATACAGACCGGCGCGCCAGCGTAAATCCTGTGCATCGGGTGAAAGTAACAGTAACTGATGGCTGGAATTCTTAAATATTTCCCGTGACGGGTAAGTAAAGCCTGCATAGAACGTCAGGCTGACTTCGTCGGTGCCCACCACATCGCCGAATACCGGGTCCTGCCCAGACAGATACGCACGGGTTGAGAATGCGGCATCTCTGTCGTCTTCGCTTTTGTAGTAACCCCCGCTATAAACCAGACGGTAATCAGCAATATCTTTGGTGACAATCAGAGAAGAAAAATAACGGTCTCTGGCCGTTCCCGCCGCGCCGAAGCTGGCAATTGTGCCGGTATCAGGGTCTGGCACCACTGACGGATAAAAGGAACCGCTTGCCCGGGGCAGAGTGATAAGGTCAGCTCCACTTTCCACCCAGTCTCTGGGGTGCTGAATAACCGCCAGCTGACCGGTATCTTCATCATGGGAATACATGGTTCTGAACTTCACAGACAGTGTATCTGACGGTGCGTAATACAACTGCGCGGTAACAATTTCCGAACGCTCACGACCAATAGATGTACCGTCGTCGGTAGCCTCCGCCACACCACCGTTCTGAAATTTGGTCGCCCCCACATTCAGCCACAGCTTGTCTTCAATTAAAGGGGTTTCAATTGAGCCTGCCACAGAATAACTGCTGTCAGCACCGCCGGAAACAGTACCGGCAGACGCACGGAACTCACCTTCGGTTTCATCAGCATCAGGTGTTGCAGTAACAAAATTTATGGCGCCGCTGTATGTTGCACGGCCAAAGCTGGCTGCTTGCGGCCCCTTTATGACTTCGATACGGTCAATGCCGATAAAGCCGAAAGATGCCAGCTGACCACTTAACGGAATGCCGTCGAGAAAGAACGACACGCCCTGATAACGTTCATCAGAGGTATTTGGCGTCAGACCCCGCATACCCACTGCGGTGGGATCATTTCTGTTGCCGCCGGCCAGATAGAGGTTCGGGGTAATGTCCTGCAGATCGCGGACTTCGTTTATCTGGTTATTGCGTAATTCTTCTTCTGAGAATGCATTAATCGCCAGCGGCACTTCCTGTAGCGGCTCGGCACGGTTTTTAGCGGTAACGACGATACGTTCCACGCCTGACGACTGAGAAGCAGCCTCTTCCGACCAGACCTGACCGCTAACGGCTAATGTGGCCAGACTGAGGATCCCTTTTGTGATGCTATTGAGTTTCGCGTTTGCCTTGTTTTCCATGATTTAACCTTGTTGTTGTAGTTTTATAATCCACCGGTTAAAACACATCTTTGTGTGCTGGTAATGGAGCAGACCGGCGGTGGTCAAGATACTGCTTTGACTGTGTTGTAAAGAGCTGTCTGAACCACCATAGGCAAACCTCATTTGTTATCTTATTAGGTATGGCAGTGTCAGAAATTGATAAATGTCGGGTCTGAAACCGAATTAGTTTTCGTTTGCTGCAACGGATTGCATTGTTTCTGCAATCGTTTGTTTGAGAAGCGGAATCACTTTTTCACCAATGAAGCCGGCATCGTTATCCTGATCAGGACCACGCAGCAGAAAGCGGTCTACACCCAGACGGCGATACTCCATCAGGCTGTCTACCACCTGCTCAGGGGTACCCACCAGCACACTGTTATTACCGCGTCCCATGTATGCCTTGTTCAGGCCGGTCCAGAGACACCGGTCAAGACGGTGACCGCTTTTTGCCTGGTCCAGCATTCTGCGGAATGCCCCGGAAGCCGCCTCATCACCGGCTTTCTCATGATCGCCGACAATGCCGATGTCGCCATTTTCACGCTGCGCCACCACTTTCTCGTACAATGATGCAGCCCGTTCCCAGGCAGCATCTTCGCTGTCACTGGCAATTACCACGATGGTCATCAGCACACTGATTTCACGTTTATATCTGGCAGCCGCTGCTCTGGCTTTTCCGGTGAGCATAGCTGCACGGTCAAAGGTGTCACCACCGAAGGCATACACGTCAGCACATTTGCCACATAAATCGAGGGCCAGATCGGATGTGCCGGCCCAGTAAACCGGTACTGCGCCATTGCCGGGACGGACGCGGGCAAACGCACCACGAAATTTGTAATATTCGCCGTCAAAGTCGAAAGGCTTTTCTGAAGACCACATTTTGCGCATCACTTCCACGTATTCAGCGGCAATCAGATAGCGTTCGTCTTTGGTGTTGAATAAGCCGTCAGCCTGCACTTCCCTGTCATCAGCGCCGGCGATGATGTGTACAGCACAACGTCCTTTGCTCAGACGGTCGATGGTGGCGATATGTCTGGCTGCCACGGTGGGCGGCACGACGCCCGGGCGGTGTGCCATTAAAAAATTCAGCGAGGTTGTTGAAGAAGCCAGGTAAGCACTGATTGCAAAGCTCTCCGGCATGGTGGCCGCGTTTGCGATCAAAACTCTGTCGTAGCCTGCGGCTTCCTGAAGATGTGCTGACGAGCGGATATAATCTGCATCGAAGTCGATGCCTGAAGGGGCCTTACCTACCGCAGCAGGAAAATGATTTACAAGGCCGATGACTTCCAGTTCATCATGATTGTGTACGCTCATGGCGTCTCCCGTAGATGTGTTGTTTTATTGACCAAAATCATCTTATGGGCTTTTAAATAGCTTTCCTAAATCAATTTATTAATCTGTTATAGACATACTGTATAGCCGGAAGCCCGGAAAATTTACTGATAAATTTCACTGACTTCCGGTAGCAGACGGAGCGGTGCAGCAAACAACAGGCAATAAAAAACCACGCGGTCAAAGCGTGGTTTCTTTAGCGATTAACAACAGCGGAAGCTTACGTGTAGTACGGGTCTTTCATCGGTCCTACAGAGCGCGAGCGAACAGGTTGCAGCGGAACAGGATCTTGCGTTCCGGGGAAGTCAGGGCCCCAGTTCACAGGGTCGCCATGCATTTCCATCTTCGCATTATCAGTATACCAGTCAACCAGACGGCCATCGCAACGCAGCAACCAGGTAGTGCCGTTCGGACCTGCCGCAAAGTCGCCGTGACGCACCAGCGCAGGACGGAAGAAATAGACACCCGGCCACTGCTCACCGAAGTTAAACTCAAATGTGCCTTCCAGCGTGTAGGCTTCTTCATAGCACGGGTGGTGAGCAAGGGGATGCTCTACCCAGCCCGGTTTTGCTTTTATAAGACGGGTATAAAACTGTGTTTTCTTATCGATAAACAGCAGTTTAATGAACAGACCCGGTACCGGTGTACCGCCTGCTTCGAAGTTCATGGGACTGCCAATTTCAACAGGTACCCATTCCATCAGGTTACTGTGCTTGATAACCAGTTCCTGATCTTCGCGGACAAAATCTTTCTGCTCAGTAGTCGCTTCAAATTCCCATGTACCGTATTCACGGAAATACAGAATTTCTGTGCCGGGCTTTACGTGAAGTTCAGGACAAACTACGCCCGGAGGGGTACACCAGTAACCACCTTCAATAAGCACTTCGTCACCAATTTTCACTTCACCGCTTAGCACGTACCACTCGGTCTGGGCGACATGAACACCAGCGGGACGTGACCAGTCTGTATCAAACATAATTTTGGCAGATACTGAACCGTCTTCTTCATCGTAAGACAGGTTACGCTGACGTGCAGTACCGGTTGCACCAACCAGCTCGGCCGGGTGCCAGATGAGATCTTTCTCATCAATCATCTCTACGTGTGGACGCATAGTTCTCCTCCAAATCTTATTGTATTAGCTTTATGCCTTTTTAAATTTAACAGTTCCCTGAATCAGGAAAAAATCTATTATTTTTATATTTTGCATAACCTTTTATTTAACTATCAGGCGGCACGAATGCCGCCGGATGTTGTGTGCTAGAGCGTTTTCAGAAATGCGATTAACGCTGCGCGCTGCTCAGGGTTTTGTAACCCTGCAAAGGCCATTTGAGTACCCGGCACAACAGATACCGGGCTTTGCAGCCACGCATCCAGCTTGTCGTCTGTCCATTTGAAACCGGCTCCGCTCAATGCAGCAGAATAGGCATATGCTTCGTCGTGCCCCACCTGACTGCCCGCAATGCCGGCCAGGTTAGGACCAACCCGCATACCCGCATTTTCTGTGTAGGCATGACATGCCTGACAAAGCATAAACAGTTGCCTGCCCTTCTTTACCTGCGCCTCATCAGCGAATGCCACATTGGCTTGCAGCAAGCCGGACAACAGCAAAAGAAAAGTGCTGATCAATACCTTCTTCATTGCTACCTCTCTTTATGCGCGGGACAGAATTTCAAACGCCACGCGTTCACCGGATTCAAGGGCTGACTCCATACCAAAATCCACACGACGGGTATGTTCGCCGGCGAAGTGCATGCGGTGATGCGGCTCAATCATTTCTTTCGCAAAGCGGTTAACCTGCCCTGGGGTGTACATGTGCCGGCAGCCCTGAATAAGCGGGTCGTTCTTCCAGCCATAAATATCGAGGAACTTCAGTTTGCCTTTGGTAGACGGGCGCATGCGGTTTATCTCCGACTCAATCAGGGCCAGCGCATCCGCTTTCGACATCTGATCCATCCGCGATGCAGCGTTATCGGTAAACACCACCATGAAGCGTGATTTATCTTCGTCAGGGCGTTTTTCCAGTGCCCAGAACATCTGCACGGTTTCGTCACTGAAGAACGAAGGTTCAATGCCATCTTCTTCCCAGTAAGGCTCTTCAATGATGCCGAACGCGCGGCAGGTATCGACATAGTTCAGTGTATAAATACCTTCTTCCTGGCGGCCTGCCACTTCAGGGTAAATATTGACGTACTGGAGTGTTGAGAACGGAATAGCAGAAACCACGTAGTCACACTGAAAACGGCTGCCGTCCATACAACGCACTTCCGCGCCTTTTTCATTCATGTCGACCTGGCGCACAATTTTATTCATGCGTACATTGTCGCCCAGTGCTTTTGCCATCGCTTCAGGCAAACGTGATGCGCCACCCTCAATATTGTTAATTTGAGCCAGACCGTCGTGCTCGCCCTTCTTGTTCTCAAAACCATAAGGCCGGTCGATAACTTCAAGTTTCTGGCCGCCAAAGGATGCATCAAACAAGGTGCGGTTTTTCTCCTGAAGCATGCCCAGTGCGGATGCGTTCTGCATGTCTGTGGTTGCAGAAGCCAGCTTAATGGCTTCTTCCGACACGCCGCGTTGTCTGAGTAATTCACCGATTGAAATGTCGTAGCCGGCATTTTTCGGATCGAGCCAGTCGTTCAGATTTTCCAGCGGATTGGCTTCAATCAGCAATTTAGAACCTAAAAGGGGCGGAATGATCTTGCGCTCTTTACCCACGGTTTTATTCAGTGGCGAGTTTTCCCACTCCGTTGATTTGATCCACGTTTTTTCAATGTAGTTCGACATCGGCATCAGATGGCGATGCTCAGGCACCAGCTTGAGGTTAAAACGCGAACACAACGCAATTAGCCTGGCATAAGAGCGGCCAATCTGGCTGGCGCCATACTCTGGCCGCGTTTCCACATCATCAGCGGTATATACCCGGCCACCCACTCTGTCCGATCCTTCAAGCACAATGGCATCAATACCGGCATCCTTAAGTAGAAGTGCGGTATTCAGGCCCGACAACCCGCCGCCGATAACGACGACTTGTGTTTTCTCAGCCTCTTTTGCCTGTATTTTTCCTGCGACTGAAAGGGCTGACGCTGCCAGCGCACCTTTCATCAAATCCCGTCTGTTTATTTTCATTTGTTTTGTTGCCTCAAAAGTTAAAAGAAAGATGGATCAGCCATTATTGTTTTTGTTTGCTGTCATCAGAATGTTGGGTAACGCGCTGTCATCCCAGGTTTTTGATGGACGACCAATCCGCACGATAACCATGGATTGTGAAGGACTGACGTAAACCCGTTGTCCTCCCGAACCGTCAAAAAAAATAGTGTCGTCTGCGGCAAATGGCGCTTCGGCCGGTATGACCGCAGGTATGTCTTTGCCATAAATGCGGGCAGGATTGTGCGGACTACCACGCCACACCTGCCAGCCATAATTGGGAAAAATAGTGCCCGGCGCCATCATTTGCGTGGTCCACTTTGCAGAAACCAGTTGCTTGCCATTGATGCGGCCCCCCTGCGCCAGAATGATTCCGGTGCGCAGCCAGTCTTCAGCGGTTGCCTGTAAACAACATGCCATACGTGCGCTGCCATCGGGTTTGTCCAGCCAGACCTTTGCTGCAGATGCGCCTGCCGGTTGCCAGATTTTTTCAGACAAGTACTGCGCATAGCGCTTCCCGGTCACGGCTTCGATGATCCAGCCCAGGTACTGGGTGTTGGCATTGGCGTACTGAAATTCCTCATACGGTTTCAGCGGCACCGGCCAGCGGGCAAAGGCGGCATGCAGATCGTTGCCAAAATAAGCAAAGGTGTACGGGTTATCGGTAGGGTTATCAAATAAAGGCGTTTTGATGCCACTGGTCATTTCCAGCATAGAGCGGACGGGGGCACTTCCGGCTTTGGTGCCCAGCAATTCAGGCAGGTACTTTTCTGCCGGATCATCAATTGAGTCTATAAGACCGTCATCCAGCAAGGTACCGAATAACAACGCAACCACAGATTTGTGCATAGACGCCGTATCAAACAGCGTGCTTCGCGAAAAGCCGCTACCGTAATACTCCAGCGTAATTACGCCATGCTGCCAGACAAGCAGCGCATAGCTGTCGTGCTGTTTCGCCAGCGCCACGGCTTTACGGTGTTGCGCACTGTCTTTCAATGCGCGGGGGAGCGGATAGCGGTTGTTGCCTGCAACCTCTTCAAGCGGTGAAAACCATTCTGTGTCATACACATAGCTGTTTACCGGAAAGGACTGCTGGCGGGATTTCACCAGCTCACGCTGAGCTTCACCGGGCCACTCTTCTGCCGCCGCACATCCGGACCGGACGGACGTTATCATTAGAATGACAAATATGAATAAGACCCCGATTTTCAATGTCATTACCGCCCCGGTGATGTGTGGTGTTTGCCCATAATTTCATTCTATTGGCCGGTTTTTTATCCCGATATGATAAATGTCAGATTGAGAACAGGTTGGTAATTAACCCTATTTAGTATAATGTTATCTCTTTATAATATTTAAAAGACTGGCAGGCTGCCTGTGCATCCGCGGTTTTGATTGAAGGAGTGACACTATGATTCTGGTTTTTGGCGCAACAGGCCGAACAGGCAAAGCCGTGGTGCAGGCATTACTGGAAAAACAGGCGGCAGTGAAAGTCATGGTCCGTCAGGCTGATAAAGCCCGGGATCTGTTCGGTGATAACGTTGAAATTGTCGAAGGAGAAATCTTCGATCAAACAGCGCTTGCCGCAGCTTTTGAAGGGGTCTCAAAAGTCTATCTGCTTCTGGGTAACAGCGAGTCGCAACTGGCACTGGAAAAACAAATCACAGACATGGCCGTTAAATGCGGGGTTGCCCTGCTGGTGAAGCAGTCTTCCATGGAATCTCTGGAGGCCTCCGATAAGCCCATTCCGGCGATGCATGTTGAGTCTGAAAAGTACATTAAAGCCTCGGGCCTCAACTGGGTGATGATAAGACCGACTTTCTTTGCCCAGATGCTGCTGACCTGTGCCAGAGGTGTTACCACGGCTGACACATTATCGTTTCCTCTTCGCAATGGCGTTGTGGCTGTTACCGATGCCAGAGATGTGGCTGAAGTCGCCGCAAAGGTACTGACTGAAAGCGGCCATGAAAATAAGAGCTATGATCTTACCGGACCGGAACTGTTATCGTTCAGCACTATTGCTGCATTATTGTCCTGCACAACGGGCAGACAAATTACTTACAAAGACATGCCACTTGAGACATACAGAGCAGTATTAAGTAACGTGATTAACGACGGGTGGCGGGTTAACGCTGTGTGTGAAGAACTGGATGCGCTGGCTAATAATTGTGTCACTCACATTACCGGTACAATTGAGCAGTTGCTTGGCCGGCCACCCCGCTCTGCTGCAGACTTTCTGACGGATTACAAAGCCGCATTTATGCCGCAGTAAGCATTTTTAGCGGGTGGGCAATTTCGGCTGATTATTGGCTTCCCAGTAACGGGTTGCCTCCCGGTACATGCCCAGCCCTTCATTCAGAATGTATTGCTTGCACAGCTCTGCCACCTGAGACAGTACCTTGCCGGTACGGTGAACCACGTGCCAGTGATCCACCAGCGGAAATCCCTGAACGGGCAACCTCACGAGCTGCTTACTTTGACCCTCATCCAAACTTAATGCCGGTACAATCGCCAGCCCCATGCGGGCTAGTACAGCATGTTTGATGCCTTCGTTACTGGCGATAGTCATGCGACGGTTAATGGCCAGCCCGCGCTCTTTCAGCTGTGCATCTATAATTTGTCTGATGCCGGCTTCTTCTTCACGCAAAATAAACTGCTCAGCGGCAATGTCTTCCCAGCTCAGACTCGGGCGGGACGCCAGGGGGTGGGAAGAAGGCGCGATAACCACCAGATGATTAACGCCGAGCTGAACACTGGCAGTGTTCTCCAGTGCAGGCGGCTGTCCAAAAATATAAAGGTCATCAAGATTGCGGGTAAGACGGTCGAGAATGCGTCCGCGATTACCAATTTCGATGGCGACTGTGATGTTCGGATAGCGGCGGCAGAACGGCCCCAGCAAATGCGGGATAAAGTACTCAGCTGACGTTACGACGCCGATGCTCAACTCTCCGCTTTTGATATTCTCCAGTTCGTTTAAGGCCACTTCCAGTCTGTCTGTACAGGCAAAAATCTCTTTCGCATATTCAAGCACCATCTTACCTGCGAAGGTAAATTTCAGGCGCTTGCCTACCGTCTCGTACATAGGCATGCCGATGCCTTCAGACAGTTTTTTCATCTGCATAGAAATATTCGGTTGGGTTAAATGCAAGTTCTTCGCTGCCGCAGCGATCCCACCAAAACGTTCTACCGCAATCAGTATTTCAAGCTGCCGGAACGTACCTATTCGTGAGTGGAGTCGCTTTTTCGGAAATGCTGCCATGCTCAGGTTCCCTGATAAATTTGATTTATGCTAACACATGTTTGATATATTGATATGACTTTAGCTTCATGCTAGCTTTCATTTTGCGATTCAAAATCCAGACAACATAAATAATCAGGAGGAAATGGTTCATGCAAGACAACAACAATAAGCACAATACCGGCAGAAGAGAGTTTTTAAGCTCTGCCGGAAAAGTAGCGCTGGGCGCCGGATTTGCAGGTGTGGCAGCGGGATGCGGTGCTGCGGTAACGCCGGGGGATGCGTCCTCCTCAGTGGATTATTCATCACTTAAATATAAAGATAATCTGTGGAACCGCGATGCATGGGCGCGTCTGATGGGTGATCTGGATTTTGGAAAAGAGAAGTTTGGCTGGTTCAAAGGTACAGTTAACGGAGTTCGCGAAGGGGAAAAGGTAAAACCATTATTTGGTTTTGAGGGCTTTTCCGTTGCCCGCCTTGTTGATGAAGGCAATGGCAGTTATCAGAAGTTATTGCGGGAAGTCGGCTTTTATACAGATTTGAAAACCGGCGAGGTGCTTGAAACGTTTGATAACCCTTATACCGGCGAAACCGTAAAGGTTGTGCCCATTGCCAACGATCCGTTCAATCATCATATTGCGCCTTTCTTCCCTGAACCGCCGTCTTACGGTGGCTTGAATAAAGAAAAACCCCCGAAGATCCCTCTGTTACTCGACTGGCAGGAAGCGCCGAACAATACTGTGTTTTTGCGCACGCCTATTCATCTTTTCTATCCGTCTGCCTTGCAACCGGAGAAGTGGCCCCGTGAATCTGCCGGTAAGATGAACCGCGTCTCAGAAATGTTTACTTATGTGATTAACCGCGACGAACTGGCTGACACCTCACAAACCAGCATCACGTACAGCGGTTGCTGGTCACGCATTACACCATGGCTTCCGTGGATGTTAATGGGGCAGGCTGAAGGTCATATTTATTACGACTGCACCATGGGTGCGTACCATGATGATTCTATTTTGTCAGAGCCGGTCCGTGCCTATGCGAAGAAGCACTTTGCAAAATACTTCTCTGCGCCGGAAAAATGGGAAGATCCCAGTCTTTCCAGCCTTGAGCATTACGCGCTGGAACAAACTCCTGCGCCGGTTAAGTAATTCCTGCCGGATAATGACCGTCGGGATCTGCAATCTACCGCGGGCCTGACGGAATAAAGACTTCTGTGTGCACAGGGAGTCCTCTGAAGGGCTCCCGTTTTAGCAACGCTTTAATCTGCTTTAGAAAGGCTGCGCTGCCACACACGTACACGGCATCAACTGAAGAACAGTCAGTCTCTTTTATCAGTGTATTTTGCATTGCCTGCATAGACGTTTCGCTGAAATCTGCAAAACACTGTATGTGTGACTCAGCGAGTCCGTCAAATTCACTTCCTGCGTTGTACACTTCGCCTTTACCCGCTCCCAGCCAGAACAACGGTAAACCGGTTGTATTAACAGACGCTTTAAGGGCTAGAAGCGGAGCAATCCCCTCTTTTTCTGCAATGAACAGCGGCCTGTTGTAGCGGGCGATGTTTTCGCCGAATCTACCGGACGGGCCTTCAAGGGTTAGCAGATCACCTTGCGCGGCGTATTCAAACCAGTAGCGGCTCATGAGTCCGGTTTCATGCTTGCGGATCAGAATACGGATATGCCCGTCTTGCGGGGACGCATCACACATAGAGTAATTCCGCCGTATGCCGTCGCTGTTTGTAACAGCAACATGTTGTCCTGCCAGATGATGAAAACGGGCCGACATGGGCAACTGTAAAGTGACGAGAATAAGCTCTGAAGAAAGCCGTTTGATTGCAGACACCATAGCAGGAATATTCACAACCGGCGGGATGTTCTTATGGACAAGCTCTCCGGCCTCTATCAGTAAATCAGACGTAGCCGTGCGGGCGCAGGCAAGTATACAACCACTTGCCAGCTCGCCGGGTGTGAGATTCTCATCCCTGAATTTGTGTGTAGTGCCCTCAGCCACTGTCACAATGCATTGCCTGCACTTCGCTGAGTGACAACTGTGAGGAACCGGAAACTGCGAGGCGATGCTGGCATCCAGCAGGGTTTGTCCGGCCTGCTGGCTAAACGTCACACCGCGGGTTGTGGAGATAACCAGTGGCTTTTTTGCCATTGCTTAATCTGCTTAGCTTGCTGTATACAGCCAGGCTCTGCGCTGCTTATCTTTTGACTCATAGGCGGCGATGTCTGAAACGTGCTGCAAGGTAACACCAATGCTGTCCAGGCCTTTAAGTAACATTTCTTTATGACCGGGTTCAATGTCAAAGTGATAGAGTCTTCCCGCACTGCTGATCACAGCCTGCTTCTCAAGATCCACCGAAACCTGCGAATCTTGAGGGTGAGTACTCACTTCATCAGCCAGTGCCTGAACGCACTCCTGTTTAAGTACAACCGGAATAATGCCGTTGCGGATACAATTCTGATAAAAGATAGCGCCGAACCCGGGGGCAATAATCGCTCTGATGCCATATTCTGCAAGCGCCCAAACGGCATGCTCTCTGGACGAGCCGCAACCGAAGTTATTGCCGGCCAGTATCACCGATGTATTCCCGTACTCCGGCTTATTCAAAACAAAGTCCGGATTAGGTTCACGGGAGTCAGGCATCTGGTATCGCCAGGCCGCGAACAAGCCTTCACCTAAACCCTTTTTAGATACCCTGCGCATTTCGCGGCTGGGAATAATGGCATCGGTATCAATATTGATTTGAAGTAGCGGAGCGGCAACGCCCGTGTGGGTAACAAATGGTTCCATTAGCTAAAATCTCTTAACTGGCGCGGGTCGCAAATAGCACCTGTAACGGCACTGGCCGCAACCGTTGCAGGACTGGCAAGATGAGTGCGGGTTTTCGGTCCCTGACGGGATTCGAAGTTCCGGTTACTGGTTGAGATTACCCGTTCTCCTGCACCAAAGTGCTCACCGCCGGCAAAGAAACACATAGAGCAGCCACTTTCACGCCACTGAAACCCGGACTCGGTAAAGATTTTGTCCAGCCCTTCCGATTCAGCCGCGGCTTTCACTTTTTGAGAGCCCGGAACGCAAATCGCCTTCACGCCCTGCGCGACTTTTCTTCCTTTCAGGATACTGGCCGCACTGCGTAAATCTTCTATGCGCGCATTCGTACAGGAGCCGATAAACGCATTATCAATTTTCAGGCCCTGAACGGCCATTCCGCTGGACAAGCCCTGATAGTCCAGTGCCCGCGCTGCGGCGGTTTTAGCATCGTCACTGCTAAAGCAGTCCATTTCGGGTATCAATTGAGAGATACCGCAGGCATGCTGGGGACTGGTTCCCCAGGTCACCGTAGGCTCAATATCCGGTGCCTGAATAGTAATTTCTTTATCGAATACCGCATTGTCATCAGTCACCAGCGTTTGCCAGTAAGCCAGCGCCGCATCCCACATTTCTCCTTCCGGGGCATAAGGTCTGCCTTTCAGATAAGTAAATGTTTTATAGTCGGCTGCCACCAGCCCGGTAAAGGCGGCAAACTCTACCGCCATGTTACACAAGGTTAAACGACCTTCTACAGACAATGCTTCAACGGCACTGCCGGCAAATTCGATGGCATAACCGGCACCGCCGTTGGCACCGTACTGACCAATCAGATGCAGGATCATGTCTTTGGCTGTCACGCCTTCCCCGGTTGCCCCCTCAAAGTTCACCCGCATCAGTTTGGGTTTGCTGATACGCAAAGTTTGGGTTGCCATGGCGTGCTCAGCTTCCGAAGATCCAATCCCCCACGCTGCTGCACCCATCGCACCTTGCGTACAGGTATGGCTGTCCGGACAAACCAGTGTCATGCCCGGCTGAACAATACCCATTTCGGGGCTGATCACATGGGCAATTCCCTGCCGGTCATCACCGATATCAAACAAGGTAATGCCCGCATCTGCGGCTTCTTTTCTGGTGGCCTGTATAAAATCCTTACCCGATGGCATCAGCGTGTCATCACCACGGCCGGGGAAAGTATCGACAATGTGGTCCATGGTGCAGAACACTTGTTGAGGATGGCGAACCGGTCTGCCGGTTTCGGCCAGACTTTGCAATGCGATGGAGCCGGTTCTTTCATGCAGAAACACCCGATCGATATAAATCAGAAATGTACCATCCGGGAGAGAGGCGACCAGATGATCGTCCCAGATTTTTTCGAAAAGCGTTTTCGCCATATTTTTCCCGCTGTAAAACTTACCGGTAGTACTCAATTACGGTTGTTGAGACTGCCATGCCTGTTGGATCTCTGATGCCGTTGCGAACCATACGCCCTGCTTATCTGCAATGTATTGCAGCGCCTTTTCAAGACAACCAATACGGTGTGGTTGTCCTGTCATCCAGGGATGCAGATTGATGGCAAGCAAACGGCCGCCCTGCTCTTCTGCTTCATTCAGCAGTAAGTCGCAGGCATCTTTTAACTGTGTTTCGTAACTGTCTTCGCTGTGCAGATTGCTGCCCATGATGAAAAAGTCATCCAGTTCGCTGGACAAAGGCATGGCAGTGATCCCGCCGGCATTGGTGCGAAATGCATAAGGCATATCATCATTCACCCAGTCGCACATGTAGCTGATACCATTTTTCGCCAGCAAAGACGGTGTACTGGCAGACTGCAAACGGCCGGGGCTGAGCCAGCCGGTGACCGGCTGTTCAAAGCGGTTGCGCAGTACGCTGAGTGTTTCTGATATCAATGCATTTTCGGCGCTCTCTGAAAGCCCGCCATGATGCAAATCATCCATTTTCCAGCCATGAGCAATCACTTCATCACCTCGCCCGGCAATGAAATCCATCAGGTATGGTGCACGCTCAACCATGGCACCATTAATTGCCACCGTCGGTTTAACGCCTGCCGAATCCAACGCTTTGAATAAACGGAAAATGCCGACACGGTTTCCGTAATCCCGCAAACTGTAGTGACGCAGATCCGGATAAGGCATTTTCATACCGCCGGGTACCGGCAACGGGTTTTTCTGTTCATTCAACGGGAAAAACTGCACGTTAACATTCACCCATACCGCCAGTTTTTTACCGTCCGGCCAGAAGATACGGGGACGATTCTCCAGCATCGACCAGTCATAAAAATCGTGGTCCATGCCGTGGCGACGCAAAAGGTAATTGAGGTGTTCAGCATCAAGACTCATCGCAAGCCTCCCCGCTTCGCAGCGATATCGTTTGAAACGGTGTCATAGTGGTTGTTCAAAAAATGCGACGCAATTTCGCGCCCGGTCGTCACCCATACATCGCTGTGCCCGGTGATGTATTCCAACGCTTCTTCAAACGCTTTCAGGCGGTGGGGGCAACTGACCTGATAATTGTGAGTGGGTATACACATGATGGTGCCGCTTTCTGCGCCTTCCTGATACAAACGGTCAAAATTGGCTTTCAGCATCTTGCCGTACTGGCGGGGCTCCACTTTGTTCACCACATAGGCGATCGTATCGTTCATCTCCAGTGAATAAGGAATGGACGCAAAACGTTTACCTGAGCGGGTTTTAATGGGCGTTGGTTGATCGTCATGGAACAGATCGCAGGTGTAGAAACCGGCGTCGTCACCAAACAGCGCCGAACCGGCTTCTGCAAATAAATCAATCGTCTGCTCACTGTGGGAAAGCGCCGGTGCCAGATACCCTGCACATTTTTGTTTAGTATGCCGGTAGATGGTTTCGATAGAGTCGGTGATCATCTCACGCTCCTGCGCTTCACTCATGCCATAGGTATAACGGGTGTTGTAGATACCGTGACTGAAAAACTCCCACTCACGCTCAGCACACAATTCAATAATTTCCGGATGGTGTTCACACAGCGCAGTTGAAAGAGAAATTGAGCCACGGATCCCGTATTTGTCCAGCAGTTTCATTTGCCGCATATGACCGACCCGGTTGCCATAGTCACGGATCCCGTATCCGCCGATAGACGGATACGGACCGGGCCAGGCTTTGCGATAAGGATTGGCTGGCGGATCTAATTCATAGAATTCGATATTCGGCGCAACCCAAAACGCCACTTTAGCGCCGTTGGGCCAGGTAATTTTCGGCCTGTCATGATAAGGCCAGTAGTCGTAATATCCCGGATCGTTCTTCATCAGCTTAGCCTTCCGCCTGATTATCCAGCCAGTCAAAGACTTCCTGAACCGCCAGCACATCGGCGTACTTCAGCGACAAATCAGTAAGGTTGGCGAAGTGGAAACTCTCGTGCTTATCTGCCACACACTCTTCCGGCACAATGGTACGGTATCCACGTGAAAGACTGTCTACCGCACCGGCACGGATACAACCTGACGTAGAACCGCCGGTAAGGATCACGGTATCTACCTGATGCCACACACATAGACTCTGTAACTGCGTTTCAAAAAACGGAGATGGCATTTTCTTGCAGTAAAACACATCTTTTTCAGGGTCGGTGATCAAACGATCGTCCAGCTCCGAGCGCTCACTGCCGAATTTGATATTTTGTAAGCTGTCCGGCGTATCTGTGCGGGTGCCCCAGATACCGGCATCTTCACCGGATTCCATGTAAGCGACGTTAGTCCAGACAACCGGCCAGCCCAGTTTGCGGAACTTTTGCGCCAGAGTATTCACATATTCCAGCTGGTTAGGATCGGTTTCGTAAGCGGTTTTGAATAAGTCTGTGCGCGTATACGCTTTCTGCAAATCAATGTTCACCAGAATGGCTTTCTTGCCGAATCCGAAACGTTTACGAGCAGGATTAGCCCTGACTTCTTCGTAGATTTCCCGGGCTGTTTTATTGGAAAGCTCCATATTATCTCCTCAGACAGAATGAACACCGAATAAAATATAGATATAACTATATTACAAATGTTGCAAATTGAAAAACAGAGAATTTGGTTACTTAAACTGGCATAGCAACCGGAAGCAGCGTCGCGGGATAATTTGCAGTAAATACAGATAACCAAAACACTAATGCTATAGCGTTCCGGTTAATGAGAAATTGATAATAGTTAAAGAACAGCTATTCTTCCGGAGTTTTTTTACTTACTCGATATTCACAAGGCTGGTGAGGCTTTCAAGATCCATAATGCGGATAGACGTTGGTGAAGGTGTGGTGATCAGCCCGTCTTTTTTAAGCCGGCTCAGCGTTCTGCTGACCGTCTCTACCGTCAGGCCAAGGTAGTCGCCGATATCAGCCCGCGTCATGGGCAGTTCAATGTGCTCAGGCGTAGCACCCGGAATACGCTTCAGGAAATGGGAAATCGCATAGCCCACCCGTTCGTAAGCATTAAGCTGACCGAGCAGATACACCTGATCAAACGTCAGCTGCAGAATCATTGAACGCAGGCTTTTCAGGT
Organism: Alteromonas sp. NFXS44; assembly: GCF_040148705.1. NCBI lineage: Bacteria > Pseudomonadati > Pseudomonadota > Gammaproteobacteria > Alteromonadales > Alteromonadaceae > Alteromonas > Alteromonas sp. NFXS44. The sequence continues at coordinate 70,657 of NZ_JAGDEA010000001.1, read as the reverse complement.
TTTGCTTTAACGTGGGAATTTCTTCTGAAAGCTCATACAGCTTCTTTCGCTTAAATTCGTAAGCAGTACTGGGAGTAAGACACTTTATCCCATATTCGTAATGTTCTGAATTCGATAATCCGATGAAATCACCAGCAAACACGAAAGCGAGGATTTGGCGGCGGCCATCATTGGAAATCCGCTCAACCATGGCACAACCTGAGGCCATATTAAACACGCGGTCTGAAGGGGAATGCTGCAAGCAGAGGTATTGTTGCCTGTCCATTAATCTGAGTCTGGCATTTTGCGACAGTACCAGCATCTCATCTGCCGACAATGATTTGAACAACGGGCAGTCATTCTGACGCACGGGAGATTCAGTTGGATGACATAATTGCAACATAAGACATGGCTCCCTATCTTCCGCACAGTTCAGGAAAGATAATTGGCAAACGACTATTCACGATACAATGCAAGAAGCAATAAACGTGCTCTGTTACAAAATATTAACAATATATTTTTGCGAAAAGTCAAATTATCAGATAACGCTCTGATTTAAAAAGATGAATGGCAGATCGTAATATCATTAATATTTGTAAGTGAGGCGCGGCCGGAGACAATAAAGGCCGGTTTGCCCTTCAACAGTGCAACCGGCCGCGCCAGAGTGGTTCACCTGCAGATGTATCGGATTACATCTCGTAAGACAGAGACAAACGCCACGTCATGGGGTCGGCCATGAACCGGGGCTGAACTACGTCGAATCCGAAACCTGTGTACCAATATTTTTCATCGGTGAGGTTTTTGCCTGCCAGTGTTAGTTTCCAGCGATCCACAGCGTAAGATGCATAAGCATCGACCAGTGTCAGCGCAGGAATATGACCGATTTCAGCATTGTCAGAGGTAGAGAAGATATCTGCTTTGCGGTTTACGTTCGCACCAATTGCAAACGTGCCCGGACCAATATCAGCCATGTAATCCAGACCGGTGGCATACTGGAATTTAAAGACATTCGTCATCTGATTCCCAAGCAGAGCCCCGGTAGATTCACCGCCGGTAGCGGCAGTATCAGTGTATTCGCTGTCCTGATAAACACCGTTTGCCCACAGGCTCAGGTTAGAAGTCAGCCGGACCCGCATATCTGCTTCGATACCTTTATGTTCAGCATCGTAGTTTTCGGTAATGAAAGCGCCCTCTGCCGTTACTGACTGTTGCTGAAGGTTGGTGTAATCATTGAAAAATGTGGCAACGTTCAATCTCAGGCGGTTGTCCAGTAGATCCGATTTAACACCGAACTCATAAGCGCTGACTTCCTGCATCTGGAATGCTGTTCCGAGAGCTTCCGATGTTGAAGCCAGTCCGTTATATCCACCGGCTTTAAAACCAACGGTGTAGCTGGCGAACATAAAGAGATTTTTATTTACCTGATATTCCACACCCAGCTTTGGCGTAAATTTACTGAAGTCATCATCGGATACAACGGCTTCACCGGAAAGTGACGCATCGAGGGATTTGTTTTCCTTTGTATAACGACCGCCAACAATAACACTTACATCATCACTGACGTGCAAACTCGCCTGGCCAAATGCAGCATAACTGTCGGTATCTATCGTAAAGTCAGTGTAAGAATCAGCTAGATATATCGAGGACTCAATGTGCTGGTCACCTTCTTCATGAAAATAATAGAGACCACCAACAAAACTCATAAAGCCATCAAACGCATTACCCTGAAGCTGAATTTCCTGCGTGTAGGAATCCTGGTCACTATATGCATCACGACCGTAAAGCTCAATGTAGCCCTCACCAAAGAAGGGATACTCGACACCGCCGGAGAATCCTACTCCCCAGTCATCCTCAAGTGTATTCCAGGAGGTAATCGAAGTGATGATTAAATCAGCAGACAATTCTTTTTCCAGACTCAGACTGACACCCGATTGTTCATCTCTGGTAAACGACTCTTTCGGTGACACGACGCGGTCTAGACTACCTGAACTGTATTCCCATTTATCAGATGGCTTATCCATACTGGACATGTCCACTGCGGAGGCATACATACCGTCACTTTCAAAGTCCGTATAAAATGCCTTCAGGCGTGCAGAAAAATCGTCGCCGACATAGTATAAATCGCCCTGAAAGCCCTTAAACTCCTCAGCGCCTACTTCTTTTTGAAGTGTTTCAGCATACTGGCGGCCGCCGTCACGGTCGCGATACATACCACTAAACCCACCCCGCAAAGTGCCACTCTCATTCAGGCCGCCACTGACTATCAATTTATCGTACTTTTCATTCCAGCGGCCAATACCGGCTTCATTTTTAAAGCGGAATAATTCGTCCGGCGCTCTTGAGATAAACTTAAGTGCACCCGCGGAACTGTTACGGCCGTAAAGCGTTCCCTGAGGACCGCGCAGCACTTCTACCCTTTCTATATCCAGCATTTCAATAAACGATGCAGCAGAGCGGGGCTGGTAAATATTGTCTATGTAGATACCCACTTCGTTTTCAGAAGTAATATTTGCTCCATCGGTTACACCGCCCCCACGAATATAGGGAGCAATACCTGCACTACCGCCGGTAATACCGCGAATGTTCACATTTGGCGCAACCTGTGAAAGGTCTTTGGCATTGTCTATCTGCATGCGCTCCACATCGCTAGCCGTGAGCGCGGTCATAGAAACCGGCGTACTCTGAATGCTCTGTGCCGTGCGTTGTGCGGTTACGGTGATATTTTCAATCGCCAGATCATCAGCCGGCGCTGTTTCCTGCGCCAGCGTCACACCCGTTAGCGGCATTAATACAAAAAGCGTCGCAAGGGGGCGCAGTTTAAATTGGGGATGTTTCATTGTGTTCAGTTCCTTCACTCGTGGCGTTTGCCTTTTCACTCTTATAATTAAAATGATTCGAATGCTCCGGCCGGCTTGCAGCCACTACATTTCTTATTCAGGTTCAACTTGCCTGCTTGTCAGGCGCAGGTTCAGGTGACCGTGTTGCAATCACCTTATAGCCACTTAGAAAGGTGCACTATGACAAATGTCAATCGCTCCCGGGTGGTTATGAGGTAGTGTGAAAGTACGCAAAAGAATGGTTTTTTCTGAAAGGTATTACTATGAGTATTAAGACTTCATGCGCATTAATCACCGGTGCAGCAGGCGGCCTGGGTTCGGCAATTGCAGAAGCTTTTGTTGCGTCAGGCATCAACGTGATCGTGGCTGATATCAATGACGATAAGTTACATGCGCTTAAGGAAAAATTAGGTGAACAGTGCACGAGTATTTCACTGGACGTCACCGATGAAGCCGCCTGGGAAAAAGCTTTCGCCACAGCCGGGCAGCAAGGAACGCCTGTTGACATTGTGGTGAATAATGCCGGTATATTCAGGCCTAATATCCCCTTTGAAGAAATGCCCTACGAAGTGTGGCAACAGCATATGCGGATCAACGCAGATGGTGTTTTTCTGGGATGTAAGCAAGGCATTCTGGCCATGAAAGAAACCGGCGGCGCCATTGTGAATATCGGCTCAGGTATGTCGATTAAAGCGTCTGCGACATCATCTGCCTACTGCGCTTCAAAAGCAGCCGTACTGATGACAACCCGCACTGCGGCGGCCAGCGCTGGTCAATACAATATCAGGGTAAATGCGGTTCTGCCTGGTGCTGTGCCAACAGAGATGCTTAACGGCAACCTGACCGAAGGCCAGAGTGAAGAGGACATGCTGGCTATGTTGCGCACTTATAGCCCCCTTGGCCGTCTGGCAACACCACAAGACATCGCAAATGCGGTAGTTTTTCTGGCAAGCGCTCAGGCACAGTCCATTACAGGCATCTACCTTCCGGTAGACGGCGGAAATATGCCCGGCGCCTGAATTACAGCCACTTGCCGGCGGTGTAGCCACCATCAACAGGGATGCTCGCGCCGGTGATATAAGACGAGAGGTCCGATGCCAGAAAAGCAATGACGTTAGCAACTTCTTCAGGTCTTCCTGCACGCCTCAGTGCATGCAAAGACAGATTTTTTTGCTTCTTCTCCACCAGCGCTTCTTCTTCAAACAGTACCGATGTCATCGGCGTTTCGATAAGCCCGGGGCAAACACAATTCACCCTGACGCCGGTGTCAGCCAGGTCAACAGCCATGCACTTTGTTAACTGTATCACCCCGGCTTTACTCACGCCGTAAGCAACACTGTTGTCTCTTCCTGTTAAACCAAACGTTGAGCCGGTATTAATAATAACTCCGTGACCACGCTCAATCATTGAAGGCTGAACCCATTTACACAACGCTGCCGTTGCATTGAGGTTTAAATCCAGCGAAGCAGTAAAATCTTCCATACTGGTCTCAGCCAGAGAGCCGGTACAACCTCCGCCAGCGATATTGACCAGAATATCAAATGTATGGCCGGCAGACTGAATACTGTCCAATGCATCTTTCAGCGCTGTCGCAGACGTAATATCAACTTCAATGATGGAAGCGTCTTCTGCTGCATGCTTATCCAATCCGGTTACAGTCGCCCCCAGCGCCCGGAAAAGCGACGCGGTTGCTGCACCGATTCCGGAAGCTGCGCCGGTAATCAGGGCTCTTTTACCTGCTAATGTTAACATGGCAGAGGCCCGTCAATTGCGTCAACGCTATTAGCTCTGACTGACTTTCTGACCCTGTTTAGCGTCCGGATCAATCTGGCTGCATCCAGACCTGTCGGACAATAACTCATCTCTCCTTTCACAGCCTTAACAAATTCATCCATTTGATTGTTGAAAAAGCCGGAAAGGTCGTGGCCGCCCATCGAGTGAGGATCTGTTACCCTGCCTGCCGGAGGAGAATAAAGCTCTTCACCATTCCACGTCAGCCATTCGCCATTTCGGATTTCAGCCACACCCTTATCGAAATACAACATTTTGCGGTCAGTGAGGTAAGGCTGATTGTAACTGATATGCAAACTTACCATCCTGCGCTGCGGATAGGTGAGTATGATCATCGCCTCATCTTCCCCTTGCCAGCCACTCTGATGCCGGGCACCTTCAGCATAAACCCGCACAGGGTCATCATCACCCATGACCAACTGAATGAAATCCAGAGGATGCGGCGCAAACATGGAAAGAATGAGGTTTTGCTCAGGCGTTCTTTCAGCCCACCACGGAGCCTGTGGCCCGTCCCAGTGCACGCATTGCGATACCTGAACAGAAAGTAATTTACCGAAGGAAGGAAAGTGCTTCAGCAATTCGTATGTTGCCTGTCCGTGCCTGAAAGTATGCGCGGCGGCCAGTACAAGCCCTTTATTCTTTGCTTCCTCAGCGAGAATGCCGGCCTCATCGACAGTTTCCGTCAGAGGTTTTTCCACCAGGACATGCTTGCCCGCGCGGATCGCAGTTAAAGCCTGATCAAAATGAAGGAAGTTCGGACTGGCTATCAGCACTGCATCAAACCCGTCCCCGGCGATCATTTCTTCATACTGACTGAAAGCGGTACCGCCATACTTTTCAGTTACAGCTTTTGCAGCATCATGATTACTGTCGCATACATGCGTTAGTGTTACCTTGTCACCATGATACTGAATGGCATCAAGATGTGACTGACTGATTCGTCCGCATCCCACCAAAGCCAGTTTTAATTTCGTTCTTGCATCGACTTCAGACATTTTCAACTTCTCCGCCCGTTTCAGGTAATTCTTTTTCCTGAGCGAAGAAAAAGAGAATAATTAATGCAGAACACACTTTTGCCGCCCCGGGAATAAAGGTAAACGAGTAGATAATCCCGGTGATAGCTTCCTGTGACTGCTCAAGACCCTGCTTAGCAGCAGCGGCATCGAAACCCGACAAAGACAATAGCAAACCAATGATCAGCGTTCCCCCTGCTGCTATTCCTGCTTTTTCGATAATTGACCATACAGCAGAATAAATACCGGCCCGGTTTTCACCTTTATTTTCTCTGGAACTGGCAATCGTGTCAGACAGCAAAGAGAGGAAAATCAAACCCCAACCGGAATTAAACAATGCGATGAGAAACCCGAAAATAAAATCAGTCCAGGGAGGCAAGTTAGTAAAGGTTCCCCAGGTAAAGAGTACTAAGCTGTGGGCAATGGCAGCACAGACAAAGGTGCCTTTTTTACCCAGAACCTTTGCAACGGCCACCCAGAAGGGAGAAGCAAACATCACAGCGAATCCCATGACGGTTGTCATCATCCCAATCTGAACCAGAGGTTCGGCGCGTTCCAATCCGTAAGAAATGAAGAAAACAAAGCTGGCGTAGCCGGTGCCCGCCGCAACAGTCATTACCACCGCAGCGGCACACAGCACGATGAAGTTTCTGTCTGAAAAAATCTTCGTCATTTCTTTAAACGGCATAGGAGGCGCAGCATTCTTTTTATCGGGAATACTGGACGCGAAATGCCAGGCAATTAGCAGACTGACCGAACAAATGATGCCCACCAGCGCAATAGACCATAGATAAGCAGCGCGATCTCCTCCCAGGGTATGGATAAGCACAGGAATACCTGCGGATCCCGCAAGCAAACCTACCCCCACATAAGCGTGTTTCCACGCCATCATTTCTGTGCGCTCTTCTTTGCTATCCGTCATCTCTGCGAACTGAGCAAGAAAAGGAACAGAGAAGGTAGAGAACACTGCCATATAAATGCAAAAAGCCGTGAATATCCAAATGGACTGCATGGTTTCAGACATGTCAGGCAACAGAAACGGCCCAATCATGGCAAAAGGTGCGGCAATAGCACCAACCAACAGCCAGTGACGTCGGGGGAATTTAAGTGCGTATTTGTCTGATGCTACCCCTGCCAGTAAATCGAATACCGCACCGAAAAACACCTTTGGAACAAATATAGACGCCCCGGCTATAGCGGGATCTATCCCCATTATATTGGCCAGGTAATAAAGCAAAAGCAGTGACGGCGCGTCCCTGAACAATTGCTTTGCAATCTGCCCCACACTAAAGCCGGCTTTTACCTTCATACTTAGCTGCGGAGCTACATCTTTAACGAAGTTCATAGGCCAGAACCTCCCGAATCATTAAGTATTTCATACTGCTGTTCTGTTCCTGCTTATTCATAGAAAGAGTACTTAAACTGGACGCCGAAAGTACGGGGGGTTTGCAATCCCATCACCACAGCTGAATTAATGTTGAAGTACGAGAATGCGGGGTCGAAGGCATAGTAGTCGTAGGTTGACGTATACTCATCGTTGTCGAAAAGGTTATTGACGTAAACCTGTACGTCTACGTTTTCCACCGTCACGCCGGCTCTGAGATTAACCTTTGTAACAGGCTCAGTTTTCATAAAGTTGGCCTGATTGGTCCACTGGCCGCTCTTATAAATAATGTCAGTACGGAAGAAATAATCGTACTCGTTGCCAATATAGCCGTTGTATTGAACACCCAGATTACCCGACACTTTTGAAACCGCCGGCTGTTCGTTTCCGGAGTAATCAGTAACCCCGGACAAAGCCGACAATGTTGCATCGGTATAATTTTGTATATCAGAGCCGGTATAGGCTGCCGCAAAATTAATTCTGATGTTTTCTGTTGCCGCCCAGTTAGATTCCAGTTCAACACCATAAAGGTCGACACTACCCGAGTTAGCAATGCCTTCGAGAGAAGAAGCGACATCTGAGCCGGGTTCAGAAAAAACGAAATACCCCTGGTTAATTTGTTTAGTCCATTCAGCAAAATAAGTGGCAACCGCATAAGTCAGCGAGCCATCTACCGCAGTACCCTTCACACCCAGTTCAAAGTTGTCGACTTCTTCAGGCTCAACAACCAGATTAATGCCAACACTTGCAGCCTGCTCACGACCGTAATCGGATAAGGCAAGCAGACCTAAGTTGAATGCTGACGGATTCACACCTTTCGAGTAACTACCGTAAAGCAACATGTCTTTACTGGCTTTGTAATCGAGAATGATGCGGGGAAGGAAGTTGTCAAAACTCTCAGATGCCAGTTCAGAATCGGTCACCGTGTCGATGGCGGTAATTTTATCTCTTTGCAAACGTCCCTCGACGCTTAACGTCATACTCTGCGTAAAATCGTAACTGCCACCAAAGAATATCCCGGAAGTTTCAGCGTTATTCTGGCCTCTTGGCGTAACGGCAGCAGGGACATTATTAGAAATAACCGGTGTCTGCGTACCGTCATTCTCCCCCTTCAGATAACTTAGACCAACCGTACCGGAGAAATCACCACCGCCGTCGTAAGTCAGTCGCAGTTCCTGTGAGAAGTCTTCAATGAGCCGTTCGACAATAAATGCGTAGTTGAAGAAGGATGCTCCGAAATGGTCGAGATCATTCATTAAAATCCATTCTTCTTTGTTATAACCTGTCAGTGAAGACAGTACAAAATCTCCGATTTCCCAGTCTGCAACAATATGTCCATGCTTGAAATCTCTGCTCATTCCGTAATTGTCCAGCATACTCGTGGGAACAATCCGGTTATCTGTTACTCCTGACATAAGGGCTTTCAACTCATCGGTAGACTCGGTGTTGTAAGTGAACGGATCAGCCTTTACCGGAACAGAGCAAAAATAGGGGTTATTGTTAATAACGCAGGTTGGTTGCCCCTGAACGACAACATTTCCTTCCGGGTCAGTAATGTCATAAGCAGATAAAAACGCAGAAGCAGCGGGGCCGTCATCGTCAGACGACACAAAGCCAAAAACCTTGATAGTCAGTGAGTCAGTCGGTGTAGCCTCAAGAAAGACATTCGCCATTGTCGTTTTTTGATCGCCCAGAGTGCCCCCATCCTCACCGGCATTATCCCACGGGCCTTCCCGTTCATAGGTTTCTCCGGAAAGACGGAATGACAACTTGTCTTCGATAATAACGCCTTCAATATCGCCGCGAAGTCTGTAGTAATCAAAATTCCCCAATGTTCCCTCGACTGAGCCAGCCCACTCCTGATTCGGCGACTTATTAACAACATTCAGCGCCCCGGCAAACGTGTTCCGCCCAAAGTAGGCACTTTGAGGACCACGGAGTATTTCTATCCTTTCCGGACTTCCCACCGATGAAACAGCCGTCGTTGAAGAAACCGGTACTCCATCAATAAACATAGAAGCAGTTGTTGATGTGCCGCTGCTTGGGGAGAAACCTCGTAATGTAAATGTCTGAACGGTACGGTCTGTTTTACCCGAGCCGTTATTAGTAATATTGAAACCGGGTGTTTGATCAGCAATATCCTGGATCTGAATCACACCGCGTTTCTCAATGTCATCAGAGATTAACGCCGTTACCGCGACGGGAACATCCTGAAGACTTTCAGATCGCTTACGCGCTGTTACCTGAATTTGCTCAATCTTGTTGGCTGAGCTTTCCTGTGAATTTTCCTGCGCGCTGGCCGGTTGGTAAATTAGACCTGTTAATGTTGCGAGATAACTTAATCTTAGTAAATGTTGTGGTGCACTTGCTCTCATTATTCATTCCTTTATCAGCGATCTCACAGATATAAATCCGGCAAGAAATACACGCTTTAGCCTTTAGTATAATTTTCACTTTTATGAAATCACTGCTACATAAGTTAGGAAATGATATTTATCAATGCGGTTTTTTCAGTCGGGAAACTTCACCGGCAAATGAGCCGGAATGCACACGCTAAATCTACAATCAGGTTCTTCTTAATTACTTTTCAATTAAATCGAAATTACTTTGCCAGGGCATATCCTTGTCCGGCCTCACCCTCATAAAACTGGCAAACCTCGGCAGCCCTTTTTGTGTTCTGCCGTAGAATTTATACGTGATCCAACTACCCACCGGTGGCGGACTGGCGCGATCGGCATCGCTCAGGCCACTGCCTACTTTGAAAATCAGGCCATCCCGGCTTTGCACGATGAGCGAGCCGGTCAGTCCTGCATATTTGCCTTTCCCTGCCACATAGCCAATCACTTTTGCTTCATCATCCTCATGACGTTTCAGTTTCAGCAGCAACTCACTGCGACCATCTTTATACAGGGCCTGCCTGTGATGCAGCATAAGCCCTTCACCGCCCGCATTAACGACCTCATCCAGCCTTTGCTCCAAAGTTGCAGCAGTAGCCATCTGCTCCTGAGGCACAGCTTTAAGCGCAGTACTGTTTGTGCTGGCCACCAGCTTATTGATTAGTTTTACCCGCTCAGCAAAGGGCTTTGCAGAACCCGGCAAGTCGAACACCATCATGCTGACTTCCTGCCACCGTTCATCCTGCGTTTCCCGCAGTACTATCGATGTAATATGCTGAAAATCATCACGCTTCGTCCACAACTCCCCGTCCAGCGCCTGCGCCGGCCAGTTCGCTGTAAACCATTCAGGCGCATGTATTTTATTGCCGTTTCGCGTTTTCAGTTCTGTACCCGTCCACCGGGCCCGGACGCCATCCAGTTTTTCACTTACCAGGTAATTTTGAATATCAATCGAATCTGAATACTGTGAAGCGAGTTGCAAAGACATCTTTTCTTCCTCAGCAGACTTATTTGCCAGCGCAGCAGCAGAGAAGACAGTGACAATCATAAGCAGAAAAGCACGGGCGGAATGTGTCATTCAGGTAGTCCGGTAAGGTAAAAGACTCAGACTACAGCGCGGCCCCGATAAGAAAACCGGGCTTACGGGCAGATTAGGAACGGGTTTCAGAGTGTCTTAAAAAAAGGGACGATGTGGAAGGCGCATTTGATGAAATGCGCCCCGGCATTCAGCTTACCTGATAATGCGCTTTAACGGTGTCGATGAAAGCCTGCCAGGTTTCATTAGGTTGCCAGATGGCATCCAGGTCTGCCTTCGCCTTAGCTTCAGGCTCGCCCAGTTGGGTGACGCGGTACAAATAGGTAAACACAGCGCCACGCCAGTTCAGTTTACAATGGGTCAGCGTTGTTCCTTCCCGGCTCTGTGCCTGTTGCATATAACCCACGTACTCCTGAAAATTTTCCAGCGTCGGGTTATCCCACACCACCTGCACATTTTCATACGCCAGACCAGTATTCAGAACAATTTCCCGCTCCTCACTTCTGTCACCGGGGATCAGGTCAATCACAGTGGTAACGCCCTGCGCTTTGAACACATCAAAATGAGGCTTTGACGGCAGGCCGGAACTCACCATATTTTCAGTATTTACCTGAAAATTCTTCAGCGGCGGCAGCTTTTCAAAGTTACTGTTGTCAGCAGCCTGAGCAAATGTAGTAAACATCAGAGTAGTCAGTAGTAACAGGTGTTTGAATACGTTCATCGTTCCCTCGCTGGCGCATGGTTCGGGCGGCTTCAGTAAGCTCACTATAGGACTTAACGCCGCGCCGTACTACCATTCTTTTAGTTGCTGGAAATCTCTTATTCTGTCCCGTTGCATCACCATGGCTTCGAATACGTCTGAGAAACTGCGGTTTGCGGCACTTAAATTAGGAAGAGACAGGTTCGCCTGAATAAAAAACTCATCAGCCTGATCCTGCCACGCCTGCTCCCACCATCCGGTAATGACATGCCGGCTATTCATCATCCGCAAACTCGTCGGTAACTTATCGGATTTTTCAGCATTTATCTTTGATTGTGCCGGTAAAAGATTCCAAAGATCGTTATTAGGCCAGCGTGCAAAAGGCATTGCGTGATCGACAGCGTAGCTGTTTATCATGATAGCCTTGCGGGACCAGCAGCATTTCACTTCTTCCTTCGTCAGCAACTTGTCCACGCGGCCCCTGACTCTGGCTGTTGTTCTGACAGGATCTTCCCAGGCTAGTGCAAGGAGTAAATCTCCTTTAGAGACCGTGCGGTTTTGTCTGATCATGTAGCTTTCCATCAGCGCTACCCATTCATTCACCAGCGACGGTTCTATCCAAACGCTGAACCGTGAAAGGGAATCCCAGATGCGTTCAGGCACATAGAATTTACCTACAGATGCAAAATAAGCCCCGTCGAGTGACAGGTAGTCCTTAACACGGGGATGGTTAAGAGTGACATGAAATACACTGTCTTTTGTGCCGGGAAGCCTGATGTATCTGGCCGGCATATCTCTGATAACGGTGGCCACATCCTTTATAGTGCGATGAACAGCACGGGCACTCAGAGGGTCTGAGAAGTTCGCCCCGACATACAAATCATTGCCGGAAAATGAAGCCAGTTTTTCCCAGCCATCTTCTTTCAGGAATCCGGGCTTTTTAGCCGGGTCGCTGTTCTGCGGTAGATTAAAATGATCGAGGAGAGGCTTAAATAACCGGACCCAATACAACGCCACCAGTCCCGCCGGTAATACAACATACCCGTCGGTACGGTCGATAACCGCTCCGGGGTGGCCTTCGGCTATTCTGAGCAGGGTTCTGAGTAAGGCGACTTTGTATGTCGACGACTTACTGTCGTTTACGATGATATTTCGAAGTAACGGAAATGCACCGGAGCCGTCGTCCGGTAGCGTGAGTACCACGGTTTCCCATGTTACGTCGCTACGTCCAAGTTCATCAGGTTTTGCTTTTTTGTTCAGCAGCCTGAAGCTTAATCCAAACCGCTTTGCCAGCGCTGACAGTTCATCTGCGGAAACCGGATACATTGTGCGCCCGTCATCACCTGCGCCACCATGGCGAAGAGAGATAACAATTTTGCCATTAGCTTTTAGCAGACCACTGACTTTGCGCAGGCAGCGCTCCCGCTCAGAAGGCACAATGTGCATCCAGACCGCGCTGAGTAAGATAAGATCGAACCGGGCAGACAGGTTAAACACTTTTTTGAGTTCCGGCAGACTGTCATCCAGCCAGTGAACAGGTTGATTTACGGCATAGTGTTGCGCCTGCTCGCGAATGCCGCCGGCAGGCTCAACTGCAACAACACTTAACCCTCTGGACGCCAGATAGCGTGCATCACGACCGGAACCGGCACCAATATCCAGCGCAAAACCCTGTTGCGGTATTTCTTCCAGCCAGTCCTCATGCACCTGTTCGAAAGACACACTATTGTACTGCGCAGTCAAACGCTCAGCATGCTTCGAATAATAGGTGATGTTGTCAAACAAGCAGCGTTTCCTTCGCCGGCCATTTGCAGGATGCAATTGAATGAAACAGGTATATCAGCAAGGCGGGTTTGGCACAAGGGAGAGATACTCAGCAAACTGGCCTTGCGGGAAAACTACAGGTGTTGACTCATGTAGGCCAGAGCAGTTTCAAATGCTGACTTCTGGAATCCTTTTAAACCAGTCTCGCTGAACTCTACGTACATCTGACTATCTTTTAATGCTGCTTTAATTTCGGTCGGCGGCATTATGATAACCTGCACCCCGCTCAGTAATTCCAGCACCGCCTCCAATTTGAAGCCAATAGCGCCACCGGCAAACTTGCCCTTCATCGGACGCTGGCGGATAACGATTATTTCGATTTTGTAATCCTGCACCAACTGAGCGAAGGATTTTTGGAAATACTTAAGCTCATGGGCGGTAGCGGCTTTTTGCAGGCTCAATTTACGAGTGCGGCAATCAGGGAGTCTGAACATATCGTTCTCAAGATTCAACAGGGCAATGTTTGCATCATTTCCCGCCAGTTCTACACCACATACACGCATTACAAAACTCCACCTTAAAGTACCGAACCGGAGTATACCGGATTTACTGACTTATCGGCTGGTTTTTCTCTTTATAGATGACTTTATTTTAGCTAATTTCTTGATCTAACGGCCGTCAGGGAAACCTCTAATGGTGCTGTTCTGTCCTTTCTGAATCGCTAGGAATTAACAAGAAGAATCCCTCCTGCACTCTCGTTTCATGGAAAGGTCAAATAGAACGACGACAAGTTTGTGACCATTTATCCGAAAATAAGCAAACCTACACGCCGCACCACTACTTATTCACAAAAATGATGATGGCTGATATAGCTATGATTGAAATAATGGAGTTACATCTAGGTAGTCCATCCGATAATATACCTAGATACACATTGTCACCTGCACGTAATGCTTAAATGACCACTTAGTGTAAAATTACTTTTGATTTAATTATGATTAACTATTATCAAGACCAAAAAGGAAATTATCTTGAAAATGAAATTATTTGTAAAATTTTTATTATTTTCGTTATTTTGCCTTTCGACTAACGCCGAGCCAATTGAATCCAGCGACTTTAATTTTTTATTAAAAAAAATAGTTTATTTAGAACATGAAGCAAATATTCTAAGGGAACACTTAGCACTTGGAGGCGCATTTGGAGGAGCAACCAAAGACGCACCATCGATACACTACAGAACTGAAGAATTAGACAGCATTAAAGAAAGGCTATTTAAAATTGAAAATGAGATTAGATCTGGTAAATTCTCATCAAAACAGGTATTAGAATTAGAAAAAAAATTAGCAGACAGCAAAATAGCGCAACTAGTTATAAAAATTGATTCGCTCAAGGCAGAATGGCAACGTGATGACGAAGCAGCAATAAATGAGGCTACTGATAGAGCCTATGAAGAAATGGTTAGCTATTACATGTTCGCCATTGCTGTTATTACGCTCATCTCCACCGCTATTTTCTTTGTTTTAGAGAACAGAAATAAGAAACTGGTAGATAAAAAAATTGCTTCAGAGACTGCTATTCAATATGAACAAATATTTGATACGTGGTTAGAGCAGAAGAACAATGCCAGAGAAGATACCTACAGAACTTCCCTTCTATATTCAAATTTGGCCCTTAATATTTATCGCACAAAATTCTTAGTTACCCAACTCCCAACAGAATTCGGCCAACATACAAATTCAGCTATCACTACCAATGAATCGGATAGGTTCGAACCCTTATTATTAAGGAAGATGCGAATAAGTCCCCGATGTGAGATCATAGCAGTACAGTAAATCACAGCCATAAACGTCTATGAGTCACCAGTTAACCTTTGCCGATAGCGAGTTTTCTAGCAAACGCCGCCAGACGAGAAAAGAGATTTTCTTATCCCGGATGGACAACCTGTTGCCGTGGTCTCAATTGCTGGACGTGATAGAGCCATTCTACCCCAAGGCGGGAAATGGCCGCCGTCCGTATGCGCTTGAGACCATGTTTCGCATTCATTGTATGCAGCAATGGTATAGCCTTGGTGATGAAGCGATGGAAGATGCGTTATATGAAATTGCTTCGATGCGTCAGTTTGCGCAACTGTCACTGGATAAAGCCATTCCTGAGCGCACTACCATTATGAATTTCCGGCACTTGCTGGAAAAGCACAAGCTGACTCGCAAATTATTCAAAACGGTCAACCAATGGCTGTCCGACTGCGGTGTGATGATGACGCAAGGAACATTGGTGGATGCCACGATTATTGAAGCCCCCAGCTCCACTAAAAACAAAAAGAATGAGCGAGACCCGGATATGCATCAGACCAAGAAAGGCAATCAATGGCATTTCGGCATGAAAGCCCATATTGGTGTGGATGCCAAGAGCGGTCTGACCCATACATTGGTAACCACCGCCGCCAACGACCATGACCTGAATCAGATGAAGAACCTGTTGCATGGCGATGAGGAATTCATCTCTGGCGATGCTGGATATCAAGGCGCAGAGAAGCGTGAAGAACTTAAAGAAAAGGATGTGGAATGGCTGATTGCTGAGCGTCCCGGAAAAGTTCGGGCACTGAAAAAGCATCCCCGCAAAAACAAAACTGCCATCAACATCGAATATTTAAAGGCCAGCATTCGGGCGAAGGTAGAACACCCGTTTCGCATCATCAAATGCCAATTTGGTTTTATCAAAGCACGCTATAAAGGGCTGATGAAAAATGACGCACAGTTAGCCATGCTATTCACCTTGGCGAACCTGTTTAAAGTAGACCAGATGTTACAACGACAGCCAAGATCGGTCTGAAATCCGGGAATAGCCCGGAATAAGGCCAAAATCCGGCCTAAAACGGCAGTATATTGACCGAAATTGAAAATTTAGCGTTCGAAATTTAAGCTAATAGCAAAAAGTCTAACTTCTGGCCTAAACTGTGGGACTTATTCGCAGTTTCCCTAACATAGCTTCATTTTCAGGTTCTTGGAGCTTTGCTGTTTCATAAGCGATGACATACGCATCTTCTTTGGCTTTAATATCAAATTCGATGTAAGCCACGGAAACTGTCAGCGCAACGATAGCAATGATAAAGTAGAAGTTATAGAACTTAGCCGCCACTTGATATGAGCTGTAGTCTTGTCGCCTCCTCATAGACAAAATTCCAATAAGAAGGCCAATTACGGGTATCAGTCCAATTCCAAAAAAAATCAAAGGCAACGTTAATAAGATAAAAAAGATTATTTTCAGACGTTCATTTACTGATAATGGGGAATATATTGAGTTGTCCATTTTTCTACAAAGATATTTTTTATTTACAGAAAACACGCCTAAAAGTCACGCAATTCACATACTATTTTGAAGTAGCTATGATATTGAAGTTTACCTTTAGGTGTTTGCGAAGTTGTAAAAAACTAATTGATGTCCGTTTCTCACAGCCTACTTTCGTTTGAAATTTTAGGTTGATAACACAGTATATCATCAAAGACTTTTAAAGCACTGAAATGATTGCTAACTTGTTCTCAGTTAAGATATCCAAGGAAAGAAGAATGGCTAGGCTCACAATTTTCATTTTCTTCATCACTTTCACCCAAATTTCCTATGCAGGATACGACTTCCAACCATCAACTTATCAATGTGCTGGCGTAGAGCAGCAAATTAAGCAGATTAACAGTAAAATGCGGGCTGGCTACTCATCAAGAGAAGGAGAAAAGTTCCGAGAGGATCTTAGAAGATTGAAGAGCCATCGTGACTCGTGTAAAAAGGCTGGCTTTAAAGTAGATTAATAAAAAGACAATCTCACTATGTCATGTCAAAAATTTTACTTTTTAAATGACGCTGCAGAGATAGCGAAGGTCTCTGTACAAACTCTCCACTACCACATTTTACAGCGGCAATTTCCGCTAAGCTTGTTCATGCCGGAGCGAGAATACATAGCAGTAGAACCATTTACGATAGGCTCTGTTGGTCAGTGTGTCCTTGCTTATGAAGGGGTAATTAGTCTAACGGCTGATGACTCTATAACACTGTTACACAGCGGTTCATTTTCAATCACTCAAGTCACATTAGCAGATAGAGCAAACGCTACGTTGGTAAGTCGAAAATACCCATTCAAGAAACCGTTGCCCAATGAATATATGAAAGAGTGGGATACTCATAAACTTGGAGAGCTTCCCGAACACGATATCGAAGCGGTGTTTAAGGGTATAGAGGAAGAAGCGACTGCACAGGGAATCTTCCTGCCGGATTCAAACAGAAGCGCGGATGCCCTTTCGATTCGCAAAGGATCAGAGTTAGCTCATCTAACTCATGCGGTCATTCAACATCGACACTTAGTTGAAGCCGGATTACTGAACGCCTCGAAGAGTCACAGTGAAACGAATAAGCCGATTCCGCAGAAAGGATTAAACGGTCAACGCATTAGCGATTTGCACCATCTTTTATCAGTGATACTTCAATCTGACCCCAAAATATCCACTAAGCATTGTGAGGTGCTTCTTCGTGAAGAAGTGTCACGAAACAAAGATGAAAGAGACTATGATTCTATAGGTATTTTAATAGACATTTCAGACTCAGAGCTTGTGTGGGAAAGCAAAAGAGGTAATCGACAGACTTTCAAACTTAGCAGCCTTGGCGCAACGCTTTCCAGTATCCGTAAACGCCTAAACCAGCTATAGAACAAAGCCCGTTAAAAAATTTTTTAAGGCTAAGGATGCAAATTTAAGGCTAAGGTAAATCTTAATTTTTTGCTCGCTAAAGTCCTCCGCAGTATCAACTAACACTGTCGTGAGGCACTATGACTAACCAAATCACACCACGTCTTCTTTCTGAAAAAGAAGCATCACTATATATCTGTATGAGCCGTTCCTATCTTCGCCAAGCGCGGATGGACGGCAACCGTGAAAACCGCACCCCTGCACCGCCCTTTATCAAGATTGGGCGTTCTGTTCGCTATCTGCGAGAAGATTTAGATGGCTGGATGGATAGCTTTGTCCGCCGTACTCACCTTTATCAAGATGAACTAAGCGTTTAAGGGGTTGAGATATGCAAAAATTAAGTCTTAACCAGAAGGAACTACTTAAGTTCTTTGCTGATGGCGGTATTGTCGAGTTTTGCACAACTGTCGGGAGCCAATTAGGAACAACTACCTTTCCAAGTAAAAGGCCACGCCAATTTCACTTAACGGTTTTTAACTCGTTAATGAAGTTTGGTTTAGTGCAAGCTGCAGGAGAGGCATTTCAATACGGCTTTAGATGGTCGAGCGTTGTGATTTCCGAACGCGGAGCGCAAACAGTCGCAAGTTGGGAGGATTCGCATGAAACACTTTAAAGAATCCCCACTTTCTATTGCATTAGATCTGCAAGACAACGAGCTTGGTAGCTTCTACCAATCCTTAAGTATTGATGATCGCCTTTTCGTTAAAGGATTAATTTCACACTTTCCTCGTGAAGTGCAAGAAGTCCTTATTGAGCAATACCAATCCTTTGAGAAGCCGTTCAACGCTAATACTTACTTACGGCAAACCAGCGAGAAGATAGATGCAATTTTACCAGAGAAGCTTAGAAATTATTTTGGCTCTGGTGAAGATGACTTACGCGAAGCTGCAGAAGAAAATGCGCAGCGCTGCAAGCGTATCGAACTTTATGTTGTGAAAAGTAAAGCTGGTAACTCGTTAACGGATTCAGATTCCGTTAACGGAATTTCAGACGTTTATGCAGCTTGCGCAAAACTCGTTAACGGGTTTGGTATTAATCCGCCAGAAGAATCCAATGTCGTTACGTTGACGGGTGCAATTCGAAGAATGCAGGACAAGTACTGGTGGTTAAGGAAATTGAGAAAGGTATTAACTCAAAAGCGGGAGAATGTTTTCATAGCGCTCGGGCAAGTGAACAGCCGTAAAGGAAAATACTGTAGTGACTTCACCGTTAAGTTTCGACAGTTGCAAATCGAGCGCCAACGGAAGATGCTGGAAAATCTTGTCATCGTTAATGAAGAAGATGATTCATTTTCACTGGCCGAACTTTCAGATAAAAACGTCTCGAATCCCGTTAACAGAAAGAACGAATTAATGACCCGTATGGCTGGCTTTGAGCAGATATCCAAAGATCTCGGTCACAAAGCACTATTCGTTACAATCACATGCCCTTCACGTTTCCACAATACTTATGCTAAATCCGGCGACAGAAACCCGAAATGGGATGGTTCAACGCCTTATGATGGTCAGCAATATCTAAATAGCATGTGGAGCCGCATACGTGCAGAGTTTGATCGACAGGGCATCACGCAATACGGGTTTCGAGTGGCTGAGCCACAACACGACGGCACCCCACATTGGCATATGTTAATATTTATCGAACCTCATCACATGGATGCATACAAGCAAGTCGTTATCGAACACGCTTTACGTGATGATGGTGATGAAGCCGGAGCCACTGAAAACCGGTGTGACTTTAAAGAAATTGATTACAGCCGTGGTAGCGCTACCGGCTATATCGCGAAATATGTGAGTAAAAATATTAACGGTAAAAATCTGGACTCTGACATTGATGGAGGTGACGCCACACATGCAGCGCAACGTGTTAATGCATGGGCTAGCTGCTGGAGCATCAGACAGTTTCAACAAATTGGTAAAGGCTCTGTTACTGTATGGCGTGAGTTACGCAGATTAAGACAAGTTCAACACTTTGCTGAGGGACTGAAGAAAATTCACACAGCAGCGGACAATGGCTCTTGGTCTGAGTTTGTTACCCTCATGGGCGGCGTTTTCTCTAAACGTGATGAGCAAGCTGTACGGCCTCTCTACCTTGAAAAAGTCGATGAAACCACCGGAGAAATAAAACAGAGCTATTTCGACGGTGTTATTACTCATGCGTTGAAAGGCGTTAGGTATGGTGAGCAGGAAATCATCACCCGCGTTCACGAATGGCGTATTGAACATAGCTCAGAGAGAGCCGCTTGACGGCTCTCCCGCTTTTACTTGGAGTTCTGTAAATAAGTGTACTAATCAAGAAATATGGTACTGCAATCGACTGACAAATGTGTTGAAGCTATTTGAGATATTTTCAGAAACTATCATCAAAGGAGGTATCTTCTTTGACCATTCTTTTTTCTTGTCCAAAATAGCAGCACTTCTTTTACGGTGAGCAAGAATGGAAGGCTCGTCTGCTTTCGCCAACAACTCCCAAGTTCCGACAATGCTGTCTTGTGTGTAAGAATCTAAAACCGTAATATCGATTTTTTCATTAAATTTAACTAATGCCTCCCTATCTCCCAAATACCAAGCTTCAAGCTCTTCAATTGCAAAAATAAAGTCTGGTGAGAAATTTGGTTCACACCACTGTAGTAAGACATCTAATTCAGTTTTAAATGTTTGCAAATCATTATTATCTAAATCAAGTAAAACGATTACCATTTGATTTTCTTTTTGCGCTTTAGAATAACCTCTGAGCTTTGCAGGCAACTGATGAAGCAACGTGCTGTCGTGAACGTTTGGAGCGTTCATCGGATTATCGGGTAATCTGCCAATTCCTCTATGTTTGTGAATTTTCCAAGTATGGGGGTTCCCATACTCCCCAATTATCTTAGGCATCAAGATTGACAGAGCTGTGAGTTCCGCCTGTCCTTCTACAAGAATCTCAAAGTGCATTGTATGGCTAAATCCTACTATCTATATGGTCACTGTACCAAAGACTACCCAACGGAATTCCCTCATCAACCATTGCAACAACCTCAGGGTAATCTGATGCTCTTGTCAATTTAGAGAAGCCATCCGAATCTTTTTCTAGAACCCAAACTTCTTCAGGGTCAAGCGAGTCAACTAGATAAGGTTGGTGTGTAGTCACAAACAGTTGAGAATCACCTTTTTTGCCTTTCGCACTATCACGAAACTCTTCGACCAACGAGTCTAACAATTTGTGGTATAACCCATTTTCTGGCTCTTCAATGCAAATGAAAGGAGCTGGCTCAGGGTCTTCTAAGAGAAGCATGTATGCCAACAGCTTAAGAGAACCATCTGACATCTGTTGTGCATAGAAAGGTTTATCAAATCCATCTGACCAAAATCGCAATAATAATCGACCGTCAGGGGATTGTTCTGTATCGATATTATCTATACCTGGGATCTTCGAAGATATATCTGACAAAACATCTTTAAATTTTCGAGGATGTTCCTTCTCCATAAACTGTACAAAATTGCCAAGGTTATCACCTCTCCTGTTGAGATGCTTCTGTGGACCAGCTCGCGGCAGATCTCTAGCTGATTCAGGAGTAAAGTAGGATAAATACCATCCTTCTACGAATTTACGGAATTTTGCAATACGGGGGTGATCTTTCAGATTTCCGAGTGTAGCAATTCCCAGTTTTTGAGGACTCTCTAGCTCTATTTGTTGAGTTTCATTGGTTTCTTCTTGTAAATATTCATCTGAAATTTTACTCTCTGCCAAAGCATTTCCAGACCAGACTTTTCCTGAACCTCTACTTAAATCAAGAAATGAAAATGGCCAACCTCGAGTAGATCCTTGTCGCCGTTGCCTCAATCGCTCTGTAACAACAATAGGACGATCATAATTATCTAAGCCTATACTAA
This sequence comes from Alteromonas sp. NFXS44, assembly GCF_040148705.1. Classification (NCBI taxonomy): domain Bacteria; kingdom Pseudomonadati; phylum Pseudomonadota; class Gammaproteobacteria; order Alteromonadales; family Alteromonadaceae; genus Alteromonas; species Alteromonas sp. NFXS44. Next base: position 49,155 of record NZ_JAGDEA010000001.1, on the reverse strand, counting down.
GCTCATACGTAATTGGTCTCTCGTTTTGAGCTTCTCGATAGTAAATTTCAAACTCTATATTCTCATTAGAAGATGCAGATCTTAGCCTTTCGAATCCCCCCCTGCCGTTCCTATGGCAAGCTTCATCAACACCAAAAGTGAGACAATCCGCAAGAAAACCAAATGCGTCAAATAAAGAGCTTTTTCCGACACCGTTTTTCCCAACAACTACAGTTAAAGGCGTTAGTGGCTTTTTATTCTGCTCTTGCCATGTTTTACCGAGCGTAACGTCCTTCAGTGCTCGGTAATTCCTTATCTTGATCCCTTCAATTAGAGCCATTTATGTATCCCAATAAAACTTTCCAAACAAATTGAGTCTACATCATTTAGTAATTAGTTAAAGACGCGAGGCGAAGTACGTAACTGCTACACATTTGCTACATATTTTAAAAAGAGAATTTTTAGAAGAAGAGAATCGGGCTGCAGCCCTTTAAAAATGGCGCACCCGAGAGGATTCGAACCTCTGACCTTTGCCTCCGGAGGGCAACGCTCTATCCAGCTGAGCTACGGGTGCGTAGAAGGGGGATTGAATGACAGTGGTTGTCTGCTCAATCGGGCGCTAATGATACTGATGCATGGCACCGGCTTCAACTGATTTATCCGTTATCGGGCATATTCGTTGTTTAAGAAGCCGGCTGTTGTATTTATTGCTGTTATCTTAACCAGCGCACGCACTTACACAGCAACCAGCTGAAGCTGCGTTTGGCGATGAATGCTGCGTACTGGCCGCGGCTCATCCTGTATTGTTTTACCGTCTCCAGAATGGCTGCCCATTCCTGCACAATGGCTTCGGGGTAATACTGCTTCGCTTTAACCGCCCCTTGCTGCTGCATATTGCGGATGCGGTCGGGGTCGTTTTTGAGCGCAACGAGTTTGGCTTTCAAATCGTCGTAATTGTTTATTACAACGGCCTGAGTATCGTTTTCAATTTCATCGACGTAAGCAGATTCCGGTGTACAAATTGGAATAGCACCGGTGATCCAGGCATTAAACAACTTACTGGCGGGTTTGTTGATGTGCTTCTTGCCAGTGAAGTCTCTGGCGAATAACACACCGTCTACCTGACTGTAGTCCCGCCAGTTTGCCGGTGACGATTCCAGGTGCCATTTAAGGCCGTTTTCTTCCATGAACTGAAGCCAGTCGTCTGATTTCAGCTCCGGCGCAAGGTTCTCGGCCAGGCCAAAGTAGTAAATGTTCTCAAAGGTATTGTCACGGGCAGGATCTCTGGGCGTCATACCCGGTTGTGGCCAGTGGTGCACGAAATAGGTTTCACCGGTGGCGAACCGTTCCGGCCGCGGTATACCGGACATTTTGGTTTGCGCCATATTCTGACAAATATGCAACTGGGCGAAGGGATGACGGCTCCAGTCGGCCTGTATACACACCAGCACCTGCTTACGGGTTGGAATGACGGAGTCCGGCAGGAATGCCCGGTGCGCAATAATCACACCTTCATCAGGCAGTGTGTGGGTAAGTTCACAGGGTACGCCGGCCAGTTGCAAACGGTTATAGGTTTGCAGACCCCAGCAATATTTGCCCAGCGAATAATCTTTCCATGTGAAGTCGGTCTGCGCGGGTAACTGAGCAGGTTTCTGATCTTCCGGTAAATAGAAATACACGTTCATTGTTTAGCTGATACCACATCGGTAAGTGTTAGCGCTGATGACTGCTTAGAGCTGTTCACCTGTTTCAGGCATCGGCATTCCCTGAACAGGCAACATAGCAACGAAGCCTTTGTATTACAAGCATTCACGGCGCTATGCAGTATGCCGTAAATCGCGGTAAATACAGCCTTTGTCATCTGCCGGTAACTTGTGAGTTTAAGCTAATTTGGGTAATGTCCCGTATAGCTTTACTTGCAACACCATTTTACAGGGATTTCTATGCGCCGATGGCAACACGCAGTACCAGCACTTCTTTTCTCCATATTGTTTTCTGGCATCACACAGGCAAACGCTGCTGACGGTGAATGTCTGGTAAAAGATGTGTCTGATTATCAGTGGCGTGTACGACATCCTGCCGATTTGCCAGCCCGTCTGGAACTGGCACCCGGCGCAATGGTGGAAGAATGCTTTACCATGAAAGGTGTAGGCAAATACCCGCTTACACTGACAGCCAGAGGCATTGCGATTTCAGTTAACGGTGCACCGGCTGTGAAAGATCAACCCGTTGAAGTAAAAGACGGCGACACGCTGCGGGTCAGTCTGCAGGCACCGGACAGATACAATACGATGTGGACGAACCGTCTGGAATTCAAAGAATCGGACACTGAGCGCCGCCGTGGGATTTACCGCATTGTATGGATAACACAAACCGCCAATACGCCCAGAAAACCTGAAACCTGGTACGTGGGCCCTTCCCGTCAGTACCGTCAGCTGAAGGACATTCTCCCGCAACTTGCCGCAGGCGATACAATTTATCTGGATCCTGATGCCGAATATGAGCCGGTTGAGATAAAAAACATCTCCGGCACAGAAGCGCTGCCTATCCGGCTTCTCGGTAACACAAAAAATGCCGGAGACAGACCGGTCTTTGCGGGGGGTACAGAGCGTTTCAACTGGACACTGGCAGTGCGCCATTCTCATAACTGGACTATAGAAAACGTGGTCCTGCAGGACGGCGGGCTGTGTTTCCGGAATGAAGCCACGAACACCGTACTGAAGAATGTGCTTATCCGCCGTTGCAGTACCGGCGTGCTGTCCACCGACCGTAATTCCGGCAATTTATCGATGATTAATGTGGAAGTCACGGAAAGCGGTGGTAAGAAGCCGGGCCGCTCCTGGGGACATGCTGTGTACGTAGCCAGCGATCAGCACAGCTTTCCGGGCAGCCAGTTTCTGTTGAAAGACAGCTTTCTGCACGACAACCGTGGCAACAGTGTGAAATCCCGTTTTGAAAACACACTGATTGAGAATAACTGGATTGAATCCGGTGAAGATCCTCAGGCGAAATATCTGGTAGAGCTTATCGGATACGATCAGAAATATGATTTTGCCGGCCAGCAATTTAAGGTAAAGGGCAACACAATGCTGATGCGCCCGCCGGGTCTGGGCAGCCGTGCAGGCGGTGACGGTAACAGCGGGTCAAGAGGCGATACGCTGTACGAAAACAACCTGTTTTTGATTGATGAAGATTTTGGCCGCACCATTGTCAGAACCTTTCAGGGGCTGCACTCAGTAACTCTGCGTAATAATTCTATTGCCTTTATTGAAGATGAGAATGAGCCGGTACTGCTGACAGATGAAATTCCCGATGCAAACTGGGTAGAAGGCCACCCGGTGATCACCCTTGAGAACAATAATGTGACGGAAGATACCCGTCTGCTGAAGCGGGATGAAACCGGTGACGGCGACGACCGTTCTGCGGTGACCATTACCGGCAACCGGGAGCTGCCTCCGATTGTCACGACGATGGAAAAAATCGAAGAATTACGGCCACAGGAAGGTGGCTACATTGAAATTAAATCGTTCTGACGCACATGAAAGGTGAGATACAGCAGCGCCTCAGCGGCGCTGTACAGTATCGATAATACGCTGTGCTATGGCTTGCGGCGTGAGCATATTGCGGTAGTAGTTCAGATTCGCATCACGCATTTTCTGCATGGCTTCAGGTGATTCCAGCAAGCTGGCTACCTGCTCAGTACATTCTTCTGCAGTGGTGTATTGCAGGTAATTCTGTTTATCCTGAATATCGCCGGGCAGGCTGTAGTTAAACACTTCGCTGACAATAGGTTTGCCCAGAGCAACATATTCCGCAAATTTTGCGCCCAGGGATTCATGTAAGCCGGTAGAGGCAATGCACACGCCGGCCTGTTTTACTCTTTCCAGATAGTTTTGTTTAGAAGTGTCGTTTGCAGCGATAACCAGATCCGGTGCAACCTTGCGGGCATACGCATCATCCATCACCCCCACCAGCGCTCTGTCGCCAAAGCGTTCTTTCAGCTGGCGTACACAGGCAATACGCAGGGAATTAATTAAACGCCGGTCTTCGGCTTCCGCTTCGCTGATTTCAAACTCTTTATCAAAATCCGGATCCCACAACCGCACATAAAACATCACGGTATTGCCGGCCGGATACGGATTATCAAACTGGGCAGCACGGGGCATAAAGCTCATTTTGTTGGCCGTATCCACAGACTTGATAAACGTTTTCAGTTTATTGGATGCACCGCTGTCAGAATAGGCCATGTACCGGCGGGTTGTGAGTACGGAGCGGACTGACGGATAGATTTCAAAATACAGCCCGAATGGCTCCAGCTTGCTCATTGCCGCCGTATCGTCAGGCTTCAGGGTACGCTTGAAGTAGACATCGCACTTATCGTAATCCTGCTGGCTGATTGCCGGCGAGTCGGCAGTATCAACAAACACTGGGCGGTTATCCACAGTAAATGATAACCCGCTTTTGTGATGACGCTGACAGTCGAACTGATAATCCAGCCTGATGTGTCCTTTTGCAGCCAGCGCTTCCATACCGGTGTAAACCTGCTGCAAATGTCGGGCATTAGATGCTAACGGAATAACAACGTGCGGCTTACTTGTACTCACAGTATTTCCTTATTGATGCAATCAGCGTTCACGGCACAGCGAATTATTTGCCGTGGATCACTTTATATTCTTCGTGCTGTATACCGAACAAACCGGCAATGGTGCCTGCCGCAGAGCACAGGCGGAACAGCCCGTCCACCCGGGTTGTTTTATTATTAGTAACAACACCGGTGATGAGTTTCGCCAGTCCGCGAAGTACTCTGACACCACTTAATGCCACGCAACGGAGTAAGGCAGTTTTGTATGATTCTTCAAACACGTGAGAACGGGTATAGCCGATCCCGGAACGGAATCCCCGCCGGCAGAACCATTTAACGGATGCCCGTGAAGCGGGAAATTCTTCCACCACCGGAGCATCGATATAAACACACTGATATCCGGCCTGCTTCGCCCGCAGGGCAAAGTGATAGTCACTGGCACCGGTCATGGCAAAACGGGCATCGAAACAAGGCGTCAGTGCTTCGGTCATGCGCCGGCTCAACAACAGGTTATTGGTGTAAAACACGTCAATGAACTGTCCGTGTCTGTACGGATTTTTACCGTAAATTAAATCGACAGCCCACTCCGGTGTGCCAGGCTCGCCCACAGAAATAACATGGCTGGTCACCACATCCACATTGAATTCACCCGCCGCACTGACCAGCCGGTTAAGCCAGTCAGGTTGTTGCGGCCATTCATCGTCATCAATGAACACCAGGTAATCACCATTCATCTGATGGAACAGTTCTACGCAGCGGTTGCGGGCAAATACAATACCCTGCTGTTTTTCCACGTCGTAAGACACCGGAATAGCTCCGTCCTGCTGACGGGAGATAACGACGTCCTTACTGCTCTCACTGGCATCATTATCCACCACCAGAATGCGGGGGTTAATGTCTTCATCGCACTTAAGCGCAAGCAAGCCGTCGAGTAACCGCCCCAACCATTCCGGGCGGCGGCAGGTAATAACGGCAATGACCACATTTTTCATTTGCTGTTCCTGTTTCTGACCAGGTTAATGAGCTCCATGCTCTCTTTTCGGGCACACAGTAAAGACAGACCGGTATAGATCACACCACCGGTAAAGACCTGAATAATAAATACCAGCCAGGGAGTCATGGATTGCATCAGGTACTGCCCCAGCCACCAGGTAGCGGTAAGCATGCATAAGCCAATCAAATGGGGCTTGTACACCGCGCCGATAAAACGCTTAAAGCGGATATTCAGGCAGCGGCACGAACGGTAAGATGCAATCATAAAACTGATAAAGAATGAGAACAGCCACGACAATGCCATGCCTCCGCTGCCAAACTGTGCACCGATATAGAAGCCAGGGATCAGAATAGCGGCGAAGATGATGGTGTTGACGATGATCACATTCATTTTATTCAGGGATTTCAACACCGGCCCGAACAGCTGTTCCAGGCTCCGCATTGGCATAGACAAACAATACAGTGTGATGATCATGGCTGCCGGTACCCACTTCTCGCCGAAGAATGCCGGTACCATGGTATTAGCGGTGGCCGCGACGCCCCAAAACACCGGGACAAATAGCAAGGCACTCATGCGCTGACTTTTCAGGAAATAGTATTCAATCTGCGAAGCCTGGTCCTGAATCTTGGAATAAACCGGCAATGCGACCTGCCTGAGCAGCGGCAACACTTTTACCGCCGGCATCATCGCCAGCACGGCAGCGAATTGATAAAAACCTAGATCGGTAGTACTTAAATACAAACCGGCAATGGCAATATCGAGATTGAAGATGCTGTAACCCACGGTAGCCTGTAGTGCCGCTTTCCACGAGAAATCGAGGATCCCTTTGATTTTAGAAGTAAGCTTGCCGGGCCGTACCCATTTACCGGCACGGATGAGATAACCGGTTTGCCGCACCGTTTCCATCGCCAGAACACCAAACACGATTGACCAGTAACCCAGCCCGTACCATGCCATAAATACAGTAGAAAGCGCGCCGACAGACTCTGACGCTGCATCAACCATAGACAATTTTTTGAAGCGCATTTCCTTGTTGAGCATGGTGCCCGACATGAAACCTATCAGGGAAATCAGGAAAGTGAGTGATGACACGCGGATGACGTCTTCCAGCCTTGGATCGTCGTACACACCGGCAAGAACCGGCGCCAGTAGCTGAAGTAACAGAAACAGTGAGGTGTGGGCGATGATGGTCAGCGTATAGAACTGTCCGAGAATGTCATCATCGACGTCTTTTTCCCGGATAAGCGCAGCTGCAATACCGTTTTTACTGAACGCCCACAGCAGTGATGTAAAGAACGACGATAAAGCGATAACGGCGTAATCTTCCGGAAACAGGAAACGCAGGGTGAAGATAGTGGTTAGCCAGCGCACACTCTGTCCAAGGATTTTACCGATAGCCACCCACTTCAGTGAATGCAGAACAATGCTTTTCATTATTTAGACGCTTTCCCTTCACCGGCGGATTGAAGAAAAACGCGGTAATATTGTTCAGCAGTCTCTTTCCAACTGAAAGAGCCGGCATGTTTAACAGCAGCTTCAATCGCCTGCTCAGAAACAGGATTGAGCATCAGTGATTCCATCGCTGACGACAGAGCAGAAACAGACGCAGGGTCGACCAGAGTAGCGTAACTGGCAGCAACCTCTTCACAGGCGGTACCTGATGAAGTGATCACCGGGCAGCGCATGGCCATCGCTTCAATAATCGGGATCCCGAAGCCTTCGTAAACAGACGGAAATACAAATGCGCCGGCACCGGCATACAGCGCAACCAGCTCTTCTGCCGACAGGCGCTTATTGATAATTTTAACCCCGGGTACATCGCAGGTACGGTCACCGGCCAGCTTTAAAATTAGCGGCCACTTGTTGTCAGCTTTAATTTTTTCGTACGCTTTAATGATACGGTCAACGTTCTTGCGGGACTCGTCGTTGGACACATGCAGAAAGTAAGGTGCGGTATTTTCAGCGGGGTTTTCAGGCGGCGTAAATACCGACAAATCCACACCATTGAGAATAACGTCGATTTTACCGGACGGAATATTCAGGGTGTCGTTTATTACCTTCTTAGAAAATTCTGACACGGTAACAATGCGGCTGTAGCGACCGGACGCCGCTTTCCACGCTTTTTTCTTACGACGGTTACTTTTATAGATTTCAAAGCGGTGACGCAAACCTTCACTGTAATGTTCCGGAAATACCAGCGGGCCCACACCGTGCAGAGTAATGATTAGCGGTTTTTCCAGCAGCGTCAGCCATTTCGGCGGTGCATGACCACCTCCTGCGCGGGGATCCCAGATAACATCAGCAGCGGATAATTGCGCAGGATCATCGGAACAAAAGTAAGATGCACCGAGCTCCGGCAAATACTGCACGATATTGTCGATACAGACATTAAAGCTTTCCGGCAGCGTCTGCGGCCGGTACACGCCCACTGTGAACATTTACTACTTTACCTTTTAAAATCTTACTTTTTGCTTTTAACGAACTGTTCCAGCTTTTTAAGCGGCCAGCTGACTTTCCACCACAGTGATTCGTAGGCTTCAAGAAAATGACGGCGGAAGTACACTTCTTCTTTCTTCAGCGATAACAAATGTTCCACCAGCACAGGGGACAAATTGTCCAGATACGCCTGATACCGCGCACTGAGTGCAACCAGTTTATCATGATCTGTTTCCGGTGCAGTAAGCGCGTTATACACCTGCGCAGCAATATCAGACAGTTCACCTTCAGGTACGTTAACGCTTTTCTGATTACGCATTTTCTTGTCAACAAAACCCAGTTTCAGCGCATCCACATCGATATTGAGTCCGGCAGCATCAGATACGGCCTTTGCCATCTCCTCAGGGCGCTCCAGTAACGTGTGATAGCTTAAGATATAGCGAGGCTTTCCCTGGCTGCAGAAGTAGCCGGTGAGGGTATAGTTTAGCCATAACATTAATGATTTATCGGCAGAGAAGCCGTCACGCTTTTTCAGCGAGCCGTATACTTCAAAGGGAGAGCGCACCATCAGCAGATAAAACGGTGACAACGCCATTTTATCGAACACCTGTTGCCAGAAAGGCAGCAGTAACGTGGTACGGGGATCTTTCATTCCCCAGCAGGATTGTTTGCCGTAATCGCTTTCAAGCACTTTTACCGCTTCATCAAGCAAATGGTTACCGTTTTCCGGCGGCGCAGCGTACATGTTCTGTGCAAGAGGATCGTCCCAGGACCATAAGGCTTCATCAAGAAGCTTTTCATTCATGTTGACCAGATACGAGTTCTCGTAAAACCCTTTCTCATTTACCCCTTTTTGCGGCGCAAACAAAGCACTGCCCATGAAAACACCGAGTTCGGCAAGCATACCGGAGACAGCGGAAGTACCGCTGCGGTGCATTCCGATCACAATGACGGCTTTCTGTTCCATTTATACAACTCTCTTACGGAATGATTTCAGGGTGCGCAGCAAGGGCGGCGGCGTAACAGATAACAACAGCCCGGAAATGAGGTATTTCACCTGTCCGGGTTTTACTTTCCAGGCATTCAGGTAACAGTGACCGGCATCCTGCGGGTGATTCTGATATAACAAATTATTGGCATAGTGCAGATAAATACCGTACTCGGCTTGTTTACACAGTGCTTTTTCCTGTGCACTAACACCGTCCATAGCTGCAATTTTACGCACACAAACCAGGTCGGCGATCAGCATTTTCTTTTCATTCAGGGAATAGTTTTCTCCGTGAATAAAATAAATGGCGAGCGGACGCTTTATCACGGCAAGGTTAGAAATACGGGCCATACGCAGCCACACGTGGCGGTCATCCACACCATGCAATTCGCGGCTTTCATCAAAACCACCAATTTCGAGAAACAGTGATTTGCGAGCCATGGCGGTACAGCAGGAAATAAAATTCCGTTTCAGTAATGCTTCAAAACACTGTCCTTCGAATTCCGGCTTACTGACCGACACTTCGCCGTGTTTTCTCACTTCTACCCAGCTGTAAACCAGACCTGTTTCCGGATTATCAAAGGCCGGCAGCTGGTACTCCAGCTTTTCAGGCTTCCATTGGTCATCCTGATCGCAAAAACCAATCACATCCCCTTCGGCCACGCTGATACCGTAATTACGTGCTGAGGCAACTCCACCGTTTTGTTTAGCGTGATATTTCACCCGCGGATCATGAAGGTAGGTTTCAATCAGTGCTTTTGAGCCGTCGGTAGAGCCGTCGTCAATAAGCAGTATTTCCAGGTTGGGATACGTTTGTGCCAGCAGGCTGTCTATGGTTAAGCCCAACGTTTTCTCACCGTTATATACGGCAACAATGACACTGGCTTTCAAAGTACTCAATTTACCTCTCCCTGAATGCTTTAGTAATAGTACGACAGCAAGCTTTTCAGCAGCAGGTACAACAGAATCAAACTGACAACACTGTATCCGATACCCCGCGCAATATTTGAGCCCTGAAACGCCAGCGGCAACTTCGGATATTTATTACGCAAACGGAAGAAAGACGCCGACACGATTGCCGCAAAAATGTAAAAGAACATAGCGTAGCTGCGGCTGATGAAGAATGCTGTTACGGCAAAGCCGATGATCGACACCGCCATGTACAAGCTCAGCGTTTTCTCCTGGCGCAGGCTGTCTCCGGCTTCACCGGGAATATCCGGCATTCTGCGGATACGGAACAGCATATAGAAGATGAAAATGAAAAACGCCATCCACAGCGTATACCCGATGATGCCAAGCTCGGACATGATGGTCACAAATGAGTTATGAGCAACCTTGGGGTGATACTCCAGAAAACGGTTTTTACCAAAACCAAACAGAGGCCGGTATTTAACCATCTGTATCCCTTCATACCAGGCTGTCAGACGGTCCATGGCACTGGCGTCTTTGTCGTCAATTGACCGGAAAGACATCAAAGCGATAAATCCGGCAGGCACGCCCATTGCGGCCACCAGCATAGCTTTTACCTTGCCGAAGCGGATATAGAAGAAAGCAAAGAAAACAGCAAACACGCCAATCATTGAGCCCCGGCTACCGGTCCAGTAGACCCCGAGCAGTAGCAACGCAAACACGCTCAGGGATGCCAGCTTGGCCAGTTTGCCTTTTGCCGTCACAAAGAAGTAAGCAGCAAAAGGAATGTTCATGACCAGGAACATCCCCATGTCGTTGGGATCATTAAAGATACCGATGTAACGAACCTGCTGAATTTCGTTAGCACTGTCGTACCGAAAAATGGCGCTTTCCGCCCAGCCCTGCCCGAGAGGGTCGGCAAGCTGGCTCCATGCCTGATGCACCATGACAAGACACGCCACTAACGATATAAGCATGATAATGCGTTGCCGCTTCAATGACACCAGAAAGCCAAGATACAGAATAAACGGAATAACGTTTGAGTTTACCCAGTCGATTACCGGCGTGAGATCGCTTAAGAACCGCCCGGCGCGGAACTCAGACAGCACCATGGAAAACAGCAGCAACACCAGCAAAGTGCACTGGATATCCCATATTTTCGGTCTCAGGAAAAGCAGATAAGCAACGAATGTGGAGATCAGTATGGTACGCAGGATCGGGAATTCAACTTCCCAGAACGGCCATTCGTGAGGACGAATAAAAACCAGTGCCGTGTATAAACACAACAAAAAGAAACCAAACGGCGAGGTTGCCGCATCGTTAAGCGGCTTTAATTTATGCGCGGAGGGCGCTTTGGGTATGGCCTGCTGTTCGTTCACCGGTTCACACCTTGTGACGAACACCTGCCCCGTAAAGTGTACCCACTTTCAGCATCCGTGCCATTCATCCAATAATTCATAACTTCCGTACCGGGTTATACAACATTTCGCGCTTAAAACACGCAGAATAAACAGTATTCAAGCGGTATTCAACTAACTCGGCGGTAACGCATTCGCACCACCGTATGCATTACGATATCTTCGCTTAAAAGATCGGAATTATTTCATCCGGACACGCACGAAGCATTCAAAACCCCAAAGCTTCGGCTAACGTCTTCATGAATCTGGCGTTTTCATGACCGAAATCAGGTTAAAGAATATTTCACCCACTTTTTCCAGGTATTTGTGACCAAAATGTTGTCGGGGACTTTTTAACCGCTATAATCAGGCAATTACTGCTAATAAGACCGTTGCCGGAGACAGATGTGAAAGTAAAAGCATTGATAGCGATGACTGTTGCTTTGGGGCTCACCACCGCCCATGCACAGGAAATGACAGACGAAGCAATAAAAGAAAGAATAAAGCCTTACGGTGAACTGAACATCGCAGGTGCAGCGGCTGCAGGCGCCGGCGCATCTGCCGCCCGTTCCGGTGAGGATGTTTACAATGGCGCGTGTGTCGCCTGCCATGGTTCAGGTGTTTTAGGCGCGCCACGTTTGCACAATGCTACAGACTGGCAACCCCGCCTGGATGAGCGTGGCCTGGACGGCGTATGGCAAAATGCTCTGAATGGCATTAACGCTATGCCGCCAAAAGGCACTTGTGCCAATTGTAGTGATGACGAGATTAAAGCAGCTATCGAGTTCATGATCGAAGGCATTTAATTAACAAATATCTTACCCTGCATTCAAAATCAGCGTTTTGACTGCAGGGTATTATTCTTCATACACTTCCCTGCTGTTTCCTCTCAAACTCCTTCAGATTAATGTCAATAAGTAGCATTTTTCATACAAATCGGTTAATTTATTAGCGGGTACTAAACAGAATAATAACCGGCTTATCAGGATGTCTTCAGAGTCAACGCAGTACGAGTTGTCAGAGGAAGAGCTTCGCGAACTCATACCGCAGCTGCAACAACTTACGGACAAGTACAAACGGTCTGAGCGAGTACAGAAAGCGCTTTTCGATATTGCCGAACTGGCAAGTTCCGTCAGCAATCTAAACCGCCTCTATCCCGCTATCCATGAAATCATTGGTGACTTCATGAATGCGGATAACTTCTTCGTTGCCTTCTACGAAAAAGACGCCAACCTCGTTAACTTTGTTTATTTTGTCGATGAGTTCGACGAGCAGACTATCAGACAAATCCCGGCAGAATCGTTGATGGACGGGATCACCGGCCACATTCTGCGTACCGGTCGTCATGTATTCCTCGAACAAGAGAATCAGGATGCCTTCACCCGTGAAACCGGGGTGAGCATTGTTGGCGCTGTTCCCCATCAGTTTCTCGGTGTACCGCTAAAGCGTGGCTCGCAGGTTATCGGCGCAATGGTGGTGCAAACTTACGACGACACAATGTTCTATACAGATGAAGATCTGGAAGTGTTGTTGTTTGTCTCCCAGCACATTGTGAATGCGGTAGACCGGGTAAAAAGCCGCGAGCTCACTGAGCGCACCATCCGGGACAGAACGCGGCAACTTCGTAAAATCAATGATGAGTTACAGGAAGAAATTCTTGAGCGCCAGAAAATAGAAACCCTGCAACAGGCGTTGTATGAAATTTCAGAGTTGTCGGCGAACCTGGAAGGCGATATGGATGCCTTCTACGCCAGCATACACAAAATACTGGCCCGCCTGATCACTGCTCCTAACTGTTACATTGCCACGCTGGATGAAACCGGAGAATACCTCGACTTCCCCTACTTCAGCGACACCACCGAAGATACAATTGAACGCCGGCCGCTGGGACTGGGCTTATCGGAATTCGTTTTACGTACAGGCCAGACAGAGCTTATCAACCCGCCACGGGTCCTGGAACTGACTCAGGAAGGCGAACTGGATGTGGCAGCTGCCCAGCGAATGCTGAAAAGTGCGAACTCCTGGCTTGGTTCCCCGTTAGTGGTAGACGGAAAAATTTCCGGCGTTATAGGCATTCAGACCTACGGTAAGCTGGCTAAATACACGGCTAAAGATCTCGAACTGCTCCGCTTTGTCTCCCATCACATTGCAGCAGCGATCGGCAGAAAGCGAAATACCGACGCGATTCAGCAATACAATGCACTGCTTGAGGAAAAGGTCAGAGAACGCACCCGGGAACTTGATAAAATCAATTCCTTCCTGAAGCAGCAGATTGAAGAACGAAAAGAAATAGAGCTTAAACTGATCCATGACGCGCATCATGACAGTCTCACCGACTTACCCAACCGCACGATGTTCACCAGCCGGCTTGAGCTGGCCGTTGCCAACAAGCAGCGCTACCCTGAAAACCTGTTTGCAGTGCTGTTTATCGATTTAGATCGCTTCAAAACCATTAACGATACCCTCGGGCATCATGCCGGCGACGAATTCCTTATCGAAGTCAGCCGCCGTATCGCTTTGTGTATCCGCGGACACGATCTGCTTGCCCGCCTTGGCGGTGATGAATTTGTGGTATTGCTGGATAACTTTGAAGATGCTGCCGCCGCTGAAGACGTAGCAACCCGTATCATTGATGCGATTTCTAAACCTTTCCTTCTTGATGGCAAGGAGATGTATTCCGGCGCGAGCGTGGGAATAGCTCATCTTGAGTCATACTACCGCGCCGCTGATGAAGTGCTGCGGGATGCAGATGCAGCTATGTACCAGGCCAAAACGCTGGGACGTGGCCGTTTTGTGATGTTCGATAAATCCATGCGCGACCGCCTGATTGAGGAGCTTGAGCTGGAAAACGAGTTCCGTCTTGCTCTGCGCCAGGAGGAGTTCGACTGTTATCTGCAACCGGTGATGGATTTGCGGAACGACAGCGCGTTTTATCACGAACTGTACGTGCGCTGGGAGCATTCGAGACACGGTAAAGTTAACCGTAAGCATTTCCGGGAAGTGGCAGAGCAAAGCGGCCTGACACTCGACCTTGATTTATTCCAGCTCCGTAAAGCCTGTGAAGTGCTGAACAACGAAGCGGAAGCACCTGCCGGCATCGAAAAGATTGCAGTGAACGTGTCGATTAATCACCTGCTGCAGGCATCGCTGGTCACGAAAATTCTGCAGTTAGTAGAAGAATATAAGGTATCCCCTGACCGGCTGGTGTTTGAGTTTGATGAAAACGATTTAAACCGGCGTTCCCAGTTTATCCTGCCTGCGATTAAGAAACTGAAACGGGCCGGCATCACCCTGGTGCTGGATAACTTTGGTAGTGGTCTGGCATCATTGAGCTACCTGTTTGCCTACCCTTTCGACTACATCAAAATTGACCACAGATTCGTGAAATCCCTCCCCCGCTCACAACGGAACCTGAAGCTGATCCAGTCGGTTATGCTGATTTCAGAACATCTGAAATTCGACGTTATCGCCGAAGGCGTCGACGCCAGAGCCCAGCTTAAAGCCCTAAATGAAATTGATTGTCACTATGCCCAGGGCAAAATACTTTCAACACCGGAACCGGTGGCAAGGCAGAAACGCGCGTAACAACGCGCTTCAATTCTTCCCTAACATGGCTTTTAAGCTGGCGAGTCCGGCTTCGTTGGTCTTTTTGCGCTGTTCTGCTGAGGGCTTCACTTTCTTTTCTTCCCAGACTACGTCATCTACAGGCAGTTCGTAGAGGAAGCGGCTGGGTTCGGGGTTGATAACTTCACCGAACTGTCTGCGCTCTTTCGCCAGACTGAAGATAAGTTCACGCTGGGCACGGGTGATCCCTACATAAGCCAGGCGGCGCTCTTCTTCCACGTTATCTTCATCAATACTGCTCTGATGAGGCAGTAAGCCTTCTTCCATTCCCACCAGGAACACCACCGGAAACTCCAGACCTTTTGAGGCATGCAGTGTCATCAGCTGCACCTGATCGGCTTCGCCATCTTCCTCGCCCCGCTCCATCATGTCGCGCAAAATAAGGCGGTTCACCACTTCCTGCATGGTCATCGGTGTATCTAAATCGGACCCTTCCAGCATATCAGTCACCCAGCCAAACAGGGTACTGACGTTAGCCATGGCCATTTCAGCCGCTTTGGGACTGGGACTATGCTCATACAGAAACTCTTCGTACTGCATGGAGCGGATCATATCCCTTAATACCGCTTTGCTGTCGCCGCGAACTACATTATCCGAGGTTTCCACCACCCACCGTCCAAATCCGGCAACACGCTGGTAAGCCGATTCTCCTAATACGCCGGATAGACCGGAGTGAGTGGTAGCAGCAAACAGCGAAATACCGACCTGATTAGCAAAATTCCCCAGTTTCTCAAGTGTTGCACGGCCAATTCCCCGGTTCGGTGTATTAACAACACGCAGGAAGGCGTTATCGTCATCCTGATTCACCAGCAAACGCAGGTAGGCCATGATGTCTTTCACTTCAGTTCTGCCGAAGAACGACATGCCACCGTTGATACGGTATGGAATACGGTTACTCATCAGCAGCTTTTCGAATAGCCGGCTCTGGTGATTACCACGGTATAAAATCGCGTAGTCTTTGTACTGGGTGCGGTTCATAAACTTATGCGCAATCAGTTCGGCGACGACTCTTTCCGCTTCATGTTCTTCATTCTTGGCCGAGAGAACACGTAAGGGTTCGCCGTAGCCCATCTCAGAGAACAGGGTTTTATCAAACAGGTGCGGGTTGTTCTGAATAAGAATGTTGGCGCAGTGCAGGATCCGGCCTGAAGACCGGTAATTCTGTTGCAGCTTAATCACATTCAGTTTCGGGAAATCCTCTTGCAGCAAATGCAGGTTCTGCGGGCGCGCACCACGCCAGGAATAAATTGACTGATCGTCGTCACCTACCACAGTAAACCTTGCCCGCTCTCCCACCAGCAGTTTAACCAGTTCATACTGACTGGTGTTGGTATCCTGATATTCGTCCACCAGCAAATAGCGGATTTTACTTTGCCACTTCAACCTGACCTGCTCATTGGTTTTAAGCAGTAAGGTAGGCAGCAGGATAAGATCATCAAAATCCAGCGCGTTATAAGCTCGCAGGTGATTCTGATAATGGCGGTAAGCTTCCGCAAATTCCCGTTCACCGGCACTGGTGGCTTTTTTCGCCAGCGCATCGGGTAATAACAGGTCATTCTTCCAGTTTGAAATACAGCTTTGCAGCAACTGAAGTTGATCTTTGTCGCCGTCGATAGTGTCTTCGGTCAGGTCATTCAGTAGCGCTGTGGAATCTTTATCGTCAAATAATGAAAAGCCGGGTTTGAGCCCAAGCTCTTTGACATGAGCCTTGATGATGGTCAGGCCCAGGGTGTGGAACGTACACACTTTCAGGCCTCTGGCTTCCTGCTTGCCAAGAGTCTGCCCTACCCGCTCTTTCATTTCCCGCGCAGCCTTATTGGTAAAGGTCACAGCGGCAATTTGCCGCGCCGGCAAATCACATTCCCTCACCAGGTGAGCTATTTTATTGGTGATTACGCGCGTCTTTCCGCTTCCGGCACCAGCCAGTACCAGACAAGGTCCGGAGACGTACGTCACAGCAGATTGTTGTGCATCATTTAACTTCATAATGAAAAGGAGCGAGCTAACGGTTTGAGAGAATGACGGTTTTTTAATTGCATGTGCGCCGCATCTAATTAGAATACGAAACGCATAGTCGCGATGACGCGCATTATAAAGGAAATAGTATGCTTGATCCGAAAAAACTCGAAGAAATCGCCAAACAAATTTCAGACGCTGTACCGCCCGGGGTACGTAATATGGCCGAAGGAGCCGAGGCAAGGGTGAAGCAGGTATTGCAGGCCCAGTTAAGCAAACTGGACCTTGTTACGCGGGAAGAGTTTGATATTCAAAGCCAGGTACTGATCCGCACCCGTGAAAAACTGGAAGCCCTGGAAGCCCGTCTGGCTAAGCTTGAAGAAGACAACACGCCGGACGCTTAAGTGCTCCGGCGTTGCAACACATGCCTTAACGCTACAATGCGTTAAGGCCTATTCTGTCGACCATTAACCCCACAGCAAACACTAAACCGACATAGTGATTATCCAGAAACGCTTTAAAGCAGGCCATCCGCCCGCGTTCCCGTGTTTCATAAGACTGAATAGCAAATAACACGGCACAGGCCACCAGCGCCACATACACTGGCCAGCCGTAATTCAGTGAAATCGCAATACTTGTAAGAACCCCCAGCGTGAACAGTTGCAGTAAACCAATGATCAGACGGTCGTTTTTACCAAATAAAATGGCAGACGATTTAATGCCGACAATCAAATCATCGTCACGGTCGACCATGGCATAGTAAGTATCGTAAGCGATGGTCCATGCCAGATTAGCAATAAACAGCAGCCAGCCCTCAACGGGTACATATCCCAGTGTGGCGGCAAAGACCATGGGGATCCCCCAGCCGAATGCCGCGCCCAGCACAGCTTGTGGCATATGGGTGTAGCGCTTCATAAACGGATAACTGGCAGCAAGTAACAGGGCAACGACTGACAGTGCAATGGTTTGCCAGTTAAGCAGTAAAACCAGTAAAAACGAGATCCCGACCAGCAAAGCAAACAGCTGCAAAGCTTCTTTTTCAGTTACCGTGCCCGCCACCAGCGGACGCTGATTGGTGCGCTTTACGCTGCCATCTACTTTTCTGTCTGCGTAGTCGTTGATGATACAGCCGGCAGAACGCATCAATACCACGCCGGCGATGAATATCAGCGAGATCCCTAAATCCGGCAGGCCACCGGCTGCGATAACCAGCGCCCAAATAGTGGGCCACAGCAGTAAATAAATACCGATGGGTTTGTCCATGCGGGTCAGTTGCATGTACGCCCGCCAGTTACTAAAAGACAATTCAAGTGACATGTTTAACGTTCCGTTTGATAAACAGGTGATGCAGGTAAGAACAATTCAGCGACCAGCAGGGCGTGCTGCCGGTAATGAAAGCAGGAGCGCCGGCCAAGAAGCGTGACACCGGTATCGCCGGCGAAAGATGAATTATTCACTTTACATAACTCAAAGGCGCCGCGTTCGAAGCGGTCATCATTAAATAAACGCTTACCCAGAGGCTGACTGCCAAGCTGATTAAATTCAGTTTCCATCAGCACCAGCGGAATTACCGAGCGGGCGAATACCCAGGGCGTGCCGCCATTCTGCAGCAGGACTTCACGAACAATGTATTTACCGTCGCCATCTGGTGGCGCCACAGCACTGAGACAAGATAATTCAGCATCATGGAGCGGCGCATTGCCTTCCCCCACCAGTGCCAGAGAAAATTTGTCTGTAAGGGATTCTATCCGGTCGGTCAATGATCCGGTGTCCAGCAACCAGGAACGGGCACTGACCGGCAAAGCCTGAGCAGCACTGGCAGCTTCCCAGGCAACATCAAGACCGGCGGGAAAGGTTAAATCTAATTCCAAAGACTAATACACCATTGAAGATAACGGTCCTATCTTAGCATTGGTATAGCACTGAGCCCAAAGTCCTGTGCAAAGATACCCTATATTGCGGTGTTTATTTCGCGGCGTTTGCTAAACTACACTCATACTTGTAACGCGTTAACTGACTGAAATTCTGTATAGCCTATGAAAATGTTATCTCTTCGTGCATTCGCAGCGTTGTCATTACTTTGTAGCCTGCTGAGCTTTTCAAGCCATGCCCAGGATGCTCCGAACTACGGGTATTTGAGCCTGGAGCCGGACATCATTACTAATTACATTGGTCCTTCTGCGAAAAAACTTGGCTATGTGCGGGTCACGGTAGAATTGATGATAGACAGTGTGGATGTACTCGATATTGCGGAGCATCACCTGCCATTATTGCGTGCGACAGCCATCGAAATATTTGGTCAACAACCGGAAGATAAAGTGAAATCGCTCACCGGACGGGAAGACATCCGGCTGGCGATTTTAAAGGCGCTGCAGGATCACATGCGTAAAGAGACCGGCGCCAGCATTGTAAAAGACGTCATCTTTACCAAGTATTTGTATCACAGCTGAGCCGGTTTGCGGCGGCCTGAGCCCAGTGCCAGTAACGCCGCCATCAAACAACCACTGATAAGGCCGACAGTATGAGCCGTGTTGGCCATGTTCACCCACAGCACATCAGCATAGCCCAGCACCAGCCACACCAGCATGAAACCGACAATGGCTTTGGGAATAGACAATCCCCAGGACGGTCTCAGCCAGCCAATCCACCATACGAATCCGAGTACGGCATAAACCACACCGGACAAACCGCCGAAGGCAGGACCACTGACCACAGCCTGCGCGAGGTTTGATGCTATCGCGGAGACCACAAACACCAGCAGCAACATGGAGAAACCAAAGGTGCGTTCAATCTGCGCGCCCAGCATGCTCCACCACAGCAGATTAAAGATAAAATGCAGGGCAGAGAAATGTATGAATGCAGGCGTAATCAGGCGCCAGTACTCATGGGTTTGCAGCAACTGTCCCACAGGTTGCATTTTCAGGTACTGACTGACAGTGCCGAAGAAACCGAGCCAGGATAAGGCATAAACCAGTGTACAGATGAACAGAACGGAGGCTGCAAACGGCGCAGTTTTCGCCCACGACAACAAATTGCCGATGCTGAGATTACCGGACTTCGAAGGATGTAATGCCACGTGCTCACCGTTTTCCCAGGCAGCCTGCTGATATTTAGGATGGCCTGGCTGACGGATGAACTCTTCGCAAATTGCAGTCGCACGGCTAACGTCTCCGCCGTCAGCGAGTACAATAATGTACTCACCCTCTTTTTCAGAATCTGCAACCTGAGAAGGTAACTGCTGGCTGGTCAGATAATTCGCCAGCAGATGAGCGTAACTTTCATTGGTAATAGCAATTAACGGTGTACTCACGTTTATGCTGTCACCACATCCTGAGAGAGCTTCCACGCTTCAAAGCCGCCGTCCATGCTGTACACGGAATCGTAGCCCTGCTGCGCGATAACGTTAGCCGCCTGCTGGCTGCTGACGCCGTGATAGCAGACCACCAGCACGGGTTTGTCTTTGGCAGTGTTTGTCAGAAATTCAGCGAAATTGTCATTACTGAGATGAAGTGCATCAGGCATGTGCGCTGTTGCAAAAGATTGCGGATCACGAATATCGACAACTGCAAACTCGCCGAGTCTGGCTGCTGCATCCTGTACGCTGATATGCTGAAATTCTGACATTGTTGATAACTACCAGTTAAGAATAACTTTTCCGGACTGCCCTGACCCCATGGTATCGAACCCTTTCTGAAAATCGTCGATACTGTACTGATGGGTAATAACAGGAGAAATATCCAGACCACTTTGTAACAGACTGGCCATCTTGTACCAGGTTTCAAACATTTCACGGCCGTAAATACCTTTGATGGTTAAGCCTTTGAAAATCACCTGATTCCAGTCTACCGCCACATCAGTTGGCGGGATCCCCAGCATAGCAACCTTTCCGCCATTATTCATCTTATCTAACATGTCACGGAAAGCAGCGGGAACACCGGACATTTCAAGGCCCACATCGAAGCCTTCGGTCATGCCCAGTTCGTTCATGACATCTTTTAATGAGGTGGTCCCCACGTTGACCGCACGGGTTGCACCCATTTTTTCGGCCAGTTCAAGACGGTACGGATTTAAGTCAGTGATCACCACATGACGTGCACCAACATGCTTCGCTACTGCCGCAGCCATAATACCGATAGGACCGGCACCGGTAATCAGCACATCTTCACCGACCAGGTCAAAGGACAATGCGGTATGCACAGCGTTACCGAACGGGTCGAAGATTGACGCCATATCATCGCTGATGTTATCCGGAATGCGGAATGCGTTGAACGCAGGAATCACCAGATATTCTGCAAAAGCACCGGCCCGGTTAACACCAACCCCTTCGGTATTCCGGCACAGATGACGACGCCCGGCACGGCAGTTACGGCAATGCCCGCAGGTGATATGACCTTCACCGGACACTCTGTCACCAATTTTGAAACCGGCCACTTCCTGACCCATGCCCACAACTTCACCCACATACTCATGACCAACGACCATGGGTACAGGGATGGTTTTCTGAGACCATTCGTCCCAGTTATAAATATGCATGTCGGTACCGCAGATGGCGGTTTTACGGATTTTAATCAGCAAATCGTTGTGACCCACTTCCGGCTCTGCCGTATCCTGCATCCAAATCCCGGGTTCGCGGTGCGCTTTTACCAGTGACTTCATCAGATAACTCCTAACTCTTTACCCACTTCGATAAACGCATCCACAGCTTTATCTACATGCTCAATGGTGTGACCGGCTGACATTTGCGTGCGGATACGGGCCTGACCTTTCGGTACGACGGGATAAGAGAAGCCCACAACATAAATACCTTTCGCCAGCATTTTTTCGGCCATTTCACTGGCCAGACGGGCATCACCTAACATGACCGGAATGATGGCGTGATCTTTACCCGCCAGAGTAAAGCCCGCTTCTTCCATGCGCGTACGGAAATGCACGGCGTTCTTCCACAGTTGCTCGCGCAATGCATGACCGTCAGCCATCATATCGAACACTTTCAGTGAGGCAGATACGATGGGAGGCGCTACGGAGTTAGAAAACAGGTACGGACGTGAGCGCTGACGTAACCATTCAACAATTTCTTTCTTGCCGGAGGTGTAACCGCCGGATGCTCCGCCAAGGGCTTTACCCAGCGTGCCGGTAATGATGTCAACGCAGCCAATAACGTCACAGTATTCGTGGCTGCCACGGCCATTTTCACCGAGAAAACCGGTAGCGTGACAGTCATCAACCATCACCATCGCATCGTATTTGTCTGCCAGGTCGCACACGCCTTTCAGGTTGGCGATAACGCCGTCCATGGAAAACACACCGTCGGTGGCGATAATTTTAAACCGTGCGCCATCAGCAACGGCCTGCTTCAGTTGCGCTTCGAGTGCGTCCATATCGTTATTCGCATAGCGATAACGTTTTGCTTTGGATAAGCGGACACCGTCGATGATGCTGGCGTGATTCAGTGCATCAGAAATGATCGCATCTTCCGGCCCGAGCAAGGTTTCGAATAAGCCGCCATTGGCATCAAAACAGGACGGGTACAAAATGGTGTCTTCGGTGCCCAGAAAATCGCTGATTTTCCCTTCCAGTTGTTTGTGAATATCCTGCGTACCGCAGATAAAGCGCACCGACGCCATGCCAAAACCATGACTGTCCAGGCCTTCTTTGGCTGCCGATACCAGATCCGGATGATTGGCCAGACCTAAATAATTGTTCGCGCAAAAGTTAATGACTTCACTGCCATCGTCGACGGCAATGTCAGCTTGCTGCTGTGAAGTAATAACCCGCTCATTTTTGTACAGACCTTCTTGTTTTACTTCTTCTATCTGCTCACGCAAATGCGTGATAAATGACTGTGACATGTTTCTCTCCGTCGTCGAAAACGCGTATTCTAATGGTTGGGTATTGATGGGTACAGCCTTGCTGTATCAAGGGTTCAAACCTGTAGACGGGGAGTGTAAATTTTTTCGCACACCTTTGCCCGGCATTTGCAGACTATTTCTGAGATCAAAACTCGAACTGATGCTGAGAAATGCCGGCGTTGCGTTTATCCACATTTTGCCAGCAGCCGTCTTTGACGTTTTTCTCCAGCCGCTCCCAGAGTTGCGCTTCAGGAATGGGCGGGCTGATTAAATAACCCTGGGCCTGATGACAGTAAAACTCTCCCAGTTTGCCCAGTTGTTCCGGCGTTTCCACCCCTTCAGCTATTACGGTTCTTCCCAGACTCCTGACGAGGGCAATGGTAGATTCCACAATATTGGCATCTTCCGGATTATCCAGCATGCCGCTGATAAACGACTGATCGATCTTTACGTAATCTACAGGCAGGGATTTCAGGTAACTCAACGAAGAATAACCGGTCCCGAAGTCATCGATGGCTACCAGACACCCCATATCCTGCAAGGCTTTGCACACATCAATGGCGGAATCCATATCAGACACCAGCGCGGTTTCTGTCAGCTCCAGCTCCACTTTATCCGGCGCCAGTTCATAGAGCGCCAGTTGCTGGGCCAGAAAATTGGGCAGTGTGATATCTGAAAACTGTGCAGCAGAGATATTAATTGCCATTTTCAGTTCACTGTATCCGCTGATATTCAGCTCATTGAGAATACGCAGAGAACGGGTGAGTACCCAGTAATCCAGTTCCAGCATAAACGGCGTATTTTCCAGCATGGGAATGAATTCCCCCGGGGAAATATATCCTTTTACCGGATGATACCAGCGGATAAGCGCTTCAAAGCCCTCCAGCCGGAAAGTATCAATACTGATTTGAGGCTGCAACGCCAGACTGAACTGGTTTTCTCTGAGCGCCACACGGGCTTCCCGTTCAAGTTCTACTTTACGCATGACCTTAATATTCATCGATGCATCGTAAAGCTTGAAAGAAGCACCTTTCAGCGCTTTGGCTTCATACATGGCAATGTCAGCATGCCGCAACAGCTCCATCGCCGTTGTTTCGGGCTGATTAGTGATGGCAACACCGATACTGGTAGACACGTAAAACGGCAGGGAATCTACCTGAATAGGCCGTGAAAACACGTTAATTACTGATTTCGCCACCGCTTCCACTTCGCTTTTATCACGAACTTTACTGAGTAAAATAACAAACTCATCTCCGCCAAAGCGCCCGACGAGATCGTGTTCACCCACAGCATTGGCTATACGCTCAGAAGCAGCATGAATTAATTTGTCGCCGACATCATGGCCGTGACTGTCATTAACCTTTTTAAAATCATCCAGATCGAGAAATAACACCGCAGCCAGCCCCTGATCCCGGGTGGCGTTCACAATGTGTTTTTCAATCTGAAAGGTCATCATTGTGCGGTTTGGCAGGCCTGTCAGGCCATCAAACATGGCCATGTTTTCAAGCTGGGCGTTCGAAGCTGCAATCTTTGAATCCTGTTCTTCCAGCCGTTCAGCAAGGTTATGCGCCGTTTCTTCCAGCAAATCGAGTTCATCAGGGAACAGCTTGTCTTTCCATTGACGACGAAAACTACTGCCGTGGGAAAACTCCTGATACCTGTGTTCTGCCAGTAACGGGAGCCGCTCCACCAGCTGAAGCAACTTGGTTTTATATTGGTGGATAAGTAACAGCAACAAAATAGTAAAGAGAAAGAAAAGTGTGATGGCGGTACCAATAACCATGTTCTGGTAGGCGTTCACCGACTCAACAACCGCCGTAATATCGCGGATAAACAGAATGTAGTAATCCTGTTCAGACATAGGCAGTAAGCTCACCAGCAAGCGCTTCTTATCCTGTTTGACCAGCACGCCCCGTTCAACCATCCCTTCAGTGGTGGCATCAGAGGGTGTCGCCGCCAGTACAGAATTGACGATTTGTTGATTCTGATTCGACAACTGACTGACAATTTTTAAATCAATATTGTCAGCGCTGTATCCTTCGTAGCGCACAATGGCAATTTTATAAGCGCTGGAGAACTGGGAAAGTGCTGCCAGAAGTTCACCGAAGCTGGAACTGAGCACCAGCACCGCAATTTGTTGATCTTCTATCATGATGGGCGCGGTCACGTAGCGGTAACACATCTCACGACAATCAAACCGGTTCTGCGGGCGAATTTGATCCCGGGTATGTTGTTCCATTTCCGGTATAAACGCGGGCATCTTTTCACGGTTGCCGGTTATCAGCTTACCGTCTGCATTGAACAGCCACATATCACTGATTTGCAGGCTGACATTCAGCGCATCCTCAGACTCTTTCAAAGCGTTAAGTAATTCCTGCTCTGACAAGGTTTCGGTATGGCCCCAGCGGGAAAAAGTTTCCACCCAGACCAACAGCCTTACAGTAAACAATTCGTCCATCCATGCCATCTGACGCTGATTTTTAAGCTGGAAGTCTTTGTGCTGCTGCTCGATATTGCTTTGCGACTGCGCAATCAGCATTACCGCGATAGCGACTGTTACAGTAAGCATCATTGCAACAACAATGCTCAGTAATTTGGTGGTAACCGATACTTTAACTTTCATATCAGAACCAGTACATAACCTGTACTGCCCACATTCGCCAGTACCCGGCTGTGTCTGGTGTATTCTGAGGGCCGGGAATGCTGGTTAGCCGGCCGGCTCCGTTTACCCAGTGGTGTTCGGCCTGGATACGCCAGTTGGGCCTTGGATCCCACTGCACACCTACCGTAGCGGTTTTCTCATAGCCAAAATAAGCAGGAATGACACCACCGGTTGCTGCTTCAAGCTTTTCACCATCACGGTCATTGCGGTCGGAGACATACATGTCGTATCCCAGCGTCAGGGTAAACTGAGAGTTGAGCATGTAACGGATCTGGGCGTATCCCCCTTCCCCTTTATTTTCATCAAAGAAGGCTGGTGAATAGCCGCCGAAATCACGACTGTGATTACGCTGCAGCTCTGCATTAAACTCCCAGTTTTCCGCATAGTAAACCGCAGACAACGTATATAACCTGACGGTCCTTCCGCCCTCGAACAGGTTTTCATTGGCAGATGGATGGTAAGTGAAGTCGGAATCCAGCCAGCTCGCGCCAAGTTGCCAGTCCAGTGACGGCGGCTGCCAGAACACACTGAACTGATGGGCATAGTCCTGCTTCAATTCTCCCTGTGCAAATTCGCCCAGCAACGCTTTTGTCTGATAGCTGCTCATGGGGGAACTGCCATAACTCCAGTTAATCTTCAGATTTCCCTCGTCAGAGGAGCGGTACAATTGCAGTAACACTCCATCACTGCCCAGCGCTACATCACGGAAATTATCGAAATAAATGGACTGCGGCAGAATGATAGTAGAACGGGTTTGCGGTACATCCCGGGTGGCGGAATATAACCAGTGCGGACTTTTAAAACGGCCCAGGTTGATATTTGCGGTCCAGTTTTCCATATCGGGCAAACGCCAGTCGACAAACAAATAATCAATTCTGGCACCGCGCTCATAGCGATTACCGCCATTCAGATAAACAGCCTGCCCGACCACAGCAAGGGAGGCGTTCATGTCGTAGCGCATGTTTATACCCAACTCAGTGAGGTCAAAGCTGATTTCATCATCTTCATGGATAAAGTCGCTGTCGATTGACTGGCTTATTCCCTGAGAGAGAAACCCGTGCCAGCTGAACGCATCTTCAGCCAGGCAGTCCCGGGCGACCAGTGCGGAAAAGAAAAGTACAAAAATGGCAGGAAAAGACTTCATGGTACGGTAACCTCCCTGACGTCCTGCGACCAGGTACCCTGATACGCATAGCCGACGGCGCCCGGCGTGCTGGCTACGGCTTCCAGCACTTCAGTTTGAGTAGCGAGAGTCTGAGGCCGCTCTCCCTGACCGGAATAAATGATTTGATTCCACAGCCTTTCCAGCTGATAGGGAAACATTTTCAGCACTTGCCGGCAAAAGTCCCGGTGAGCATCTGAATTTGATTCCAGCACATACACCGTAATTTTTGTGCCGTCGGGCCAGTACTGTTTGCGGGCTGAAAAAATATCGCGCACTTCACTGCGGGTAAGTTGATGTTGCTGAATATTTTTATGCAGAATCACTGCCGCTTCAGAAGCATGGGCTGAAAAAGTGATACACAGAATGATGCAGGCTACAAACATCCGTAGCAGCGGGAGACCCTGTCTGTTCGCAACGTCCTGGCGGAAGAAAATGAGCAAATGACACCTCATCCTTAAAGAAACGTGTCTGATAGAATTTTGCGTATATACAGTGTAGAGGGTTCTGGCCATTTTGCGTGATTTTTTTTGAGGAAAATCACATTCATACAAAATGACCAATAAATCTACAGCAACTGGTCAACCATTTGAATGACACTGGCTGTTGAAATCCGGGACATCAAGTCCGGTCCTTTTGCTCTTGTTCCCCAGGCCAGTGATTCCCAGGATTTGCCGGTTTGCTCCTTAATGCACTCATCGTAAACCGACACTACGTGCTGTAAATCATTGTACGGGCCGGTCCGGCGGGGATTAGAGTGGGCGTATAAACCGATAACCGGAGTGCCGGCCATCGTTGCCATATGCGCAGGGCCGGTATCCGGTGCGATCACCAGTGATGCCTGCTCAAGCACGGCCAGCATATCGTGCAATGATGTTTTACCTACAAGATCACGGGCGATATGACTGGTGCAACGTAAAATGGCATCGGCAAGTTGCCGGTCAACCGGCCCGGGGCCACCGCACAGTATCACCGGAATGCCTTTTTCATGCAGGTGGTCAGCAACCGCCGCATAGCGCTCTGGTAACCAGTTTCTTTCAGCTTTGCTTGCTGCAGGGCTGATTACCGCAAAACGGCCGTATTCTTCTGCCAGTTCTGCGGCAAATTCAAAAGCACTTTCAGGCAAGGGTAAATCCCACTCAGGCTTTCCGTCAGGAGGCAGACCAAGTGCGTCGCCGAAATCCATGAAGCCGTCCAGAACATGCGCATGCTGCTTCGCTTTGACCCTTTTATTGGCAAACAGCCAGTGAAGCTCTTTGCTTCGGGCCCAGTCGAAGCCGATCCTCTCACGGGCCTTGATAACCCTTGAAGCCAGATTCGCTCTTAATGCCACCTGCATCATCAGCAATGCATCAAAATATTCTCCGCTGACGGCTTCGCGCAGGGCATTAACGGCCTGTTTGCCCTGCTTTTTATCGAACACGATAAAACGGACGTCCGGCAACATCTTCATCAGCTCATATTCAATTTTGCCGATGACCCAGGTTAACTCTGCATCCGGCCAGTGTTGTTTTATCCGATGGACTAACGCCGCCGCATGGCAGACATCGCCAATAGCAGACAACCTCATCAAACAAATCTTTTTCTTCAAGGACCCACCTCTAAAGCTGAAAACTGTGAAATTTTCATTACAATGACCAATTTACCACATTAACGATGCAGCATGGCGATAAAACAAGTGTCAGCAGGCAGTCACCATATCCTGATCTGCGCAGATGAATATCCGCAAATTACACCGCAGTGGTTTGACCCGCAATGGTGGCAGGAGAAAGGTGCTGTTACCGGTCAGGCGAAAGGCCGGGGAACCACGTTATTTCTGGACGTAGATGGAGATGCGCTTGTGCTGCGCCATTATCGTCGCGGCGGATTACCGGGCAAATTGCTTGACGACCAGTATGTGTTTGGCGGACTTGAGGCAACACGTCCCTTTAAAGAACTTCGTTTGCTGTCAGCCATGCGGGACCAGGGTTTGAACGTACCCCGCCCGGTGGCAGCACATGTACAGCGTAGTGGTCTGGTATACCGGGGGGATTTAATTACCGCAATGATTCCTGAAAGTCAGGATCTGCATGCTGTGCTATGCCGCCAACCGTTACCGGAAGATAAATGGTTTGCTACAGGTGTTGCCGTAGCCAGAATGCACCGTGCCGGTGTGTACCATCACGATTTGAATGTGAGAAACGTGATGATAGATAGTCGGGAAGAAATCTGGATCATTGATTTTGATCGCTGTGACTTCCGCGCCGGCGATAAATGGAAAACCCGAAACGTGGCGCGTTTTTTACGCTCACTGGTTAAAGAAAAAAATAAGCATGCCGGATTTCACTGGCAGCAAAGCGACTGGAATGCCTTTCTTGAGGGCTTGCAATCTGTGTGATTGAAAGTCAGCCCGCAGACAGGTAATTTCGTTATCTCTACAGAAAAGAAGACACACTATGCACACACGAGCCATTTACCCGGGCACTTTTGACCCGATAACAAACGGGCACGCAGATTTAATCGAGCGTGCTTCCCAAATGTTTTCACATGTCATTGTGGCTATTGCGTCAAACCCCAGCAAAAAGCCACTTTTCTCGCTGGAAGAACGGGTGGAGATGATTCGTGAAGTCACCAGAGACTTACCTAACGTAGAAGTGCGTGGCTTTACCGGACTGCTTGCCGCGTTCGCGGATGAAATTAACGCTACGATACTTATCCGTGGTCTGCGGGCGGTGTCGGACTTCGAGTACGAATTTCAACTGGCGAATATGAACCGCCGCCTGAATCCGAAATTAGAAAGCGTGTTTCTGACCCCGGCAGAAGAAAACTCGTTTATCTCATCCACGCTGGTCAAAGAAGTGGCTTTGCATAAGGGTAAAGTGACTGATTTTTGTCATCCTGTCGTGGAAGAAGCGCTGAAGCAGCGCTTTCACGGTAAGTGATGGCTGGCAGAATGTGATGAACCGTCTGCCACAGGGATGCGGCAGTCAGGACCCGCTGGATAGGTTTACGCCGTGTTTCTCAATGAAAGCTATTTCTGGCAGTCAGGACAGTAAAAGGTATTGCGCTGTCCAATCACCACGCTTTTGATTTCACTGCCACACACTTCACACTCCTTTCCGGCACGGCCATAGACTCTTAAATGCTGGGCGAAATAGCCGGGGTTACCGTCGCTCTGAGCAAAATCTTTCAGTGTAGTACCGCCCTGTTCAATGGCTTTTGCCAGCACTTCTTTAATGGCGTCTGTCAGCACAGCATAACGTTTTGCGCTGACACGACCAGCTGCACGGCGCGGGTCGATACCAGACATAAACAGCGCTTCATTGGCATAAATATTCCCGACTCCCACCACCACGTCATTATCCATGATGAAAGTTTTCACCGGGCTCTTTTTCCCTTTTGCCAGTTCCACCAGCCGTTGCGCATCAAAATCGTCTGTAAGCGGCTCAGGCCCCAGTTTCAGAAGCAGTTTATGCATCTCACCTGTTGGCTGCCATAAACAGGCTCCGAAGCGCCTGGGATCGTTAAAACGTAAGCATTTACCGCTCTCAAGCACAATATCGATATGATCATGTTTAACCGGCGGATGCGTGGCGTCAATCACACGTAATTTACCGGACATACCCAGATGCAGCACAATCTCTCCGTTACCGGTATCTATCAGTAAATATTTCGCCCGCCTGCGGATGTTACGGATCTCACAGCCCTCAGCCTTAAAAATATCATCCGGAACAGGCCAGCGAAGCCGCTTATCACGCACAATGATTTTGCTGATTGTCTGATTCATCAGCCAGGGCGAAATGCCGAGGCGGCTTACCTCAACTTCAGGTAATTCAGGCATAGAACATTACTTCCTATTGATCCCAGGGTAGTAAACCGGTGAGTGTAGCATCACTCAGGCGGTACCAGGCATTCTCTGTTTTCACCAGCGTTTTATCTTGTTGGGGATAAAAGGCAAACACCAGGCCGTCAGACTGGCCGGCCAGCCACACCACTGCTACCAGAGGCTCAGTTTGCGGCTCCGCCGACATTTCTTCAGGCTGCAACGTTGCTGAACGCCAGGCGCTGATTTGCTGCGCGGGAGTAGTGACAATCTCCGGGTCCGGAGAAACCTGCCGCCAACCTTGTCCGTTTCTGACCAGTTGGCTCTGCCCCTGCTCTATTTTTAATACATAAGCGTCTTGCGGGATCAACGGCACCACGGCGGGCGCTTTTGCCGATGGCAGAAATGTATCCAGATTGAACAAGGCAATCATAAGCAACATAGAAAATATCACTACGTTGTTCATACCGCGCTGTGAAAGAAAAGCCATATTTTCTCAGTTTTGAAGTTACTTTTATTAGGATAATGGTCAATACCGGAGTCTACGCAAATTCAGAAACGAAAATAGCGTAAAACCGGAGTCAGTGGGCGTTCAGAAACCGTCTGCCGCAGGGATGCGGCAGCCGAGGCCCCATGGATGGGTTTACGCCGTGTTTCTGAACGCCCAGTGACACAGGTAGCTATTTTCGTTTCTGAAGCCCGTCGAGAGTCCGGTGTATTGGCCTTTCCGCTAAGATTAACGCACTGGAGGCTAAACGCAAAAAACCCGGCAAGAGCCGGGTTTTCGTGGAGACAAAAGCAAGTTTTATTACTTGATTTTTGCCTCTTTGAACATAACGTGCTTACGCACAACGGGATCGTATTTTTTGATCTCCATTTTGCCAGGCATGTTACGCTTGTTTTTGTCAGTGGTGTAGAAGAAACCTGTACCTGCTGAAGAAACTAATTTAATTTTATCACGCATTGTCGGCTTCCTTAGATTTTCTCACCACGGGCACGAAGATCAGTCAGAACTGAATCGATACCCTTTTTATCGATGATACGCATGCCTTTAGCAGACAGACGCAGTTTAACAAAACGGTTTTCGCTCTCAACCCAAAAACGGTGAGTTTGAAGATTTGGCAAAAAGCGACGACGAGTCGCATTGCGCGCGTGCGAACGGTTATTACCAACCGCTGGACGCTTACCAGTAACTTGGCATACTCTTGACATTGTATTTGTCTCCAGAACTACAAAACTGTCGCGCCAATCGATCCCACCTAATAAGTATTCCGGGTCAGTTGACGATATTACGATAAATTAGAGGGCGCATTTTATACAGCAAACAGACGCAGATTTCAATAAAAAAGGCTAAAAACCTTCTTTTCATCGCGACATTTTTTACGCTAACTCATTTTTTAGCCGCGCGCAGACCATGAAAATTCATCCGTCACGCACAATCGGGGGCGCATAATACCACCTAAAATCGATCCTGTAACGATCTGATCGCAGATCTTTTACTCAATGATCAGATCAATCCAGGAATGACGATCGCGCATTCGTGAAATCAATCAGTCTCGCCGGCCGTCTTAACATTTGTCCGCCATCACGTGAAATCGGGATCCAGGGGAACGTACCACGCCCTTTCGCCGGCTTCAGCGTAAATAAATCCAGCGGCACGGAAATATAGAAACCTTTGGTAAAGCTTCCTTCTCCGTACTCTTCTGACGATACATCGGTAAATGCAGCATACGCTCCCACCACAATACCGCTGTCGAAGCGCTTGGCGAAATCAATATTCACC
Organism: Alteromonas sp. NFXS44; assembly: GCF_040148705.1. Taxonomy (NCBI): domain Bacteria; kingdom Pseudomonadati; phylum Pseudomonadota; class Gammaproteobacteria; order Alteromonadales; family Alteromonadaceae; genus Alteromonas; species Alteromonas sp. NFXS44. The sequence goes on along the minus strand of NZ_JAGDEA010000001.1, from coordinate 17,032 downwards.
CCTTTGTCCTTAGCAAGGAACTGTCCGGCGCTCACCGTCAGCATGGTGTCATCCAGAAACTCAGGTTCCCAGTAAGCACTGATATGGCCGGTGAAGGCTGTATAGTCCAGGAAACTGAACTGATCATCATAATCACGCTGCTTAACGTAATTTACGTCCACACCAAACGCCAGAGAACTGTCTACAGGACGCCAGAGTACTTCACCACCAGCACCTCCGTACATGGTTTCCAGGTAACCACCGTAAGCCTGGGCGAAGAAATCATTGCCAAGACTGTCATTCCACTGCATGAAGGCGGTATCAACCCACAAGTCATTTTCCACATATTCACGCACGTAGGTACGTACACGGGGAAGGGTTGAGGTATCCTGGTCAACAGTAAAGCTGAACTTGTCGAAATTGTCGAAGAGTGTGGCGCGGATACTGGAAATTGCGGTCCAGTTCTGGTTTATCGCATAGCCGCCACTCAGGATCAGGCCGCCCTGATAAAGATAAAAATCTTCCGGGTTACCGAATGTCTGCGTATAGAAGAAGTCGACAGAATGGAACAATCCGCTGGTTTTTTCCGGATCGTACTTATCGAGTACATTGTCTTCCGGCGCCTGTCGTGTGTATGTCTGCTTAATATCTGCTTCGATATTTTCGTATTTAGCAGCCACTTTAAATGCATCCGCATCAATGACAGTATCCACCAGCGGTAAACGACCTGCATTTTCGACGATATGATAAGACTTCACCGACTCAGGCAACTCAGACGCAGCAATACGCCCAATCCGCTCAGCCGCCTCATTTTTGTCACGGTATGCAATCTGATTACCGTAGAAAATGGCTTTATCTTCTTCGATAGAGGCATCAGAAAGAATAAAGCCGCCATCAAATGCCAGGTCACGGTATAAGCGGCGCTTATTAACGGAATCCACACCTGCAGCAGGTTTTGACTGCACGATATCTCTGGGCGGCTTATCTATTTTCACCTGTTTAGCGGTATTCATATTGAAGTGATAAGTCACACCAAATCCGAATGTATTTCCGCGCTGATAGTTTGCAGAAAAGTCGAATCCTTTCCAACGGTACACAGCACCGATGTTAAAACGGGTATCCTGCTCCAGTGCACCCGCCCGGTCATTGGTATAATTGTTTCCTTCGTATTCCAGCTTGAGGCGCAGAGGCTCCCAGGGAGTCTGATACTCAATACCACCAAATACAGCCATAGGGCCTTTGAAGAATTGCTGATAGTCAACTTTACCGCCCCGGCCGGAGTATCCGGCTGGCCGGTCGCAGTAACTGTCTTTCAGCTTACAGAAAGGATTAGTAATATCGTCGGCGGTGCCCATATAACCCCAGCCAAGGCCAAGGTGAAAGTCGAACGGCCCCCAGGCTTTTGATGCTGTGACATATTCGCTTTCGAAAAAACCGGTGCCACCAAAGTCACGGAAACCCAGCGACACTTCAGGGAAATAAAACCCTTCTTTCAATAATCTGAATTTTACATCCAGACCTTTGTCTTTCAACGTTTGATCGCCACTGAAACTTGGTACATCGCTGTAAAGCCGGGTACGTACGTCGGTATAACGGGCAGTGGCCTGCATCCAGTCGTACAACTGTAAATTCACCGACCAGAACCGGTATTCCTGATTGTCGGTGTAATTAATAAATAAGTCACCTTCCTCACCCATCCGCGAAGTCGGTGTCTGAATCAGCCCGGTTCCGCCCTGCACCATCTGTGAAGGCTGAACCTGAAGCGTTACGCTGTCGTTACTCATCGCAGCACTACTAAAACAGGCAGCAGCAACAGCTACCGCACAACGTGTGTGCGTTCCTTTAAATTTCATCATGGCAGCACCCTGTGAACAGCAAGACTGGCCACTTTTTCATTTAAATCATCAACGTCAGGCGATAACAACCAGGTAAACAGCGGCACATAAATTTGACTGCCGGGCATGACTTGAGAATAAGATTTCCCCCAGTACGCGATATTCTGTTTAGTGATTTCTCCGCGGGAGGAAATGACATACACATAATCAGAGTCGGCATAGCCTCTCAGGTTCACCCCTTCAGCGTAATCTGCCGGCGTACTCTGATTGCGGTATTCGTATGACCCCGGCGTTTTCACCATGCCACTGAGCCACACGGTATCCGGTCTGCCGGTAAGGTAAATGGCGTAATTCCCTTCCTGCAGCATAGGATTTTGCTTCACGTCAAGCCGGGCCGCGTTCCGGTTCAACTTTACAGGCAGGCGTTTTGCCAGCGTCCAGTTTTCTACCTGCCTTTTAAGAGCGTTCAGTGCAATCGCTTTATCGTCGTTCACACTTAAATCTACAGCTACCGCATCAATGGACTGCAACACGTCTTTGCGCATGGCTTCAACGTCTGCAGTGTCCTCGCTGTAAATAGCACAGGCGGGCCAGTACCAGTCGCCATTTTTTGCGGTTGTCTGCAAAATAAGAGACAGCCTGACCGGATTCAGATAACGGTACTGCTGACCATTTACTTTTACATTCACCGATGCCGGCGTAGATGCACTGAATAATGAGATAATGATTAGCGCCAACAATGCTTTCATGGCTTCACCTCCTGATCATCAATCAGTCGCCGGGCACGGCTCAGATATGTCATGGTAATTAACTCTCCGGCCGGCGATAACAGTTGTTCAGATTTCAGCATTTCACCACTTTTATCATCAAACCAGTAACGGTTTACCCACTGTTTCCCCGTTTCATAAAACGGGCTGGCGCCGTTAAAATTGACTGTTTGTTCAATCAGATATACGGAAAATTCATGATCCATAATCGTTAACTGGCTTGCCTCACTGCGCTGCCAGACAGTTTGTACATCCAGTCCGTAGCCATAATTTTCAACGTCCACCAGATAATCCCATGACAACGCTGCGCCGGTTGGATCAAACAGTGGATTAGCCAAAAGATCTGAGTGATAAATTAAATCGTTTGCGAGTCCGTGGGTTTCGGTAATCACGCCCTTTTGCATGGATAGTAAGGCATGATCAGCGGATACCCAGGTTTGTGTTTCACCTTCGATATAGGCCAGCGCCATGATGATCTGCACACGATCACCATGTTTAACGGCCATTAAATCCGCTTTGCTTTGTCTCAGAGTTTCAGAGGAAACGGTGTTGTCAGATTGCGTGAAGGCCAGTTTGAGCGTGTCGTAATAAGCTTTATTCGTGCTGGAACAACCGCTGACCAGTGCTAAGGCGAACAGAGAAGAAAGAATCCTGCGGAACATATTCTTAAACATCTTATTAGTAAAGCGATGAAAAAACGGCGGGGTACACCAGAAATAAAAAAGCCGCTCCGGTTAAGGGGCGGCTTTCAAAATACATTCAGAACTTACTGAGGTGCGTAAGTATAAGTTACTGTGATAGGAGTAGTAACTGTAATAGTTTGCGTACCAGATACAGTAACAGTGTCAGTTACTGTAGTCGTTGAGCCAACACATACACCGTCAACCAGCTCGTCACCATCGTTACAAGTTGGATCTGGATCTACAACGCCATCATCCAGGTCAGCTGAACCACGGTTGTTGCTCACGATTGCGCCTAATACGCCCAGGCCGATAACACCAGTAGCGATAGAACCGGCAGTCATGCTCCCTTCTGCACCGTTAGAGCTGTTACCAGAGTTGTCTTGTGCAACAGCACCAAAAGCCATGGTTGCACCGATGACTAATGAAATTAATGACTGTTTCATAATTGTCCTTTATTAAAAATCCACCGACGCACTATCCTAAAGCATTTGTCACTAAGTGACTACTCTCCAGGCATAATTTGGTCGTAAAAAATATACGTTTCACATGCTCGTCGCATGGATCGCCGACGATCTGTCAGGATCGTAGACTTCAGTATAGCAAGGTTCAAAATTACATCAATCCTTTCTGTGCTAAAGAAAACACAGAATTATCTCCTACGATAAAATGATCTAACACACTGACATCAATAAGATTGAGCGCATGTTTTACATCCCGCGTAAGAAGAATATCGGCATCACTGGGATCTGATACGCCGGAAGGATGGTTATGGACCAGAATGACCGCAGCGGCGTTGTCATCTATGACCTGCTTTACAATCTCACGGGGATACACGGCTGCTGCATTCAATGTGCCGGTGAAAAGTGTTCTGAAGGCAATAAGATGGTGCTGGCTGTTAAGGCACATAATGGCAAAATGCTCTTTATACTCATGACGCAAAGATGCCAGCAGGAAGGCTTCTACATCACTGACATGATTAAATACCGATCTCGATTTCAACGGGGTTTCCAGGACTCTGCGGGATATTTCCGATACTGCGGCAATTTGAGCATAACGCATATCGCCTACTCCTTTGATATCACATAAACGGGCTTTTTTTGCACACACTACTTCCCGCAGAGAACCGAACTCGACCAGTAGATTCCGCGCGATACACAACGCCCCTGCACCACCCATACCGCAGCCAAATAACACTGCCAGCACTTCAGCATCAGAAAGGGCTGCCACGCCTTTTTCAAACAACTTTTCCCTTGGCCTTTCAGCCAGCGGCCATGTTTTTAACCCGGTCATATCTGTTCCTTTATCATACGGAACAACAGCCTACGCTTTAACAAACAAGCTCACTACTGGCTGCAATGCCAGATCGCTCTGTCTACCGGTAACAGAAAACATCTGGTAGGCTTACAGCAATCTTATTGTCTGAAAAATGCACTATGCACTTATTCAATAAAAAAATTCTTCTGGGTGTTACCGGCGGTATTGCTGCCTATAAAACACCGGATCTGGTAAGAAAACTGAAAGCGCAGGGCGCTGACGTGAGAGTGGTACTGACACGTGGTGCAACAGAATTTGTCAGTTCATTATCGTTACAGGCGGTTTCCGGCCATCAGGTTCACAGCGAGTTGCTGGACGAGCAGGCTGAAGCCGGAATGGGTCATATCGAACTGGCGAAATGGGCCGATGTTTTATTGATTGCACCGGCCACGGCGCACTGCATGGCTAAACTGGCGCATGGCCTGGCGGATGACCTGCTTTCAACATTGTACCTTGCAACCACGGCTCAGGTTTTCATTGCTCCTGCCATGAATCAGCAAATGTGGCAGGCACGGGCAACGCAGGATAACCTGCAAAAATTGCAACTTCGTGCCATCCGTTTCATCGGGCCGGCAGCAGGCGAACAGGCATGTGGCGATGTGGGACCGGGCAGAATGGAAGAACCGGAACTTATCGTATCTGCATTAGCCAGTGCCCTGACCGGTAATAAGCTGGAAGGTAAAAAAGTTGTCATTACTGCGGGACCAACCAGAGAGCCCATTGACCCGGTCAGATACTTATCAAATCACAGCAGTGGCAAAATGGGATACGCCGTAGCACAGGCTGCGGCTGAGCAGGGCGCAGAGGTTGTGCTGGTGTCCGGCCCGGTTTCCCTGACAGTACCACCCGGGGTAAAACGCATCAGTGTGCAAACTGCTGATGATATGCTCGAAGCAGTCATGAGTGAGATTAACTCAGCGCAAATCTTCATTGCAGCGGCAGCCGTTGCCGATTATCGTATTAACCATCAGGCAGAAAATAAGATCAAAAAATCTGATGATAAGTTAACACTTACTTTTGTTAAAAACCCTGATATTCTTAAGACTGTAGCTGCATTACCCTCTCCGCCATTTACGGTAGGGTTTGCTGCTGAAAGCCAGAATGTGGAAGCTTATGCGCGGGGCAAACTAGAAAATAAAAACCTCGACATGATTGCTGCGAATGACATCACCCTGGAAGGGCTTGGCTTTAACAGTGACGAAAATGCGCTGCATGTCATCTGGAAAGAGGATGACGTACAGTTGCCTCCGTCGAATAAAACAGAGTTAGCCAAATCGCTAATCGCGCTGGTTGCAAAACAATATAATAATAAACAATCAAATTAATGGTCTGCCGGTCGATAAACCGACATAAGATAATCAAAAACACAGACCACTTTAAAATGGAACCGGGATTGAGAACTGATCCTGAAGCAGAGGAAACACTCGCCTTATGCCTGCTGTAAAGAAAACAAATCGCCGGGCGCAGATACTTCAAGCACTGGCTGGCATGCTGGAAACACACCAGGGCCAACGCATCACGACCGCGAAACTCGCTGAAAAAGTAGGTGTATCAGAAGCCGCGCTTTATCGTCATTTTCCGAGTAAAGCACGGATGTTCGAAGGACTGATCGAATTTATTGAAGAAACGTTATTCTCCCGTATCAATAAAATTCTGAACGAGGAAAAGGACTCAGCAGCACGGTGCCAGCTCATTTTGCACTTGTTACTGGGCTTTGCAGAGAAGAATCCCGGCATAACCCGCATCCTAAATGGCGATGCCCTGATGGGTGAACAGGACCGGTTGCGTGCACGGATTGCCAAGTTATTCGAAAGGCTGGAAACCCAACTGAAGCAAATTTTGCGTGAGCGCAAGTTACGGGAAGGTAAAACGCTGGCTGCAGACGAAGGTGTAGTAGCCAATATGATGATTTGTTATGTCGACGGCCGGATAAACCAGTTCATCCGCAGTGGTTTTACCCGCAAGCCTACTGAGCAGTTCAACGAACAATGGCAGATGTTCAGACAGGTCTTTATCTGATTTGTCTGTACCGGAAATACAAAGAGCGCGATACTGCGCTCTTTTTCGTTAAGCTTACAAACTCTGAAACTACTGCTTACTGAATGTATTGCCGAAGAAGTCTCCGTCATTCCACTCCGGACGTTTAGGCTGAGTAGCCAGTGTCAGTCCGATTTCAGCGTTCACACGGGTGAAAGTTTTTGCAGCTTCCCAGTTAAATGGCTGGTTAATATCGTCACTGGGCTTGTGATAATGGGTTGCCAGAAACTCACCGAATTTTTTACTGCCATCTATATCAGGATCTTTAGATGTCAGACCGGGTACCATAAACACCGAAGGCACACCCTGCTTTACAAAAGCATAGTGATCAGAGCGGGTAAACAATGCCTGCTCTGGCCAGGGGTCCGGGCTCAGAGTAATGCCGGCATTGCCTGCCGCCTCTTCTACTGACGCTTTCATATCGCTGTGACTGGCACCAAATGCAATGACATCAGCAAAGGGATAGGTCAGGATTGGCATATCCAGATTCACGTCAGCCACCATGGATGTTACCGGTACAGTTGGATTACGGGCGAAATAATCAGCGCCCAGCAGCCCTTTTTCTTCGCCGGTTACGGAAACAAACAAAATTGACCGGGCTGGTTTTTCAGGTAAGTCACTGAACAGCCTTGCCGTTTCGAGCATCACGGCAGTACCTGAGGCATTGTCCATGGCACCGTTATTGATGTTGTCTTTCTTAACTGTTTTGGCAAAGCCGATATGATCGGAGTGGGCAGAAAAAACCACATACTCATTTTTAAGGGTTGGATCGCTGCCTTCAATCATACCCACCACATTCGGGCTGGAAATTTGAGAATGCAGACTCTTTTTACTCAGAGAAATCGTCCCCGGAATCACAAAACCAGCCGGCGATTTGTCTTCTTCCAGCTCCGCATAAATATCATTCAAAGAAACAGGGGCATTGGCAAATAATTGCTGTGCAGCCGGCTCGGCAAGATAAGCACTGCTTTTCAGCTGTGCGAACGTGTTCGCCGGTACGCCGTTTTCATCCAGCCATGCCATACGGGGAGTATGAATGTAGCTGAGCATATTCTGATACGGCCGTACTTTTTCAGCCACTGGCGTAGAAACCGTTATCATACCAATGGCACCATGCTGTGCAGCATAAAACTGTTTCTGATAACCCGACGCGAAGTGCGCCCCTTCTTCACTGGGGAAAGAGGCCGGCTTACCGGAGAGTACCACTACTATTTTGCCTTCCACATCCAGACCGGCGTAGTCATCGTGATTCAGTTCATCAGCAATAATGCCATAACCGGCGAAGACCATCTCACCGCTCAGAGCAGAGTCGGTGGTCATTAAATCTGGACCGGTCAAATAATCTTTAGGGTAAGCAAAAGACAAAGTCCCGCCTTCCGTCTGATAAGTAAATTCGGGAGATTCCTGCACCAGACTGGCCTTACGGAAAGGTACTGGTTGCATAAAACCATCCGTACCGGCCGGTTTAAGACCATATTTGGCAAATTCGGTGGCAATATATAACGCAGCAATATCGTGCCCGCGGGAACCGGTATCACGGCCTTCCAGCAAATCATCAGCAAGGAAGAACAGGTGAGATTTGATTCTGTTCGTGTCAGGATTGAAATGGCTGCTAACGGCATCATCCTGCGCCGCAACACCCGTAATAGCAGACGCAGCGAACAGCCCGCTCAGGATTAATTTTCTTATCATAATCATCTTCAAAATTGCATAAACCACGGGCATGTTAACCCGGAAGATGATTTAAGCAAGGCGATTAACCCTATCCCTTGATACTTCCATGGTTTACGCTACGCTCAATAGAAGTACACACTAATGCGACCGCTATGCCAAGAAGCGCACAATACGATATAGACGAGATACTCGGACAAGCTGTGGACATATTCCTTGAATATAGTTTCCACGGCGCCATCATGGATGAAATTATCGCCCGCACCTCTTTTAACCGGCGCGGTTTTTATCTGGAATTTGGTTCTAAACAACAGTTCCTGTACAAAGTTTTAGAGCATTATCAGAAAACTCAGCTGATGCCCGTAGTCAGTGAACTGGAAAACCACCACGGCATCACCGCCATCAATACTTTCTTTTTGCGATATATCCCCCTGGTCTACGGCAGAGGCTGTTTATTGATTAACTGTGTTTGCGAACTGGGGAAACAGGATCCCACAATCAGAGAAATGGGAAGACACTACCTGGACCGTCTGCAACTCGATTTCATCGGTTGTCTGGAAAAAGCCAAATTGTCAGGGGAAATAAAACCGGACATCAATATTGAGTCTGCAGCCCTTCAGCTTACCAGTTATGTTCAGGGCTTTGCCGTAAACGGCATCCTTGCTGAAAACCGTGAAGAGATGGTCATTGCCACAGAAGCTCTGCTAACCCCATTGCAGGTTTAACAGAAAACCGTAAAATCATGCTCCCGAATGTGCATCTTAGGTTTTCAATTTCATGAGTAGTAACGACCCTTTGTACCGCATCCAGTTTGTCAGTAACGGCGAACGCTATGAGTTATATGTGAGGGAATTAAGTCAGGACAGTATGTTCGGCTTTGTAGAAATTGGTGATTTTGTCTGGGATACTCATACCAGTCTCGTGGTTGATCCAAGCCATGAGAAACTGAAAACAGAGTTTTCAGATGTCGAAAGGACGTATGTACCTATGCACAATGTGTTACGCATTGATGCTGTAAAAAAACAGGGCACGGCAAAAATCACGCAACTTTCTGAAAAAGTAACCGCGTTCCCAAGCCCGATTTACACGCCGAAGAAAGACTGAATTTCCTTAACTGACCGGAGTTGTTGCTTTGCTGGCTTTTAGCATTATTGCAGTATTAGTTTTAATCCTGATATTTTTTGTGCTTAAAGTGCAAAGCTTACAGAAATTAGTCAATTCAAATAAGCATCTGGCAAAGCAAAATGCCAGTAAAGCCAATAGTGCTTTTGTCACTTTGAGTACTACGGCCAAATCTCTGCAGCAAATCTTTATCGAACGGGTTGAATCCGCCAGTAGCAAAGGCCTTATCAGTGGTAAAAAGTATGATGTTTTAATCTTGATTGTGTCCTCATCTGCAAAGATTATTTTTGATAATTGTGAGAAGGGACATTCAATTGAAGAAGGGCTCAATATCGCTTTGCGTGATACCGAACTTTCTATGGAAGACATCAAAAGCTTTATGCAGGAACAACCTAATGATGTACGTATCAGTTGGGTTAAAAATACCGCCGATGGCTTTATTAAAGCCTGTGATCTTATGACATCAGGGTTACTGGCTCCCCGCGCCTCTTCTTCCGCGTCTGAATAACATTGCTTTAGAAAACAATCACTCTGTTGAAAGATAAACAGGTGTCTTGATCACTGTTTTTTTCTGCCTATAATACTGTATAGATATACAGGTAAATTATTATGGCAAATTCGCTTTCTCTGGTTGAAATGCACCCCGGAGTCTGGCGTGGCAGTCAGGCTCAGATGAAACAAAGCCGCCTGCTTGCGACGGGATTCACTCATTTTGATTCAGCATTGTCTGGAGGCTTCCCTGCATCCGGGGTAATCCGAATCGTGTGTCTGCCGGGTTGCGGTGAATTGTCATTTCTCAAATCTGTATTCAATTCATTACAAGCTGAAACGCTGGCGGTGTTTATTAATGCGCCCGGTATGCTTACCGCCCCCTGGCTGAACCGGACCGGCTTAAATCCTTCTGACTGCAAACTTGTCACAGCACCGGATGATTTGTGTGGCTGGGCAACGGAAGAAGCCATCAAATCTGATGCCTGCTCACTGGTATGCTGCTGGACAAAATCTATCCTCCCCGGACAGGCCCGGCGGCTTCAGGTGGCGGCTGCTCAGCATGAATGTATGGTGGTACTTTTCGAACATCCTGAGAATATACAACACCCGCTTCCCATCGCCTTAGATTTACTTTTTATGCCGGCAACTGAAGGTTTTGAAGTGAATATCAATAAGCAATTGAAAGGCTGGCCAGTCCGGGGAGTAAAAGAGCGCTTTAAATACACGCCGGATAACAGTGCTATTGCATCAGCAATGTCCCGTTTTAACCGTCTGCCGGAGCAGGATGGTGCCCGTCATGGCTGATCAGCGCTGGCTGTATGTATACTGTTACCGGCTGACGCTGGATAACGCACTGCATGCAGGAGCCACTGACAACAGTTTACCTGTTGCGGTTTACCACCAGAAACGCAATGCCCTTATTCAGTTAAACCGGACTGCCCGTGCAGCAGGCATTGAGCAGGAAATGGGACTGGCTCAGGCCGCGGCCTTATGTGAAAACCTGGAGCTCATCGATTACGATGAATCCATGGAATTGTCATTACTGAAAAATCTGGCCTCTCAACTTTATGAGTGTGTCGCAGAGATCTCAGTAAGCCCGCCGGATGGACTGGCAATACGTATCGATAATCTGGTGCGCTATTACGGCAGCTACGAACAAATATGGGAGGCCGTAAAAGCAGTGATCCTCTCACGCAACATACGGTGTCATTATGCTTCAGCATGGAGCCCGGACGCGGCCCGCGTACTTGCAAGGCAAAAAACAAATATTCTGCTGCTGGAGAATGCATCAATTCGCCGGGCCCTTAATGATCTTCCCGTTTCTTCATTACTGCTCAGTCAGAAAGAGAGTCATGCGTTATACAGAGCTGGCATAAAACACCTGGGAGCCTTGTTTGAATTACCTGCCACTGAAATTGGTAAGCGCTTTAACAGCGATTTACTCAAATATCTGTTCTCACTGAAAGGAGACAGTTATCGTGCAGGACCGTTTTATCATCCGCCTGCGACCTTCGAACAAACGGTTATTCTGCCTTTTGAAGTAACCGGTACAGATAAACTGAATGCGTACCTCGGTAAAATTTTGAAGGATTTAGGCATTTTTCTGCGACTCCGGAATGCCGGCACGCAGTGGCTCATTCTAACCCTCTGTTACAGAGAAACAGACCCTGTGACGCTGGATATCAGAAAATCAGATCTTCGCTTCAGCTTTGATGAATGGGCGAACCTGATTGCCCTTAAACTGGAAACGACAGAACTGGCTGAGCCGGTTATTCAATTCACGTTATGTGCCGGTGAAATTAATGAATATGCCGGTACTGAAGCCGACTTTTTTAATGCCAGGAAGCATTTCTTCGCCCGCCAGCAATTACTGAGTAAACTCACCGCCCGGTTGGGTAATCAAGCAGTTTCTGGCGCCGCCTGGCCGGAGGACCACCGGTTTACGATGGCAAAAGCGCCCCGCTCTCACGCTTTCAGTGAACAGGCTGCACAACATATTCCTGCCTTTATTTTATCTCAGCCACAACGCCTGACAGGAACGCCTAAAATTGAGTTCGGCCCGGTGAGAATAGAAAGCGGTTGGTGGGACAATGCACCGGAACAAAGAGATTACTTCATCGCGCTGAATCAACACGGTCAGCGCATGCAGATATTCAGGGAACAGGGTGGATGGTACATCAGCGGCTGGTATGCCTGAATGCAATATGCAGAACTCGTTACTCAAAGTAACTTCAGTTTTCTTTATGGTGCGTCTTCACCGGAAGAACTGGTAACCACAGCAGCATTCCTGAGCTATCAGGCTATTGCTATCACTGATGAATGTTCTGTGGCTGGTATTGTGCGGGCGCACAGCGAGATATCGCGCCATCACTTACCGGTAAAACTGATCTGCGGAAGCCTGTTTAATTTCGGCGAATCATTGCAATTTGTGCTGCTCTGCCCGGATAAAAAAGCATGGAGCGAACTGTGCCGTATCATCACCAATGCCAGACGACGCAGTCCCAAAGGAGATTATGCGCTGGCAGAGTGGGACATCAAATCTGTCCGGCACTGTATTATCATCTGGCTTCCTCACCATAGTGATGAAGAAAATGTCCGCTGGGGAGAATGGTTCAAACGCTATCATCCTGAAAGAACATACATCGGCGCTGTCCGTCACCTTGATGGCAGAGATCATCTTCGTTTCGCTCAGTATGAGGCACTTCATGATAGTTTTTCATTGCCGGTAACAGCGTGTACCCACGCCCTTTTTCATCACAGCGAGCGGCTTGCATTACAACATGTCATGCATGCTATGAAGGAAAATACCACGGTAGACAAACTGGGCCTTCATGCTGTCTCTAATGCAGAAAGAGCACTCCGTCCGCTAAGTAAATTACAAAAACTGTATCCGGCAGCCTGGCTTGCAACCGCATCCAGAATTGCATCGCAATGTGTATTCAGTCCGGACGAACTCAAATATCAATATCCTGCGGAACTGGTTCCGGCTGGTTATACCGCAACAAGCTGGCTGAGAAAATGCGTCGAAGAAGGCATTACAAGGCGATTTCCGGAAGGGATATCTGACGCTGTGCGGGCCATTATAGAAAAAGAGCTGACACTGATTGAGGAACAGCAATACGAATATTTCTTTCTGACCATTTACGATATTGTTCAGTTTGCTGCCGCTAACGATATTTTATATCAGGGTCGGGGCTCTGCTGCGAACTCGGTTGTGTGCTATTGCCTTGAAATCACCGCTGTCGATCCCAGACAGATAAATGTTTTATTTGAGCGCTTCATTTCTAAAGAAAGAAATGAGCCGCCGGATATTGATGTGGATTTTGAACACAGCCGGCGGGAAGAAGTCATTCAGTATATTTACAGCAAATACGGCCGTGAACGCACAGCGCTGGCAGCGACAGTAATCAGCTTCAGGTTTAAAAGCGCATTTCGCGAAACAGGTAAGGCGCTGGGTTTTCCCGAATCCCAACTGGATTATGTGATTAAAAATATAAACCGGCGCGACAGAGCCGTGCCCTGGCAAACTCAAATTGAATCCTGCGGTTTAAATCCGCTAAACCCTAAGGTGAGTCAGTTAATCAGCTTAACTGAACAAATTACGGGTTTCCCGAGACACCTGTCTCAGCATGTGGGAGGGTTTGTCATTTCGGCCGGTCCGTTATATGAACTGGTACCTGTTGAAAATGCTGCGATGGCAGACCGCACTGTCATTCAATGGGACAAAGATGATCTAGAAACCTTAGGTTTACTGAAAGTTGATGTACTTGCTTTAGGCATGTTAACCGCCATCCGGAAGACCTTCGCCCTGCTAAACCGTCAGTTTCCGGTGCCGGTATCGATACCGTTTATCACCGCGCTGGGCGATGATCAGCAAGTCTACGATATGATTTGTAAAGCCGATACAGTGGGCACATTCCAGATTGAGTCCCGTGCACAAATGACTATGCTGCCGAGGCTCAGGCCACGTTGTTACTATGATTTAGTCGTACAGATAGCTATCGTCAGGCCGGGGCCGATACAGGGCGATATGGTGCATCCTTACTTACTGCGTCGTCATGGCAAAGAAGTCGTATCTTATCCGTCAGAGGAAGTCAGACAGGTACTATCCAGAACCATGGGTGTGCCTATTTTTCAGGAACAGGTTATTCAGCTGGCGATGGTCGCCGCCGGCTTTTCGGGCGGGGAAGCCGATCAGCTTCGCCGCGCTATGGCGAGCTGGAAAAAAGATGGCCGCATTTACGAATTTCGTGACAGGCTGATTAAAGGCATGACGGAACGGAGCTACGAACCGGCTTTTGCGGAACAGCTTTTTGAACAAATAAAAGGTTTCGGGGGTTACGGGTTTCCCGAATCGCATTCAGCCTCTTTCGCTGTACTGGCCTACGTATCCTGCTGGTTGAAATGCTATTTTCCGGCAGAGTTTTATGTTGCCCTGCTCAACAGTTTGCCTATGGGCTTTTATTCGGCTTCACAACTGGTTCAGGATGCCAGACATCATGAGATCACTGTGTTACCGGCCTGTGTAAATGCGTCGGACTTTGATCACAAGATAGAGCTGAAGGCAGGGATTAAGCAAATCCGGCTCGGACTACGACTGGTGAAAGGATTATCAGAAAATGGCGCTGTACTGCTTGAATCTAAGAGACCTGAAGAAGGTTACCGGAGTTTAACTGAACTTAAGATGTCCGGTTTGACGGAATCTGATTTGTCCTCTCTGGCCAGTGCGGATGCTTTTTTCAGCATATCCGGTAATCGTTACCGTGCAAGATGGCAAATGATGGATAAGCACAGCACACTGCCTTTATTCACTGATCAGCATGAGCAACTGCCCTTCGATTTTGCGCCAGATGACAAAGATGCATTGCTGGAAGATTATGCGTCAACAACATTATCGTTAAAGCAGCATCCGGTAGAGCTTATTCTTCGCAGCAATTCTGTCAAACAACTGACACTGGCGCGGGAGTTAATTAACAGACCCAATAAATCTGTTGTACACGTACTGGGTTGCGTTACATGCAGACAAGCCCCCGGCACGGCATCCGGCGCGACTTTTTTTACCCTTGAAGATCATACCGGCAATATGAATGTGGTTGTCTGGCAAGCTACCGCCAGACATCAGCATCAGGCATATCTCAAATCACAGATCCTGCAAGTTGATGGCATTCTTGAACGTTCACCCGAAGGGGTTATTCACATTATTGCAGGAAAGCTGACTGACAGAAGTGGCTGGCTTGATACATTGAATTCAGGAGCAAGGAACTTCCACTAAACCTTTTATGCTGTTTTCTACTATGAAAGATTTACTTAGCTTTACACCAACTTACAAACATTCTTGAATGTTTGTTACGAAACCTCCATTTATCTCCCTGTAAATTAGTGCATTTTTTATTGGTGAGCATTTTGCAAACGTGTTTACACAAACATGTTGCATTACTCAGGAGGAACACATGTTTTCACTTTTCAGATACAGTTTATTTGCCGCGTTCTTATCCGGCATCACATTCTCTTCAATGGCAGGCCAGTCTGTAGCGATCGATTATCTTCATGGCTTTGATGACATTAAAGGTGTCAGAGTTGCTTATCGTCCCGTTACCACATCTTTGTATACCGACTGGTTTGGAGACATCAAGCTATATTGGGAGGCAAGCTTTAATGTTTGGGAATACGGTCGTTATAATGATCACGACACTAATCTGGCACTGGCGCTTTCTCCGGTTCTGGTAAAACAAATTTCCACGGTATACGACAAGTATCCGTTATATCTTGAAGCAGGTATCGGGGCAAGTCTGGTTAATGACCGTCATTTTGCCGGTAAGAACATTGGCTCACATTATCAGTTTGAAGATCGTCTCGGACTACTCCTTAGTTTAGATGAACACGAAGTCAATCAACTCGCTCTGAGGTACATGCACTATTCAAATGGCGGCCTGAACAGCGATAATCCCGGTCTGGACTTCCTGAACGTGTCTTATTCATACCATTTTTAGTTATATAGATCTTGTTGCCGGTTTGTAAACCGGCACTTGCAATTGTGCATTGATTCCATAAAATATGGTCAATTTTCAAGCACTCTTAATCAGAGTAAGCACCGGCATGAACAGTGTTATTTAAAAATAATAAACAGCCGCTAAAGCGCCTCTCATCACTTGCTTTGCTTTTGTCATGCTTTATTAACCCAAGCCAGCCTGCAAAGGCAGAAACCTACATTGTAGGGCTGCAAAACTTTGATTATTACCCTCATTATAATTTCACATCAGATCAGGACAGGGGCTTCATCTGGGCTGTTCTCGAGCTTTATGCCAGTGAGTCCGGTCATACATTCATTTATCAGACAATGCCTGTTCCACGCCTGCAGATAGAGTTGGCTAAAGGCACGGTTGATTTAATATATCCGGACAACCCAATCTTTCATCCGGGTATCACTGAATCAACAGAAAAACACTACTCTGTGGATGTGGTGAAAACCTTAAGCGGTGCAATTATTAAGCACACCAATGTGAACATGGAAATCAATGAAGTTTCAAAAGTGAGTTTACCATTTGGCTTTACACCTCTCGACTGGAAGGGTAAAGAGAAAAATGGTGACATTGATTTTGTAGAGACTGAGGACAGCCTGTCGGCGCTGCAATTGGTTGAGCAGGGTAAAACCGATGTGGCAGAAGTCGATTACTTCGTTACCAGCTATCTGTCTGAAGCAAATCCCACGATTGGCGAATTCACTTTGTCACCGGTTCTGCCTCACAATATCGTTGGTTTTAAGCTTGCGAGCATAAAGCAACATGGTCTTATCAAACAGATTAATGACTTTCTGACCGGCAACGAATCACGTATTGATGAATTAAAATTGAAGTATGGTATTCATGATCCCGAAAACCTGATCAAAGATATCCAGTCAGCTTATGTCAGAAGTGAGTGAGCATTAAGAATTGAAGAGTCTTGTATGACGTAAGCAGATACATTCGGAAACGAAAAAAGCCCGCTCAGATGAGCGGGCTTCTTCGTAATTGGGAGCCTGACGGTGTGCTACTCTCACATGGGGAGACCCCACACTACCATCGCCGCTAACGCGTTTCACTTCTGAGTTCGGAATGGATTCAGGTGGTACCACGTCGCTATTGCCGTCAGGCAT
>NZ_JAGDEA010000011.1:0-793974 GCF_040148705.1 Alteromonas sp. NFXS44 | reverse complement strand
TTAACCTCTCTGAAGGGTTGTTGAAGACTACAACGTTGATAGGCAGGATGTGGAAGTGTTGCAAGGCATTAAGCTAACCTGTACTAATTGCCCGTGAGGCTTAACCATACAACGCCTAAGTAGCTTTTACTTAGAAGTTGTAAGTTAATGACTGACTAATTACTTAAGTTAGAGTAGCGTTACTCTGATTGATGAAGATATCAAGCTTTCCGGAATTGTTATCTTAGTGATGTGTAAACATCATTAAGACAAAAGTTTATGCCTGACGGCAATAGCGACGTGGTACCACCTGAATCCATTCCGAACTCAGAAGTGAAACGCGTTAGCGGCGATGGTAGTGTGGGGTCTCCCCATGTGAGAGTAGCACACCGTCAGGCTCCCAATTCGAAGAAGCCCGCTCATCTGAGCGGGCTTTTTTCGTTTCTGTTCTCTGCATAGAATCCCTGCCATTCAAAAGCTAAAACATTAAGGTTGAATCACTTTTGGCCGGAGCCAGCTACTCAGTTATTTAAAGTGTAATTGTCTGCTTACTGACGGATTTCAGAAGAGAGATGATCATTGAAAAGTTGATAAAAGTGCGGAGCAGAGAGGAATAGACAGCCAAACCGGACACTGATTGTGAGTATCCGGAAGGATCATAACAAAGAGGACTTACTGAGAAGTGAACTTAGTGCGCTGGAAAAACATCCATTCCAGAGACACAAATGCGATAAGCATGGTTACCGGCACCTGGTGTGACGGAATGAATCCCAGAGATTTGAATAAGATACTGGCAATAAATGCATAAGCGAGCAGGCCGGTATGCTTAAGAATTGAGGCCCTGTCCGCGGGCTTCAGTATGGCTTTCCAGTTAAACACTGTTCCTCCTATCCGGTGACTAAGTCGAAGCTCCCTGCCAGCGCCTGAAGGCTGTCCTGCAAGGGATGTAAACGTTATATCGGATAAAGTGTGCCAGTGAAATGGCTCTGCGTTGAATTACCGGAAGGGGCGGCTAACGGGTTAAAATAAACCCAGTTGCTGGTTGTCTATATCATCATAGTTAATCCCTGTTGCCGGCAGGATGCTTTCAGCAATGGGTCTGATTTGTTTTTCAATATAGTGTTCATAGTCAGGTGGCTGAGTGACATACCCGACAGCCTGCGGTCCCGCTATAGTGACAACATAACGCACTGTGGTTCTGTGCTGGTATTGCAAAGGTTTGCCTGCTGCCATATTCATCTCATCAGCCTGACGTGCAGCTTTAACATGAGGCGGTTGCGTGCGAGTATAAGCATTCAGAGGCTTTCTGAGGCGTCTTGCGTACACCAGTAAGTTATCCAGTTTACCGGCGCGGATATCATTGAGTAATGTTCTGATGTAATCCTCCGGAGACTGTTCAGCGAAAACAAGTGCGTAAAGTTTTTCCTGAAATTGACGTGCCAGTGCAGTCCAGTCCGATCTGACATTTTCCAGCCCTTTGAAAATAAGTTGTTCCTTACCCTCTTTTACCGCCACGCCGGCATAACGCTTCTTGCTACCTTCATCTGAACCACGGATTGTGGGCATAAAAAAGCGGCGGAAGTGGGTTTCAAATTCAATTTCAAGATGACAGTGTAAATTGAAGTCCTGTTTTAGCGTCTCACGCCAGCGGCGGTTGATCATGTCCTGTAACTGCGTACCAATTAATTCAGCTTGCCGGGGTGTGCAGTCATCGCCTGTGAATACAAATGTAGAGTCCGTATCGCCGTAAATCACTTCGTAGCCGGCGTCTTCTATCCAGCCGGCAGTGGTTTTCATGATGTCGTGTCCCCGCATAGTAATCGAGCTGGCAAGACGGGGATCGTAGAAAGGGCAACCACCACTACCGAGCACACCGTAAAATGAATTCATCAGAATTTTTATCGCCTGAGAGCGGGGCGCATCCTGCTGCTTTTTGGCTTCATCACGTTGTTGCCACAATCCGGCAATGATATCGGGCAGGAAATGCTCGGTGCGGGAGAACATGGCTCCTCTGTAACCTTCTATGGCGTTTTCAGGGTGCAGTAACCCTTCAGCCAGACCAAGGGGGTCAATAAGAAAAGTTCTTATGATAGAGGGATACAGACTCTTAAAATCCAGTACCAGTACATTGTTATACAGCCCGGGTCTGGACGTCATCACGTAGCCCCCCGGGCTCGCAAGACCGCCATTCTCCGGGCGGATTCCACATACATATCCTTGTCTGTGCAGCTTGGGCAGATATACGTTTATAAACGCTGCAACTGATCCGCCGGGACGGGTCATATCCAATCCGGTAAGGGTGCTGCGTAATATGAGAAAATCAATGAAACGTGTATGTTCTGCGATGTCGTTTACCAGTACACAGTCCTGATGATTGTAGGCGACCAAATGAGAAGGATTGTCCCGGTATAAGGTTTTAATTTCTTCAAGTTTATCCCCGCCGGTAATCAGCTTTCTTTTATTCAGCAAGGCATTTGCAACAAAGTCCAGTGCGAAGCTTTCAAACTGCCAGGTCATGGTTTTCAGGGCATCTATGCCATCAATGATACAACGGCCGGGGATCTCTGCTATTACCTGTGAGCCGTCTTCCCACTCCCGTACGGTAAGGGTTTCTCCCTGGCGGCCCAATGTCAGCGGAATGCCTTGTCGCCGTGCCATTCTGTTAAGCACAGCGAGGTCAAACTGTTTGATGTTCCAGCCCAGTATGACATCAGGATCCAGCTCCGCGACAGCCTTGCAGAAAGCGGTAAGGACTTCTTTTTCACCGGGCAGATTAATGACATCAAAGGTCGCAAATTCGTCAGTGACCGGCGTGGTTCCTGCAGTATTCAGCCATACACGGTTCATGGTCTCAGAAGCAACAGCGATGGAATACAGGTTTTCCTTTTCATCACACTCAATATCAACAGAAACACTGGTCAGTTGCGGACGAAACTGTGTCCCTTTAACTTTGGCGTTCACAATCTCATTATTAACCGGCGTCCCGTAATAACTCACAGCTCCGTAAGCAAAACGCTCCATCAGAAAGCGGTCTTCAGACTTAATATCTCCCTCGTACAATGACAACCCCGCGCTCTGCATCTCGCGACGTAATTTGTGCCTTGTGAAGTCGTCAGCACACCGCAGTAGTATGACTTCTTCCTGTTCCAGGGTTTTGAAATTGACCGCTTCCGGAGTGATATCCAGGCCTTTCGCGCGGATCAGATTTTGAACCTGTTCCAGATGAGATGTCCTGATGAAGCAAACGCTGGTTTGTGGCCCGGAGATAAGCCGTACCGGACCACTCTCAGTGGAAATCCACAACTCAACGCATTCGCGGCTATCCCTGCGAATGGTCCGGCGGGATAAAATGAAGCCTTTGCCTGTCACTATTGAGATTGTCCGTCCGTAGCAAAGGGCTGACCGGTCACAATTTTATCTCTGCCAGTTTCCTTTGCTTCGTACAACGCTTCGTCTGCGACAGCAACTACTCTGGTCATATTGGAAAACGAAGTGGCATCGACAAGGCCGACGGATAACGTGACCTGCATCGTTTTGATTTTCAATTCAACAGGAATTTTCCGGACGCTGCCGGCAAAACGCTCAAGCATGTCCAGCGCGTCGTCCGTCCCGGTATGGGGAAACAGGAAAAGAAATTCCTCTCCACCAATACGGCCCAGAATATCCGTTTTCCTGAAATGCTTTTGCGCCTTTCTGCCAAAGGCCCTGAGCACATCATCCCCGGTTTGATGGCCGTACTCGTCGTTAATCTGTTTGAAATGATCGAGGTCAATAACCGCTGCTGTCAAAGGCGTTTTGTGTCTTAGGGCCATCTGATACTGTAACTCAGCATCTTCCATGGTTTTCCGGCGTGTCATTAAACCAGTCAGACCGTCATAGTTTGCCAGTTGTTCAAGGCGTTTCTGATGACGTTTCCCATTAAAATACAGCCAGCTCAGCAGGCCACACACCACAATAAGTAATCCGATAAGTGCAATTGTATAGCGCTGAAGGCGCTGTTCATTCTTTAACTGGTTTTGCTGACGTAAATTTTGCTCTTCCAGCAGAGCATTTTGCGCCCGCTGCTTTTCCACATCGAAACGGGTCTGTAATTCCAGAATCCGCCTGGAGTTAATTTCTTTCTGTAACAAAGCGCGGTTCTGTCTGTTTTGCAGTAGTACCAGATAGGCAGACTGGTGCTCACCTTTGGCGGCAAAAGCGCGGGCTTTTGTATCTGCAATGGCAATCCGTTGTGACAAAAAGGATTCACCCGTGGCCATTTCCTCAGCTCTGGCCAGTCTGCGTAAAGCCTCTTCCGGCTGACCCTGATCAACGGCAATTTGTGCCTTTTCAATTAAGACTTTAATTTGCATAAACGGATTGCCAGCCTGCATAAACAGACTGAGGGCATCATCTAAAAACGGCGATGCATCGGCGGTCATCCCCCGGTCAATCAGCTCAGATGCAATAGCTTCATAACTGAATGCAGCACCCTGTAAATCGCGGATGTTAAGGGCAATATCTGCAGATTCAAGAAGCAGGGTCATGCCTTCATCACCATCGCCGGTTTGGATAGTGGCTTTGCCTAATCCAAACAGGGTATTCGCCAGTTCAAGGCGCACATTATTTTGCCGGTACCACGTTTCAGCTTCGCGATAGAAACGCAATGCCATTTCAGGTTCCTGCCGGTATTCGTATACAACGGCAATCATGCTGGCAAAATCAGCCCGGCTGAAAAAAGCACCCGGAGATTCAAGCCGGCGGTAACCTTCCTGAAATAACGCAAGGGCTTCGCTGTACTGGTTTAAAGTTACATTGATATAACCGTTCACACTGATTGCATAAAACAACAGGGCTTCGTCATCCCCGTCACGGGCCCGGGCCAGCGATTCTGCCGCAGCAGAGATCATGGATTGAGCAAGACCCAGTCCGTCTCTGGCTTCTGCCAGCGCCAGCGTCAGATAGTCATTTAAAGGGGGAGGCGGTGCCAGTGCCAGACCTGCTAAAGCGGCTTCTTCCGCTTTTTCATGCAAAGCAAGTGCGCCATTTGCACGGCTGATGAGGTAAAAATGCAGGGCTCTCTGTTCTGAAGACAGTTCATCATTGTTAGCCGGTAAAGCGTCGAGTACGTCCTGCGGAGAGTTTCTTACACCGGTAAGATGCACAGCGGCATCACCTGTCCACAAGTCCGCAAATACGTTAAAACTGAGAATACTGAAAGCAAGCAGCCCTGCCAGGTATCTTTTAAACCGGTAAGCCGGATACATCACTGTTCCTGTCAGCATAAGAAAAAGACGGTGTATCATAGCCTGATGCGTGCGGGAGGCCAAACATAACCTGCAACAGTTCAGCACGGGAAGATTAATGTGCTTCTTCGTCCGGCGTCAGTACCGGTAAAGTGACTTCAAATACGGTACCTTTACCCACCTTACTACTGACTGAAATTTTGCCTTCATGTTGTTCTATGGCTGTATAAGCCACTGATAAACCTAGCCCCTGACCCAGGCCTTCCGGTTTGGTTGTGAAGAACGGATCAAATATCTTCTTAACGTGTTTTTCTTCAATGCCTTCGCCACTGTCGATGATCTTGATGCGGACCGTCGTATCATCACCATGCACATCTACTTTTACAAACCCTTTATGATTGATTGACTGGGCCGCATTGATCACCATATTCATCAAAGCCTGTTTAAGGCTGCCCGGCTCACAATAGATTTTCAGGCCGGCGGGTTCACAGGTGACTTTAAACGTGGGCTTTTTGTATTGGACTGATACCAGCTCTGCCATCTGCTTTACCGCTTCATCCAGATCCATCAGTTGCCATCCGGCCGAATCTTCCAGCGCAAACCGCTTAAGGTTCTCGACAATATCCCGCACACGGATAAGGCCGTCTCTGGACTCATCAATCAGCGGAGTCATATCGTCTTTAAGTAAATCG
The DNA here is from genome assembly GCF_040148705.1 of Alteromonas sp. NFXS44. Taxonomy (NCBI): domain Bacteria; kingdom Pseudomonadati; phylum Pseudomonadota; class Gammaproteobacteria; order Alteromonadales; family Alteromonadaceae; genus Alteromonas; species Alteromonas sp. NFXS44. The sequence goes on along the minus strand of NZ_JAGDEA010000011.1, from coordinate 788,078 downwards.
TAATGATGCTCTTCCAGAAGGCCCGTGATTAGCGTGCGGGTTTTTTCATCGGTATTTTCAATATTGTCTGCCAGCGTGTCGCATAATGTTATCAGGTGTTCACCGTATTGCTTTAAAGTGTCCAGATTGGCTGAGACAAAGCCGATGGGATTATTGATTTCATGGGCAATGCCGGCGGCCAGTTGTCCGGTGGAAGCCATTTTTTCTGCCTGGATAAGCTGGCTTTGCGCTGAGTCGAGTTTCTTGATGAGTTTGAGCTGTTCTTCATGCTCACGTTTCAGCGCTTTGGATAATTCCTGCTGGGCAATGAAGTAACTTGCCTGGGCGGTAACATCCTGAAGGAAAATACACGCCAGCTTGCCATGCTCCGGAGAAGATAAGGGCACGATTTCCATATTCTGGTACATCTGTGTCTCTTCACCGGTTATGGGGCGGCTACTTTTAAACGGAAAAATATGCGGGCGTTGTTCCCAGTAGCTGAAACTGGGATGTTGAAGAACGAAGACAGATTTGATTCTGCGGCGCAGAAACTTTTCCTGCTCAGGAAAAAGCTCTGCTACCGGTTTTTCCATGTAGTCAGCACGGAGTCCGGTTTCCATGCGGTCGATAAAAAAGTCGTTTAGGAAAATGACCTGGTAATCTTCATTTACAATGCAGATCCCTACCGGTAATTTTCCAAAAAGTTGCTCGAACATTAACCCAGCAATTCATCAATAGTTTCGGTTAGTCGTACCAGTGACGCACGGTCGAGACAAAAGACTACCCGCATGGAAAATGAAGAGAGCTCAATATCGAACTGCACCTCCATTACCAGGCTATGCTGCCAGTTAAGTTCGGTGAATGATGCTTTATTCGGAGAGAACAGCGTCGGCATATTCAGATTGGTTGCCAGTTCAAGCTGGTTCGATAACCCGGCCAGACAAGCGCCGGCCAGAATATTTGACAGCTCCAGTATGGTTTCTTCAATATCACTCTGGCTGAGCGGTGCCTCGTATTCGAGCAGGCTGGCCACTTCGGTTAAACCCTGCTCTGATACCACCGCCATCACTTCACCCTGAATATCTCCAAGGAAAGATTGTCTGGTGTAAAACGCATTCTCACTGCGATTAATAAGTGTAAATAATTCGGCTGGCGTAACGGCTGATATTTTAGGTATGGAAATACCTATTTTGGTTTCTATCAGGTGCGCCAGCGAATTAGCAGCTTGCCCCATAGAGATATTCATTAGCTCCTGAAGGGCGTCACGTTGATCTTCTGTGAGGGAAATAACACTGCTCATAGATACCCCAGCTCAAACAATGTCATGGCTAATTCTTCTTTATCGAGAGGCTTTCTGATGAATTTGTGCGCCCCCAGATCCATAACAATGCGTTGCTTTTCAGGCTGGAAATCAGCACTGATCACAATCACATCCGGTCTTTCTTCTTTGTCCGCGAGATATTCAAGCACACCAACACCGTCCACCTCGGGCATAGTCAGGTCGAGTAATAGTAATCTGAACCCGTTCTTTTCGAGCAGATCTATTGCTTCCCTGCCATTCGCAGCTTCTGTGACAGTAAACTCGATTTCAGGCGGAAGCGCTTTTAGTACACTTCTTCGTGACAGACGCGAGTCATCGGCCACAAGTAGCGGAACTGTCATTCTTACCTCCAGACAATTTCGAACCTATCATGAGTATTTGCGATATTTTCATTCCTGCAAGTCCACCTGAAAAAAAATCTTTCAATTTCGACTATTTGCTAATATCACGTCATTTTGAGTATAGGTCTTTTGTGACATTTGCGTGTTATTCTTTAGGCGGAATTCGCTGCACAAATGTCACTAAAACCTACCCGAATCCAGTGTAGCTAACTTCTTACCTGAGCTACCGGATGCAACGCCATAATCTGATATAAGCCGTCATACTTAAGAGCTTTACAAACGGCTGCCTGCTTTCATTTTCTCCAGTTGAGTAACCATTGCCTGAGCGATATTTTCAAGTGGCAAAATCTTTTCCGCCGCCCCCAGCGAGACGGCAACTTTAGGCATACCGTATACCACACAGGTATCTTCATTCTGACAAATGGTGAATGCGCCTTTCTCTTTCAGTGCCAGCAACCCGTCAGCGCCGTCTTTACCCATACCTGTCAGCAAACTGGCCACTACATTACTGCCGGCAGATTCAACCAGCGAGGTAAACATCATATCCACTGAGGGCTTGTGGCCACTGACACGGGGCCCGTCATTTAATCTGATCCGGTAATCGGCACCGCTGCGGATGATCTCCATATGTTTGTCGCCCGGAGCCAGATAGCCGTGGCCGGGAAGTAAACGCTCATCACCACGGGCTTCCACAATTTTTAACTGGCTGCAGGCATCCAGCCGCTTTGCAAAGGTGCTGGTGTAACCCGGCGGCATATGTTGGGTGATTACCGTTGCCGGAGCATTGGCCGGTAACGCACTGACTATGGTTTTAATCGCTTCCGTGCCGCCGGTAGATGCGCCGATGGCGATGATTTTCTCAGTACTTGAATAGGTGAGGGCAGTCGTTGTTTTAACTGTAGCCGGCTTTTGCTGACGCACCCGTGAGTGTGCTGCCATACGTATCTTTGATAAAATTAATTCGCGGTATTCTTCTATTCCCTGCACAACACCCAGTTTGGGTTTGGGAATAAAATCAACAGCGCCAAGCTCCAGTGAACGGATGGTGGCATCAGCACCCGCTTCCGTGAGAGTAGATATCATTACCACTGGTGTGGGACGGGCTTTCATCAGTACATCGAGGAAACGCAGGCCGTCGACCTTGGGCATTTCAATATCCAGAGTGATAACGTCCGGATTGTGCTCCTGCACCATCTTTTTAGCGACATAGGCATCGGGTGCGGCACCAACAAGCTGCATATCGCTTTCGCTTTTCACGATTTCGCCAAGCAGATTTCTGATTAACGCGGAGTCGTCTACAACAAGTACTTTTATCGTCATGGCTCACCTAATCAAACTGTTCAAATTCACTCTGTTCAGGCCCTTGTTTCAACTTAATGCGGTAAGCACTTTCCCGGTCCATGATCGTTGAATTATTGAATTTCCGTATCCGTTTCACGAGTACCTGTCCTGAGTCAGGGAAGAAATATATTTTGCGGGCGTAGTCTTCCATTAAATCGCTGGCAACGATTGGAATGCGCTCTCTTCGTAAGTAAGCAGTTACAAACTCAGAGTTCATCTGGCCGACATTGGTGACGGATATACCCGCAACCACATTACCGCCGCCAAATACTTTGGCTTGCAGATGCCGCTTATCGGCACCTAAATTCATCATCTGGTTAATCAACAACTCCATGGCATACATGCCATATCGGGAGGCTTCACAAAATTCCCCTTCAGAGCCTCTGTCTGAGGGCAACAAAAAGTGATTCATGCCGCACACGCCATTGTGCAAATCCATCAGACAAGCGGACACACAGGAACCAAGAACCGTGACCATCAGTGTGTCATTGCCGGTAGAAAAATACTCCCCCGGCAGAATTTTTACAGCCTGCCGGACAAAGCGGGGATCATAATATGTGTTGGCTTCGTGTCCCTCGCCGTCCATGAAGGTTTCAGCCATAGCGTCTGCCTTCACGGACCGGTTTGTAAATGGTTTTCCCCACTGGCGTAACGATCTGTGAATCCTTATTGAAGTTTTCAGAATGTCCGGCGATATATAAACCGTCATCCGGTAACAGTGCCACCATGCGTTTCAAAATATTCAACTGGGTGGGTTTATCAAAATAAATCATTACGTTGCGGCAGAATATGACGTCAATGGGTCCCCGTATTGGCCAGGTCACATCCATCAGATTAATGCGTCTGAAACTGACATTTTTTCGTAGTTCCGGCACGACCCGCACTTTACCTTTCTGGCTGCCTTTACCTTTGTGCAAAAACTTCTTGCACTGATGCGGTGTCAGTTTAGTTGTCGCCTCGCTGTTGTATATGCCTGCACTGGCTTTCGCCAGTACCTGGCTGTCAATGTCTGATGCAATGATCGATACCGGATTATCAAAACTGTCGAATACCTCTGCCACTGTCATTGCAATGGAGTAAGGCTCTTCACCGGTACTGCTGGCTGAGCACCATATAGTTCGCTGACCCGGATGCGTCCGCAAGTAATTTGCCAGCGCATCAAAGTGGTGGGCCTCACGGAAAAATGAAGTCAGGTTTGTCGTCAGGGCATTAATGAAGTTCTCGTCTTCTTCAGGCGTACGTTTCAGGTATGTGAGGTAGTCATCGAAGCTGTTCAGCGACAACGCCCGCAGTCTGCGGGCGAGTCTGCTGTATACCAGTGAATCTTTTGTCTCTGTAAGATTGATCCCTGCCTTTTGATATAAGGTTCGTCTGACTCTCTCAAAATCCTCTTTATTAAACGCAAATTCTTGCTGGGCGCTCTGGCTCATACCGGCCCGTCTCCTTTAAAAACTTTCCCATTCTTCCGTATCTTCAGGAGCCGCTGCCTTTACTGCAGGTTTGCTGCTTTTCCCGTTTGATCCGATTGCTGCTGCCGGCTTGCGGGACTGAGCCTTCGGTCTGGCACTAATGGCGGGTAACTCTTCCATAGGGTCTGCTGAGCGATCTTTATCACTCAATTTAAATGTGGCCACACGCTCTGACAGTTGTGCAGCCTGCTGACGCATGCTTTCCGCTGCTGCTGCGGCTTCTTCGACCAGCGCCGCGTTCTGCTGCGTCATTTCATCCATTTGCGTAACGGCTTTACTGATTTCGTTTATGCCGTTGGACTGTTCAGAAGACGCCGCAGCAATTTCTGACATAATGTCGTTAACCCGCTTAATCGAGGTAACCACTTCGCCCATGGTGTCGCCGCTCTGTTTCACCAGCGTGTTGCCGCTGCCAATCTTATCTACAGAGTCTGAAATCAGCTCTTTGATGTCCTTCGCGGCTTCTGCAGAGCGCTGTGCCAGTGTTCTTACTTCAGAGGCGACTACCGCAAATCCGCGTCCCTGTTCACCGGCACGGGCGGCTTCTACGGCGGCATTCAGTGCCAGAATATTGGTCTGGAAGGCGATGCCGTCTATTACGCCGATAATGTCTGAAATTTTCTGGGCCGACTCGTTAATGCTGCCCATGGTTTCAACCACACGCTGAATCATATTGCCGCCGTTTACGGCGATAGATGAAGCCTGTGATGCCAGACTGTTGGCCTGCTCGGCATTCTCTGCATTCAGACGCACAGTACCGGTGAGTTCTTCCATTGAGGACGCCGTTTCTTCCAGACTGGACGCCTGCTGCTCTGTCCGGCTGGATAAGTCTGCATTTCCGCTGGCGATCTCACTGGACGCACTGCTGATCGTTTCAACAGCATGGTTGATGCGTGAAATGGTGACCCGCATATCACGGATAAACTGGTTGATAGACTCGCCCAGCACTTTGAACTCGCCTTCAAACTCGTGCTCAATCTCGCAAGTCAGGTCGCCCTTCGCCAGTTGGGTCATCACTTGTTTGATATCGTAAACTGCAGTGGTGCGGGCGGTGACATCGGTTGCGTATTTCACCACGCGGAAAGGCTTGCCATTCTGGTTCAGAATGGGGTTATAGGAGGCCTGAATCCAGATTTCTTTGTTACCTTTGCCGAAACGTTTGTACTCGCCGGACTGGTAGACACCGTGATTCAATTGATCCCAGAATGAACGGTAATCATTGCTGTTGCGGGTTTCCTGATCCACAAACATACTGTGATGTTTACCTTTAATTTCATCGAGGGTATAGCCAAGCGTGTTCAGGAAATTCTCATTGGCGTGGAGAACCATGCCGTCCATATCGAACTCAATCACAGCCTGAGATTTGCCGATTGCCGCAATCTGACCTTCGAAATAAGCGGTGCGTAACTTCTCTTCTGTGATATTGGTCGCGTATTTCACTACTTTGAAAACATTACCGTCCATATCCAGAATAGGGTTGTAGGAGGCCTGAATCCATATTTCCTCACCGGCTTTATTAATGCGTTTAAACTCACCGGAGAAAAATTTACCTTTCTTCAAGTCGGCCCAGAACTGAGAATATTCCTCGGAGCCCCGGGTTTCTTTGTCTACAAACATCCTGTGATGCTTGTCTTTTATTTCATCCAGGGTGTAACCCACTGTATTCAGGAAGTTATCATTAGCCCAATGGATAATACCGTCCACATTGAACTCAATAACCGCCTGAGATTTACCGATGGCGTTAATTTGCCCTTCAAAGTAAGCATTTTTAAGTTTTTGTTCAGTGATCAACGTGGCGTATTTAACGACTTTGAAAACCTTGCCGTTCATATCGATAATCGGGTTGTAAGATGCCTGAATCCAGATCTCGTTGCCGCCTTTGGCAACCCGTTTATATTCCCCTGATTTAAAGCTGCCACCTCGTAATTCATTCCAGAAATTGCTGTAAGCAGCACTGATTTTTTCTGACGGTTCAACAAACATGCTGTGGTGCTGGCCCTTTATTTCATCCAGGTTGTAGCCGGTGGCGCTTAAGAAATTGTCATTGGCCCACTGAATGTTGCCGGAAGTATCAAATTCAATAACGGCCTGAGCTTTACCGATTGCTTCAATCTGGCCTGAATAATCGGCATTTTTCAGTTTTTCTTTTGTTATATCGATGGTAAACTCGACCACCTTGGTGACTTTGCCGGCAGTGTCGAAAATCGGGTTATACGACGCCTGCACCCAGAACTCTTTGTCATCTTTGCCAAAGCGTTGATATTCCCCGGAGTCAATTTCGCCGCGCCGTAATTTATCCCAGAAGTCTTTATATACCTGATTGTGAACCAGCTCCTGTTTCACGAAAGCGCTTTGATGTTTTCCCAGAGCTTCTGCCCGGCTATAGCCAGTAAGCTTCAGAAAATTCTCATTCACGTCGATGAGTTCACCCTCTGCTGTGTATTCGGCCAGAGCCTGAACCCGGTGAAGGGCCTCCAGCATGCCGCTTTTCAGCAGAAGTTCTGTTTGATCCACCCATTCCACCATGGTGCCCACTGAATGGCCTTCTTCGTCCTTCAGCGGGGTGAGGGTGAGTTTAAAGTTAACCTTACCCACAATGATATTCGAAGACATCGGACGCTTTAGCTCTGCCAGCATGCCTTTTTGATGAGCGGGATTTTTATGGAACTGATCGATGTTCTCGCCAATCAGATTGTCTGCTGAAAAGTGTGGCAATACTTTTTGCAATTCCGCTTCGTTATCCTTTAACAACTTAACGACAGCTTTGTTGGCGTAGACAATATTTCTGTCTGCGTCAGCCATCATGATGCAGCAGGTTGAAGCATCGACAGCCTGCGATTTACGCAGCATCTGAATTTTCTGATCACGCGAGGCTTCGCTGTTGATCCAGTCAAACATACCCATAATTACTCTCCCTCACCGGTCAGTTGCTCTGCTGCAAGACCGATTTCTTCGCTGGAAATTAGTTGTTCAATGTTAACCAGAATGACCATATGGTCATCCACAGTTGCCAGCCCCTTCAGGAACCGGCTGTCGAATATCACCCCGAAATCAGGTGGTGGCCTGACTTCATCTTCCGTAAGGCGTACAACATCCGAGACGCCATCAACGACTATGCCCACAACACGATTGTGAACATGCAACATGATGACGATGGTGAATTCATTGTAGGTCGGATCCGGAATATTGAATTTAATCCGCAAGTCGATGATGGGGACGATGTCACCGCGAAGATTCAGCACGCCTTTGATAAATTTGGGCGCATTGGCGATAGGTGTGACTTTCTCGTAGCCGCGAATTTCTTTTACAGAGGTAATATCGAGGGCATATTGCTCAGAACTTAAAATAAAGCTTAAATATTCCTGAACATCTTTAGATGCGAGATGATCTCTGGCATGGGCATTCATGATACTTTTTCCTCTTCATGAACAGGTTTGCACAAGTCTGCGATGGCATCTGCATCCAGAATCATGGCAACACGGCCATCTCCCATGATGGTGGCACCGGATATGCCGGGTACTTTACGGTAGTGCTGTTCGAGACTCTTGATCACCACCTGTTGCTGACCGAGCAGAGAATCGACCTGAATGGCAAAGCGACGTTTGCTGCTTTCCAGCAGTACAACGATCCCTTTCGTGGGGTTCGTAACAGCATGATCCACATGCATCATCTGGTGAATCGGTACCAGAGGCCAGTACTGCTCTCTTATCCAGAGCAGGTGTTCGTTCTTAATCAGTTTGAGCTGTTCTTTTACCGGTTGCAGCGATTCGATAATATTTACCAGCGGGATGACAAAAATCTGGTCGCCCACGGCAGCACAAATCCCGTCTACAATAGCCAGCGTCAGTGGCAGATGGATATGAAATGATGACCCGAGTCCTTTATGTGAATCGATTTCTATGCGGCCGCCAATAGCTTCGATGTTCCGGCGGACAACGTCCATACCTACACCACGACCGGACACGTCAGTCACTTCCGCTGCCGTGGAAAATCCGGGCTGGAAGATCAGTAACCAGACCTCGCTGTCAGGCATATCCGGTGTTACAGGCAGGCCATTTTCTGTTGCTTTGGCCAGAATGCGCTCACGGCTGAGTCCTGCCCCGTCATCAATAATGCTGATGACAATCGAACTGCCACGCTGTGCAGCCCGTAAAATCACGGTACCATTTTCTGTTTTGCCTGCCGCGACCCGGTCTGCCGGCTTCTCTACACCATGATCGATACTGTTTCGTACCAGGTGAGTCAGAGGGTCGATCAGCTTTTCAATCATGCTTTTATCGATTTCAGTTGCGCCGCCTTCAATAACGAGGTCAACCTTTTTGCCGAGTTTAGAAGACAGATCCCGTACAACACGGGGAAAGCGGTTAAATGTCATATTCACCGGCAGCATACGCATGGACATTGCCGATTCCTGGATCTCGCGGGTATTGCGCTGCAGTTCTGCAATGGCGGTTTGCAGCTTCTGGCCTATGGCTCCGGTGACTTCATCACCAATCATCGACAACATGGACTGAGTAATAACCAGTTCACCCACCAGGTTTACCATCTGATCAATTTTTAGGGTGTCAACACGAATAGAAGACGCTTCTTTGTTATTCGCAGATTTCGCTGCAGCTTTCTTTGCCGCAGGTTTGGCGGCTGCCTTTGCCGCCTCTGCCGATGCGGCTTTTGCGTCTTCTGCAACGGCTTCAACCGGTTTGAAGAAGCCGTAACCTTGCTTTTCTTCCGGTGATGCAGCAAGTTGAGGTTCATCATCAAAGAAGCCAAACCCGTCTATATCGTCATATTTTGCTTCAGCTTTCGCTGCTTCATTTTCTGTGTTGTCTACGGCTTCCGCTGTTTCTGCTGCGGGCTCGTCATCATCATCATCATCAAAAAAGCCGAAGCCATCGATATCATCGTCATCCGCCCCGGCACTTTCTGCAGCGGGGGACGGTGCGTCTGCTGCTTGTCCGTCGGCAGCAGCCAGCGCTTTTTCAAGGGCGGCCACACCGGAGTCTATGTCAGATTGAGGAAGCTCACTGCTGGTACGATATGCATCCAGAATGACCTTGAGTAAGTCTACTGTTTCAAGAAACAAATCAACGGTAGGCACGTCAAGGGAAATGGTTTGCTTACGGGCTTTATCGAGCAAATTTTCCATGACATGGGTGAGACCGGTAAGCGCATCAAAACCGAAAATTCCACTACCGCCTTTGATTGAGTGGGCGGCCCGGAAAATACTGTTGAGCTGCTCAAGATCGGGATCTTCGACATCCAGTTCCATGAGGAGCTGTTCCATGTCATCAAGGTGTTCCTGACTTTCGTCGAAGAAGACCGCGTGGAATTGTTCGATATCGATAGACATAGTGACGCTTCCTGTTACAACTAACCGAGAACCTTACCTACAACCGCAAGTAATTTAGCAGGGTCGAAAGGCTTAACCATCCAGCCTGTGGCCCCGGCAGCTTTCCCTTTTGCCTTCATGTCATCACCCGCCTCCGTGGTGAGCACGATAATGGGCGTACGGGCATAGGCTGACATACCGCGAAGGTTTTTAATCAGCGTCAAACCGTCCATTCTTGGCATATTCTGGTCAGTTAAAACGAAGTCGAAGCGTTTCACTTTGCATTGATCTAACGCATCCTGTCCGTCTACGGCGGTAGTTACAGGGTAACTGGCTGACTTTAGAGTCACTTCTACCATCTGGCGGATTGATGGTGAGTCATCAACAATGAGGATATTCTTACTCATAATACTCCCGACAATTTTTTCACGTGTTACGCCGAATCCGGCGATTCCATGTCATCCCGGCTAACAAGCGAGCCGCGCTGGTGGTTGCTAAAATAATTCAATTTCTCCGGCATCGATGCTGCTGGCAGATACCGGATTATGATCGAGGTTAGAACGATTTTTCATGCTGCTCTGCAGCTCTTCCAGATTCCTCTTAACCGTAGCAATATCATTCGTACCCAGCAGAGGCAGTTGCTCATTAACGATTGTGAGCATTTCCTGGGTATAGGTGAGATTCTGACCGTTAATGTCGCCAAACTGCATGCCACGGATAGCAGAGCCGATAGCACTGTCCAGCTGACCGGAGATCCCTTCAAGTTCATTGGTTGTATTCCCGTCGCTCTCAGCTTTTACGATAATCGCGTCCAGTTCTCCCTGAATGTCCCGTTTCGCTGTAATGATATAACTGGTATCCTGGGCGGCGAGTGTGCGGACATCCTGCGTGAGTTCATCAATTTTCACGCCGATGTTTTCCATCTGTTTCTTGATAACGCCGCTGAACTGAGTGGAGCGGTTCGACAGAGCACGAACTTCATCGGCAACAACAGCAAATCCGCGGCCTGCTTCACCGGCGCGTGCCGCTTCAATAGCCGCATTCAGAGCCAGCAGGTTAGTCTGGGCAGAAATATCATCAATATCGCCAAGGGCTTTAAGCACAGTAGGCATGGTGTCGTAGATACGGTTTACTTTTTCCAGAATGGTGGTGGTGCCTTCTGAAATCTGTTCGGTAGACTCAAGGAATTTATCCAGTGACTTCTCTGTTTCATCAGCAAAGGTACGCATGCGGTTTGAGTACATTTCACCGCTGTCAGAATCTGCCTGAATCAGTCGGGTAATACAGGTGTTTTGTTCGCCTACAAGGCGTTGCAAATTGAGGAAAGCTTCACTTAGTGTGGTTACGGCATCGGTTTGTGTATTGAAAATGTCAGACAGGTTTTTCTCACAGTCACTGAGAATTTTAGCCATATCCTGAGTTACCGACATCATATCGCCGGTGACTTCCTGTTGTTCAAATACAGGCTCTGCGTGTACAGCCTGAGTGTCGGCCTGTGACTCTGTATCTCCTGATTGCATTTTTGCAGCCAGAAAAACGCCGATGGAAGAAACGATTATTGCCGGATAAGCAAGACCCATAGACACTAAAACAAAGCCCACAACAAGGCTCACGCCTGCACCAATCATTGCAATTGGTGGTGTATTTTTTATTCCGCCCATAATTTGATTGTCACTCATCATAATACATTCCGGGATTGTTACTGCCTGCACGTTGTCGGCTTTTTCTGTCTCTTTGGGTCCAGACTGTGTGAAATTTTAGAAACTTACTGACCAAAAGGATTTGCCTGATGCGTTATCAGGCGCACGTTAATTTAAGTTATAGACAAGAATTTCAGTAATGAAAGAAATGCAGAAAAAAAATTCTCAATCGTCAGGAATGTCGTGATTGTCGCAATTGCGAACCGGATTCAGAGGAGGGGATTATCAGAATTGCAGCAGAATGAGAGGCGCCTTACGGCACCACTCATGGACCAAGTTACATTGTATTTAAGGTACAGTTACGCCTTGTACATGGCTTCCAGCGCTTTTGGCATTGCGTCTACGTACATTTTCACATCTTCGATTTTACCGGTACTCACCCGCGACCAGGGCTTGTAAGTCCGGTACTGTCCACGGATCAGTACATTTTCTTTTTCCATGGCGGCACGGAAGGCATTGGCATCGCCATTATCACCCAGATTCACAAAAACAAAGTTAGTCGCTGATGGCAGTGCCGTCAAACCATTCGCTTTAACTGCCGACATAATCATGTCTTTGGCTTCCATCACTTTATCCCGTGAGAAGTCTTTGAAGGCTTCATCTTTAAAGCTCGCAATCGCTGCTGCTAAGCCGGCCTGGTTGATGGAATAGCCGCCGAGACCATATTGATTGATAAAGCTGATATTTTCTTCTGAGCCAAGCATGTAACCCACACGCATGCCGGCCAGGCCATAAATTTTTGAGAACGTTCGCGCCACGATAATATTGTGGCCCTGATTGATCAGCGGGATCATTGAGTGTGCAGGGCCGTCACTGATCAATTCGTTATACGCTTCATCAACCAGCACCAGCGTTTTCTTCGATGCTTTTATACAGAAGTCCTGCAGCTTTTTCGTGTCGAGCACTTTGCCGGTCGGGTTATTCGGGTTACAAATATGGACCATGGCAATGTTGCCATCGATAGCGTTGTACAGTGCATCGAGGTCAATATCCAGATCAGCTGTGTTGGGTACCCGCACAATATCCGGTCCGCCCTGACTGATTGGCGCCTTGGATGTGGTGTCCCAGAAAAGATCCGGACCCAATATTTTTCCCTTTGATGTGGCGGCATAAGCGGCGAAGGCCAGAATCAAACTGGAACCGGCGGTAATTGCCACATTTTCTTTTTTCAGGCCATACTCTTCTGCAATCATGTCAGTTAAGTACATGCCCGCCTGATAAGCATAATAGGCACCGCCGGTGGACGAGGCTTCTGCAATGGCTTTAAGAGCAGCAGGGCTCGGACCATAGGGGTTTTCATTCGCATTCAGCTTGGCGATGCCGGCCTGAGGGCCGTACATTACGTGAGGCGCCGCCACTGAAGAACCTGCTGCCAGCGCAGCAGGAGTAATAATACCGGTTGCGCCGGCTGCTGTAGCAGCCAGGCTGCCGCCTAAGAATAAACGTCGTGCAGGGTTGTAAGTCATAAATAAGTTCCTTTGAAAGTGAAAAGACTAAAGGGCTTTATAAAACATGCCGAGTGACACGATGATTAAGTAAATGCCAAACAGTCTTTTGAGCATTTTTTCACTGAAGTTATGCGCCATGTTGGCACCAATAGGGGCCGTCATAATCGAACCGATACTGATAGCAATAAGGGCGGGAATATTGACATATCCCACGGTACCCACCGGCAGGGCGGCAGTTTCAGAGTGGCGCATGAACAAAAAGCCCAGCGCGCCTGGCAGGCCGATGAGAAAGCCGACACCGGCAGCAGTGGCAACTGCCTGCTGAATTGTGCGGCGGCACATGACCATGGTGATAACGGTGGGCGTTCCTCCGCCAATACCCAGTAAGGCAGAAAAACCACCCAGCACAAATGCGAGGGTGGCTTTACCGATACCTTTGGGCATAGAGAAATACATTCCCGGACGCACGACAAAATCGGGGAACAGGAAGTAAATTGAGTAAAGCAGTACACCGGCTGCAAAGACAATTTTAAGTCCGCCTGCACTGGTGTTATCTGCAATGAGTAATCCGCCGATGACGCCAAGGACTATCCATACTGACCAGGATTTCAGTACGGCAAAGTCCACAGCACCTTTCGCTTTGTGGGCAATCACAGAACGCAGGCTGGAAACAACAATAGAGGCTAAAGACGTGCCGATAGCCACTTTCACGATTTCATCAGAATCGGGAACAAAGAAGGGAAAGACAATAGACAGGGCAGGCACGACAACAAAGCCGCCACCGTTGCCAAACAGGCCTGACGTTATGCCTGCAATGGCACCTGCAGCACATAACGTAACAACAAACCAGACCAACTCGATTTCCATAACTACAAAACTCCGCTAAACATTAATTAAAGAGGGTATGTCCTCAGGGGGTATCTCAGCTGTAAGCAGCGAAAGTGAACTCCCCCGGCTCTTTCACAGCAAAGCCGACACGAGGTCGACTTGCCGTAAAACAGCTACCCGCCAGTACAGGTCAGAATGTGTATTCCAACTTGGTGTAGTAATAACCACCCTGCCAGTCGACGATAGAATCTGAACGGTACAGACGGCCATTCGATGCTTCGATTTCGTCATACTGTGGATAGGTATCAAACAGGTTACGAACACCCACCGTGATGCGCAGACTTTCTGTTGCAAGGTAAGAACCTTCCAGGTCAAACAGCATTTCACTGTCGAAGTCCTGAATAGTCAGTACTTCAGTGTTGGTGTTGTAATCAGAGTTTGAGTTTTCGCCATAATAATTAAGGCGGGCGACAACTTGCCACGCGTCATAGTTATGTCTTGCTGACAAAATCGCGCGGGAATTCGGCGTATTGTTCAGGAAGTCATAAATATTTTCAGGGTTAAACACCTCGCTCGGGTCAGAATCAAACTCTACATCGTTGTAGTTGTATGAGGCTGAGAACGTGGTATCACCGTATTGCGAAGACAGGCGGTAAGTTGCTACCAGGTCAACCCCCTGAGTGGTGGTGTCAAACGCATTCTGGAAGTAACGTACGCCACCGATGGATTCAGCGCCTGAAACACCGGCTGCCACCAGGGCCAGATAGTTGTCATACTCGTCTCCGGCAGTAGGATCTGTAGAAACTTCCAGCGTTGAAATGGCGTTGAAGCGGTCTTCAATTTCGATGTGATAGAAGTCAGCAGTGAAAGTGAAGTCACCGTAATCCGCAGTTAAACCAAACGTAATGTTAGTGGAGGTTTCAGGATCCAGTGTGCTGGCACCCAGGGCCTGGGCAACATCACTGCTGGCAGGGAATAAACCTACCGCAACAGGCTCAGAGTTGATAAACGTCGTCGCAACGTTTGTTGTACCCTGCTGGCCAGGTGTCGGAGCACGGAAGCCGGTACCGTAAGAGGCACGCAGAGCAATTTCATCCGTTGCCTGATAAATACCGGCTACTTTGTAAACTAACTCAGAACCAAAGTCTGAATAGTCTTCGTAACGCAGCGCTGCCTGAGCAAAAATACTGTCGGTGATATCACCGGAAATATCTACATAAGCCGCATATGAATCTCGGTTGTATTCACCGGAGAACTCAGGGGAGTAACCCGGGAAACCGTTTGAGCCTACAGCCATTACGGTATACACAGGGTCAGAGCTGTCTGCACAGTCCAGGTCTGCAATAGCAGAGCCTGCTTCAGTGGCTGTGCCGTCATCGTTACAGAATCCCCATGGATCTGCCTGAGAATAAGCGCCGGCAGTATATGATGCTTCTTCTCCTTCCTGAATCTCGTAAGATTCATCCAGGTAGCTCAGACCGAATGCAAAGGCATAACCGTCAAAGTCATACACAAAATCAGCTTGTAACTGCATTTCTTCGTTTACCAGATCGCCCGGTTCAAATGAAGTTTGTGATTCGTTGCCTAATGACGGGTTGAATGTATTCCAGATAGAGTAAGAAATTTCGTTTGAACCGTAACGGGCAGAAAAATCATAGCTCAGATCGCCTGAAGCACCTTTCACACCGCCAGCCAGTGAATAATCGGTAATGTCACCGGCGAAGCGGGGAGTAAAGCCGCCGGGGAAGAACTCAAGTGCATTCCAGGTTTCACCTGAAGGCAGGCGAATATCCGCATTTACACTGTTGGTTGGGTTACGGTAGTTGAACGCACCGTCACCGGAGCTTTCTGAGTAGTTACCGAACGCATAGAGTTCAGCTGCTTCAGAAAAAACATAGCCGGCATTGAAGAAGACCTTTGCTGATTCATAATTTGGCTGGCCCCAGGGCTGTACGACGTTCGCGCCCTGCGATTCCTGCCCCATGGCTTCTGCGGCTGCAAGGAAGTCATCTGTCAGATAAGCGTTATAAGATGCGTTGGGATCGTAGTTCGGGTTGGATTTATCCAGACAGAATGACGATACACAATATTGCTCGCCACGGCTGGTGGCTTCGTTATCGGTGTACTCCGCAGAAATACTCAGGAAACCATCATCTCCAAGGGCAAAGCCTTTGTTTCCTGTCAGCGTGAGCTGGTCGCCGTCACCTTCATAGTACTGGCCCCATTCTGCAGAAAAACTGCCGCCTTCGGCGTTATTTTTCAGATTGAAGTTCATTACCCCTGCAATCGCATCTGAACCGTACTGTGCAGCAGCACCGTCGCGGAGTACTTCAACCGAGCCGATTGCGGCAGTAGGAATTGTTGCAAGGTCTGGTCCCTGGGTACCTGAACCGCTTGTTTGCACCAGAGCTGCACGATGTCGGCGCTTAGAATTAACCAGTACCAGCGTCTTATCCGTTGGCAGTCCGCGAAGAGAAGCCGGACGGATAAACGTACCACCATCTGAAATAGGTTCACGTGAAACGGTATAAGAAGGGACAAGGGTGCGGACAACATCGTTCATATCGGTAAAAGAAACCGCTTCCAGATCTTCCTCATTGAATACATCAACGGGAACAGGAGAGCTGGTTACTGAACGGGGGGCACCACGGGCACCGACAACAGCTATACGTTCCAGAGACGGATCGGATTCAGCATCGGGGGTATCAGTTTCTTGTGCGTAAACAGAAGGAGAAAGAGCGAAAGCCAGAGTCACGCCGGTTAATCCGGCATAGATTGACGCACTGAGTCTTTTTATTTTCATTAATGTGTGTTCCCAAAATTTGCCTGATTGCTTTTTTTCTTTGGATACAGGCCAGGGAGAAATCTCGACACTGCACCCAACAATAATTCACAGCCGCCCCCCTGGCGGTCAGAATATTTGATACAACGTTGTATCGGTGGCGTGCTGTGTGTAATCGAGACTAAGAAAACAGACCTGTATCGCGGAAGAAAAAAGAATATGTAGGGCTATAGGAAAAATATGGAGGGGGTAATAAAAAGTATAAAAATCATGTGGTAATGCCAAAATCAGGCAGAATTTTTTTTTAATTTCAGCGTCTTGTAAACGAATTTTTAACAACTGATCGCTGGCCAGTATTTATACGCCTTATCTTAATTTATTGAAAATAAAGTGTTTTTTAAGTTTTATGTAGCCGTCACAATAAATTAATAATTTCCGGAAAGAAGTTTTAAGTCATTGTTTATTATTGGTTTGTTTTGAAACGGCTCATTTTTATTATTTAGTTTTTCTTATGGCATTGTTAAGGTTGGTTACAAGGGGATAACCAAAGCCAAAATTAGCACCCGGCGATCGCCCCAAATAAGGCTATGGGGTTACCTGTCAGGAACACGCTCTGTATATATGAAGTTAGTTGCCGGTTGAAATACCGTCAAATTATTCTTCTTTCTGAGAGTAAAGACACATCAAAGGCATCAGAGTTGGGAGTAACAGAAGGGGAGACTGCCTTCGCCGGCGGAGAATTTAACTGCACGGACGCGGATATAAGCGCAGGCACAAACCGTGTGCTTGCAGGAAAAAGAAAGGCCGGCAAGAAAGCCGGCCCTGATTGCTGTTTAAAGAGGTAGTGTGTTCTTAGAAGGTATAGTTTAACTTGGTGTAGTAATAGCCACCCTGCCAGTCAACAATAGAGTCTGAGCGGTAAATACGACCACAGCAGGTTTCACCCATTTCGTCAGTACCAGCGTCCGGATACTCGTCAAAGAGGTTGCGGGCACCGGCACTGAGAGACAGACTTTCACTGATGTGATAAGTCAGCTCAAGGTCGAACAGGATTTCTGTACCAAAGGTTTGAATCACATCCAGAGAACTGCTCGCGGCATTTTCATATTCGCCGTAGTAGTTCATACGGGCAACAATCATCCAGTCTTCAATGCTGTGTTTAACTGAGGCAGTACCACGGAAATCCGGCGTACCGTTTTCCAGGTCAAACTCATCTTCTTCGTTGTAGAAGTTTTCAGGATCGTTATCCAGTGTGGTTTTGTTGTAGTTAAATGATGCAGTGAAGGTGGTGTCACCCATATCTGACTGCATATTATATGTTGCTACTACATCTACACCTTCGGTTGTGGTGTCGAAAGCGTTCTGGAAGTAGAACACACCACCGATTGATTCCGCACCGGAAACACCGGCATTCGCCAGGCTCAGGTAACGCTGATAATCTTCCGGGTCTTCTGCATCAGGATCAGAACTGACATCCAGCGTTGAGATGGCATTCAGACGATCTTCAAGCTCGATATTGTAGTAATCCACAGTAAGGGTGAAGTCGCCGTAATCCGCCGTCATACCAAAGGTAATGTTGGTGGATTTTTCCGGCGCCAGGGCATTTGCTCCCAACGCCTGAGCAACTGCGCTGCTGGCAGGGAACAGACCGGTAGCAACCGGGAAGCCGTTAGGCAACCGGGTGGATACGTTTGTTGTACCTTGCTGTCCCGGAGTCGGAGCACGGAAACCTGTACCGTATGAAGAGCGAAGTGCGATTTCATCGGTAAGCTGGTAAATACCGGCCACTTTATAAACGAGTTCAGAACCGAAGTCAGAGTAGTCTTCGTAACGTAATGCTGCCTGAGCAAACAGTTTGTCTGTTACGTCACCGGAAATGTCGGTATAAACAGCGTAAGAGTCACGGTTATATTCACCGGAGAATTCGGGAGAGTATCCCGGGAAGCCGTTGGAACCTACGCCTACTACTGTATAAACCGGGTCTGAGTCGTCTGCACAGTCCAGATCTGCAATGGCTGAGCCTGCCGCTGTCGCTGTGCCGTCATCGTTACAGAAACCCCATGGATCTGCTGAAGCATATGGACCTGCGTTATAGGAGTCTTCTTCACCGCCGGAGATATCATAAGACTCGTCCATGTAGCTCAGACCGAAAGCGAAAATATATTCGTCCAGATCATAGGTGAAATCAGCCTGAAGTTGCTTCTCTTCGTTGGTCAGTGAGCCTGGCTTGAATGAAGTCGGGGACTCGTTACCCATCGACGGATTGATGGTGTTGCTCAGGGTGTAATCAATTTCACTGGAACCAAAGCGGCCACTGATGTCATACGTCCACTTACCACTCATCCCTTTCACACCGGCAGCCAGTGAGTAGTCGGTAACTTCACCTGCGAAGCGCGGCGTAAAACCACCGGGGAAGAATTCCAGCGGGCTCCAGACTGAACCATCCTGCAGACGGATGTCCTCAATGGTGCCGTTGCCCGGATAACGATAGAAGAAGGAACCATCGCCCTCGGTCTCTGAATAGTTACCGAATGCGTATAATTCTACTTCGTCAGAAATCGTATAACCTGAGTTAAAAAATACACGGGTGCCTTTAGAGTTTGGCTGGCCCCAGGGTTGTACTTCATCTGAACCGTGAACGGCATTAGCACTTGCAATCGCAGCAGCGATATATTCTTCGGACTGGTCGGTCACACAGAACCAGCTTTCACAGTACTGTTCGCCACGATAGGTCGCTTCTGAGTCAGTAATTTCAGCAGAAATACTTAAGAATCCGTCTTCACCTAACGCAAAACCTTTGTTACCGCTGATCACCATCTGATCGCCGTCGCCTTCATAATACTGGCCCAGTTCGGCTGACAGTGAACCTCCTTCACTGTTATTTTTTAACTGAAAGTTAATGACCCCGGCGATGGCGTCCGAGCCATACTGCGCGGCCGCACCGTCGCGCAGTACCTCAACGGAACCGATAGCCGCAGTCGGGATGGTTGCCAAATCAGGCCCTTGTGTACCTGAGCCACCAATTTGCACCAGCGGAGAGCGGTGACGGCGTTTGGAGTTAACTAAAACCAGTGTTTTGTCGGTGGGCAGACCACGCATTTGTGCAGGGCGCACAAACGTACCGCCATCAGAAATTGGCTGGCGTGACAGTGTGTAAGACGGCACCAGGGTCATCATTACATCGTTCATATCTGAGAATGCTACACCTTCCATGTCTTCAGCTGTCAATACATCAACTGGCACGGGAGAGCTTGTCACAGAACGCGGCGCACCCCGCGCACCAACAACAGCAATCCGTTCCAGGGAAGGATCCGATTCGGCATCAGGAGTATCAGTTTCCTGAGCATATACAGAAGGAGTCAGCGCTAATGCCATGGTCATGCCGGTTAATCCGGCATAAATAGACGCACTTAATTTTTTTATTTTCATGAGTGTGTGTTCCCGGTTTGTTGCCTGATTGCTCTTTTTGCGGGCGCAGCTCATGGAGGATCCGGTGACCGCGCCCAACTATGGCTCACAGCGGCACCAATAAGATGCACAAGCTTTGAACAGCGATGCTGCGTAGCTGTAAACTGTGTTCATAAAGACTAAAAAATGAGAGCGGTGTCGCGGAAGAAAAAAGAATATGGAAGGGTATAAAAAATATATTGAGGGCAATCGGGGAGCGCCGGAAATCGCGGGCCGGGCAGAGATAGCAGACCAGAAATGTTTTTTTTCATCCAAAGGATGCTTACCTTCCGTTAACAATTGATATCTGTAAATGTTCGCTGCAATGGCATATAAGTTGCTGTTCTGGAATATAAAAAAGAATACCGTTCAGGTATTAACAAGAAATTAAAACGACAAGGCGCGTGCGGGCACCGGCAGAAAAACTTTGATGGAGGCGTCAGGAGACTTGCCATGAATTCAAAACAGTTACAGTACTTCCTCACCACGTTGAGAAAAGGAAGTATTGCCGCAGCCGCAAGAGAGTTAGACATTGCACAACCGGCAATCAGCCAGCAACTGGCCAATCTTGAAAGAGAAATGGGCACACCGCTGTTTCAAAGGAGTTTCAAAGGGGTTTCTTTAACCGAAGCCGGAGAGGTTTT
Organism: Alteromonas sp. NFXS44; assembly: GCF_040148705.1. Lineage (NCBI taxonomy): Bacteria > Pseudomonadati > Pseudomonadota > Gammaproteobacteria > Alteromonadales > Alteromonadaceae > Alteromonas > Alteromonas sp. NFXS44. Next base: position 767,452 of record NZ_JAGDEA010000011.1, on the reverse strand, counting down.
TGCGAAGCATGCAAGACGGCTGATTGACGACATCAATGCGGCTAAAGCCGATTTACAGCACCTCATTGCAGAACAATCAGGTACTGTGAAAGTTGGCATGTTGCCGTCTATCGGTAACGTGCTGTCCATGTCGTTATTGTCGGAAGTAAAAAAATCGGCCAGCAAGCTGAAACTGGATATCAGCACCGGCCCGTCGTATTCAGTCCGGGGCTGGCTGGAGACCAATCAGATTGATATCGCCATTACTTATGAGCAGGATGTTGATGCTGTTTCAATGGTTTGCGAGCCGCTGATCGAGGAGTACATGTATCTGGTGCTCGGCGTGAACGACCAGTCAGAGCTGTATCAGAAATACCAGGATCGCAACACTATCAAATTCTGGGAACTCAGCCAGTTTGAGTTACTTACGCCCGGAAGCCGGGATGCGCTGGGTATGCTCATCGCCCATTACGAAAAAGTGACCGGCGTTGCGTTGAGGCACAATACAGCGTATTCGGGCCAGCTGATGACAGGGCTCAGGCAATTGCTGCAGGGCGAGGGGGCGATGATTTTACCTTCATCAGCCATTTTCCATCTTGAAGAAAGTGGCCTGGTAAAAGCCCTGAAAATAGAACAGCCGGAAATGCGCCGACAGGTATTAATGGCCACCAACCGCAGCGGGTCACTCACGGATGCAAGCATAAAAATGCGGGATATTATCCGCAGGGTGACTGCCTGTGAGCAGGAGTTAAATCACTGGCGTGGCGATCTAAAGTATCGTCAGCCAAGCATCGCCTGTGCCTGAAACGGTTCCGGTAAATCACTGACGTCCTGTTCGGGGAGGCGGATGTCTACCTGAACGGGCAGATGGTCAGAGAGAATTTTCGTGCGGGCATTTTTCAGACGGCGGATCCGGCGTAATTTAATGTCAGGCGACGTCCAGATCCGGTCCAGAGAAAATAACGGAAACTGACTGGGGAACGTGGCTCCGGCTTTGTGCTGGTTTAGCACGCTGTCCAGAGCACGGAATGCGCGGGTAAAAAACTGCCATTCATTGAAATCTCCGCCGAGCACAATAGGCGTCTTATTCTCTTTCATTCTGCCGGCAATGTATTCATGAAGCTTTGCGAATTGTGAACGGCGTTCACTTTTCTTCAATCCCTTGTGAGTATTGATTACTGTCAGTGGTCCTGACGGCGTGAGTAAATCTACAGCCTGAATATTTCTCGGCTGAAAACCATCCTGACTCACATCAAGGGTTTCATTTTTCAGCACGGGAAAGCGGGTCAGTACTGCATTCCCATACCAGCCCCCGCCGGCTTCTGTAATAGCCGGTGAAGGTACCAGTTGAAACACCTGACTGGCGCAAATATCTCTGATGTCCGTTTCAATATCTCTGTGTTCAGGCCGCGTATCCATTTCCTGCAACAACACAATATCTGCACCCAGTTCGGCAAGATAACTGCCAATGCGGCGATAATCATGCTTGTTGTCGCGACCAATACCGCTATGGATATTATAACTGACTATGCGACACATTCTTCACCCTTTGTTTTTTCTACCTGTTTGCTTTCCTGATAACGCTTGGCAATTTTCTGTGAGCCCCAAATCATCAGGCCCCACAACACGATGCCGCCTACCAGATAGGAAATCGTCTCCGGTGACGGATTGCGGAAAATCTGAGTAATAGAATCGCCTACCAGACCTTTCGCTATCATCGGCGGGAACATGCCGAGGAATGTTCCGATCAAAAATTGCATCAGACCAATTGATGAAATGCCGGCAACCAGATTAACCAGACTGAATGGTGCGATGGGCAACATCCGGATAGCGGCGACACCAACTATACCACTGGTTTTCAGCTTCTCATCAACAGCAGCAACTTTCGGCCCGCCAACTTTACGCAGTCCCGCGTTACCGGCCAGCTTACCTACACCGAACATGCTCGCGGAACTCAGCAGGGCGCCCATGATGCCGTACAATGGTCCCCAAACCGGTCCGAAGATGGCAGAGACCGCCAGTGACATTACGGTGACCGGAAAGAAGAAGAAGCCGCCCACAACATAGACAAGTAAAACCGTCGGAAGTGCGAAATAGGTGCCCCGGCTTTCCTCCAGGAAGGCATTGATATTATCTGTCGATAACCACGGAATAAAGTGACTGGCGAGCAGCAGCGTGGCCGCCAGGGCTGCAATCACAAGAACGCCGATACCAACCATGATCGTGCGGCGGCGGGGATTGCGTACCGGTGTTGCTTCACCGTTTAAACCCGGAATTGGCGGGATCAGCGGCTCTTCCGGATCGGATAAGGATGAAAAGAAATTTTTACCTGATTCCTGACTGGTAAATATTTCGTCACGCACCTGAGTAAGCACATAGCCATGAGCCAGCTGGCCTTCCATTAGTGCCCGTGCCGGATTAGGTTCCTGCATGATTGCGGTAACCTGTTCAACGGTGCGGCCGGTGTGCTCTGCCAGTAAATCGTCACGGATACGGGCTATCTGGCGGCGGTTGGCATCATTATTACCAAACAGAACAAGGTCGATTTCAGTATCAAGGCTCATTGAACGGTTACTGATATTCGACGAACCGATAACGGCGTAGCGGTCATCGATGGTCATCACTTTAGAATGGATACGTTTAGTCGCATGTTGTCCGTGCTCGTCGGTAATGGACGAATACGACATAATGATGCGTTCAGGCTCGATATCTTTTTCAAGAATTTTCTTAAATTCAATACGACCTGCCCAGAATGCCTCACACTCAAATTTACCTTTAGGTTCATAGGAGCTGACAATAATGACATGCAATTCAGGCTTTTCTTTCAGACGGCGGTTCAGCGCTTCTGCGATTTCCTGACGGGAAGTGAATTGGTTTTCAATATAGATTACCCGTTCTGCTTCACTGATGAGGTCAAGCAGCATGTGACGGACTTCCTGTACAGGCTCAACCTCGTCCATGAACGGAATAGTGCGGGCAAGGGCGCAATCGACCTTCTCAAACCAGGGCTCAAAGCCGTCCGGCCATGAAGCGGGCACAGGACTGTCCAAGTCTGTTTCCGCTTCTTCACGGATGGCGATAGGCTTTTCTTCGGCTACGCGCAACCAGCGCCAGCGCACCAGTTCGGCGAACCTTTCTACCACAGGGCCGGCAGAGACAATCTGGACGTCATGTAGTGGCGTGTAAGGTCCGTCAGGTCCGTTGCGTTCATCACTTTCAATGGGGTGGTCACGGGTATCCCAGCGGTTGGTTGAAATATCCATACCGCCCGAAAACACCAGTTCATCGTCAATAACAATAATCTTCTGATGCTGACTGCCCCCCATGGGAATCGTGTCATCGAGTTCCGTGAGTACGTTGTCAGGTGTTTTCTCATCCCATACTTCTTTCGCCCACATTTCCCGTTGAGCGAAAAAGGCCAGAGAAGAATCCCAGCGCAGCAGGTAAATTTTCATGTCAGGGTTTTGCTCGGCCTTCCACGCCAGCAAATCACTGACCACTGAGGGGGCTTCGGAGTTCGCCTCGTCCTCACCGCGCAACAGCCTGATCCGGCTGTCGATATCCCATCCGACGATAAATATACTGTGCTTCGCTTTAAGGATCGCCGAATGCAAAGCTTTGTAGTAATTACCGCAATCAATAAGTGGAGTGGCGAAGCTGGCCTGACTGGTTGCCCAGCAATTTTCTCCCTGCTTGAAAATAGATTGTTCTGCTGACATCGTTCCTCCTCATGCCAACCCGGAATGAGCATATTAAGTGACAAATGCAATATGAAATGCAGAAACTATTCCATACGACCTGATGTCCGTCTGACAAGGTTATCTTGCTGTTTTAACTTAGAAAGTTTGTCAGGTGTTAAGGTGAGGGTGTGAACCTGCTTCCTGCCTTCAGGTAAGTTTGTCCGCCGGTTTGTAGAATTTTCCTGAAGTCAGTACTCAGAGGTAACCGGCAGGTTGTCAGAATCAAAAAAGCCTCCGGAATACCAGAGGCTTTGAGAGACCTTTACAAATCAGAAGCGGTATTCAACACCCACACTGGCTTGTTTCAGATCGGTATTAAAGTCCACATCGCCGGGATCGTCTGCCAGGTCATTGGCATCGAGGTCTGCATCGTAAACTGTGTATTCTGCATTCACGAGGAAGTTCTCAGTGATATTGTACGCAACGCCGGCACCGATGAATAAACTCTCGTCGTCGTAGCTACCGGATACACCATTCACTGAATAATCAGTATCCCACCATAGTTGTCCGGCTTTGGCATAAACAGAGAACTGATTAGTAATTGGTAAGATACCTTTTACACCCGCTGTCCAGCCATCAGTATCGGCCCGTGACAGGTTATTGCCGTAATCACCGAAGTCGATAACCGATCCCTCTACGGCCAGATAGCGGTTAAAACGATAACCGACCAGACCCTGAATGACGTCATTATCATCATCAAAATCGTCCTGCCCGTCTACTTTCAGATAACCGTAGTTACCACCTACGTAAAAACCCGGTTGGTCCTGCCATGGCGTGTCCAGAGACTGTGCGGAAGCACTGAAAGCTGTTAAAGAAGTGAGCGCTGCAATACCCGCGAATGCTGTGATTGATTTTTTCATCAGAAAATTCCTCTTACTTTGTTTAGCGTATGGGCCGCACCTGTAAACCGGTAAAAGAGCCGGTAGGGTGAGAACACCTGAAGAGGGTGCCGCCCGCTGATTAGTCTGTTTCAAAGAGCATGCCATACAGGTTTGTATGTAAACTGAACAATAAACGGGGTGGAGAGGTGTAATCCGGTGAAATATTGGCCGTTTCAACGGGGGCCCATGAAACCTGTTCAAAACTCTTTGTAAGGAATACAGTCCCGTTCTGCGGTTACTTCATCATGCAACACAAGCATGTGCTCTTTCTCCGGGGTATAAATAACGGACAACAATGACAATCAGTAAAAAATGATCAGAAAGAGGGAGCGTCGATGTCAGGCAGATTAGTAAAAACAGTTCTGGGGGCAGGATTATTGTCACTGTGTTTTCCGTTGGCGGCAGCGCAGTACGATATTCTGATCCGCGGGGGAGAGGTCATAGACGGTACCGGCAAACCGACAGTGTCTGCTGATGTTGGTATTAAAGACGGCATCATAGTCGCTATGGGAAAGCTGTCAGCCAGTGATGCTGCACAAGTGATACAAGCAGACGGACTGGTGGTCAGCCCGGGGTTTATCGATCTGCATTCTCATGCCGAGCGCTCTGCCGCTACTCAGCCGGGGTTGGAAAATCTGGTTCAGCAAGGGATCACTACAATTCTTGGCGGTAATTGCGGGTTTTCACCGGTTCATACCGGCGAGTTTCTCGGGGAGGCTGCCACGACACCTCTTGGTCCGAATCTGGCGTTGCTGGTGGGTCACAATGATGTTCGCCGTGAAGTAATGGGTGAAGCTGGCAGACTGGCCACACAAGATGAAGTTAAGGCCATGCAGGCGCTTGTGGCCAAAGCGATGGAAGAAGGGGCATTCGGTTTGTCGACCGGCTTAAAGTATGTGCCGGGTGTCTACTCTGATTACGCTGAAGTAAAAGCTCTGGCCGGAACCGCGCACCAGTACGGTGGTATTTTTACTTCGCACATGCGGGATGAAGGGGCGCTCATCACTGAAGCGCTGGAAGAAGTTATTGCGATTTCTGAAGATACCGGCATCCCCGTGCATGTGAGTCATCATAAGCTGGTGGGATTGCCAAACTGGGGCCACAGCGAAACAACGCTGGGTATGATTACCGCCGCCCGTGAAAAGGGTATGGACGTGACACTGGACCAGTATCCCTATACCGCTTCATCAACCCGCTTCAGTATTTTGTTTCCGCCCTGGTCGCTGGCCGGTGGGCACGGAGAAGTGTTAAAACGTCTCGGTGACCCGGCAACACGGGAAAAAGTGAAAGCCGGTATTGAAAAGAACATTCGCGAAGACCGCGGTGGTGGCGATCCGGAAAGGCTGCAGATAGCCCATTTTGCTGCAAATCCGGAATGGGACGGACTGACGTTTGGTCAGGTACTGGCTCAGCAGGGCAGAGCGCAGACGTTGGCAAATGCAGCGGAACTGGCGATGGAAATTGAAGAGCTGGGGGGCGCGCAAGGCATTTTCCATGCTATTGACGAGAAGGATGTGGCACATATCATGGCATATCCGTTTACCTCCGTAGCCACAGACACAGCCGGTGCAATACCCGGTGAAGGAAATCCTCATCCCCGCAGTTACGGCTCCTATCCCCGGGTACTGGGTCGTTACGTCAGAGAGCAGGGAACACTGACGTTGCCTGAGGCAATTCATAAAATGACAGCACTGCCGGCACAACGCATGGATCTGACTGATCGCGGTACGCTGGCAGAGCAGTACCGTGCCGATATTGTGATTTTTGATCCGCAGACAGTGATTGATAATGCAACTTTTACCTCACCGCATCAGTACCCCACCGGTATAGAATATATCCTCGTGAACGGGGTTGTTGTCAAAACGCCGCAAGGCATGACCGGGCAGCATGCCGGAGAGATCCTGACTCACCGGGCGGGTAAAGTATGAGGGCCTTTATCTTTCAATGTTTGTCGCAAAGATTATCACTGCGTCGCCGCAAGGCCGGTTTATCCGGTATGATACTGATTGTTTTGATTAACAGCGGAGTTGCGGTGTCAGCAGAGCAGATTCAGATAACCGGATTAACACTTTATCCTGAAGGGATCCCCGGGGAAATAGCCCACACACCCACAGAGTTTCAGGGACGGGAGGTGATAAATGACCGCTCGGTTGTCGCAGTGGATTTTCCTGAGCTGACTATGGTCGCGCCTCCTGAGGATGAGCGGAACGGTACCGCTGTTATTATTTTGCCCGGTGGCGGTTATGAAAGGCTGGCCATCGATAAAGAAGGCTTTAATATCGCCCGCCGTTTCGCCGGGGCAGGTGTTACCGCATTTGTGCTGAAATACCGTATGCCACTGAAAGACATTATGCATAACCCGTCCTATGGTCCTCTTCAGGATGCGCAGCAGGCCATCAGTCTGGTGCGTCAGCATTCAAAGGAGTGGGGGATCGACTCTGACAGGGTGGGCGTAATGGGATTCTCTGCCGGTGGACATCTGGCTGCCACACTGGCAACTCAGTTCAAACAACCGGTGAATAAAGCGCATACGAAAAAAATCCTTCGTCCGGATTTCCAGGTGCTTATCTATCCGGTGATCTCAATGAAAGAAGATGTAACGCATCAGGGATCACGGCTGAATTTACTGGGCGAATCGCCGGACAACAGATTGATTTCAACTTTCTCCGCACAGGACAATGTCACCACTAATACACCGCAGGCTTTCATTGTTCACGCTAATGATGATAAAGCCGTGCCTGTAGGGAATGCGTTGCAATATCATGCCGCACTTGTGGAAAAGCGGGTGCCTGTACAGATGTTACTGCTGCCTGACGGCGGGCACGGATTCGGGATGAATCACCCGACTGACTGGTTCAGCAATATGCTGGAATGGATGGAAAACTTCGGGGTTATACCTGCCCGGGTGAAAAATCAGTGAGCGTGATGTGGCGCAGGTACTTACCTGCGCCATGGTTGCCCTGCGGGCAACATTTCAGATAATTATCTGTTCAGACCGTTATTTGTAATCGGCCGGAGCGTAACGGGCTAACCAGTGTGCATACTGTGTTGGCAGTACCCATGAAGGTGAGTCTTTACCCAGCTTTTTAGCTACATCATAGCTCCAGTGCGGGTTCGCCAGGTGCGCACGGCCTACCATCACCAAATCCAGCTGTCCGTCTTCAATGGTTTTATTGGCCAGCACCGGATCGTCAACACCCCATGCTGTAGCGACCGGGATGTCTGCTTCCTCGCGAATTTGTTGTGATACCGGCGCCAGGAAGGCAGGGCCCCAGGGAATATTGGCTTCAGGTGTATTGAAGCCAACCGATACACTGACAAAATCGACGCCGTGGTCTTTCATCTTTTTGATGAGCTCAATGGATTCAGGAACCAGCTTGTCATCGTTACCATCATATTCTATGACGCCTAAACGCACTGTTAATGGTAAATCTTCCGGCCACACGGCTTTAACTGCATCGATGGTTTCCAGCAGAAAACGGGCGCGGTTTTCAGGGCTGCCGCCATATTCGTCATCACGTTGATTGGCAACCGGCGACCAGAAGCTTTGCGCCAGATAGCCATGGGCAAAGTGTAGTTCCAACCACTTGTAACCGGCTTCGACAGAGCGTTTCGTAGCAGCAACAAAGTCAGCTTTTACCCGCTCGATATCTGCTTTCGTCATTTCCGTGGGTGTACGGGGTAAGTTCGCGCCAAACGGTACCGCTGACGGGCCGATGGGTTGCCATCCGCGGGGATCATCTTCTGCAATGTGGTCGTCACCTTCCCAGGGTTTGTTCGCTGACGCTTTTCTGCCGGCATGAGCAAGCTGAATACCCGGCACAGCGCCACCCTCATTGATGCGCTTAACAATGGCAGTGTGCCCGGGGGTATGCTCATCGCTCCAGAAACCGAGGCATCCCGGGCTTATCCGTCCTTCAGGGGCAATACCGGTTGCCTCTACGATCACAAGCCCGGCACCACCCCGTGACAATGACGCATAGTGAACCTGATGCCAGTCGTTAGGAAGACCATCGTCTGCGCTGTACTGACACATGGGCGGCACAGCAATGCGGTTTCTGAGTTCTACTGACTTTAGTGAATAAGGGCTGAATAAATCGGGCATAACGTTTCCTTTATGATAATGAGTTGGCCGGGAACAAAATGCTCCCCTGACTTGCTATCAGTAATAGGGGCGGTTTATGATTTTAAAAAGTGAATGTTTTCGAAAATATAATTCCAATTTATGAATATCGCATCAAAAGACTTTAACCTGTTGTATTTGTTTACTGTGCTTTACGAAGAGCGCAGCCTGAACAAGGCTGCTCTTCGCATGAACCTGAGCCAGCCCGCAATGAGCCACAAACTCAACAAGCTGCGTGGTGAGTTTGATGATCCGTTGTTTATCCGCACCGGACGCGGCTTTACACCCACGCCCAAAGCGCATCAGATGGCTAAACAGGTATGCTGTGTGGTGAAGTGTCTGGAAGAGTTCTACGTTAATGCAGAGGGTGATGCCATCGGACAGCGGGATGAGGCAATCCATATTTATGGTACCGATCTGGTGGATTTTTTACTCCTTCCCCGTTTACTGGATAAAGTACAGGCGGAAGCGCCGGGCGTAACTATCGTCATGCATAATACGTCCGGCCGTTTGCCTGTGCAGGCGCTGGAGCAAGGTGATTGTGACATAGCCATTGCCGGCTTTTTCAGGGATCTGCCCGAACATTTTTATCGTCAGTCACTCATGGTCACCCCCTACCGGGTGGTGCATGACAAAGCCCTTATCCCCGCCGGTACGCCACTGAATGTCCAAACTTATGCCAGCAAGCCCCATGTAGTGTCAACGCTGACCGGCAACCTTAACAGTGATGTGGACACTGCCTTAGCGGAAGCGGGGTTAACCCGGCGGGTGGTAGCCGGTGCATCAGGTTTCATGGTGCTACCGCGACTGGTGACCGGCCGCGAGGTTTTTCTTACTTGCCTGAAGCCCATCGCTGATTATGCAACCGCTACCTGTCAGCACCTTACCAGCCGGGAGCCGCCGGTATCGTTACCCGATGTGAAGATAGAGCAGGTATGGCATCCCCGGACCCATGAAGACGGCCTGCGAAAATGGATACGGGAGCAAATTAAAATTATTCTGAGCGAGGTGTGATAACCCGGGAAGAGAAGTGAACAAAAGAAATCCGTGATGACAGGAAAGCAGTGCACAAAAAAAAGGGCCGCTCAGTTGAGCGGCCCTTTTTCGTATTTACAAGTCTATAGCGCTAAGGCGAACAGTTTAGGCGCTACATCGTGGTAGTCTACCGCCATGGCAATGCTTAGGATCGTGATGTTCAGTATGGAGAAGCCGAACACCTGACGCGCCCAACGTGTCATGTCGATATCAGGGCGATAACCTCGTAGTGCCATCAGCAGCCACCAGAAACTGGTGGTACAGGCAACGGCCAGGAAACCGATACCTGTGTAACCTGCAATCGACAGCATCATGGTTACAATCGCGTATACCGCAATGTAAAGCACGATATGCAGTTTGGCTTTTTCGATACCTTCTGCAACCGGCAGTACCGGAATATTCGCCGCTTCATAATCTTTGAAACGGAAAATCGCGATGGCATAAGAGTGGGGCATTTGCCACAAACTAAACATCACCAGCAGAATGGCAGCGGCAGCATCGAACTGGCCACTTACCGCGCAGTAACCCACAACCGGGGGAACCGCACCGGACAAGCTGCCAACCAGTGTGCCGTACACAGAGTTACGTTTCATATACAGGCTATAAACGCCCACATACACGACATAACCCAGTGCAGCGAAAAACACCGCAGTGGCGTTGGTGTACGCCACCAGCAGGGCAAAACCCATCACACCCAGCACAATGCCATGCCAGAATGCGGCTTTCAGCGACATTTCCCCCGTCACGGTAACCCGGGAGCGGGTACGTTGCATCTTGGCATCAATATCCCTGTCAATGCAGTTATTAATTGCACATCCGGATGCAACAACCAGTGATAAGCCAATCAGCGTTGCCGCCATCAGCATAAAGTCAACGTCACCCCGTGATGCCAGCAGAAAACCACCGGCGACAGAGATCAGGTTGCCCATAATAATGCCGGGCTTAGTCACGGTTAAATATCGACGAAATACAGGTTTCATATTTCCAGTTTTCCTCGCATACGCTTTGGAAAATGTACCAGCCAGCAGGCTAGTACATCATCATCGCGTTAGACTCGTAAATGATCCAGACAGACAGACCGACTACCATGAAGATAATAAGCGCACTGAACAGGAACGAGAACGTGCTTGCACGGCCATCTTCGGTAACGAAGTTCAGGTGCAGGAAGTATTTGAGGTGAACCCAAATCTGTACCAGACCTAACGTAACGATACTCCAGATAGTGGTGCCTTTAGAGAAGTCGCCTTCCATAACCATCCAGAAAGGGATGACTGTCAGTATGACCGACAGTACAAACCCAATCACATAGGATTTCACATCACCATGGTCGTTTGCATGGCTAACAGCGTGAGAATCATGTTGACTCATTACAGTGCTCCCATCAGATAAACAACGGTGAATACGCAAATCCAGACGATGTCCAGGAAGTGCCAGAACAGGCTTAAGCAGCTCAGGCGCGTAACAGTTTGATCTTTCAGACCACGACGCATCACTTCGATGATCATGATGGTCATCCAAATCAGACCTGAAGTTACGTGCAGACCGTGCAGACCAACCAGCGAGAAAAACGCGGTAAGGAATGCGCTGGTATCAGGGCCGTTACCATGAACAATCAGGTGATGGAATTCATAGATTTCCATACCGATGAACACTGCACCGAAAACCCAGGTAACAGCCAACCACAACAGTGTGCCGCCTTTGTTTTGCTTGTGCGCTGCAATCATTGCGAAGCCGAAGGTGATACTACTTAACAGTAGTGCCGCGGTTTCAACTGCAACGAAGTCCAGTTCAAAGATGTCTTTACCAGACACGCCACCGGCAGTGTTCATGAACAACACTGCGTAGGTTGCGAAGAACGAGGCAAACAACAGACAGTCGGTCATCAGGTAAACCCAGAAACCGAATACGTTGTTATTCTCGTGATGCTCGTGGTCGTGATCGTGATGCATATCAGTGGCTACTGAGCTCATGCGTTCACTCCTTTAGCATTAGCAGACAAATGCTCTGCTTCGATTTTCTCTACTTCATCAACCTGTACGTAGTAATCTACGTCGCTGGTGTAACAGCGCTTGATGAATACTGCGATACCGCCGATGAAACCAACAGCTGCCAGCCACCAGATGTGCCAGATTAGCGCAAAGCACATCACAGTCAGACTCATGCTCATGAAGAAACCAGCAGAGGTGTTCTTAGGCATGTGGATTGGGGCATATTTCTCAGGCTTCTGATACGCATCACCACGTTCTTTCATGTCAGTCCATGCATCAATGTCTTTGATGTGAGGAATAACAGCGAAGTTGTAGTACTGAGGCGGAGACGCCGTTGACCACTCCAGCGTGTGACCATTCCACGGATCACCCGTAGTATCTTTAAGCGCTTCTTTGTTCTTAAAGCTGATGAACAGTTGCAGCAGCTGGAAGAAGATACCCGCAGCGATTACGAAAGCACCGAATGCAGCGATGTACAGCCAGATGTTCCAGTCAGGATTGTCAGTATGGTTCAGACGACGGGTCATTCCTAAGAAGCCCAGAACGTACAGTGGCATGAACGCCAGCATGAAGCCGATCTGCCAGCACCAGAATGCTGCTTTACCGGTTTTCTCATCCAGTTTGAAGCCCATTGCTTTCGGGAACCAGTAAGCAAAACCTGCCAGGTAACCGAATACCGCACCACCGATGATGGTGTTGTGGAAGTGAGCAATCAGGAACAAGCTGTTGTGCAGTACGTAGTCAGCACCAGGGATAGCAAGCAGTACGCCTGTCATACCACCGATGGTGAACGTTACCATGAAGCCTAACGTCCACAGCACAGGCGTAGTGATGGTCAGACGGCCACGGTACATGGTGAACAGCCAGTTAAACAGTTTTACCCCGGTCGGTACGGCGATAATCATCGTCATGATACCGAAGAAGGCGTTAACGTTCGCGCTGGAACCCATTGTGAAGAAGTGGTGTAACCAAACAATGAAGCCCAGGATTGCGATTGCACCGGATGCGTAAACCATCGACTTGTAGCCGAACAGACGCTTCGCCGTGAAGGTGGAAATGATTTCCGAGAAGATACCAAATGCTGGCAGAACCAGAATGTATACTTCAGGGTGACCCCACGCCCAGAACAGGTTGATGTACATCATCGAGTTCCCACCTAAATCATTGGTGAAGAAGTGGAAATCAAGATAACGGTCAAGCGTAAGCATCGCCAGTACTGCAGTCAGAATAGGGAATGACGCAGCGATCAGGATGTTACCCCAGGTACAAGTCCAGGTGAAGATAGGCATTTGCATCAGTTTCATGCCTGGCGCACGCATCTTGAATACAGTTACCAGGAAGTTAACCCCGGTCAAGAGCGTCCCGAGCCCCGATATCTGCAAGGCCCATATATAGTAATCAACCCCGACACCCGGTGAATACTCCAGACCCGCCAGCGGCGGATAAGCAACCCAACCGGTTTTCGCAAACTCACCCACACCTAAAGACAGGTTGATAAGAATTGCACCACCAGCGGTCAGCCAGAAGCTCAGGTTGTTCAGGAACGGGAAGGCAACGTCACGCGCACCAATCTGCAGCGGCACGATGATGTTCATCAGGCCCACCATGAATGGCATCGCCATAAAGATGATCATGATGACACCGTGTGCGGTGAAGATTTGGTCGTAGTGTTCCGGTGGCAGATAACCTTCTGCACCGTTTGTTGCCGCAGCGAGCTGCGTACGCATCATAATGGCGTCGGCAAAGCCGCGCATAAGCATGATAAGTGCCAGGATAATATACATAACACCCAGGCGTTTGTGGTCGATGGACGTGATCCAGTCGCGCCACAGCGGACCCCATGCTTTGTATTTGGTGATCAGACCCGCGATCACCAGACCGAGTACTGCAACAACCCCAAGCGTAACCATAACGATTGGCTCGTGGTACGGTACAGCCTCTATAGATAACTTACCTAAAAAAGACATACTTACTCTTCAACCCCCATGTGATGGCCGTTGTGCTGCATCGCTTCGGCTTTTTCGCCGGTAGCGGCATTAGCAGGCTTACCATAGAAATCCATAGAGCCATGATCTTTCATGTACTTCATGATGATTTCGTGGAACAGACCGTCGCTAACCGTGCTGTAATAAGTTACAGGGTGGTTTTCACTATCTTCAGCTAATTGTGTAAAGTTCTCAGAAGTCAGGGAACCGCCTTCTGATTTTACTTTCTGAACCCAGGCATCAAAGTCGGCTTCAGTTGGCGTAGCAATGGTGTCGAACTTCATACCAGTGAAACCCGCACCGCTGTAGTTCGCAGAAATACCTTTGTAGGTACCCGGCTCATCAGCAATCAGGTGTAACTGAGTTTCCATGCCTGCCATTGAGTAGATTTGGCTACCCAACTGAGGAATGAAGAACGAGTTCATTGTGCCTTCAGAAGTGATTTTGAATGAAACTGGCTTGTCAGCCGGAATCACCAGTTCGTTAACCGTTGCAATGCCTTGCTCAGGATAAATGAACAGCCATTTCCAGTTGAGTGAAACCACTTCAACAGTCATGTGCTCGCCTTTATCTTCAAGCGGTGCATAAGGGTCTAATGCGTGGGTTGATTGCCACGTAATGATGCCCAGTGCAATGATGATCAGAATTGGAATAGACCAAACCGTGGCTTCAATCCTGGTAGAGTGAGCCCATTTCGGTGTGTAGACTTCAAAGTCGCGGCTCGCGCGGTATTTCCAGGCGAAATACAGCGTCAGTACAATCACCGGAATAACAACGATAAGCATCAGAATCGTACACAGAATGATCAGGTTCTTTTCTTCAATACCTACCTGTCCTTTCGGATCAAGTACGCCACCGCTACAACCGGCCAGTAACAGCACGATTGACGCAAAAGCTAATTTAGAAAGGTTACGAATAGACAAAAGCATTTTCCTATAACCCGGGTTCAACGTTATTGCCGTCACAGACGACACGCGTAATATTCCGATAGTGACTATCGAAGGTTTTCGAACAAGTGAACACGGCGTGAACCAGCAGAGGAGTGACCCGCGACGCGCTCTTGATTACAGACGTACCTGAGGCACGTCTGTAATCAACAGAAAATCACTTGTCAGAAGGTGGTGCGCGACTGCCGGATTGTTGCACAAACGGCTGTCGGTAATCGTCGTTAACGATTAAAACTGGTTTCGGGGAGGCAGCTACACCGGCGCGCGTTAACGGGGCGGGCTGTAGATGAATACCCAATAAACAGATAAGCAGGACTGCTGAAAAGAAGAACACAGATAATGCTTCGTGCATCACTGCCAGGGAATGAGGTTCGACAACAAGGTTGTCATGCAGGGCACCAACAAACTCCGATGAGTCCGCCATGATACCGCTGATAATTAAAGACACATTGAATACCAGTACGAGGGTCGCCAGCCAAAGCACCACCCCAACACGCGTGGTGCTGTCAATTGCCATACGGTTTAAGGAAACCGCATAAGCATTGTTGGTGAGCAATGAGGTAATCATGCTGACTATCTGTCCTCGTGTGTACCGGTCATGCTGAATTGTCTCGAAACGACATTTCAACAGGAAATTAGTCTTCGGGCGTCAGAGAGTAGAGAAAAATCACCCGGGACTCAAGTGAAGTAAAAGAGACTGAGAACAGATTTCCGGCAGGCGTGAAAACACCTTGTGATCGCTGTTAACATTTTGTTTTCATTTGGGGCGGGGTTGATCCATATCAATTTCAGACAATATGAGTCAATATCCGACCTGATCGCTCCTAAGGTCTTATGGACGCATGACCAAAGTCGTAGTTTTTTCCTTTTACCCTTACCGATAGTCCCTGATTTTGTTGTGGATTTAACAATCGCGCAACAATAGTTAAATAGTGGAAATATTCAGATAAGGAGCGTGAACCTGCGATTTTTGCGACTACGATTCGGTTGTTTTTTGTTCGTTAGTGAACGTTTTTGCGGGCCGGATGGCGTTGTTGAAATGAAACCAGCCGGTAAAACTGTAGAGAACAGCAATGCCAAGTACCAGCAGGTGATACCATAAATAAGGCAGGTAAGCTGCTGTGGTCACACCCAGGGTAGTGGCCATGAATACCCCTCCGTCTGACCACGGAATCATCGGTGTCACCACCGTTCCGCCGGATTCTGCATTACGGGACAGTACCCGCCGGTCCGTACCCGTCGCATTATAGTTTTTACCGGTAATCGTGCTGGCGGTAATGAGCGATACATAGGCCGCTCCACCCAATATATTGCCAATGATCCCTGCCAGTAGTGTGGATAAACCCAATTTTGTCACGTTATCAGCCCAGCGTTGCAGTGAGGTGGTAATGGTAGTCAGTACACCGGTGGCTTCCATCAGGCCGCCGATGCCCAGAGCCAGAATAATAAGCAGAATATTTGGCAGCATAGACACCATACCGCCGCGGTTCAGCAGCACGGCGATAACATTGTCATCAGATTCGATGTGGCTTCCGCCGTACAACGTTTCCAATGCCGGTATGACATCCTGCTGCTGAAACAAAACTGCCCAGACAACGCCAAGTAAAGCACCAAAAAAGATAACCGGAACCGCCGGCTGACGAAGAATGAGCAGGGTGATGACCGCCAGTGCGGGCAAAATCATAAACGGACTGACCGTAAACCAGGCATCTATAACGGCCATAACTTCTGTTGCCCGTCCGGTACTTCCCTGATGGCCTGTGAGAATGCCGGTGAACAAAAACAGGGCACTGGCAATCACAATTGCAGGTACACTGATATAAAGCATGGATTTAATATGTTCGATGAGATCGACTCTGCACAATGAGGCCGTCATCACGGTTGTGTCAGACAGCGGGGATAATTTATCTCCCACATAAGCCCCTGATATGGCAGCACCGGCGACAAGAGGAGCGGGCAGACCAAAGCCTTCACCAATCCCCATCATGGCAATGCCTGCGGTACCGATAGTACCGAAGGATGTACCGGTCGCCAGGGAAGTTACCGCACAGATAAAAAAGGCGGCGAACAGGAATATCTGAGGTGTCATTACAGACAAACCGTAATAAATAATGGACGGCACAATGCCGCCGGCCATCCAGCTACCAATCAGTGCGCCCACTGCGATGAGTACAAGAATAGCTTCCATTCCCTGAGAGATGCCGCTAAGCAGTCCGTTTTGCATAGATTCATAACTACGACCGAGCCATTTCCCCAGCCCGAGAGTGGCAAACCAGGCGCCCAGCAGCGCCAGCTGAATGGGAAGCGGAGTATATTGGGTCATAACAACTATCATCAGAATAATTACGCCGGCGAGTAATCCGACCTGGAGCAGAGAAGGTTGTCTGACTGTTTGCATGATTCTGCATCCTTGTATCTGTCCCGTTCCTGCTGATAAAAGCGGGCTCCTTTATTATCTTAGTGGCCGGAGAGGGCAGGTAAGTTAATCTAAATCAATAGGTTATTATTCTGTTGGTTAATTTCTACCCTATCGGAATCCACGACGCAGCGCAATCGCAACATCGCGCAATACTGACTGCTCAACGGAAATTACCAGTCTTGTATGAAAAACAGCTATTGCTGATAACAAATGCTGCTGGCAAAGCCGTGACTTTCTTTATAGACTGCGGCCTTTACAACAGGTTTCCGGTGAACAACGGCAAAAGATAAAGAGCCCGCAAGAGGTTTTGCCGTCAGACAGGCGCCGGGAAGGACACAAGAAGGGTTCAGAGAATGTCTCAAAATAAAGTTGGTTTAGTTGGCTGGCGCGGTATGGTCGGCTCTGTATTAATGCAAAGAATGCAGGAAGAAAACGATTTCTCATTCATTGAGCCAACCTTTTTCACGACCTCTCAAAAAGGGTTACCTGCGCCGGATTTCGCCGGTAAAGATTGCGGTGTACTGGAAGATGCCAATGACATTGAAGCACTGGCAAAGCAGGATATTATTATTACCTGTCAGGGTGGTGATTACACTAAAGAAGTCTATCTGGCCCTGCGGGAAAGCGGCTGGAATGGCTACTGGATTGATGCTGCCTCAGCACTACGGATGAAAGATGATGCGGTGATCATTTTAGATCCGGTAAACCGTGGTGAAATTGATAAAGGTCTGCAGGGCGGCGTTAAAACTTATGTAGGTGGTAATTGCACAGTATCGCTCATGCTGATGGCGCTGGGTGGTTTGTTTGAAGCAGATCTGGTTGAGTGGGCATCGCCTATGACTTATCAGGCAGCTTCCGGGTCAGGTGCAAAGCACATGCGTGAATTGCTCAGCCAGATGGGTGCTGTGTACGGTAATGTGAAAGCGTTGGTCGACGACCCGTCAACAGCTATTCTCGACATCGACCGTCAGGTTGCTGAATTTATCCGCTCTGATGATAACCCGACAGAACAGTTCGGTGTGCCGCTGGCCGGCAGCCTTATCCCGTATATCGATACACAACTGCCGTCAGGTCAAAGCCGTGAAGAATGGAAAGCGCAGGCTGAAGCCAACAAGATCCTGGGTACTCAGAACTCACCGGTGCCGGTAGACGGATTATGTGTTCGTGTTGGTGCAATGCGCTGTCATAGCCAGGCCATTACTCTGAAGCTGAAAAAAGACCTGAGTGTTGAAGAAATCGAAGGTTTACTGGCGAAGCACAATGACTGGGTGAAAGTGATCCCGAATGACCGTGAGATCACCATGCAGGAGCTGACGCCGGCAAAAGTAACCGGTACTTTATCGATTCCTGTAGGTCGTATCCGTAAACTGACAATGGGACCGGAATACATTTCTGCCTTCACTGTCGGTGATCAGTTATTGTGGGGCGCGGCTGAACCGCTGCGTCGCATGCTGCGGATTATCCTGGACGCATGAAACGTTAAAAAAGCACAATACGGAAGGGCGATGTGAAAACATCGCCCTTTTTGTTTGGTCCGGAATTCCTTTTACCATTGGCTACTGGTCTTTGTCTGACTTCGCCTCTTCTTCGTTGAGATCGGTGACAGATACCGAGCCCCGGGCCACAGCGAACCGGGTACGCAGATCATCAAGTACCGCCAGTTGAGACGGTGATAAACGGGTGCTCGCCGGCGTTTTAGAAACCCATTCCTCCATCATATGAGTGGGAACTAATGCGCTGCCGCTCACTACAACTGAATCTAACATAGCCGCACTGTTGGTCGCACCAGACCCGCCGTAACTACGCTGATCACCCATTACGCTTGCCAGTTGCCAGTCTTTCATGGCGAAATCCAGCGATTTTGCCTTATCGATCTCCTCAGTCATTTCACCGCCGAGATACGTCAGGATATGCGCTTTCAATGCCGCCTCATCGTTATTAAACCAGTTCAGGTTGCGCTCATAGAACACTGAAACTTTGCCGTCGTAGTAGGTGCCACGATTTGAATTAATAAATTCAGTGGCAGACTTTTTCAGTGTCCGCCATATTCCGCGACTACGGAATGCCCGTTTCTGGATGCCGGGGCCGCCAATATTGCCCTGAAACAGGCCATACAGGATAAGCGGATTGCTGTCATATTTTTCCTTCAGGATTTTGTCTTTAATGTCATTCAGGCTTAGAGGGATACCTGCCACTGTCATGACTTTGTCATCAAGGAAATACTTATCTTCGTCAGGATTGAGGTAGCGACTCATGCTATAGACCGGATAGCGTTTAGCAATCTCATTGAGCATGGTGAAGTTATAGAGGTTCAGCCAGTATGCCAGTTGCTCATCTGCACTGAGAAGAGGTAAAGGAATGTCATCGGGCAGGGACATCAGACTGGCCTGCATATCTGCCAATGTGGAAACCACCTGTTCATTATCAAAGGCGGTGAAGTAGAATTTATTACCCTCCAGTACCGTCAGCGGATTAATGCGCACTTTCAGGCGTGTCCCCACTCTGGAATCTATGTTCTCCGCTTTTTGCCTCTCAGACCAGCCGGTCACAGAAACAAATGTTTTTAAAAATGTGTCCAGATCATCATATTGCAGATATAGCTTGTTGTCTTTTGCGTGGCCTCTGAACACTTCCGGTACACCGGCTTCTCCGGCGTAACTCAGCAAACTGATGAACAGGAATGCAAAGCACAGGCAACAGGCATTCTTCATCACAATAATCCTTTTGCTTGAACACTTTATGTACTGTCTTTTATACGCCCCGGGACAGGGGAAAGCAAACCGGGGAGAGCCGGTTATCCCAGGCATGTCCGGAAGTCTGCCGCACTGAGCATGGCACCGGAAGAAAAAGGCCGGGAGCCGATGGAAGTAACAAAGATGTTACTGTAATGTGTCATTCAGCAGATTAGGGACACACTTATCTGTAAACCCCGGGAATTTTGTTAAGGATGGTCTGTGAAAATCAATCAACATAAAAAATTGCTGCTGGCAGTATGTGCATTGTCAGCCTTTAGTGCCGGTTCGATGGCTGCAACATCTTCATCTCAGCAAAATGTGCTGACCGCAACTGAAGTCAAAGAGGGCTGGAAGTTGCTGTTTGACGGCAAGACACTGGATGGATGGCACTTATTTCAACATCCTGATGCTAAGCCTTCATGGATAGTGCAGGACGGCACTATTACTGTTGATCTGCGTACCAGCGGTGTTCAGCATGGCGACCTGACATCAGATGCTGAATTTGAAAACTATGAACTGGCTTTCGAATGGAAAACAACCGTAGATGGTAACAGCGGTGTATTTATCAATGTGCAGGAAAACCCGGAAAATCAGCTAGCCTGGCAAACCGGACCTGAATATCAGCTCCTGGGTCCTGAACATATCGATAATAAAAAGCCGGCGAAAAATCCGGGTTGCCTGTACGGTTATTCCGCACAGCTTACACAAACTTCTGTGCATGAGCAGGGGCAGTGGAATCAGTCGGTTATCAAGCAAAATAAAGGTGGAGTGGCCTTTTACCTGAATGGCAATTTAACCGCGAAAGTTGACCTTGCCAGTCAAAAATGGAAAGACTGGGTATCTCAGTCCAATTTTAAAAGCTTTGCTGATTTCGGCAAGGCTACCAAAGGGCACATCGTGCTGCAGGAGTGGACCTCGCCGGTAGCTTTCCGGAATATCAAAATAAAAGAATTGTAAGCTGGCTACAACGAAGCGGCGAAACGGGCTTCCGGCGCTCAGGCGGCAGCCTGTTTAAAGCCAGTAACGCTTTGAGAGCCATCAGCGTTTGTACTGTGTCGGGCAGTAAGCGCGCTCAATGCAAGGATGACGTAACTTCAGATGTTTAGTTTGTCTTCCCTGCATACGTTTCCGCCACATGCGGAAGGATGATGGTTTCATCTCCTTTCGCATGAGCTTTATTACTGCGGACTCATTGAGTCCGTATAGTATCTCTAATGCTTCAAACGGGGTTCTGTCTTCCCACGCCATTTCTACTACGCGGGACAATTCTGCCGGTGTCATACGAGCTCCTGTTTAACGGGCAGTTAGCATAGCGGATATCAGACAGTACAGAACAAGTCTGCGGTATGGTTTAATGATATTTAATGTCTGGCTCAGCGGTGAGAGTGTTTCTTTGCATTTTTATTCTCTTTGAGGTTCACTGTTTGCAATTATTTTTCTCTTTCGCCGGACTTGCAGCTAAAAAATGCGGGAAGATTCCCTGCTGGTGCTTTTATACTGACTTCATACAAACCATAAACGGACCTCACTATGAAAAACTGGGTTGCAGAGGCGATCAGAAAAATTAATGCGGATTTTCAGCGCTCCGCTGATACGCACCTTATTAAGCTTGAAGGACTTAATCTGAAGGGTATTGATATCTATCTGAAAGATGAGAGTACCCATCCCACCGGCAGTTTAAAGCATCGTCTGGCCCGTTCCTTATTTCTCTATGCCCTTTGCAACGGCAAGATTGGTGAAAACACGACTATCGTAGAAGCATCCTCCGGCAGCACAGCTGTGTCTGAAGCGTATTTTGCCCGAATGCTGGGTATTCCGTTTATCGCAGTGATGCCCCGCAGCACGGCACAAAGCAAAATTAACCTGATTACCCGTTTCGGCGGGCGTTGTCATTTTGTGGAATGTCCCACCCATATGCACGATGAAGCCGTCCGGCTGGCGCAGGAGTGTAACGGCTATTTTATGGATCAGTTCATGTTCGCTGAGCGTGCCACTGACTGGCGGGGTAATAACAACATTGCTGAAAGTATTTTCGGCCAGATATCGGCTGAACCTCACAGTGTGCCCCATACCGTGGTCATGAGCGCCGGTACGGGTGGTACCTCAGCGACGATTGGCCGTTATATCCGTTACAAGGGGCTGGCGACCGAACTGGTTGTTGTGGATCCTGAGCATTCCGTGTTTTACGACAGTTATCAGTCCGGAGACCGCACGTTAACCAGTCAGCGGGGGAGTGCCATTGAAGGTATAGGAAGGCCCAAAGTAGAAGCGTCCTTTCAGCCGGATGTCATCGACAAAATGCTGAAGGTGGAAGACAAAGCCAGTATTGCCACCATTCACTGGCTGGCAGATATTGCAGGGATCCGCGCCGGCGCCTCTACCGGTACTAATTTGTGGGGCGCATTGCAGGTGGCTGAAGGAATGCAATCCCGGGGAGAGCAGGGGTCTATTGTTACGCTGATGTGTGACAGTGGTGAGCGTTATCTTGATACTTACCACAATCTGCAATGGGTAGAGAAAATGTTCGGGGACATCAGCGCTTACACTGAGCAGTTGCAAAAATTTGCATAAACCGGCTGGTAAAAATGACGCTTTGAACAATACTCAAAACAGGTATGAGTTTGGATAAAGTGATCTCACAGGTTGAAACAGTCAGGTTTAACAGGTGTCTTCACTGCCGCATTGTTGTTCTCACCCTGCAATAATGCCAGTGACGACGTCCCCGTGGAATTTTCAGGGTTCGCCCGCGTGGTGGCCGGCTATCTGGATACTGATCAGGCTTACTTTGAAGGCTATGAGAATAAAGTCAGTTTCTCAGAGAAGTCATTGCTGGGCTTACAGGCTGATTATGCCCTGACCGGCACGGTATCGGTCTCCGGGCAGGTGCTTCTGCACAGTGATGAAAGTCGCGGTTCCGGGCTGGAATGGCTCTACTTAAGCTATGAACCCAATGCAAACTGGCAATTCAAAGCAGGCCGGTTGCGTACACCTTATCTCCAGTATTCTGACGTATTTGACGTGGGATACGCCTATCCCTGGATATCTCCTCCCCGACAGCTGTACGGCAGCTATCTGTTCTTTCCCCGCTACGAAGGAGGGAACGCCCGCTATCAGTTCAATATTGACGATATCTATTTTGGACTGGAAGGATACTACGGCTCTTTTTCTGACGACATTGAAGCCAGCGGTGAGAGCTTTCACATTGAGGTGAAAGAGATGTACGGCGGTATCGCCGAAATCAGTTACCGGGGCTGGCAACTGCGCGGTGCAACGTTTATTTCTGCCGACGCGGAAGCGGATATTGCCGGTCTCGGAGAACTGACCGGCGGACTGAAAGCCGCCGGATTTGATGATTTAGCTGATTATTTTTCATTAATGGGACGGGTAGATGCCTACCTTGTAGGAATAAGTTACGACAGCCTGGACTGGTTTATGTCTGCAGAGTATGTAGACGTGGAATCCACCATTAATATTCTGGCCGGTATCGAAAACTACTATGTCACGCTGGGACGCTATTTCGGTGATTACCAGTTACTCGTGACTTACGCCAAATCCAATCAGATTTTGGGGGAACTGAACAACACCATTCCCGTTGGCCTGGACCCTCAGCTCGATATGCTCTACTACGGCGTGGAGCAACTGCAGGCAAGATTTCCCACCGATGTGCTGGATTCTGTCACTCTGACCGGGCGATGGGACTTCCGCCCGGGCATGGCTCTGAAAGCGGAAGTAACGTTTTTAGACGGTGAGCCCGGCAAAACCTCTTTGTTCGAGTTAAAAGCGGGCTCCGAAAACTTTGACCGTCAGGCCGTGTTGTACCAGTTCGGACTGGAGTGGGTATTCTGATGAAGTTGATGAATCTTACTCTCACCCTTGCGCTGTTAATGTCGTCACAGCCTGCAAAAGCCAGTGATGAGATTATCGTGGTAGCAAATCTTGCAGAGCCGGCAGGCAACATGCAAAAGCATGAAGTGCGCAATCTGTTTATGGGCGGAGCTTCGTCCGGGCTTGAACCGGTGACACTTGTCCCCGGCGCGCAAACCAGGCTTATCTTTAATGCACGAATAGTGGGCCTCACAGAGTCACGCATTCAGTCTTACTGGGCGCAAATGCGGTTCAGCGGCAGAAATAAGGCACCGGTTCAGGTGCAATCTGTGGATGCTATGATGGAATACTTGCTGGAAAATCAGGGTAGTGTCGGCTATCTCCCTGCAGATGTGACGCTGCCGGAAACACTGACAGTGCTGTACACCTCGGGCTGAAAAGTGGTTATGCTACAAACTATGCTGGCTTTCGAGGGCGGGAATTAACCCGTCCTCTT
This sequence comes from Alteromonas sp. NFXS44, assembly GCF_040148705.1. NCBI lineage: Bacteria > Pseudomonadati > Pseudomonadota > Gammaproteobacteria > Alteromonadales > Alteromonadaceae > Alteromonas > Alteromonas sp. NFXS44. Next base: position 743,299 of record NZ_JAGDEA010000011.1, on the reverse strand, counting down.
CATCATTTTCACAAATCGGCTCTGGCCGGCCGTAATAATAGCCTTGTAGAAGGTGGCATCCGTGATCAATCAGAAACGTTGCCTGGTCCAGGGTTTCAACGCCTTCGGCGCACACTTTCAGTTTCAGGTGACGTGCCATCTCAAGAATGGTGACGGTGATAAGTTCTGAACGTTGTGATACACCAATCTGACTGACAAACTGACGGTCGATTTTCAGCGTATCAATGCTGAATTCGGTGAGATAGCTTAAAGAAGAATACCCTGTACCGAAGTCATCAAGTGCTATTTTGCATCCCAGTGCGCGAAGATCGTCAAAAAACGCATTCCCCGCCTGAAAACTTTTAAGGTAGGCTGATTCCGTAATTTCGAACTCTATGGCACCGGCCAGTCCGCCCAGTTCACGGATTTTTTTCAGCACAAAAGCGGTGACCGTTTCGTCCTTTAAATCATTGGCTGACAGGTTCAGGGAAATCGTTGTGGTTTCTCCGTATTGTCTGAGAATGTGTTTTACGTCCTTGCATACCTGCGCCATGACCCAGAGTGTGATAACTGATATTTTGTTACTCTGCTCGGCTATGGGTATAAATTCTGCCGGTGACACCATGCCAAGGTGAGGGTTATACCAGCGGATCAATGCTTCAAAGCCCACTACCTTACTGCTCTGATCCACTTTGGGTTGATAGACAAGGAAAAATTCATTGTTTTCTATCGCCGTGTGAATACTGGTAGAGATGCGGATCATACGGTGGTTGTCGTCCTGCATCATGCGGGTGAAAAGCGTGAACTGACCCCGCCCGTTTCGCTTGGAATGATACATGGCAATATCCGCATTGCTCATTAAGGTGGTCAGGCTGAAGTCGCAGTCCTTCGCCAGCGCAATACCGATGCTTGCGCCTGTTTCCAGTTTCCATTGATCAACCTGTTGATCACTGCCGATAGCCTCAACCAGCCGTGCTGCGACTTCTTCAACCTGTTCCACCGAACTGCATTCACCAAGAATAATGACGAATTCGTCGCCGCCCAACCGGCCGACAACATCATCCAATCTCAGGCTGTCACTGATCACATCAGCAATTTTACAAAGTAATTTGTCTCCCACATCATGGCCGAAGGAATCGTTCACCATTTTGAACCCGTCGAGATCAAGAAAGAGCAGAGCCACATCTTTTTCTTCCCGCTTGGCTCTGGCCAGTTCGATGTTCAGACACTTCATTAAAAACTGCCGGTTGGGCAATCCGGTAAGGGGGTCGAAGTTCGCCAGCTTTTCCATTTGTTCCTGCTGACGGGTAAGTAACTTATTTTTCTGCCGGTTAAGTTCGGTTTGTTTGTTGATGTCTGACATCATGCTGTTAAAGCCGTGGGTGAGGGCTTTGATTTCCGACTTACCTTCAATGCTTACTTCTATGGCGTAATCTTTGGTTTCTTCTACCCGGCGCATCTTCTCGATGAGTTTAAATAAAGGTTGCAGGGAGCGGCGTTGTAACTCCAGTACAAGAAACACTGCGGTGAGCAGAATGAAAATAACAAAGGGCACAATGGCAACAACGAACTTTCTCTGACTGTCTGCAAGTGACTGCTCAATAAGATAGGAAATCACAAGTTTGCCCTGAGGCAGGGCCGGGTCACCAATTATTTTAACCACGCGGATATGGCTGTCTTCAATATGAAGTCCGTAGTCCAGTTCGTGCAGGAGAATATCCCCGGCTGAACTTTCATTCCCTGCATGTTGCCTGTGTTTAATTAGTGCAGAGCCGATGTAAGCACTAACTATCTCGCCTTGCGTATTATAGACGCGGGCAAATTCCACATTGTCATATTCATCTAAACGCAGAAGTACACTGATGAGCGGGAACTCATCATCTGCGGTCATGTGTGGCAGCAGGTCATTGGCCAGGTTCTCAGACAGAGCCTGCAGCTCCTGAGAGACAAATTCTTCGTAAAGACCTTCGTAAACACGCAACGACACCCACATCACCAGCGCGCTGATGACGGTAATAGAAATAAGCGTTATTGCCGCAATTTCTGTGCGAAGGCTTTTCAAACATTAACCCCGGATGGCGTGACGTTTTATATGCTTGGTCTGTTCTGAGTATAGTCACTGATTTATAAAGCGCATTGGTGTTGCTTGTGCAATTTCCTGCATGGCGATTTTATAATCATAAATATAGAAAATAACGGGCCGGTGAAGATTAAAATTCTGTCATTGAAAACCGGTTAAAAAATAAGCTGGCTATTTTGATGAACAACTGGTAACATCGCCGCGCCTTTTGAAGGTCCTATTCAAACTTGTTAATGCTATTTCTTTATATTCTTTGTAAGTCTTCACAGAATTACTTCCGGAAAACTACTGATCTACGCCTGTTCCAAACCTGAAAGACCTCATACGTAAATAGGCGTATTTAATTTAACTTATTATTTTTTGGAGTAATTTATGTCTCAGGTAACTGGTACAGTAAAATGGTTTGACGAAGCTAAAGGTTTCGGTTTTATTTCTCAGGAAGGCGGTAAAGACGTTTTCGTACACTTCCGTGCGATCAAATCTGACGGTTTCCGTTCTTTAAGCGAAGGTCAAAACGTTCAGTTCACTGTCGAACAAGGCAACAAAGGCCCACAGGCTGCTGACGTAGTAGTACTGTAAGCAAACGCTTATCCTATTTATAACGGGCGCTCACTGGTAGCGCCCGTTTTTTCTGTAAGTCATTTTTTCCATTCTTTGAGGTTTTCATGCAGTTTTCTGAACTGGGCTTAAGTGCACCGTTATTAAAAGCGGTTTCCGCACTTGGGTTTGCGTCTCCGTCTCCTATTCAAAGCCAGGCTATTCCGGTCATTCTGTCCGGTAAAGATGTACTGGCTGCCGCGCAAACCGGTACAGGTAAAACAGCAGGCTTTGCACTACCGATAATGGAAAAACTGTCTTCAGGGCAAAAGCCAGGTGGTAACAATGTCAGAGCGTTGATTCTGACACCAACGCGGGAATTAGCCGCGCAGGTAGAAGACAATATCCGTGGCTTCAATGAATTTTTGGATTTAAAAACTACCGTGGTATTTGGCGGAGTCGGTATCAACCCGCAAATGAAACGCTTGCGTGGCGGTACTGATATTTTGGTAGCCACGCCGGGACGTCTGTTGGATTTGTACCAGCAAAACGCGGTGAAATTTGATCAGCTTGAAGTACTTGTGCTTGATGAAGCCGACCGCATGCTGGATATGGGCTTTATTCACGACATCAAACGTGTGCTGAAGCTGTTGCCGGCCAAACGTCAGAACCTGCTTTTCTCTGCCACGTTTTCGCCTACCGTGACGGCTCTGGCAGAATCGATTACTCAGTCAGCAGTTAAGATTTCCGTTGCGCCTCCGAACACCACCGTGGAAGAGGTTCAGCAGATCCTCGTCAATGTGGATAAATCGAAGAAGGTTGGCGCGCTGACTGCGTTGATTAAGCAGCAGAAATGGCGTCAGACACTGGTCTTTTCCCGTACCAAGCATGGTGCTAACCGGATTGCTACCCGCCTGACCAATTCCGGTATTCCAAGCGCTGCCATTCACGGCAACAAAAGCCAGGGCGCCCGAACCCGTGCACTGAGCGAATTTAAAGACGGTACAGTCAATGTGCTGGTGGCAACAGATATTGCAGCACGTGGTATTGATATTGCCCAGTTACCGGTGGTGGTGAACCTGGATTTACCTAATACCGCAGCCGATTATGTGCACCGCATTGGCCGGACAGGTCGTGCCGGTGCCAGCGGTCAGGCATGGTCACTGGTCAGTGCTGATGAATTACAACAACTTAAGGATATTGAAACCCTTATCCAGAAGTTGCTGCCGCGGGAAACCTTAAGCGGATTTGAGCCGGATCTTAAGTTAGCAGAGACTACCTTGTCAGCGCCCAAAAAACCTAAGAAACCGAAGAAGCCTAAACAGCAAAAAGAGGCAAATGCCGGGGATAAAAAGCCGCAAGCCAAGGCTTCGCCATCCCGCCGCAGGCCAGCCCGCAGAAAGCCTGCGAGGGCGTCAACGGGTTCGCACGCTTCTTAATTTAGTGTATAGTGCGTGGCCTGAAATTTCGTCAGTACAACCTGCCAGAGAGACCTATGAGCGGACAAATCGATACACAGTCTTTGATTTCCTCGTTAGGCGACGTCGTTGGACAAGCCCACTTACTTACCGATAAAGAAAAGAAACAGCCTTATTGTAAAGGATTTCGTTTCGGTTCCGGTGAAGCACTGGCCGTGGTTCGCCCGGCAACATTAGTGGAAATCTGGCGGGTACTGACGTTATGTGTGGAAGCGGATGTGGCCGTTATCATGCAGGCTGCCAATACCGGTTTAACCGGCGGGTCAACGCCGGATGGTAAAGATTACGACCGTCCGCTGGTGATCATCAGCACCATGCGTATTGATGATATACAGCTGATCGACGAAGGTAAGCAAATTGTCGGTCTGGCGGGCAGCACACTGTTTGGTCTGGAAGAGAAGCTCGCGCCTTATGGCCGTGAGCCTCATTCGGTGATTGGCTCGTCCTGTATCGGCGCATCTATTGTCGGCGGGATTTGCAATAACTCCGGCGGTGCGCTGGTTAAACGTGGCCCGGCGTATACAGAAATGTCCCTGTTTGCCCAAATTGATGAGAGCGGCAAGCTGTCGCTGGTGAATAATCTGGGCATCAAACTGGGCGATACGCCGGAAGAAATTCTGACCAACCTGCAACAGCAAAACTACGCAGCAGACGATGTGGCTTTCCCTGAGCTGAGAGCATCTGACAACGAGTACGATGAGCGGGTGCGGGATGTTAATTCGGACACGCCTTCACGGTTTAACAATGACGGCCGCCGCTTACATGAAGCCAGTGGCTGTGCGGGTAAACTGGCAGTATTCGCTGTACGCCTTGATACCTTTCCGATTCCGGACAAAAAGCAGGTGTTCTATGTAGGCTCCAATGATGCCGCTATGTTCACCCAAATCCGCCGGGATATTCTTTCTACCTTTAAAAACCTGCCGGACTCCGGTGAATATCTGCACCGCGACTGCTACGACGTATCGAAGAAGTACGGTAAAGATATGTTTATCGTCATCAGCAAACTGGGGGCGAAATTCATCCCTAAGCTGTTTGCCTTTAAACGTAAGTTCGATGCCTTCACTGACAAACTGGGCTTTTTGCCAAACAAAATGTCAGACCGCACCATGCAGTACTTAAGTTATCTGTTCCCGGGCCATTTGCCGGCCCGCATGGAAGTGTATCGTGATAAGTATCAGCATCACTGGATTTTAGAAATGAGTAACGACGGGGTAGATGAAGCCCGTGCGTACCTGGATAATTTCTTTAAAACCCATGAAGGCAGCTATTTCGAATGTACTGAAGAAGAAGCGGATAAAGCGATACTGCACCGGTTTGTTGCCGGTGGGGCTATCGGCCGCTACCACATTATGAACAGCAAAAATGTGGGTGCGATGATGACAATCGATGTGGCATTACGCCGTAACGATCCCGACTGGTTTGAAGAGCTGCCGGCAGAAATCGATGAGCAGGTTGATACCAAACTCTATTACGGCCATCTGTTCTGCCACGTTATGCACCAGAACTACGTGTTGAAGAAAGGCGCGGATGCGAAAGTGCTGAAAAACAAAATACTGCAGACCTTCGATGCGCGGAATGCTGAGTACCCCGCAGAGCATAACGTGGGGCATGAGTATTTTGCCAAAGACGCGCTGAAGTCGTTCTATCGCAAGCTCGACCCGACCAACAGCTTTAACCCGGGGATCGGTAAAACCACAAAACTGAAAAACTGGGCTGAGCACAGCGACAGCTGTTGTGGTGGTCACGATTAGGGTGGCCAACCCCGGCGGGCCTGTATGCTATTTAGCGGGATACTGATTTCTCACCAGGCCTTTAATGTAAGCGACAAGTTCGCTTTGCGGGCGTGAAAAGATAGGCTGGATCGGCGTAGGCAACTCCGGGTTGACTATCATCAGCATCATGCAAGGTGCCAATAATGTGAATAAGGCGTAGACAGGAGTAACGTCATCGTCGGGTGCATTAAAATCGCTGGCCTCCATCACCATCTTCTTAATGATGCTCGCTCTTGTGTGAGCTTCGTTTACTAACACCGTATTAATCATGGGGGATGGCGTGACAATTTCCCGTGCCCACACTTTTCCGTGCCAGCTTCGCTCTTCCAGAATGTTGGCTACCACATGCTCAATGAGTTCGTCCAACTTGTCTTGCGCTGTTGCGTGACTCTCATTTAATGCCCGCAAAAAATCCAGGTGCAGGAAGTGTTCTATCGCCGCAGAAAATACCTGCTCATACAGCCCATCTTTACCATTAAAATGATAATTGATTGCCGCGGCATTCACCCCTGCTGCACTGCAAATATCTTTGGCTGACGTGTTGTGATAACCCCGTTGAGCGAATAATTCGGCGGCAGCAGCGAAGATACGCTTTTTCGTTTCTTCACCATCGGCACGGCCCTTTCGGTTTTGCATTTATTTCATCACCAGGTCGCTTATGTAAATTATCAGGCACTTTACCGTCGAATTAGTTGAAATTCAAATTTGAATTTCATATTGTGTTATACGTTGATGCTTAACAAGTGAATCCCTCTATGAACAAAAAGCTCGCTGTACTCATTGTCGTCGCGGTAGCGGCGGCAGTTTCCGTCTATGCATTTTGGCCAGAACGCGCGGCTGAACAAACAAAACTGTTCGGGAATGTCGATATCCGTCAGGTGTCTTTATCGTTCACCCAGTCTGAGCGGATAACAGCAGTAAATGTCGAAGAGGGGGATGTGGTTAAAGCGGGTCAGGTTATTGCCAGGCTGGATGACACCGTGCCAAACCTTGAGTTAACGCAGGCCAATGCGCAAATTGCCGCTCAGGAAGCGTTAGTGGCAAAGTTGCAGGCGGGCTCAAGACCCCAGGAGATAGCACAAGCAAAAGCGGTGGTGGCGCAGCAACAAGCGAATAAGGATATTGCATCAGCCCGGCTTAAAAGACTGCAATCAGTTGACAGCAAAACACAGGGAAAGGGCGTAAGCCAACAGGATATTGATGAGGCAAGGGATCAGGTAGTTGCGCTTCAGGCAGCACTTGCACAGGCGAAGGCCAGTTTAGCACTGGTTGAAGAGGGGCCCAGAAAAGAAGACATCGATCAGGCCAGAGCGCAGTTACAAGTGCTGGCTTCACAAAAAGCCTTACTGGCTGAACAGGTTAGCCGCACAGTGTTACTCGCCCCCAGCGATGGTGAAGTGCGGGCAAGACTGATGGAACCCGGCGACCTTGCCACCCCTCAACGCCCTGTTATCACGTTGGCGTTAACGTCACCCAAGTGGATACGGGTTTATATTAATGAAACCCAGTTGGCGACCACCAGGGTAGGTGAAGCCGTTGATGTTCATGTTGACGGGCTAAGTCAAACCATCAAAGGCACTATCAGCTTTATTTCTTCTGTCGCTGAATTTACGCCGAAAAATGTGCAAACAGAGGATTTGCGCACCTCACTGGTTTATGAGGTTCGGGTCAGGGTTGATGATACTGACAATACCCTTAAGTTGGGTATGCCTGCCACTGTGATGCTCACTAACGACGGACGTTAACCATGAGTGAACCGGTGGTGAGCGCCAGCGCGCTGGTTAAACAATTTAATGAGGACGGCCGGCAAACCGTAGCCCTTAAACAGATAGATCTCGAAGCAAAGAAAGGGGAGCTCACCGCCCTGGTTGGACCCGATGGTGCAGGAAAAACCACGCTGCTGCGCCTGGTCGCAGGGTTGATGCTTCCATCTGATGGCAGCTTACGTGTGCTTGGCTATAACACGGCGACAGACGCACAGCAGGTGCAAAATTTAATTAGCTACATGCCTCAGCGATTCGGTTTGTATGAAGATTTAAGCGTACAGGAAAATCTGGATTTGTACGCAGACTTACATGGCGTGGATAAAGCAACCCGTGAGGCGCGGTACGAGCGCCTGCTGACTATGACGAATCTCTCTGCTTTCACCTCAAGGCCGGCGGGAAACTTATCGGGCGGCATGAAACAAAAACTCGGTCTGGCCTGCACGCTGGTGCGCTCGCCCGCGCTTTTACTGCTTGACGAGCCCACTGTTGGCGTTGACCCCCTGTCACGGCAAGAATTGTGGAAAATTATCAGCCAACTGGTGGAAGATGAGTCGCTCACCGTGATGGTCAGTACCTCTTACTTAGATGAAGCAGAACGGTGTCATCAGGTGTACTTGCTGAACGACGGGACTATTCTGGCTAAAGGTGCGCCAGATACGTTGAAGCAGGATGCACAGGATCGCTGTTTTGTGGTGACCCCCTCATCAAACCAAAAGCCACGGGATTTACAAAGTGCACTGCTTGATAACGAAGAGGACGTAATCGATGCCGTCCCTCAAGGGGGGCGGGTACGCTGCGTGTTACATCAAGACAAAGATATGAAAGCCATCGCGCATCAGGTAAAGGCCGCGCAGTCAGAATCTGTGCCTCCCCGCTTGGAAGATGCGTTTATGATGCATTTGAAGACTCATATTAAACCCGCCGCAGTGGATGTATCCTCATTGGCGCAGCAAAACCAACATACCGGGCAATCTCGAACCCACGATAAGCCTATCGTGTCTGTTAACGAGCTGGTTAAACAGTTTGGTGACTTTACGGCAGTTGCCAAAACGTCTTTTGAAGTTTATCCCGGTGATATCTTTGGTTTATTAGGACCAAATGGTGCGGGAAAAACAACAACCTTTCGGATGCTCTGCGGATTGTTACCCGCCACATCAGGCACGCTGGACGTAGCAGGAAAAAACTTACGAACTGCCGCTGCCGGTGCACGTTCCCGCATTGGTTATGTGTCACAGAAATTCGCGTTGTATGGCAATTTAACCGTGTATGAAAACCTGCGCTTCTTTGCGGGTGCATACGGACTGTGGGGAAAGCAGCGAAAACAAGCCATTGAACGGGTGATTTCTCAATTTGATTTAGCCTCTCATGTGCAGCAAAAAAGTGCATCATTACCCGGAGGCTACAAACAGCGGTTAGCCATGGCGGCCAGCCTTATGCACCAGCCCGATATTTTATTTCTTGATGAGCCCACCAGCGGGGCTGATCCATTAGCGCGCCGGGCTTTTTGGCGACGTATCACGGCGCTGTCAAAAACCGGCACAGCCATTATTATTACCACCCACTTTATGGAAGAAGCTGAATACTGCGATAAGATTTTGATTCAGGATGCAGGGAAAAAGCTCGCCATGGGTTCGCCTGAGGAAATACGCGCAAGCATAGACGGCGATTCGGCGATGAGCATGGAAGAGACGTTCATCAGTATCATTGCGCAAAGTCGACAAAAACGAGACAAGGAGGCGGCTGATGTTAACTAAGTCCCGTGCTGTTCGCGCCTTTGCGGTTCGTCTGTGGGCATTGGTAAAAAAGGAAACCCGGCAGTTATTACGTGATAAAAGTAATTTACTGATTGGTATTGGCTTACCCATCGCACTCATTTTTATCTTTGGCTTTGGTGTTACGCTGGATGTGAAAGATATTCGATTAGCCGTGGTGACAACCCAGCCTACACCCGAGACCAACGACTTTGTTTCAACGGTAAGGCTGTCGCCTTATTTCAAACCCAGTGAAATGACCTCGTTGCAACAAGCTGAACAAGCATTGCGCGCGCGGGACGTTGAAGCCATTGCCATTCTTGATGACACTTTCACCAGTAAATTAAAAACCGGAAATGCAGACATTCAGCTTATCGTGCTGGGCAGCGACGCAACGCGGGCCTCTTCGATAAGTAGTTATTTCTCTACGCTCACCGGGGTGTGGGCAACAAAACAGCAAGACCGCCTTGGTGCAAACTCGCAGCATTCCGGAGGCGTGACTGTTGTACCCAGGCTTTGGTTCAACGATGCCAACACCAGCACATGGTTTATCGTGCCCGGGCTTATCGTACTTATCATGACATTGGTGGGCACGTTTCTCACGGCGCTCGTCATGGCCCGGGAGTGGGAGCGGGGAACACTGGAAGCACTTTTTGTTACCCCTGTCCGGCCTACCGAAATCATCCTGGCTAAAATTATTCCCTACTTTGGTGTCGGTATCATCGGCCTGGTGTTGTGTGTGCTGGCGTCGACTTTTCTATTCCATGTACCCATTCAGGGCGCGTTTTGGGTATTGGTATTAGGGTCGGTGATATACATGCTGGTGGCATTAGCGATCGGGCTACTTATTTCGGCACTGACGCGCAACCAGTTTCTGGCAAGCCAGATTGCCATTCTCGCCAGCTTCCTGCCCGCAATGATGCTTTCCGGCTTTATTTTCGATTTAGGTAATTTACCCGCCGGTGTTCATGTTATTGGCAGTTTATTGCCCGCTACGTATTTTATTGAACTGCTGCGAACAGTGTTTCTGGCCGGTAATTTCTGGCCCGTAATTATTAAAGATTTGGGGCTGCTCACAGTGTACGCCCTGGTGTTACTCAGTCTTGCCCGTTTTCTCACTAAAAAGACACTGGATTAAACTATGGGAAGTGTCCGTCGCTATTTTTTTCTTATCTTCAATTTGTGTCAGAAAGAATTTCTCTCTGTTTTAAAAGATCCCTCAAGCCGCGTCATTTTGATCATGCCAATCATTATGCAAACACTGCTGTTTGGCTATGCCGCCACATTTGATTTGAAAGAGGTGCCTTATGCCGTGCTCGATCAAAGTGACAGTCAGGCCAGCCATGAGGTACTGCAGAAACTGCGAGGTGCCGGTCTGTTCAATCAGGTGGCTACGTTGTCAGGAAGCAATGAAATTGCTGACATTATCGGTAATCAAAAGGCGCTGATGGTGGTGTATTTTCCCGCTGACTTTGAAGATAAATTATCCCGCGGGGAAAGTAGCCAGATACAACTTATTGTTGATGGCCGGAATTCTGCAACAGCTAACGCGGCCTTGGGCAGCTTTAACGCCATTACCATGTCTTATAATGCGGAAAAAGATCTCGGTGCACAGCTGCCAGTGCAGGTGAAAACCCGCGCCTGGTTTAACCCGAATATGGAAACGCGCTGGCTTATTTTGCCGGGAATGATTGCCGCGCTGAGCATGATTCAAACCATGATGCTCACCGCGCTTTCCGTTGCCAGAGAGCGTGAGCAGGGCACATTTGATCAGTTACTTGTGACGCCCAGTTTACCCTCGCAAATCTTAATCAGCAAAGCGCTGCCGTCGGTATGTATAGGGCTTATTCAATCTTCGCTGGTGCTGCTTATCAGCCGGTACTGGTTTGAAATCCCCTTTCAGGGGGCGTTGTCGACGCTCTACATCGGACTGTTTTTATTTACGCTGGCAAGTGTGGGGATCGGGCTGTCTATCTCTGCTGTTTCTCTGAATATGCAGCAAGCCATGCTGTATACCTTTGTTTTACTCATGCCGCTCATGCTGTTGTCGGGTTTTGCCACGCCGCTGACCAACATGCCTGAATTAATGCAGGATATTACCTACATTAATCCACTGCGTTTTTCGGTCAATATTGTCAGGCGTGTTTATCTTGAAGGGGCAACGTTTGCTGACGTTTATCAGGAGATGATCCCGCTGGTTATTATCGCCACCATTACTCTGCCGGTAGCCAGTTGGCTTTTCAGACACCGGACTTCATAAGGACATTCATCACATGAAAGTTTCGCTTATTTCTTTCACGCTCATCAGTGTACTTGCCATGTCGGGATGCACGAAATTGGGGCCTGAGTATGAAAAACCTGACGTGGCGATACCAATGACGTGGCCGACTTTGCAAGGCATGGATGGTCAAACACAAAACCAAACCGAGTCGCGTTGGCTAAACGACGATAAGACGCTGATGACGCTTCACAGTATGTTAGAAAAGCACAATCAGAGCTTACAGGTGGCTGCGCTGAATTTCGCCAGCAGCCGTGTTTACCGGCAGGTAGCCGGAAGCGGTGGCGAGCCGGAGGCTGGCTTTTCAGGCAGTGTAAAAAGGCAGCGGTTGAGTGAAGACGGCAGTATGACACGGTTTATCAAGTTGTCGGCCACCGGAGAGCAACAGGATACCCTGATAGATGCTTTGGCATCACCTTTTACCGTTTACTCAACGGGCTTTGATGCCAGTTGGGAACCTGACCTGTGGGGAAAAGTAGCTAATCAGATTGATGCAGCAGATGCTCAGCAAACACTGGCAGCAAGCGAACTGGCTGATTTACGTTTGTCGTTAACAACGGAATTAATGCGTCGGTATATACAATTCCGTGCCCAGCAAGCTGTGTTGATGTTGCAACAACAAAAACTGGCAAATCTGCATACTCAATTGTCTATAGAAGAGGCCTGGATTGCTGCAGGATTGGGAGATGAATCAGAACGTTTAGCGTTGCAAGCACAAATTCATCAATTAAACGGTACGCTGGACGGTCAGCGCAGTGAAGTACACGTGTTAGCTAATCAGCTGTCGCTGTTGGTGGGCGCACAGCCGGGTGCTTTGGCGCCTTTATTGGAAGCGCCACACGATGCGTTTCATGAATATGTGCTCTCTACGCTCAACGTGCCTTCCAGTGTGTTAAGGCAGCGCCCCGACATTCGCGCCGCAGAAGCCAAAGTAAGAGCGGCGACCGCAGAAATAGGCATTGCAGAAGCGGCGCTGTACCCACAATTCCAGTTAACAGGAAATGTGGGCATTGAAGCGCTAAGCAGTAGTGCGGTATCCGACTGGTCGTCGCGAACCTGGCAAATTGGCCCGGGCTTTTACTTACCACTCTTCAACCGGAACCAACTTCATCGTCAGGTTGAGATCACATCAATTACCCAACAACAGACGATTGTGCAGTATCAAAAGCAAGTATTATCGGCATGGACAGAAGTAGACAGTGCCATTGCGCAGGCTAACAGCGCCGGAAGACAACTGGAGCAAAGTCAGCAAGCGCTGTCCCGCATAACCCAAAGACTTACATTGACAAAAACAGACGCAGAAGCCGGCCTGACCAGTGAATTGCCTGTTCTGATGGCGCAACAACAATGGTTAGATGCGAAGGTTGGTCACGTTCAATCTCAGTTGAATGTGACCTTAAGCCAGCTTAGCGTGTACAAAGCGACGGGAGGCGCATCGCTTTAGGTGTGCATGTTTGTTTGTAGTAACACGTCACTGAGCTGATTTTCTTTAGGTCCGGGTCAGACTAAGACTTAATGGGGGGGGGGTGTCTGAAATGAGCGAATAGCAGGCATTGTGCAAAATGTAAGACGCTATCCCAGCAATTGTTACCACACGTCCTAACTGAATTAGCTGAGAAGAATTTAGCTCAAATCTAATCTGACGCTGGCACCAGAAAAACTGGGTAACTGTCAGATCAGGTCTGAGCTAGTACATCCTAACCCAAGCAGACTGGTCTATCGCCTTCGCCCTCTCTATAAAACTACCAATTAATATCAGGAGGATTAGGTATTTGGTAATCCTTAACACCTGATAGCTTGATGTTAAGCATTCCTAACCTTTCCATCAGCCCTTCAGTATTTTCCCGCTTACTTAGTTCTCGCAGCATTTCGATAAACCAAGGCTCACAATCAGGACCAAGCACAACGTCATTGATAAGTTGATTGACATCAACGGGAACTTTAACACCAGCAGGTATATCCTTTATCTCACTGTCGTCAGGCTCATCGTGGTATTTAACATCATTTGGAATTAGATCTGAAACTGCTCCGTCATCCGAAAATACTAGTCGAAGCTCTTCCTCGTACTTATAGAACAGGCTTTTGTTAAGGTACTTCGCGAAGCCATTGGGCATAAGTCCCTTAACTACTTCAGGGTCAGAATAGTCAACATAGTGCATTGCCCCAGCGTAAATTCTGTAATTATTACTTTCTCCCAAAGCTATTCGTAGATTACCGACGGTGGACTTAATTGCTAAGCAATTCTTATCTTCACCGTATACACGCCACATAGCAAAGTTTTCAACGTCACCTATATGCCAGCAATTAATGAAAGTGTGATAACGCTCGAAGTATTCACGCCTCGCATTCATGACCACACTGTGTTCACCCCTTAGCTGAGAACTGAAAACCTCATTACCTTGTCCATCAGTCATTGGAGCAAAATCAAGCGACCTCAAGTATTCGTTATTTGCCTCTACTTGCGCTTCCGGCACCCTCCCTTCCATTGGGTCACTTGCCTGAAGAATATCCGCTCTGGCAAACCACAGGCTTCCTGAAGAAATCAGACTCATAAACTTAGAGTAGCTCATGTATCTCCATTTAATCTGTTCATCAGCAGGTGTATTAAATGTTGGATGATCTTCTATGACTGGCGACATTGGAAGTTGAAGATGAGGTTTATATGTAATCTCCATGTCCAAACTTGCAGCTAATGTTCTAAAAAATTCAAGCTTATCTGTTTGGCTCATCAGAAATTGATGCGATTTCGATACGCCATCTACTGATACAGCGCTAACAACAAACGTATCAACTCCCTGTCTCATATCCGTCTGGCGAACTTCCATTGATATTATTCTATCTTGCGGTTCGAACACGAAGCCCCTCCGTTAAAATCAGGTCCTTTGTTAAGCTAACCCCAATAATAGGGCACAAGGTCATGTCGTGCACCTTGCAAAACGACCGCTTTTGACCAAAAGGCGCTCCCGCAGAGCTTTCTAATGGCTTACGTGGGCGAGGTTCTGATTATCACGTTTTCAAATATCAAGCGATTCAGCAATATCCAGAGCATCATCAACTTCGATCCCAAGGTACCTCACGGTGCTCTCAAGCTTCTTATGACCGAGTAGCAACTGAACCACGCGTAGATTTTTCGTTTTCTTATAAATCAGGTAAGCCTTAGTCCTTCGCATCGTATGCGTGCTGTAAAGCGTAGGATCGAGACCTAGTTTTTCAATCCAGCTGTGGAATATACGGTTATATTGCCTGGTGCAGATATGTTCTCCAGGGACTTTTGCTGATGGGAACAAATAATTACTGTAATTGAGACCCTTAAAATTGATCCAGTCCAGAGCCGATTTTCTCGTGCCCTCAGTAATTTCGAACTGAACCGGAGAGCCTGTTTTTTGCTGTGTCACAAGTGCGCGTCGCATTACCACGCCACCCGACATGACATCCGATACGAGCAGCTTGACCAAATCACATCCGCGAAGTTTACTATCCAGTGCCATGTTGAATAATGCTAAATCGCGTTTGTTGTCTTCCATTTCCAATCGGATTCGGATCCCCCATATGTGAGAGATCTTAAGCGGTCTCTTCTGCCCAATAATTCGGTGTTTGTTCCAAGGTTTGCTAGCGGCTGTCATAGCAATCTCCCGATAATTAATAATTTGTAGTATGGGCCGGAAGTCCTGAAACAGGCAGTTGTGACGTTCTTTTCTCTCGAATAAGCTGTAAACTAAAGACCACTTATTTGTACCTGTGTGCCCGATTTTCTTATCTTTGAATCGGATGTATAATAGCTGTCATATTGTTAGAGGTGTTTATGAATACAAAGATTGAAATATACGGCGTGAAAGCTGTTAAGCGCCCTAAAATCGCCGCCAGCAAGAAACTTGATTTGTCCGGTGAGTCTGGTCAGCAAATTGTGAAGTCTGAAACTAAGCTGGTTTTAAGAACACACAAGCGTACGTTTGAAAAACTCGCTGATATGTAATGGATCTCATTTTCTTCCCCTTTGAACGCGTGATAGAGATTAACGTGTTCATTCTCGAAAACGAACCAGGCATGAAGGGCGCTGCTGATATCAACAAACTTCAGGGTGCCTTAGGCAGAATTGATAATGCTATTGCCTATTCAGGTTTAGATGACATTTTCGAAATCGCTGCAAAATATGCCGCATCAATTGCACTTTCTCATTCACTTCCTGATGCTAACAAGCGAACAGGTCTGGCCGTTGCGCTGGAGTATTTGTCGCTCAATGATTTTGAGTTAACCGCTGACAATGCTCTCTTTGCAGATGCAATCAGAGACTTAGTCATCGGAAAAATTGATGAGTCAGATTTTGCCGACTTGCTTTATTCCCAATATATTTTCGAACAAAACTCAGAACTTTGAAATTTACCTACGCTTACCAGTCCTTCACGGTATTGCTGATGTCCGCTTCTGACCAAAATACGTAACTACAAAGCCGCCCCTTTAAAATCAGAGGCCACTTTCTTTTACAAGTAACCTGATGAGATCTTCTGCCGGAAGCTCCCTCTTTATCGGAGCACCCTGTCCGGACCAATATGCTGCAAATTCATTAATACCTTTTATTGATGCGGCATTATGCAATTTTTTAGCGGCGTCATAAGCTAACGGGTAAGATGCCGGAATTGCATCTTCAAGGCTCTGGCAGTGAGTTATAAGACGGTTAACGATGCCCCGGGCAGGGCGACCTGAAATGGAACTGGTAAGTTGTGTCTTGAGTGATCTGTCGCTTTTTAATGCTGCTCTGTAGTCATCTGATGCGGCAGATTCAGGACAAAGGATAAAAGCGGTGCCAAGTTGTGCAGCGTCTGCGCCTAAACTCATCGCTGCTTTTATACCCATACCATCAACAATACCTCCGGCTGCAATGATCGGCAAATCACACGCCTGAGCAAGCTTTCCCGTTAATACGGACGTGGATAGCTTCTCATCTCTGGAGTCTACGTTAAACACTCCACGGTGTCCGCCCGCTTCAATGCCTTGAGCCACTATCGCATCTACGCCGCTTCTCTCGATTAAGTGTGCTTCGTCCGGATTGGTTGCAGTGGCAATTGTATAAATGCCCGCTTTTTTTAGTGCGCTGATTGTCTCGCCTGGTGGTAAACCAAAATGAAAACTTACGACAGCTGGCTTCGTTGAAAGCAACATCTCAAGGACATCGTCATCTTCTATAAATGATTTATAAATTTCATTTAGCTTTGCGGGAGGCGCCATGTCCAGCTCTGCAAAAAGCGGCGAAAGATGTGTTAACCACGCATTTTCTGCTTGTTGGTTGCGGATGGCGGGCTCATGACAGAAAACATTTACATTAAATGGTTGGTCAGTGAGTGCCCGCGTTTCTTCGATGCGCTGTTTTGCGCTTTCTGCGTCGCTGGCACCTATCCCTAAAGAGCCAAGTCCTCCGGCATTCGACACCGCTGCAGCCAGGCGTGGGGTAGCCACGCCGGCCATTGGAGCTTGAATAATTGGGTACTGAATACCCACTTCGGAACAAAACCTGTTCTGCTTTTGCATATGCATCCCGGCGACTAATTGACAGATGATATTCTCACATAAAGGGGCTGGAACGGCCACGCCTCTACTTGGCCGATCATTACCGTGGTGATGTTACATTGTTTACCAATCTTCTTTATTGCACTCTTTAATCTGCTTCCAGTGTAAGCGTTGCGCCACTCACATCTTCCTGCAAATGATGCCGGCTGTTTAGCTGGAACAGGCGGTTGGCATCTATGGCGGCATCGTTAATTAAATAACGTTTTACCGCTTTTGCGCGCAAGTTTGCCAGTTCTGCCAGCTGGCCCGGGGAAATATCGATATTGCTGCGCAGGGAGTTGTACATGGCAATATGCAATGCCCGTTGAACCTGGGTTTCGTCTACCTCTGAAGGTGTCTGTTCTGTTTGCTCAGAGGCATCGTTTTCTTTTTGTGATGGCGTAAGCTGAGCAATGATTTTAGCCCGCTCTTCGTCTATCGTGATCCCCAATGTTTCAGTAAACGCCTGTTTGAGCGCATCAGATAGCGGGCCTTCGACGGGATAGCTGCTGGCAGTCATGTTCGCCGGTAGTGCGCCGGAACCGGACAACGTCATTAAACGTTCTTGCAGAGCTTTTTCTGCCAGTTCGCCAGCGTCGGCTACTGCATTCACTGTTCCTTCAATATTCAATCGCAGGCCGGGACGCTTTTTCAGCGCTTTAGCCAGTGTGGTTAACGTGGCTGTGGCTTCATCATCAAGCTCGCTGCTACCGGCAGCAAATGTTACCTCATTGAGGGTATCGTCACTGCCCACTAAGTTGGCAAGGAAAGAGAAGGGAGCGGTTACGGCTTTAGTGATGAGGTTGCCAATGGCGTTCAAGATAATCGAGCCAAAACTGAAATCAGGGCTGTCAACATCACCGGAGACTTCCAGGCCTAAATCAATGACACCGTTGCGGTCCTGTAAAAGCGCAACGGCAAGCCCGAGAGGAAGACTTAAGGCTTGCTCAGAGTCACTTTTCTGACCCAGCGTAAGCTGGTCGATGACCACATGGTTATCGCCTTCCAGCGCATCACCCTGAAGCTTATATTGTACATCCAGAGACAACAGCCCTTTATCAATGTAATACCCCATGTAGGTGCCGGAATACGGGTTCACTGAAGTTAACTCAGCACCGCTTACCGAGAACATCAAATCAAGGTTTAGGGCGTCGCTGAACGGGTCTATATTGCCTTTGAGTGATACCGGCGCATAGTTATCGATTTTGCCTGCGATATCCACGGCAGCAGCCTTCCCTGATGCAGAATCCAGCTGGCTGATGGTGCCGTTTAACGATTCTATTCCCGAAGCGAAGCGGGGCGTCAGCGAGTTATCGGCAAAGTAGGCGTTACCGTTCTCAATGCTGATCTGATTAATCGTAATGGCCAGTTGTGATTTTTCATCTGCTGTCTTCTCCAGCGTGTCGCTTTCCTTGTTTTCCTGCGCAGCCTGTTCGCTTGCCGCGCCGGAGTCTCCTGTTGCCGGAGGGCGGCTCACAATAATGTCGCTGATATTGGTGTGTTTGTTTTCGTCAATAACCAGCTTTGCAAACGGCTCACGCAGCATCACATTATCAATGCTCAATGTATTCGCCGTTGTACTGAACGCAAGATTCGCGACGTCAAGAGCTTGCCACTTAAGCAATGGCGCTCTCTTTTGTGTGTCCAGAATGGCAAGGTCAGCAAGGCTGACAGAAGCGTTAATGTCTGCTGTGCCTGATGCGTCAGCAGTAAAACTGGACTGCGTGCTGAGGCGTCCGCTTTCCATTATCACATTCGCATAGGGCGAGATATATTGTTGCAGCGGCGAGAGAAGGAAATCATCCAGCGTCAGTGCACCTTTTACCTGCTGTGCCGTTACATCAATGTCGCCTTCAGACCGGAACGTACCGGTGGCTTCTGTAGCAAAAGCTCCGGCATTACCGCTGGTGGACAGGGCTAAGTTGTAATGAACCGGTGAGGTAAACTGACTGTCAACCGGACCTGTTGTCAGGTTTATATTGAAAACCCGCCAGAACATATTGTCAGCAATGGCTTTCTCGTTCAGTGCGACTTCACCGCCGGTAAATTCAAAGGCATTTAATACAACATGCCAGCCTGATTCTTCTTCACCGGCCGGCGTGTGAGCAGAGGTACTGCCGGCGGAACCGGATGCCTGCGTTGACGTTACCGGCGGTGTGCTGCCCGTTGAAGGCGCCGTATCTGGTAAAAGATAGCGCTGTAAATCCAGCCCATCATCATCGAACAGGGCATTTACCTGCATGTCTGCTACAGCAATCTTATCAACGCTGACAGATTTATCCGCAAGGCTTGCCTCTATGCCGTCTACGGCAAGTTCCGGTACGGTAATCTTCGGCTCGTCCTGACGGGCAAGGGTAAGAGAGTGTAATCCGAAGCTGCCGTCTTTCACGGTTACATTCAGTGACGCGTTGTCCTCAAATAACGAGAACGCCAGCGCGAGATCAACACGGCCGTCTGTCAGTTCAACATCTATTATGTCGTTTGAAAGTGGCCACAGGGGCGCCAGTGCAATATCCGACAAACGGATATTGCTGTTAAACACCAGCGGTGAAAGCTGAAAATCACCCTTAAGATTGACTTTGCCGCCCTCTGCCGTGTTTAGCTGGAAGGCGTAAGCGTTATCTGTCTCACTGCTTTCTGCTTCGGGGCTGTTTGCTGATTTGCCGGACTGTTCAGTGATAGTGGCCAGCGTGTCCAGTCCGGTAAGCGTGATGTCCAGTTCAGGGTAATCCAGCCTGGCACCGGTGACTGCGTCGCTAAGTAAAATGTGGCCGTTTTGCAGTGTAAAGTGATTCAGCCTGATGTGTGGAATACCAGCCTGTTCCTCCGGGGCTGTTTCAGGCTCTTCCTGTTGCGCATTCTTTGCCAGCGTATCGATGATGTCAGAGACGTTCAGCCGTGTATTTTCTCCGCCGGTTAAGCGATGTAATTGCACGTAGGGTGCACGCAAGGCAATATTTTCAACAGTGGGCGTAAAGCTGGTCAGCGTTTGCCAGAAACCCAGATCGACGGTCAGTGCCTGTAAGGCAAAGAAGTTTTCGTCGCGCTCAGCTTCTTTAATGCTGAAGTCACTGACTTCAGCCCGCAATAAAAACGGGTTGACTGAGATGTCTTTAACGGTGACTTCCCGCCCCAGCATGTCAGTGAGTTTATCCGGCACGGTGGCCTTCAGCACCGCAGGTAATACCACGCCCGCTAGCAGCGCATAAGTGATATAAATTAACAGAAAGTAAACGGAGAGACGAAGCCACAGGGGTTTACGGCTGAAAGAAGAGATCCGGTTCTTTGAATGCATGATTAACTATTAAATGAGAAGCCGGCAGGCAGAACAGCAACCATGATGTTGCCAGTCTGCTCTGCATGAATGAGAGGTTTTACCCTAAAGGGCGGAGAGCAAATTATCCAGTCCTGATTGGAAAATAGACTGGGTTTCGGTGTTATTTTCACTCTTGAAATAGCTGCTGGCCTGAGAGACAAAGCTGCTGATCATTTCCGGCGTCAGACCCAGTGCTTCAAACTGCTGCTTCAGATCGTTGATGGATTTTGCCGTGCTGCTGTATTCAGACGCCTTATTCAGCAGACCGGATAGTGCATCAGACTTTGAAGATGAAGAACCGGATGTTTCCGGTACGCTGGATAATAACCCTTCCAGACCGGGAATGTTGCCGGCAAGTTCACTGTAATCCGTACCAGACAGGTTCCCTTTCACATAATTAAACAGAGAAGCCAGTCCGCCTTCCGATTGCGCTTCAGTTACACCTAAATTGCTGCTCACTGAGCTGATTAAACCTGATAAATCTACTGACTCAGATGCGCTGGCCGTTGCGGATTCTGTGGTTTCGGGCTTCGTGAGCACCTTCTTTAAATCCTGCAATGATGATGCAGCATGAACAGGGGCCGATAACATAAATCCCAGTGCAGCCAGAGCGGCAACAGATTGTACTTTCATAAAAACTCCGGAGTCACCCTGTGAGGGTGTAATAGTGAAAAGTATGACAGGAGCAGAGGGACAGACACATGGTCCGGCTTCAGAGACGCTAACTAATGAGGGATCACGTTAACACTGAAGCATTGCCCGTTGATTGTTGAGGCAACCTTAACGGGCAATGCGGGGTAATGCAAATGCTTTTACAAAGCAGGGCTGGCAGGCGTGCCGGTACGCAGCGCTTTGGCAAAAACCTGCGTTACACCATTGGTCCAGCCGAAGCCATGTTGTACTTCGTATTCGCCGCCGCTGGCAGAGGTGGCAATATCTTCCACATTGTATTTCTCCATCAGCGTATGGTTGGCTTTGTAGTAGGTATCCACCGTATTTAACCAGCGGGACATCACTTCACCGGCTAGCTTGTTGTGTTCATATGACTGTAATCCCTGTACCGCAAACCACTGAAGCGGCGCCCAACCGTTCGGGGCATCCCACTGCTGACGGGTTTCACATAAAGAGGTGACCAGTCCGCCATTTTTAAGAAACCGCGTCTCCAGTGCACCGGCTACTGCAGCCGCCTGATGTATGTCTGCAATACCGGCAAACAAAGGTAAAACGGTTGATAAAGCGTGCACCGTTGATTGCACACTGAGTTTGTAATTGAAATCAACATACACACCGGCGTCCTGCTGCCAGCAATACTTGTTGACCGCCGATGCGCGGGCCTTTGCTAATTCTTCCCACAACTGCGCTTCCTGACATTGCCCGCCGTTAACCTGCCGGCTGAGTGAGGCAATGGTCTGTTCGAGGATGACCATCAGGCAATTTAAATCTACGGGCACAATATCGGTGGTTTGAATGGTGAGCAGGTCGTTTGTCTTGCCCAGCCAGCGGGAACTGAAATCCCAGCCCGACTCGCATGCAGCGCGGATATTTCGATAGAATGCGCAGGCTTCTTCATTGTTCATATTGGCTGTCGCTTCAACATCTTCACGGTAGGATTCCGGCCGGGGAGTGGCACTGTCGTCCCAAAAACGGTTCAGCAATTCACCGTCAGGCATGCGAACCACCCGCTGGATGGCAGTGGTAGCGTCGCTGATGTCTTCATAACCGTTCATCCAGAAGGCGTGTTCCCGTTTTAGTGCCTGCAAGTAAAATGCATCTAAATCGGCATTGTCACTGCTTATCTGGGAAAGCTGTCTGACCATCAGTGCCAGCACTGGCGGTTGAGAACGGCTGTTGTAATAGGTGCGGCTGCCATTGGGAATTAATCCCACATTTTGCTGCAATGCGATGAAGTTATTCACCATATTGCGCACCAGTTCCACATGGCCGGATTCCATCAGCCCCAGCGCAGTGAAGTAACTGTCCCAATAATAGATCTCACGAAAACGACCACCGGGCACCAGGTACGGGCAGGGAAGGGGTAACAAAGAGCCTTCGGTTACCGTGCTGCAGGGGCGGGTAAGCTGTGGCCACAGTTTCTCAATGTAAGTATTCACATCATCCGATTGAACATCCGGTTCTTTCGCCTGCTCCGGTAAATCAAAATGTGCATGTACAAATTTACGCAGCGCGTCATCATTTGCGAGCTGTTGTGTATCAAATGCCGCAAGCACAGCCTCTACAGGCTGTTTGGGTACCGCATCTGCAAAGGTTTTGCTGTCAGCAAACAGTCCTGCCATTTGCACACGATGAAATAATTGACTTGAGAAAAGCTGGTGGCTTTTTGCAAGATACGCTGAAACTTCCATAGGTATCCTTTAACATGAAGCGATGGCCGTCTGATCTTTGGATGAGATCTGACGAAACAGAAAAATTGAAGCAATGATGCCGGCTATAGGGACAAGCAGCATATAGAACGCCTGCTGACCGCCGGCATGTTCAAACAGATAACCGGTGATCAGAGAGCCGGTTGTACCGCCCAGTGCAGAAAAGACAACAATAAGACCGGTCATAGCGGCTTGTTTATGGGTGTCCAACGCGCTCAGCATCACTGAATTTAAAATGGGGTAGAGGGGCGCCATCAGTAAGCCGATGAGAGGAAGCATGAAAGCCGCAACCGGCGCATCGAACAGTGATGAAACCGCATCATTCTGATGACCCTGAGCCAGCGGCAATGTGATCAAAATCAGAACTGCCATTAATACCGCACAGCCAAGTAAAAAGGGAAACCAGTTGATGAAACGCAGTGCCTGGCCTGCTAACAGGCGGCCCAGTGCAATAGACAAAGCGAATAAGCTGGTGATCTGCACGCTGATATCTACCGGAAGGTGCAGCACTTCATTGTTGAAGGTGGGTAACCAGCTGCCGATCCCCTGTTCAATCAATACATACAGGAAAATCGAAAATACGAAAATGATCACCAGGGGCTGCCAGGCAAGTTTTATCATACCAGTGAAAGCCGCCGCTGCAGATTGCTCTTTATGAGCGGCATCCGGCGCCGGCAGGGGCGAAAACAGCACCAGTAAAAATGTGATGACAAGTAACCCGGCCAGCCAGTAGTACACTTCCATCCAGCTTGCGGATGAGGGGTTAAGCGGATCAACAAAGGCACTGAAAATCCAGTATCCGCTCAGCACGCCCACCATAAATATGCCTTCGATAGTATTCAGCAGAGAAGAGTGGGAGCGGGTATCGTGAGAGAGCAAACCTACCAGGGCGTAAACCGACACTTTTACCAGTGCAAACGCTGCGCCGATACTGGCAAACAGCAGTTTGACAGCAATAAATTCACCGGTGACCGGGGTCAGCAAGCAGGCCACAGACACAAGTAACAATCCGGCCATCATTGCCAGCTTGTAACCAATCCGGGGAATAAATGAAGCCACAAGGAAGGAAACAAATGCGATGGTTAAATCTTTAAACCCTTCCAGTGTCGCAGCTTCAGGCTTGGAAATCCCGAAGGTATTAATAGATTGCAAGATCACAGTACCCACGCTGTTAAGCAGAATAGCGAAGACAAAGTAACTTGCTGCAATGGCGGTTATCGTTAGCAGGCGTGGCATTTGTTTAATTCTCGTTAATAAAACCGATTATAGTCTAGCTTGTGAATTTTTTGTTTGCAATCGTTTGCATTTGGGTTGAAGGCAATATTAATCCAAAATTCAGTCAGCCGGGATGCAGATGTTCAGCGCTAACAGGTTAAATTAAAAGAGAATTTATGATGCGGACTTGCGAACAATCAGTTCAATATCGATAACTTCTGAAAAGGCCGGTTTGCCGTTCAGCTGATTTAGCAGTTGTGTCACCATCACACTGGCGGCTTCACGGGTGTTCTGGCGGATGGTCGTCAGCGCCGGATGAAGCAGTTCTGCCATGGCAATATCATCAAAACCAACAATGCCTACCTCGCCCGGGATAGCGATATAGCGCTCTTTCAGTGCTTTGAGCGCACCAAGAGCAACCATATCACTACACGCCACAATGCCGTCAAAATTAAGACCGTGCTGTAAAATGGTTTCATTGATCTTGTTGTAGGCCGCCTGACTGGTGAGATCGATAGGAAAGATAAGCGCTGTATCGTGCTCCAGACCAGCTTCGTTGTGGGCTTCCACATAACCCGCGTAGCGCTCACCCATCTCTGCGTGACCGGTATCGCCTAAAAACACAAGGCGCTTGTGACCACTTTCAATAAGATGTTGCGTGGCTAATTTACCGCCCAGCCGGTTATTACTGCCAATGATGGGGTAGCCTGACTGGCTGTTAGGATCGCCCCAGACTACCAGCGGCGCACCGGCTTTGGCTGCATCTATGGCTTTCTGTTCGCTTTTCCCCTGGCCTACCACAATCAGGCCGTCAGCCCGGCGGCTGTTGATAAAGTAGTTATACCAGTCGTCTGTCGCCATGAATGAGTTCGATAACAGTAACTCGTAGCCTTTGTCATTCAAAGCCTGATTCAGATCGCCCACAACCTTGAGCAGGAAAGGGTCATTGATGCTTTGTTCTGTGTGTTCTATGAGGTTGAGAATAACGGCAACCACATTGGTGCGTTGGGTGCGTAACCGGCTGGCGGCAGCGTTGATGCTGAAATTATGCTCTTTTGCCAGAGCCTGAATGCGCTCCCGGGTGGATTGTTTAATCACCGGGTTATTGTTCAGCGCCCGCGACGCGGTGGAGGTGGAAACCCCTGCAATACGGGCCAGATCAGACAATGTAAGGTTACGCTCAGATTTCAAAACACGACTAACAACAGGTGGACATGGGCCGGACTATAGCCTTTTTTACGCAAATTGCCTACCTCACAGCAAACCCCCGGAGACCGCTCAAAATGTGATTCTTGTAAATGCAATGATAAAAAAATGCGCAACTATTGAAAATTATCTTTGCAATCGATTGCATTTTTTCGTATTTTTGTTCCCGAAAGATGGCAGGGTGTCGAAATTCACCCTGTACGTATAACGATAATTAACAGGACACTGAGCATGAAAACCTCTCTATCTCCTTTGTTTTTAGCAGTTGTTGGCGCACTCGGCTTTACCTCAGCCGCGTTTGCCCAGCAAGAGACAGAAAACACAAACACCGGTAACAGCGAAGTAGAACGTATTGTTGTAACAGGTGTCCCCGGCGGCACCCCTACCCGTAAAGTAGACACCAGTTTTGCAATCACCAATATGTCTGAAGAAGATATCAAACGACTTGCCCCTAAGAGTACAGCTGATATTTTCAAAGCCGTACCGGGTGTTTGGGCGGAATCATCAGGCGGTCAGTCTGGTGCGAACATTTTCGTCCGGGGATTTCCGGGAGGTGGTGATGCCCCATTCGTTACCCTTCAATTGCAAGGTGTGCCTGTTTTTACACCGCCAACATTGAGTTTCCTTGAGAACTCCTCGCTTTTCAGAATGGATGAAACCATTTCGTTTATGGACGCGTTGCGTGGTGGTCCTAACTCGGTGTTGTCAAACGGCCAGCCCGGCCTGACATCTAACTTCTTACTGAAAGAAGGCTCAGAAGAAACCGAAGGTCTTATCAAATACACAGGTTCAGATTACAACCTGAAACGTGTAGACGGCCTGGTAAGTGGTGAGCTGGCTGAAGATCTTTATTTCATGGCAGGCGGCTATGTGTATACCTCGCCGGGGATCCGTGACACGGGTTTCGACACTGAAGACGGCAAGCAATTCACCCTGAACATCACGAAAGAACTGGATAACGGTAAGTTTTCAGTGTTTACCCGCGTGACCGATGATCACGGTATCTGGTATCTGCCAGGTGCTTTGAATGCGCAGGGCGTGGATAACTCTTACGTACAATTAGGTACGCTGAACCGTCAGTCTCAAATTCAGGTGGGTACTGATGGTGAAGTCATGAATGTCGACCTCGGTAAAGGTCGTGGCTGGAAAGGCTCGGTTACCGGCGGTAATCTGCAACTGGATTTAGGCAACGGCTGGACCCTGGCTGACAAATTCGGCTACACCAAAGGCGATGCCAACACGTACGGCTTAGTGCCTGAAGGTGGCGCAGTGAAACTGGCTACTGTTGCTGATAACGGTGAGTCGGCAACCGGAGTGGTAACCGGCACAGAGTACGCAGGCGATACTGATGTACAAATGTTCGGTAGCTGGGTTGTATTGAAAGAGATTGAAGGTTTGTCTAACGATCTGACGTTCGGTAAGGCTTTCGACCAGGGTAAATTTACCTTCGGTTACTTCACCAGTTCATTCTCTTCTGACGACTGGTGGTCCATCGGTAATCAGTCTTACTACGTAGTGGGCAACGGCGGTGAAATGCTCACCGGTATCGATTGTAACGACAATGCCGACAGCTGTAGCTGGAACTATGATATCAATGCAACAGGTGACGGCTCTTCCGATGCATTCTACGCGGCAGTAGATTACAAACTGACAGAAGATTTAACCGTTGATGTGGGTGTGCGCAGTGAAAAACACGAAGTGCAGTACACCGTTGACGAAGGCCTGACCGGCGTTGTCAGCAAAGCGGTTGATTACAGCAAAAGTGATATCGCATGGACTGCGGGTGCAAACTGGCAGTTTGAAAAGAACAAAGGCGTATTCTTCCGTGCAAGTGAAGGCTTCAAAATGCCTTACTTCGATGATTTCCGTGATAACTATGGCGCGTACACATCAGGCGAAGATCTGATCCAGCAAGTTACTCAGTATGAGCTGGGCTACAAAATGGCCAGCCAGAGCTTCAGCTTGTATGCCACAGGTTTCTTCAACGAAGTAGAAGGGGATACCTTTGTTGCACGTCCCGGCGCGCCGGCAGAAGTGCTGACCAACGAAGCTTACGGTGTTGAGTTAGACGTTGCTTACTATGCTGACAACGGCTTCTCTGTAACAGTCAATGCGACTGTGCAGGAAACCGAAATCACAGCGAGCCCGACAAATCAGGGTAACGAAGCACAACGTCAGCCGGGCTGGCAGGTGCGTTTGACCCCAAGCTACGACTTTATGCTGGGTGATGTTGAATCTACTGTATACGCAACGATTTTTGCTGTTGATGACCGCTTTGGTGATAACGGCAACACCGTTGTGCTGGAAGGTTATGAGCAAATTGATTTAGGCTGGAACGTGTTCCTGTCTGAAGATCTGGAGCTGCAACTGAACGTGCAAAATCTCACCGACGAAGAAGGGCTGACAGAGGGCGACCCCCGCAACCCGTCATCCCCTAACGGCCGTTACATTTTACCCCGTAATGCCACATTCAGCGTGAGCTACCGCTATTAATTAAAGTGATAAAAGGCGACAACTGAAAACGGCGCAGGTGTGAAAACCTGCGCCGTTTTTGTTTTTAATCCGGCGGAAGAGAGGGATCACAACGAATATGCAATCACATAATCGCCGGGCTTACCGCTGGCCGATGTACCTCCTGCAGAAATAAGCACAAATTGTTTGCCGGTTTGTTTTGATGTGTAAGTCATTGGCGTTGTTTCAGCACCCACAGGCAGTCTGCCTTTCCACAGTTCTTTACCGGTTAATACGTCTATTGCTCGTAAATAAAAATCCTGTGTTCCGGCCATAAATATCACGCCAGTTTCTGTAGAAATCGGGCCCCCACGTGTTGGCATGCCTATTGGGATAGGTAAGTGTGTAACTATGCCCAGGGGACCAGTGTCTTCAACTGTACCTAATGGAACTTGCCAGACAATGTCTTTTGTCGTCATATCGATAGCTGTCAGGGTACCAAAGGGTGGTTGCTGGCAGGGGATTCCCAGGGCGGAAATAAACTGACCTTGTTTAATACCCCAGGGAGTGCCCAGTTGCTGACCGCTTACCCCTTCACTGCCAACGCCTGCGTACATTTCCTCAAACGTTTTGCGAGGAATAAGCTGCGAGGTTACGCCTACACGAATGTCATTAACGATTAACAGGTTCTGGTTTTCCACAACAGAAACCGACCCCCAGTTCATGCCGCCAAACCAGCCCGGTAGGTGTAAAGTCGGTACTTCGCTTGGTGGCGTATAATCACCTTCGTAGCGAAGCTTTTTAAACTGGATACGACATGAAAGCTGGTCAAGTAATGTTAGCCCCCACATATCGCTTTCTTCTATTTTTCCGTTACCAATAAGCGGCATGCCAACTGAGTAGGGCTGGGTAGGCGAAGTCCAGTCGTCATCCACTGAACCAGTAGGCACTTTTTTCTCCACAACCTCAGTGACGGGTTCCCCAGTTTCGCGGTTAAGTACAAAAATCTGGCCCATTTTGGTTGTCTGAATTAAAGCCGGTATCGTTTCGCCTGCACCGTCCGGAATATCAAAAAGCGCAGGTTGTGAGGGAACATCAAAATCCCAGATATCATGATGTACGGTTTGATAGCGCCAGCGCTCTTTGCCTGTTGCCAACTCCAGTGCCACGATGGAAGAGGAGTACGCTTCATCCTGCGGTGTTCTATGACCGCCCCAGAAATCAGGTGTGGCGTTACCAGTTGGCAGGTACACGAGTCCCAGTTCTTCATCATAGGAAGGGGTTGACCATACATTGGGGGTTCCTCTGGTATAACTTGTGTTGGTGACGTCAGAGAGTGCAAGCGCCGGGTTGCCCACATCCCAAACCCAAATCAGCTTTCCATTATTGACATCAAACGCTCTGACAACACCTGATGGTTCGCCGGTTTCGTGGTTATCCCACACCAGTCCACCAACAATAATTAAATCGCCAGCTATCGTTGGCGCTGCTGTAGGAAAGTAAAAGCCCGGTTTGATTTCACCCATTCCTGCTTTCAGCGAGACAACACCGTCTTTTCCAAAACCGTTGCAGTAGGCTCCCGTCTTTGCATCCACAGCAATAAGCCGGGCATCCACAGTAGTCGTGATGATGCGCTGGCGACATTGAAGTGGAGTATTGTCTTGTACTTGCCCATTATTGACAGCAGTCGACGCCGTTTCATAATAACCCACGCCACGACAACGAGGGCGGTTGTTACCCTGCGAATGGGTTTCGACTTTCCAGATTTCTTCGCCTGAATCGCCATCCAGTGCAAACAGGGTATTGGACTGCGTGCAGCCATAAACAAGCCCATCAACATAGAGAGGAGTAACAACAAACCCTTCTCCGGCGGTAGGATCAGGCACTTCTCCGGTCTGATAGGTCCATGCTTGTTTCAAGTTGTGCACATTGTCCGGGGTGATCTGATTCGATGATGAGAACCGGGTTCCTGCGGGCGTATTCCCCCAGTGTGACCAATTGTGTGAATTTGCTGTTCCGGAATTGCTTTCAGCATGCGTTGTCTCACTCATGGCAAAGTCATTTCGAATAACTCCATGTTTTTGAAACATAGCGATAAAAGTGAATAGGCAGCCTGCCAGAATAGTGATCGCTACGAACCTGTTTACAGGAATGCGGAGTACTCTTGATGTTGTTTGGCTTAGCGGGAGAAGCAGTACTAACGCCGCTAGCAACGCCAGTACGTACAGCCGTGAAAAGAGCGCCCAGAATGCGAAACCGCTATCTGCAATCGCCCAGATTACGGTTAAGAAAACGGTCGCGATGAAGACCCAAACGCCTGACCGCTTGTTCTTCAATAGTAATATCCCCGC
The DNA here is from genome assembly GCF_040148705.1 of Alteromonas sp. NFXS44. Lineage (NCBI taxonomy): Bacteria > Pseudomonadati > Pseudomonadota > Gammaproteobacteria > Alteromonadales > Alteromonadaceae > Alteromonas > Alteromonas sp. NFXS44. The sequence goes on along the minus strand of NZ_JAGDEA010000011.1, from coordinate 713,197 downwards.
AACTGACAACAGTACACCAGCAACGGCGAAATACGGACTACCGCCCAGAGCTATCAAATAAGCGCCGCCTGCCAGCAAGGCGACACCCAGTGCAATAATGATGATCGAGACTAATTTTGTATAGAGGGTGTTTATTGTGGTTTTCTTTTGAATTGACATTATATTTCTCCGCGAACTATTCGACCAATCGCTCAATCAGTTTTTGCTGATAAGTCGCTAACTCCGAATTCCTGGCTGCCTGGAATGTCAGAGGTGTCAGGTAAGTCATACCAGCATGAGCAGCTGACGCTTTCATCGGTGCGAAAACATCTTTCAATTCAATACCAATCCGACCGTTCTCACCATAAGTTGCACTGCCTCCTCCGGCAGTGGTGACTAACATCATTTCTTTTCCTTGCCATAATCCCGGACCTACACTTCCCCAAACATCATTCAGGTATGCTTTCAACATAGGAGAAATATTGAACCAGTGGGTTGGGAATACGAAAACAACCCGGTCATGACTACGCATAAGCGAACGTTCGACGTCTGCGTCGATTGAGCGAGTATCAAATCCGTAGATACTTTCCAGATTTCTGACAGTTACGTTCCGAACATTCTTCGCGGCTGCTTGCAGGCCCAGAGTCAACACAGAGCGTTCAGGATAGGGGTGTGAAACAATTACCAGCGTTTTCACTTGCGCTTCTGGTACATCGGTAGCGAAAGCGCTGGTACTAGTTATACAAACGCTGAGAACCCCCAGGATTTGTAACCAACGGATGAAATAGTTGCGTAGCATGAATGGCTCCTGTTTATTAAGATTCAGATTAGCTGATTGCGCGTTAGCGCATGATCAACCCGCCATCCACAGAAATAGACTGACCGGTTACATAGCTTGATGCATCGCTGCTTAACCATAAAACCACATCGGCTATCTCGCTGGCATCTCCATGTCTTTTCATGGGGATTTGAGAAATCATTCCCTCTAATGCTTCTCTTTGCCCTGATTCCGCCATCTGTTCAGCCATTGGGGTCCAGATAAGTCCCGGACAGATAGCGTTCACTCTTATATTTCTGTCTGCATATTCCAGCGCTGCGCTCTTTGTCAGCCCGAGCACACCATGCTTTGCTGCATGATAGGTTCCTCGCTCAGCGCCACCTACCAGACCGCCTAAAGATGAGCAGTTAACAATGACCCCTTCACCTTGTTCGCGCATCTGACGTAATTCATATTTCATGCAGGACCACATTCCGCGTAAATTCACACCATTTACTCTGTCGAAGTCCTCAACCGTGGCATCGGCGGTTTCAGCCAGTTGGTTTTGAACGCCCGCGTTATTAAAAGCAATGTCTATTTTCCCGAAGGTTTTGATAACGTTAGACACCATTTCTTCGACTTCTTCGGGAACTGCAACGTCACATTGAACGGCAAGCGCTTCGTCAGAGGAGCTACTCAACTCACGCGCTGCCAACTCTGCACTGCGTAAATCGCGGTCGACAATTGCTACTTTTGCTCCGGCTTTGAAAAATGCCTGCACCGTTGCCAGGCCTATTCCTGATGCACCGCCAGTAACGAGTGCAACTTTGTCCTGAAAGTTAAATTGCATAGAGATTCCTTATCGTTGTGAAATTTATTTTTGCTTGTTGTAAGAGTCGCAATGGGCGAACAGAACTTAAAGCAAGAAAAAGTATTTGATTGGTGAATCATAGAAAATGCTGGAGTTATTGAGTAGGAGGATAATCTTTATGCTGGTATAGATATTTTTCACTAATCTGGTTTGATAATATTCATCGCTAAAACTGGCTTGATATAGGATTGGTTTGTGTCTCAGAACTTACACAACGATTTATACGACTTCATCGCTGTTCTGCGAGCGGGTTCTTTAACGAAGGCTGCTGCAGAATTGCGGGTTTCTCAACCGACACTTAGTGCAAAAATAAAGCGTTTGGAAGACAAGTTGGGAGTCAGTTTGTTTATCCGAAAAAGTCGGGGGGTGGAACCGACAGAAAAAGGTTCATGGCTTTTTGAGCAACTCAGCGGTGAGTACGATGCCATTGAAACTGCGATGAGAAAACTCACTGACATGCAAGAGGAAGTGAGTGGTGTCGTAAGGATTACAGCCATTGATTATGCGATAAAAACAATAATATGGCCAAAACTAAAGGACGTTGTTAAGCATTACCCAAAGCTTCAGATTGAAATTAGTAATGAATACGAAAGTGTCGATATTGTATCCCGCAATTTTGACGCTGGCGTTCGTTTTGGCGAAGAGGTTGCGTTGGATATGATTTCTGTTCGTATTGGTCCGGATATGCAAAATGTCGTGGTGGGTTCGAAGGAATATTTTGAAAATAAAAAAATTCCTTTCTCGCCTTACGATCTTGCAGATCATCAATGCGTCAATCTTCGAACGTCAACTTATGGCGGGCTATATGAATGGGAGTTTGAAAAGAAAGGGAAAAGTATTCAAATTGCGGTCAATGGCAGCATTATTTTTAATAATGCCTATGACGTTTTTGAAGCGGTGAAAGCCGGATATGGTCTTGCTTTTCTTCCGGAGGACATGGTTCAGCCAATGATTGCATCCGGTGAGTTAATATCTGTTCTCAAAGACTGGTGTCCCTTGTGGCCAGGGCTGCACTTGTATTATCCGAACAGGCGACATCCCTCCAGAGCCATGAATTTGGTTGTAGATACGCTGCGCTACAGCAAGGAACCCTCGTAACATGAAAAAAATATCCTTTACCGCAGTACGGTATTTTTTGGTGGTCGCAGAAGAAAGGAGTTTTAAACGTGCAGCGGCACAACTTGGGATTTCTTCTTCGGCTCTTAGTCACTCAATACAGAGCCTGGAAGATGATTTGGGTATCCGGTTACTGACAAGAACAACCCGGAGCGTATCGGTGACACAAGCCGGGTTACTTTTAAGAGATAGTGTGGGCAGTCATATCGATAATATTGACGCGATTCTAAGAAAATTTCCTCATGACTGAAATGTCTTTCTAAGGATGATTTTGTTATCAAATGGAATTGGAACTGGCTAAAAGTTTATCCAACGTAATTGGATAATCTCTCACCCTTATCCCTGTGGCGTTGTATATTGCGTTGGCAATAGCCGGGGCGACGCCGGTTAATCCAAGTTCTCCTACACCTTTGGCTTTTAGCGGACCGGCGTATTCGTCCACATCGTCGATAAAGATGACTTTTTGCTCGGGAATATCGGCGTGTACCGGAATTTCATAGCCTGCCAGATCGTGGTTTACAAAAAAGCCGAGACGTTCATCAACCACTAATTCTTCCATGAGTGCTGCACCCAGCCCCATAACCATCCCGCCCAGCACCTGGTTTTCTGCTGCTTTGGGATTAATAATTCTGCCCGCGTCACACACGGCCAACATGCGCTTCACTCTCACTTCAAAGGTCAGTTCATTCACTGCGACTTCTACAAAATGGGCGCCGAAGGTTTGATGTTCAAACTGCTTTCGGCTTTCCGCGTATTCCATTTTTGCTTCTGCGCTGATCTCTCCCTCACGGATAAGTGTTTGCAAAGCGACAGACTTACCGTTCACGACTATCTGCCCGTTGGAAAAGGAGAGATCGTTGAGTGACACGCCCATTTTATCAGCGAGCTTTTCCTGTAGCGCTACGCATGCGGCATAGACACCCGCAGTTGACGATGCCGCTCCCCACTGACCGCCGCTTCCCGGTGATTCAGGGAACGCAGAGTCTCCCAGTTGTACATCTATGTCTGCCGTTGTGAGTCCGAACATGTCTGCAGCGGTCTGAGCAAGGATGGTGTAGGTGCCTGTGCCAATGTCGGTCATGTCGGTTTTAACATTCAGACGCCCGTCTGATTGCAGTGTTACCCGTGCTGCAGACGGCATCACAGGCGCACCGCGAATGGCTGAAGATACGCCCATTCCTTTCAACCATCGTCCCGTTTTCTGTTGCCGGGATTTTGCTGAACGATGTTGCCACCCGAATGCTTCAGCGCCCCGTTTAAGACATCGCGCCAGATTGCGTTTGGAAAAGGGCTTATCCGGATGTTCTGGTGAGAACTGTGTATCATTGATAATTCGCAGTTCAACAGGGTCAATACCGAGCTTTTCTGCAAGCTCATCCATGGCTATTTCTAATGCCATCTGCCCGGGAGCTTCTCCCGGCGCTCGCATTGCGCTGCCTTCGGGAAGATTGAGTTCAGCGAGTTTTAATTCAGTTAGCCGGTTATCGGCATGATAAAGATATCGGGTTGAAAGCACTGCGGCTTCCGGGCGACCGCCCGGAATATTCCCCGATACACTTTTGTGACCAATCGCGATTAATTTACCGTCGGGATTTGCGCCTAACTGGACCCGCTGAATGGTTGCCGGGCGGTGCGCAGTATTATTCGCTACAAGAGGACGCTGGAGAGTCACCTTCACTGCCAGACCGGTTTTTTGTGCGGCAAGTGCGGCTAGTACGGTATCTGACATCACCGTGCCTTTTACGCCAAAACTTCCCCCAATGAATGGTGCCCGCATTCTTATTTTTTCTTTCGGTACACCCAGTGCAAGAGCCAAATCTCGCACGCCCCAATTTAATTGCTGCACGCCTGTCCAGCAATGCAATAAGTCGTTCTCCCAGTATGCCAACGTCGCATGGGGTTCCATCATGGCGTGCGACTGATCAGGAGTGGTGTAAGTCTCGTCCACCTTAAAGGCAGCGCGGTGAAACGCGCTTTCAAAGTCACCCAGTGACGTCACCGGCTCGGGCCTGAAAGCACCACTTTTCGACAAGGGAGCGCTGGCTGCCAGTGATTCAAGACTATATTGACCATTTTCTCGTTTATAATGCACAACTAAAGCGGCAGCCGCTGCTCTGGCTTGTTCGAAGGTAGTTGCCACCACTATGGCAACGGCCTGATGATAATGTTGAATTTGCGGTCCGCCCAGGGCCTTCGCTGAGAGAAAAGCCCCGGTGCCGACTTCAGGCACGTTCTGATAGGTGATAATGTCGATTACCCCTTCGGCACTCCGCGCTTTTCGGTCATCTATCCCGGAAATTTTTCCGAACGCTATCTGAGTACCCACGATATAGCCATAAACCAGCTTCCGGTTAAGTTGCTGTTCGTAGGCATAAGTAGCGCTTCCGGATACTTTCAGCGGGCCATCAATTCTGCGCTGTGGCTTTCCGACCACCCGTTGCTGGTCAAAAACATTTTCACCTGCTTTATCGAAGATCATGCCATCGCCTCTTTGTGCTCGTTTATCAGTGTTGTTAAAATTTGCTTCGCAAGCGGAATTTTGAATTGATTCTCGTGGGTTGATGAGGCCCCTGAAAATGCAATACGCACATATTCATCAATATCAGTAGTAAGCAGTTGCTCTGCAGACTCCACCCGCCAGGGTTTAGGCGCTACACCGCCTAAAGCCACCCTGGCTGAACCATCGGGCAGGAAAACCATAGCAGCGGACACCAGAGCAAATGCATACGAGGCCCGATCGCGGACTTTCTCGTAGAAGTGGCTACCACCAATGGGGCGGGGCAGAATGATCCTCGTGATTAGTTCATCGCGCCTGATAACCGTCTCGATATGAGGCTGGGTAGTCGCGCCATGATAAAAGTCGCGAATTGGAATTATTCTGGTGCCTGTCAGGCTGCACAACTCGATCTCAGCATCAAGCACCCGAAGCGCCACTGCCATGTCACTTGGGAAGGAAGCAATACAGGCATCGCTGACATCTATCACTGCTAACTGACGACTGAATCCGCCTTTCGCCGAACATCCGCTGCCAGGCAGTCGTTTATTACAGGCCTGAGCTGTGTTGTAAAAATACGGGCAGCGGGTACGTTGTAGCAGGTTTCCGCCTGTCGTTGCCTTGTTTCGTAACTGTCCGGATGCACCGGCCAGTAATGCACGGGACAACACTGGATAGTCCCGTCGTATATTCATATCGGCAGCCAGGGCACTGTTCGTGACTGACGTACCGATGGCGATACGCCCGTCTTCACGCTTCTCTATCTTATCGAGACCTGTTTTTGATATATCTACCAGCAGAGGAGGCGCCTCTATCTCAAGCTTCATCAGATCAAGCAGGTTTGTTCCGCCCGCTATAAACTTCGCATTTTTGTTCTCTGCTACAAGCGATAAGGCGTGTTGCGGTGATTCTGCTGTGATGAAATTAAACGGTCTCACGGTTACGCTCCGCATAATCTTCGATGGCATTGCAAATGTTCTGATAAGCGCCGCAACGACAGAGGTTGCCACTCATTCTTTCTTTAATTTCATCACGGCTAAGCGCAACCGGAATGATCAGATCCGGCGTTACATGGCTTGGCATACCTTGTCGGGCTTCCGAAAGCATCCCAATAGCGGAACAGAGTTGTCCTGATGTGCAGTACCCGCACTGATAGCCATCATGCTCTACAAAGCCATCCTGAAGTGGGTGAAGATTGTCAGGCGTTCCGAGGCCCTCGACGGTTGTGATTTTATCGTTGCCGTGCATCACGGCCAGCGATAAGCACGCATTAATGCGGGTGCCGTTTACCAGCACGGTGCATGCGCCGCACTGGCCGTGGTCGCATCCTTTTTTTGTGCCGGTGAGCGCTAATTTTTCCCGTAACAAATCCAGCAGGGTCATTCGTGTATCAATTTCTAACGTATGATTTCGACTATTGATTGTTAGTGTTACCTGTTGCGTAAACGCTTTTTCACGAACATCGGGTAATGATAATTGCGCCATTGCCGTTGATGGAAACTGAGTGCTGACGCCTGCTGCTATTCCTGCCGTAGACGTCGATTTGACAAAGTCCCGCCTGGACGGGTTCGCTGGTTGGTCTGAACGCATCGGTTTCTCCTCAGAAGATTAAGAACCTTGGTCTTTGCGATCTAATACATTTGATAGTTAATCCAGCCGTCTGCGAATTGGCAATACTCTGACCCGAACGCCCGTAGTTCTGATAGGCAATACCGTAATAGTGGTAACTGGCACGTAAAAACACCTTTTAGTATTTTTTATAATGCAGTAAAAATGGTAGGAAATACCGTAATTAGGATGGCGTTAAACTGGATTCCGGGTGCTAAAGTGATTACAGGTCCAAAGTTCAAAAAGGCTGTTTTCATGTTTGCTAAGTCACCATTAACTAAAACCATCTTTACCATAACCGCCCTGATAGCCAGTTCTGCACAGGCAACTTCAGACACTACCCAGGCTTTTCAAAATGTGATTTATAGCGAAGCGGGGCAGGCGAAGCCTGAAGCTACGCTGCCGCTTACCCGTGAGGCTTTTGGTGATTCCGATACCACCACTTTTTACTGGCTGGGTCTCGCCGGTTTTCTGATAAATTCCCATGGTACGACATTCATGGTCGATCCATTGTTGGAAGGCTTTGACATGGAGGTCATGATTGATTTTCCCATTCGTTCTGACAATGTACCGGCACTCGACGCCATTCTGGTTACCCATGCGGATAACGACCATTTCAGTATTCCAACCCTATCAAAGCTGAATGACGCCAATACAGTGATGCATTCCACCCGATATGTTGGCAGCCTGATGCAACAGCATGAATTTAATGGTGCAGGGCACGATATTGGCAATAGTTTTAAGATTAATCGTAATGTGGATGTAAAGGTCATGCCTGCCGATCATGCCTGGCAAAATGCCTATCCGGATGCGGCAGACAGAGTGTTCAAAGATGAAGACAGCGCAGGGTTCTGGATCCAAACAGAGGAAGGGACGATTTGGGCAACCGGCGACTCACGACTGATGCCGGAACAACTTACGTATGCTCCTGCGCCGGACATTATCCTTTTCGACTTTTCCGACAGCGAGTGGCATTTTACCTTTGAAGGCGCTGTGAAGCTGGCAAACGCTTATCCAGAAGCAATATTACTCCTGCATCATTGGGGCTCGGTAAATGCCCCTGATTTCAGCCCGTTTAATGGCGACCCCAATGCTTTGCTGACCAGGGTTACCAATCCTGAACGCATTAAAGTTCTGGCTCCGGGAGAGCCGTTTGTCTGGCCAGGCAAGAAGTAATCGTATGACTAAGCCAAACACAATCGGGCAGCTTAACTCTATCCGCCAGTTTAACGAAGAACGGGGGCAGGCAACGTATCACGAGCATGTTTCAGTTCTGAATCAGGCTTACTCTACGCCGTTCATTCCTCATGAATACTTGAGCGGTTTGTATCTGATCTTTCTGAAAGAAAGTGAATGTGAGGGCATTCAGTATGGCAGAGGTCGCTACGATTTTTGCAGAGATTCTCTTTTATTCATTGCGCCGGGTCAGGTGTTCTCTCAGCATCAGACCGAACTCTACCGCCCTAAAGGTTGGGTAATCGCCATTCATCCTGATTTTGTCGCCGGGCAGGCATTACATTTAGATAAGAACAGGCTTTTCCATTATGAAAGTAATGCGGCAGTGCCTGTGACCGCTGAAGTCAGAGAACAATTAATTCGGCTCTTCAGTATGCTGCAGACTGAGGTCTCAACAGCACCGGAAGGGGAGTATTCAAATCCCCGATTAACCCGGGAAGTTATTGCCAATTACATCCGCCTGATCCTGTCTCAGTGTAATCGCGCTGCCTCCCGTCTTGAAGACAGTGTTAATAAGCCACCGACTGAATTATTAGTCAGGTTCGAAAACGAACTTCAACAGTATGTCGAGCAGGGTAAAACGGAATCTGTCGGACTTCCTACGGTGAAATATTTCGCCAGTAGACTGCATCTGTCACCGAACTATTTTGGTGATGCCATCAAGTCTGAAACCGGGATATCTGCAAAGGCGTTTATTGAAAAGTGGTTAACCAGCATTGCTAAGCAGAAAATGGCCAACCCCTCCCTGAGCATAGCTCAGGTGGCGTATCAGTTGGGTTTCAGTCATCCCCAGCACTTTACCCGCTTCTTTAAACGCAACGTGGGCATGTCGCCAACACAGTACCGGTAATAATCGAGAAGGTCATATTATGAAATTCCAGAGTTTTATAGTGTCGCTGGTGCTTTTGGCAGGGTGTCACTCAATGGAGAATACGATGATGACAATGAGAACAACAGAACAAACCGATCCTGAATTCATGGCGATTCAGAATAACTTTGTTGAGAACGACTTGGGCGCGCAGGATGTGCTTACCCCTTTGCAAAAGCACATTAGCCTGATAACGGCACTTGCCGTTCAGCAGTCGTTCCCTCAACTTAAGAGGCAAGTGCGTCTGGCAATTGATGATGGAATCGCGCCGGTTACGATTCGCGAATCGCTGTATGTGGCAGCACCTTTTACCGGATTCCCTAAAATAGAGAATGCCCTCGTTGCAGTTAACGAAGTATTCAATGAAAAGGGAATAGTGCTGCCTTTGCCATCACAGGCCAGGAATAGCAGTGAAAGCAGGTACCAGGCGGGATTAGCCATACAGGTGCCCATTTACGGCAACGAAATTAAAAACGCGTTTGCAGATCTACCTGAACCCTATGATGAGAAGTTGCCTGCTTATCTCACCGAACTTTTATTTGGTGACTTTTATACAAGAAGTGCCATCGACAACCAAACCCGTGAACTGGTTGCGCTCATCACATTAGCTACACTTGGTGCGGAAAAGCAACTTGCCTCCCATGCAAGAGGCAATTTGATTGTGGGTAACACTAAGCCAGAGATGATTGGGGCGCTGGTTCACTGCCTTCCTGCGTTAGGGTTTCCGGCCGTTTTTAATGCGATTAATGAGGTGAGGAATATCAACATTGACTAAACTCCCTTCCGAATCCCCGGCGCAGTCTTACCTGTACACGGGCACAGCGGTACTTTTCCTGGGGGATTTCAGCACGAAAGAGGAATGCACGCCGCTGACACCTTCTACGCGGGTGAGTTTATTAAGCAGGAACTGCTGGAAGTCATCCATGTCTTTTACGATGACTTTTAACAAATAATCTGCAGACTGGCCGGTGATCAAATGGCTTTCAAGTACTTCAGGAAAGGTGGCAATGGCATTATCGAACTTCCCGAATCGCTCAGGGGTGTGCTTGTCCATGACGATCTGAATAAACGATACCAGGGTCAGTCCCAATTTTCGCGCATTAACCAGCGCAACATAGCCGTCAATAAAGCCGCTGTCTTCCAGTTGCTTTACCCGCCTCAGGCAGGGGGAAGGAGAAAGGTTAACAGCTTCAGCCAGTTCCTGATTTGAGATACGACCGTGTTTTTGCAACGTTTCCAGTATTTGTTTGTCAGTCTTGTCTAATTCCACTTTCGCTCTCCCATCTGGCATTAAAAGTCATTATGGTAATGTTTTGAGCTATATTATTGCTTTACGGGTGTAAAGTAAGCAAGTGAAAGCAATCCTCTGCCAACAGATATCGCGTACACTACGTGAACCGTTATTCATCCCGGAGTCTTCGTTTCATGCTTACTCATCCTCACACCAAATATCAGCGATTCATTGGCGTATCTTTACCTGAACGTCAGTGGCCAAACAATGCCATTACACAGGCGCCTGTCTGGATGAGTACGGATCTCCGCGATGGCAATCAGGCGCTTATCGACCCGATGTCGATTGAAACCAAATTGCGTTTCTTTAAAAAACTGGTGTCTGTTGGTTTTAAACAAATCGAAGTGGGTTTTCCATCGGCATCAGATATCGACTTTCAATTTGTCAGGCTACTGATCGAAGGTAACCATATTCCTGATGACGTCACCATAGAAGTGCTGACTCAGGCCCGCTATGAATTGATTGAGCGTACTGTTGAAAGCTTACGGGGCGCCCGCAATGCTATTTTGCACATGTACAATCCCCTTGCGCCGGACTTCCGTGAGATTGTGTACAACACCGATAAAGCAGGGGTGAAAGACATCGCACTGACCGGTACCCGCCGGGTGAAGGAACTGACCGCCGGTGCACCGGAAGTCAACTGGACTTATCAGTATTCTCCTGAGGTGTTTTCCAGTACCGAAATCGACTTTGTTAAAGAGGTCGTGGATGAGGTGGTGGACATCTGGCAGCCGACAATTGAGAACAAAATCATTATCAACTTACCGGCGACGGTGGAAATGAATACGCCGAATACCTATGCCGACCAGATTGAATGGATGCACCGCAACCTCAATCAGCGGGAATGTATTGTGTTGAGTGTGCACCCGCATAACGATCGGGGGACTGCTGTGGCTGCAGCTGAACTGGCGTTAATGGCGGGAGCTGACCGTATCGAAGGCTGCCTGTTCGGCAATGGCGAACGCACCGGCAATGTGGATATTGTGACTCTGGCAATGAACATGTATTCCCAGGGCGTGTCACCGGAACTGGATTTCTCTGATATCGATCAGGTTCGCAAGCTGGTGGAAGAGTGCAATCAGTTGCCTGTGCATCCCCGTCATCCTTATGCCGGGGAACTGGTTTACACCGCTTTTTCCGGTTCACATCAGGATGCTATCAAAAAAGGGATGGCGGTACAGAGTAAAGACGGTCGCTGGCGTGTGCCTTATTTACCCATCGATCCGGCAGATGTGGGGCGCGGATTTGAAGCGGTTGTCCGTGTAAACAGCCAATCCGGTAAAGGTGGTGTGGCCTTCTTACTGGAACAGGAAGCGAATCTGCAACTGCCGCGAAAACTGCAAATCGAATTCAGCCGCACCGTGCAGCGTGAAAACGACAGCACCGGTAAAGAAATGTCGGCAAAACGGATGAAAGAAGTCTTTGAGCAGGAATATTTCGATGCCACAACGCCTTTCGCCTATACCGGCAGCACGATTACGTCGGTGGCAAGCGGGGAGCAATCGGTGAGTATTCAGTTTGCCCTGAATAACGAAGTTTACACTATACAGGGCAGTGGTAACGGTCCGGTTGAAGCAGCGGCCAATGCGCTCAGCACTTTCCTGAATAAAAATGTGGAGGTAGCAGATTATCACGAGCACGCGGTGGGTGAGGGCGCAGGCGTAAAAGCTGTCTGCTATATTGAAGTGAAACTGCAGGGAGCAGATTCCACCTTCGGCTGTGCCAGCGACAGCAATATCATCACTGCCGCTATTAAAGCGCTGTTGTCAGGGGTTAACCGGTTGATGTGATGCCGGCACATGAAGCCATAATTAGTTGGGATGCGGACAGGAAAAACATTTGTCCGCTTTCTTACTTATGAATCTTTTTCGGTTTCTTTGTTATGCCAGATCCGCAGAATGTAGATGAGCCCGGCCGATTTTATTTGGTAGCGAATCGTGTAATTGCCAATATAGAGATCTCTGAAACATTCTGGTGAAGGGCTTGCCAGAACCGGTAAGCCTATTTCCGGAAAGTGCTTTAGCCTTTCCGCTGCGTCCTGAATTTCAATTGCAATTTTTCTTGCAGCTAACGGGCTTTTTAATACTACGAAGTCGTGTAAACGTTTCAAATCATCCACCGCTTGCGGCGTATACTGAAGTTTCATATTGAAGGCGTTTTCTTCAGTTTGTCTGAACCCCAGCTATTGAGCCATGTATTTACTTCTGAATCATCAATCAGCTCTCCCCTGTTGACTGACTCTATTGCTTCAAGTGTTTCTTCCCATCGGGCGTCATCAACAGCTTGTCTGGCAATGAACTCCCTCACCGCCTGATTGATAAGGTAGCTTTTACTTCGATCCAGCTTTTTCGCAAGAGAATCCAGTGGCTTCTCTATATCGTCATTGAGACGGACACTCGTAATACTCATACGTTACCTCCAAAGATTCTGTATTACAGTGTAGTACATCATGTGAAAATCAGTCCACACATACATTATTCATTGACAAAAAACGCCCACAAAAAAAGGCGACAAATGTCGCCTTTCAATACTTTATATCAATTACCCAGCCCATCACTTCGCCATCAACTGATCCTCTGACGCAACCTTTTCAGAACCATCTGAATGGGCAACCCGTGTAGGGTGAGACTTAATGTCGAACAATCCATAGCCGGCAACCAGCAGGAAGCAGATGGCCGGTACGATATATGACACGACGATGCCGGATGAATCGATAAGTGCGGCCTGAAACAGTGGCAGAATTGCACCGCCCAGGATGGCCATGACCAGACCAGCCGCGCCCAGTTTGGTGTCTTCGCCCAGTCCGTCCAGTGCGATGCCGTAAATCGTCGGGAACATCAAAGACAAACAGGCAGAGATTGATACCAGTGAAATGACGCCAATGAAATCCGGTGACTGAGTCATGATGATACACAGTCCAGCGGCAACTAGTGACATGATCATCAGCAGGCGGGCAGGGTAAAGGAACTGCATCAGCCAGGTCATGACAAACCGGGAAATCAGAAACACAATCATGCTGTACTGCAGAATTTGTCCGCCATCTACTTCGTTACCGCCCACGGCTTTCATGGCGTACTGGATTGTGAAAGTCCATACACAGGTTTGCGCGCCGACATTAAAGAATTGAGCCAGCACACCTAAACGATAGTGACGGTTACCCAGCAAACGTTTCAGTGATGCGCCCAGCTGCACATTTTCACTGCGGGATTCTGTGGACTCGTTCACCGGCGTTTTAATACATGCAATGGCAATCCATACCAGCACCAGTACGCAGGCCATGCCTACGTAAGGCAGCATAACGGCGTCGAGCTCAGCGCCAATGACCGATTTTAATTCTGCAACCGACATCGCCGCCCGCTCTTCCGCTGAAGCCTGATTAAGGTTGGGTAAGATAAGAGTTGCCGCCAGGAAAACCCCTAAGTTTGTGCCCACTGGGTTAAACGCCTGGGCCAGGTTTAAGCGTCGGGTTGCGCTTTTTTCGCATCCCATGGCCATAACATAAGGGTTAGCAGAGGTTTCCAGAATCGACAGGCCGCCGGCAAGAACAAACAGAGCCGCCAGAAAGAAACCGTAAGTCATGGTCTGGCTGGCGGGGTAGAACAGGAACGCACCGGTGGCAGCACAGCCAAGGCCTGTTAACACACCTGTTTTGTAGGAAAAACGTTTGTTAATGAATGCTGCGGGAATTGCCAGACAAAAGTAAGCGCCGTAATAGGCGAACTGCACCAGTGCAGACTGTAATGACGACATGGTAAATATTTTACTGAATACCTTTACCAGCGGGTCCGTCATGTTGGCGGCAACGCCCCAGGCTGCAAAGCAGATGGTGAGCAAAATGAATGGGACAAGCGTTTCTTTAGAAACCAGTGGCGCGCGTTTTTGCACGGTCATTCCTCAGCATGTAAACAATTAGTTAAGCGATTTAAACAACAAAAATTTTATGTGTCAATAAATCAACATAATTTATTTAATTGTTTTTCTTTCTCCGGGATGACTTTCAGGAGGCATTTTGCCAGGGGACTAGGCAGCAGGGAATGGAAGGACTACTATACGTTGTTGATTTAATGAAAATAAGATGTCTCATATGCCTGCAAATTCTTCCGGCCAGCAAGTTGAACCCCATGGATTCTGGCAAAAAAGCACCCCGCTGAAAGGCCAGTCTGGTCTGCGGGCACTGAACGAACGCCGCATTCTGACGCTGATCCGTCAGCATCAGGAATTGCCCAAAGCCCGTATAGCCAATGAAACAGGCCTGTCAGCCCAGGCCGCCACCGTCATAATCAATAAGCTGGAAGAAGACGGGCTTTTGTTGCGGGGAGAACCCCAAAGAGGCAAGCGCGGACAACCCTCCGTACCCTTCTCCCTTAAGGCAGACGGGGCTTTCGGGGTCGGTATCAAAATTGGTCGCCGGAGTATTCAGATCACCCTTATCGATTTTTGCGGCAAAGTACGCTCGTCACTTCGGGAGCAGTGGGACTATCCGGCCGTGGATGCAATGATCCGCTTCGCAGAAAAGGGGATTCGGGCGATGTTATCAACCTTAAGTGACGGGGAGAAACTGCGTGTGAGCGGTGTGGGTGTCGCCATGCCATTTGAAATCTGGCGCTGGAGCGAGCAGGCCGGCGCGCCGGAAGAGGCATTGTCAGAGTGGCAGGACTTTGATGTTCCTGCTGCCATTCAGAAGATCACAGATTTGCCAGTTTATCTGTGCAACGATGACACCGCAGCCTGTGCTGCCGAACTCTGGTTTGGCGAACACCGGGATCTCAATGATTACCTGTATTGCTTTGTCGGCACCTTCATCGGCGGCGGTATGGTACTGAACCGGCAGTTACATACCGGTCGTCACGGTAATGCCGGCGCGGTGGGCTCCCTGCCTTATCCGGGCAGTCTTGCCGGCGGCCAGCTTCTTGATGTGGCATCAATATACTTGCTGGAGAAAACCCTGAAAGAGGCGGGGCAGGACACGGCATTCCTGCATGGAAGGCAACAAGTATGGCCTGAAGATGTGCCCGGGATCAGCGAATGGCTGGACTCTGTGGCTACCGGCATTGTGCACAGTGCCATGAGTGCCCATGCCTTCCTGGACCTTGATGCGATGATTATTGAGGGGGCACTTCCCGATAACATCAAAGCAGAATTGCTCAGTCGCTGCGGGCAGCTGTTACAGTCGGCTGACTTCCGGGGATTATCTTCGTTAACCTTACGCGGAGGCTCGGTCGGGGCGGATGCCCAGTCCTTTGGTAGCGCCAATTTGCCCTTACTCGCGCAGTACAGTCTTTAACAATTCGTCAATAATTATTAAATAAATATAGTTGATTTAATAATTCAGCTGCATTAAATTGCGTCTCCTTGAAGTCACTGTTAACACGGTGTGATCGTGTTGTGGATTGAAATCACACTTTGCCAGGGGATGCTGCATGCGTTTTTTTCCTTCATTGATATCTGAAATTTCCTCCCGTAAACCGCTGATGACAAAGGTGTCTCAGGCCGGTTCAACCTGTGGTGCAACCATCGCTCTGCTTCTTGCCTCCGGGCAGGTAAGTGCCAAGGATATGCCTGATTACGTTAATTTCCAGGCCAGCTATACCGGCGAAGCGGCAGCGAATGTGAATGGCGGCCAACAACGGGGCAGCGCCTATGCAGGGCAGCTTTTTGTGGGTGCAGATTTCGACATGGAGAAGGCATCTGACTGGAAAGACACCACAATCCATGTGGCAGTGACTAACCGTCACGGACAAAACCTTGCACCAAAATACATTGGTAACAGTACATCGGTGCAGGAAATTTATGGCGGACAGAACAGCCGTCTGGCCCGTTTTACCGTAGAAAAACACTTTCTTGACGGGCAACTTCAGGTTGAAGCCGGCCGCACTGTCGCCAATATCAGTTTTCTGGGTTCGGAGCTGTGTCAGTATTTTCAGACCAATTCTGCGTGCGGCAATCCCACATTCGTGTTCCGTACCAGTAACTTTACCTGGTGGCCGGTGTCCAGCTGGGGCGGTCATGCTAAATTCTGGCTGAACGACAAAACCTATTTCCATGCCGGTGTTTACGAAGAAAATACTCCTCACCAGGCGTCAGACGATCATGGCCTGGACTGGGGAGTTGAAGATTCTACCGGGGTGGTGTTACCTGTCACGCTGGGGTATCAGACGACATGGGACAATGATGACTATCCGCGCCGCTATGAAGTGGGGGGCTGGTATGACGGTGCTGATTATACCGACCCGTCAAAAGACGAGAACGGTGATTATGCCGCATTGAGCGGAAATGATTACGCCACCCGCAATGGTCGTTCCGGTGTATTTGCAAGATTTGAACAAACCGTGTTGAGACCCGATCTGAACTCTCAGCGCAGCGTCACCTTGTTTGGTGCTGTGCTGACCGGCACCTCCGGTGAATTGATTGAAGATTTTTATTTTAAGGCCGGTTTTGTGAAGCGGGGGACATTCCCGGGCCGCGATAAAGATACGGTCGCCTTTGTGTATACAGAGCAACATTACAGTCATGACGCCATTGAAGACCAGTTTATTTTGCGCAACCTTAACGAAGGTTCAGGCCGTCCCGCCAGTATGCAGGCGATGATGGAACTGAGTTACGGTATTCATGTGAACGACAACATCCGCATTCAGCCCAACATCCACTACATCGTTAATCCCGATCAGTTTGGCGACAAAGCCAGACAGGAAGACTTAAGTGATGCCGTGGTGCTGGGGCTGCGCTTTGATATCAATCTCGCAGGTTTGCTTTTCCAGTAAGCCGGTTTTATCTGTTGCACAATCAGTAAGGAGAATGCAAATGCAAGTGTTATGCATGGGAGAAGCCTTAATCGACATGCTGTCTGACAAGGGACAGCCCGGAATTACAGACGCAACGGAAAGCTTCAGAAAATTTGCCGGAGGCGCACCTGCGAATGTGGCTGTTGCAGTTGCCAAACTGGGTGGCGAAAGCTATCTGTTCGGTAAGCTGGGGAAAGATCAGTTTGGTCATTATCTGCACCGTACACTGGAAGCCCTTGAGGTGAATACTGCTTTCACTACGTATTCTGAAAAAGGAAAAACCGCTCTGGCTTTTGTCGGCCTGGATGCTGACGGTGAAAGATCTTTCGATTTTTATATCGACAATGCGGCCCATACTGATATCTCAGAAGCGGACCTGGTGCCTGCATTATTTGAGAAACCCCGCATTGTCAGTTTCTGCTCGGGCTCAGTGAGCACGCCGGATTTACGTAAAGTCACCTTGTCTGCTATCGACGGATTCAAAGCGGCAGGCAGCATTCTGTGTCTGGATATTAATTTACGTCCGGCATTCTGGGCAGAGCCTTCCCTGGCACCGTATTTTATTGATGAAACGGCTAAACAGGTGGATGTGATAAAGGCCAGTAAAGAGGAACTCATTGAGCTGTATGGCGAGTCGAATATCGACGGGCAGATTCAGAACTGGATGGACAGCGGTGTGTCGCTGGTATTGGTTACGGATGGCGCAAATCCGGTGGCTTTTTACAGTCACGACACCAACGGTATTTATCCTACGCCACCTGTCAGTGCAGTAGATACCACGGCAGCTGGTGATGCCTTTGTGGGCGGGTTCTTATTCACGTTAGCAGAAGTAGTGCAGGATAAAGCGTCTTTTGTGGCCTGGGCAGGCAACTTTGAAAGCATTATGTCTTCTCTGCGTTTTGCTACCCGCTGCGGCGCCCATGCGGTATCAAAGTACGGTGCGTTTGATGCGTTGCCCTCGCGCAGTGATATCGAACTTAAATAATCCGGCTTTACTGAAAAGAGCCGCAACAATCTGCGGCTCAAAAACAGTCTGCTTATTTCGCCTCTAATGATGCGATGTAATGGGTAACGAGGTCACGGACAAACTGCTGACAGTCCTTAGCCGTTGAAGGATCGTAGTGTCCGCCGTTAGTCAGGTTGTTTGATAACACCCGCACTCCCAGAAACGGTACATCATACGCGTGAGCAATCTGTGCCGCTGCGGCGGTTTCCATTTCCTCTGTACTGGTACCGAAGTGTTCATGGAGCCAGGCAATCCGGTCTAACTCGTTATTCCAGAAATTTGCGCTGGCGATAGTGCCTTCCGTTACTTTTCCCCGTTTGTATTGACCGCTTACTGCATGGGCGGATTCCAGCAGTTTACTGTCACCCATATAATAGCGGATCCTCTCTGATTTCTTTGCCGACTCCCCCTCACCGGCACTGCCTGAAGAGGCCAGTAAGTCCATAGGCTTCCAGCTTAATGGCGCAGAGCCTTCACCCTTTTCCCTGAATGGGGTTTTAAAATTTCCTGCGTTCAGTGCACGTTTTCCGAGCACAATATCACCGACCAGCAAAGCCGGATCGTGACCGCCTGAAGTGCCCTGATTAATAATGGCTACAGGATGATACCGGGTGATGCCCACCGCAGTGGCTGCAGCGGTATTCTCAAGGCCTTTGCCGGTTTGCGCGACCACAACAGGGTAATTATTCAGCAAACCTTTATAGAAGGTGGCGGTGCCTGATTTCTCTATGGTGACGCCGGTGAGAAGACTGGCAAAATATTCAGCTTCAATGGGCATAGGCCCCTGAATCATTACCGGTGCTCGATAAGGTGTGGTGATTTCTATATTCGCGGCGCTGAATTCGCCGGCGCAAATCATCCGGCTGAACAAACAAAAGATTAAAAAAAGAAAAGCAGTTTTCATGGGTAGCTGGTTTCCGGTTCGAAAGTCATAAACGCTATGTTACAGCAAATTGCGTCAGCAAGTTCAGGTCCGGAAGTATGGCTACATTAGATGAATAAGGGGCAGTCTGATGGCTGCCCCGTTATCGCTGTTATGCTTGACTCATTCCGGTGCGGCCTGTTTCATTCTGGCACGGGTCTGGGCGGCAATACGCACATGGGCATTGGCTTCGCCATAGTTGCCATACTGATGACGCTGGACAATTTCAAAGAATAATCCGTTAACGTCAATGGTGTAGCAATGCAGGAAGTAACCTGTGGGACTTTCGTCATACAGCAAATTGTACTGACGCATCTTTTGTGACAGTTCCGGTGTTAAGTCGAAACGCGCCTCAAGATCATCATAGTAGTTTTCCGGAATATCAAGAATGTACTTCTGGTCCACATGTTCTATGTAACTGAGAATATCATCACAATGAATAGCGATGTGCTGTACGCCGGAGCCGCCGTGTCTGCGGCGGAATTGTTCTGTTGAAGAGTTACCGCTGCGCGACATATTAAAGGGCAGGCGGATCTTCTTATTCTGGCTGGTCGCTGTGCGGCTGACAATCAGGCCGTAGGGGTCAATAAGATCCTGCGGTTGATCCACATTCAAACCAAACAGCACGCGGTAAAACAGCGACGTAGATAAAAATTCTGACTCAGAAATACCACTGGTGATATGGTCAACCCGCATAGGGGCCTGGCAGGCCGGGGCGCTGGTTTCCAGCGGGATAAAGTCTACATCATAGAAACGGCGGTGTTTGTCGGGGGATTCCACAAAATACACCAGCTCGCCATTCATACCCCGGATGCCCGGGATCTGCATTTCCTGCGGGCGTGCTTCGGTTTCAAAACGGGAGTATTTAAAGTAGCTGGCCCGTGAAACCATATTCTGCGCATTGTCTGTGCGGTATCCCACGGCGCACACAGAAGTGCCGTGAACCAGAAAGTGGTTCTGAGCAAAACTGTCCGGCTCCTGATTCAGGATGAAGTTCACATTCTGGCAGCGGAACAGGGCAACATCCTTGCTTTTATGCTGGTGGGTTTGCTGAAAACCCAGCGCGCTGATCAACTCTAAAAAGGTGTCCCGCGCACTGCCGGCAGTGGCAAATTCAATGAACTCCACATCAGTCACTGAAGCCTGAGGCGGTGCAATGGCTTTTTCGGCTATCTCCGGCGCTACGATATCCGGTGCCCGTCCGGCCATTTCATTTTCCAGCCAGAGTAAAGAACGTTTGCCGTCGAGCGCTGTGTCCTGAGTGGGAGTTGAGCGGAATTCATCGTTAAAAATTTCATGAGAAACATAGCCGTCGTAGCCGGTCTTCGCCACTTCCTGCATAAACTCCACCACCGGAAACTGGCCTTGTCCCGGGAAGCAACGGAAGTGCCGGCTCCACTGCAGTACATCCAGTTTGAGCCAGGGCGCATCGGCAATTTGCACAAGCGTGATTTTATCGCCGGGGATCTCTGCGATAGCAGACAGGTCACGACCCCGCGCGAAAATATGAAAACTGTCGAGAATAATGCCCAGGTTAGGATGATCAGCTTGTTTCACAATATCCCAGGCCGCGGTGAAATCGGCGGTGTAACGGCCCCAGGCCAGCGCTTCGTAGCCTAATCTGATGCCACGGGAAGCGGCACTGTCGGCCAGACGGTTAAACTGTTCTGCGGCCAGTGCAGGGTTATCAACACAGGCCGGCGACACGTTTGAGCAAATCAGCAAAGTGTCGGTGTTCAACTCTGCCATGGTATCGAATTTTCTTTCCGCCCGGTCGTAGTTTTTCTTCATGCTCTGACGGGGCATGCACTCAAAATCCCTGAAAGGCTGCAGCGCAATAATATCGATATTGTTGTCTTCTGCTATTCGCCGGACAACGGCCGGAGAGGCATCGTACAGCAGTAAATCGTTTTCAAAAATTTCAATGCCGCGGAATCCGGCAGCGGCAGCAGCTTCAATTTTCTGTTTCAGGTTACCTGACAGGCATACTGAGGCGATAGAGTGTTTCATAAATAATCCGGCACTTCATAGACAGAGACAATTTTTCAGTATTCATGTTAAAAATGGTTTTCGCGCTTGTAAAAGATCTGCTTGTCCGTATCGTATAACTTCATGTTAATCTGTGTCGCTTAAGTAACCTGTAAGGAGTGACGAAGTGAATTTGAATTTTCGTCAGTTAGAAGTATTCAGAGCTGTGATGATAGCCAAGACAATCAGCGGCGCTGCGGAAATACTGAATGTGTCTCAACCCGGTATCAGCCGGTTGCTTAAGTACATGGAATACAAGATGGGCATAGCCCTGTTCGAGCGAAGTAAAGGGCGTTTGATCCCCACACCGGAAGGGCTGGAACTGTTTCGTGAAGTCGAACCGATTTACCAGCGTATTGAAGGGCTGGAGGATACCATAGGACGTATTATCCGCGGCGATAATCTGCAATTTCACATAGGCTGCACGCCCAGCCTGTCTAATGTGGTCGCCCCCTGGCTGTTTGCTGAAATTAAAAAAGTCATGCCGGATGTCATGCTTAAACTGGAGACCCTGCCCAACGAGGCCATGGCTGAATATGTAAGTCAGCGGCGCATTGACTTTGCTATCGCTCTCGGGGAAGTCAGTCATCCGCTGGTTCAGGCCGACCCTTCCACCCATCTGCGTCTGCAGGTGGTGTTGCCGGAGGACCACCCGCTGGCATCCCGCGAACAGCTTACTTTTGAGGATATTGCCGGCCATCCCATCGTCAATTATTTCCCTGAAACCCTGTTGGGTCAGGCAATCCGCGATGGTTTTGACGAAATTGGCAAAGAGCCACAGACCGCGGTAATGGTGCGCTATGCGGACGATGCCTGTGCCATGGCTGAGCAGCGTCTGGGATTAACCGTTGCGCTGGAATATACCGCTATACCCGGGCGTTATCCCGGCCTGGTATCTGTGCCCCTCGGCGATGTCAGGCAATCCATATACTTTGTTCGCCATAACGAAGTGTCTATGTCTAATCACTTACGTAATTGTTTTGAGACGGCGCAGAGCAAGCTCGCGGAGATCCACACCGGCCTGTTAACTTAAAGTTATAGTGTACCGACGTCAGAGTAATTGTAACTCTGAGCTGAATACTTAGGATAACAACACGGTTTAACGAAATATTAATCAAAAATAAACATTTGGGAATCGGTCCTTATGTCTGTAGTTACGAATGATTATGAGCAAAGTGTGACGCATCTTCGCGGCGTGCTCGAAAATAACAAAATGGCGCCTCTTCAAATTCTTGTTGTCATGATTTGTTTTACCCTGAATATGATTGATGGCATGGATGTGGTGTTAATGTCTTACACCGCGCCGGTGCTGGCACAGGAGTGGAGCATTGAGCCCGCTGTACTTGGTGCCGTGTTCAGTGCCGCCCTTATTGGTATGACCCTCGGATGTTTATTCATTGCCCCTTATGCTGATGTAATTGGCCGGCGCAAGATGATTCTGTTTGCCGTGACCACTATTGGTGCCGGCATGTTGTTTTCCGGCTGGTCACAGTCTTTGCCCCAGCTGGTGGCAGCCAGAGTAGTGACCGGGCTTGGAGTAGGCGCGATACTGGCAAGTATGGCTACTATGACCAGTGAATTTGCCACCCGTGAACGGCGGAATCTTTGTGTATCCTTTCTGCAGGCGGGCTATCCCATTGGTGCGGTGGCAACAGGATTCGCCTCAGCCTGGTTGATCCCTGAATTTGGCTGGCGGGTAATGTTTGAAATTTCGGGTGTTGTCACTTTGCTGATGGTGCCCGTGGTGTATTTCTTCATGCCTGAGTCGCCGGAGTTCCTGCTCAAGCGTCAGCCGGGTAATGCGCTTGATAACATCAACCGTATTCTGGTGAAACTCAAGGCGGCTCCCCTTGCCACTTTGCCGGCTGCACCGGCAGACAGTGCACGCACATCGGTGAAAAAGCTGTTTACTGACGGGCGGGCCAGACCCACGTTATTGCTCTGGGGCGGCGTATTCTTCGGTTTCTTCACACTGTATTTCATTATCAGCTGGATCCCTAAAATTGCCGTGGATGCCGGTTTGCCGCTGGAACAGGGTATTTTTGCCGGTGCCGCTTATAATCTGGGATCCTTCACCGGTAGTATTTTGCTTGGCTGGATTTCCGTGCGATTCGGCTTACAGAAAATGATTTTTACATTCTTCGTGCTGGCTGCTGTCACCCTGATGGTATTCGGCAATGTCTCTATGGGCGTATCAATGATTCTGCTCACCGCGTATATCCTCGGGGTGACTCTGAATGGCGGCTTCAACGGCTTCTGGCCAACGTCGGCCAGACTCTATCCCACTGAGATCCGCGCCACCGGTGTGGGCTGGGCCGTCGGAGCAGGGCGTGCCGGTGCGGTAATCGGGCCCTTTGCCGGTGGTTACTTATTGCAATCCGGTGCCGGACTTTCTACCACCTTTATTGTGTTCACTATTCCTGTTGTGCTGGCCGGGTTGCTGACACTGCTGATCAAAGACAGCGATTTCGCAAACTAATCTCGTCTATTTTTTGCGCCGGAACGATCCGTTCCGGCATTTCGCATTGCAGGAGAAAACCATGAAAATATTGCTACTGAACGGTCCTAACCTGAATATGTTAGGCATGCGGGAGCCGGAAAAATATGGCAATGCTTCATTGCAGGATATTGTATCGGAGCTGACCGTTTACGCAGAAGAGAAAGGCGTGGCACTGTCACATTTTCAGTCGAATTGTGAAGGCAAGCTGATAGATACTATTCACGCTGCCAGACAACAATATCAGCGTATTATTATAAACCCCGGGGCGTTAGGGCATACCAGTATTGCGCTGCGGGATGCGTTGCTGAGCTGCGAAGTGCCCTTCACCGAAGTGCACCTCACTAATATCCACGCCAGAGAACCTTTCCGTCACCACACTTATTTATCTGATGTGGCTACCGGAGTGATTGCCGGTTTCGGGGCTGCGGGTTACCGCCTTGCGCTGGATGCTGCGTTAGCGTCAGCATGAGTGATGCCGGTCGCGTACCGGCTTAAATCAGGCTGACAGGGAGTCACGCACCACAACACGTTCCCACAGGTGCTCACATTCTTCTACGAACTTCAGATGCACAGGATGGGTTTGATACGCGTCCTGATCTTCCACAGAGTTGAACATCATCAATTCAGACACGTGAAAACTATTGTCGATAACATCCCGCTTCAGGGTAGAGGCCGGTACACCTACGTGCAGCGCCTGAACCTGAGGAATTGCCTGAAGAGATTTCAAACCTTTAATCAGTTTCGCTTTATCTTCCGCTGAGTCAGGATTTGCCAGCCAGAAATACACCATGTGCAATACGGGCGCATCCAGCGAGCAGTCTGATGATGCAGCCTGCGCAGAAGCGGGCAGGGCCGCGGCGGCAGCCAGTGCGCCGGCGGTGGTCATAAATTGTCTGCGGGTAGAGTCCGTCATTGTTAATCCTTGTAAATTTTCAGGCAAAGTGTCATTGAGTGTAAAGGCGGCAATCATGCCATGCAATCATGTTATGAACACACAGCAGTCAGAAGGCAGGTTTACCGGGACAGACGGAAGATGCTCGCTTGAAGAGGGAGATGAGCGCTTCATAAAAAAAGCCGGCGCAGAGGCCGGCTTGAAAGGGACTGACAGGGGTAATCTAATCCAGCCAGCTTAACGCTTCGTCAATGAGGGCCGGCGTGGCGGCTACGCTGGCATCGAAGAACAGGTTGTACGCATCAATCCCCTGAAAAATCCATAAATCGAAACCGGATACACACTGTAAGCCTGCGCTTTCACACGCTTTGATGAAGTCTGTCTTCAATGGCACATACACGGCATCAAAGGCCCATTCAGGACAGGACAGGGCGGTTAAATCAAACGGTGTACCGGGCCTACCGTACATGCCCAGCGCCGTGCAGTTCACCAGACCATCTACCTTGTTTTGTAACACCTTAACTTCATCCGGCGTTACCGCACTGGCGGAATGTCCGTGCTTAACCAGCAAATCAGACATGGCCTGCGCGGCTGCGGTATTAATATCACTGATATAAAGATGGTCTGCTCCAAGTTCTGCCAGCGCAAACATAATGGCTCTACCCACCCCGCCTGCACCGCAAACCAGTACTTTGCCCGGAGATTTTTCGCCACGGCGGTACAGATAGCCTTGCTTAAATCCGCTGTAGTCGGTGTTGGCCCCCAGGATGCCATCTTCTGTGAACCGCAGGGTGTTGTAAGAACCAATTTTTTCATGACCCTCTGCCAGCGGGCTTTTCACCAGCGGATACACTGACTGCTTATAAGGGTGGGTCACATTTATGCCGTGGTAGCCTTCAGTGATCAGACGTTTTACGCAGTCCTCAGGATTAAAGTCCGGCAGTATTTCGCCGTCAATTAAACCGTAATCAATACTGAGACCATGTTGCAGCGCCAGATACGCCTGCAATTTTCCCATTTTTGAGCGACTGATGTGCGCGCCCATTAATGCCAACTTCGATGTCATTGTTTCACCAATCCTGTAACGCTGGTTACAAATTGAACTTGTTATGATTTTGTTATTAAATTACGTTTTGCGGGCTTCTGTAAATTATCTAAAGTTGTGATGACTATAACAATGGGTTAATTACCCGGGAGCGGCTTATCCGTGGCCTGTTAGCCATAAGTCTAATTTTGATAATGTTGTAGTGTTGTTTAGTTTTGATTTATAAGCATTTATTTCCTCATTCTGACCTTCCTGTTTTTCTTTGTCACAGTCTTTGAACAGCTATTTTACTGATCTCAACGTTTTGAATTAACTGAAAGTTCTTTACATAGTTAACAAAATGTTATGCCTTGGTTATCTATTGGTAATTTTAAATTTGTAACAGCACCTGAATAATTACTTCGTCGTCGTCAACAGGTCGTTGCACACGCATTACTGTTAACACTCAATCTCTTAACAGGAGAGAGACCCGTGAAAAAAACAAATAACACAAAACAGCCTGTCACCCGGTTTAACCGCAAATTTCTGGCATCAGCCGTGTTGCTGGCCATGTGCCCCGCTGTAGCTACTGCACAGGACAATGAGGCAGAACAATCTGCCGATGTAGAACAAATTGTTGTAACCGGCTCCCGTATTGCACGCCGGGATGAAAGTGCGCCAAGCCCGATTATGACGGTGGGTGAGCAATTTATTGAAGATACCGGTCAGGTGAATGTTGAAGCCACCATGAATGAAATGCCCCAGTTCACTCGCGATTCGTCAGGTGGCCAGGGTACCGGTGGCCGAGCGCTGCTGGACTTACGTGGTCTGGGCGCAACCCGCAACCTTATTCTGCTGGATGGCCGCCGTTTGCCTATTTCAAGCTCGTCCGGTGTGGTCGATACCAATGTATTACCGACCTCTGTGGTGCGCGATGTGGAAGTGATTACCGGTGGTGCTTCTGCGGTGTACGGTTCTGATGCGGTTTCAGGTGTTGTGAATTTTGTCACGCAACGGGGTGTTGAAGGCGTGAACGTGGATGTGCAGTACGGCAACTCCATGGAAAATGACTATGCCAGTTACAATGCCTCGGTAACTGCCGGTGCAGTCACAGAGAAGAGCAGCCTGTTTATCTCTGTCAGCTCTGCCCGTCAGGATGCACTGTACGGCAAAGACCGCTTTGACTTCTTCCAGTTGGGGATCCCTTCTTCATATATCGGCACAGGTACCTTTGTCCCTTCTGCCACTAATCTGCCTGACCAGGCCGTGGTGGATGCCATGTTTGCCGGATACGGTTATGGTTCTGTGCCTAATAACAATAACCTGGGTTTCAATGATGACGGTTCGCTGTTCAGTCAGACCGGCGCAGTGAATTATATGGGCAGCGATGAGAGCGACTACCGCATTGTTAATGGCAACGTGCGTATGCCGGTACAGATTCAGGGCATGTTGCGTCCGCAAACCGACCGTAAAAACCTGTTCGCCCGCTTCGATTACGAATTTTCTCCTGCCGTTACCGGTTATGCACAGGCGTTGTTTACTGACCATACGGCAGTCACTAACTCAGGTGGCACACTGACCCAGTTCGGTACGCCAACGATTCCGGTCACCAACCCGTTTATTCCTGACGATTTATCCACGTTACTGGCATCCCGTGCCGATCCGACAGCACCCTTTTCTTACAATGCCCGTTACGTGATGACACCGGCAAAAAGCTGGGATGAAAACTACGTGACCCAGCAATACATTGTGGGCCTTGAAGGGGATACCGGATTCCGCGACTGGACTTTTGATGCCTGGGTGTCCTGGGACAATTCCAGACACAACCAGGTTCAGCAC
This sequence comes from Alteromonas sp. NFXS44, assembly GCF_040148705.1. Lineage (NCBI taxonomy): Bacteria > Pseudomonadati > Pseudomonadota > Gammaproteobacteria > Alteromonadales > Alteromonadaceae > Alteromonas > Alteromonas sp. NFXS44. The sequence continues at coordinate 685,984 of NZ_JAGDEA010000011.1, read as the reverse complement.
AATGCGGTTTTCCTTTCCCGCGTGCAAACCCTGTTTAATGCGGCTGACGGTGGCGACAGCATTTGCGCCGGTGGCTACAATCCGTTTGGCCTGGCGAATGTCATGAGCATGTCAGAAGCCTGTCAGTCGTACATCAGTGGCGATACCCACAGCACGGAAGAATTGCAGCGTACCGCCTTTGATGTGGTGGTGCAGGGCAGCTTATTTGAACTGCCGGCAGGCGATGTGATGTTCTCGGCATCGGCGAACTACCGTAATGATGAGTATTACTTCAGTCCTGACAAGGCGCTGGCCGAGCAGGATGTGCAGGCAGTGATTGCAGCACAGGCTTCTGCCGGTTCTTCAGATGTGACTGAACTGGCCGCTGAATTCATTATTCCGGTAACCGATTCGTTTGAAATTGGTACCGCATACCGTATGTCGGATTATGAGTACTCCGGTACCGTTAATGCTTATAAATTGGATGGTTTGTGGCATGCCACGGATGAAATCATGGTACGTGGCGGTTATCAGCGTGCTATCCGTGCGCCAAATATCAGTGAACTGTTCAGTGCTGCAACGGGGAGTCAGGTAACATTTGGTAACCCGCCTTCCGGTGGTGAGCCCTGTGATGTGCGCACCGCAGCCCGCGCTGCTGATTCGACGGGGGCGTTGAGAAGTTTATGTATAGCCATGGGTGTGCCGGTGGAAACCGTAGACAACTATCTGTTCCCTACTACAGCAACGGCTACACTGAGCTCGGGCAACATTGAACTGCAACCGGAAACTGCAGATACCTATACGCTCGGTGCGGTATGGAATACTGAGCTTGGTTCGGATCAGACCCTAGTGTTGTCAGCTGATTATTACTCTATTGAAATTGAAGATGTGATTTCGGCAGTCCCCGGGTTAACGGCTATCAATAAATGTCACAACCTGGATGGCTCTAACCCCACGTATTCGACAGATAACCCGTTCTGTCAGTTGTTGTCGCGGGACCAGGACGGTTATCTTGAACTGGTGCGCACGCCGTACTTAAACCTGGGTCAGTTGTCTACTGACGGTATGGATTTCCAGGTGAACTACAAACTGTCAACCGGAGCCGGTGACTTCTCTGTGCACTCGGTCATCACTTACGTGAATTCCTACGAAGTGGTAACACTGCCCGGAGATGAAGGGGTTGATGAAGCCGGCACTATAGGCTTTTTAGCTACGCCGCGTCCGAAACTGCGGGCACAAACCAGTTTTGGATACGAAAGAGATGCTATGAGCCTGACCCTGCGCTGGCGTTTCACCGACAGCATGGACGACCGCAGCACGCTGACGAATACGTCAAGCACGGTACCGGGTGTACCAAGCTACAACAAGTTTGATCTGGTAGGGCGCTATCGTCTGACTGAAAGTATCAATCTGCGGGGCGGTATCAGCAACCTGTTCGATAAGGAACCGCTGGTGGTGGCCGGAACGCCTGGTATCACTGATAACGAAAGCTACGACATCGTTGGCCGTTCCTATTTCGTCGGTGCCACCATGTCCTTCTGACCTGAAAAAGGCAGCGTTTAAAAAGCGCTGCCTTTTTACTTTTTCCAGAATGTTGATTTATGCGGGAGGTTGGGATTGTTGTTCCCGCAGATGTGCCACTACCGGCAGAAGCTGTGTCTTCTCCGGTAGTGTTTTTATAACAAGGAGAACGAAATGAACGTATCAGTTATGCGAAATTTGGCGGTGATTTTTGCAATTTGCTCAGTGATTCCGGCACAGGCCGCAGAGATGACAACACAATTAGATACATCAGGCACTATTATCATCCACAACGCTTCTGTTCCGTTGCCCGATGCCTTAAGTGAAGGTGGTCAGGCGGTGCTGAAGCGCAGCGGCGCGACCGAAGGGCCGGGTGCGCCCATGCCGCTGCCCGAAGACATCACCGATATCAAAGAAATCCGTAAAGTCTACAACGACAATCTGCAACCTTATGTGGATCATATGAAGTCAGTGTTTCCTGTGGATATTGAGGAAACCACCATTAACGGGATTTCGGCCGCCATTATTACACCAAAAGGTGGCGTGCCTGAGAAGAATGCAAACCGGCTAATTCTTAACGGACCGGGCGGCGGCTTTCGCACCGGCGTACGAGCCAACGGTTTGTTGATCAGCATTCCTGTTGCGGCACAAATGAAAGTGAAGGTGATATCCATTCTTTACCGTCAGGGCCCTGAGCACCGTTTTCCTGCTGCCAGTGAAGACTTACTGAAAGTCTGGGATGTGGTGTCAAAAGAGGTGCCGCCTGAAAATATTGGTATGGTGGGATGTTCTGCCGGTGGCATGCTGGTATCACAAACTACGGCCATGTTAATTGACGCCGGACGGCCTGTTCCCGGTGCGCTGGGCGTTTACTGTGCCGGACTTGGTATGACGCCGTCAGGCGATTCGGTGTTTACCGGTAAGCTGAGCATTACCAATATCGAAGCAGATATGAAGCCAGTTACTGCACCTGCACCACGGGGCGGAATGTCTTACTTTGACGGTGTGGATACCACACAATTCATTGCCGCCCCGCTGAACGACGCAACTAAGCTGGCTCAATTTCCGCCGGTTCTGTTTTTTACCGGTACCCGGGACTTTCTGATGAGCGGCGCGGCGTACAGTCACCGTAAGCTACTGGCCGCCGGTGTGGAAAGCGACTTACTCATTTATGATGGCCTGTATCACGGCTTTATGACTAATCCGGATTTTCCTGAATCTCAGGAAGGGTATGGCATTGCTGCAGACTTCTTTGATAAGCATCTGGGGCAGTAGGGTATGATTTCAATTTTACCCTTAATACAAATCACCAGCCGCGCGCGCTCCCGGGTGGGGCGGCTGGCGCTGGCCGCTGTCATGGTAAGCGGTGCAGCATTGGCAGAAGTGCCCGTGGTACACAAAGCCACAGACATCATTACAACCCAAAGCGGAAAATTACAGGGGAAAGTACTGCCATCAGGCGTAAAGGCCTGGTTTGGTGTGCCTTACGCGCAGGCTCCGCTCAGAGCACTGCGCTGGAAAGCACCGCAGCCGGTCAACTGGCAGGGATTGTTTCATGCTGACCGCATGGCCCCCCAGTGCACTCAGCCGTTGCGTAACAGCAACATTAATCACTACTTCAGCCACGAAGCCACCAGTGAAGATTGCTTGTACATGAACATCTGGGCACCCGAAGCGGCGAAGGCCGGTGACGGTTTGCCTGTGGTGGTATGGATCCACGGCGGAGGCTTCACCATCGGTTCGCCTTCCATGGCCATTTATGGCGGCGAACCGCTGGCAGAAAAAGGCGTGATCACCATCAGTATTGCCTATCGCTTGGGGATCTTAGGATTTATGGCGCATCCTGAATTAACCGCACAGTCGCCTGAGGGGGCGTCGGGAAACTACGGTTTGATGGATCAGCTTGCCGCACTTACATGGATAAAACAGAACATTCGTCAGTTCGGCGGCGATCCGGAAAACGTGACTATTGCCGGTCAGTCTGCCGGGTCAGCGTCTGTGTCGTATTTACAGGTCAGCCCCCTTGGCAAAGGTTTGATTAGTAAAGTGGTGGGCATGAGCGGTTCGGCGTTTATGTTTCCCATGACGTCCCGCCAGGACGCTGAGCAAACCGGTGTGGCTATTCAGTCGCATTTCAAGGCAGAAAATATCAGTGCGCTGCGGCACATCGCTGCCGATCAGATTTTAAAAGCACAGCGGGATTGTCAGCTGAGATGTTCCGGTAGCTTTAAGGCCGGTCCGGTTGTCGACGGTTACGTGTTGCCTGCACAACCTGCTGAGTTATTTGCAGATAAAGCAGGCAGCGATATACCGGTTATGATTGGGTTTACCCGCGACGAAGGTTTTAGTCCGCTGGGCGGGGTGAAATCGAAAGCTGAATTGGCCGCGCTGGTGGAGCAACTGTACCCGGGCAAGGCGAATGAATTGCTTAGCCGCTTTACAATTAACACGGATGCAGAGGCAATCCGGGCCGGTAAAGATATGGCCAGAGACAGCACGCTGGGGCTGAGTATGTGGCGTTGGTCACAGGCACAAACAGAACATCTGACATCGCCGGTGTTCCCCTATGTGTTCGCCAGAGTGCATCCGTATACCACAGGCATCACCTTTGCTGATCACGACCCGAAGACGGCCGGTGTGTATCACACTGCTGATGTGCCTTACTGGCTGGGTACGCTGGATGCCCTGAATATTTATCGTGAAACCCGCACTTATACGGCTTTCGACCGTGCGCTCAGTGACGCCATGCAGCAGGCTATTGTGACATTTGCGCAGACTGGTAAACCCGCCTTGCCGGATGGCAAAAGCTGGGCACCTTTCAGCCCGGATTCGCCGGAGGTGGTGATGTGGGGTAGTGGAGACAGTATTTCCCAACCCGTGCCCTGGCCGAATGCTGAAGACATGACGTTCTATGCAGACAACCCGGTATTGATGACGCCGCCGGCGCCGTCAAAAGAAGGGCCGAGAGCGAGGGATTAATTGAAATTGAAAAACAGCGGCAAGTGCCGCTGTTTCTTTTCGTTATTGATGCAAATGAGTTCAGAGTGAGGCCAGAAAAGCGCTTATCTCATCGTCAAAACTGTCCGGACCGTGATTGCTGTCGAAGTTATCCAGCGGCAATGAAAGCACCGGGATCCCTGCTTTGCGAAGTGCACGCAGTACAAAAGGATCGGCATCAGAAAGTGCCACAGCGCCGTTGATGTGATGAGTGCGGGCTTCTTTCACGTGCCATGCACCAGCCCAGGTGGGCATTCTCAGTTCATCCCCCATGGTAACAAACCGGGCGGCCAGTGCTTCCAGCGCATCATCTTCACCTGAGAACTCGCGGATATATCCGTCAGCGGCCAGCGCAAGATACATGCTCCATACGAACACGGCACCATGACTTTCCTGCCATCGCTGATAGAACTGCATATTGCTCCACAAGCCTCTGCCCACCCACATAAGGCGTAATTTTTCATTGCCGCAAACAGATTCTCCCTGTTCCACCTTTGCTTTCACTTCTTCGTAAAACGCTTTAGCGGCATCACGGGCCCATTCAGTGCCCCGGTGCCATTGAGGGACCATGGTTGCGGGCATTGTATCAACCACACTCACCGGCACAGGACAGGTACTGGCAAGCAGATCACGGGTCTTGCGGTAGTATTCTTCCTGCTCATTGACCAGCGACATGATGCGGGTAAACGCCGGCATATCGAAGGTCTCACCGGTATGCGCTTCCAAAGCCGTGATGGCATCTTTCAGCTCAGACGTCAGCAACGCGACCCTTTCCGGTTCCAGTTCTGTTTTCCAGTCACCGGGGAGCTTATTCCACCAATCCTCGTATAAATCAATCCGGCATTCTACCGTGCGTTCAAACATGAACAGGTTGGCGCCCGTCTCCCGTGCCCAGTGGTCGAAAATTCTGGGGGTAGCGTCGCTGCCAAGCACGGTTTGCAGGAACTGTGGCTCCGGCAAGCCTCCCCAGGGAGCCTGCTCCGTATCTTTGTCGAAGTACGCGGCAATACCCTGCGCACTGTACGCTTCCACATTACCGGGATACTTATTCGCTTTCAGTAACGATGCGTACCGTTTCGATTGCTGCTTGGCTGCGACGATGGACGCCCACCACTGATTCACCACAAACGGCAGACCCATGGCTCTGAGCATTTCCTGAGGAGAATTCGCATTCACCACGCCAAACTGCGCGCCCTCTTCAGCGCTTGATCTGACAGACTGAAACCATTCCCGCTGGTACGTGCCAAAGTCAGCCACTGATGCCAGTGCTTTCTTACTGCGCTCCGGTTTGGGGCGGGGCTTTCGGGGAGAAGACATTGCTTTTGCCGCAGCCTCCCCGGCTGACACTGCCCGGCTTTGATGTTTACCGGCAAATAATACAAGAGTGCCGGGGAAGGGGCTGCCAGTCTCCCAGATACCGGTATCAATACCGTGTTGTGATAAGTAACCGCTGATAAATCCGGCATCCCATTTAGATGCTTCATCACCTTTCGCTGTGAGATAAATCACACCACTGGCTTTCACCGCAGAAATCTGGCCGGCAATAAATTGCGCCCGGGTGAGGGCTGGGATCAGGTAGTCCGGGCAGGCTCGTGCGGGGTCTGCAATCACATTTTGCCAGTCATCTGACACCACTGGCCGGGCGACGCGTTTATCGCCCCAATCCTGCCAGTCTCCGACAATATGAATGCCGGCCGCTTCAAGTTCGCGGTAGCCCCGGTCATTAAGTTGGGGTAAACCGGCGATAATGATGCGCTCTTTAGTTTTATCCACCAGTTCTGCTGCACGGTCTAATTCAATATCTGCCAGTAATGACGCTGCCCGTTCACACCACTCGTGCGGTGTATAAACCATGGTGGCTGCCACACAGTGGTGGAACTGGCGTCCACTGATCCGGGGGGTAAAATCGTTGCGCTTTTTTAACAGCTCAGCGAGCATCGTTCGCTGCTGCTCCTGAATCTCAATATCAAATGTCAGCTTTTCTGCGGAAGCTTTGTTACCTGAAATTGCCGACATATCTGCAAGCCAGGTGTGTAGCTGTGCAGCCCGCGTGAGGTTATATTTCGCAGAGCTTTCGCGCATCTGATGAAGATGATCATAAAAATGGATGTGTCTTGCCGGTAGTTCTTCATCTTTAAATAGCTGGCGCAAGGTGGCAAACAGTTGCGGTGTCTCATAATCGCAGTGGGTGAGCAGCAGAGGCAGGGCATCTTTGTCATCAAATATTTGCTGCAGTAACGACCGGCCACTTTGCGACATGTTCGCCGTGCCCACCAGTGCATCGGCATCGGGGGTTGGCAAATTATCATCTGCAACTAATCGTACCGGAGATAAGCCCGCAGCGCGGATCAGTTCATAGGGGGCATCACTACCCAGCACACGTATAACTTTCTTGCCTTCGCTGACATAGCGCTTGGCAACATCACTGGCGTATGCCGGAGTGATGGCAAACGGGAAGCCCTGCAAATTAGCCATTAAATCACTCCTGTTTCCATCAGAGACTGCATTTGCTCCTGCGAATAGCCCAGCATTTCAGACAGTACTTTTTCATTGTGCTCACCAATATGCACCGGCAACACGTCATCAAAACCTGTGCTGGCACCGGAGAACAGAATAGGAATACCGGCGGTGTGGAAATTATCAACTGTGCCATATTTGGGGTGGGCAACCGGATTGGTCTCGTTACGCGAAGCAACACGAGGATCATTCATGGCTTCTTCCGGATGGCGTACCGGTGCAACAGGCACGCCCTGCGCCTCAAGCCTGCTGACCACTTCACTTACCGGCAATTGTGATGTCCATGCGGTAATAAGTGCTTCCAGGGTATTGGCATTGGCCACTCTGGCATCACGGTTACAGTAACGGGGATCTTCACCCAGCTTTTCATTTTCCATGGCACGGAACAGTCCGCGGGCCAGCTTTTCATGCACGGCCACCAGCGCTATATAGCCATCCTCACATTCAAATACACCAAATGGCGACAGTCGCTGAACGGTAAGGCCGGTGCGGGCCTGCATGCCCGCCGCTTCCATGGCTGCCCAGTTTTCGATGGCAACAAATGAAGTAAGGGCACCCAGCATAGAAACATCAATGTGCTGACCTTCACCGGTTTTATGCCGTTGCTCAAGGGCTGACAAAATACCGATCACCGAGAACACCGGGGCCAGCATGTCGGCAATGGGAATACCAATGCGTACCGGCGGTTCGTTCACTGCGCCACTGGCGTACATAGCACCACTTAAGGCCTGAATAATGATATCCATGGCCTTGCCACCCTCTTTGGTGGTGGCGCCAAACCCGCTCAGCGAGCAGTAAATCACTCCGGGATTTACTGCTTTAGAGGCTTCGTAGCCAACGCCAAGCCGGTCTGCCGTGCCGGAGGTGAAGTTTTCGACCACGATATCGGCGGTTTTCACCAAATCCAGAAATACATCCTGTGCACCGGGTTTCTTTAAATCCAGCGAAATGCCGTATTTACCCCGTGCACGGGTAAGGTGAGATACCGATACATCGTCATCGTGATGCTTTTCAATGACAACGCCGTTTTTCCCCACATAGGGGCTATTCTCACGGGCCAGGTCGCCATGTTTAGGATCTTCAATTTTGATCACTTCTGCGCCAAGTCCGGCAAGCAGTAGCGTAGCGTACGGACCTGCCAGAGCGCGGGTTAAATCAATTACGCGTAAGCCTTCCAGAGGACGCGCTTTCAGTGCTGTGCTGGTTGTCATAGTTGTTCCTTTATAATCTGGTCGGTGTCGCTTTTGCTGTAGCCCAGCGACATCAAAATCTGTTGCGTATCTGAACCGGCAGTGCGGCCGGGAAAGCCCGGCTTTGCCGGCGTGTCAGACAGCTTTACCGGCGCACCTACGTGAATAACCGGCGTACCGTCGGGTGCTGACTGGTTGATAATCATTTCCCTTGCGAGATTGTGTTCATTTTCAAGTGCTTCAGGGATGGTTAGTACCGGCGAAAACTGGGTGCCGGCCTGTTCGAAAATGCGGCACCACTGCGCCTGAGTCCTGGTGGCCATCACGCTGGCAATTTCGGCTTTCATGTCTGGCCACCGTGCTTTATTCATCTGCTCATCTGCCAGAGCAGGTAAGCCGATGGAGTCGCAGAACTGTTTCCAGTAGCGGGGTTCCATGTCGGTCGTGACAAGCCACTTATCATCTGCCGTCCGCCAGATGCCGCTGTCTGTCCGGTGCATACCTTTGGCGGGCAGGGTGCTCAGATCCGGCGCACGGGAGAGCACATTGATGATGAGCGCTAAAGACGCGTCACTCATGGCAATGTCTACCTGCTGGCCTTTTCCGGTAGTCTGCCTTGCCAGCAATGCTGCCAGTACGCCAATGACCGCGTTTGAACCGCTGAGCAGATCTGCCACAGGTACGCCTGGAAAATCCGGTGCTGTAGCGTTCCCGCCCATTCTTGAAAGCGCACCGGCTGTGGCAAGAGCGATGGGATCATGCCCGGGCTTATTTGCGTACGGCCCGGTTTGTCCGCATAAGGTGACAGAGCAGTAAATGAGTTTGGGGTTAATGGCTTTTAGCGCATCGTAGCCATAGCCCATGGACTCCATGACACCCGGACGGTAGTCCTCGACCAGCACGTCCGCTTGTTTAATCAATTTGAAGATGGCTTCTTTCGCTGAAGCGGTTCCTGGATTCAGCAGAACAGACTGCTTGCCACGGGTGAGGATGTCTTTAGCCCTTAACTGTGCATTTTCATCGTCAGTTAATTTATCCCAGCCAAATACCTTCTTTTGCTTTGCCACTTCGCGGGGATTCTCGATCCGGATGACTTCTGCGCCAAGATCGGCCAGCATCCAGGTGCAATACGGGCCGGGCAGGAACTTACTGAAGTCCACCACGCGAATGTCGTTCAATGGTGTGGTCATATCCGGCCTCCTAGAAAAGTCTGCCGGTCTTCGTCCAGTTCGGGAGCCCGCCTTGATGGTGGCGTTGTGCTTTCCGACGAAGCCCATAGGGGCCCGGGGTATTTCACGTCGTCAATATCCACCCAGAGTTCGCGGGCGGCATGCTGACTGCTGGTTAAGCAGTCATCGGGCGTATCGATTTGCGAAAGTCCCAGCCCATTTTCAGCAGACCAGGCGGCCAGCGTGGCTTTGTCATGCAGCATGAAAAAACCGGCGATGTGGCTTTCCCAGCTTTCCAGTTGCGATTGTGGCATATCGGCAACCAGAATGTCTTCCCAGCGGATTTCAGCAAGCTCGCCGGCTTGCTCGCCCATGACGCGGACAAAGCTTTTCATCATTGCCGGATTATCTACCAGTGCCCAGGTAACGAAGCCGTCCTTGCACGCCCATACCTGCCTGACACCGGATTTACCCCGAACCAGAAGGTTGCCGGTACGGTTACCGGTTTTTCCGGTCCACGCCCAGGTGAGTGGTTCACGGTAGTTGGCCAACACGGCTGACTGGAAAGCTGACACTTCGACTAACTGACCTTTGCCGGTCAGAGCCCGTTCATGCAACGCTGTCAGTGCGCCGGTTACCGCCTGAATCGCGCCCATTGCATATGCTTGCTCGCCGGGCAATGTCAGGGGCGGGCGGTCCGGATCGCCGATAATGGTCATCAGGCCGCTACGGGCCATCAGCGTGAAATCTGAAACCGGCTCTGAGAGGGTTTCGCTGCCGGGCATAAAGCCACTGATAACCACATCAATGATATTCGGCTTGAGATCCTGTAAATACCGGTGGGGAATGCCTGTGGTACGGATAACAATGTCAGCCTCTGCCATCAGTGCAGAAAAGGCAGATGTGTAAGGCGGGGCAACAACCGAGTGTTTACCGTGATTCCATGCGGTGAAAGCCTCCGGATTTTCTCTGAGCGGATCGCCGGACTCAGGTTCCGCCTTAATCACCGTAGCACCCAGTTCCGCCAGCATGCGGCCACTGAAAGCACCAAGGTGAGAAGTTAGATCAATGACTTTGACATGAGATAGCATGACACACTCCTTATGCCAGTATGCCGGCGTCAACCAGCTTACTGATATGCGCCGGGTCCTCTCCCAGCATGGAAACAAACACGTCCTGCAGATTTTCACCCAGACAGGGTGGAGCGGTTACGCGGTCAGAGGACTCAGAGAAGCGCAAAGGCGGCGCGGGCATGTCACATAATCCAAGTTTGCTATGTGTTATCCAGCGGTAATGTCCGTGTTGTAATGCCTCGTCGGTATATACATCGCGACCGTCGGCAACGGCCTCTGCGGCGATTCCTGCCTGTTTGAAGCGTTTGGCCACGGCATGTTTGTCAGCGGTTTGACAGTAGCAGGACAGCGCGTCTTTAACCGTTTCGGGAGACAGGTCTTTTGTTTGCGCAATATCCAGCAGATCCGCAGCAGCAAGCAGTTGCTGTTGCGTGGAAAGGGTAACCGCAACGTATTGATCCTTGCCGCGACAGGCAAAAACATCCTGAAGCAGTGCTGTCGATGAAGCATTGGCTTGCTTTACCGGTTTACCTTTTTGAATGGCGGCGTAGCTGTCTGCCAGAGTATGGATTAGCGGCTCAACCTGACTGATATCAATGTGCTGACCGCGTCCGGTTTTACGTTTGTGTTCCAGTGCTGCCAGCGTAGCTACGGTAGCGAACATCGGGGCAACTACATCACCGTAGGCAAAAGGAGGCATGTGTGGATCGCGGTCTGGCCAGCCCGACATACTTGCCAGCCCCGACAGTGCCGCTGCAGAATTACCGTATCCTCTGATTTTACCCAGCGGGCCGGTGCGTCCGGCAACACTGACGCTGATTAAAATAATATCCGGCTTAATGGCTTTAAGTTCTTCAAAGGACAGGCCAATCCGCTCCATGAATCCGGCGCTGAAGTTTTCGACAACTACGTCGGCACGGGCTACCAGCTTTTTGGCCAAGTCTACCCCGGCCGGTTCGGCAAGATTAATGGCAACACTCTGTTTACTGGTATTCGTGATGGCGAAGAAGGCTGAGCCGTCGATATCTCTTTTGCCGCCGGCAAACGGCGGGCTCATCCGTCCTAAATCGAGTCTTTTCCTGGACTCAATTTTGATCACTTCTGCGCCCAGGTCAGCCAGATCTTTCGTGGCTCTCGGGCCTGCGCCCACCCAGGAAAAATCAGCAATTTTTATATCTCTTAAAGGTAAGGTCATTGCGGCGCTCCTGAATTACATTGAATTGGCGACCCGGCCTGAATAAGGTCCTGAGCCTTTTGAAAAATGGCTTCACCATCGATATTGAATTCATTCAGTCCAGCGGCCTCCTTCCGGGCCATCTGGTTGTATAGCTGGTCGAATTGCTGTTGCTGACTGAACGAGTGGAAGGTCATCTGGTTTTCACGCCCGAAATCCAGTCCCCGCTTTTCCGCTTCCTGCAGGCGCTCTTTCAGGTTTTGCTCCCACGTAGCCTGCGCGTCATCAAATATGCGCTGTATGTCTGCGGGCAGGCTTTGCCAGACTTTTTCAGACATGGCTCTGGCCGGATAAGCGCCCCGGCTGAATTTCACCAGTGTGATGTGCTCTGCCACTTCAGAAAAATGCATGCTATGGATGGTGTCAGCAGGTGCTACAACGCCGTCGATTATGCCTTTGGCCAGTGCCGGGTAAACTTCTCCCATCGGCATATTGACCGGATCAGCGCCAAGCTCTTTTAGTAAGGCTACCGCCTCACTTTGAACCCGCAGACGTAATCCCTTAAAGTCTTCAAGATTTTTCAGCGGTGTGTACCTGGTTATCACAGCAGGGAAGTTGCCCCCCTGAATCGCCAGCACTTTTAACCCTTCAAGTTCATGTCTGAAAGACGGAAATGACTCTGCCAGGCATTTAAACAGTGCGACCTGGTCGTCTATGCTGTTGATCCCGCCGTAGAAGCCGGCCTGCGTACGCAGCACATGGGTACCTCCTCTGGTATAAATCGGCGTGATCAGGCCGATATCCGCTACGCCATGTCTGATCTCCAGCATGCTCATATCTGACGACAACAAAGAACCTGACCAGAAAGCATCAAAAACAATTCTGCCTTCCGAGGCTTCTTCAATGCTTTCCATCCATGCAATATCGGCCTGACTGAACGGGTGACCGGGAGGATACGGGCTGGCGTAAGTCAGTGTGCGAACATCAGTCTTGTGTGCATCAGAGCAGGCAAAACAAAGTGGTAGCCAAAGGAGAATAAGCAGGTACTTCATGTTCAGACCCCGGTGACCGATGGAAGCCACAGTGCCAGTGCGGGCAACGCGATGATCAGGCTGAGGTGGCAGACGTCAGCAACCAGAAAAGGTACGATACCGCGGAAAATGGTGGTTATCGGGATATCTTTCACTATCCCCTGTAACACATAGGCGTTCAGGCCCAGTGGCGGTAATATAAAACCGGTTTCCATCGCCCGGACCAGGAAAATACCAAACCAGATGGGGCTGTAACCCAGTTCCAGAATAATGGGTAAAAATATAGGCGTGGTCAGAAGCATTAACGCCAGACCATCCAGAAAGGACCCCAGAGCCAGCAGGATGATTGCCATGACGATAATGGCGACAACCGGACTGGCATCCACCGAACGGATGACTTCGGCAAGCATGGTTGCGAGGCCCGTAACACTGATAAACGTGCCAAAAATAATCGCACCGATGATAATGAGATAAATCATCCCTGAGGTCAGCAGTGTTTTACGCAGGGCTTTTTTAAACAGGCTCACAGACAGCACACCGCGGAAGTAACACATCACCAGTGTGAGCGCCACGCCCACTGAGGCGGCTTCCGATGGCGTGAATAAACCTATCATCATGCCGCCTATAACAAACAGGATGAGCACAGCGATATCACCGATTTTTTTCAGACCAGCAATTCTGTGTGGCCAGCTTACTCTTGGGCTTCGTGGACCCAATGACGGATTCAGAGTGCAAAGGATCATGACCGTTGCGATGTAAAAGATAGCCTGGGTGATTCCCGGAATAATCGCAGCGGCGAACAGCGTGCCGATCGATTGCTCGGCAATAATGCCAAACACGATCAGGGCTCCTGAAGGCGGGATCAGCGCGCCCAGTGTTCCGCCGGCAGCCAGTGAACCGGTGGCAAGCTGATTCTGGTATCCGGCTTTTCGCATTTCGGGCATGGCTGCTGAACCAACGGTGGCAACCGTTGCCAGGCTTGAGCCGCTGACCGCTCCGAAACCGGCGCAGCCAGCAATGGATGCGACGGCCAGTCCACCCCGTCTGTGCCCCATAAATCTTGCGGCGACATCGAAAAAATCCCTGCTTGCTCCGGCGCTGAAACACAAATGTGCCAGCAGCAAAAACAGAGGGAGAACGCCGAGTTCGTATTTAGATATGACTTCGAAGAAAATGACACCAGTTTTAATGACTGCCGCTTCAGGTGACAGTAACAGCATCAATCCGCCAAAGCCGACAATACCCAGACTCACACCAATGGGGATCCCCACCGTCAGGGCGAGGAACAGACATATCAGGCCAAGGAGACCTGTTAACTCAGGACTCATGATGGCGACCTTTAAAGACTTGTTTCAGAAAACAGGCTGAAGCTACACAAATGCCGGTAAAGCCAATAAGACGTAACCAGAAGTAAGGAATATGCAACAGTTCTGAACGTTCGGACTCGCCGGCTGTTTCAATGGCTATCCATAATCCGGCAACGGCCAGTAGCGCCAGAAATAAGAAACAAACCAGAGCGGAAAAACGTGCAGCAAGTTGCTGACCTGACGGAGACAGTCTGCTGGTCAGAATCTTGATGGTAGCGTGTTCGTTATTCATAGTGGCCATAACAAGTGCACCGGTTGCCATTAATACAATGGCAGCCTGTACAATTTCAATGGCACCTAAAAAGGGCAAACCAATATGCCTTCCTGCGACAGCAATGGTATCTGCAAACATCATAACAATGAGGCCGGCTGAGCCTGTCAGTACAAATATCTTTTCAATAACGGAGCTGACGGGGGAGAGTACCCTTGGCCCTGCATGCCTTTCCTGCGCTGACTTCATCGGTTGGTTCTCCGGAGAATAAAAAATGCTAACATCGACAGTATCAAAGTTACGCCAGTTGGATAATTTATAAATTAAATAGTTTTGTTTATCAACTATTATGTTAATAAATTGTTCTTCAACAAGTTAGAGAGAAAAGAAAGCGTGGTCAATCAGAAAGAAATAGAAATGGGGCGGTTGGGAGAGTTCATTGGCTTCCGGTTACGGCGTGTTCAGAACCTGCTGTCAAAGGACTTTGCTGCAGCTACCCGGAAATATAAGTTACGTTCCGGGTTGTTCAGTTCATTGTCTTTAATTTCATCTAATCCGGGCATATCTCAAAATGAGCTTTCAGCTGCTGTAGGTCTTGATAAATCTACGTTTGTTCAGGTGATTGATGAGCTTGAGAAGCGGGGTTTAGCGAAACGGGAAAAATCCAAAACTGACCGTAGAAGACATGCATTGTTCGTGACGGATGAAGGTCAGGTTTTTCTAAATGAACTGTATGAAATTATGGCGAAAACTGAATCGGCAGCACTGAAGCAACTGAGCCCCAGTGAGCTTAGTTTACTGAAAGCATTACTCGATAGAATGTACGAGGTGTTATAGATGGGTTACAAAAATGTTTTAAAATATTTAACATAATGGTTGACTTTCCAAACTAAATTGCCGTTTACTAGACAAAGAGATTGCGGTCGCAGCGGTCGTGCCGGTATCCATTCGTGAATCAGATAATGTTAATTTTAAGATTCCGCATGCGGTGAACCCGTTGACCAATCGCAAATTAGCACTAGGCGATGCTCAATTTGTCAGGAGGCAAATCAATGTTTGTTAACCGTTTAGCCACATATTCTTCAATGATTGCGTTAATGGGATCACTAAGTTGTGCATCTGCATTCGCACAGGAGAATGTTCAGGCCACATCAGAACAAGCTGCTCAAAGCAATGCAGCCGAAGAAGAACCCGAAGTCATAGTCGTGACGTCTACCGGAACCAGTATCCGCGGTGCTGCACCGGTAGGTTCTTCACTTATCGAAGTCGGGCGGGATGATATCGATCGTTCTGCTACCATCAATACCATGAACCTGCTGCGTGAAACGCCGCAAATATTCAGTCTGGGTGTCAATGATACATCCCGCAGCGGCAATGGCGGGGCGGGTAACATCGTGTACGGGAATGCCATCAACATTCGTGGTATTGGCCCTTACGCCACACTCACCTTAATCAATGGTCGGCGAGCTGTCCCCCAGGGCACCCTCGGTGCAACCGTTGATCCTTCGTCCATTCCGACCATTGGATTAAAGCGTATAGAAGTCATTGCAGATGGTGCTTCGGCCGTTTACGGCTCAGATGCGGTTGCCGGTGTGGCTAACCTGATATTACGCCGGGGCTTTGAAGGTGTGCAGGTTGAAGGACAATATGGTGTGGGGGCTGACTACGATGAACACCAACTGAGTCTGATCACCGGTAAGGCCTGGAATACCGGGCAGGTAACCGTCTCCGCACAGCGCTCTTATCGCAGCAATATTTTTGGCGGCGACCGTGATTATTACCGGGCTGACCTGACCGGCATGGGCGGTGCCGATTACCGGGTTAGTAGTTGTAATCCCGGCAACATTTATCTCAACGGTAATAGTTATGCCATTCCGCAAGGTGGTGCAACGGCAGATAATCTGGTGGAAGGTACGCAAAATCTTTGCGATAACATGTCGGCAACCACCGATTTGATGCCTGAGCAAACCATCCATAGTGCCGTTATGACGCTGAATCAGGATCTTAGTGATCGCGTTACGATGTTTGTTGATGCACTGGTTTATCAACGTGATGGACAACGCTACTCCGAACCTTACGACGCACGAATTTCGGTACCAGAAACAAATGCATTCTTTGTATCTCCTGTGGGGGTGACGCTGGAGCCTTGTTCAGGCAGCCTGGGCCTGCCTGCAGGTACGGGGTGTGAAAGTATCGATTACAGTTTTGCCGAAGCCTATGGGTCTCCGGCGGTTACGACATTCGATACGCAAACCTGGCAGCTGACTGCGGGTCTGGATATTACTCTACCGGCAGACTGGTTGCTGAATGTGCATGCCACCATGGGTCAGAATGATGACCAGGCCTTTAATCGCGGGGGTAATGTAAACTCAAGTGCTTTGCAAGCGGCCCTGGCTAGCTCAAATCCTTCCACAGCGTACAATCCCTTCGGGACTTCACAGAATAATCAGTCCGTCATCGACAGCATTTTTAATTATGCAATCGATACTGTTGCCGAAACCAAAGTGAAAGACTTTGGTATGAAGGTCGATGGTCCGCTGATGTCACTGCCTGGTGGTGATGTGAAGCTGGCTGCCGGCCTGGGTTATTATGAAATGGAGCTCTGGACTGGTCAGGTCCGTGGCGCTGATGGTGAGCGCCCATATAATTTTGACCCCAGAAACCGCGACATCACTTCAGGTTTTGCAGAGCTGTACATTCCTATTGTTGGTGACGGTAATGCGATGCCGGGAATTTACAGTCTGGTGCTGGACATCGCTGGTCGAATCGATGACTACAGCGATGTTGGCCGGACTGAAAACCCCAAGATTGGTATCGACTGGCAGCCAGTGGAAGATGTAGCGATTCATGCCAGCTATGGTGAATCTTTCCGCGCGCCGTTACTGACCCAGTTAACCAGTGCCGGTGGTAGTAATCTCTACATCCAGAACTATTTTGACCCGACGATTAATCAGACTATCCGGGGGGCTACGCTCTCGGGAGGTAACGACGAATTGGTACCTGAGACGGCGCAGACCTGGTCAGTGGGTGTTGATTACACGCCATCAGGTTACAAAGGTGCCCGGTTCTCTGTAAACCTGTTCGACGTCACCTATGAAGGGCAAATTGGCGGGCAGTTATCGAATCTGAATATTCTGCGTCAGGAAGATGTGTTTTCTTCCATCATTCTGCGGGGCGCTGCAGCACAGGCAAGAACCGCTGAGCTCCTTGCTGGTGGTATTAACGTGCGAAGTGGCAGTGTTGCCGAAGCCGAGAATACCATGGTGTTCGTGGATGGCCGGAATAATAACCTGGGAAGCACTGAAGCCAGGGGGCTGGATTTCTCCATGTCGGTACCTATGGAAACTGACAGCGGTGATTTTAAATTTGGTCTACTCGGTACCTGGTTCGATTATTACCGTGTTGCGCAAACTGCCACGGCAGAATCTATTGATCAGGTAAACAATCTGGATTATCCGGTCAGTTTACGTATGCGGGGCAGTATTAACTGGCAGCGGGATTACTGGGATTTAACCCTGTTCGCAAACTACACGAACAGTTACAACAATACCCTTACCGGTGAGGAAATCAGCTCACTGACCACGCTGGATTTTGCTGCGTCTTACATCTTCAGTGGCGGACTGAGCGGCATCGGCGAAGACCTCAAGGTGGGACTGTTTATTAACAATATCACCGATGAAGATCCGCCTTATGCCGATATCGCACCATCAAATAATGGTGGTGGTGGTTTTGACCCGCAGGTAGGCAGCCCTGTCGGACGACTCATCTCACTCTCGCTGTCTAAGAGCTTCTGATGAATACGCTGAAAAAGCGTCAGTTGTGCCGGCTTCTGCCGGCACTCTCTGTCTTTTCACCCTGTCTTTTATCTTATATCAACAAGGAATGAACATGACTTATTCACGTATTGCGTGGTTTGGCGCGATGTTGCTGCTGGCTGGCGGGAAAGAGGCCGTAGCGGAAATTGAGCAGGTTAAGAAAATCCCGGCAGGGGCGCGTGAAATTTATAATGCCGCGGAAGTAAAAGGCTCGCCGGTATCTGTCAACCTGGCTGAATATGGCTATGTAGAAGAAGAGTATTTTGTCAGCGGCACTGCCAGTTCCTTTGATTATAAAGATGGCAGCCTCGTTGAGCACAATAAAGACTTGCCCTATGTGACCCGTGTCGTTGTCCGCCGGCCTGAGGATATGGCGACGTTTTCAGGCGTACTGCACGTTGAGCCTGAGCATCCGTCAAAAGGTAATACGTCTCACTGGGTGGCTATGCAGCATTTTATCATCAACAGTGGCGATGCCTATGTGTCAGTAGGCAGCGGTAACGATCCCCGTCAACGGGAACTGACTGCACAAGGTGAGTTTCCTACGGCGCAAAGTGACATCGCCAAATGGTATGACCCTGAGCGTTATAAAGCATTACAATGGCCAGAAGATGACGGGATCCGCTATCAGGTCATTTCTGACGCTGTTCGCTATTTCCGTACTGCCCACGACGCAAACCCGTTTAACGATGCGCTGCCGGACGTCGCTTTAGCTGGCGGATGGTCATTTACCGGCAGCTTCTGGCGAACGTATGTTAATTACGGATTCCATGAAAAATTTTCTATTAGCACTGATAAGCCACTGTTTGATGGTTATCTGGTAGGGATCTCGTCACGCTGGAACGGACTTGGTGTACTTCCCCTTAACTCAGATATTGACAAGGATGGCATGGATAAGCCCGTTCGGGACCTGCGTCCTATTAACGTTCCGGTTATCGAGTTTCTCACTGAATTTGAGGTAGGAGAAGGTGATGGTCCTCAGGTTGCTGACAGTAACAAAAATCCGGGTGCTCACCGCTTGTATGAAATAGGGGCCGTCATTCATGGCGATCAGCTTTTGATGGATCAGGGAGGTGACCGGTTTAACCGTGGTCAGCTCATTCAGCTTTACCGGAAAGGGTATCCAAAAGAAGCAGATGCACTGGCTGAATGCCAGTACCCGCTCAGCGATATTCCACAAGGCCCCTATGTACGTGCTGCGCTATCAAATCTTCGCGAATGGGTTATGAATAACCAGTTGCCTCCCCACGCTCAGGAACTGGTGTTAGATGAAAACGGACAGGTGCTTCGGGATCATCATCAAAATCCGCTGGGCGGAATGCCGGTAGCAGAGTTCGCCGTTCCTCTGGCGAGCTATACCACAGATGCAGAACCCCAGTGTCAGCGAAACGGCCGTCCGGCCATGCTCAGAAAGAATTTTTCATCACAGCAATTGCTCGCCATGTATGGCAATAAAGACAACTATCTTAAGGCGTATGGCGACTACCTTGATGCCATGGTGCGGGAACGCTGGGTGTTAGAAAGCGATGCAAAAATGTTGAAAAACAAGATGGCGGATCTGGCAACTGACGCTTTTGCTGGCAAAGGGGAATAAGCATGAAATACCTGAGCAGAAACTGGCTTAAAACTTTAGCGCCGGCGCTTATCGTATTCTCTACACTGAGCGAAGCCAGCGGCTTCGCGGATTATCAACCGATACCGGCCTATGAAGAAACCACAGAGGCATCATCTTACGTGACCATGCGGGATGGTGTAAAACTGGCGATTTCTGTAGTCAGACCGGCGAAGAATGGTAAAGCGGTCGACGGAAAGTTCCCTGTTATCTGGCACCACACGCTGTCCATATCGAGGGAAGCCCGTGACGGAACCGGCGGCTTCATCAGTGCGCTGCATGCCATTCCTACACTGGCAAAACATGGTTACGTAGTGGTTCAGGTAGCACGACGCGGAAACGGACAATCCTTCGGTGTAATGCGTGGTTACCACGATCGCAATGAGGCGTTTGATGCGTATGAAATGACCCAATGGCTGGCAGAGCAACCCTGGTCTGACGGCAATGTGGGCGTGTACGGATGTTCTAACACCGGTGATGCAGCCATGCATGCGATGTCTTTGCAACCGCCTGCTTTGAAGGCTGTTTTTGCCGGTTGCTTCTCGTGGCATAAGTTTGATGCTTTTCGCCGTGGCGCAATCTTCGCGCAGTGGGGTACCGGGCCTGCCAGAACAATTGAAGACGACATGGCTATTCCACCGGTTGACGCTGATGAAGACAAGAAACTGCTACGACAAGCAGCACATGAACATCAACTGGCTACGCCATTACTTCAAATGTGGTCTGAATTACCATTTCGCGACAGCTGGTCAAAAACCGTGGGAAGCCGTTTCTGGTCTGAGGGCAGTGTGGCCGACTACAAAGATCAGGTAGCCCGTTCAGGTATTCCACTTTATATTATGGGCGGCTGGTTTGATGAACTGCGGGATCAGGGCCTGATTACCCTGCTGAATGTGCCGGGTTCAAGAGCCATCGTTGGTCCATGGCAACACTGCCGGAACGATGATTTTCCCCTGCTGGATGAGATCCACCGTTTTTTCGATACCCACTTAAAAGGTTTGGAAACCGGACTAAATCAGGAGCCGCCTCTGCATTACTTTGTGATGGAGGGGAGTGCAAAGGGTCACTGGGCATCATCATCAACCTGGCCGGTGGAAGGCGTCGACTTTAAAGCGTTTGCCATGACAGATTCTGGTTTGAAGACCGATGGTCAGGCTGAAGGCACTTTGGATCAGCAGTTTGATGTGAAGTTTGAACAAAATTGCCCGGGTGAAAAAATAAGTTCCCGTTCCCAGCCCTGCAGTACACATGAGGAGGGGATTCATATTTCCTCCGAGCCACTTGTTCATGCCATAGAAGTCACTGGCCATCCCAAGGTTACAGTTAATCTCTCGACGAATCGGAACGACGCAAATTTGTTTGCTTATCTTGAGGATGTTGCACCTGACGGGTCCGTTACTGTTATCACAGAAGGCCGGCTGAAAGCCTCTATGCGCAAGACAGACAGTGCTCCGTGGCTGATGCCGGAGGGCACGCCCTGGCATCGCTGGTACAAGGAAGATCAGCAGTTACTGACCGCCTATGAGCCAGTGGAGTTGACGTTTGCGATGATGCCGACTTCCCGGGTTTTTGCAGAAGGCCATAAGATCAGGGTCACGTTTACTGGATCTGATTATCGTGAAAGATTGCGGGATGATGCTGGTCATGCGCAAACAATCAGATTAACCAGCCCGTCATCAGGCACGGCTGTGTTGATGCTGCCGGTCGCCGGGAATTAGCGCTGCAACTTGTGTCAGTATGCAATAAATCCATGCTGACACTATTTATCAAAAATTTAGTCACTTTCTGCCATTAATGAATCTGGAACATTTCATTAACATCTGTTTCGTTGATTTTACAAATTGTGGAAAGGACAAACTAAGATGACCTGCAAAACGGCGCAATTTTTCAGAACGAAACATACACTCGCAGTGTTAGCCGCACTGACTACCAGCTTTTCTGTTTACGCACAGGAAAATAATGATGAAAAACGAAAAAATCGGGATGAAGACATAGAGAAGGTACTCATCACGGCTGAGCGTCGTTCCGTCAGTGAATCCGATATGCCTATGTCCGTCATCGGGTTTTCCGGTGAAGCGCTGGAAAATAAAAACATTACTGATATGGAGCGGTTGCAGGCGCAGGTACCAAACCTCGTCTTTACCGACAACGGCAATACCAAATACATCAACATTCGTGGCGTGGGTATTTCTGAAAGCGCACCGAATCAGACAAACGGTGTAGCTGTGCATCTTGACGGTGCCTATGTGGCCCGCGAGTTTGTTTATGGCGATGCCTTCTTTGATTTAGGCAGTATTGAAGTTTTACGCGGTCCACAGGGGACTTATTCAGGCCAGAACGCCAGTGGCGGCGCAATTTTTATCAATTCTAAAAAGCCTGTGCTGGGTGAAACAGAAGGTTTTGCGGCGGCTGAGAAAGGCAGCTACAACCTGACTAAATACAGTGGCGGTTTGACTTTCCCATTGTCTGATAGTCTGGCAATGCGGATCTCCGGCAATGTTGAAAGCCGCGACAGCTTCTTCACTAATCATGGTCCTGATCCTGAGGCTGACGCATCATTGATAAAAGACCAGCCCGGAAATCTCGACCGGTCTATGGGCCGGTATCAGTTTCTGTATTCACCGGATGAAAATCTTGAAATGCGATTGATATATGAGGAAAGCCGTAATGAATCTGATGGCGTGGCGACCCAACGCTTCCCTGAAAAAGGTAATACCCGCCTGCCTGATACCGGCGTATGGGATCTGAATTACGACCTGGATGGCCACCGCAGTGTGCGTTACAACCGGACCACGTTTACCACAGACTGGCAGTTCTCTGAAGGCGTAAAATTACTGACTAACTTCTCTTATTTTGACAGTACTCAGGATATCCGCACTGACGGTGATTATGGTTCTTATCTCACAATAACAGACGAACCGCAGACCGGCCGTGACTTTCGTATTTTTGACGAATACTGGACCGGTGAAATGACCCTCGTTTCGACCGGGGAAGGACCCTTCCAGTGGACTACAGGCCTGAGCATTATTGATTATGATCAGAAGAATAATCTGAATCTGCTGCGTTACAACAATGAAAGCTACCCCGGTACGTCACTGGATCTTGAGTCCCACACCAGATTGTTTATGTATCTGCACAATGTGCGTAAAAACAAAGCTGTTTTTGGTGAAGTTGCTTACCAGTTTACCCCTGATGTGGAAGTGAAATTCGGCCTTCGTTACAACCGCGATGAAGTGGGTTTTGCCGGAGATTCTTATATTACCCCAGGCGCCGGGTCTTACAACGCAATATCGGGTCGCCCGTTCCCGCAAAATCAGTTGTTTGATTTCAGTGCGCTTACCGGAAGAGTGGTGGCTAACTGGCATCTGTCTGACGACAGTATGTTCTACGGCACCATTGGTCGGGGTTATAAGCCCGGCGGTACCTCACCATTTGGCCCCGATTACGATTCAGAGTATGTGCTGAACAAAGAGATTGGCTGGAAAGGCGGTATTTTCGATGAACAGACCCAATTGTCGGTTTCTCTTTTCCATATGGATTACGACAATTTTCAGCGTACCTTCGCGCCACCCGACAGCCCGCAGGAATCAGTGACACGCAATGTTGACGGTTCGACGATTGCGGGTATAGAAGCGCAGTTGTCCGGCATTCATGCAGATATTCGCTGGGATATTTCTATGGCTTTCAACAAAGGCGAGTACGGAGATCTTGAGTATGTACTACCCGCCGGTGCTTACGACGGTGAGAATCCTGCTACCGATTTGTCGCTAAACCTCAGTGGAGAGAGCATCGATTTCCTGCCTGAACGTTCATTGAGCTGGGGCCTTGAGTATCTGGGATGGGAGACGGAGTCCGGTGTTATTTTGCCTTCGCTGAGAATGAGCTATCAGTCAGATTTCTATACTTCATTTTTCCATCTCGACCATCAGTTGACCCCGTCCCGGACAATTTGGGAAGCGAACGTGGCTTACGAGAGCGATTCGGGCTGGCGGGCTGATCTGTACGTGCAGAATTTAACCGACGAAACATATATAAGCCGTGCCACCGGTGATACCGACGGCGTGGGCGTTTACAACCTGGGTGCACCCCGTCAGGTGGGTGTAAAAGTGCGTTACAACTTTTAAGGGGCAACCATGAGCAAAATAGTGAATGCGTTAACGTTACTTTGTCTGTCAGGGATTTCCACTTTTGCCACCGCCGGTGTTGTCTCGCCGGCCGGCGGCTCCGGCTCTCATCCGGCTGTTGCTGCAGTTCGTGATGACATGCCTGACACCACCTTGTATTACCCGAAATCCTGGCCACAGCAACCTGTGCCAGTGATGCTCTGGGCTAATGGTGGCTGTCGTGACAATGGCCTGCGTTATGCCCGCTTCTTAAAAGAAGTGGCTTCCCATGGCTATTTTGTTATCGCAGCAGGTCCGGCGAGAGAAGAGCGGCCCACTTTTCTGGAAGAGGCAAGGGCAAAAGCCGAAGCGAAGCATGAACCTGAAGCACGCTCAACCCCTGTGGGCTCACCTGATAAAACCACGGTAGAGCAAATCATCAACAGTCTGAATCTGGCGGAAGTGTTTGCAGCAGATAAGAATGACGAATTTTATCAGCGTTTCGACCCGTCGAAGGTCGTCGTCATGGGGCATAGTTGCGGCGGACTCCAGGCGCTGGAAGTGGCAACGGATGAGCGACTTGATGGCGTGATCCTGTTTAACAGCGGTGTCATTAATGAGCCGCTCAAAGTGCAGAGTACTGCGCTTAGAGTACAAAAATCCATGCTGGAAAAAGTGCACACGCCCATCGCCTATGTGAACGGCGGACCGGATGACGTGGCCTATTTTAATGCTCTGGATGATTTTAACCGTTTAAAGCATGTACCTGTCTTTTTTGCCGAAAACGGCGTAGGACACGGCGGTACCTTTGGTGTGCCTGACGGTGGCTCCTACAGTAAAGTCGCTATCGCCTGGCTCGACTGGCTACTTAAAGGCGATGAGTCTGCAAAACAGTGGTTTGCAGGTGAAGACTGCGTGTTGTGTACTGACATGGACTGGCAGGTTCAGCGGAAGCATTTATGAAAAATATTGCTAAGCCACCAGTCCTTTACTGCCTGGTTACTTTGCTGGCAGGCGTGGGAGCGGGCGGGTGCGTATCCGCGCCCTTAAAAACAGAGCAAACATTCAGTGGAATGCTGGAAGACGGCGCTTTGTGGCAGGCTAAGGTGCCTGACAACTGGAATGGAACATTATTACTCTACGGTCATGGCTATGGCCGCAAAGCAGGATTGCCTGATGTGGCGCCAAAACAGTCTGACGCAGTGTTACTGGCAAAGGGTTATGCGCTTGCAGCATCGCAATATCCCGAAGCGGGATGGAGTGTCGAAAAGGCTATCCCCAGCCAGTTGCTTGCTCTTCAACAGTTCAGAAATGACGTTGGTGCACCTGAACGCATTATTGCCTGGGGATCATCAATGGGGGGCTTGATCACCTCAGCCATTGCCCAGCGGTATGCTGATCAGGTTGACGGGACCATCAGCCTCTGTGCATCCAGTTACGGTGCGTTACCTATGATGGATACTGCACTCGACGGGGCATTTGTGTTTACCCGCCTGCTGTTTCCCAGTGAAGATATTGCGTTGACGGGCAGAGGGGATGACCGCGAGACGGTGGAGCGTTTGATTACCACCATGGAAGGTAATCAACAGGATCCCCGGTGGCAGGCCCGGGCAGTGCTTGCCGGTGTGCTCGGCGGACTACCTGACTGGACCATTTCCGGTTCTGAAGCACCAGAAACACCGGATGCCATTGCACAGCATATGATGGCAGCAGTAAAAATGGGGCTGTTTTTACCCCGTGGCGATCAGGAGCGTCGTGCCGGCGGTGCGTTTTCCTCTAATACTGGCATTGACTATCGCGCTTTACTTGATGCCAGTGGCAGAAAATCATTGGTGGAAGCGGTATACCAAAAGGCTGGTTTGTCGCTGAGTGATGATCTGCGCACACTTGAAAAGGCACAACGGATTGCTTCGGTGCCGGGTGCTGTTTCTTACATGGCTGATAACTTCACGCCTGACGGCGCCATCACCAAACCAATGCTTGCCATGCACACTACGGGCGATGGCATGACATCGCCGTCACTGCAAACAAACTATCTGCAACTTCTCAAAAGTCAGTCAGATCCCGGATTATCTTCCGCGCTTTGGGTTGAAAGAGCGGGCCACTGCACGTTTACGCCGGAAGAACTATTGATGAGTGTGGAAACCCTCGAATACCGGCTTGAAAACGGAAAATGGCAATCGCCCGCCCGTGCGCCGGGAACCGCATTTACTGATGCAGTTGTGCTGCCTCTGCCACGATGGTGCGCGGAGAATCAGCAGGCATGTCAGTCAACGATTATAAACGGAGATCCCAAATGAAAGTTTTCTGTTTAAATGCCTTGTTGCAAGCGTCGCTTCTGACCATGTTATCTGTACCGACTGTCGCGGCAGAAGTGACTTACCCCGACGGATGGATTAAACCCGGTGAAACCGGCACGTTTGAACAATCACAAACCCACAGCAATGCCAGCGGTAAGGTGAAAGTACTGTCAGAAGGCCAGCCTGTTGAAATGAGCGGGCATCCTTTTTTTCAAGCACTCAGTGAAAACGGACGTGCCTGCATCAGTTGTCATCAACCGTCAGACGGTATGAGCCTGTCGGTGAAAACCATTCAGGATGTCTGGAGCGGTACGCAGGGCCGCGACCCTATTTTTGCTGCATGGGATGGCTCTAATTGCCCGGATATGCCGCAAAAAGAGAAAGCTTCTCACTCTTTGTTGCTGGACAGAGGACTTTTCCGGATCCAGATGCCCTGGCCGCCGGCGCCCCGCTATGGCAAAGCAGTCACACCGGATTTTGACATTGAGGTTGTGCGGGATCCCTGGGGCTGTAACAGCTCGCAGAAATATGGTCCTGACGCTACCGAACCCTCTATTTCTGTTTACCGCAGACCCCGTCCGGTGGCGAATCTGAAGTATCTCACTGCCGTTGGTTTTGCCTACGATCCTAAACAGGGCGTGGCGCTGCCGAGGGATGAAATCAGTGGTGAGTTCTTATCCGGCAACATCATGTCAGATAACCGCAGTGTGAATTTAAAAGCGCAGATGCAGGATGCATCGGGTACCCATCTGGAAATGTTATCGGCACTGACGGATGATCAAGAGGAAAAAATTGAGGGGTTCATACTCAGCATTTATGCCGCACAGGCAGAAGACAAGGATGCCGGAAAGCTGGATGACGGCGCATTTGGTGGTCCTGAACTTCTTCGTGACTCAAAGCCGGGACAACTGGGCAGTATCGGTCGGGCAGTATGGAGTGAGTTTGAGCCCTGGGAAGATCAGAAAAGCACCGGTGTCACGCCGGAACAGGCTGACAAGCGGGCATCCATCGCAAGAGGCGCACTGCTGTTTCGCGAAAAAATGTTCTTAATCAGTGACAGTGCCGGTATTAACTCACCCATGGGGTTTGGTAATCCGGTGCTGAACAGTTGTGTGTTCTGTCACAACATGAGTCAGATGGGCAATGACGTGGCACCGGGTCAGGTGGATATCGGCACCACCACCAAACCCTTTGCTGAACCAGCGCCTGAATTGCCGTTGTTCCGCATTACCTGCAAGGATGAACCTCATCCCCACTACGGCAGATCATTTCTGACCCAAGATCCGGGCTTCGGACTCGTGACGGGGCGTTGTGCCGATACGGGTAAAATTACTTTGCAGTCTATGCGTGGGCTGGCGGCCAGAGCGCCTTATTTTTCCAACGGTTCAGCAAAGACCATGGGCGACCTCGTTGATTACTACGATCGCCGGTACCAGATAAACTTTACTGAACAGGAGCGTCAGGACTTAATAAACCTGATGAATTCGCTATGAGAAAGATTCAGGTAGCCGTATCCGGCTTGTTGGCGCTGATGACGGTTTCTGCTGTTCAGGCAGCGGCGGATATCGTGGAGTTTGTCAGTTGTCCCGTGTATCGCGACGCGAGGGCCGGTAAGAAGTCTGGCTGTTGGCTGGCTGACTCTCCCGATTCGGGGACTCGGTTTGATATCAGCGCTTCGCCTGTAAAACCAGACTGGAATTACGCCGTGCTGGTGCAGGGACAAACGACGGATAATGCGGATGCCTGTGGCGGGAAGGTGTTAAACCCCGTGCGGGTGTCTATTCTTTCTGAGCCTTGCCCTCAGTACCGTTTACCGGCGGAAGGTTACCCGGGTAATCAGTTTGTGCGTCCGGCAAACATTATAAAGCCCCTCAGCGTAGACAGAGCGCCCCTCACTGGCCCGTTTGAAGACAATCAGTTTCACGTCTTCTTCGATTACAATAAGTCATTTCTGACTTATCAGTTTGGTGACTATCAGCTGGACGAAGCTGCCTACTGGATATTGCAGGCTAAGCCATCGCGGGTGGTTATTACCGGTTTTGCTGATACACGCGGGATCACCGTTTCCGGTCACGATCTTCGGGAGAAAGAAAATATAGCACAGGACAGAGCCGATATTATTGTGACTTCACTGTTACGGCTGGGTGTGCCTGAAGTCGCAGTGGCAACGCAGATTAACATGACTCCTAAGATGTTACCCGGCAATACAGACGGGGTCAGCGGACTGGTAACCACATCGCGCTGGCGGGTAACTATTGATGCTTACTTTGATTAGGTTAACATGAACTTTACGCAGGCTCTGGCTATGGCACCAGTGCCATCATCTACGTTTCACGGGTCAGGCGGTGGTGTATGTTAAATCAGGTTAAACCCGGTGCTCAGTACGGCACCGGTGCAAATCATTACATTTCATCATTGTATGATGTGGCAGTCAGGCACGGTTTACCCGTAGCCGATATGCTTGCCGATGCCGGTTTGCGTGAAGATATGATTCACAACCCCACAGAACGTGTTCCCACTGAAAAGCTCGCTGACTTTCAAACGGCTGTCTGGGATGCAATTAACGACGAGACCATGGGTTTGAGCAACAGGCCGCTCAGAAGGGGCAGCTACGCCATGATGGGCAAGGTATCTGTGCACCAGCCAGTACTGCACAAAGCGCTGAATACGGGGGCAAAGTTTTATAATCTGGTGACCCTGCATGATTTCGTTACGCTGGAAATTGTGAAAGATCAGGCCGTATTAAAGGTTAACGAGGAGGCGCCGGAAAAAGACTATCAGCACCTGTTCGCGGAGATGTGTCTGCTTGCATGGCACCGGTATGCGTCCTGGCTGATTTCAGATATTCTGCCACTTACTGAGACACGGTTTCCTTACCCGCCTCCCCACCATATCGGTGAGTATCATTATTTGTTTCCCGGCGTTCACAAATTCAATCATAAGGAACTGGCTTTGGTGTTTCCTGCTCATTACCTCGAAAGGCCGGTGAAGCAAAGTGAATCATCACTGAAAGCCTTTATGTCCCGCTGCCCTTTAGAGCTGTTCCGGCAGTATAAAGCCGATTACAGCCTGGCCACTGAACTTAAGTTGATGCTGGGGAAAGCCATGCTGGACGGTACCGGCACCATAGAACATTGTGCCGGTAAACTGCATATGACCAGACGGACGTTGATCCGCAAACTTAAAGACGAAGGCACCTCGTTCCAGCAATTAAAAGATATTGTCCGGCGCGATAAGTCCATATTCTTTCTTGGACAGCAAGGCTTAAAAATTAATGAAGTGGCTGAACGGGTAGGGTATTCCGATCCCGCCGTTTTCACACGGGCATTCAGGCAATGGACCGGCCTTTCACCCAGAGACTTTCGTCAGCAACTGTTGTGCGGGGATATCGAGTCTTAACCCTGAATTATCGTCACTTGATGAACACAATATTGTGCATGAGTTCGTTGAGCTCAATTTACTGTACCTTTTTAGACTAATAATCCCCTCTAAAAACATGCCAAATATTCCCCTTTGTCGTAATCGGCAAAGTTTTTAGTCGTAATATGCCATTCACGCGAGTGAAACAAAAAAATAACATTTGTTTGTTATTTGGTTTTTGACGGTTTTCTGTTTCCTGTTGACAGATCCCATCTTAGATAAGGCAAAAGGACTAAAAGCATGTACCTTCTGAATACTACAAAAATAAAATCAACCCGCAATCTGCTCAACCTTGCTGTTGTAGCGGGACTGGCGGGCTTTACCAGCATTTCATTTGCTCAGGAAACAGATACCGCATCAGATGCAGATGACGTGGAAGTCATCACAGTAAAGTCTGAACGCAGAATTAAACGGGTTCAGGATATCCCTACCTCGATGACGGTGTTGTCAGCAAAACAACTGGAGAAAAAAGCGGTGTCGCGGCTGGACGATCTGCCTTTCGCATCACCGGGGTTAACCATCACTGATGCTGGCTTAACCCAGTCGGTGAATATTCGCGGTATTGGCCTGGCAAGTGGTGATCCCGACGTGACTAACGGTGTGGGCACCTACATTGACGGGTTGTTCCAACCGCCTATTGTGAGCACGCTGAATTTCTATGATGTGGCGAATATTCAGGTGCTGCGTGGTCCGCAGGGAACGTTTGCCGGTTCAAATTCAACGGGCGGTGCGATTATGGTGACTTCCCGCAGACCGGAAATCGGCGGTGACTTCGACGGCAATGTGATGCTGGGGATCGGCAATTTTGCATCACGCAATGCCCGCGCAGCGGTGAATCTGCCAGTTTCTGACACCTTCGCCGCGCGGGTTGCGGTGAACTACAAAAACCGCGACAGTTTTTACAACAGTACGGGTAGCGTAGACACAGATGCGGGCAGTCTGGATGAAACCAGTGCGCGACTCGGACTGGCCTGGTCACCTCTTGATAGTACTGACATTTACGTAAAATACGAAACCTCAGATAAATCTGCCGGCGGTTTTGCATACCGTCCTATCGAAGGCACGGCGTACTCTGAGGGCCGGACCGGCTCAATCAGAGATTTAGCCTACAACACCCCGTCGCAAAACGAGGAGTCGGCCGACAGCCTCTTATTGGATATTTCCCACCGGTTTGATAACGGGCTGTCTGTGAAATGGTTAAGCGGCACGCAGGAAAAAGAGATTGATAATATTTATGACTACGATGCCACTGAACTGGATGTCAGTACGCGCAGCCAGTTTGTCAAAGAAGACCAGGTAAGCCATGAACTGAACTTGATTTCACCTGACGGCAAGGATTTTACCTGGGTTGCCGGTGCTTACTATCAGAAGAATGAAGTGCTGGTGGATATTGATAACGGCCCGTTCCCGGTAGAAATCGACATTCAGAATCAGAAAGTCATTAAAGGTGTATTCGGGCAGGTGAGTTATCGCTTCTCAGACCGCTGGCAAACCGAATTCGGATTACGTAAAGCCTGGTTTGAAGGTTCAGCCGACCCGCTAAGTGGCGTGGTGGTGGGCAGAGGTATCATCGCTCCGGATGGGGTGAAGGTTGCCACCATCTCCGGAAACTACGAAGATGATGATATTCTGGGCAAAGTATCGGTGAACTATACGCCTTCAAGAAATCACAGTTTCTATGGCTATATTGCCAGAGGGTACAAGCCCGGCGGTATTAATTCAGAAACCTCGGTGTTCGACAAAGAAACAGTGATATCCATTGAAGGTGGCTGGAAAGGACGCTTGTTCGACGATATGGTGAGTGCTTCGGTGGCAGTCTTTAATAATGATTACAAAAACTTCCAGAACACGAACATTGATGTGACCACCGGCCGTTCAGATGTGTACAACATTGCTGATGCCAGTATCGCAGGACTGGAGTTTGCGCTGGATATCTATCTTGATAACCTCACCATTGATTTCGCAGGCTCGTTTATTGATTCAGAAATGGAGCCTACTCAGCCAATTGTTAACACCCGTGAATCCGGTTCACCGTCGTTGCCTCAGTGCAGCGCAGGACAGGATACCAGCAGTGGAACATGCTTTGATTACACGCCGTTTCTGGTGGCTGCCGGCTCAGGTCCAAACCTGTATGCGCCGGAAAAAAGCTTTACTGTGGGTATTGAATATGCCATTGAATTATCTGATGGTGCATTACTGACCCCCAGATTAAATTACGCGTGGATAGATGAACAATGGACGAATCTGATTTACGACCCGGAAACTGATTTACTGGCCGACCGGGGACTGCTTTCGGCCATGGTGACCTACGAAACAGGAAACTGGCGTGTGAATGCATGGGGACGTAACTTAACCGACGAAGAGTATGTGTCCGGGCAGCAGCTCAGCAACAATACTGAATTTTATGGCGCGCCCCGTACCTTTGGAATAGACGTCAATTATACATTTTAACTGTGTGCGGCAGTCATAGCGTGCTGCCGCTGCTTTTTGCGGAGGGATCGCATGAAATTTATGGGTAACCTGGCGGTTGGTGCCGCCTTACTTTGCACCGTGCCGGCAGCGATGGCGGACAATGGTGTTGCCGGAGAATTAAATGCCGGAACATGTGCTGCTTTGAAAGCGTCGCTGATGTTGCCTGAAGGCGTATCATTAACGTCAGTTAAAGCAGTAACGTCGGTATCGGCCCTTGAATCACAATTAAAACCGGCGCAGGCGAAGGCTTTTATGCCTTATTGTCAGATCACCGGTGAGTTTGAAAAACGTAAAGGCGTAAAAGGGAAGGGCTACGCTATTGGTTTTGGCCTGAACTTGCCCTTTGACTGGAATGGCCGGTTTCTGTTTCAGGGCGGAGGCGGCTTAAACGGCCTGATCCGCGAGCCGTTAGGTGCGCTGGCTGCCGGTGATACGCCCGCGCTGTTCCGGGGCTTTGCCGTCGCCAGTACAGACAGCGGGCACCAGTCTGATACGGTGTTCGATCCTTCATTTTTTGAAGATCAGCAGGCGTTACTCAACTTTTATTCGGGTGCTGTGTCGAAAACCGCAAAGCTGGTTTCACAGTTGATCACCGGAGTGTATTCGCAGCCGGCGCAGAATAATTATTTTGTCGGGTGTTCAACAGGCGGGCGTGAAGCCATGACCATGTCGCAACGCTTCCCTGATTTATTTGATGGCATTATTGCAGGTGCTCCGGCCAGACAAACGAATTACTCAGAAATTGCAGATTTGTATGTGGCGAAAACATTGCGGGCGCTGAGGGGAAATAATCAGCCTCCTTTCAGTGACAAGAAACAAAAAGCCGTTGAGCAAGCACTTCTGGCGCAATGTGATGGTCTGGACGGCCGTGAAGACGGATTGATTTTTGCGGTGGAGCAGTGCGAATTTGACCCCGATAAAATGATTTGCGACGGGCAACAGCACAGTGATTCATGTTTAACAACGGAAGAAGCAGAAGGGCTGGTAACTGCATTTAACGGCCCTGCTGACAGCAACGGTAACAACGTGTATCCGGGATTTTTCTTTGATACCGGCATCGACGATAAACCGGCCCGCTCTGCCCCGGGCTTATTGTCTGCTCAGCCTGGTCCGTTAGGGCGGGCCCGCATCGATGAACCCTTTGATATCGACAGGGAACTGGCCATCGCTGACGGATTTCCTCTTGAGCCCGGCAATGCCACACTGACCAACTTGTCGACCTTTGTTGTTGAAGAAAACAAACTGATGTTCTTCCATGGTGTCAGCGATCCCTGGTTTTCGGCCAAAGATACCTTAGGCTATTTCAATGACATGGTGGCGCAAAACGGTGGCTACGAACAAGTCAGCCGGTGGTCACAGTTTTACTTTGTGCCGGGAATGGGTCATTGTCGTGGCGGTGAACAGGCGCTTGATCAGTTCGATATGCTCTCTTCACTGGTAGACTGGGTTGAAAAGGGTAACAAGCCTGACTCCGTTATTGCCTACGGTGAGAGCATGCCAGAGGAAACCCGTCCCCTTTGTCCGTATCCGTCGGTGACCACCTATAAAGGGAAAGGCAACGGGAATGATGCGGACAGTTACGTGTGTAAAACACCTGACGGCCAATAGAGAAGGTATTGCCGGTGAGAAGACATTTTGAGTATGGCAGTGCATCGAATCACTACGTCACAGCGCTCTATCATGCTGCGGCAGAGCGCGGCGTAGACAGTGCACGCCTGCTTGAATTAACCGGCTTAACGGAATCTGTAGTTAATAAACCGGATCAGCGGGTGCCGGCTGAAAAGCTGGCGCTTTTTCAAAAGCTTATCTGGGACGACCTCGGTGATGAAAGTATGGGGTTGTCCGGCTACCGGCTGAAGTCCGGCTCCTACTACATGATGGGTCAGCTGACTGTTCAGAAATCGTCGCTGGGACAGGCGCTGGCCTTAGGTGCACGCTTTTATAACCTGCTCACAGACGATGATTTTATTACCCTGCACAAAGATAAAGAGGTTGTCCGGCTTATTATAAGGCCAACGAAAATGCACCTTGATCCGGACCATCTTTTTGCTGAAATTTGTCTGCTGGCCTGGCACCGCTATGCGTCCTGGCTGATTTCAGACATTCTTCCTCTCACAGAAACCCGCTTTCCCTATCCGCCGCCTAACCATATTGGTGAGTATCATTATCTATTTCCCGGCGTTCACCGGTTTAACCATACTGAACTTGCTTTAGTTTTCCCTGTCCACTATCTGGAGCGGCCGGTAAAGCAAAACGCAGCGTCGTTAAAGGCGTTCATGTCCCGCTGTCCTTTAGAGTTATTTCGTCAATACAAAGCTGATTACAGTCTGGCGACGGAACTCAAACTGATTTTAAGTAAAGCCATGTCGAATGGTAATGGCACAATAGAACATTGTGCAGACAAGTTGCACATGACAACCCGTACTCTGATGCGCAAGCTGAAAGATGAAGGCACCTCATTTCAGCAACTGAAAGATGTGGTGAGACGGGATAAGGCCATATTTTTCCTTGGGCAGCAGGGTTTACGTATCAATGAGGTGGCAGAAAAAGTCGGTTATTCCGACCCTGCCGTTTTCACCAGAGCCTTCCGGAACTGGACCGGGCAGTCGCCCCGGGACTTCAGACAACAGCTTCTGACTGACAGCGAAGCATAATATTCTTTGCATAAAATATAGAGTGTCACTTTTTGCAAAGTAATTAGTCACTTTATGCCATTCTCAGAATGTGTTTAATTGTTAATATCATGTTTAACGATTACACAAGTCATTTACGCCTGACGCCTTATTTTCTTTTTGCGTAAGTGACTTAGAGGATGGTCACTATGTCTTTAACCGCAATTCTTGATGATTCCAAACTAAGCCCTGTGCAGTGGGTGGCAATTGTCATTTGTATCTCCCTTAATGCGCTGGATGGCTTTGATGTTTTGGCTATCAGCTTTGCTTCGCCGGGTATTGCCGCTGAGTGGGGGATTAACCGTGCTGAACTGGGTGTGGTGCTGGCCATGGAGCTGGTGGGGATGGCCTTCGGTTCTATTTTTCTTGGCGGCATTGCCGATAAGTTTGGCCGCAAACCCACGATACAGTTTTGTCTGGTACTGATGACCGCCGGCATGTTCGGTGCGGCGTTTGTCGATAGCGTAATGACACTGTTGATCATCCGCTTCATCACCGGTTTGGGAATTGGCGGTATGCTGGCTTCTACAAACGCCATGGTATCGGAATTTGCTAATAAGAAAAGCCGTAACCTTTGCGTCATTATCATGGCCACCGGCTATCCCATCGGCGCAGTGCTCGGCGGCAGTATTGCGTCAATGTTGCTGGAAACCCACACCTGGCGTGCCGTATTTATTTTCGGCGGCAGCATTACCGGTCTGTTTATGCTGGTGGTGGCGTTCTGGCTGCCTGAATCTCTGCTGTACATGGTTAACCATCCGAAAGAAAAGACCCTGGACAAAGTGAATCACATGCTCGCGCGAATGAAAAAGCCTCTGCTGGATGCATTGCCTGCGCCGGCAGAATCAGCCAAAAAATCCAGTTACAGCACACTGTTTTCACCTGAAATGCGCAAGCTCACGCTGCTGTTAATGGTGGCGTACTTTGCACAAATTATGACGTTCTATTTCATTCTCAAATGGATCCCGAAAATTGTGGTGGACATGGGCTTTGGTGCTGCACAGGCCGGTCAGGTGCTGGTGTGGGCAAACCTGGGCGGTGCGGTGGGTGCCATTTTACTGGGACTGCTTACCAGCAAGCTGAATTTACGACTCACCATGATACCGGTACTTATTCTGGCTTTCGTGATGGTGTCGGTATTCGGCATTGGTTACAGCGACTTAAGCACGCTGGCGCTGGTTTCCGCAGCCACAGGGTTTTTCACTAATGCCGGTGTTGTCGGGCTTTACGGACTGATGGCACAGGCGTTCCCGGCGAACGTGCGGGCAAGCGGCACGGGCGTGGTTATTGGCATCGGTCGCGGTGGTGCGGCATTGAGCCCGGTGGTTGCCGGACTACTTTTCACAAATGGTGTCAGCCTGCAGGGGGTTGCCATTGCCATGGGCACCGGCGCGCTGGTAGCCACACTGGCGATTTATTTCTTAAACAACAAACAGGGCGGACGGGGAACAGCAACGCATTCTTCTTTGTCTGCCGTCACAAAATAAATAATCCACCGGAAAACGGAGTGATGATGAACTTTACCCGCTTAAACCCGCTCACCGGCGAAGTTGCCAGTGAGGCACCGGCAATGAAAGGTGCACAAATGCAGGCTGTTGCCGAAAAAGCACAGCAAGGCTTTGAAATCTGGTCCGGTTTTGGCCCTAACCAGCGCCGTGCCATCCTGTCTCAGGCTGCCATTGCACTTGAAGGTAAGAAAGACGACTTCGTCAAAGCCATGATGGAAGAAACGGGCGCTACTGCAGGCTGGGCCATGTTTAACCTGATGCTGGCAACTTCCATGCTGCGAGAAGCCGCCTCACTGACTACACAAATCAGCGGTGAAGTTATCCCGTCAGACAAACCGGGCTGTGTTGCCATGGCTCAGCGTGTTCCGGTAGGTGTCATTCTGGGAATTGCTCCCTGGAATGCGCCAATTATTCTCGGCGTTCGCGCCATTTCCACTGCACTTGCCTGCGGCAACGCAGTGATCTTAAAAGCATCGGAAGTGTGCCCGCGCACTCATTCGCTGATCATCGAAGCGCTGGCAGAAGCCGGATTCCCTGAAAATACAGTGAATATCGTCACCAATGCGCCGGAAGATGCCGCTGATGTTGTGGGCGCGCTGATTGATGCCAAACCGGTAAAACGCATTAACTTCACTGGCTCAACCGCCGTGGGCCGCATTATCGCAAAACGTGCAGCAGAGCATCTGAAGCCCTGCTTGCTGGAGCTGGGTGGTAAAGCCCCCATGCTGGTACTGGACGACGCTGATCTTGATGAAGCGGTGAAAGCGGCCTCCTTCGGCGCGTTTATGAATCAGGGCCAGATCTGTATGTCTACCGAGCGTCTGGTTGTGGTGGATGCGGTGGCTGATGCCTTTGCCGACAAGCTGGCAGCGAAAGTATCAACCATGAAAACCGGCGATCCCCGTGAAGGCAACACCCCGTTGGGTGCGGTAATTGACCAGAAAACCGTTGAAAAGGTCAACGGGCTGATTGACGACGCGGTCAGCAAAGGTGCTGTGATCCTTACCGGCGGTAAAGCTACATCGGTACTGATGCCGGCTACGGTGCTGGATAAAGTCACCGCGGACATGGCGATTTACAGTGAAGAAAGCTTCGGTCCGGTAGTGGCGATGATCCGTGCAAAAGACGAAGTGGATGCGGTGCGTATTGCCAACGATTCTGAGTACGGACTGAGTGCGGCGGTATTCACCCGCGATGCGGCACGGGGCATGAAGGTCGCCGGAAAAATTCAGTCAGGTATTTGCCACGTGAATGGCCCTACCGTGCATGACGAGGCGCAAATGCCTTTCGGCGGTGTGGGCGCCTCCGGTTACGGTCGCTTTGGCGGTAAAGCCGGTATCGATCAGTTTACGGAACTGCGCTGGATCACGGTGGAGACTGAACCCGGCCACTATCCCATTTAATTTTTTAAAGTATTGAATTTTATCGTTTTGAGTAAGGAATGATTGTGAGTACAGAAAATCAGGAAGCAAACACCGTAGCGGTGACAATCGAAAACGGGGTGGCGTGGGTTGCCCTGAACCGTCCGGAAAAACGCAATTGCATGAATCCGGCGCTGAACCGCCAGATGATGCGGGTACTGGATGAGTTGGAGTACAGCGACGATGTAGCTGTGTTGGTACTGACAGGGGAAGGCACTTCCTGGAGTGCGGGCATGGATTTAAAAGAATATTTCCGCGAAAACGAAGCGAAAGGCCTGGGCGCAACACGCAGAGCCCAGTCAGAAGCTTACGGCTGGTGGCGTCGTCTGCGCTGGTACCACAAGCCAACGGTTGCCATGATCAATGGCTGGTGTTTTGGCGGTGCGTACGGCCCTTTATTCGGCTGTGATCTCGCATTTGCGGCCGAAGAAGCCACATTCGGTTTAAGTGAAATTAACTGGGGTATTTTGCCGGGCGGCGGTGCCAGTAAGGTCGTGGCTGATTTGCTGCCACTGCGTAAAGCTATGTACCACGCCATGATGGGTGAGAACATCGACGGTAAAACTGCGGCAGAGTGGGGACTGGTTAACGAAGCGGTACCGCTGAGTGAGCTGAAAGCCCGCGTACAGGCGGTTTGTGATGTGCTGAAAGGCAAAAATCCGGTTGCCCTGAAAGCCACAAAAGATGCCATCCGCCGCGTGAAAGAAATGACTTACGACAATGCGGAAGATTATCTGGTACGTGCTCAGGAAGCAGCAAACAGCTTCGATAACGATGGCCGCAAAGAAGGCATCAAGCAGTTTATTGATGATAAGACCTATAAGCCGGGTCTGGGTGCATACGATAAGAGTCAGCAGAAGTAAGCGGAGTGAGCAGCATGGATTTTCTCTCTTTTCAGGCCCGTCTGCGTCCCGGAGACGAAGCGGTGTACGACATTACCTCGCAGCGTCGCTGGACATATGAGGCGTGGGACGGTTTCGTTTCCCGCCTGGTGACCTGGTTGTCACAACAAGGTGTGCATAAGGGTGACAGGCTGGTTTGTCTGGCGAGAAATTCTGCTGAAACCGTGGCGCTGCATCTGGCTTGCGGACGGGCAGGGGTATTATTTGTGCCTCTGAACTGGCGTTTGTCTCAGGAAGAGCTGATGCAATTACTGGATGATTGCGAGCCTTCGCTGGTATGTGGCGATAAAGAGGCTGACCGTGCCGGTTTGCCCTATGTAGCGCTTTCCACATTGCCTGATCTGGTCAGCGAACTGACACCCTC
The DNA here is from genome assembly GCF_040148705.1 of Alteromonas sp. NFXS44. Classification (NCBI taxonomy): domain Bacteria; kingdom Pseudomonadati; phylum Pseudomonadota; class Gammaproteobacteria; order Alteromonadales; family Alteromonadaceae; genus Alteromonas; species Alteromonas sp. NFXS44. Next base: position 647,166 of record NZ_JAGDEA010000011.1, on the reverse strand, counting down.
TGCTATCAGTAACGAGAACGCAGCCGCACCTTCGCTTATCCTGTACACATCAGGCACAACAGGGTTACCTAAAGGTATTGTACATACCGAACAAACCATTATGGAAACCACGCAGAATATGGCGCTGCTGGGGCATGTGGATGAACACAGTACCTTTTTGTGCGAAACACCTATGTTCCATGTCATCGGCCTGATTTCCTGTGTGCGTCCTGCGCTTTACTTCGGTGGGCGGTTAATCATTTCTGACGGATTCGAGCCGGCCCGCACCTTTGACCGGTTGTGTGATTCGGATTTGGCGGTCAGTCATTATTTCTGTGTACCCCAGATGGCCAATGCCCTTCGTCAACTGCCACATTTTGATGCGTCTAAAATGACAGGACTGAAAGCGCTGCTGACGGGCGGTGCGCCGCATCCGGAAGTACAGATCAAAGCGTGGTTAAATGACGGCATCCCCATTGTGGACGGGTATGGCATGAGTGAAGCCGGCACCGTGCTCGGGATGAGTTTTGATATGCGTATTATCGATCAGAAAGCCGGGTATGTAGGTTTGCCTACACACCGTATCGATGTGCGGCTGACCGGACCGGGTAATCAGCCGGTGGCATTTGGTGAAGCCGGTGAAATACAGATCAAGGGTGCGAACCTGTTTGTGGATGTATGGAAGAACCACCGCGCTTATGAACGCAGTTTCACACCTGACGGCTGGTTTCAGACCGGTGATATTGGCGTGAGCGACGAGGACGGCTATATCCGGATTGTGGATCGCATCAAAGATATGTTCATCTCCGGCGGCGAGAACGTGTATCCCGCTGAAGTTGAGGCTGTAGCACTGCGTTTCCCGCAAATACTCGAATGTGCGCTGATAGGTGTACCCGACGAAAAGTGGGGAGAATCCGGTTGTCTGTTTGTGGTGCCGTCGGTGAGTCATGAATCCTTCGATAAGGAAGGCTTATTAAGGGAAATGGAAAAAGGGCTGGCCCGTTATAAACTACCCAAACATGTCCGGTTGCTGGACGCATTACCCCGTACCGGTGCCGGAAAGGTCAGGAAGAACATCCTTAAATCAGAACTCAGTGCACTGGTCGAAGAACATTGAAATAATATAAGGAAAAGCTTTACCACTCCGGTAAATGACGATACAACAAGCCCGTTAAAAATCCTCAAACAGGTTACTTGATGGAAAATTTTGTTGCAGAGTTACAAAGTCAGTTTCAGCACGTACAGGAAGCGGTGGTAAGCCCCGGTTTCCTGTATCAGGTTGCTGCGTTGCTGGCGATTTATTTGGTGGGATGGCTGGTATCAAGGAAGATCCGCAGTTTGTTTGTGCTGACACGGCAGGAGCCGAAAGAAGGCGCACACTCACTGCAAATGTTTGTGTATCGCCTCGGCGGCACATTATTCCCTATTATTACTATCACCTTACTGAAACTGACTTCGGTACTGGGCAAACAATATCAGTTGGATGCATGGCTGCTGGAAATCGCAGTGGTTATCGCAGTGCTGATCTTCATTCATTCCTGCATCCGTGAGTTCGTTTCCAATAAAGGGATAGCGGCGTTTTTGCGCTGGGTGGGGATCCCCATTGTTTTTCTTCATCTGGCTGACGTGCTGCCTAAAGTTATCGGTGCACTGCAAACGGTTTCTTTCAGTGTGGGTAACGTTGATGTTTCTGCTTACGGCATCGCCCGTGTGCTTATTTTCGGCATTTTACTGTTCTGGCTTGGCCGTGCTTCAAACTCCATGGGCAAGGATATTATCCGCAACCATAAGAAGCTGGATGTTACCACCAAAGAAGTGTTTGCCAAGCTGTTCGAAGTGGCGCTGTTCTGCGTTATCTTCCTGTTGCTGCTTAATATCATGGGAATTAACCTGACTGCGCTTGCCGTATTTGGTGGTGCTGTGGGTGTGGGTCTTGGTCTTGGTTTGCAGTCCATCGCGTCCAACTTTATCTCCGGTATTATTATCCTGCTCGACCGTTCTTTAACTGTCGGTGACTACGTTGAACTGGACGACGGCAGCAAAGGGTTTGTCCGTGAATTTAAAATGCGTTATGCGGTGCTGGAGACTTACGACGGTAAAGATATCCTGGTGCCTAACGAGAAGTTCATCAACTCGTTGCTGGTGAACTGGACGCACAAAGATTCAAAACAACGTTACCGGATTGATTTCTCTGTTGCTTACAGAACGGATATCCGCTCAATGGTTGAAATCATTAAAGATGCCGTGAGTGAACATCCTCAGGTGATCAGCGGCGATGATGTGGAGATTGAATACCGGCCGGATTGTGAAATCGACAGCTTTGGTGACTCCGGCGTAAACATGTTCGTTGAGTTCTGGATGGAAGGTGTGGATGACGGTCAAAACCGCGTGGGCGGCGACTTGCTGCTGATGGTATTTGAAACCCTCCGCGAACACGATATTGAGATCCCGTTCCCGCAGCGTGAAGTGCGGGTTATCAACGAAGACGCTATTAAGCTCAGTAACACTACCCCGTAGCACTGAGTCTGAACAAGGATGTTTACCAGCAGAAACCCCGAACCGGCCGTGCCTTACTGGCGGCTGTCCGGGGTTTATTTTTTTGTCTGTGCGGTACTCGGCACCATGCTGCCTTACTGGATGCTGTTTATGGAGTCGCTGGGCTACAGCGCCTGGCAGACCGGACAGCTCACCGCACTGCAGATGGTGACAACCCTCATTGCTCCCTACATGTGGGGCGAGGTGTGTGACCGCGCATCTTCCCGCCTGCGTGTTATCCGTGCCGGAAATTTAGCGGCAGCGTTGATTTTTCTGTGTGTATTTGCTTTTCTTGAACATTACTGGGCGCTGGTTCTGGCAATATGTGCCAGTGCGTTCTGCTGGCAGGGACTGAATGCCCAGTTCGAAATTATCACGCTGAATCACCTGGGAAAAGATCCTCACCGTTACGGCAGAATCAGGTTATGGGGGTCTTTCGGTTTCTTAAGCGCTGTCTGGCTGACCGGACAGATCATCAATCTTTATTCTGTGGCATTGTTGCCTTACATTGTCGCCGGCTTGCTGTTCACATTATGGTTGATGACGTTGGTCAACCGCGACCAGCCGGTAAAGGAACAACCGGACGGCAATCTGGAACAGCCCGGCGGGATTTGGCAAAATCCGGTGCTGTGGTTGTTGCTGGTGGTGTTCTTTCTGGTGAACTTCAGTCATGGCAGCTATTACGGCTATTACAGTCTGTTTCTCAAGCAGGAAGGTATCAGTGCGGCCGTTACCGGCAATCTGTGGACTGTCGCTGTTGCGTCTGAATTACTGATGTTTGCCGCTATGCCCTGGGTTATGCGCCGCTTCAGTTTGCGGTTCATTTTGCTGGGGAGCCTGTTTCTGACAGCCTTTCGCTGGTTGGGAACAGGGATGCAGGCAGGCAATGTTGCAGAGCTGACTTTGTTGCAGTTACTCCACGGCGTCTCTTTCAGTGCGGTTCATACGGTGGCGGTGCTGCTGTTCAAACAATGCGTGCACACTGCCCATGAAGGCAAAGCGCAGGCATTATACTGTGCTGTATGTATCGGTGGCGGACAGGCTGCGGGCGTTGCTGCCGGCGGACAAATCTGGGCCATATCTCCGGTAGCCAGTTTCTATTTCAGTGCCGCTGTCGCGGCCGGTGCCGCGGTAATTGCAATGCTGTTTCTCACTGCAAACCGCCTTGGGCTGGCAGGTAAAGAACAGCAGGTATAACTTGCTTTGCACTACCGGCCAGGCGCTTACAGCAATGAATTCAGGGTTGCGGTACAGGACCGGTACTTTTCCTCACTATCAGCTTGTGGGGCAGAATATTCAACAGTTCTGCCGGCCTGTTACCGTCAATTAAATCCAGCAGAATATGTGCAATCTTTTCGCCAATTTCTTCCATTGGCTGGGCAATAGTCGTAAGCGGCGGCGCGCAGTATTCGCCTAAAGCAATACCGTCTACACTGATAATCGAAACATCGTCGGGTATGCAATATTCCAGTTCCCTTAGAGCATGCATTGCGCCGATGGCAGCGAGATCTCCGAAGCAGAAAATGGCGGTAGGCCGGTTGCGCTGCTGCATCAGACGGTGTACGCCTTCGACCCCCGACTGACTGGAAAAATCACCGTGGTACAGCAGGCGCCCGTCAACCGGAATCCCGGCCTGCTTCATCGCATCACGAAAACCGGTTTCTCTCAAACGGGAGCTGTTTATTGAATCAGGGCCGGCTATGATCCCGATCTGACGGTGACCAAGGCGGAGTAGATGTTCCGTGGCTTCCACACCGATACGGTAATTGTCCACACCTACCTTTGGGATCCCGTCAATTTCTGTAAATTCAGATGCGTTAACCAGCGGCGGGAGCTGTTCTTCAACGGGCAATGACGGGTCTATGTCGAAGGGGATACGGCTGGAATTCGTGATGATGCCGTCCACCTGACGGGTCTTCACCATACCTGCAAAGGTTTTTTCCAGTACCGGGTTGTCCTGCGTATCGTTCAGGATCACTGAATAACCCCGCCGGTGAGCAACGTTCTCGATACTGCGGATAACCGGAGAAAAATAGGGATTGGTAATATCCGGCAGCATAATAGCGATATTGCGCGACTTTCCCTGACGCAATCCGGCAGCCAGTTTGTTCGGCGTGTAACCCATTTCCGAGACGACAGCGAGCACCTTATTACGGGTGGCTTCACTTACACGCTCCGGGGTATTTAACGCCCGTGACACAGTCGCTTTGCAGACGCCGGCTTTGCTGGCGATATCACTCATTGCCAGTTCTTTATGGCCACTTTTCGACAGGGCCGGCAAACGTTTATTCATGAGCCTGAACCTCTTTGTTCTGCGAGTTGTCGGGATAAGGAAAAACCGGTTGATACTGAGCTTTTGTGTATTTCAGCACGTAATAATTTTGAGTGAGTTTGGCAGTTCCGGACAGCAAAGGCAATAAAAGTGATGGAAATCGGTTTCATTGTTTGTCTCTTTATTTTTAAAGTTAATAAAAATCAATAGTTTGTTTTAAATTCTCAGATTTATCCCACCATAACAAGATTCCCTGACTCTCCGGCAATGCTTAGTGCCCGCTTGTCTTCTCCTCCAACCTGCCGGTTTGTTGAACCTCTCTATTACCTCATCCGTATTAACATTTTTGTAAAAGTCGTATTTCTATAAGTTCATGTATTTTAATGTTTAAGTAGGGTTTGTAGGTTACTTTAGTGAACCGGATTTGTTAATTTTTTGTATTTGACTTTAGACTAAAGGCTAATGTAGATTTGGATCCCAGACGCCGGATCGTATCCTTTTTACCTGGATTTTATTGGATCTATCCGGCGTTTTATTGGTTTGTTGATGAAATCGGTTTCCATAGAGTGGTAGTTGTGCAATCAGGGAAAGCGTATCGACAGTGACATGACCAGGCTGAGCAAAAAAGGACAGAGATCCTCCGCTCAGTGAGCGTTACCGGCAACAGGTCACAACAGATGGATCGTGGATATGAAGCCGGCCACTATTTTATGGAGAGACACAATGAATAAGACACCACACTGGCTGAAGCGCAGCGCCCTGACTATTGCCATCGCTTCAGCGGGGATCAGCAGTTTTTCGGCACTGGCACAGATTGAAGGAGCCACTCTGCGGGGTAAAGTAGAGAGCACCACCGAATCATTGGCCGGCAAGAAGGTCATGGCCCGTGATACCAAACGGGGATATGTCAGTGAAACCACTACCCGTGAAGACGGTTCCTATGTGTTTGTTGGTCTGAAACCCGGTACTTATCAGGTTATCGTGGACGGTGATGTTGAAGAAATCACTCTTCGCGTAGGGCAAACAGCGCGACTGAATTTTGATGTGGCAGCCAGCGGAGATGACAATATGGAAGTCATTACGGTGTCCGGTACCCGCATTGAGGCATTCTCCGGAGGAGAAATCGGCACCAATATCACCCCTGAAATGATGATGCGCCTGCCACAGAATAACCGTAACTTTCTGGCCTTTGCCGATCTTGCCCCTGGCGTGCAGGTAAATACCTCCTCCGACGGCAGCGTGAGTCTGCGCGGCGGGGCTCAGCATCAGCGCAGTGTTAACGTGTTTCTTGATGGTGTGAGCCAGAAAGATTATGTCCTTAAAGGCGGTGTCACCGGTCAGGACTCCAGCCGTGGAAATCCGTTCCCGCAAAGTGCCATTGGCGAATACAAGGTGATTACGCAAAACTACAAAGCCGAGTATGACCAGGTAGGCAGTACAGCCATTACTGCCGTCACCCGTTCGGGTACCAACGAATTTGCAGGTGACTTCTTTGTCGACTACACCGATGAAGGACTCCGTGAGGCTGAACCAAACGAAACGCAGGGGAAAACCCGCTCACTCATCCGTCACGCCGGTGCAACCTTTGCCGGCCCCATTATCAGAGATCAGCTGCACTTTTTAGCATCTTACGAGAAGAAAACCATTGCCCAGCCTCAGGATGTGATCGGTGGAGAAGGGATTAACTTTGTCACTTTGCCTGATGAATACGCATCTGAGATCGGCCGTTTTGCTTCTGATTTTGAGGAAGATCTGTTTTTCGGCAAAATTGACTGGATGATCAATGCTGACCAGGCGCTGGAATTGTCCGTGAAATTACGGGATGAAAGTGATGTATCCGGATTTGGCGGCGCCAATGCCTATGAATACGGTGTGGACCGCGAGGTAAAAGATCACCGTTATCACATGAAATATACCTACACAGCCGATGCCTGGCAGAACGAATTCCGGCTGACTTATGAAGATGCTGCCTGGAATCCCCGTGCTTTCACTGATGAAGCCGGCATGCGTTTAGTGACCGCAGCGCAGCAGTCGATCATCAACGTTGGCGGCGGGCAGGACTATCAGGAAAAAGGTCAGAAAGGGTGGGGGATCCAAAACGATTTCACCTGGCTTGATCTGGACTGGCACGGTTATCACGTGATTAAAGCCGGCTTTAAATACAAAGACATCGAATTACGCACCATACAGCAACAGCCAATTAATCCGCAGTATTACTACAACGTTGAATTCAATGGTCAGGGCAACTTCGACATCGTGCAGCCCTATCGCGTGCAGTGGGGGATCCCGGCAGACGATTCAGTGGGCGGTGCTGTAGAAGCGAAAAACCGTCAGTTCGGTATTTATATTCAGGATGACTGGGAAGTTACTGACAGGTTAACGCTGAACATCGGGATCCGCTGGGATTACGAAGAAACCCCAAACTACAAAGACTATCAGACGCCGGATGAATTAGTCGATGCCTTACGGGGTTGGGAGAACATTCAGAACGCCAATTTTGATATTGAAAACTACATCAGTACCGGCAGCGAGAGAGAATACTTCACCGGTGCATGGCAGCCCCGTCTCGGTTTCAGTTATGTGATGGACGAAGACCGTAACCATATGCTGTTCGGTGGCTATGGCCGTTCCTATGATCGTAATCAGTTCGATTTTATGCAGCTCGAACAAAGCTCCGGTTCGTTTGCTACGGCGGAATACTTCTTTCAGGGTGACAGTGCTAATCAATGTGATGCTTCATCGTCAAATTGTGTGGCATGGGACCCGGTTTATCTTACGCAGGCTGGGCTGGATTCTTTAATCAGCAGCACAGAGGTAAGGGGCAGCCGTCATCTGTTGCCCAACGATTTAAAGATGCCATACTCCGATCAAATGAGTTTAGGTGTACGCAGTGTGTTCGGTGACTGGAATTCAGAAATCAGTATTGCCAGAACGGTGAGTAAAAATGGCTTTAACTGGCTGCTGGGCAACCGCTTGCCAGACGGCGAATTTTTTCAACCAGGCACTAACTGGGGCTCGCCCTGGGGATACGGCATTCCGGGCTGGGGCAGTTTGATCATCGGAACTAACGACGGCGAAACCCGCGCGAATAACCTCTACTTTAAACTGAACCGTTCTCACAAAGATGGCTGGGGCGTGAACATCGCTTACACCTTCACTGATGCGGAAGAAAACCGTCTTTACAGTGAAGTCTATGCTTTTGACTATGAGTCAGTCAGCGATTACGGCTGGAACAAGTCTGTAGGCGTACCAGATCACCGTGTTGTGCTTACCGGCTCTTACGACTTACCCTGGAATGTGGCGCTCACTGCCAAATACACCTGGTCTTCTGAAACTATTTATCAATACACCCTGTGTGATGAAAATGACCAGTGTGCTTTCCGCCGGGCAGAGCCACCGGCCAGTGACTATTCACGCTTTGATCTGGCACTGAGTAAAGACTTCCCCACGGATTACATCAGTGAAAACTCCGTCGCCTGGATTCGTTTTGATGTACAGAACCTGTTTAACGAAAATAACTACAACACGTTCTATCTGAATCCTGATGAAAGTAACTTCCAGCAGCCAAATATGACTGCGGCAACTAACGGCGGAAAACGTCAGTTGAAGCTGTCAGCAGGCTGGCGCTTCTGATGTAACAACGCAAACATCAGATATTTTAATTCAAAACGGGGCAGCATGACTGCCCCGGCTTTATCAATAAAAAACATGACCTTAATCAGAGGCCAGACAGCATGAACAGTAAACGTTTTTCCGGCGCAATCTTCGCCATTATCACTTTATTTAATCTGCCCGTATTCGCTGCCGGATGGCAGATAACCGGTTACGACAGTCACGTAGAACTGAACTGGGAATCATTGCATGAAGAAGGTACCCGCTATCGTGTTCAGGTAACGCAGGATGGCAAAAACTGGCACACGCGACTGGAAACGAACAGTGCATTTGCCATGGATTTTGTCCGTGACCTGGGCACTAATCTGACCTTGCAATACCGGCTTATGGAAGTAAACGGCGATACAGAAACAGAACTGGTGTCAGGAGAAGCCAAAACCCGCGATTTTACCGATGATGAGCTGCTGGATATGGTGCAGCGTTATACCTTCCGCTATTTCTGGGACCATGCTGAACCCTCCAGTGGCATGGCGCGGGAACGTATTCCCTTCATGGACCAGGATGGGGACATCGTGACAACCGGCGGTACAGGGTTTGGTATTGCCGCCATCATCACTGCTGCGGAACGGGGTTGGGTAACCCGCAAGGCGGCTGTGGCGAGACTGAACAAAATGACAGACCACCTGGAACAGTTCGAGCGCTTCAAGGGCATGTGGGCACACTGGTATACCGCAGATGATTTGAATGCTTTTAACTTCAGTAAATACGATGATGGCGGCGATATTGTTGAATCCGCATTTATGATGCAGGGTCTGCTGACTGCCCGTCAGTATTTCAACGGCGAAGATAAAGAAGAGCAGCGTTTACGCAACCGCATTACTGCATTGTGGGAAGACATGGACTGGGAGTGGTATACACAGGGCAAAGATATTCTGTACTGGCACTGGTCGAAAAATTACGGCTGGAAGATGAATCACCCTATCAAAGGTTACAATGAGGCGCTGATTGTCTACATTCTTGCTGCGTCATCCCCGACTAATGCTATTTCCGCTGAACCTTACCACGAAGGCTGGGGTGGCTGGGAAGTCAAAGAATTCAGAAACTACTCAACCTATTATGGCATGACCTTACCGCTGGGTAATAAAGTGAACATGGGTGGCCCTCTGTTCTTTGCTCATTACAGCTTCATGGGGCTGGATCCGAGAGGCTTGCGGGATCGCTACACGAATTACTGGGAGCAAAACAAACGCCATACGCTGATAAACCGTGCGTACTGTATTGATAATCCCTTTGGCTGGCAGGGCTATGGTGAAGATCTCTGGGGGCTGACAGCCGGTGATATGGTGCCGGTGGGTTATACGGCACACGCACCGGGCGCTGAACGGGATCACGGCACTATTGCGCCAACGGCCGCCTTATCCTCTATGCCGTATACACCTGCTGAGTCGATGAAAGTACTGAAAAACCTTTACCGTAACCATGGCCGCCACATGTTTGGCCGTATGGGCTTTTTCGACGGCATTAATTTAAGTGTGTCTGACAATCCGGAAACCCAGGTAAGAAATACCTATCTGGCCATCGATCAGGGGCCTATTGTAGGTATGATAGAAAACTACCGTACAGCTCTGTTGTGGAACACTTTTATGAAGGATAAAGATGTTCAGCGGGGACTGAAAAAGCTGGGCTTTACTATCGACCATAAAGTACAGTCGAACATTCAGTCCATTGGACACTAACAGGGAAAAAGATGATGGGAAGATTGGCTAAGTTTTCAATCAGTGCTGTGGCATTGAGTGTTCTGCTGGTAGGGTGTACCACTCACAATATGCCTGTTGTTCAGGCGCCACAAACCCCTGCGGCAGAGAATGTGAGTGCACAGGAGTCCGCCGCCGGGGAAGTCTGGCGACAGTATTATGAAGCCAATGTTTTTGACAGCGGAAGCACAAAAACACCTTATCAGATGATGTTGCCGGAACAATTTGATCCGCAAAAAAACTATCCGGTAGTGCTTTTTCTGCATGGTGCCGGAGAGCGTGGCAACGACAATCAGGCGCAGTTGAACAACGGCGGTAAATTGTTTGCAGAGCACCGCAGCGACTTTCCCGCCATCGTTATTTTCCCTCAGGCACCTGCAGAAGATTACTGGGCCGCCGCCATCGCTGACCGCAGTCAGTTACCCTTTAGTTTTGACTATCCGTATACCGGCGAAAATGACGTGCCGGCCACCGACGCGCTTAAAGGCGTCATGGCAATAACTGACTGGTTGTCAGAGCAGCCTTTCGTGGATACATCCCGCATGTATTTAATGGGATTGTCTATGGGGGGCATGGGCAGCTATGAGCTGTTAGCCAGAAAGCCTGACACCTTCGCTGCCGCAGTGATTATTTGTGGCGGTGCAAATGCTGAACTTGCCGGTAATATCCGTTCTGATCTTCCCGTCTGGGCATTCCATGGCGATGTGGATCAGGTGGTGATCCCCGAGTATAACATTCGCATGGTGGAAGGGCTGAAGGCACAGGGTAATCCGGTTAAATTCACCACCTACCCGGGCGTGAATCATAACAGCTGGGATCCGGCTCTGGCAGAACCCGGATTACTGCCATGGTTGTTTTCACAGAAGAAATAAAATGCCCGCCGGATGCCCGTTCATCCGGCCATCTGTTTCCATGATTTCTGACTTATGTCATAGAACATAGCTACCTCTGCTGTTATCCATGAACGTTTTCATTCCCTGAATAACCCTGGAGACACTTTTATGGATCGCAGGCAATTTCTCCGCACCGGTGCAGCAGGCACGGCTTTGCTTTCTGCATCTGCAATTTCTACAGCAGCCACTGTGCACACCGGTAAACCGGTTTTTTTGCTTGTACACGGTACATGGCACGGCGGGTGGATGTGGCGGGATGTTAAGCAAATTCTCAATAAACGGGGTTACGAAGTTTATACGCCCACATGCACAGGATGTGGTGAACGGGAACATCTGAGCAGTCCGGATGTCGGACTCGAAACGCATATTCAGGATATTGTGAACGTCATCCGCTTTGAAGAACTGGATAACATCGTGTTAGTAGGTAATGCTTATGCCGGACTGACTATTACCGGTGTTGCCGACCGGTTAAAAGATAAGATCAGACACATTCTCTTTTTCGATGCCCTCATCCCCCGCGAAGGTGTGATGTCCGGTGTGCCCAGAGATCCTGTTACCGGTGAATTACCAGCTGTGTGGCTGGAGTATGCAAAGAAATTTGAAGACGGATATAAAATGAATTTCTGGGACAGCTATCCGGCAAAAATGTTAGTGCCTGAGTCTGAAACCCGCATTATTAAAAGGCTGAAACGGTTGATTACCACCCATCCTGTTCGCCAGTGGACAGATGAATTGCGTTTGGAAAACGGCGGTTGGTCAGATTTACCCAGAAGTTATATTCACTGCACAGGGCAAAGCTACAAAATGAGCAGCGAGCGTATGGTGGCTCCGGCAAGAGAACCTGGCTGGAACTTCATTGAACTGCCTGTGCCAAGGAACGGCATGATGACCCATCCACAGCTAGTTGCTGATACATTCGGATCCATTGCGGTTCAGGGATGAGGTCATCAACATCCGCCGGTGATCAGGTCAATCACAGGTGCTGCGCCCTTAGATGCTGATTCTTTGAACCGGATAAAGCACTGGGTTCCCCAGGCGTCGCCGGTGAACGTGCCATGCCAGTAAATAATGGCATTGGTAGACACGCTGGCACGGGTATTCCAGTCTTCCGCATCCATGGAGACTGCCCGGTGAATGCCGGCTTCGGTTCCGGTGGGATAGCCGTAGTGAATATCAATCGTCTGGCCCTGAACCGTTACTGTGGAGCGGGAGAGGTGTTCTTTATGTTCTATAAGCGCTTTTGCGTAAACCATATCACTGGCAGAACGTAATGTTCCGGCCAGTGATCGTGTACTCGCCAGCACTACATCGCTCTGGTAATCGATAAACCTCGGAGCAGCAACAGCGCTTAACACCCCGATAAGTGTTAATACGATAACCAGTTCTATTAGTGTAAACCCTCCGGCGCGCATGTCCTGTCCCTTTATTCCTTTAAATTATTTAAACTCTGAACACATTTGTTACAGAAATAATGGCAGGTAAGGACTGATCGGGAAATAGACTAAAGTTTAAAAAACGCGCCGTACGGGTAGATCATTTTATACTCAGGTATACCTACATTTTACCAAACTGTTCGTAGTTCTCGTGCCAGCTCAGGGCTTCGCCGAGAATATGAGGGGTATGCATACCGCGGGCGCTGGCACAGGCTCTTTCGAAATAATCGTGCAGTCTGTCGCGATAGTCCGGATGGGCACATTTATCGATGATGACTTTTGCCCGCTGGCGAGGCGACAGGCCACGTAAATCAGCCAGACCCTGCTCGGTAACGATGACTTTTACATCGTGTTCGGTGTGATCCACATGAGACACCATAGGCACAATAGAGGATATTGCGCCGTTTTTAGCGGTGGACGGGGTGACAAAAATAGACAGGTAACCGTTACGGGCGAAGTCGCCTGAGCCACCAATACCATTCATCATTCTGGTGCCCATCACATGAGTGGAATTCACATTCCCGTAGATATCTGCTTCCAGTAAGCCGTTCATGGCAATGACGCCCAGACGGCGGGCGATCTCAGGGTGATTACTGATATCCTGCTGGCGGAGAATGATTTTCTCGCGGTAAAAATCCATGTTTTTATTCAGCTCGTCCAGCGCTGTGGGGCTGAGTGAAAATGCTGTTGCCGACGCCGTTGATAACGTACCGGACTTGAGCATTTTTAACATGCCGTCCTGAATCACTTCTGTATACGCTGTCAGGTTTTTATAGCCGCCGGTATCCAGGCCTTCCAGTACGGCATTGGGAATGTTGCCCACGCCTGATTGCAATGGCAGCAGTTCTTTGGGTAAGCGGCCTTTCTGAATTTCAAAGCGGAAAAAATCGAGAATATGGTCAGCAATCTGTCTTGAGCAGGCGTCCGGCGGCGTGAAAGGACTGTTCCTGTCAGGGGCAGAGGTTTCTACGATGGCAAGAATCTTCTCCGGGGGAACAGTAAAATACGCATCGCCGATACGGTCATCGGCTTTGGTTAACATGATGGGCTTGCGGTTTGGCGGTAAGGCTGTGCCGTAATAAATATCATGCATGCCTTCCAGTTTAAGGCTTTGTCCGCTGTTCACTTCCAGTATGATTTTATCAGCCTGTTCAATCCAGGTTTTGTTGTTGCCAATTGAAGATGAAGGCACTAACCGGCCATCCTCATGAATAGCCGTCACTTCAATAACGGCAATGTCCAGTTTGCCCAGAAAGCCTGACCAGGCGTACTGTGAAACTTCAGACAAGTGAATATCGATGTAATGCATCTGGCCATTATTGATTTGCTTGCGGCAAACAGGGTCGGACTGGAAGGGCAAGCGCATGTTAATACCATCCACGGCTGCCAGCGCACCATCAAGCTCAGGCGCTGTTGAGGCACCGGTCCACAAATTGATTTGGAAATGATTGCCTGCCTGACGTTGTGTTTCTGCACGTGTAGCCAGGGCACCCGGCAGGGCTTTTGGGTAACCGGCGCCGGTAAAACCGCTCATACCTACTGTGTCACCGTCATTGATGAATGCAGCAGCCTGTTCAGCACTCATCACTTTATTTTTTAATTGCGGACACAAAATTCTGGATTCAGAAAACATGATCACTCCGATAAATCGCTTTTCAAAAAAGATTCCAATGCGATAGTAAAAAGAAGAGGGGAAGCAGCAATTGAACAAGAAAGTCCGCTGCTAAAAAATACAGCAATGACTTTACATCGAATTAACGGGAACGGAATAAGACGTCAGTTGTATACGGGGCAATTTTACCAACAAAAACCGGTTTCAGGCCTTTGCTGGTAAGGGTTTGTGAAGCTAAACTGTAAGGCGATTTCAGCCCCTGTTTAAGGTGACGTCTTCTGATGCAGAGCGGCCGAAAAAGCGGTGGTGAAGCGGTCAAAATCTTCAATGTGCGGAAGATGACCCAGCCCGGACAACCCGATCACATTAATGTTGCCATTGCGGGCTTTTACCTCGTCACCAAGTTTGTCATACCGGCCAAGTTGCCGCTCAACGCCGGGGCGAATATTGGCTGCGCCGGGCGCGGTTCTGTCCCGTGTACCCAGTATCATGGAAACCGGCATACTGAAATGGTCAAACTCTTCAATCACCGGCTGTGTGAAAATCATATCGTAAGTGAGTGCACTTACCTGCGCCAGTTGCGGCCAGTCCGGGCCGTTGATCCAGCCTTGCAGGAATGCAGCGTGACTGGCGAATTCATCATTCCATTTTCCGTCGTAATAATGTTTCTTCTGATAGCTGACAATCATATCCGGTGTTTTATTCAGTTCGTTTTCCATCACCTTGCCGGGATCTGTGTAACGCTCATACAGCAGATAGTTTTCCAGTCCGATAGGGTTTATCAGCACCAGTTGACTGGTCTCATCCGGATAGAGCAACGCAAAACGGGAGGCAAGCATACCGCCCATGGAATGGCCGGTGATGATACTGTGGTCTATTTCTAAAGCGCTCATCAGCGCACGGGTATTGGCAGCCAGTGCCGCAAAGCTGTATTGATAGTTAACGGGTTTGGACGATTTGCCAAACCCGACCTGGTCGGGGATCAACACACCGTAGCCTTGCTGATGGAGGAATTCAGCGGTTCGCTGCCAGTATGCGCCGTTGAAATTCTTCCCGTGAAGCAATGTAATCACTGACATTTCTTTATCAGGTGGCAAATACATGTAAGCCATTTCTAATTTCTGCCCCTGTGACTCAAAAGAAAAAATGTTCACGGGAAAAGGGTAGGAGAGTGCTGAAAGACGTTTGTCATAAGACGGCAATTCAGCCGCATATGACAATGAATGGATGCACAAAAACAAGCATATCAACAGCGTGCGACGCATAAACCGCTCCGTGTAAGGGATCAAAATAACGTATGTACCAGTTTGTACTTGATCCCCGCCAACCTGATTCAGAATATCGACGGGCCGCGGAAAATCTACGTTGCACCGCACCGGTTGATCTTGCCTCACTCCGCTGAGTACCAATCTTGTACTTATGATTTTTTTTGCCCTTCTTCCAAACGGGCAAGCCTGAGCGACATACGCCGGGCGACAATCTGAAAGAGGAGTAAATCATGGCAAACGTATTTATTGTCGGTGCAGCAGGTAAAGTGGGTTCACGTTTAGTGAAGCGGTTAAGTGACAATGACCATCAGGTCACGGCCATGCACCGGAAGCCGGAACAAAGCGACAGTCTGACCGGGCTGGGAGGGAGACCCTGCCTTCTCAGTATCACAGATGCCAGCGTCGACAGCTTAGCCACAGCAATGAAAGGCGCTGATACCGTGGTGTTCTCCGCCGGTGCCGGTGGTGCCAGTGTGGAGTTAACGAATGCCGTTGACGGTGAGGGACTGGAAAAATCGGTAGATGCCGCGCAGGCTGCCGGTGTGAAGCGTTTCATTCTTGTGTCGGCATTCCCGGATGCCGGCCGGGGCAAACATATATCAGAAACCTTTGAAAACTACATGCGGGTAAAACGCCTGGCAGATGTGTATCTGGCGCAAAGTAAACTGGACTGGGTCATCCTCCGGCCGGGCACGCTTACGCTGGAAGAGGGAACCGGAAAGGTAAATGCCGGGCTCGCCATTAAATATGGTGATATTTCAAGGGATGATGTGGCTGAAACGCTGCTGGCTATTATCGAAAATGAGGGGATCAGCCGTAAAATTATTGAGCTGACTGAAGGCGAAACCCCCGTCAGGGAAGCCATCGCGTCGGTTCCGGCCTGATTATGGAAACTAAGAAGTAAATCATGATGTCTCTCTGCACCTGCGCAGCAATGCACAGGTGCAGAGAATACAGCATCAGCGCTTAATTATTCTGCAATGATAGCGTCGAAGCCGGCTTTAGAGGCGGCTACAGCGTCCATGGGAGAAAGTCCGTCAGGATAGACTTCCTGCTCAATGACAATCCATTCAGCACCACCATCTAAAACTGTCGCACGGTAAATCGCAGACCAGCTTATATCGTCTTTGCCGATAATGGGTAGCAAGTCACTGTCTTCCGGCACATCAGATTTAAAGTGAGTGGTTAATGTTCTGCCGGGATAGCGACGAACGAAAGCAATTGGGTCTTTGTCAGCGTGTACGGTCCAGCCCACATCCTGCTGCAAAATGACTGACTCAGGCGTATGACTGGCAATATAGTCAAAATAGCTGGTATCGCCGTAATTTGCCCATTCCTGAGCATGGTTATGAAAACCAACCTGCATGCCATAAGGTGCCAGCGCTTCAGATAAAGCAGTAAGTTCCGTAGCGAATGCTTTAACGTCATCACCGTTAAATGCGCGGTCATCCCAGGGAATGATCAGAGCATCAATACCCAGCGCCTGATAAAACTCAACGGTGTCTTCCAGATTATCCGTTAACTGCGGAGTTTGTACGTGTGCGCCACTGGCCGTTAAACCAATGGAAGACAGATACGCTTTCAAACCGGCAGGGTCTTCTGCGTAGGGGCCGAAATCGCCGGCGAATTCAACACCGTCAAAGCCAAGTGCCGCAAGCTTTTCCAACGTTCCTTTAAAGTCGTCTTTCAATGCGTCTTTTACCGACCACAGTTGCACGCTGATTTGCGGAGCAACAAAAGCTTGTTCTGTCTCCGGGGCTGCAACCTGTGCAGCCGGTTCAGATGCAGTTTGCGTGTTCTGAGCGGGTTGTTCACTGCAACCACCCAGCAATGCTGTTGCGCCAAGGCCAATAGCCAGAGCGACAGGAGAGAGTCGCTTCATTGTTTTAATCATCATAGTCGTCCTGATTTGAATTCTTTTACTGCGTAATCAACTGCTCTGGCAGTAACTGCCATAAAGGTTAACGAGGGATTTCCCACGCCAGTAGAACAGAAACTGGCACCGTCTGTCACAAATAAATTCGGTACGTCATGAGCCTGGTTATAGCCGTTTAAAATGGAATCTTTCGGATCCCGGCCCATTCTGGCTGTTCCCACTTCGTGAATAGCCAGACCCGGCGCCTGACCCAGAATACGCTGTTCAATATTATTGAAGCCGGCTTTTTCCATCATCGAAGAGGCCACTTCCAGCGCACTTTGCATCATGGCGTTTTCGTTATCTGACCACTTGCAGTTGATATTTAACTGAGGAATGCCCCATTTGTCTTTTTTGGTACTGTGCAGCGCCACCTGATTATCGTGACGGGGAAGCATTTCTCCCTGAGCCTGCAGGCCAATTCCCCAGCCGCCGGGATTGTGTAACAGTGATTTAAAGGACTTCCCAAAGCCATCCATACTGCCCAACGATTGCCAGTCAGCCCGTGATGCACTGCCGGCTAATGCATAACCCCGCTTGAAGTCTTTGTGGTAGCGGCCGGGTTCATAATGGAAGTTAGGAATATACAGCGATGCCGGTCTTCGGCCGGAATAATATTCTTCCTCATAGCCGTCAATGCTGGCGGTCACCAGTGCATTGTAATTGTGGTCCATCAGATAATGGCCAAGTACGCCGGAGCTGTTAGCAATACCGTTGGGGAATTGTTTCGATGTGCTGTTCAGCATGATCTGAGTGGTCCCCAGAGTGGAAGCACATAAGAACACCACTTTGGCGTAATATTCCCGCTGTTTCAGAGTATCGTTGTCGATAACACGTACACCCTTCACGCGATTGGTTTTCTCATCATAAATGAGGCTTTCCACCACGCTGTTTGGCGCAATGTACAGATTACCTGTTCTGGCTGCAGCGGGCAGGGTAGCGCTTTGTGTTGAGAAGTAAGCACCCAGCGAGCAGCCTTTCTGACATTCGTTTCTGGCCATGCACTGTGCACGGCCCATCTCCAGATGGATTTTCTGCGGCTTTGTTAAATGGGCGCAACGGCTGATGATGACTGGTTTATCCGGCTCCGCTTCCGCCATTTTTGCGGTGAAATCCAGCTCGGGTTTTGTCATTTCAAACGGCGGTAAAAATACGCTGTCCGGCAATTGCGGCAGGTTGGCCGCAGCCCCGCTGATCCCCACGAACTTTTCTACATACTCATACCAGGGCGCTAAATCCTTGTAGCGGATGGGCCAGTCATTACCGTGGCCATCTTTCTTATTAGCTTCAAAGTCGAAGGCACTCATACGGTATGACTGACGGTGCCAGAGTAACGATTTACCCCCCAGCTGATTCGCTCTGATCCAGCTGAAATCCGTCCCTTCCTCAGTACTGTAAGGATAATCTTTATCGTTACCAAAGAAGTGTTTTGTCCCGTCATGGAAGGCGTAACACTGCTTTTGAATTTTGTATTGCTCATCAGTAAGTTCTTTTGCCACCTTGGTACGGTTGGCATAGTCCCAGGGCGGTACGGCTTCTGAGATATAGTCCTTACGGTGCTCAACAACACGGCCACGCTCTATCATAAGCGTTTTCATGCCTTTTTCGGTCAGCTCTTTCGCCGCCCAGCCTCCGGTAACGCCTGAACCAATTACGATGGCATCATAAACTTCTGAAGATTCATCTATATACATTTCTTTGTTCATTTCGGTACTTCCGGCTAGTAATAAGCTTTAGAGCTGTAAGCGCTGCCCACAGAGGCGAGAGGCACTGAGCCTTTAAATCCGCCGGGTACAGGCAGGTAGGTCAGTTCTTTTGTCGCGCCCGGCTGAGAGGTGTAATAACCAAACACGATCAGGCTTTTAAGGAACTTGAACGTGCCCTTTTGAGCGGCAGAAAAGGGGGCTTCTGCTTTCTCCAGGGCAGTTAACAAGCGCAATTGGGACGCTTCGTTCAAGAGGGAAAACTGTTTAGCGCCAAAGGATCTGGCGTTCTTATCAATGCTGGCAAGCAGTGCGATAGCTGACTGCTGTTCCTCTTCGCCGTACACCACGCTTAACTGATGATCGATAAAGTGGTGACACATGACCTCAGCAGCACCGGGGGTGCTGGTTTGAGGAATAGTCAGCGCGCAAATCCGGCGCAGGGTTTCTAATGCATTGACGCTCAATAATGCCGGTGAAGCCGCAGTGGCATCGCCTCTGAAGTGTTGAGCGGCAGCGATGGCATTGCCGCTTAACAGGGCTGTTGCGCCAATGCCCCCTACAGCGGTAAGTGTTTTAAGAAGTTGTCTTCGATTCATCATGGGTCTTGAAAATCCAATTGGTGTCCGGAACGTTTTATTTTTGTGATGCTGTGTAAATTGATTTAACAATTTGCGGTGTACCTTAGCGTATTTATGTAACCGGTTTCAATAATTTCTGTGTTTTGTTGTTAGATTTCATTTTAACTTATTGAATAATAGATTTTTATTAGTTTTTGGTGCGGTTTTTGTTGCTGATAACGGTTTCTTAAATTGAATGGTGTTCCGTGGTTTCGTCTGAAAAATGAAACCATTCATCGCGAGGTTTTTCAGGCTTAATCTGGCTTTTGAGGGCATGGTAACCCGCCTTTTTAGTAAGGGTTATTTTGGTTAAGTTTAAGAATTATATGGTTTTTTAAATTATGTAAATTGCGTGAGTATACTGTCTGCAATTTAGGTTGTGCTGTAAAATTGCTGTTATTGAAAAGTAAGTTTTAATGTAATAGATTGCCTCTGCCTGAAAACGGTTACATTACGGGTGTGGTATCGGGAGGACACGAAATTGCACCCTTTTTAAGAAAATTTTTTCGCAATTAGGGACCAGAGATGAAAGAGACATTTGCCGGAAAACATGGCGTGAAACGTTCGGTGTTGGCATTGTGCGTACTAGCGGCCATCCAACCTGTAACAGCCTTCGCACAAGAGACAGAAGTACCTGATGACAGTGATATCGAAGTGATTAACGTCAGCGGTATCCGTGGCTCTCAGGAAGCTTCCATTTTCAACAAACGAACGGCAGCCACTGTTGTAGACTCTATTGCTGCAACAGATATCGGTAAACTGCCGGATGTAACAATTTCCGACTCTTTGCAGCGTATTTCCGGTGTGCAAATTCGCCGTACTGCGGGTGAGGGTGGTTCACTCAATATCCGTGGATTACCTCAGGTAGTCACTCAGCTGAACGGTGAACAGTATCTTGGTGCAAACTCTGTTGTATCCACTCAACCTAACTTCAGCGATATCCCGTCACCTCTGTTCCGTGGTGCTGATGTATTTAAAAATGCCACAGCCAATCTGGGCAATGCCGGTATCACCGGTACTGTTAACTTAAAAACTTATCGTCCGTTTGATTTTGAAGAAGGTTCTACCTTCAGCGGTGCAGCAGAAATGCAACGTGGCGATGAAACTAAAAAGAACGATCCTAACTTATCAGCATTGTATAACTGGCAGAACGGCGATGTGGGTTTCATGATCTCCGGTACCTACGCCAATGTGAATCTGGCAAACTCGTACAATGGTATCAATACCGGCAGCCCGGGCGATGCCGGCTGGACCGACCGCACCAGTGCTGCGGAAGTTGGCGTGGACGGCCGTGATGGCCGTGTTATCTTAGGTTCACAAGGTTTTTCTGCCTGGAATCAGGGCACTGAACGTGAGCGTCTGGGCCTGAATACATCCATGCAGGTTGATTTGGGTGAAGGTTTTGTTTTCACCGCTGATGTGTTCTACACCGAGCAGGAAGAATACAACCGTAAAGTCGGTTTAAGTGCAACCAACAAGTGGGGCCCCCGCGGCTGGTTTACGCCAACGCAGGAGCGTGCCACCGGTGCAATGATTGACGGCGGCGAAATGTATTCCTGGCAAACGGCTGAGCTGTATCCGTCACGTCTGAAGTCATTCACTCAGAATGATGTGTACAACAACAGTTCTACCAACATTAACCTGCAATTAGATTACGATAACGGCGGCGCATTCAGTGGTCAGTTCCGTGCAATAATCGGACGTGCCTCTCAGGAACACCGTCACGGTTATAATGAAGGCGATATGACCAACGGGTCAACCACGCTGGGTCGTACTACCAACCTCGTTCCGTCTGACAAGTGCGGACCTGATGATGTGGTTGTGGGCGATGATGGCGGCTGTCTGCAAGCTATCAATGCAATGGGCTACAGCGAAAATCCGCATCTGACTTATGACACTACCGGTGAGCACCCTGTGTGGAGCGGCTTTGACCGTTCACTGGCCGGCGGCCTTGGCGACGGCGCGACTATTGCTGATTACATGGGCAACTTGTCCAGCTACAACATCGGCGCGTTCAGCTCTGAGAACAATGAAAACTCAGAAGGCGACATCAACGCCTTTAGCATGAAAGGCAAATATCTGTTCGACAGCGGTTACGTGACCAGTATCGAAGGCGGTATCCGCTATGGTAAACGCAGCGCAGACTACGAGCGCTATCACCTGTTTTCACCGGTACAGACGGCCGGCTGTATGGCACAGTGGAAAGCGACAGACGTACTGCTGAATGCTGATGCGCCAGCGTGTTCAGACGGCGAAATGGTAAACGGCGAATTTATGCCTTATGCCGCTCTGGAAAGCATTCCTCTTGATCAGTACAACAACGTGGTACAGGTCACAGACTTCGGTCCTGTCTCCGGTATTCCTGCAATTTGGGCGGTTGATCCTGCAGATTACGATGATCCTGAAGCCTTCCATAACCGCGTTTTCGGTGAGTCGGTAAAACAAATCGTTCCCGGTTCCAGCTTCAGCGCTGATGTGGCAGAGTTAAGCTACTTCCTGCAGGCGAACTTCGAAGGTATGGACGGTTTACTGACTGGTAACGTGGGTATTCGTGTCATCGAAACTGACCTTACCGTGAAGCAGAACATTGCCGGTGACAACCTGCCTTACAGTGGTACCGCTATTGATACCGGCGATGTGGTTTCAAGCCGTGACTATACCGATGTTTTACCAACTCTGAACCTGTCTTACAGCATCACGGACAACGTAATTGCACGTTTTGCCTATTCAGAAAACATGACGCCGCTTAACCTGAATCAGTACGGTGAAGGTTTAACGTTAAGTAATGCGTTAGATTCAGTAGAAGGCAGCCCGACACAAGGTCAGTTCATTGTGACCGGTGGTAGCCTGGCGGGTAACCCGCAGCTTGATCCATGGCGCTCGACTAACTACGACGTGTCGTTAGAATGGTATCCCGGTCAGGCCAGTATGATATCTGCTGCACTATTCCGTGTTGAAATTGACAGCTTCACTGTGAACCAGACGGTAGACATGGAAATGCCTGATGCGGACGGTATCGTGCGTCGCAGCGTACCAATCACTACGCTGGTTCAGGGTGACGGTGGTACGCTGGAAGGTTTCGAAATCGGTGCGAAAATCGCGTTCAGTGACTTCATCGAAGGTGAGTCTCTGTTAGCCAGCTTCGGTATGGATACTAACTTCACTTATTCACCCAGTGAAGGTTCCGGTACTGACATTTACGGCGAAGAGAATATGTTTAACGACAATTCTGAGCGTCAGTTTAACGTTATCGGCTGGTATCAGGGCGACCGTTTTGAAGCACGTATTGCTTACAACTACCGCAGCGAACGCTTAGCCGGTCAGGGTGGTTGGGGAGCTCTGAACCTTTATCAGGCGCCGACATCTTATGTGGACATTTCTGCCAGCTACGACATTGATGAGAACTTCTCTGTGTATGCGCAGGGCTCGAACATCACTGGCGAGTACGAAGACTATTACTTGCAATGGGAAGATCAGTACGCCTTCCAGAACTACTATGAAACCCGCTACATCGTGGGCGTAAGAGCGAAGTTCTGAGCATAAGCAGAAAGTCGTGAAGCGGGGGTACGATTAGTACCCCCGATGTTTTACACTGCATGAATTATTAAAAAAGCGTGAAGGGAGTTTGTTGAATTCCCTTACCATTCCAGCGTAGAAAGTATCGACTATGGCCACTATCCGTGATGTTTCCAGAGAGTCAGGCTTATCAATAGCCACCGTTTCAAGAGCTATCAGTAACCCTGAAATGGTCTCAAAGCAAAGTCTCCGCCGTGTGAATCAGGCGATAGAGAAATTGCAGTACCGGCCAAATCTCACCTCTCAAAAATTTCGCTTACAGCGCACTAACACCATTGTGGTGCTGGTACCTAACATTGCTAACCTGTTTTTCGCGCAGCTAATCAGTGGCGTTGAAGATACGGCTGCAAAACATGGTTTTAATGTGTTGCTCGGTGATACCCGTGACAGTGCCAGCCGGGAGCAGGAATTTATTCAACTGGTGGAAACCCGTCAGGCGGACGGATTAATTCAGCTGACTCCTCACAATGACAAAGCTGTTCTGCCTATTAAAGATGTAAAAGCCGTGAATGCGGCCGGCTGTGCCGGTACCCCTTACTATTCTGTTCGCATCGACAATGAAGAAGCCGCTGCCAAAATGGTGACGTATCTGGTCAGTCAGGGCCACCGCCGCATCGGTATGATTTCCGGCCTTAAAGACAACCTTCACTCCATGGCCAGGCAGGATGGTTACAAACAGGCGCTGGTAAATGCCGGCATTGCCTTTGATGAAGAGCTGGTGGTTGAAGGCGACTTTTCGTTCTGGTCCGGATTTAATGCAGTGAAGCATTTCGTCAATATGGACGAGCGGCCTACGGCGCTTTTCTGTGCCAATGATGAAATGGCAATCGGTGCACTTAAGGGCTTAAAAGAGAAAGGTCTGAAAGTGCCGGATGATATTTCTGTCACCGGATTTGACGATCTGGATATGGCCAATTACTGCGATCCTCCGTTGACCACCATCAGGCAGCCTGCTGTGAGAATGGGGGAAGAAGCTGCCGAATTGCTGTTCCGCATAATTGAAGGTGAACAGCCGAAACTCACCGAATACATTTTACCGTTTGAAATCATTATCCGGGAAAGCACGCGGGCTGTTAAATAGCACTCTTCTTGCTGCGTGCACGCCGGTTAACCTCAGGAAATTAAAATGAAAAAAAGCCTTTTGTGCATGACACTATCCCTTGTCATGTCAGTGCACGCGTCAGCAGCAGAAATAGCGACGTTATTTACTGATCACATGGTGTTACAGCGTGACAAACCGGTCAATGTGTGGGGCACAGGCGTGCCCGGCGAAACTGTCCGTGTTGTGATAAATAACGTGGAACAAACCACAACGGTAACAGCTTCAGGGAACTGGACCGTTGCGTTACCGGCACAATCAAAAGGCGGCCCCTATACCCTTTCTGTGCAGGGCGATAATACCTTGTCATTTGATGATGTGTGGTATGGCGATGTGTGGATTGCCGCCGGGCAATCCAACATGGAATGGGACTTAAAAGACCACGTCACGGGTAATGAAAAAGCACTGGCTGAAGCCGGTAATGCACGCATTCGCCTTTATGACGTGCCAAATACCCTGTCGCCGGAAGTGCAGACCACATTGCCTGAGAGCAAGTGGCAGGTCGCTAATGCCGGCACCGCCGGTGCATCCTCTGCCGTGGCCTGGTTTTTTGCTGAAAAAGTCTCATCAGAAGAAGATGTAATGGTGGGCATTATTGAAAGTAACTGGGGCGGCACGCCGGCAGAAGCCTGGATTGATTTGGCGACGGTTGAAACTGTGCCCGGCTACCGGCAACAGGCTGAAGCAGTAAAAGGTAACCCTGACTGGGCAAAAACGCTGCGTGACAACGACACACGAAATACCGAAAAGTGGCGTCGTATTGACAGCGAAGCCGTAGCACTGGCTACCGGTGCGGCTGAGGTTGATTTCGATGACAGTCAATGGCCTGAAGTCACCCTGCCGAACAGTACACCGTTTACTGAATTTACCTGGTTGCGGCATACCTTCACGCTGACAGACGATGAACTGTTGAAGCCTGTCATGATTAATGTGGGTGACATTGTTCAGAACGCTTTTGTGTTCATAAACGGTCACGTGATTGCGAAAGAAGACTGGCGCAATGGTGATTCATTACATCACCTGCCTGAAAAGTGGCTG
Organism: Alteromonas sp. NFXS44; assembly: GCF_040148705.1. Lineage (NCBI taxonomy): Bacteria > Pseudomonadati > Pseudomonadota > Gammaproteobacteria > Alteromonadales > Alteromonadaceae > Alteromonas > Alteromonas sp. NFXS44. Next base: position 621,857 of record NZ_JAGDEA010000011.1, on the reverse strand, counting down.
CGGCAGGGGAAAAACGTATTCGTTATCCGGGTGACGAACGACTGGGATAACAAAGCCTATGTGGGCCGGCCGGCACAAATCTGGCGGGAAGTTGGCACTGAGAAAGTTGATATATCCGGACTATGGCGGGGCACCAATACCATTGAGCCACCTGTTCCAGAGGTTGAAAACTACACCTTCACTCCCGGTTTTTTATATAACGCGATGATAAATCCCTTGCTACCTTACCGGGTAAAAGGCTTTATCTGGTATCAGGGCGAAAGCAACGTCGATCGTCAGGAATACTACGCAGACTTATTCAAAACACTGATCAGAACATGGCGCAAAAAGGCGGATGACGACACATTGCCATTCCTGTTTGTGCAGCTTTCAGCATTTTTGAAACCACAGGCTTTACAGCCTGACAGTGCATGGGCTTACCTGCGGGATGCACAGAAGGAGACGTTATCTCTGCCGGATACCGGCATGGCGGTGTCTATTGATGTGGGTAATCCGGACGACATTCATCCTAAAAACAAGCGGCCTGTGGGCGAGAGGTTATGGCGTCAGGCGGCCCGGCAGGCGTACGGCCATCAGGATATCGTAACGTCAGGGCCGGACTTTTCAGGTATGGATATTAAAGGCGATAAAGTGACGTTACGTTTCAGCAATGCTGAGGGCCTGACAACAACAGAAGGTAACGCACCTGCAGGCTTTATTATCGCCGGTGAAGATAAGCGGTTCTTTCTTGCTGACGCGGAACTGGACGGTGAGACGATTATATTAACTAATGCGAATGTGAAGAAACCTGTTGCCGTGCGTTATGCCTGGGCTGATTATCCGGTCGTGAATCTGGTGAACGGGGAAGGCTTACCCGCAGTACCCTTCAGAACGGACAACTGGACCGCTTCATCGGTAACCGCAGGGCAGTAGCGTTATACCGTTTGACGGGTTACATTCGTTAATACATTGTTTATTGACGACAACCGGTTTCAAAAAGGTAAAATGGTGAATGAGCCTCACCGGCCTTAATGGAACATGCTATGAAGTTGTCGTCTTTTGACGTTTTCGTCATTGCTGGCTATCTCTGTGTTGTCATTCTGCTTGGAATGGGAATAGCCAGATTTAACAAAAAAAACACAACAGATTATTTTCTCGGCCAGAATAAAATCCCCTGGCCGTTCCTCGGGCTGTCCAATGCCTCAGGCATGTTCGATATCAGTGGCACCATGTGGATGGTGTACCTGCTTTTTATCTATGGTTTGAAAAGCGTATTCATTCCATGGCTCTGGCCCAGCTTTAACCAAATTTTTCTTATGATTTTCCTTTCCATCTGGCTGCGCAGGTCGGGTGTGATGACGGGGGCAGAATGGATACGGTTCCGGTTTGGCGAAAGGCGGGGTGCCACGCTGAGCCATATCATTGTTGTTGTATTTGCTTTGATCAGTGTGCTGGGGCTTCTTGCTTACGGATTCACCGGCATCGGCAAATTCGCTGCGGCCTTCCTGCCCTGGCAGTTAAGTGCAGATGTCAGGCTTAACGAAGTGCTTTACGGCGCTTTGATCACCGGGTTTACTGCGCTTTATGTTGTACGCGGTGGCATGGTGAGTGTGGTCTACACAGAGGTGTTACAGTTTTTAGTCATGACCGCGGCCTGCATTGCCATCGGTGTGATTGCAATGATGCAGGTTTCTCCGGATATGCTGGCTGCGGTGGTGCCTGAGGGATGGACATCACTGTCGTTTGGCTGGCAACTGGATTTGGACTGGCAAACGTTGTTGCCTGAGGCTAATGAACGGATTGCCGGTGACGGCTATTCACTGTTTTCGCTTTTTATCATGCTGGGGCTTTTCAAAGGCATTTTGCAAAGTCTGGCGGGGCCGGCGCCTAACTTTGATATGCAGCGTATTCTTGCTGCGCGCACACCGTCAGAGGCGGCTAAGATGAGCGGTTTTGTCAGTATTGTACTGTTATTTCCCCGCTACATGATGGTCACCGGGCTCACCGTACTGGCGCTGGTTTATCTCACGCCGGCTTTAAATCAAATGAACAGCGCTGCAGATTTCGAGCAAATATTACCGCTGACCCTGGCCAATTTTATTCCGTCAGGTCTGCTGGGGCTCATTATTGCAGGGCTGCTGGCAACTTTCATGTCTACCTTTGCTGCCACATCAAACGCCGCGCCGGCCTATGTGGTCAACGATATTTATAAACGCTACATCAATCCTGATATACCGGAAAAAAAGGCGCTGAAACTCAGCTATCTGGTGTCTGTTCTTTTCATCGTCTGCGGTTCGTTACTCGGGGTGTTTGTACCGTCACTGAACAGTATGGTGATGTGGCTGGTGTCTGCGTTATACGGTGGTTACACGGCAGCGAACGTACTGAAGTGGTACTGGTGGCGTTTCAACGGCATGGCATTCTTTTGCGGCATGACGGCGGGAATCATTCTGTCGGTCTTTCTTATGTTCACCGATATCCAGCCGTTGTATGCGTTCCCGTTTTTATTCGGTTTCTGCTTGCTGGTGTGCATTGGCGTCAGCCTGCTCACCCGACCGGATGATATAGGAGTGCTGAAGGCGTTCTATCAGAAAACCCGTCCCTGGGGCTGGTGGCAGCCGGTCGTGCGGGCGCTACAGGAAGATGGCGTTGCAATAACTGCGAACAACCAGTTCAAAAAAGATGCCGCTAATGTGGTGGTGGGTGTTATCTGGCATACATCACTAACCGCAGCACCAATCTTTATGGTCATTAAAGCCTGGGAACCCTTTGTTGTCAGCCTGTCTGTAATAGCTCTGTGCACTGCGTGGCTAAAAATATTCTGGTGGGATCCGCTGAAGCGCACGGCGGAGTGACAAGAGGTTGTATATGGTAAAGTCACGGTTTACTCTGCGTTCAGAATAGTAACAATGTTCAGGAATAACTAATGAACAAAGGATTGTCTGTATACCTTGAGATGGTCAGGGTAGTTGCCACCTTTCTGGTACTGCTGTCACACGCCGGTCACTTCGGGCCATTATGGCTTCAGGATATTCTTGGAGAAGCCCGCCTGGGCAGAGATGGCGTGGTATTGTTTTTCGTGCTCAGCGGGTTTGTCATAACCTGGTGCGGGAAAGAGAAAGATAAAAACCTGTATTCCTTCGCCACCAACCGGATGGCGCGGATTTACTCTGTGGCTGTGCCCGGTCTGCTGCTGGGAATCATTGCCAGCCTTATTCATACATCTGTTCAGGGCGAACCGGTAGACTACACCATTAACAAAGCCTGGTTGTACTATCCTATTTTTCTGTCTTTTTATTCCCAGTCGTGGCTGGGATTCCTGTTCCCCGCCGGAAACTTCCCGTACTGGTCGCTAAGTTATGAAGTCTGGTATTACGTGTTTATCGCCGTGGTGCTTTATGCAAACCGCTACCGCTGGTTACTCATTTTCGCAGTAGTTTTGATCATGGGACCGTATATTGCGCTGTTTCTGCCGTTGTGGGGAATGGGCGCATTGCTGTATGTGTGCAAAGATAAATACACGCCGGGCCGGGGCACGGCGTTATTCCTGTTTGCTGCAACCTTACTCGGATTTATTGCAACAAAGGTAACTGCTTTTGATTCTGTGCTGGATGAATTTAATCATTATGTACTCGGCACGCCGCCTAAATTTATTCCTGCCAAGCAGTTTCTGGGGGATTATTTTCTGGCTCTGCTGGCTGTCGTGAATTTTTACAGTGCATACCATCTGCGTATCAGGATTGGTGAGCTGGCAACCAAAGCTGTGAAAGCGTTGGCTTGTTTCTCGTTTAGTATTTATCTGTACCACAATCCGCTATTTCTACTGTTATCTCTGGTGCCGTTTTTCCATGATGCAGCCAGCTGGACCAGCTACATTCTTGCTGTCGTCTTCGCGCTGGTCGCCTGCCGGGTGCTGGCATCGTTCACGGAGCTGAAGAAAAAGCCGTTGAAGGCGGCTATAGACCGGACCGCAGATTATCTGCTTAAAATCAAAACACGGAAAGTCACAGCAAAATAATAAGGTGGATCAGCAGGCGCAGAGGCTTTCCCTGCGCGCAGCATGAGTAAGGCGGTTACTTAACGCGGTAGAAATGCAGGACGACGCTGTTGGCTTTTCGCATACCGGTGGACACGATAACTGACTTATTCAGCCAGGCGTAGGGACTGTCCGAAGCGACTTCCAGTTTTGCGGCAGTACGCATGTAGTAAGACGCTGCAGGCATGTCTTCTCCTTTAGCCAGTCTGGCCAGCACTTCCGGTGAAGCGGTGCGGATCCCTTCATTATGCACATAGATGATTTCGCCGGAGTCGGTTTGCAGGCTGTAATCCGCTACCAGATCAGCGGTTCCGTCCTTTCTCACTGTCTGCCAGTCGGCGCCGCCTCCCAACACCTTTCCGTTGAGTTCGGGGCCGTGAAATTCACCGCCATTAATGCCGATAATCCGGCGTTTACCGTATCGTGTCTCACCGACTTCAAGGGGCGGATCAAGTGTCACAACGGCTTCAAAAAGAAACTCAAACTCCGGAGCAGGAATGTCGGCATACTGAGGTGAATCTTTTGCATTGGCAGCCAGAGAAAACAACGAGAATGTTATGATGGCGGCAGACAAGTATTTCTTGAGTAGCGAAGTCATGGATATGTCCTTATTATTTGATGGTTTTTCAGGCAGGTTCATAGTGCCAGAGTTTGAAGTTTATGCAATCAGTGTGGGTCTATGACTGAAACGGATCCGGCCAAATTATTCAGTGACATACACCGTTGCACGCTGTGTTCAGGGTTATTACCCCATGCTCCCCGACCGGTAGTGCAACTGCATGCTGAAGCGAAAATTGTGATTGTCGGACAGGCACCCGGCATCAAAGCTCACGAAAGCCACCAACCCTGGAATGACGCCAGTGGCGATAAACTTCGCCTCTGGCTCGGGGTGAACCGGTCAGCATTTTATTCGTCTTTATTTACTCACCTGCCCATGGCATTTTGCTTTCCGGGCTACAAGAATGGTGCAGATGCACCACCGCCTAAAATCTGTTCTGCCACCTGGCACAAACCGGTTCTCGATCAGTTGTCACCTGAACTCATGATCCATATCGGGCGCTACTCACAGCAATATTATTTTCCTGAGTACAAAACCTTAACTGATGCTGTTGAACAAACAGCTTCATCAGGTTCGGATGCTGTGGTGCTGCCCCATCCGTCAGGCCGTAATAACCGGTGGCTGGCGAGGCATCCCTGGTTTGAAAACAGGGTGCTGCCTTTACTCAGAGAGAAGGTTGCAGCGATCCTTGCCTGACGCTCGTCACAGGCCGGCCAGGCTGGCTTGTATGATGAAAACGTATGAAACCACATATCCATGTTGATCACCGGGCATTTTTCCTTCCCGCATAGCTTATTAGACTTAAGTCTAATTTCCGGTGTTGTGTCCACCGGACAACTGACCCGCCGGTTTATAAAAAAGGAAAGAACATGGATGCACAATATCACCCCGGACTTGTTGCGCTCTCACTTGGTGTCGCATTCATTGCTTCCCTGACGGCGCTGGATATGGCGGGACGCCTCCGTGCGACTAAAGGCATCGCCTCACATTTATGGCTGACCGGTGGTGCGTTTTCCATGGGCGTCGGGATCTGGTCAATGCATTTTATCGGCATGCTGGCAATGGATATGTCCACGCATGTGATGTACGACATTCCTCTGACCCTGGTATCTTTTCTGGCAGCCATTCTCACTTCCGGCCTGGCTCTGGCGGTGGTTCGTAACGGTAGCCCGACAGCCGGACGGCTGGCGGTTGGTGCTCTGCTGATGGGAGCCGGCGTGTGCATCATGCATTATGTGGGAATGGAAGCCATGCAAATGCACGGTGAACTGAGTTATGACCCGCTTATTTTTGCCTGCTCGGTGCTGATAGCTGTAGGCGCGTCTGCTGCTGCACTCTGGTTAGTGTTCAGCCTGAACCCGGTCGCTAATCAACGTCCTTCCTTCTGGTTTCGGGTAGCTGCCGGTATGGTGATGGCCGTGGGGATTGCCGGTATGCACTACACCGGCATGGCGGCAACCATTTATCCTGAAGGCATGCATATAATGCCGGTGGATGGCTTGTCTCCCGGCAGGCTGGCTGTGTCAGTGGCCTCGGTATCGGTGAGCATTATGCTGAGTGCTCTGGTGCTGTCTATCTACGATACTCACCTGACATCGAAAAACGCTCAACTGGCGGCGTCGCTGAGTGATGCAAACCGTGAACTGAAAAGCATGGTCTACCGTGATTCGCTGACTACGCTCCCTAACCGGTTGCACTTCGAAGAAAAAATCGAGGAATTACTGCAACAGGGCAGTGACTCCTTCAGTGTGTTTTTCGTCGACCTGGACCATTTCAAGAATGTGAATGACTCGCTGGGCCATCATGTTGGTGACTTATTGATCAGGCAATCGGCAGACAGATTACGGGCAGCGGTCAGGGAAACGGATCTGGTTGCCAGGGTCGGCGGCGATGAATTTATGGTGCTCATCCAGGGCAATCCGTCCCGTAAAGTGGCGGAAAGTCTGGCGTTTCGCATTGTTGAGTCTCTGCAGCAACCATTTCAGATTGAAGACATGCTGGTTCACGTATCCAGCAGTGTGGGCGTGAGCATGTATCCTGATCACGCTGCGCAGAAACATGAACTGATGATTTACGCCGATGCTGCCATGTATGCGGCGAAAAAGTCCGGCAGAAACAATTATGTGTTTTATCAGGAAAATATGACCAGCGGCACAGAGCGCCGGAGCAAAATGGATGAACGTCTCAGACTGGCTCTATTAAACGACGGCCTGAGTCTGGCGTACCAGCCTAAAGTGGAGGTGAGCTCAGGCAAAGTCACCGGTGTGGAAGCTCTGGTCCGCTGGCAGGATGACGTACTGGGAACGGTTACGCCGGATGAACTGATTCCGTTTGCTGAAGATTCGAATCTCATTTTGCCGTTGGGTGAGTGGGTGCTCAGAAAAGCGTGTCAGTTTTCAGCAAACTGGGAAAAGGAGTTTGGTGTGGCGCTGCCTATTGCAGTGAATATTTCAGCGCTGCAACTGAGTCACAGAGGATTTGTGGAATCAGTAAAATTAATTTTAGAGGAAACCGGTCTGGCTGCGAACCGTCTTGAACTTGAGCTGACGGAGAGCACGCTGGTGAAGGATCCCAAATATGCGCAGGGCGTTATGTCGGCCTTACGGGATGCCGGGGTGTCGTTATCCATTGACGATTTCGGAACAGGTTATTCCAATCTGGCCCAGCTACGCCGGTTCCCTATCGACCGCCTGAAGATTGATAAGAGCTTTATGTCGGAAGCGGTATTTAATGATCAGGATGCAGCTATCGTGAAATCGGTCATTGCGCTGGCAAAAATACTGAACCTTAAAGTGACCACCGAAGGTATTGAAACCGAAGAACAGCTGGAATTTATCCGTTCACTGAACGGGCAGGAATATCAGGGCTATTATTACAGTAAAGCCCTGCCGGCAGACGAACTCAAAACCTTACTACTTAAAAAGCTGGCGCAGGCCAGTTAGTTTCACGGGTTAGCCGGTATATGTTGTAACGGTGCGCCGATGCGTCCGCACAGCACTACCTGCTTCCTGCGGACTGCCTGCTTGTCACGCAGTTCGAAAGACACTTCAGACACTTTACTGCCTTCAACACTTTCTTCCCCGTTGCTGTTAAGCCGCATTTCAGAGGGCAACGGCACGGGATACCTGAACGCATTGGTAACAGAAAAAGCATGCTGCCCTGTGACTGTCGCATCGCTCAGCGTTGAGATGCATCGTGCAAGCACATGAGTGCCATGGGCAATGGCGTGCTTAAAGCCAAACAGCCTGGCACACCAGCGGTAAAGATGAATAGGGTTGTAGTCGCCGCTGATACGGGCGTACCGGCGTCCTGCTGCGGCGTCAAAGTTCATTACAGAGGTGACTGCAAAGGTTTTTTCAGACCCGGAAACATCTGCGCCGTCACTTTCCCCGGTCTGTTTCAGCACGCCGGAAGCGCCCCGGTATAAATACGTACTGGTAATTTGCTGACGCACAATATCCTGCTGGCTCACTGTCAGCATCACGTCAACGGCAATGCCCCGCGGATGAAGACGTACATCACTGAAATGACACGTTATCTCTATGTCTTCTGCATTCAGCGGCAACAGTTGATTGATGGTATTTTCTGTATGCACCAGCCCCATCAGCGGAAAAGGCGAGGCCTTAGCGGTAAGTACATCGATGTGCAGTGACAACCCCAAAAAGAGAGGAAAGCAGGGATGCAGGGTGTCGTGTTGCCAGTGATGAAGGCGGTTAAAAGCCCGGGATGTACGGATGACCCGCCGGGCAGAAAAATGCTGAGTGCGACGGATGTCTGGCAAACCGGGTGAACGTTGCTCCGTAATACACCGGTCCAACAGAGGCTTGTCGGCTTTTTTGAAGGCCGCTTTCAGAGCCTGTTTAACATGCTGCACTGCGAACTCCTTTATCAACAGTGTTTTTCTTTACGCCGGCGCTACGTTAACGCAATTTTACCGCCGTGGCACGGGATAATCACTGGCTGGCGGATTAATAAAAGACCAGGCGTTGCCGTTTAACCGTGATATCCCTTTCATTTATTTTTTCAACGGCAAGAGCCATGCTGTAATCCTGCCTGTAAAACTCACAACTGAATAGCCAGTGCCGGCCGCTGGTTTGAGAACCTGCAGTTGTCACTACCTCAGGCTGCAAAGAATCAATGCCGGAAAAGTAAAAGCTGTCTCCGGCAATGGCCATACCTTTACCCTCCGCTTTGATGAAAGCTTCCTTCAAGGACCAGAGTGTATAGAAGCGATGCATGATGTCTGCATCGCCTTTTGCCGTTGAAAGTACTTCACGTTCAGACGGATGAAAGTAAAAATCCGCCAGCTCATTAAAATTGCGGGCGCTGTACATCCGTTCAATGTCGACGCCGCACTCACGTCCACGGGTCATAGCAATGAAAATCATGTCACCGGAATGGGAGAGGTTAAAGTGCAGATTTTCCGGGTTTGTTGTGAGAAACGGTTTGCCGTGGTCGTTGACACTGAATTGCATGTCGGCCGGATCGCCGGCTTTCTGTAATCCGGCCAGAATGAGCCTGAGCGCACCGCGTGCTGCCAGAAAGCGGTGCTGGTTTTCCTGCCGAAAACCTGCCATGCGCAGCTTTTCATCTTCAGACAAATACGATTGCAACTGAGACATGACATTTTTTTCATGTGTATCAGCAACATCAACGAGCCAGAGGTGTACCTCCTGTTCACTGATGAATTTTGCCGGTTTTGAAGGGGTAAAATCGGAAAACATGCCGGTTTGCAGAAATAGTTTTTATTGTAACATTAGTTTAAACTAGCGCCCTTTCAGAGAGAAGCGTACATAGTAAGGACAGTATCAACTATGGCTACACAAACAGAATCCGAATTAAAAATGGCTCAGCTTTTGGTTGAAGCACTCAACCTTGAAGACATGGAAGCGGAAGAAATTGATCCGGAAGATCAATTATTCGGTGACGGTCTGGGACTCGATTCTATTGATGCGCTGGAAATTTCATTAGCGATATCAAAAGAATACGGCGTGCAAATTAAAGCTGAAGACGAAGGTACACGCGAAGCGTTCGAGACCTTACGAAGCTTAACCGCATTTGTTGAAAAGAATAAATAAAATCGGGCGGTTACCCTCGGATTTGCGGTAAATAAAGCGGTTTGAGGGTTATCTTTGACGACATGAAAATAGATATCATCGATTACGAATCCTGTTCGGCGGCCGGGCTTAATCTCAGCGTCTTACGGACTTCACTCAAACAGCATAAAAGCGGCCTGATTAAGAACAACCTGCCAGGTTCAGATTTAGACACCTGGATTGGCGTTGTCGAGCAAATCAATGGCGTGGATGACCTCGGTCAATGGCAAAGCCGGAACAATGCCCTTGCTGCATTAGGTTATGAACAGGGCACGATTCGCCATACGGTTTCAGCATTAATCAGCAAATACGGCGCTGCCCGCATTGGTTTAGTCATGGGCTCAAGCACGTCCAGTATCGACCGTACTGAAGAAGCCTACACCAAACTCAACAGCGACAATGGGTTAACCGAAGCTTTCAAACAGCCGTTTGTGCATAATCCTCATGCACCTGCCTTATTTGCCGCACACCTTTCCGGTATTAAAGGCCCGTCACTCACTATCAATACAGCGTGCTCTTCTTCCGCCAAAGTGTTTGCCACCGGCGCCCGCTGGCTGGAAACCGGTATCGTTGATGCGGTGCTGGTAGGCGGCGTGGATACGCTGTGTCTGAGTGTGCTGCACGGCTTTAATTCGCTGCAGTTACTGTCGCCGAACCCGTGCAAGCCTTTCGATCAGCACCGGGACGGGATTAACCTGGGGGAAGCATCCGGTTTTGCCGTGCTCCAACGCGCGGGTGAAAATGACAACGGCCGGGGCATTACACTGGCCGGTTACGGCGAAAGCTCAGATGCACACCACATGTCGCACCCGCATCCTGATGGATTAGGCGCCAGATTGTCGATGACACAAGCGCTGAAACGGGCCGCATTATCTCCAGAGTCGGTGGATTACATTAACCTTCATGGCACATCCAGCCGGGCTAACGATTTAATTGAAGGAAAGCTGATTTCCGAATTGTTCCCTGCGTCTGTACGTTGTTCATCGACCAAAGCCTGGATGGGGCATACCCTGGGCGCAGCCGGAATTACCGAAGCCATTATCGCCATGGACACCTTGCATACCAACGTGATCCCGGGTTCAAAGAACCTGGAAACGCTGGATGAAGCACTGGATTTCTCCATTAAAGCCACAGACGAAGAGAAAGTGTGTCAGCACGTGATGACCAATTCATTCGGCTTCGGTGGTAATAACTGTACACTTTTGTTTAGCAGGGCAGAGTAATATGCAGACAAAAGCACTGAAATGTAAAATTGCAGGCACCGGTGCCTGGGGCAGCTACTTTGAAAACTGGTCTGCACTTCAAGCGCTGCTCGGTGGCGCAGACTTACCGGAAGCAAAGCTGAAAAGCCCGAAACCCGGTATTATTCCCGCCAATGAAAGACGTCGGGCCCCGTTGCCGGTTAAGCTGGCGGTTGAGAGTTCATGGCAGGCGACGCAAGATGCCGGTGTTGAGCCCGATACCCTTACTTGCGTGTTTGTGTCTGGTCTGGGCGATACCGACCTGACCGACTACATGTGCAAAACATTGGCGTCTGAACATAAAGAGCTGTCGCCGACCAAGTTCCATAACTCGGTACACAATGCGCCGGCCGGCTACTGGACTATTAGTACGGGCACCATGAGCGCGGCCAATTCTGTTGCTGGGTATGAAGAGTCGGTGTCGTTAACCATTCTTGAGGCCATGATTCAGTGCGAAACTGAAAACGTGCCCATGCTGCTCACTTTCTATGACGCGCCGGTGGCAGAGATTCTGACGCCCGTGTTGCCAAATCAGGAAACCTTTGCGTTTTCATTGGTGATTTATCCGCACGACGCCGGTGTGGAAGGCCAGGTGCTTACGGCAACGGTAAATCAGCAGGAAGATGCAAGCTGGCCGGAGCTCAACGCTGACAGTACGTATCTCACAGAAATCTACGCCCAAAACCCTGCGGCAAAGGTATTGTGTGTTGCTGAACTGTTGAATCAACCTGTTGGGCAGATCACGATTCCGCTAAGTAGTGGAACCAGTCTCACTTTAGCTTGTGAAGGGTAAACGATGGATCAGATGAATACGGACATTATCATCGCCGGTGGCGGGCTGGCAGGCATGAGCCTGGCGCTGCAACTGCTTAACCGCGACGACACTTATGGCATAACCATAATTGAGAAGAACACCTTTCCGGTACACGACACCACGGCAAAAGTGGGGGAGTCTACGGTTGAAATTGGTGCGCACTACTTTACTGATGTACTTGGCCTGAAAGACCATTTCAAGGAAAAGCATCTGCGTAAGTACGGCCTCAGGCTGTTCTTCGGTAAAGTGCAAAACGATTACAGCGATTATGATGAACTGGGCGTCAGCGAGCTATTCGGCATTCCGGCCTATCAAATTGAACGTGGTACGCTGGAAAACTATCTCTACACCATGCTGAAAGAAAAAGGCGTGGTATTTCTTGATGGCGCAGTGCCCGAAGACATTGAACTGGGCGATAAAAATCACACTGTGGTTTGCCGTCGCGGCGACGACACGATCACCGTTCAGGGGCGTTGGTTAGTCGACGCTGCAGGCCGTCAGGCGTTGCTCCGAAATAAGCTGAACTTGCAGACTGAAACCGGCCATCAGGGCAATGCGGTTTTCTTCCGGATCAATAAGCGGGTCATTATCGATGAATGGTCTGATAATGAAGCCTGGCAAAATCGTGTCCTCGAACCGGGTAAACGCTGGTTAAGCACCAATCATCTGATGGGCCCGGGTTACTGGGTGTGGATCATTCCTCTTGCGTCCGGCGCCACCAGCTTTGGTATCGTCATGGACGATAAAGCGCTGGCCGACAGCAAAATCAGCACCTTTGAAGACACCATGGCATGGTTACAACAGGAACATCCGCTGTGCGCAGAGGCCATTGAAGGGGCGGAACTGCTCGACTTTAAAGTCATGCAAGGCTATTCCTACGGCTGCAAGCAGATGTTCTCAGACTCTGGCTGGGCCATGACAGGTGAAGCCGGCGCCTTTGCTGACCCTTTCTATTCACCGGGCAGCGATTTCATCGCACTGAATAATACCTTTGTTACCCATCTTATCGAGCGTGACAGAAAAGGGCAGGACATTCGTTTTGAAGCGGCCTTGTTCCACAAGTTTTACGACTCGTTCTTTGAGAACACCCTGTCAATTTACAAAGATCAGTACGGCGGTTTCGGCGATCGTAAGATGATGTCGATTAAGCTGGTCTGGGATTACACCTACTACTGGGGTGTGTTTGCCTTGCTGTTTTTCACCGACGCCATCGGCGATTTAGACACCATGCGTAAAATTACCCCGAACCTGCTGAAAACCCAGAAGCTGAATAAGAAAATGCAGATGTTGCTGGCTGAAAGAGCACAGAAGCGTTTGGTTTTACCCGCCAAAGGCAGCTTTATGGACCAGTTTCTGGTGCCTTGTCTGGGCGAGCTTAATGACGTACTGAAAAACCCGGATATTGATGTGGAAATGGCACTGGAGAAGAACATTGCCATTATGCAAAAAATCGTTCCGTACTTTGAAGATATGCTGAGCGACGAAGCCACCACGCAGATTGATGATGAAGAACGGGCGGTGTTGGGAAGTTACAGGCAAAGCGTGCTGGCGTGAGTGCATCACCGCGGAAGCGGGGCCCGAAGGATTTAATTCCGCTGCTCTTTGTTCTTGTGTCTGTGGCTTACCCGGTTGTGGTGTGGCTTAACATCGACACGATAGATCCCCGCTGGTTCGGTGCGGTGTTACTGTTAGTAGCCATATTCAGGCTGGTGGTTGCAGGAAGGAGTCGTAAAACCAGTGACTGGTTGATGACTGCCGTGATTGCCTTATATTGCGCCGGGGTTATATTTCTAAACAGTGAAATACTGCTGAAATGTTACCCTGTGATCATGAGCGCCGGAATGGGACTGCTGTTCCTGATTTCGTTGCTTGATGAGCACACCCTGATAGAACGCTTCGCCCGGGCTGGTGGGCATAATCCGCCGGCACAGGCGAAAGGATATCTCAGGGCGCTGAGCCTGGCGTGGGGGCTGTTGCTGTTACTCAATGCAGCGGTGGCCGCCTGGACGGTCTGGTTCAGCAGTTTCGCTGTATGGACACTCTACAACGGTTTACTGTCCTACCTGATTTTTGCCGTATTTGTGGTTGCTGAATTACTCTTCCGTCGCCACTACAAAAAGAAGCATAAGATTGTTGATGACTGATATACATGCGTTGAAAGCACTGTTTAACGCGCAGGAAGGGCCGGATATTACGGCCGTAAAAATGGATGAAGCGTCTGCTGAGATTACGCTTAAGGTAAGCGAGGATCTCGCCTGGTTCGACGGTCACTTTCCTGATCATAAAGTGCTGCCCGGTGTGGTGCAGATAGACTGGGCGGGAAAACTGGCAAAAGCGTTGTTTATTCGCGATAGCCGTTTTCATCAACTCACCAATATCAAATTCAAAACCATGGTCATGCCGGGTGCACAGATGCAACTCACGCTCAATCACAATGCAGCCAAAGGCAGTGTTTCGTTTCACTTCTCCAACGAAACAGACTCATTTTCCACGGGCAGTTTTAAGTTTTCCGCATCATGAAATATTGCATTATTGTTCCTCATTACAAACACGAAGTGCTGTTTGAAAAATTTCTGCCGGCGTTGGCATCACTGAATCTACCTTGCATTGTGGTGGATGATGGCAGTGGTGAAGAAAGCGTGGCGAAGGTGGAAGCACTACTTAAACCTTACCCGGATTTTCACCTTGTCAGACACCAGACGAACCGTGGTAAAGGTGCCTCGGTGATCACCGGCTGCTATCACGCCAGTGCCATGGGCTTTAGCCACGTGTTGCAACTGGATGCAGACGGCCAGCACAACATCGATGATGCGCAAAAACTGCTGGATTACAGTCGCTCACACCCTGACTCCTTTATTTCCGGTCAGCCTTATTTTGATGAAACCGCGCCGTTCGCGAGAAAATACGGCCGCAAAGTTACCGATTTCTGGGTAGCGCTGGAAACATTGTCTTTGCAAATTAAAGACGGCCTGTGCGGCTTCAGGGTGTATCCCATCAAACAAATTGAGCGGGTTTTCGATAATTACTACCTTGGCCCGCGAATGGATTTCGACCCGGAACTGCTGGTGAAAGCGGTATGGGCAGGCATCGATTTGCACTTCATTCCTACCAAGGTGATTTATCACGAAAACACCGTATCCCATTTTCATTATCTGAAAGATAACCTCATGCTGATCCGCCTGCATGTACGGTTGATGTTTGGCATGCTTATTCGCTTGCCAAAACTGTTAATCACACGCATTCGTGCCTTGTTGGGTAAGTAAGAGAGGGCACGATGACGGCGTCAGATAAAACCGCAACCACAGAACCGCAGGCGCACTGGTCGCAATCCCGAGAAGCCGGCACCATGGCAGCCATGCGACTGGTGTTTTTTATTTACCGGCTGTGCGGCCGCAAAGTGTTTTCAATCATCATGTATCCGGTGGCGCTGTATTTTGTGCTGTGCCGCAGGGAGCAGCGTGAGGCATCGCTGCAATACCTGACCGCTCATTACCGGTTTAAGCCTGAGATCTGGCAAAGTAAGCCGGGTTACCGTCATGTGCTGCTGCATTTCAAAACCTTTGCTGAAGTGATTCTGGATAAGATGCTGGGCTGGCTGGATGAAATCTCAGAAAAAGACTTTGTACTCAGCTCGCCGGAGAATATTGAAGCCCTGCACAACGATGACAGAGGGCAGCTTATTATCGGCTCTCATTTCGGTAACCTGGAGTTTTGCCGGGGCTTTATGCACCGTTACCGCAGCAAGGTCATCAACATATTGGTTTACGACAAGCACGCCGGCAACTTCGTTAAAATGATGCAGGACGAAAATAACGAATCCCGTCTTAATGTCTTTCAGGTTGATGAGTTTGATGTCACCACCATCATGATGCTGAAGGAAAAAATTGATGCCGGCGAGTGGGTGTTCATTGCCGGTGACCGTGTGCCTCTGAGTGGTCTGGAACGCACCGTTGATGTTCAGTTTCTGGGTGAACATGCGCCACTGCCCATCGGCCCCTACATGCTGGCAAAAGCGCTGGCGTGTCCGGTTAAGCTGATGTTTGCTTATCGCTGTGAAGCGTCAGACAACAAGGTGTTGTTTGATGTGGCGCCGTTGTGTGACAAATTGCAGATCAACCGCAAAACTCGCCAGCAGGATTTACAGCATTATGCGCAACAGTTTGCGTCGAAACTGGAAGCACATTGCCTGAACGCACCGTATCAATGGTTTAATTTTTATGATTTCTGGCAGCCCGGCGACACCATGTCTTTATCCGCGGGCACCAAAGGGGAAGGGAAGTAATGTCGCAGGAAACCCGTTTCGACAGCCGGTTGTTTGAGTTAATTCCTCACCGTCCGCCCATGTTACTGATTAACGAAGTACTGGATGTCACTGAAACCTCATCGGCATCGCGTACCTACGTCGATGAAGAAAGCCCGTTTTTTGAAGCCGGTAAAGGCGTCCCTGCCTGGATTGGTCTGGAATACATGGGTCAGACCGCCGCACTTATCGCCGGGCATCAGCTTGCCCTCGGGAAAGTTACGCCGCACCTGGGGTTTCTGCTCGGAACGCGCTCATTTAAAACCCATTGCGATTACTTTGCACCGGGTAAGTACACGGTGCGCTGTGAAGAAAAAGCATTGGTGGGCGACGGGCTTGCAACGTTCGATTGCTTCATTGAAAATGAGCCGCAAGACGGCAGCGAAGTGCAGTGTTTGGCAACGGCAAGTTTGTCGGTATTCCGCCGGCCTGTTTAAGAAAAGGATGTAGTTTGAATAACAATAATGACAGACGGGTTGTGATTACCGGAGCCGGTGTAGTGTCTGCGCTGGGTGATGACTGGTCGCAGGTAAAATCTGCGCTTCAGTCGATGAAATCAGCAGTATGCTATATGGAAGACTGGAAAAAGTATGACGGTCTTGGCACCTATCTGGCTGCCCCCATTCACGACTTTGCTTTGCCTGATCACTATACCAAAAAGAAAAAACGCAGCATGGGCCGTGTTGCCCAAATGGGTGTGCTGGCGACTGAGCGGGCGCTGGCTGATGCCGGCCTGACTGATGATCCGGTGATCCGCTCTTCTGTGACGGGTGTGGCTTACGGTTCTGCCACAGGCAGCAGTGAGGCAGCACTGGAATTTGCACCTATGCTGGAGAACTTTTCGACTTCCCGCATTAACAGCAGCACCTATCTGCGCATGATGAACCACACCGCGGCTGTGAATATCAGTGTGTATTTCGGTACCCAGGGCCGCATGTACACTACATCGAGTGCCTGCACGGCGGGCAGCCAGGCGATTGGCTATGCGTATGAAGCCATTAAGTTTGGTCAGCAGGATGTGATGATTGCAGGTGGCGCAGAGGAATTGTGCCCTTCCCAGGCGGCGGTATTTGATACCTTGTTCGCGGCCAGCACCAAAAATGATACCCCGGAAGCCACGCCCCGGCCTTACGATCGCGATCGTGATGGCCTGGTACTGGGTGAGGGGGCGTGTACGCTTATTCTTGAATCCTACGAACATGCAAAAGCCCGTGGTGCGAACATCCTGGCAGAAGTCACCGGATACGCCACCAATACCGACGGCGCTTATCTGGTTAAACCTAATCCAGAAACGGTACAACGTGTCATGGCCTCAGCCATGAAAGATGCCGGTGTAACCGCTGATGACATTGGTTATGTCTCGGCGCATGGTACGGCAACGCAGCATGGTGATATTGTCGAAAGTAATGCGACTTATCAGGTTGTGGGCGCCAAGCCCATTAGTTCGCTGAAAAGCTATACCGGCCACACGCTGGGCGCGTGCGGCTCATTTGAGGTGTGGGCGACCGTTAATATGATGAAAGAAAACTGGTTTGCACCCACACTGAATCTGGATAATGTTGATCCGGAATGTGCACCGCTGGATTACATTCGCCAGGAATGCCGCGAAATCAAAACCGATTGCTTCATGAGTAACAACCTCGCTTTCGGTGGTATCAATACCTCGTTGATCATAAAACGGGTTTAAACGCAAAACATTGTCAGCAGGGCAGTGAAAAAACAAACAAAAAGGGCGTCACGAATTTTTCGGGGCGCCCTTTTTTTACTTAGCTGCCGGTACTCTTATTACCTTTTCTTTTTCAGTGAAGCATGAAGCGCATCAATGTTTTTGCGCAGCAGCTTACCGTTGGATTCACGGGGCAGCGCATCCACCACGTACACAGGTCGCGGCACAAAAGCACTGTCTAAACGGGCTTGTAAAAAGCGCACCAATTCCGCTTTTTCTACCCCCGGCTTTAGCGACACAATGGCGACAAGGCGGGTAACCGGACCGGCTGATTCAGGATGAATCACAATGCCATCTTCCAGGCCCTTAAATGTCAGCAGCGTTTGATTAATGGTAAACAGTGAACCCCGTTTACCGGCAATCTTTATTAAGTCGCTTGCCCGCCCGGATAACACAAAGTGATTGTCATCTTTAAATTCAATGAAATCCTGCAGCACGGTATCTGAGGGCAAATGTTCAGCGCGCACCGTGGTGGTACCGTCGTTCTGCGCAAAATCAATGCCTTCAAATTTGAACCAGGCTTGTTCCCTGGCAGAACGTCGCACCGCCATCGATCCCACTTCACTGCAACCGTACACTTCTCTTAACGGCGCGTTGAATTTCTGCTCCACTTCGGTGGCCAGTTCAGTGGTCAGCGGGGACGTGGCGCACAGTACGGAGTGGGCGTGAACATCAGACGTCATACCGGCACACAGCGCCCGTAAATGTACAGGGGTGGAAACCAGTTGTTTGGGTTCCGGCAGAGCTGCGAAGGTATCCAGAATGTCCCGCGGGAACAGGGGTTTTGCATCACTCATGCACACTTTGCTGAATAACGGCAGCAAGGCTGAGGTTTCAAAACCCCACATGTGTTGTGCCGGCATGGTGGCCAATTGATATAAGGTCTCTTCACAATCAGGGATCATGAAGGTGTAGTTGATCAGGCTGCTGCGGTGCAAGGTGCGCCAGTATTTGAGATTAGGCTTTGATTTTCCTGTAGAGCCGGAAGTGAAACTGATGCAGGCCAGAAAATCATCCGCAATGACGGGTACAGAAAAATCGCTGCTGTCAGTCTGCGGGCATTTCACTGACAGGATATTAAATGCAGGGATAGCGGCACTGATTTCACTCCCGTCGTGAATAATAAAACAATCCCCGTAGTCCCCGTTCATCTGCTCCTGGGTGGCGATGTTTTTATCCGGCGGTAACAAGGTCGTCGCGCCCCGTAAAACAGCGGCACACAGTCCCACCAGAAACAGGTAACGGTTCTCACACAGGTTAATCGCATGACCCTGACAGGTCAGAGCTTCTGCGACCTGCTTCACATGGGAAAGAAAGCGGGAGGCAGTAACCGGCCCGGTATTGAGAGCTGCAGTATCGACAGGCCGGGTCAGATACGCAATTGCGTCTTCTGCTTCACGGGTAAAAAGGGGAAAAGTATCAGGCATGAAAGAGTTATTTACTGGTGTTCACGAATGTTAACAGCCATGGTAAAGGGTGAGTCCATTCGCTTTATTTTCAATTTTCGCTAGTTTAAACTACCGCCAGATTAAAAACTAATTTTGTGTCACGGAATGATTACCTGAAGCGGCGATTCGCGGCAGGGCGCGCTGACAGGCAGGGCCTTGTGTATTACCGCCGGTTTGCTGATATTTTTGCCATGTGAATGGCTGCCTCATTCCTGTTTGAAATTACACCACATCCAGTTGTCTCATGTTAAAACAGCATTTTTGTTCCACCCCCGCCAAAGCACTGCAATCCCGTGAGGATGTTCTTGCGGTAATGCCTCTTATCAACCAGTGTGAACCTTTCGGGAACGGCCTGATTGCAACAGGGCTTGAAGAAGCGGGCTCTGATACAGTCAGTGAAGTGTGGACGGTAAAGGGCAAAGTGACCCGTGGCCAGACAGGACGTTGTTACTGGTCTGAAACGGACGATGTGATTTGCGTTGCACATTGGCTGACAAAGGATGAATGCTGTGATATTGAGCAACACACCCAAACCGCCTACGGGGCAATTCTGGGTGTGCTGGATGAGAAGGGGTTCGCGCATCCGTTCCGCTTCTGGAATTATCTGCCGGCGATTAATGCCGGTGACGGCGACCATGAGGTGTATAAAAAGTTTTGCACCGGTCGTCTGAAAGCATTTGAAGAAGCAGGTATTTCCCCTCAGGCTTTCCCCGCTGCATCAGCGTTGGGGCATCATAACGATGGTGCTGTATTTTATGTGTTCGCCAGCCGCGTTAAGCCACGGCATTACAATAATCACCATCAGGTGAACGCCTACGAATATCCCCGCCAGTATGGCATTTCCAGTCCCTCATTTGCCCGTGCTACAGCACTGACACTGAATGACTCTCACTTTTTATTTATCTCAGGAACGGCCAGCATTACAGGCCATCAGACACTGGGAGAGGGAGATATTGAGAAGCAGCTCACTGTGACCATGGGAAATATCAGCCATTTGCTTGATACAGCGAATCCGGAGCAGTGCCCGTTGTCAGCCTTTAAAGTCTATGTCCGTCACGAAAAGGATGTCGCCTTTATCCGTGACTGGCTGAGCAGGCATTACCCTGATGTTGATGCAGTGTACACCCTGGCAGATATCTGTCGTAAAGACCTGCTGGTTGAAATCGAATGTTTCTGTGCCTGAGCCGGTATCTGGCTCTAAAACAGCCAGGCGATTGCCGCACCGGAGCGCCGGTATGCTGTTAGCTAAACTGCGCAAAAGCTGGCAAATCCTCAGCGCCGGCGTAAGTTATTCGCTATTTGGCGTGGGGGCCTTACTGGTAGGTATTTTCTTCCGGCTGATGAGTCCTGTCACCATTATTTCGCCGGCTAAAAAGCAACGCATGATCCGTTGGTGTATTCATAAAGGGTGCCTGACATTTATTCGTATTATGCGATTTTTCGGCCTTATCCGGTATTCGTTCGATGTGGACTCGATGCACTCAGCCCGCCCCGGGCACATTGTTATTGCGAACCATCCGTCACTGATTGATGTGGTGCTGCTGCTTGCGGTGAATAAGCAGATGTGTTGTTTTGTGAAAAGCGCCATTTGGGATAACTTTTTTACCGGTGCGGTGGTGCGCCAGGCCGGATTTATACCAAACAATGCTGAGCAGGTATTACCTATGGCGGCGGCCAAACTGGAAGCCGGTGAGAATATTCTGATTTTTCCTGAAGGCACGCGGACCAAAGAAGATAACGTTTTGCGCTTTAAAAGGGGAGCTGCCAATATGGCGGTGGCCGTTAATGCCTCCATCATGCCTGTGATGATAGAGTGCTACCCCCGTGCGCTGAAAAAGGGCGATAAATGGTATGATATCCCGGAAGGCGGCCCGGCATTTACACTGCGTTCAGGTGAATTACTGGCACTGGATGACTGCATAGACACTACGTTACCGCGACCTAAGCAGTACAGACATCTGACTCAGTTTCTGGAAAACTATTACAACAAACAGCTGTCTACAGAGACAACGGCCACGCCGGAACAGCTGGAAAATCAAAGAGGGAATGCGTTATGAATGCGGAAAATGAAAATATCCTGGCACAGGTCAGAGACACTTTAGTAGACCTTTTCGAGCTGGAACCGGCGGAAATCGTGCCTGAAGCCCGTCTTTACGAAGACCTGGATATCGACAGCATTGATGCCGTAGATTTACTGGTTGACCTGAAAAAAACCATTAACGTAGAAATCTCCCCGTCTCAGTTCAAACAGGTGAGAACCATACAGGACGTCGTTGACGTGCTTGCTGAGTTGCCGGCGAAAGCGTAAACCGATGAAAAAAAATCGCCTGAATATCGACATCCCTTTTTTCGATGTGGATGCGTACCGCGTGGTTTGGCACGGTAACTATCCTAAATACATGGAAATGGCCCGCTGTGCGTTGTTGTCTGAAATAGGCTGTCCGTACAGTGTGATGGAAGAGCAGGGGTTCTTTTTTCCCATCGTTGATATTCAGGTGAAGTACATCAAGCCTTTGCTGTTTGAGCAAAAAGTCGTGGTGGAATCCTGGCTGACTGAATGGGAAAACCGCCTGAAAATCAGCTATGCCATTAAAGATCGTGATACCGGTGAGGTGTTCACTAAAGGCAAGACCACCCAGTTTGCGGTGGCCATGCCTGAGCAGATCACCCAGTACGAGTCTCCGGCGTTTCTTACTGACGCCGTCACTGCATGGATAAATAAACCATGAGCCGCCGCCCCGCGCTCATCAGTTTGTTCACTGTCTGGCTGACAGGACTGGTGACAGTGTTGCCGGCTATGGCGGATGCAGATCCTTCCCGGGAAGTTGAAGACAAGGCCACCGAAGAGCAGTTACTCTCTTCCATGTTTCCTTCCGGCTGTCACTTTTCCGGCCAGTTCAGCCAGCAAAAATCTATGCAGGGCCTGCCTGTACCGCTCAAATCTGCCGGTGATTTTTATTATTCCTGCGATTTAGGACTGGTATGGCATACCAGCGAGCCCTTCAGTGAAGCCATATTGTACGTGAACAGCACCAACAATTTCCGCGCTGAAGATGATGGCACATTAACGCCTCTCAGCGGCGTTGCCCGTTATATTATGTCGAACATTTTCGTTCGTTTGCTGAAAGGCGACACCGGCTACTTTACTGATGAATTCGCGGTCACTCAGGAACCGGACGGCACATTGCTACTCATCCCCGAGAGCGAGATGATGAGAAAAGGACTGGAAGCAATCCGTATCGCCAAATCCGCGACCGGAGACGGAGATGCCACGCAACCTGCCGTAACGATTAAAGTCACAGACGCAACCGGGCAGAATACGCAGGTGCTTATTGATCAGATTGAGGAATACAGTTTCGAGAGCAAGCGGAAAGCCTGGGAACAATGCGAAACACTGTATTCCGGTAAAACAAACTGGTGTCGCGTTCTGCTTTCACCCGCCCGCTTCGACGCATTCTGATCAACGATGATGTCGTTTTTTCTCCGGCTTTGCTTCATCGCTACCCTACTGGCCGGCGTGCTGTTTGTTGTTATCAATCCGCAGGCAGTGCAGATTGATACGAATCTCAACGACTTAAATCCGGATAAAGTACGCGACCCGGCCCTGCGATATGCGCTGGACGCGTTAACTGATGACATTAGCCAGCGTTTTATGATGGTTGTGCAGAGCGATAACGATAAGCGCACTGAACAAGCTGCCCGTTCATTGCAAACAGCCCTGAATGTCGTGCCTGGCCTGAACGTTGCCAGCAATGATGAAATGCAGGCCGCATATTTGCCTGCTATTACGCCCTTCAGGTTTAATTTCCTCAGCGCTTCTCAACGGGAAGCCCTCAACGACAAAACCCCTGAACAACTCGCCGCAGCGGCGCAGCGAAAGCTTTATCAGTTGGGTGAGGGCGTCAGACTGGTTCCCTTTGAACAGGATCCCCTCGGCTGGTTTTCAGATTACCTTATCGGGATGTCGGCACGTCTTGATCCGTCCATGGTGGCTGACAAGCACACCGCAGCCGTTTCGTCATTCAGCGTGAGTTTCACTGATTTTCCCGCCGGTATGGCGCAGCAGTATGCTTTTTACGAACAAATCAACGCCGCAGAGCAGGCCGTCAGTGAAGAGTTTGATGTGTCGGTGCTGCATTCCGGGATGTTCTTTTTTGCTGTGGATTCAGCGCAGTCAGCCAAAGCGGATATTCAGCTTATTGCTGCAGGCTCAATTGCCGGCGTACTGGTGCTGATGTTGCTGGTTTTCCGTTCGTTATTACCGTTAACCCTGGCCCTTGGCTCTATTGCCGCCGGTGTGGGGGCCGGTATTCTCGCCAGCGTATGGGTATACGGTTCTGTGCATGTGCTGACCATTGTTTTCGGTGCCAGTCTGATTGGTATTGTGGTGGATTATTCACTGCACTATTTTTATCACTTCTTATCAGCAGCACAGTCACCGGCGCAGCCAGCCAATGAGAAAGCCCGTGCCAGCGGTCATGATACCGTGTTGTACCGCGCCATGGTGCTGAGTGTGATTACATCCCTGGTGGGTTATGGTGCCCTGAGCCTGGCTGAACTTACCATTCTTAAGAAAATTGCTCTGTTTTCCTGTGCCGGGCTGGCCATGGCATGGCTGAGCGTCATGCTGCTGGGGCCGTTAGTGGTGCGCCGTCCCATAGAAGCCAGACAGCCGTTGCTGAAAACTGTAATTCGTTCCTGTCAACGTGTCACCGCCCGACGTCCCCGCGCTCTGGCTATTGCCGGACTGGCTATGGCGGTGATGAGTGCCTTGTACCTGTACGCCGGCGGATTACAGGTGAATGATGATCCCAGACGCTTTTTCCATGTTTCTCCTGCCTTACTGGAGCAGGAGCAGGCTGTATCGGCGCTGACTCAGGTATACGAGCCCGGTCGCTATCTGCTTATCCGCGGGCAACAGCCACAACAGATTTTTGATGCACTGGATCGTTTGCTGAGCTCAGAAGGTGTGCCCGGCGATTCAGTGAGCAGCATCGCTGACTGGTTGCCTTCACCTGAAGCGCAAAAGGCGGATTATGTATTGCAGGCAAAACTCTACAGTGATGGCGGTGTGCTTGATGTATTTGCCCGCGCGCTGGGTCTACCGCCAGAGTCTGTTGCACCGGTAAAAGCGGCTTACGTTGACGGTGCCGGCAAGGTACTGGATTTCGCCGGTTTGTCTGAACGAGTTGATGGTCTACCGCCGCTCTGGTCGGCAGGAAGCGGGGCCGGTGAAAACAAAGAAATAATCAGTTTTGCTCTTATCCGCAAAAACAGTGATTTAGCTGCCATAGAAAAAGCGGCGGCTGCCATTCCTGAAATTGACTATGTGAATACCCTGGGCAATGCCACACTGGCACTGAAATCCCAGCGGGAAACCGGTGCCATGCTGCTGGTCATTGCCTACGGTCTGGTCGGATTGCTGCTGGCGCTCTGGTACCGCAGCGCCGGGGTCATCCGTCTGCTGCTCATTCCTGCATCTGCAAGCCTGATTGCCGTGGCGCTGGTGCTTCTGTGCGGTCAGGCCCTCAATGTGTTTCATATCATGGCACTGTTTCTGGTGCTGGGACTCGGCATGGATTACATCATCTTTGCCCGCGAAATGGCGGACAAACCGGACACTACCCAACAAGCTATTTTGCTGTCTGCAGTAACCAGCCTGCTGTCTTTCGGCTTGCTGGCATTCAGCGATATGCCGGTGGTTCAGGCCTTCGGCAGCATCATTCTGATTGGAAATACGATTAATTTTATTGCGGCAATAAGCCTGTTTAACGGTGAGCCTGACAAGAAGGAAAAAGGATCTCATGTCTGAACAAAAAAGAATCCTCGTCACAGGAGCAAGCAGCGGTATCGGAAAAGCCACTGCCTACAAAATGGCTGCGCAGGGGTTTGCCGTAGCGGTACATTACCGCAGCGGTAAAGACGCTGCTGCCAAAGTGGTTGAGGATATTATTGCCGGCGGCGGCAGTGCCGTGGCCCTGCAATTTGATATTGCCGACAGAGACGGAACACGCACCGCCATTGAAGCCGATATTGAACAAAATGGTGCTTATTACGGTGTGGTCTGTAATGCCGGTGTTACCCGCGATACTGCCTTTCCGGCCATGACCGGCGAAGAGTGGGATGGCGTGGTACACACCAATCTGGATGGTTTCTACAATGTGCTGCATCCGGTGATCATGCCCATGATCAGGCTGCGTCAGGGCGGACGTATTGTTACCCTGTCCTCGGTTTCCGGCCTGATGGGCAACCGCGGGCAAACGAATTACAGCGCGTCTAAAGCCGGCATTATCGGTGCCACTAAAGCGCTTGCCATTGAGCTGGGTAAAAGAAAGATCACAGTAAACTGTGTTGCACCGGGCGTCATAGAAACCGGCATGATTGAAGGGGCGGTGGCAGACGAAGCGAAGAAAATGATTCCCCTGGGCACCTTCGGTCATGTGGATGATGTAGCCAATACCATCGGCTTTCTGGTGTCAGATGAAGCCCGCTATATTTCCCGTCAGGTGATCAGCGTCAATGGCGGTATGTACTGATTTTGAAGTGAAGTCATCTCAACGAAATGGAGTAATGATGAGATATATAACAACAGCCGTAATGGCAATCGGATTATCGGTGAGCGCCTTGTCTTTCAGTGCAATGGCGGAATTAGGCCCTGAGGAACAGAAGCTGGCGGACATGATGCTTTCCGGTGATATGGTTCTGTTAAAAACAGCGTCAAAACGTATTTTCAGTACAAAAATAGCCGATCCCGAGTTACTGGATATTGCTGCTGCTATTCTGCTGAAGAAATATCCCCGGGCGGTGCGCAGTGATGTGGACTCCCTTGCATGGCTGGCACGTGCCATTGGTGCATCTGAAAATGGCCGCTACTACGGCGTGTTGTCTGAAGTGGTGGAAAACACACAGATAGACAAGCTGGAACGCCATGCTGATACCGCACTGGACGAGTTGCCGGGTGCAGAGGGAGAGCAGTTTGTGGCTGGCATGTTCACGTTGCCGGAAGATCTTTACAGCAAAGAGGCCGACGCAGACATTGTGAATCGTCTTAAAGAGATGATGCTGGCCGGCGACCTTGCCAGTCTGAAACGGGCGGCACAGGAGATGTCATCAAAAGAGCTTCGCAGCGAGGCCCTGTGTGATTTAGCTGCGGAAATATTACTGAGAAACTATGCCACGGCACAGAAAAATCAGGCGGATACTTTTGCCTGGCTGACCAATGCTATCGGCCGCAGCGGAATGGCGCGCTACCGCGATGCATTGCGGGAAGTGGAAGAGCACAGCGAAATCAGAAAGCTGCGCCGCTATGCAGAGTCGAACCGTGATGAACTCAGCGATGAAACAACAGAGCAGTATCGCAAAGGCATGATTGATATTCCTCTGCCGGACTATGCATTCTGAGCAAAAAAGCCTGAAAGAAAGCGGACAACGAATTGTCCGCTTTTTGTTTCCGGCAAGGTTTGGCTAAGCCTTAGCTGCGCCAGCCGCCGCCCAGCGACTGATACAATTCCACCAGTGCAGTGAACTGCTCTTTGCGGGTATCAATCAGTTCACTTTTCGCTTCCAGTGACTCCCGGCGTGCCAGCAACACTTCCAGGTATTCACCACGGGCAGAGGCGAACAGCTTGTTGGCAATATTCACCGACGCTTCCAGCTGCTCAATCTGGGCTTGTTTTGCCGCATAGCTGTTGCTCAGGTTATCCAGTGCAGATAAGCGGGTGGAAACCTCAGAAACTGCCCTGACTACGGTGTACTCGTATTCGTAGGCAGCCTGAATTTGCTCAGCACTGGCATTCTTATACTCAGCTTCAATTGCACGGCGGTTGATCAGCGGCGCAAAAATATCGCCGGACAGTGACCAGGCAACAGACTCCGGTGTGTCCAGAAGATACCGCGTATCAAAGGATTCCAGCCCCACACCGGCTTTCAGCGCGAAAGACGGATAGAAGTTGGCGCGGGCAACGTCGATATTCAGCTTCGCCGCCTGCAGTGTCAGCTCAGCCTCACGAATATCGCTGCGGTTGGCAAGCAGTTCTGACGGCACGCCGGCAGAGGGCTTTGTCAGTGATGCTGTCATCAGACGTTCAGCGTTACGCGCAATGGGCTGGGGAGGCCGTCCCAGCAGCAAATTAAGCTTGTTCTCAGTGGCAGCAATTTCCTGTCTGACCTGATACCGTTCGCTCTTATTCTTATTTACTTCAGCCGCAAAGCGGGTGAGTGGTAAAGACGAAGAGCGGCCATAGTGCTTAAGTTGCTCAAGGGTGTTGAGCACATGTTGCTGAATGTCGATATTAGCATCCAGATTCGCAAGATGGTTATCCAGCGCCAGCAACTCGTAGTAAGTGCGGGCCACTTCCGCCACCATTTCAGTGACGAAGAACTTGCGGTTTTCAATACTGGCCAGATATTCCAGTGACGCCACCTTAGAGGCGTCACGGAGTTTATGCCAGACATCCAGCTCCCAGGAAGCATTCAGGCCAAGGCGCAGATTCGCCAGCGGATCAGGAAATTCCCTCTCTTCGCGGATGGCCAGTTGTTTTTCCACTGCGCCGTCACGGGTATATTCACCGGCTTTCTCCACGCCGGCTTCAGCACCTGCAGACACCTGAGGCAGGTATTCCCCTTCGCTGGCATACACCTCATTGGCCGCCATATTAATGCGCTGCAGCATCATGGCGACTTCCTGATTATTTGCCAGCGCAGTGTCTACCAGTGCAATAAGATCCGGGTCCTTAAACCAGTCTTCCCAGTTTATATTCACCGGCGTCTCTGTCGTTTCAGGTGTGAATTGTTCCGGCATCGCCACACTGGCGTCACGGGTTTCGATATCAGGTATGGCACAACCCTGCAGCAGTAGAGCCGCACTTACCGCAACAACAAGCGGTTTCAGACTAAGGGTAAAACAGCGTGATTTAGTCATTGTCACTCTCCTTATCGTTGTAGTGGTAAGTTTCGGTGAAGGGCAGCTGGTCTTCATTTTTGATGAGAGATTTACCGTCGCCCAGTTTGGCGAATAAATAGTAAAGGCCCGGGATCACCAGCACGCCGAAGACTGTGCCTGTTACCATACCGCCCAGCGCAGATGAACCGATTGTACGGTTGCCCACTGCACCGGCACCGGTAGCGATAACCAGCGGGATCAGGCCGGCAACAAAGGCGAAGGAGGTCATCAGAATTGGCCGGAACCGTGCGGTTGCCGCTTCCACTGCCGCTTCTTTAATAGACAAGCCCTGTTCTTTTTTCTGCACGGCGTATTCCACTATCAGTACGGCGTTTTTACCCAGCAGACCTACCAGCATGACAAGACCGAGCTGGGCATAAACATCGTTTGCCAGACCCATCATTTTCAGCATGGCCAGCGAGCCGAAGATACCGGTTGGCAAGGCAAGAATAACGGCAAAGGGCAACAGCAGACTCTCGTATTGCGCTGCCAGTACAATGTACACGAACAGCAGTACCACCACGAAAATCACCACCGCTTCATTGCCCCGTCTGGCTTCATCAAATGACAAACCTTCCCAACCAATATCGTAGCCCCGTGGGAGTGTTTCCGCGGCCACTTCTTCCACAGCTTTAATGGCATCTGCAGAGGTATAACCGGCAGCCGGTTCAGCACGGATGGCCGATGAGGTATACAGGTTGTAGCGGGTGATCTCGTTAGGACCTTCGGTTTTGATTAATTTCATGAACGCAGAGTAGGGCACCATTTCCCCTTCTTCATTCCGCACATAGTAATCCAGCAGATCGCTGGGATAACGGCGGTATTCAGGGGCTGCCTGAGTGTACACTTTGAAGAAGTTATTAAAGCGGGTGAAACCCTGCTCATAAGTACTGCCGATCAGGATATCGAGGTTTTCCATTGCCGCCTTAATTGAAACACCTTTTTGCATGGCGGCCTGGTTGTCGATTTCTATTTTGTACTGGGGATAATCAGCGGCATAGAAGGTAAACAGTCCTTTGAGCTCTTTGCGCTTACCCAGTTCAGCCATGAAGTCTTTGTTGATGTCATCGAATTCATGGTAATCCGTGGTGTTGGTCTTATCCAGCAGACGGAACGACAGGCCGGATGAGGCACCGTAACCCGGCACAACAGGGGGTTCGAAATACTCAATGACCGCACCGAGGTGGTGGGCCTTCTCTTCCAGTTCCTCAATGATTTCCGGAATAGTCTGCTCACGGTCTGCCCAGTCCTTAAGGTTAATCAGACAGGTACCGGCGTTGGAACCCCGTCCTTCTGTCAGGATTTCATACCCTGCCAGCGAAGATACCGATGACACGCCTTCAATTTCCAGCGCCATTTCCTGCAATTCTCTGGCAACTTTATTGGTTGCTTCCAGTGTACTGCCGGGGGGCGTCTGGATAATGGCGTAGATTTGTCCCTGATCTTCACCGGGTATAAAACCTGCCGGTAAGTTAGCGTTTACTCCCACCGTACCGGCAACAAAGGCTACCAGTAAAACGGCGGTTACCGTGCGACGGGTAACCACAGCCCTTACCAGGCCCGTGTAGCGACCGGTAACTTTATCAAACACGCGGTTGAAGCTGTTGATGAACATACTTACCGGCGTGCGTTTCTGTGGCTGACCGTGATGATTCTTCAGCAACATGGCGCACAATACCGGCGTCAGTGACAGCGCCACAATACAGGAAATGATAATGGCAGATGCCATGGTAATGGAGAACTGACGGTAGAAAACGCCCACCGGACCGGTCATGAAGATAAGCGGAATAAACACCGCCACCATCACCAGGGTAATGGCAATAATCGCACCGCCCATTTCGCCCAGAACCTGCCGGGTGGCGTTGTAGGGCGTGATGGCGGCATCATCTTCCATCTTGGCATGCACGGCTTCCACCACCACAATGGCGTTATCCACCACAATCCCGATAGCCAGAACCATCGCAAACAGGGTGATAAGGTTGATGTTGACGTCGAAGGCCTGCATACAGAAAAAGGTACCAATCAGCGATACCGGTACGGCGATGATGGGAATGAGGGTAGAGCGCCAGTCACCGAGGAAAATAAACACCACCAGAGACACCAGCACGAATGCTTCGGCCAGTGTATGCAGTACCTGCTCAACAGACGCATCAAGGAATTTGGATACATCGTAGTTGATTTCGTATTCCATGCCCGGCGGGAAGGTATCCTGCAGTTCTTCCATTTTGCCTTTCACCTGCTCAATCACGTCACTGGCGCTGCTGCCGTAACTTTGTTTAAGCACAATGGCTGCTGAGGGATAGCCGTCTTTGTTGGAGTAAATATCAAAGAATTCACTGCCCAGTTCCACGTCAGCCACATCGCCCAGTTTCAGCAATTTACCGTCGGAGTCGGCGCGGATAATAATGTTCTTGTATTCTTCCGGTTTGTTGTACCGGCCTTCATACACCAGTACATATTCCTTGGACTGGGCACTTAACCCTGAGCTCCGTCCCAGACGGCCCGGCCGTCCTATCAGGCTCTGCTCGTCCATGGCCTCCATAATTTCCTCAGTGGAAATATTGTAGGCCCGCATGCGGTCAGGTTTCAGCCACACACGCATGGCGTACTGACGGCTACCCAGAATTTTAGCGCTGGCGATACCGTTTACACGCTGAATTTCAGGAATGATATTGATGTTTGAATAGTTATAGAGAAACTTTTCATCCGCATCTTTATCCGTGCTGAACACGTTGATATACATCAGCATGCTGGGTTGCACGCGGTTTACCACCACCCCTTCAAGCTGAACGAGTTGCGGCAGACGGTTTTTGATCTGATCAAGCCGGTTCTTCACGTTCATCAGTGCCTGATTAGGATCCACACCCAGCTCGAAAATCACCTGAATCGTGGCTTCACCGGCGCTGGTGGCGTCAGACACAATGTACTTCATGCCCGGCACACCGTTAATGGAGCGCTCAATAGTAACCAGAGAGGATTTTACCAGCACATCAGCATTGGAACCCGGGTATGCCAGAGAGATCAGCACCCGTGGCGGGGCAATATCCGGATACTGGGATGTAGGTAAAGAAAAAATCGACAATACGCCCAGAAACACAATCATGAGCGACAGCATAATGGCCATGACAGGCCGCTTTATAAAAACTCCAAACATAATCTCGACCTTTACTCTGCTGCCAGCTCAAGGCTGTCGAAGACTTCTTCAGGAGACACCATGTCTGCTTCGATTTGCTGACCGTCCCTTACCCGGCGTAATCCGTCGATAAGCACGGTGTCACTCTCTTCCAGTCCGCTTGCCACAATGAAAACATGGGGAAGTTCTGCGGCAATCTGAATGTGTCTGGTGTGCAGAGTATTATTGTCGTCAACGACGTACACATAGGTCTGATCGAGTATGTCGAAAGTGGCTTTTTGCGGGATCAGCACGCTGTCAGGATAGTCAACGTCCATCAGCACGTTACCTGTTTGTCCGTGACGCAGCAGGCCATCGGGATTCGGGAACGAAGCCCGCATTTCAATGGTACCTGTAGTGTTATCAAAGTCTGCTTCAATGGTATCGATATGGCCGGGTTGTTCGTACACCGAGCCGTTAGCCAGCTTCAGCCGCACAGTGGTTTCAGTGATATCCTGACCGCGCTGCACATAATCCAGATACTGAGATTCCGGCATGTTGAAATACACCCACATGGTGCTGAGATCAGATAAGGTGGTGAGCAATTCACCTTCATCCAGCAGACTGCCGGTACGGGCTTCAAGGTGGTCCATTTTGCCGGTGAACGGCGCGCGGATGTCGGTAAAATCCAGGTGGGTTTGTGCCAGCGCTACCTCTGCCAGGGCTTTGTCATACCCGGCTTTGACGACGGCCAGTTCAGTATCAGACACAATATCCTGCGATTGCAGCGAACGGGTATTTTCGTATTCCACTCTGGCGGCTTCCGCCTCTGCCTGTGCTTTATGAAGTTCGGCTTCATAAACAGCCGGCATAATTTTGAACATAGGCTGACCGGCTTTTACCGTTTGCCCTTCATCCACAAAGGTGTTTTGCAGATAGCCTTTCTCCATGGCACGCACTTCGATGTGCTGAATGGCACGGATTTGACTGACATACTCCTTCACGGTTGTGTTGTTCTGACGCAGAGGATGGGTGACATCAAACTCTACAGTTTGTTCATGGCCAGCGGTTTCATCGTGACCGCAGCCGCCAAGCAGCGCCGTCACTACACTTAAAGTCAGGATTGTTCTCGTTTTCATAGATCACTATTTTTATGGTTATTGCGCCTGCGCAGGGACATGCGCAGGCACGACGCGGCCCCGTCACACACACTCAGAGTGTGTGTCGAAGAAAAGGCCGCAGAAATCCATCCGGTCAGAAATGGGATCTGTCCGGACTTGCCTGTGAGAAAAATATTGTTAAAGTGTCCCCGGAGCAGTGCGCAGGCACTATTCCGGAATGATTACGCGTAGGGCGGCGCCCGGGGCGGAGGTAACTTGTAGCGGCAGGTGGACGGGGTGGTGAAGTGAGAGGGCCTGACGGAGACAAGCGCCGGAGCGCAGGCAGAAACAGTGAGAACTTCTGTGACCGGCACAGACGGGTCCGGTTGCTCTTCATCTGTATTATCGACTTCAAAACCCAGCGTACACATAGAGGCATCCACATGGGATGTCGTGACGGTGGTGAGGTAAACCTGTTTGTTTTCAATCAGAAATGCGCAGAACACCAGCAGCAGTAAAGCGGGAAGCTTTTGCCGGATAAATTGTTCGCGAAATTGCTGAAAATTTAACATGTTGAGTAGGTTACCACTAAAAAAAGCGCCGCAAATCCTACGCATTGCTGTACTGGCTGACAAGCAGATGTGAGATAACCTGAGGATTTTGAGGGTTACTTTATCGCAGTAGGAAAAGAACAACGGGAGTTGTAAATGTAACGCTGCCAGCTTGTTAAAATGCTGGCAGGTAAACAAGCTGGCGGGATTGTACCGTATCCGGCACGGCTCAGTCAGTCAGGTAACCGCCGGCAGCTTAGCCGGCGATATTCACGGTAATTTGCAGTTTGAGGGGCAAGTCAGATAGCTTTTCGCGGATGGTTTCACGGGTTTGCTCGATATCTTTTACACGGATAACATCACTGTTATCAGGATAGAAGTCGACATCTACCCACAACTCGCGACCGACTTTTGCCACACCGGATAATTCAATTTCCTGGTCTGACTCTTCAACCGCAGCAGCCACGCTTTCATCAATGGTTTGACGAAGCTCTTCTGCGGGCGCCATTAAGAACAGCTCGCGCATTGCTGACATCAGCATCGTAAAAGGCACTTTGATGAAGAACGCTGATATCGCTAACATCATCACCGGGTCCGCATACACCGCGAAAGAGGCAAGGGGACTGAGTGACAATAACCAGGCAATCACAAATCCTGCTGTCACGGCTACACTCAATAATGTGTCCATCTGCCACTGACTGGCTTCAGCTTCAATCAGGCCTGATGACACACGTTTATTCTTCGCAGCCACGTACCACCACACAAAGGCACAACCAATTACGTTAACTACACCGAATACGGTAGCGACTGACGCATCGACTTCATGGCCTCCTGTCAGCAGTGAAACAATGGCGGAGTAAAGGGAATAACCGACAACCAGCAGGATCACCGCACCTTTTACAGCTATAACGGCCGGTTCAAAAATGGCACGGCCAAAGGTGAAGCGGTCACAGGACGGGCGCACAATGAAGCGGGAAGCTGCCAGCGACAATAAAGTTAACAGCAGGCTTACCAGTGAATACACACCATCGAAAACAATAACCATTGAGTCAACAAACAGTCCGACCATCAGGCCAGCAACGGCAAAAAGGCCGGCAAAAAGGGCTGAAAGTGTCAGTGTTTGCTTTTCGTTATTACGGGTACGGGCACACATGGGAAAGATAACCTCTGAAAAATCCGCGCTGATTTTCGCCCGGTGGCGGTAATTTACAATGACGATTTGGTCGTGTGATGGAGGGCTAACAGAGTAATTTTTGACAATGTCTATTTAAAACAATGAGATAAAGATAAAACTTGCTGTCAATAATTTTGATAGCAGCCGCGTGCTTTTACATCAGAAGTCAAAAAGGTAGTCGCTCAGCTTATCGGCAAGCCAGGCCATGGCCGGGTTTTCAGCACTGCCGTTGAGGCTGACCATGCAATAATCTTCCTGCGTAAGGCCATAAGTATGGCGGATAACCGACAGGCGCTGCTCACGCAAATGATGGCGGATGAGTGGTTCAGGCAGCACACCCCAGGCACTTTCAGTCAAAATGGTATTCAGCATAAATTCAAAACTGGAGAACCCGATGTAGTGGCGGGAGAAGGGTTCAAGACTGGAGTTATTCTGCTCGTTCAGATACACCATCGCCGCCTGCATAGCATTGCGGAGATCTTCATCGGTTACCCGTTTCAGGCGGGTCAGCGGGTGGGAAGCACTGCACACCGACATCATGCGAATTTTGCCCAGTGGTTTGTAGCTGATCCTGGCATCATCGAAACGCTCGTAATCTACGCCAAAAGCATAATCCACCTGCTGGGTGGCAACCAGATTGGCAAGGTCACCGCTTGACGCCAGCACGAGGTTGAAGGATGTATTCGGAAACAGTTTATTCAGCGAGTGGATAAAGCCCTGCCAGACAGGGTCTGGCAATGAATCGTCCGGCGCAATCCATACTTCAGCGGCAAACTCACCGGTTACCTGCGCGCAGGTGCCGCGAATACGGGTGGCGGTGATGAGCATGCTTTCACAGTCTTTATAAATGGCTTTACCCACTTCCGACAGCTCAATTTTATTGCCTGTACGTACAAATAAATCCACACCCAGTTCACTTTCCAGCACTTTAATGGCCATGCTCAGTTTGCTGCGGTTACATTCCAGCTGACGGGCAGCTTCCGATACCGAGCCTGTTTCGGCGATGGCACAGAAAGCTTCAATCTGCGACAGGTTCATAGGACTCCTGTTGAATGCCGGTGACTATCTGATGTGTTTGATCTGACCGGTGTGGTTAATCTGTCTGGTAGTGATTGATTGTACGTGTGAAACCGTCCCGCCGGTAGTCGCAGGTCAATGTATTTAATTCATCGTCCGGAGTCACTGGCATAAATTATCAGGCAGTTGTTGGTTTCACAGGTTTTGTGTGAAGATGACATTCTCAGAATACGTATTAAAAAAGGAATGTCTTACGATGAAACCCTCCCTGCTGACCGCTTTACTCCTTTGCTTAAGCTCATTGCGGGTGGATGCCGGGGTCGTCAGGCATCAATTGGATGAAGATGTGTCTTTTCAGGCCGTAAGCTGGAAGGGCAGCCGCGTCGTGGCAACGGGTACACAGGGCGGTATTTACGTGTCAGAGGATAACGGCGCTCGCTGGCAGAAGATTACCCCGCCGGCCGGAACGGATAACCGGCAATTCCGTGACAACCAGTTATTACCGGATGGCCGGTTACTGGTGATGAGTGCCGGTGAAGGTGCAGACTCCGGCGTTTTTCTCTCTGACACCGCCATTTCTACGGATGGTTCTTCTGAACCTGGCTGGCAGCAGGTCGCTGAGGGCGATACCCCGAAAGCATTTTTTGACTGTTTTTATATGGCCGGCAGTCAACACGGCTGGTTGTACGGCGATTCTGATGAAAAAGGGTTGTTTATACTAAACACCACAGACGGTGGGACGACGTGGCAGCGAACACCAGTGCCGTTTACTGCACAGAAAGGGGAGGGCGGCTTTGCCTCAAGCGGCACATGTATAAACGGGCTAGGTAGTACTATCGTTGCTGGCACCGGAAACAGTGCAGCGCCCCGCATTTTGCTGTTAAAAGAAGGCAACTGGCAGAGTATCGGGAGTCCGTTCAAAGGCGGGGAAGCATCCGGCATATTTTCTTTGCAACTGACCGGGCAACACGTGTACGCCGCCGGTGGCAGCCTTATGGACGCCGCGTCATCTGCCACAGCCATGATTTACGACCTCGACACTGAACAATGGTCAGCATTGCCAGAATTACCCTTACATAGCGCTGTGTACGGTTCGGCATTATTACCCGATGGTGAAGATCACAGTTACTGGATCAGCAACCCTGAAGGCGTGGCTATGCTAAAGCCCGGGGCAGGTAACTGGGAGATCATCAGTCGCAGCAACATCTGGAGCCTTGCCTGCCAGCGCGGAAAAGGCTGTATCGGCGTTGGTAAAAACGGCGTTATTGAGATTTATCCGGAGTAACTGCAACGCTATGCAACAGCCGCAACTCGAACTGGTCAGTTATAACACCGGCAGCTCATTTCAGCTGATGAAGCGGCGTGCAACCAATTTCCGTGACGATCATCAGCTGCATTTTCATCCCCAGTACGAATTAACCTGGATCATCAACAGTGCCGGTCTGCGTTACGTGGGTGACAGCGTAGAATATTATCAGCCGAACGATTTAGTGTTGTGCGGGCCTGATTTACCTCATTGCTGGCAGAATAATACAGTCAGCCATGCACAACACGGTGAGAGTCAGGAAAACGCGCAAACAGACGCCGCCGAGTGGTTCACCATTCAGTTTGATACCAGTTTGCTGCCTGCAGGCATGGAAGATATGGCAGAGTTTCAGGATATCGCCGGCATGCTGCGTCAGTCTGCATACGGCTTGCAGTTCTCCGGCGTGCCGGCTGAGATATTTTCGCAATTAAACGGATTGGACGCTGAATCCGGATTGACCAGATACACCCGGTTGCTAACGTTACTGGCGTCACTGAGTGGCCTGAAAGCACGCACCCTGGTGACAGCTGATTTTTTCCAGTTCAACACGGTGAGTCAGGCGTCGGTAAATACTCTGAATAAAGTGCATCAGTATATCAAAACCCATTTTGCTTCGGCGCTGTCACAAAGCGAAGTGGCTGCCTTATCGGGTATGACACCCACCGCGTTTAGCCGGTTTTATAAGTCCGCCACCGGCCGCACGTTCTCTGCCATGTTGAAACTCATCAGAATTAACGAAGCCTGCAAAATGCTGGCGGGATCGTCGCTGCCCGTCACCACCATCGCCCTGAATTGCGGTTATCAGCACACATCTCATTTCATCAGTCAGTTTAAAGACATCAAGGGCATGACGCCCGCCGCCTACCGGGCCCATTTGCAATAATAACTTAGTGCAAGACTAACTGACTGCAAGAAACTGCTATGCAAAAGGTAAAATCCTTGTATTTAATTTTGTAGCATATTTGTAAATTGGTGTTTCTGTTAATCATCAGGACAATCACCATGAATCAAACGGATTATGGCCGTCAGGGCGACGACTATATTGTGTCACCGGAACAAAAGGCGCTTTATCAGGAGCACGGTTACATCACTCTGCGCAATGTACTTACCGGCGAAGAACTGAATGACATCGAACAGGAATTTGACCACTTTATTAGTGGAAGCGTGCCGGATATGGGACGTGACTTCTGCGATATGAGCGGTCCTTATGACCGTAAATTTGAAGATTTCGCGCTGGTGAATGCCATGCTGCCAACAAAATATAAACCTGCATTGCAGGGGAATATTTACGAGAAGCTCAGCGCGTCCATCGCAAAGCAGTTAATTGGCGACGATGCCACGCTGGATTACGATCAGTTTCTGGCAAAACGACCCGCCCGTCCCGATGCCAAATTTACTCTGCATCAGGATCTCGGTTACTGGCCCACCGGTACACCGGGCACCATTACAGCGACCTGCTCACTGGCCGTTGATGATGCAAATTCTGAAAACGGCTGCCTGTATGTGATCCCGGGCTCACATCAGCAGGGGTTAAGAGTGCATAAACCGGTGCACGGTAAAGACAGGGAAAGTTCGCACATTCTGGGTGTGGCACTGCTTGACGGGGAAACGCTGGTGGAATTGCCGCTGAACAAGGGCGACATTACCGTGCACAATGAACTCATACTGCACGGCTCTGGTGGTAACCGCTCTGAAACCAGCTGGCGGCGCACTTACATTACGGCTTTCAGAAGCAAAGCCTGTGTGGAATTCGAACGCAAAATCGGCTTTACCCATTCACATAATGACAAGGTGAACTGGGCCACACATCTGGGCGCGCTGAAATAAAAATCAGTACTCAGGCAAGCACTGTGGTTATCAGCTGTTGCTCAGCGACAGCTGATACACGCACATGCCTACCGCGCTGGCGAGATTCAGTGATTCAATCTGGCCGTTACCGGGAATGGTAAAGGCCTCAGCGCCGGCCCGGGCAAGCGCGTCTTCCGGTATACCACGGGCTTCGTTGCCAAACAGATAGCAGGGAAAATCGTTGAACTGCGGGTCGCTGATGGCTTTACCGTTAAGATCAAGGCAGGCAAAGCGGGTAAAGCGTTGCTGACATTCATCCAGCGTAACGTCGGTTTCTACCGGCAGATGAAAAATCGCCCCCATACTTGCCCGCACCGCTTTAGAATTAAACGGGTCAACGCTGTTGGGGCTCAGCAGCAACCGGAAGCCTCCGAACCAGGCCAGAGAACGTAAAATGGTACCCAGGTTTCCGGGATCCTGAATTTCATGTAAATAAATACTTCGCTCACCGGCGGTTTTATTCTCAGGTGCTACAGCATGGGCTGCCAGCGGCACTCTGGCAATCACGCCCTGCGGAGTTTTGGTATCGCTGATTGAAGCCATTTGCCGGTCGGTGAGGGTAACCACATCAAAACGTGTGTCCAGCTCAATGCCACGGGAAAGCCAGCTTTCTGTTGCGTACAACGTGACAGTTTGCGCCATCAATGGCGAGCGTTGCAGTTCCTGAATTAAATGCTCACCTTCAACAAGATAAAAGCCAAACTGCGAACGGTATTTCTTCTGGTGCAGTTTTTTTACGTCGTCTAATTTCATGTGCAGGTAAGTTCCGGAAACAGTGTTGCAAAAAGCGGTAATAAGCTGCGCATTGTAGCCTGTAACCGCAGGGAAGTCAGGCAGGCTGTGAAGTTTGTTGGTGCGCTGCATTTGCAAAACTGCTGTGCGTGATTACAATGAACGCCGTTTTCCCTTTAGCTACTGCAGAACTGATTATGGCCCGCTCAAAAACCAGCAAAAAATGGATGGAAGAACACGTTAACGATCCCTACGTTAAAAAAGCGCAGGCTGACGGTTACCGTTCACGGGCAAGTTACAAGCTTCTCGAAATCAATGAAAAAGACAAGTTGTTCCGTCCCGGCAGCGTGGTCATGGATCTGGGTTCTGCACCCGGTGGCTGGTCGCAAATTGTGGCGCCCATCGTTGGTGATAACGGGCGGGTGATTGCGTCAGATATACTGCCCATGGACAGCATTATCGGTGTTGATTTTATTCAGGGCGATTTCACTGATGAAGCTGTATACAATCAGATCGTAAATACCCTCGGGGACGACCGGGTGGATGTGGTGGTGTCTGATATGGCGCCAAACATGAGTGGCGTAAATACCACCGATCAGTATGCGTCTATGTATCTGGTTGAGCTGGCACTGGACATGGCCAGAAACGTTTTGCAACCGGGTGGCAGCTTCTGTGCAAAAGTGTTTCAGGGCGTAGGCTACGATGAGTACGTGAAAGATGTACGAACGTCATTTTCAAAAGTGGTGGTAAGAAAACCTGCTGCGTCCCGCCCGCGTTCCCGGGAAGTGTATCTGGTGGCTACCGGGTTTAAGGGCTGAACAGGCTTGTATGCGCCAGTGGCGCATACTGCATGCTAAGCCTGTTTGTCGCTGCTCAGCGTTCCAGCAGCGGCAGTTTGTCCGGTACACCGTTCCAGCTGTCGGCATCCTCCGGCGGCGCAATTACCTCTGTAATATTCGGCCATTGCTGACTCAGTTCCGCGTTGATTTCCTGCCAGGGCTTTTGCTCTTCGGTTAAATGGGTATCCTGAATAATCGCTTCGGCAGGGCATTCCGGCACACACAAAGCACAATCAATACAAATGGCCGGATCGATAGCCA
The DNA here is from genome assembly GCF_040148705.1 of Alteromonas sp. NFXS44. Classification (NCBI taxonomy): domain Bacteria; kingdom Pseudomonadati; phylum Pseudomonadota; class Gammaproteobacteria; order Alteromonadales; family Alteromonadaceae; genus Alteromonas; species Alteromonas sp. NFXS44. The sequence goes on along the minus strand of NZ_JAGDEA010000011.1, from coordinate 581,777 downwards.
GAAAGTTCGGACCTTCAAAAAACGCATCCACCGGACACACGGCGACGCAGTCGGTGTATTTGCACTTCACGCAGTTGTCGGTTACTACAAATGTCATGGTTTATCCGCATGTCTGAAAATGTGGGCGGATTATAAGTGTAAAGCAGAGGGATCAAAAGACAAATGCCGGTGAATGTCTACCGGATCGTCAGTATCTGCATTACACTATGCTGGCTCTGACAGACAGGCTGTCCGGCGAACCAGGAAATCCCTCATGTTGCGTTTAACCGATATAAAACTTCCCCTCGATCATAACGACGATGCTTTGCCGCAGGCCATCATAAGTAAGCTTGGCATTACTGCCGGTGATTTGCTTGAAACCAGTGTGTTCAAGCGCGGTTATGACGCCCGCAACAATAAAGACATTCAGCTGATTTACACGGTGGATGTATCGGTAAACAACGAGGAAAAACTGCTGGAAAAATTCAGCGCTGATCAGCAGGTCAGAGTCACGCCGGATATGTCGTATAAGTTTGTCGCGCAGGCGCCGGAAAATCTGAATAACCGCCCGGTGGTGGTGGGACTCGGCCCCTGCGGTATTTTCGCCGCGTTAATCCTCGCCCAGATGGGTTTTAAACCCATTGTGCTTGAACGGGGCAAAGCGGTGCGTGAACGTACCAAAGATACCTTCGGTTTCTGGCGCAAGCAGCCGTTAAATCCCGAATCCAATGTGCAGTTCGGGGAAGGCGGTGCCGGCACATTTTCAGACGGCAAGCTGTACAGTCAGGTAAAAGACCGCAAACACTACGGACGCAAAGTGCTTCATGAGTTTGTGGAAGCCGGTGCGCCGGAAGAAATTCTGTATGTGAGTAAGCCCCACATCGGTACATTCAAGCTGGTGAGCATGGTTGAGAAAATGCGTCAGCAAATCATCGATCTTGGCGGCGAAATCCGTTTCTCCACACGGGTAGAAAAACTCGATATGGATGAAAAAGACGGTGAATATGCGGTGAAAGGCCTGCATTTGTCTGACGGCGGCTATCTGGCCTGTAAGCAGGTGATTCTGGCATTAGGTCACAGTGCCCGCGACACCTTTCAGAACCTGTACGACCAGGGCGTATATATTGAAGCAAAACCTTTCTCTATCGGTTTTCGCATTGAACACGAACAGAGCATGATTGATAAATGCCGCTTCGGTGATAACGCCGGAAACCCCATCCTGGGTGCTGCCGATTACAAACTGGTGCATCATTGTAAAAATGGCCGCACGGTGTACAGTTTCTGTATGTGCCCCGGCGGTACCGTGGTCGCGGCGGCCTCTGAGCCGGGTCGTGTGGTCACCAACGGCATGAGTCAGTATTCCCGCCATGAACGCAATGCGAACAGTGCCATTGTGGTAGGCATTACGCCGGAAGAAGATTATCCCGGTCACCCGCTGGCAGGGATTGAATTACAGCGCAGACTGGAGGAAATGGCCTTTAAAGCCGGTGGCGAAAACTACCATGCGCCGGGCCAGCTTATCGGCGATTTTCTTGCCGGTAAACCAAGCGCAGAATTGGGAGACGTCACGCCGTCTTATACGCCGGGCGTTACACTGACAGATTTAAGCAAAGTGGTGCCGGGCTATGTCACTGAAGCTATCCGTGAAGCCATTCCTGCGTTCGACCGCCAGATAAAAGGCTTTGCCAAAGCTGATGGCACGCTGACCGGTGTGGAAACCCGTACCTCGTCTCCGGTTTGTATTAAGCGTGGTAAAGATTACCAGAGCGTGAACGTAAAAGGTTTGTACCCGGCCGGTGAGGGCGCAGGTTATGCCGGCGGGATCTGGTCTGCGGGCATTGATGGCATCCGCGTGGCAGAGGCGCTGGCCGAAGCTTTTGATAACGAATAATAAAAACGGTATCCGTTAAGGGATATCAAAAACACACAAGGGACTAAGCAATGAAAAAATTTATTCTGGCGCTTTGTATCACACTGTCATTTCAGGCTGCCGCCACACCGGGGAGTAAGGCCCCTGACAGAAAGGCCGGTGAAGGAATGGAAGCATCCCGACTTATTCTTAGGGGCGGCAATATTATTTCCGGCGAAGGTGCACCCCCTCAGGGTCCTGTGGATATTGTGATTGAGAATGGCAAAATTGCGAAAATTGTATCGGTGGGCCACCCGGGCGTACCCATTAAATACAGCCGTCCTGAGCTGAAAAGCGGCGATAAGGAAATCGACATTCAGGGCCAGTATGTATTGCCCGGCTTCATTGATATGCATGGCCACATTGGCGGTTCTGCCGACAATATTCCCGCTGAGTATGTGTTTAAGCTGTGGCTGGCTCACGGTATTACCACCATCCGCGAACCCGGCAGCTTTAACGGTGCGGACTGGGTGCTGGAACATCAGGCGCGCAGTGATAAAAATGAAATTGTTGCTCCGCGAATTGTGCCTTATGTGGGTTTTGGTATGGGCGGCGATCAGCCGGTTTCCACAGAGAAGCAGGCAAGGGCCTGGGTGAAAGACATCGCCCGCAAAGGTGCCAGGGGAATCAAGTTTTTCGGTGCCAGTCCCAAAATTATGGCGGCAGCCTTAGACGAAGCTAAGAAGCAGGGGTTAGGCACCATGATGCACCATGCCCAGCTGAACGTGATGGGCACCAATGCACTGGATTCAGCCCGGTTAGGTTTAACCTCTATGGAACATTGGTACGGACTGCCGGAAGCGCTGTTTGAAGATAAGGTTATTCAGGACTACCCCTCACACTATAATTACAACGACGAGCAGCACCGGTTTTCGGAAGCCGGAAAACTCTGGCTTCAGGCAGCAGCTCCGGAAAGTGAGAAGTGGCAGCAGGTAAGAGACGAGCTTATCGACCTGGACTTCACCATCGACCCTACACTGACAATTTATGAAGCCAGCCGGGATCTTATGCGTGAGCGTCAGGCCGTATGGCATGAAGAATACACCTTACCCGTGCTGTGGGAATTCTTTGAACCCAGCCGGTATGCCCACGGCAGCTACTGGTTCAACTGGACCACGCAGGATGAAATCAACTGGCGCAACAACTACCGCCGCTGGATGACATTTCTTAACGACTACAAAAACCATGGCGGCAGGGTGACTACCGGTTCCGACGCCGGTTACATCTATAAAATCTACGGTTTTGCTTACATCCGTGAACTGGAATTACTACAGGAAGCCGGTTTCCATCCGCTGGAAGTCATTCAGGCAGCCACATTAAATGGCGCAGAAGCCTTAGGCCTTGACGATAAAATTGGCAGCCTTGCCGTAGGTAAAAATGCCGACATGGTCATTGTGGATGGTAATCCGCTGGAAAACTTTAAGTTACTTTACGGCACCGGCCACTTCCAACTGGATGAAAATAATGAGCCGGTACGAAAAAAGGCGGTGCGTTACACCATCAAGGACGGCATTGTGTACGATGCTCAGCAGTTACTGGAAGATGTTCGCGGACTGGTGAAGGAAGCGAAGGTAGAACTGTAGTCGCCTTTGCTGATAGCCTCGCTAGCGTGCTGGCTCTGTAAATGGCGCCAGCATGTTTCTTATTTTTTGCTGTTCTGTTGAAGGGTCAACAGGGGCGCTGTCGCCTACGTTTTGGGCGTAGTCGAAGAATGGCATGAACATGAACTTTCCGTCTGCCTGCTTGTTGATTTCAATAGACGTATTGTCAGCAATCAGTGAGGACCACACCTCACGTACGTTCCTCCAGAATGATGATGTTGCTTCCCAGTATGCTTCGCCGGGCGTAAAGTCGTGGTCTTTGATGCGCTCGTAACGGGCAATCCCCAGTTCTTTTGCAAGGTACGGAGCTGATGAGGCCGGTTTGCCGGCGTCATTTATTACCAGCTTGTAGTTTTCTTCTTCCTGTACCCAGCCGTCAGGTAAAATAACGTGTTTATTTATCCCTTCAAGGATCTGGTAATCCTGTCTCACACTGCTTTCCCGCCGGGGAAGTGGCCGCCATGTTAACTCGCTTATCCACTCTGAGCGGTTTCCTTTGTGCTGCCATTTACCGTGAGACTCATATCGTGGCGAGTCGTCTACCTGGTAAACCGACTGAGACCAGGTGCCTTCAATATCCTGGCCGTTGAGCTCATGCTTTCGCCATACATTATTGCCGGTATATACAAACTCTGAAGGCTTCTCGTATTCCCAGTCCTGTCGCCAGTGTTTCATCACCATTGGCTCACTGATCTTGCCGTCTTCACCAACAAAATACATCACCATAATGTGCTGAAGGCTGATAAATTCAGGTTCATTGTCGACAACAATCACCATTTCCGTGCCCCAGGAACGATAGGGGGCCGCAGGCGTATAATTTTCAGTAAACCCCATGGTTTCGATAAAGTCGAAGCCCACACGAAAATACCCCGACATCGCCAGTATGGCTTGCCGGTCCCGCTCAAATTTATCCATGTCTTCCGTTTGCAGTTTCAGCCAGTGCGGGGAAGGGGTAAGATCTTTCGTCGTGCTGTTACCTGTTGATGTGCCGCCACGTGGCTTGAAGTTGCAAGGTTCGTCTACGAATTGCCAACCAAACACGTATTGAGGTGTTGCTGCACACTTGCTTGCTTTTGCAGCTTCAGCCGGTTCACCGTTTCCATAGCTGTTCAGGCTGATTAACGTGATAAATGCCCCGAATAGTGTGCGGCAGAAAGAAGATCTGAGTACGGCGTCTGGCATAAGAAAAGCTCCGGTGTTCATTGTCGGCGTTTATAAAATGAAGTATCTTATTGCAAATAAGAATTATTATTATCACGTGCGAGGCAGTAAATTACCAGCGCTTAAATCATGGAAACTTTTTATTTCCAAAGCGCTAAGTAATTTCCGCACGCTATTTGATTCCCGGTTTTGAAAATGCAGAATGAGTGTGTTTACTGAACAAAGGTTCAGGTATTGTCGTGTTTACCAGAAGTATGATTACAGGAGTTTTTGAATGAAAGACACCCGTCCACGTAATATGGACTTAACTACCATCAAGCTGCCGGTAATGGGGCTGGCCTCCATTTTACACCGGATATGTGCTGTGATTATCTGGTTCTCTCTGGCCTGGTTTCTGCCGTTATTGTTTCTTTCTTTGCAAGGTGCTGAAAGCTTTGAAAATGTGCAGTCACTTATCAGTGGCAACTTCATCGCGCAATTTTTTACCTGGGGTTTTCTCACCGCGCTGGGCTACTACATGTTGGGTGGGATAAAACATCTCATTCAGGAGTTTGGTTATTTTGAAACACTTGAAGGTGGCAAGCTGATATCGCAGGTGGCTATTGCATCAGGCGTATTGCTGAGTGTGTTATCCGGATTTTGGGTTTGGGGTTAACTGACATGAAGCGAAATGGCGTAAAAGAGTGGATTTTCCAGCGGATCAGTAACGTGATGATTTTTGCTTATGCAATATTTTATCTGGTGAGCGTTTTCACTATGGAGAATATTGACTACGAAAGCTGGACTGCATTTCATCAGTCAACCGGATTCAAACTCTACTCAACAATCACTCTTGTTGTTGTGATGCTGAACTCTCTGCTGGCAGGTTGGCAGATCGGCACTGATTACACCCAAAAAGTACCAGTGGCCGGTTTTTCTGCGGCCTTTCACACATTTTATACTGTAGTCACAGCAGGCTTTCTGCTATTCGGCTTATACATTCTGTGGGGAATGTCCTGAGGGAGCGGGCTAACGCTTTGTGAATCAATACCGTCCGGATGAGCTGATCGCTACTCCGGGCTGTTGTAACTCTCTTCCAGGGGAAATAATAAATCGAGTGCGGGTAATAAAAGATTCGCACTGCATACCGCGACCATGAAAGCGAAAATGTCCGTGAGTGAAGTGTACCTCAGGACCATCCACGCTACTGTCATGCTCAGCCAGAACATATTAAAACTCATGGTCCGGATATCCGGTCTGAGTGTTTTCGTGCAATAACGGCAGGTTACAGGCTCCCTGATCAGAAAGAGCAGCCGGTGAGAGAACGGCACTTCATGTGAACAGCACGGGCATCGTCTGGCAACAAGTTGTTTGAGCATCACTCAGACTTTCTTAGTTAAATGTTATTGAGAATTATTATCGTTTGAGGTGTGCTTCGTCAACCTTTCTGTTTGAAATTTACTCTACTTAATTTCCCGGATCTCGCCGGGGGATACAGAAACGGTGCTGATAAAATGTGCGCCTGATGTACGCTAAGACTCCCATCTTCCATCAAATCGATAAGTGCCTAACCTCCGGGCTAAACGAGAGCGCTGCGGAATAATTTCTCAAGCCCGCTGTGATAAGGTGACATCACGACAGATGCCGTTGTCTGTCCCCCATAGCCGGTCACCGGCACATATAAAAAGAGGATGCTTATGCGATACCTTCGCTACGCCATGCTGGTTATTGCCAGTTGCGTGATGACTCCCGCTGTTTCTGCAGCACCTGACAAAGATACCCGTGCGGAATATATCCGTTCACACTACGCTAAATATGAATACAACATCCCCATGCGGGATGGCACAAAACTGTTTACTTCGGTCTATATACCTTACGATCAGAGTAAAAGCTGGCCTATGCTGATGCAGCGTACACCCTATCGCGTTGCGCCCTATGGCTCGTCAGATTTTAAAACCCGTTTAGGCCCCAGTGAGAAGTTCGAACAGGAAGGCTACATTTTTGTTTTCCAGGATGTTCGCGGCAAACAAATGTCTGAGGGTGAGTTTGTAAATATGCGCCCGCAGGACGCATATAAACGCGGAAAAGACGCTGTTGATGATGCCACAGATGCTTACGACACTATCGAATGGCTGGTAAAAAATGTGCCCAACAACAATGGCCGTGTAGGGCAGTGGGGCATTTCCTATCCCGGATACTACACATCGGTTTCCGGTATCAACAGCCATAAAGCCCTTAAAGCCATTTCTCCGCAGGCGCCTATTGCCGACTGGTTCTTTGATGACTTTCACCGCAACGGTGCGTTTTCTACACCTATGGCATTTCTGTTTTTTGATACCTTCGATGCTCCCCGCACAGAACCGTATCCTTACCGCCTGGAAGGACGCAAAGTCACTACGCCTGACGGTTACGAGTTCTTCCGCGACCTCGGGCCGCTGGCTAACGTAAACAAAAACTACTTCCACGGCGAGCGACCGTTCTGGAATGAACTGACTGAGCACCCGAATTATGACGATTACTGGCAGGCCCGTAATGTTCTGCAGCATCTCGATAAGGTAAAGCCGGCCGTGCTGGTTGTAGGTGGCTGGTACGATACCGAAGACTTGTATGGTCCGCTGGCGACTTATCAGACTATGTCGCGCAAAAACAAGCGTGACAATGTGCAAATTGTCATGGGCCCCTGGTATCACGGTCAGTGGATTGGTGATAAAGGCTCCAATATGGGCGAGGCCCGGTTCGGCTTCGAAACCAGTGTGTGGTTCCGTGACAATGTTCTGTTGCCGTTCTTTAACCAGCATCTTAAGGAAGAGTCGGAAGATAAGTACGAGCAGACTGCGACCATGTTTGAAACAGGTGCGAACCGCTGGCGTTTCTTTGGTCAGTGGCCACCTGCTGATACCAGTGAAAAAACACTGTATCTGACAAAGGGCGACAGTTTGTTTGAGAACAAACCGGATAAAGATGGCGGTGCTTCAGACTATGTATCCGATCCCCGTAATCCTGTTCCTCATTCTGCAGCAATCAGCCGTGGATGGGATCGCCCGTATATGGCGGAAGATCAGCGTTTCACCGCCCGCCGTCCGGATGTGCTTAAATTTGAAACCGAACCCATGACAAGTGATATGACCGTTGCCGGCGAAGTAAACGTGAATCTGTGGGTATCCACTGATAAAACCGCAGCGGATTTTGTGGTGAAAATTATTGATGTGTTCCCGGGCGTGGATGAAAACACCAATGAAGTGGACAAAGAAACCGGTGACCGCCATGAACTGGTGCGCTGGGGCATTATCCGCGGACGTTTTCGTGACAGCTTCTCTGAGCCCAAACCCTTTGAACCGGGCAAACCGACTCAGGTCTCTTTTGAGCTGTACGATTTGCTGCACGACTTTAAACGGGGCCACAGATTACAAATCCAGATCCAGAGCTCTATCTTCCCGTTCCTTGATATGAATCCGCAAACTTACGTGGATAATATCTTTCATGCGACAGAAGAAGATTTCGTCCGTGCTCAGCACACCATCTACCACGATGCGGTGCACCCGAGTTCAGTGACTTTCAATGTTCTGCCTTCTCAGTAGCACCCTGAGCAGGTGAGAAAAATGATGCACTTCACGGCCTGAAGTGCATCAATTCACGGGCCAGTGGGGGAAGCTGGCCTGACTGCATCATTCGGAAAAGCCGGTAAGCCAAACTCAGGGCGTAAACAGCGCATAAAGGCCAAGACCATACACGCCAACAGTGAGTAGCACACCTGTCATATAAAAGTAGCTTCTGGGGCTGGGATTTTTCTCAGTGGCAATCGCATAGTAAAGCGACATGTGAATAATGCGCACCGCAGCATATAACCAAATCAGTACAGCGAGTACTGTGGTGGGCGCGCCAAGAAAAATACAAATCAGTGCCGGCAAAGTAAACTGATGGATGTTCTCTAATGAGTTATGAAACGTGCGATGGCTTCGGAATACAAAGCTATCGTGACTTAACTCATCGCTCACTTTGCCCGGAATATAACTTGATTGCTTCCTGTGGGCGACGGCTGCAACGATGTTTTGCACGAAAACAGTTGCTGCAATTACCAGCAACCCTGCTAAGGAATAAGCGTAGATCGTAAACATTCCCCTGTTCTCCTGAATTTCTCTGACATTTCTACGCAGCTTAAGGAGCGGAAGATCGGCGCAGAAATTACAAGTACTTACCCCATCATTCAGACAGAAATCTAAACCGCCAACACACAACCTAAAAGAACATAAAGGGGCCCTTATTGCCGGAACAACATGAGATATTCACTGGCTAGTCACGTGATCACCAATTATCATATTGAGTCTAATCCTCTAACCAACGTTTTCTATGACAAATACTAATTCAAATTCAGCCGACTTCATGACAAAAGTTAAAAGTACCCAAGAGTTATGGGCGCTACAGGATAAAACGACAGAGGGGTGGGTGATTGTTGACTCGGTTAACTTCGAAAACACTGATGTGATGCCTGTCTGGTCTGACGCAGAAATGGCTCGTGAACATTGCACCGATGAGTGGGAAGATTACATTCCTAAATCCATTTCCGTTTCTGACTGGCTGGAGTTCTGGCTGGAAGACCTGGCCGAGGACAATGTCCTGGTCGGCGTTGAATGGCGTGATGGTGGTGAGTATCTTGAAGTTGAACTGGCAGAGTTCAGCCAGATGCTTGCAGAGATAGAAAAACTCTGATTCGCATCAAACTTAGCATTTAGTTACTCCACATTCGGATAGTGTTATTTTTAATAAAAGAACTTTTATCAAAAGAGTGTGGGGAAAACTGCTTAATATCAGACACAAAAAAACCGACTAATAAGTCGGTTTATTGTTTCTTCCCTTAAGGAAGAGAATGGTACCAGTGGGCGGACTCGAACCGCCACACCCGAAGGCGGGGGATTTTGAAAAGTTAGTGTCTATAATAGTTATATTAATTCAGTTAGTTACAGTTGAATTTTGGCGCTTTGCAAATTCTTTGCATGTGGGGGATATAAGCAGTTAGCAATTTTACCTCAGCAAACAACTCTCGGGGGATGAAGTTCAAATCTGCGGTGGTTAGCAATGCTAACAACGATCACGTATTGTATTCATCAAGCAGGCGAATAAACTCATCTATAACCCCTTGGTGTATATGGAGAGGATTGCACTCGTGTATAGAATAAACCACACCGATAGCTTCGTCTTTGGAAATATGGTTAAGCTCAGCCAGTTCAAGTAATAACTTCAATCCTCGCTTTGTTGGTATATTGTCTTCATCGCAAAATTTCAGTAATGCTTTTTCGTTAGTTATACATGTAATGCCGCCAATACTTTTGGCGAGATACAAGCAAACTTTATCTTGAAAGGATAATGGGCCATGTTGAGCATTTGAAGCTTCTGATAGAAGCTCAATTTCCTCATCAACTACTTCAAAACCATATTGTAAACAATCATCATGCGTAAGCTGATCAACCTCATCCAGTATGACTGAAGGTATAACAACCCTTTCAATTTTTTCTGAATACAATGCCAGCATAGTTATATCAGCGTCGGCATAGTCAATAAGGACGTTTGCATCTGTTATTACTGGCATTTCTTAATCCCGAATCAACCAACCCATGAAGACGCCAACTGACGCATTTCTTTGTTTTGCAACCTTAATATTTCTGCTCCGCGAGATAGTGAAATATTGCCATTCTCGACTGCTTTTCTAACAAGGAATGGTAAGCGATCTTCTCTAAAATCAAATACATCAAGGTTGAAGGGCTCGCTTGCAGTGGTATACCTATGGTTAATTCTATAACTATCGCTTTCAATGCCTACTGGTTCAGTATGTTTCTGAAGAGATTTCCCATAGCGAGTCTTAAACTCGACATTGAAGTTCATCCAAAGCTTATTTCTCTTTTCGGACGGCATATTTTCAGCGTACCGATATAGAACAGTTCTCCAACTGACTTTAAAAACCTTTTTAACTTTCAATACTCGATCGACAAAGCTTAAACCTGCAGCTTCTTTCCATTCTCTTTCGAAAGCTTCTTGTGGCATAAGAAAGTGTGAAGCAAATTGATCGGCTTCAGATTCTTGCTCATCAATTTCGGTAGTTTGGTCGATGTCATATGCATTGAGGTGCATTAGAAGGTGACCGAGTTCATGGGCGGCACTAAATATCCAAGTTTCCACCGGCAGCCTTTTCCAAGTATTAACTATTACAGCTGGCCCACCTTCTTCTTGCTCGCTAACTGATAAACCTAAAAATGAGTCGGTTTCCACTTCAATTGAGCGGACTTTGATCCCTCTTGCCTCAAGTAGCCCGCAGATGTCTAAAACCGGCTCTTTGGGACCTAGTCCAAACTTGTCCCTACAATAGCTTGCAAGGTCAGGAATACTATACGAACTACCTTCTTTATAAGCATAAAATTCGTGCAAGTCTGCTACCTGTTTATCCTCAGTTAGCTCTTCAAGAGAACTAAAGTCATATAACCAAGTAACAACATCGGAGATGATCTGCTCTCTAGTTTTCAGTCTCTTGAGTGATCTAAATCGAATATGCTTTAGAGGCTTAACTTCTGCCAAGATTTCTTGAATTGGCACTCGAAGTGCGATGGCTAGGGCTCGTATGGAGTCAGCTCTAGGAGACGCCTTTCCTCGCTCTAGCTTTTGGTAACCACTGAGAGACATCCCAGCTTTTTCAGCTAGATCTGACTGATTGTATCGCGCATTAGAGCGCAATCTCTTAAGATTGTGAGCAATAGCTTTATTGTTCATAGTGGTCTCCTTTAAGTAACTATAATAACAAATTATTTTAAAATAGCTACTTTTATGCATTTAAGCACACTTGAGCTAAACAGGTAATGTTAATTAATGTGTATTAACGTAAGTTTGTCATCAGGAGCTATTCATTCATGGCTGCGTTTACTCATAAGAACTCTAAAATGGTATGATGCTATTTAAGAGGAGGCTTACACTACGTCAATTGGCTACAAATTATGACAGCAATGCTAATGCAGCTTGAGGCTTGTTATTTGCTTGTGCAAGGATACTAGTCGAAGCCTGTTGAATGATTTGATGTTTGGTTAAGGTCGCTGTTTCGCTTGCGAAATCAGTATCTTTTATCTGACTCCTTGCCGCAACGACATTCTCACTAATATTACTTAAGTTTCTTAGCGTAGACTGAAAACGGTTTTCAATTGCTCCTAATTCTGCCACTACACATTAACTCGGGATAAGGCACTATCAATTGCCGCTATAACCGAAGAAGATGTTCCAATACTTTGAGAGTCATAAGAGCCAACAGACCCAGTTGTAGATGTAGAACTCAGCCTACTTGGGTTTCTTATGTCTTCAGCTATGATAAAATTAGAGGCAGTAGACCCAGTAAAAAAATTATATACGCCAGTTGCCGAGTTCGCTGCAACCAATGAAGGATCATTAAAAGCACTATTTATAGCATTTCGAAGATCTGCGTTATCTGAAGAATCTAAAAGAGGGACGTTTATTTCTTCAAATGTGCTGCCTCCATCAATTGAAATAGCAAAGCGATAATCCCCATAAACCGGTATCGGGTTTGTGCCAAATCTATAAATTTCTTCGAAAGGACCGAAAGCATTAGCACCAGTAATATCATCACGCCCTAACTCACTTCCGGCTTGGCCCGTTACTACATTTAGGCCTGTTAACCCTAATGAATCAACTCCCCAACCATTTGAAGAAAATTGCGTTAAATCAACTGTAATAGTCTGACCAGCATTCGCTCCAACTAGAAAATCACGAATATAACTGCCATCTAATAAGTTTGTATCTGCAAACTGTGTTGTATTTGCGACTCGGTCTATTTCGTCGAGCAACTGACTGACTTCTAATTGAAGGCTTTTTTTATCTGCATTGCTATTGATGCCATTCTGCGCTTGAATAGCGAGTTGCCTAACTCTATGCAGATTCGCAACAGTTTCAGAACACGCTCCGTCAGCAGTTTGTACTACTGAAATACCATCATTGGCATTGCGAACAGCTTGGTTTAACCCCTGAATCTGACTAGTCATACGATCTGATATTTGTAAGCCAGCAGCATCATCAGACGCATTGTTAATGCGAAATCCAGAGGATAGTCTTTCCAGTGATTTACCTAGTCCATTTTGAGACTGGAAAAGATTATGTATTGCATTAAGACTGGAAACATTTGTGTTTATATATAAAGACATTTCATTCCTTCGACTATAGGAGGCCTAAAGACATGCTCAATATAAAAAGTGCATGACAGGCATTTTTATATCGGCATCTAATAAGGATCCGACATAGGAAAATTTCTTATATCCGCTGAATTGTTGATGGGTCACGTTATTGAACGTAAACGATAGTTATTTGGAAGAAATCTGAGTAGCGATTCTGGATACATAGATCACGTTAATCTATATTAACATGATCTAAAAATTTCTATATAAAACAGGTAGATATTATTAGTCAGCCATATATACTCGAAGTAAGCGCAATATTTTTCTTTGCAAAAGAGTATTTATGGCTAAGCAGCTAGCAAGACACGACATCGACGATTCGCTTTATATATTTCTGCAAGACAACAGCAAAAAGTGGTACGCACGATTTCAGTTGTTCGGCAAATGGCACTGCAAATCTACAAAACAGACTGATAAAGATGAAGCTTTAGCTGCTGCAAGATTGCTACGCATGGAATGGAAGATAAAAGCAGAAACTGGAACTCTTACCAAGAGTAAGCGATTTCGCGATGTTGCAGAAAGATGCATTCTTGCTATGGAGCATGAACTTGCACATGGTGGTGGCAAAATAAGTTACAAAGACTACATAGGGGCGCTACGTCGCTACCACATTCCCTTTTTTGACCGGACATATATCACTTCTCTTGATCAAGACAAGCTTAAGGAATTTGACATCTGGCGAATTCAGAAAGCAGGCAAAGTTCTCAATAAATCTACTCTACTTACACACAATGCTGCGTTGCAAATGGTTTTTAAAGAAGCTGTTGCACGCCAATGGATGTTGCCAGTTCAAGTTCCAGTATTAAGTAACAAGGGGGAGCAGGGGGCTAGACGAGCGGCTTTCAGTGAAGAGGAATATGAGAAGGTCGTCGAGACAATCGAAATAATGAGGGACAATAGTCGAAAAGAGAAAACACGGCAGATACGAGAGTTGCTACTCGATTATGCAGATGTTGTCGTACACACAGGAATTAGGCCTGGTACCGAAATGGAGGAGTTAACCTGGAGCGATATTCTGATGTCGCGACAAGGGCATCAAGTAATATTCAAAATTAAGGTCAGAAAGGGGAAAACTACAAAACATACCGGTACTCGGACCGTCGTCTGTAAGGATGAGTTTGTATATCCGTTAATGAATCTAATGGAACGATTTCCTAATAGAAAACCTTCAGACAAAATATTTGTACTAGCCGATGGCACTTCTACAAATGAGCTAGGGAAGACCTTCGTGTCAGCACTAGAAGAGGCAGATTTGAAAACTAGTCCGGATGGTCCTCGGACGCTCTACTCGTTGCGGCATACCTATATAACCTGGCAGCTTCTTACCAGAACACTCAGAATCGACGTATTAGCTCGGCAGTGTGGTACCAGCATCGCTATGATCGAACAACATTATAGTCATGTGGTTCCAAGCATGTTCGAAGAGGAGTTGTCTGGAGTCACTTTCGACAAAACCGAGAAAAAGTCTTCAGCTAAATCACGTGAACGAAAAAAACAGATTCAGTTAAAATTATCTGGACGATTTAATGAGTGGGAAGCAGAGGCAAAGCGACGCGGCTGTATATGACTAAACTCGTTACACCGTGGTTAATCTAACCTGTACTGAAGAGCCCACAGATAACACGGATATAGCACCTTTTGATCATAACGGACATCACTCACACATTACTCGGTTGCTTTGTAGTTGATTAGATTATGGTATTTTTAGCGTTAATCTAAGCGTTGGAAAAATAGCTCGCAGTTAATGTCTATATTAGGAGGAAACTTCTAATACATCAGCAATATTCTCCATCAACTTTTTTTTCGTTCGGGAGGAGCCACCTTTCACTAAGGGTTGACAGAAATCATATAACAGTGCATTCGGAACAATAATAACCTCAAACTAAGCATCGCCGTCTACCACTTTTCTCTTCAACCTGTGATTCCCGTCAATTACCCAATACTCATCTTGTATGAGAGCAACCAACAGTGGTTGATTTTTTCGATCATGATGTACAATTTAGGCTCTTGTCTTCGTACTAAACTGGCGAACCGAACGCGTAGCACTGCGCGTCTATTTTCACAGCATTAGGTCATAGTTTTTAAGTAGACTGGTAGCTAACCTGATAAGTATGGTCTACCAAGTTTGGCCTTTAGCTCATCTGTTTTCGATATTCTACATTCAACTTTCCTTTCTACGCCGAGTTCATACACTAATGCCATAAATCACCCGGTAATTCGTACTCACCGTTATTCAACTTGCAAATTTGTATAACTCCGCCCTGGAAAAAAAATATAATACTGGGTAAAAAAATAAAATTTGTTGCAAAAATACAGTTCACGATTCATACAAATGTAAGCGGTTAGTCGATACTAACCTTTCCTTCTCATTGATTTAGCTAAGAAGATTAAGGCTAGATATTGGGTTGCATTAGGTTTGGAACCGCATTATCTTGTGGTTATCAGCCTAACACTGTATAAATATCAGTGTTAGGCTGATTGATGAAATTTGTTAATTTTTTAGGAGGTAAACTGATGAAAATTGGTAGAGATGCCAAGACAGGGCAATTTATTACTGTTAAAGAAGCTAAAAGAAGACCAACTACTACAGTAGTCGAAACAATTAAACCAACTAAACCAAAAGGAAAGAAAAAGTAAAAAGCCGCTCAGAAAGCGGCTTTCGATAAAATCAAGTTGAGGTTACTGAGAACTTTCCCTCGGCACCCATCACACTGTGACTTTATATTGGGGAATATGATACTAGCAGTAGTGCTCCGGGTTTGTAAATTCGTTCTCTAACTTTTAGAGGATTTATGATGATGACAACAAATAAGTCTATTCATGTATCCGGCTATATACGCTTCCGTTATGGCAAGTGGGAAGATGTATGCACTCATTGGCGTTCAATGGGCTAATTTATAGCTTAAAACTAAGTATAGGGGAGCATAGCTCCCCTTAAGCAAAAGAAGTAAAATTTTAGTACAAGGATGTATTTATGAATAAAATACTGTCTATATTCGTAATATTAGTAGCATTTGCTTTTTCTTTTTCTACTATAGCGCATGGTGGTAGAACGAATGCAAACGGGTGCCACAACGATAAAAAGAATAACAGCTACCACTGTCATGGTCAGAAACCAAAGCACAGTTACTCGTCAACTAAGCCATCAATTTCGCCAGTAGCACCTGCGATAAATCAACCTGATGATATCGTAAAATTAATTATCGCCGACTCAATTAAGGGATACAGTGGAAACTGTCCATGCCCATATAGTAGAGCATCAAATGGCAGTAGATGTGGTGCTAGGAGTGCTTATAGTAAGCCGGGAGGTTATGAGCCAATTTGTTATGCTAGTGATGTAACATCAGATATGAAAATGAAATACCGTAGTCGGATAAATTGATTTATTTATCTTCTTCAGGATGCCTGAGAGCTAATAAGTTGCTAAGTACCACCTTAGCTTGCTCCATGCGTACATTTGCTTCCAGAATCGCTCTTAGTCAGAAGCGGACATCACCGAGATACTTGGCAAAGGATCACATCGCACGTGGAGCGGCCACTAGCTTATTGCGATTTTTACGTGGTAACGAAAAGCTGAAGTGGCAGTGCTAAATAGAACGACTCTTAATAGCTGAAATTTAAAAGTGCTATGCGTACGTATTCACATAATCGGGAGTCAGGCTTACTAGTTTCTGGTAATTTTCTGGGGCGCTTAAGCCTTTGTCGCCCCATCTGGCCCCCATTTTATATAGGTCAGATTGCTCATCCTGCATTTTAACGATGTCGAGCAAAATATCTTTATCCGTCTTACCTGAAGCTCTGCCTTCGTTGATTATTTCCTGTTCCTGAGCTAAGACAGCTCTAAACTCATTTTCAAGCTTACCCTGTAAACGAAAAATCCTTGCCATTACTTCTTCACCGTTACTACTATTTAAAATTTCATTTAAATTGAACATCGCTGCAGAAGGCATTCTTCCTTTTAACGAATCTACTTTTTTCGCTAACTCTTCCGGTGAAGCAGATTCGATGAAAGCCAGAGCATTTGCCCGACTGTCATGCTCCCTTACATTTGAACTTGTTGAGGATTCCAGAGAGTCATTGGATTTAACAGACACCGCATCATTTCTTTGAAGTCCGTAAATATAATTTTGCGAGTTGCTTACACCATTAATCATAGAGATATCCTTCAGCACTTTTTAACTGTTGGATTTAGAGTGAGCAATATGTCTGCCAGATGGTATTTTCTTAAGCATTCGACCCTCTAAATATGTGAACACCACCTTGATGTCAGTGGTTTAAGCAGAGATTAAGATTGGTGAACGATGAAATTAGACAAAGCGAATAGATATATAGAGGGAATCCGAATGCCACATGAAAGGAAGTGTCTTGCCTGCTAACAAAATAGTTTCATGTCGTCAGATACCGAGGAACAACCACAAAAAAAGGAATGTTCGTTCATGACCAAAATTAGAAGCAGGATATAAAACGACAGAGAAGATGGATTTATCTGCATCTTAGAAGGACTGTGACTGCCGTTTAACGGAAAATTATTGCCTGAAGGCTAATCAGTTGGATAACTTCAGGAATCTAAATGCGTCTCTTTGATTAAAACACGATGACATTCGGCTAAAGCTAGTTTTGCACTAAATAGCCTGATTACAGTTCCCGTCAAGCCGTATTCAGTTTTCAGCAGTTCAATGGTGGTAAGTCGGATGAAAGCCTCTAAATCATAACAGCGCAAGTTATCTGTTATTGAACAAAAATTCACTTTCTGGAAATGAATACTGTTCAGTTTTGGTCTAAGAATTGCTCTTCATTATCATCAATTAATAGTTCGGCAAACTTATGCTCATATTATCCAGTTACGCAACAACTCCTATACAGGCATATAAGCAGTCTGAAACAAAGCCACAAACTGTCGTTGATGAAGCACCGATTTAGACCAAACGATTAAGGAGTATCGTGAGAATAGAGAAAGGTTTGGTATCGTTCCTGTAAACAATCAATTCTGCTATTGGGCAGCCGCATGGCCATGTGCTATCGATACCCAAAGAACACAAAAAAGTTGGCATCTTGAAATGCATCAACATTTCGCCCACTGGCCTAACGATATCAAAAAGGTCTTAGGTTGCTCGGAAGAAAGCACGGTTAAACGCATATTCGTGCACGATATCGACCCGCTACCTTACTGGCACAACAAAAACCTTCTCATGATTGGAGACGCGGCGCATGCTTCACTGCCAACCTCTGGCCAGGGCGCTTGCCAAGCGCTTGAAGATGCGTGGCATTTATCCAAGTTGCTAAGTAGCCATCTGACATGTAACCGTTCACCAGAGCCCTATTGACAGCTAAGAATATTTATTTTTGACGATCTTTCGGATCCTATTGATTGATCCCGCCAGTCTGTCAGAGTGGTCCTCATGCCACGTAAAAAGCAATCAACAAAGCCACCCGTTGCGACGAATCTTGATGATGCCAATGAACTCATCGGTGCACTCTGGGACAGGCTAAATGACCTCGAAGACCGACTGAATCAGAACAGTCGTAATTCGTCGCGCCCGCCTTCCTCTAATGGTCCGGGGGCGGGTTCTTCTGCGCCGGCTAAAAAGCCAACAGGTCGTAAGCGCGGTGCGCAATCAGGTCATAAGGGCACCAAACGGATGTTAGCCGATAAGGTTGATGAGAGTCGAACTTACTATCCCGATGAGACCTGTACTTGTGGCGGTGTAATTGATGTCAGTGATTCCCCTACCGTCGTCATCAGGTATTTGATATTCCCAGCCAAGCCTTTACCGTTGTAGAGCATCAACTTTATCAGGGGCAGTGTTGTCAGTGCAGTAAAACGGTCAAAGCCAATTTACCTGATAATGTGAATCAGGGCCAAATGGGGAATAACCTGCTGGCGTATGTCGCAATGCAGTCAGGCCAGTTTCATCAGAGTATCAGTAAAATCCAACAACAACTTGAACAAAACTTCGGCTTGTCATTTAGTCGTGGGGCTATCTCTGAAGCACAAGGCCGCGTCAGCGCTGTACTGACACCGGCCTGTCAGGATATCCGAGAGACGATGCAAAATGAGGCGGTCGTACACTGTGATGAAACCCGTCATCAGCGCGGCAACGAAAACCGCTGGATGTGGCAGGTATGCACGGCTGAATTGTCTTGCTTTATGACCCACTTCTCCCGCGGTGCCTGGGCGGCGAAGAAATTACTGGGCGATAATCCAGAAAACATTGTAGTGACTGACCAGTATGCCGGTTACCACTACATTGACACTGACCACCGTCAATTATGTTGGGCGCATATCTTAAGAAATATGAATGCACTGGCGGAAAGCTGGGGCACGAATAAAGCTTACGGGACGATATTGGTCAGGCTCATCCGCATACTGTTCCGCCTGCAACACCGGTTTGAAAAAAATACCCTGAGCGAAAAGGCATACCGGGGGCGAATGGAAAAACTACGCATTGCCTGGCGAGAACAACTGGAACTGGCATCAAGACGATGTGTCACACCTCGCTATCAGAACCGGTGTAAGTTACTGCTTAAACACGATGACATGTGCTGGGTGTTTCTCAAACATAATGGCGTACCGCTGACAAATAATGAAGCAGAGCGTTCACTGAGAAGCTATGTGTTGTGGCGAAAAGGCAGCTATGGTGTGTGGTCTCACAGAGGCGAATTATTCAGACAACGCATCCTCACTATCGTAGAAACCTGCCGGAAGCAAAAGCTGAATCCGCTGACCTGGATTCGGGAAATCCTGGCTGCAACGCTTAACAAAACTAGCTATCCACTGCTCAACGACTTCAAAGCTGCCTGTCAATAGGGCCCTGGTGAACGGTTACTCTGACATTAGACAAAGTGTTAGGAGATTTCTATGCTAAGCGGATACATAAAACAACGAGTGCGCAAAATATAGGCAGACAGGTGGCTCAGCAAATTTTTCATGGTAAAGGATTGATGAGAAACCCTTTACCCGAGATGTCCGCTACACAACTTAGCGAACTATATATGCATGGGTTAGATAAAATCCTGTGAGAAAACAATGAAGCCATAGAGGCGCATGACAGAGGTCATGTTGCGGCGGCTTATTACGCATCTGACCAGCAACAGCTTCGCCTGAAGCTATTGATCACTCAAATAGACAAAGAACGGACGTGCACCGATGTGTTTTGCTACATCGACTATTGGTCAGTAACGGTCATTCCGAAAAGACCACCTAGCTCACTCTAGAACTAATAATTTTGCTAAAGCGGACATCACGGCACAATGCACGCGCTTGTCGCGTGCATTGCTTTGTTAAGATTGAGCTCCATAGGCTGATAAACCAAACCTGCCGATTCGGCCACTTCGCCACTACGCTCAAACCCATAATTTTCATAAGCCGTCACTGAAGATAGCGACGCGCTGACGGTAACAGTTTCAACCTTCGCATGATTCAAGGCGGATTTAAGCAGCTTTCTTCCAATACCACTTTTCTGTGATCCCGGCCGAATAAAAAGCATCGCAACATGGCGACCTTCCTTCAGCTCAATGATGCCTTCGACATTTTCGTTGTTCTCAGCAACCAGCATCAAGTTATCGCCTCTCATCCTCTCGAGGAATGCATCGCGCGCAGCGATATTCGAAAAGGTTGTAATCCCCTCATCAGACAATGTGCTTGCAACAGACTGCAAAAAAGAATCCATGCAAATTGCACTTGCAGCTTCAAGGTCCTTCTCCTCCATCTTCCTGATAATCATCAATGTCTCCCAAGAACGTAACACCCAAATCTAACGAATCCACTCATAAATTAAAGCAAATTCAATGATATATACATACAAGGCGCAATTTGATCTAATTAATTTCGCCAAAAACATACCAGAAAAACACACCATGCGTGATATCTCTATCTTACATGATTTACTTAAAAATCAATGCCCTGATTTACATCAATAACGTCTCTCTTCTCTAATGGTTGCTGTGCAATCATTGCTTGACGGACAGCAACTGTCGCTTACCGAATTGGGTCGTAATATTACCGGGGCCGTTGCCGCTAAGCACAACGAGAGATTTGATATTTATCACTGGCATGCAAGGCTCCTCTGTGGGGCGAACCCAATGCCGATAATACTGATTGATTGGTCTGATGTAAGAGAACAAATGCGCCATTAAACCTTGCGTGCATCTGTAAGCTTTGAAGGTCGGTCAGTCATTCTCTACGAACGGGTATTTCCATTTTCTCAATACAATTCTCCGGTCAGTCACAATCCTTTCTTGCGAGAATTAGCAGTCATTCTGCCTCAACATTGTTGTCCGCTTATCGTCACCGATGCCGGTTACCGAAACACCTGGTTCCGTGAAGTTGAAAGGCTGGGATGGTTCTGGCTTGGCCGTGTCCGTGGCGAAGTTGGCTTTCGTGTGCAGAGCCAATCACAATGGCGTAGCAACAAATCTTTTTATCCTGCAGCCAACGCCAGAGCGCGTTATCTGGGGTTTGGCCAGTTAGGTCGAAAAAGCCCGATTAATGCCTGTTTGCATTTGTTTAAAGCCAAATCCAAGGGCCGTAAAGACCAGCGTTCATCGAAAGCTGGACGTCATCACAATGCACAACAAAACTATCGGGATAGCAGCAAAGAGCCCTGGCTACTCGCTACGAATATCCCCGCAGAATCACTGACCTCAAAGAAACTCGTGAACCTCTATGCCAAGCGAATGCAGATAGAAGAAAGCTTCCGGGATATTAAAAGCCCTCAGTACGGACTGGGTCTTCGCCACAGCAGAACACGCTGTCCTAAACGGTTCGATGTGCTGTTGCTCATTGCGATGCTCGCCGAATGGCTGCTCAGGCTGATTGGAATCATCGCGTACAAGCACAATTGGCAGCGTGCTTTTCAGGCCAATACTATCTGGAATCGTCCGGTACTATCACTAATCAGACTAGGGCGGGAAGTTCGAAAACGCCGACGGGATTACCCCGTTTCAACCTCTGAAATTCGGTGGACTATCACTCAATACATCCGGAAAGTCCACGTTACCGGAGTGCCTGAATTATGAGGGGATCTCCCAGCGCCCGCCATAAACGGCGCGATGAACGAGCCTCCGGCGACCGTAGGGAGCGAATTTAATGGCTTTGTTAGTTCATTCACGACGAGCGAGTAACAACCCAACCCCTGCACTACCAAGCAGTCCGGCACAAACTCTATTAAACAACCGGCGCATAGAAGGTCGAGAGAACCAATGGCGCAATGCTTTACCAAAGAATGCATACCCAGCTATTGCTACACACTCAAGCATTAAAAATAGCACGCCAAGAATCAAAAACTGATATCCAACAGAACCCGCTGGATCAACAAACTGGGGCAGGAAAGCCGTAAAAATCAAAATGGCTTTGGGGTTTCCAGCCGCCAGCAAAAACTCCTGTCTCGCCAGTTGAAAGAAGCTTTTTCCTCCCGGTGCCTCGCTATCGCCCTCAGTTGGATCAGCGGTCCATAGCTGATAGGCCAGCCAAAGTAAATAGAGTCCTCCGACGACTTTTATGGCGAGAAACAATTTTTCCGACGTATACAGCACTGTTGCCAGCCCTGTAGCAGCCAGCGTGATCATAGCTACAAATGCAACCAGCCGACCAATACCAGCATAGCAGGCAGTCCTGACGCCATAACGCTTTGCATTCGCCATCGAAAGAAGGTTATTGGGACCAGGCGCCATGTTCAAAGCAAAGCATGCTGGTATAAATAGCAAAATAGTCATTAGTGACACGGTTGCCCCTCTTTATTGAGCTAATTCTGGTTCATCGGTAGGCGCATAGCGCATATCCGATGTAACGGGTTGTGTACGCCCAGCATGGGCATGAACTAATGAGGTGAAAGTCCTCTGTAGGAAGATCACCGTTGTTTAACACACTGTTATTCAACGCTAACTACTAGCGAATGGCAAGGGCTAAATCGTGAGAGATAGTCTGGAGGAAGCCGCTAGCAAATCTGCGAGCTGATGAACAAGAACATCATATGAGGCGTAGGCTGAAGGTGAGTTGGCACAAGACAACGAAACCCTGTGATCTAACGGCCACCGTAAATGATGCAGCAGTGCAGAGACAGTCCATGCTCTTATCTGGGGAGATCTGCTCTAAGAGCGATCGGTGAATACCAGTAAGGCTCTGGTATACAAGTGCCT
Organism: Alteromonas sp. NFXS44; assembly: GCF_040148705.1. Taxonomy (NCBI): domain Bacteria; kingdom Pseudomonadati; phylum Pseudomonadota; class Gammaproteobacteria; order Alteromonadales; family Alteromonadaceae; genus Alteromonas; species Alteromonas sp. NFXS44. The sequence continues at coordinate 558,792 of NZ_JAGDEA010000011.1, read as the reverse complement.
TGGCGCAGAGGAAGCGCATCATCCACTGCGAGCGAATTCGATGCAAACCGATAGCGCTGTTACAGGTAACTGTGGCGGTGATAGAGCAGAAGTCAGCAGACGGCATAGTAGCCAAATGCCCAGCGTAATGGCTGGGACACGGCCAAGGCCGGAACATTTAGAATAAAGGAGGAGCCTTGTCAGACTTGAACACACGAATGCCGTCCGGTAGTGACGTGACTCAGCGTACTGATGAGCAGCCAGCCTTTAGCGCAGATCTACTCGAACTTTTTCTCCAGCCTTCCAATCTTGTGTCGGCATGGAAGCAGGTTCGAGCCAACAAAGGGGCCGCTGGCATTGATGGCATGACCATTGATGACTTCCCCGCTTGGGCAAACGCCGGAAACTGGAAACGTGTTATGACTGAGCTTCGCTCAGGCCAATACCAACCTTCACCGGTGAAACTGTGGGATGCAAATAAAGTCGGTAACTGGTAAATAAAGTTGGTAACTTACAAATAAAGCTGGTAACTTAGTTCCGTATATTTTATGTGCAATGTCGGAGGTACGGAGCTTGACCAGCTTATCCCTTGACTCTCGTTCACTGAAATGGGTTAAACAAGGTCGTGGAAAGGGGTCAGGAAAAGACTACCAACCCTGGTTGACCGTCAGAGACCTACCTTCTGCTGGACGATCACACCGCATCTGGGGATTCCAGACTCAACGAACCCACCATCTGTTGTCAGACCTAGAGCTGGCGGCGTTCTTTCTGTTTGACTGGAATCCATTTGTCACTGATATCCGGGAGCAATATCCTCTCCGACTAGAGGATACCATTGAGCTTGCAGCGCAAGTGCGTATCCGTCATCCCGAAGTGCGAGGACAAATTCAAGTCATGTCCACGGATTTTCTAGTGGACACTAATAAGCCTGAGCGTCCAAGAATGGCTATTCAGGTAAAAACCTCTTCAGATCTTTCAAACCCTAGAACCATCGAAAAACTGGAACTTGAACGGCGCTACTGGGCGTTAAAGGAAGTGCCATGGTATTTGCTGACTGAAAAACAAATTCCCAAGACCGTCACCAAAAATATTGCCTGGCTGTATCCAGCGCAATTGGTTCTGGATGGGATCGAAGATACTCTGAATATGGCTTCCCTTTACCTGGGCTTCTTTATAAATCATCCGACTTTGCTGATTTCTCAGGTTGCAATGATGCTCGATCAAGCCTATTCACTCTCTCCAGGCGAATCCCTGCAAAAGATACGCTCGCTGTTAGCCTTGAGGGTTTTCTTATTCGATATCAGAAAGCCTTGGTCAACGCTGGCTGTAGGGGAGTTACAGGCCTCTTCAGACATTGAATCATTGAGGAATTATTATGTTGCGAATCAATGATGTCGTGGTATTCGGAGAGCCTCGGTATCGTATTCTTGATGTCTCAGATATTCGATACACATGGATTAATATCGATTCCGACAAAGCATTTCCTGAACGGGTTTCTCTGGCAGAGGTGGAAGACTTCATTCTTTCTGAGACGTTAAAAAAAATTGATGATCCCTATTCGCATCTTGCTGCTCAGCTCCCGGAACATGGCTCAGTAGCACAGCAAATCCGGGACAAGCGTATGGCCGTTATTGAGCCTTTAATACACCAACCGGATATCTATTATCGCAGCGGCAGGGGCGCACTGGTTCAGCAGGTTGTTACTGAATCTGGAACGGCAAAAAAAACAATATATTCCTATCTTCGCCAATATTGGCAGCGGGGTTGCACACCGAACGCGCTTTTGCCGGACTACGATAAATCAGGCGGGCGAGGAAAGAAACGCACAGCTTCAGAAAAAAAATTAGGCCGCCCGAGAATTATAGCGCCGGGCACCGGCGCAATTGTAGATACTGGTGTTGAACGCATGTTTCGCATTGTGCTTGATCGACACTATCTGACGGAGAAGAATCATTCTCTACCCTATGCTCATCGACGTTTCGAGGACATGTTTGAAACAGCTCATCCCGATGTACCAAAAGAAAACTTCCCGACAGTTGCTCAACTACGCTATTTCTACGAGCGGGAATATGTCCGGCCTGAACGTATCCGGCTGAGAGCCAATAAAATTGAATATCAAAAGGACATCAGACCGTTACAAGGAACAGCCACAACTGGGGTTCACGGTCCTGGTGCACGGTACGAGATCGACGCGACTATTGCCGATATCTATCTGCTTTCCGCTGACAGACAAAAGATTATTGGCCGACCAACCTTGTACGTGGTTGTCGATGTCTATAGCAGATTGATTGCTGGGTTCTATGTGGGACTTGAAAACCCCTCCTATGTGACTGCTATGTTGGCACTGGTGAACGCCATGATCGATAAAACTCAGATATGCCAGTCTTTCGGTTATGACATCGAGCCAGAGGATTGGCCGTCGATTGGATTGTCGGACGCAATTTTAGCTGATCGCGGTGAGTTGCTGGGCCATCAAATTGAATATCTGGAGCAGGCCTTTGGTGTTCGGATTGAAAATACACCACCTTATCGTGGGGATGCGAAGGGTATAGTTGAGCGGCATTTTCGTACTATTCAAGCAGACTTCAAGCCGTTTGCACCAGGAGTAGTTGCTGGAACTACCATCAAAAAGCGCGGCGGGAAAGATTATCGGTTGGATGCAACACTTACATTGGAAGAATTCACTAAAATAATTATCGGCTCTATCCTGCATCGCAACCAGAGTTCGGTATTGGTCAAGTATGACCGCGATCCGGATATGCCGGATACACTCGCACCTGTACCGATAAATATCTGGCAATGGGGTATTCAAAATCGTAGCGGACGGCTACGTAACACATCGGAGTCGGCGTTGAAGCTGGCATTGTTGCCTCGTCAAAAAGTAACGCTTTCCGAATACGGTATTCAATGCTTCGGTGCCTTTTATACCTGTAGGGAGCTACTGGCGTCTGGCTGGCTCCATAGAACTGGGCAACAGCGACCTGGCCCCTTTATGGCTGCGTATGACCCCTCGGTAGCCGACATCATTTATGTCTTCCCAGATGCAACAAAATCAGATTATTGGGAGTGCTCGCTAACCGATCGCTCAAGGGAATTTAGGGGCCGGTCGATGTGGGAGTTATGGGACAGCCAGCAGCAACAACGAAAATCAACAGCGGCAGCTAAATTGAAAGAGAGGGAAAGCAAAAGATCGCTGGAAAATGTGATTCAGGAAACCATCCAAAACGCGGAAAAGCTACGTCCTTCCTACTTTGGTGAATCGAAAACAGAAACCTTGGCTGGCATCAATCAAAACCGGCGGGAAGCCCGTGAGCAGGAACGCCGGAAACGTCGAACAGAAAACAAGCCTACTGAGCGGAAACCCAAAGCAGATGTCAGGTATTTGACTGATCAGCCCGAAGACGGGGCTTTCCCAGATTTTCTGGATGACCTGTTTGGAGATGATGAATGACACTACCCAAAGGCATGGTGCAGGCGATTTATAATGATACCGGGATCAGCCAGTACCAAGGAAACCCTCTCATTGAGGCTTTGCCGCCTATCCTGGACCGGCGTCAGCTAAAGGACGGGTTGTCGGGTCAAATTATGTTTCGCCCAACTGACGTTTATCTTGATGGCCAGACCCGTATTCATGTCATATCTCAATTACTCGATAATTTTTTTCAGCCGCTCTCCCGTCACATCGAGCTGGAGTCAAAATTATCGGTCATGCTTCGACAAGGGTATGTTGGTAGAAATCTGGCGACAGGCGAACTGAATACCCACATCCAGAATGGGTATGAGCGTGTTATGCAGGGGGATTTGGCTGTTTTCCGGTTCGAGCATGTGGAATCCACCGCTAAGAGTCTGGCTTTCATTGGTTGTTCTGGTTCAGGCAAGACAAGCTCATTGAACCGTATTCTGGCAACCTATCCCCAGTTGATATATCACGAAGCCTACAACTTCACTCAGATCGTTTTCCTTAAAATTGACTGCCCGCATGACGGTTCGTTGAAAAGCCTGTGCCATAACTTCTTTCGGGAAATTGACGCGGTACTCGCCACTAATTATGTACGCCGCTACGTGGAAAAACGACATAGCGTAGAAACCTTGATTGCGATAATGGCACACATTGCGAACACTCACGCCATTGGACTGTTAGTGATTGATGAAATCCAGCATCTGAGCGTTAAACATTCCGGTGGTGCAGAGCGTATGCTCAATTTCTTTGTCACTCTGGTGAATGAAATTTCGGTTCCGGTTGTTATGGTGGGAACGCCAAAAGCCAGACCTATATTTGAATTGGATTTACGTTCCGCTCGCCGGGGCGCTGGTTTTGGCTCAATCCTTTGGGAGCCATTAAGCAAGCCTTCAGGCGAGCAGGAGATATCTCGTACCGAGTGGGGGGCCTTCACCAGTCGTTTGTGGAAGTATCAGTGGCTGACTAAAGCATCTCCTGAAGTGACTGATGAAATTCGAGATACCTGGTACGATCTTTCTCAAGGCATTATGGATGTCGTTATCAAGCTATTTGTTCTGTCACAAATCCGGGCGGTTGTCACCGGTATTGAACGCATTACCCCGGCCTTGATGAGAAAGGTTTATCTGGATGAGTTAAAGCCTATCCATCCCATGATTGATGCATTGCGGTCGGGTGATGTAACAAAAATAGCGCGTTATTCGGATCTGACTATCCCCGACGTAGATAGAAAAATATTGGAACTGAGCCACCTGCTGCGCTCCAATCAGGAAAGCATTGATACCGTAGTCAAGTATGGAGGAAATGAACAAGCTGTTCGTTTGCACAATATGCTGGTTGATATGGGGTATGCCTCTGAGCTGCTTGAACCTCTGATCAACAAAGCGTTTGAGGATCATCCGGGCCTTGTGATGAAGGACCTTATGCCGCTGATTCTCTCTTGGTATCAGAGTGCTGAGATAGAAAAGCCTGCGTCATCCACACCTAAACTTAAGGCGGTCAAGAAAGCTGACTGGCATACCCTGGATTCAGAAGACTTGCGCTTCCTATTCTCTCAGTCCGTCAATGATGAGACCTTCCAGGAATCACTTTGCCGCAATGACCTGTTTTTTGATGCCCAGGACTGGGTTAATTCCTTTGGGTGATGGCCGTGTTGAATTTTCCTATACCTTACACAGAGGAGTTGATGTATAGCACCGTGGCAAGAGCGGGTGTCCGGCAAGGGCTGACCAGCCCAAAGCAACTGTTGGATGAAGTCTTCGAATCTCGCAGCATTATCGCAACGATAGACTTACCTAACCATCTTGCAACGCTCTCTCGCTGGCTTCCTGAAGAGTACACGCCTGACAAGCTGATCTATAGCCATACCTTATTTCCGCTTTACGCACCCTTTGTACCAGAGGCTCGACGGCTTCAGTGCATGAATTGGTTGTATCAGGGTACTCAGGGGGCCGCTCATCTGGCATTAGGGATTGCTGCCTCTCGCATTAAGTCTCCACGCTTTATCCGGTACTGTCCCGGTTGCATATCCGCTCAACGAGAACAATATGGTGAGTATTTTTGGCTACGAGAATGGCAGGTTGCTGGGATGGCATCGTGCTCCGAACACGGTGTGTTGATGGATACGCGGATTGCTCGCCCCCTGATTGAACGTCATCGCTTTATCGCTGCTGCACCTGAACACTGTCTTGTGACTAAACAGCAAAAGGGAATGGGAGTATCTGACTGGATATCCACTCAGGTGCGACGGTTGTTAGTTCGGCCGGCGCAAGCGTCACCCAGCTTTGAGCAATGGACAGAGCATTATCGCAGCCTTGCTTATCGGCAAGGTTTTTACCGGGGAAAAGCCCAAGTTGACCACTCGGTGATAAAAAATAAGGTATTAAAGGTGTGGCCTGCCGCTTGGTTAATCCGAAACCGTCTGATGCCTCCCAGTTCCGATATTGATGACACAGACTGGCTGAAAGTAATCTTCCGAAAGCATCGAAAAAGTTTCAATTATCTTCAGCATATTGTTGTTCATCAGGCATTGCTGGATAGCCACTGGCAGATAGACGATGTACTTTATGAAGTTAGCCGGAAACCAACACGTAAAACGCCACAACAAGTTAAGGTTGTGATGCAAAAGTCGAACAGTCAAACGCCAGATCAAGAAGCTTGGTTTGCATTGCTGTCTTCCTGTCCCCCCAAACAAGCCAGAAAAACTTCACCGGCCTTGTATGCCAGGCTCTATCGAAATCATCGCGACTGGCTGTTGGACGTTAACCATCGTCATGCGCAAGACAAGACAAATCCTAACGTACCACGCATTGATTGGGACAAACGGGATCGGGAATATTTGCAAGCACTTCGACAGCAGGCTATGTTTTCTGAAGGCAAATCAACAAGGACCCAGGCGCTCAAGAACTTACTACCTCAAGCTGCTGGGCAATCTCTCCCCCCTTGAGAAGAATCTCCATCAACTGCCACGGACTTCGGCATTTTTGGCGGTCAATTCGGAAAGTGTCTCCCAGTACCAGATCCGACGATTGCAAAATGCCTATGACGATTTACGGGTTCTCTTTGACTCGCCGCCAAGGTGGCGATTATTGCGAAACGCCGGATTGAGCGAAGAACGAATGATGGAACCTGCCATGCAATATTTGGAAAATTTAGTGGATACGGAACATGAAGTTCAAAGGTGTAGAAAATAACAGCGCTATCCGGGAGATTGGCTCTTTATTCCGCCGCCATGATGGTTCCGATTGGCACATTAATGTCAAACTAGCGCCCGGCCAAAAGAAACAACATTTTTGTATTTCTCAAATTCCGGTCTTAGCAAGACGCAGGGTTGTGAATGCAACGGAACAGCAGCGCCCTGCCGGATTTCAATCCCGTGTTGTGATAGAAAATGCTCGGCATTGGCGTACTGAACCGATTGAAGCCTGTCCAATTCCGGCGGTAAACCGGCAGGATGATGGACAGCAATGGTGCTTTAACTTTGAATTTGGTGGAACGCAGTATTATCTTCCTCAACTCGAATTGGCGCGAGTACTGTTTTTTCACCATGCTTATATAACTCGTTTAGCATTACTTCCCAGCGGACTTTCACAAGAGTTTGATGTCCAGCGTATCGATAAATTGAGTAAAGCACTCATCAATATTCTTCCGACCTGTACACTGCCACTGTATGTCAGAGGTGATTATGCATTAAGACGGTTGTTAGCCTGGATCTTATTGGATGATGAAGCTCGGCTGTCTTTTGAAAGTATTGCCTGTTACCAACTTCAGAACGGTTATGACACAGACAAATACCGTCTGTGGCGTTTTCGGTTTGAACCACCGTCGCTCTCAGGCGTTGAGCTGACACTTCGAGGTCATTACGATCAGGGGCGAAAAGCGTTTTTGGTGTATGAGATTTATGGTGTTTCCAATCTAACCTGTCATTGTCCCACCTACGTCGATTTTGTCGATCCCCGATTCGCTGAGAGGCGAACTGGCCAGGGGCGAGCTGTTCGACCCGGCCCACAATCCGGTCCAGAGTTGGAAATCGATGATGAGCAAGAGCCAGACGTTGAACACACGGAAATTCGAATTGAAACGCCTGCCGTCACATTTGAGTTTGCAAATCCTATTCAAACAACCCGCATAGGCAAGGGAAAAGGTCAGACCGGTCGTCTAGGTCAGGAAGAGGGCTCGTCAGACTCTCCAGAAAACACTGGTTTGGAGGTAAGTACTGATGAAGCCAGTACTCACGGAACATTACCTTCAGCAGACTACGATGGTTTGGAAGACAAGAGTGATGATGCACATCTCTACTTAGATAAATTTGAAGCCTTTGATGCTATGGCGAAGCAACTCGTTACCATGTCTGGTTGCCGCCATATCCACAGGGAGATCCGAAAGCTTCCCACTATTGATGGTTACTCCAAGCATTTGCTTGTAGATGGTAATCCACGTTGTGTGGCCTTCCATCGAATTAAAAAGGATGGTCAAGAGTACGCATTGATAGAAGTGGATACTTCCGATAACAAAAATAAATTATCGACACTGCTGTTGAAAGAGCAGGATGTGTCGTTTGACTGGGAACAAACCATTCGAGAGCTGGAAATGCGGCTAATAAAAGGCTCCTTGGCTTGGCCAACTAAATTTATTAAGAAGAAATTTTGCAATGGATTTAAACGCATTTCTCATCCAAGGTTCTCTTCTGAAGATGGTGGGGCTTGTTTAGATTCATCATCTATTCTTCGCTGGGCAGAGAGGATTCAGGTTGAGATGGATAGCTCCCGTTAAGGCTTTAACCGACGAGAGTGAGAATGATTAAAGCTCCTGCGCCTGTTGACATCAATTGAATTATACTCACACCTATTTAATTTGCGCCTACATGCGGAAACAATTTGATCGCCCTATGAAAAGCATTGAAGCCACAGTTATCAGACTACAGCTCAGGGCATTGACTTTCAGCATGTCAAGTCACATATAAAAAAAGTCCTCCGCAAGATGCAATTTTCTGCTCAAGCACATTGAGGATAGCTGGATAGTTCAATAGCCAATCTTCGTTGAGAGTTGAGTTACAAACGCCATCAGACCTGTAAAGTAAAGCTTTTGGGATGGGGATGGTCAAGCTTGCTTTTCTACCCCTGAATCTTCAACACTAGCCAGCTTTCCCTAACCTGCATAGTCGGACAGCGTTTTCGCCCCCGAACGGCATAAGAGTGTCCACTTCCTTGTTAATTAACCTTTAACCGTATAGTCTTCGCGGCAAGACAATAAAATGAACACTTGGCATAGTTAATCATAAGATTATTAGCGAGCTATTAAGCACTGAACAAAGACAATTAAATGCCACCGGCTTTGGCGCTGGACGATGAAATAATTTTAAAGTCTTTAAAGTAGCCTTCCGTGCCGATATCAACATAAAGCCCAATGCCACCGGACGTAGAGGTACTCAGCAGTTCGTTAATGATAAAAGACGGATATTTGGCATCATTGATGAACGCCCTTGCAGTATCACCTTTGACATGAACCCGCATTGTGATCCATTCATCCATGCCGATATCCGCCCAAGTTTCATAAAGACCGGGCGCTATTTCACGAAGCTTATCAAACTTGTAGCCGGGGTAGGCAAAGTACTGAACGGTGTGATTTCGCACTCGCTGGTTATCAGCACGACCCGCATTGGGACGAAGGTAAATGGAATCAAACGCCGAATCGTCTTCCGTTGAGCGGAAATAAACGCCGATAAACCCTTGCGAGTTTACAAACGGTGAGGGCTGTAAAATACGACTCAGCATTTTTACCTCGAAGATCACATCAGAAAACTCAACACCTTTCAATCTCAAGTAATGAGGTTCATCAACCGTTTCTTCTAGACGCTGTACATCAAAAGGAAGCGACTCCAGGTCACGTTCTACCCGCATAACCTTCTGACCACTGAGTTCCACAACGCTTGCTTTGACATTTCTGGCCTCAAACTCACGGCCTTCCCACTCAATCGTGTCTGACAATGCTCCTGAGGAAGTTATGACGCCAAACAACAATCCAATTAAACTGTATTTCATAAGTTGACTCACTCTGTAGTAAAAAATGCGGACTCGCGAAACTTTATCAACGCACGATCCGTTAGACTGATTTTAAGCATCAGTCACTCATCCGAAGGCGAGGAAGAGAAGCTGTAATGAGTAAACTTCCAACTTTCGTCACTTTGCTTTTCGAGAACAAACAACTCCTTAAAGGCAACTGCGTTGGTAGCCTGTCCGCTGTCGTTGACCTTTACAGTTCCCTTGGAGTGACTAAGTAATAGTGCTGTTTTATCTCCAATGAATTCTATTTTATCGACCGTAAAAGCCAAATTGAACGACAGCGTCTCTGCAAGTCCGCCATACGAGGCTTTGATGGCATTACGACCCATGGCGGCGGGAGCGTCGGGGGCCATCATAACGCCATCTAATGTGAATAGCTGAGCGATCTCAGCGGTATTCGCCGAATTGAGTGCGGACTCATATTGACCTAAGGTCTCCTTGATGGCACGGTGCTCGTCACGAGCATCTGCATGCGTCATAAAAGGAGCCAGTAGTAAAATTAGGGGTATTGAAACGCAGACATTGCGTATGCTCGTCATAAAACCTCCATTGGTCTTGATCATCCTAAAAATTTTACTATTTGAAGCGATTCGTGATAAATACATACTTTCTTTATTTACTCCAAACAGTTTGTTTCTAATGGATAAGCTTCAGGGCATGGCAGTGTTCGTAAAGGCTGTTGAAATGGGTTCATTTTCCGCCACGGCCGATACAATGGACATGTCCCCCCAATTGGTGGGGAAGCACATTCAGGCGCTAGAAGGACACCTAGGGGTTAAGCTGCTTAGCCGAACCACTCGCCGCCAGCATCTCACCGAAATAGGCGCCCAGTTCTATGAGCGGGCCAAGGTGATTCTGGAGGAAGTGGCACAGGCTGAGGGGTTGGCCGCCGAAACTCATGTAACACCGAAAGGGAAGCTGCGCATCAATGCTCCGGTCACTTTTGGGATACACGCCCTATCTCTTAAACTCCCTGATTATTTGCGAGCCTATCCCGAGGTATCCATCGATTTGACTTTGTCGAATCGCTTCGTGGATGTCATCGACGAGGGATTTGATGCCGTTTTCCGGGTGGGTGAGCTAGAGGACAGTGGGTTGGTGGCTCGCCCGTTGGCCCCATATCGATTGGTATTGTGTGCCTCTCCAGATTACCTCCAGGAGCACAATCCCATTCTTACCCCTCATGATCTGTCTGAGCACGAGTGCCTAGGTTTCTCCTTAAGTGCCTTGCGCAAAAAGTGGACATTTAACGGGGCCGAAGGCCCAATTACGGTGCCAATATCCGGTCGTCTGATGGTTGATAGCGGTGAAGCTCTCCTCGGAGCCGCTCGGGCCGGCCTAGGGTTATTGCTTCAACCCAAAGAGCTGGTTCAACCTGAACTAGATACCGGTCGGCTTGTTCAGCTCCTTCCTGATTACGCGCCATCCACTAGGCCATTTCACCTTATCTATGCTCCAGAACGACGCATGACTCCCAAGCTGCGGACCTTTGTAGATTTTGCGCTAGAGGCGTTTGGCGGCTCGATAATGCCTATAAAGAGTATCGTTTGATCGACTTTTTGGGAGGCCAGAAACAGTGTTTCTGCGGGCGGGGAGCTATGTGAGCAGTTTGAGGATAATCTGCTATCGGAGTACCATTTATGCTATGAAAGTATCGTTTAATTTGATGTTCCCGATACTTATATCGCATTTTTTAGCGGATTATTTCCGTGCGGCGTTTAGCTGGTCATCGATATTTTAATAGACTATTAAACGATGAAGAAGACTGATATGCACGTCAATGTCGGTAAAGGCCGGAAAATACCTAATTTCCAGGTTCGGTACCAGAATTCGTAAAACCAAGCTGTGCTTTGCATTCCGTGAGTTGGGTCTGGTGGTTAGTACAATGTTATTACTGGAATACGTCACCGCTCTCGATTTGCGAAAGACCATCCTGACAGCAATATGTAAGAGTGGGGAGTATAACTAGTTCGTACGATGACGGAGATATTCATTTGGCTAAAGTAGAAGTAGCATGATATCAAGAAAGAGCATAATAGAGTTTTTTATCATACTGCATAGGTTGACGTGGTCTCGCTATTGCAGGCTTGGCAGCCTGAAATAAACTTGTGTAAAAGGTTAGGGAGGACATGTTTTATCTTGAAATCGAATAACCTGATTTTATTTATAAAATCAGGTCGTCATGGAGTGATTGAATGAATCTGTCGATATTACCGGCCGGATCTCATTTACTCCCGAGAAAAGGTGCGATACTCGCCCACACAGCATCGAAATTGACAACGAAAACAGGGTGTGGAGCACCAGGAATGATTGCGAGCTGTGCATTCGGAAGCATTTTATATGCTGTGATCACGGTATCGAGTGGCGCATTCATATCCTTTTCACCGGCTAGCACAAGCACCGGAGTATGGATCTTTTTAAACAGTGACTCACTGACTGTAGTTTGGTCGTATTGTTGATTAGCTTGTTTGTACCATTCTGCCATTCTATCCTGCTGCGGACGTATTTCAGCTTGCTCTGCCCAGAACCGGGGATCGAGGTCGATAACGGCCTGTAAAGGGGTATTACGATCTTTACGCCCCCCCTGAACAAAGCCTTTTGCCCATTCGCCCGCACCAATTGCAACGAGTTTATTGATTTTTTGTGGGTAATCTGCGGCAAACTGGTAGCCCGTATAGGCGCCATCGCTAAAACCAATTACATCAGCTTCAGAAATGTTTAATGCCGAAAATACCTCATGCAGATCTTTTGCTTTTTGCTTATAGCTAGGCAGGACTGTACCAATATCAGATTTTCCGTGCCCACGTGTATTCACCATAATCACAAGATGGCTCTCTTTAAGTTTGTCAGCAAACTGGCCCATTTCTGCCATAGAACCAACAACCCCACCGTGCAAAAGCACCACGGGTTTACCTGAACCATAAACTTCATAATAGATTTTTGCGTCGCCAGACTGCACATAATGTCCGGCTTTCGTGTTGTTACCGTAAGGCGTTAAGCTCCGGTAGCTATTCGACTGCTCTCCGAACCAATGTAAAGGTTGATTGGGCTGAACCGGGGCGGCTTGCACTGTAACTGTAAACATGCAAAGTGCGATAAGGCTTGTTACAATTTTGTTCATTAATATAATCCTGATTGCTTAGATTAGATGCTTCGACGTCTGTCCTGAAAGACTGACAGGAGCGGATTCAAATAGCGATATTGTCATTGAGATTAACTCGCGACATCTCGGTCATCTCTTTTAGCCATTCATGAATTCGTGGCGGCCAGTGGACTCCTTTAACAATAGATAGCGAGCGCAGCAGCGGAAAAAGACGAATATCGGTGAGGGAGAAATGCTTGGTATCTCTATCTTGCCGCGCTACCATATTATCAAGAATCTCAAGTTTGGCGTTTATTTCAGTAACCATTGTTTCGGTTTGTTCCAGCAAACGCTGGAAGGGACCAAAAACGGCTTCCTTCTTCTTGACGAAATATTGTCTTGCTGCATCCAGTCGGAATTCTTCGAATTCTGAGTTTGCCCATCGCGGAATCGCCAGCGGATAAATCAGTTCTATTGCTTCTTCCATCCAGGCTTCAATTGCTGAATCGTCAGGCACTCGCAGCACAGAAGAACCATAAGTTTCATCAATGTATTTGGCAATTTCCAGGCTTTCACCAATCGCTTCATTGCGTTCAGTGATGAGGATGGGAAGCATTTTTTTGCCGATGAGACGCGTTGGCGTTGCTTCATCATCGTTTGGCAAAGTAATGATTTCACAAGCAATATCTTTCAGGCCAAAAATCATACGTGAACGTACGCAAAACGGGCAATGATCGTATATATAAAGTTGCATATTGTAATCTTTCATTGTCTGTAATGTAAAAATTAACGTGTAAACCCATCGAAAGGTTTCATATACACGGCACCAAACGGATCTAATCGCTTGCGGATTTCAGCATCGGGTTCGCCATAAACTGTCAGACCGGTAATGGTGACCAAAGAGAGAAAGGTTTCGGCAAAAGGTGCGAACGTATGGTCAACATGGCTCACCACATCTTCCTGGCGGTAACGCTCGACGATGTGTGCAGATTGCTGATCTTCACTGACGCTATAAACGTAACTAAGCGTGCCAGGTTCTTGTCTGGTGGCTTCTACCACGCGTGAGACTAATTCTTTAAATGCAGGAAATTGTCCGTCATTAACGGCCAAGTTAAAAACACAGGTGATTTCATTTTTCATCATAATCTCCAAAACTGTAGGAGCAGCCAAACGTGCAAAGAAGAAAGGAAGATATTCACAGCAAGAGGAATATGCCGTTATGCGCGGGAGCATAACGGCGACTGTGACTAAGAAACGCTCAATATCAGCCCGATTTTTTCAGCGTCTCAGAAAAAATTTCACCTGAAATTGCCCAGTTGTCGGTAGTTACTTCGTTGAAAATGACATAGACATACTGTGGATCAACTTTGGCATGTGTGGCGATGGCTTCTGTGACTGCTTTAGCGATAGCAGGCTTAGCATCATCACGGCCGTCGAACATCTGGATATTAACTACTGGCATGGTAGAACCTCTTCATAGGTGGATGAATTGTCAGATAACCTGACTCTGAAGAGATCCTACGCTGATAAAAGAAGTGGATAAACAGGCTAAAAGAGGACAGAGTGTAGATCTAAATTCTACAATCATTCGAATGCATTTTGTGCAGCTAACGTAATCAATTCATCAATGATAAACCGTACACCGGGTAACAGATTCCGCGCTCGAGGCCAAATGACATTGAGCTCGGTGGGAGCAGGATTCAAGGCGGCAAGCAGAGGTACCAACTTTCCAGATTGTATATATGGTCGTAAAAGCGCTTCAGGAAACTGAATCAAGCCAGCTCCGGCAATACAGGCATCAATCATTGCATCACCATCGCTTATTTGATGAAAAGGAGCAGGTTTATGTCTGATGTCCTTCCCATGCTCGTCACGGACAAGCCAGCTTAGTGGAGCTCCACCGCGCCAGGCCAGGATACAGCGGTGATGCGCCAGATCAACGAGCGTTTCAGGTGTGCCATAAGTAGAAATATAATCGGGAGACGCGCAGATAATAAGATGCTGATCGTTCAGTTTACGGGCGATGAGTTCGGTGGTGTCTTTCAATGGGCCAAAACGGATGGCGAGGTCGAAACCAACATCCAACGGATCAATAATACGATCATTGAAAGTTATAGTTAGCTTCAGGTACGGATAGCGTTTTGTCATATTCATCAGTATCGGCATCATCACCGAGCGACCAAATGCAGCAGGTAAGTCTATTCTGACTGTTCCAGAGGGTTCTGTCAGCTTTGATCGCAGCGCCATTTCGGCCATCTGCAGGGTTTCAAGCGCACTCTGGCAACTGGCCAGATATGCTTCTCCTTCAGTGGTCAGGCATATTTTTCGCGTTGTGCGATTAAACAAGGCAATTCCGAGATTATGTTCAAGTCGCTGAATACTCTTTCCTATTGCTGATTTCGAAATACCTAGCTGTTCAGCTGCTTGAGTAAAGCTACTTGAGTTTGCGGCCGTCACGAAATGGACAATACTACTGAAAGATTCCGTTGAAAATACTGCTGTCATCGTTGGTGCCTTGTTGAAAACCAGAAGATGACATTAACGCAAAACAACGCACACTAAAAGCCATCAGGTGGTAGTAGAGTAAATGGGCGTTGTTTCCTCAACAAACTGAAGCGTTTTTATATGTATGCTCCTATCCCCGACGTCTCGAAGACGTTCCACTGATGAGTAAAGTCAGACTTCCAATCTATAACCGGGCAAAGTACAACCGCATGTTTTTAATTGAACGTTACTGGGCTTTGAGATGAATAAGGTCGCCATTCACGCTTAGTCCTCTTTAATGTTCTGTCACTTCGCGATCTATTTGTTCCTCCGGTGTTAAATCTGGTCAACTCGAGCTTCAGGACCGTGAGCCTCGATTTGGTTGTGTTAATGCAGGCATGGCGTTTCACCGCTGGGAGCAAAAGTGGCTAGCCAAATGAAAGTAACCAACTTTATTAAAAAGAGATCTACTTAGTTGAAGTGGGATACAATAGTTAGTAACTGACTTTATATTTTTTGCATTGCGCAACAGCTTAATTATTAGGGTAATGATGCTTAATAAGTTACCAATTTTGTTTTGATTCCACAGAAACGCGTTGAGATTGACAAACCTGATGGCGGAAAACGTCAATTAGGGATCCCAACTTATCTGAATTCTGGAACCCCTGACAGCGAGGAAGATCTCGGTTACAAAAAGATAAACGAAGATTATGTGAAAGTTACGAGGCTTGTTGATGATCTCGGCTCAGGAAAGTTTCTTCGAATATTAGAATTAAGAAACGGTGTTTTGTATGAGGTCATAGATGGCCCCAGAAGATAATTGTGGGCGATACGATCTCAGCGTCCGCTGAGAGTAAATCACTCTCGTTCAAAGAAAGCACTGCTTACTTTCGCTCTTAGCGGAAATTTTCCTTATCTTCATACCTTCTGGGTGTTTATGATCTGTCGCGCTAAATCAAATATCTGGCCAATGGTATGGCTTAGTGAAGCGAAGTTGTTACTGATTAAGGTAATGGTAATATGGATTAACATGAGTTATTTCGCTGCAGCGAAAGTCTGAACTAACGCAACTTAGCAATATTTCGTTTTTAATATTACCTGACTTCATAAGGTAATATTAGATACGAAATCCTGAGCTTGTTGCAGTTGCTGAATTGCTGTTTCCAGTGACACCACCACATCAATCACCGGTACTTTGAAATAATCTCTGTCCTGATCGGTCAGTGCCACAATATTTGTTAGAATGACTTCCGCTCTATCAATGAGAATATTTGCTTCAAGCCGTTTGTCCATGGTTAGTCCGTTATCGAGAATAGGAATACTCTGAGTCTAAAAGCTTTTCTTTCACTATTATGCTGGTCATGAGACTAGTATTGTCAATGGTTAAAACTACCTAGGGCTTGCAGTGCAATACGAATACTTTTCGCATATGCGAATTTAGCGTGAGTATAATATTATGATTAGAAAGGTCTTCTGTTTTTCCATCTTCTTTATAGTGACAGCTTGCGATGACACGGAAGCAACAGTTAAGGACTCTTCAATTGTTAAGCTGTCATCGTCGGGCATCTGTCATGACGCTAGTAGCTCGTCGTACGAGAGAACAAAAAGCTTCACTCCCTTCAGTTCGCTTAAAAACTGTTTGAAAGCAGGCGGCAGACTTCCTAAATCTCAGTCTTCGCAATACGATAAAGCAGAAACAGAGGCGATAGAAGAAAACAGGAACTTTGTTTCACTATATGATCGAAACGATTGGCCACATTGGATAGACGAAGATAAAGACTGTCAGAATACTCGACACGAACTCTTGATAGCTACATCGAAAACAAGAGTAACATTTAAAACTGACAAGGGCTGTCTGGTAATCAGCGGGAGTTGGTATGACCCATATTCTGGTAGGGTTATAGTTGACGCTAGTGCCTTGGATCTTGACCATATTGTTCCGCTAAGGTTTGCACATGGACACGGTGGCAATGTTTGGACCAGAGAAAAGCGACAGGCTTTTGCTAATGATTATGACAACCTCGTATTTGTAGATGCTTCACTTAACAGGCAGAAAGGTGCTAAAGGGCCTGATGAATGGTTGCCACCGAATCATCGCTATCGCTGTACATATATCGATTCTTTCATGACCGTTATAGAAAAATATAAGCTACATCTTGTTCCCAGTGAAACTCGGATTATTAACAAGATGCAGTCTGCGTGTTCTAAACCATAATGCTTTAATTGCCTCAAGGCTGATAAGGCATCGCTTAATGAGTAAAGAATATCTCCTTATAGCGTTCAAGCATCGTAATACGTTTTGTTTCCAATACACTTGAAGAAAGGTTAACACTGCGTATCAGATTACAATTAGTTTTGAGGATGAAACGTTTTTTCATAAGGCGCTCTCTGAGGGCTGGCCCCAAATCAACAAATGAGTCTGGAGCTATCAGGTCGAACTTTTCCAAGAAATTTGGCACTTTTTCTAATTCGCAAAGTGAATACTCTCTTGCTTTGTTTTTAAGCGAGTATTTATAAACACTTTCGAGTCTGGCTGCATGAGATATGCTTTCTATGAGAGTTCGTGCATCAGTTTGAGTAAAGCTGCGATCTTTAAATATCAGGTTAAATAATTTGGAGACTGGACAGTAAATTTTATTAGTTATATTACTACCGCATTCAGATAAAAATCTATCATAGGAAGCCTGAATAAAATCCTGCTCTTCACCTCGTACCTCCCAGTTAAATCTCTTTTCTCTACCTAATAAACTTCTATGGATGACGAGTGGTGTAAAAATCTGATGTAACTGAAGTCCATTTTCCATCAAGGCTACTAATGATTCTTCGATTGCAACGACTCGCTCATTTCCCAGCTGAGTATTGAACCAGCTAAAAAATATTCTTAATTCCTTATCTGAAAAATAAGAGGGCGAGAAATCTATTTTAGTTTGCCTTAAATAACTCTCATTCTTAATGTTACAAAAAAAGAGTCTGATATTGTTTCCACTAGGCATCCTCAATATCCATTTGTTAGAATAGTTTTCTTTCTTCTTAAGACTCTTTACCTCCCATCCCTCAGGCAAAGACCCATTCTTCAGTCTATCACTAATTTTCTTGGCATTCTTAAATGATGTGTAATAGCCTATCACTACTCTATCAAAATCTGGATTCATCCAGTGGTAACCATCTACATATCGATATAGAAGTTCAGCATTTCTCTGAAAGAAACTATCATCATCAATTATCTTTCTTAAAGCTGTATCTCTATCTTTGATTGTTATCGCACAATAGAAGTCGTTAATTAGTTTAATGTGCTTTGTAGGTAGCTTAAGGTTTTCGTTAATTTCTGAAGTGAGCTTACATTGCGAACGCTTATTGTTGAACGTACGTTTACTACAATGGTTATTGATAAACTTATTACATTGGATATTACTGTCTGTATTAGTGTTTGTATTATTCATACTGATAGTCGTGTGCGTGTACATATGATGAAATTAGAATTTTATAAAAAATATTGATTTTATTTAAAAAGTATCAATATCTGCGAAATATAGGCGTCTAGCCGTCATTTTTATATCTCTAACACGGGCTTCATAACTACCCCCTCATAGTGGTAACACGGTAATAAATTTAGTTAGCGTTCACTAACATGTTCTTGTCTATGCTGTGTAATCACGGATGAAATGCAATTTTAATATCGATCGGCCACGGAAATAAGGGGATTTTAATTCCGTGTGGCCACGAAAATAAGTAGACAATATTCCCTGTTACTACGACTATCTTACATATTTAATTTTTACTCTATTTTAATTGATATGAAATTAAGCGATTGTTATTGACTATTTAATGATGTGGCTATAGGATTTTATTTTTAGTAATAGTTTAGGGGGGTAATATGTCAAGAGGTAGAGATAAGATTTCCACTGAGGTCTGGGATAACTTTGGTGAGTATCTTTTAAAATTAGGGCGAGTGATTGATGAAGGAAGTGTAAAGCATTTTCATGCAATGGACGTTATTGAATCAAATATCAAGAAGTTGAAGTCGTCAATAAAGCGTGGTGATGAGGTCAAAGGAAAATTTTTTACAAAGAACTTAAATGAAGTTATTGACGAAATAGTTGATCCAGTATGGAACAAATGGAAAAACTCAATAAGAGGTGTTAGAAGGAATCAGAGAACTAAAACTGTAAGAATTCCAAATGGTAACTATGAATATGTAGAAAAATTTGCGAGAAATAATGAAGTGAGCCCTAAATGTATATTTGATGGGATTGGTGATAATTTTTATTTGATGAACAATTCGCAAAGAAGGGCTCTTAGTCGATTAGATTCCTTAAGCACCGCGGATAAGGAGTTATGCAGATCTATAATAACGATGATAATTAGAAAGCTGAAATCCGGAAGGAAAATATGTCTGGCTGAAATCGTAGAAGAGGCTAGAGGTAACGATGTTAGTAAAGGTGGTTATTATGTATTTGGAACTATAAATCGTGTAAAACCAAGTGAAGATAATACTATTCGTTTTGGAAAGATAAAAAAGGTTCCCCTTTCAGAAAATAATAAGATCAGATTTCTGGTTTCGCCCCTTCCGATAGCTATATTAAAGTATTTTGCAACGCTACGACAATGGAAGCACTTATTCTAAAATAGGTGCTAGTCATCACCAGTGCCGTGTATTGATAATGAGCTATCTTCAGATAGTTGGCACAAAGCAGCCATATAGCTGACCTCAACTTAATTATTTATCTTTCTCTTTTCTCTTTCTTTCAACTTAATTACTTTGTTAGGGTGGTACAAAACAGCCATATAACCTCACGCCATCGTTCGATATTATATTCCTAGCTTTTCAAAGCCAATCCCCACTATTTCACCACTTTTAAACTAATTGTCGGAGCATTTATGAATGCAGCTTGCCCCTACGTGCTGTATTTAGGTCGACTTGCGCCCAATAGTCAGCGTTCTATTGCGTCACAGCTAAATAGTATCGCTGATCTGATGGGCTGGCCTAAAGACGAGCGTGACGCGATGTACCATCAAATTGATTATCAGCAAGCCAGCCATATCAAAGCATTGCTGATTGCTAACGGGTGGTCAGCTCGTTCTATTAATCGCGCCATGATAGCCATACGCAGTATCGTGAAAGTTGCCGTGATGTCAGGCCTAGTTCCTGAAATGCAGTCAGTGCAGCTGCGGGCTATCAGTAAAGTAAATCATGGTGCGCATGATGGAAAGGCGCTGGATGCCAGGCAGGTTCAGTCGTTGTTTACCTACTTGGCAAAAGACGAGTCGGCTATCGGTATTCGTAACTATGCCATTTTCACCACGTTGCTAGGCACTGGAGTACGGCGCAGCGAGTTGGTTGCGCTAATGATGACAGATTTTACCGGCAGTACGCTAATCGTAAGAAAGGGCAAGGGCAATAAGCAACGCACTGTACATTTGCCTGAATGGGCAAAGGAGTCATTAGAAGCGTGGCTGTCACTTCGTGGTGACGATGACGGGCATATCTTCTTACGTATTGCACGTGGTGGCACCATTCATTCCGGTACAGCCTTGTCTTCCTGCTCTGTGTATTCACTCATTCGCAAGACATTATCTACGATAGGGATAGAGGGTGTGTCGCCCCATGATTTACGTCGTACCTTCATCACCCGCTTGCTGGAACAGCATGTTGATATTAATACGGTGCGTCAAATGGCCGGGCATGCTGATATCAGCACCACCATTATGTACGACAAGCGCAATGAGAAAGTCATGCAGCAAGCGGCATCTGTTTTATCTTACAAGTCTTGAGGTACTCACTATGTCACAGATAGTCATACGTAAAAACGGTCAGCTTCATTATCTGGGCTGTGAATGGGCTAAGAGGCTGCTTAAATATTTCCCGGAGGTGACTACCGAGCTGCTAAACAGACACATGGCGAGCAAGTTACGAGGGGAGGTGATTCCAGAGCATCAGTTTATTAAAAGCCGGAAGGAAACGGTCAATTATATTCCATGTCTGACCATCACTGACAGGACGCCTCTGAAAACAAAAACCTTCGTCGAAAACTGTGTGTTTATTCGCAAAATTCTGGATCTGCCTAAACAGACAGAGTTACTGGTGCAGTTTGCATTACTCGTGCAGGTAAATCAGGAACTAAGGACATTAGCATTGGCCATTCACATGGAGATTTTTCATTATAGCCTCACTGAAATCCTAAAAGATTTCTGCGGCATTGATGAAGATATGTTCACAATGGCAACCACTAAGATGAGTCAGTACGGTTTCATTTCAGACACAGATATCCTCACATTAGACTCTGGGGATATGCCTAAAATGTTTTGCCGCCAGCTAGTGACAGAAAGGATCACGTCGAGGGAGATGTTGGTCGAGCCAATACTGTTCCCGTCTGCTCATGCGCATTTTGCGTTATCAGACTTTCCACACGTGAACACAGATTTAGTGTCGCGTTATTTACGTGCTGTGAGTCAATCCAGAAGCAGTGGCGTAAGTATTCTTCTGTACGGTGAGTCAGGGACCGGAAAAACAGAGTTTTCCCGAACGCTGGCAAAGCACTGTGGCAGGAGGTTGTACGAAGTGCGCTCAACAGCGATGTCACATAAATATGATGATGATGAATTCAACAGCCGGTTTCCGAATAAAGACAGGCTCCGTTATCTGTCGATGCTGCATTCACTGCTGACTCACAAATCTGACGTTATGCTGCTGATTGACGAATGTGAAAACATATTTGAAAGTGCAGATAGTCAGTACAGCAAAGAACACCTGCAGCGATTTATCGAAACGAATGATATTCCATGCATCTGGATAACTAATCACGTGCATTATATTGAGCCCAGCTTTGTCAGACGATTCAAGCTTGCTGTCGAGCTACCGCCGCTCAGAGCGCAGGAAATAGAGCAAATTACCAGGCCTTATTACAAAGGATTGGGTGTGTCTGCGACACTCAAGAAGAAGATAAGCCAGACTGACAACATCACTCCGGCACTGGTCGCAAAGGCGACGCATATTGCACACACCATGAGTGTAAAACGCAGTGACGCGGAATCTGTCATCTCAGAAGTTGTAGAGTTGTCGTTACGTGCTGCCGGTCAATGGCAGAGCACAATGCAATACGAAGGCGAGCTTATATTTAATGCTGAATACCTGAATATTAAACAGCCGCAACGTTATCTCGATGACATCACTTTTGCGCTGCAACATAACCAGCCTGCCAGAACATTGATATCCGGACCGCCAGGCACAGGCAAAACCGCGTTCGCTCATTATCTTGCTGAAGCCAATGGCAGGGGGTTAATGCGGGTAAAATGCTCAGACGTACTCAGTAAGTGGGTCGGAGAAAGTGAGCAGAAAGTCGCGGCGCTCTTTCAACAGGCGCACGATGAAGAAAAAGTTATTCTGCTGGACGAGGTAGACAGTTTGCTAACTTCCCGTGAAGGCTTAACAGCTCACCACGAGCTACAACTGGTCAACGAATTTCTTACTCAAATAGAGTGTTTCACCCAGCCATTGTTTGCTGCAACTAATTTTGTTGAACGACTCGATAAAGCAGTATTACGCCGCTTTGATTTTAAACTCGAGTGCCAGTACCTCACTACCCCTCAGGTACTGCAACTGTATAAACAAGTGACAAAAGCAAAGAGGCTTAGTGCTGAAGAACAGCAGCAACTTTCGCAATACAGCCGGTTAACACCCGGTGATTTCGCTATTCTGGCGCGTCGCAAGCAATTTAAACCTGATTCGTTCACGAAACAATTTGCCATCGCTTTGTTGGCAGATGAAAACCTGCGCAAGCAGAAACAAACCCCAATGGGCTTTATTCGCCCCTAAGCACTAAAGGTAACCAACATGACTACATCTGTATTGAGTTCGCTCAAGGTAATCGCTCGCCCTAAAATTGAGCCAAAACCTCCTGTAATCGGCAAGCGCATGAAGCTGATTGAAAAACTGGAACAGCAACAGGAAATGGCAACCTGCTTATTGGAAAAGCGACCATATGAGGCTTATCGCGAAAAAACGGTTAAAAACCCTGAGACCGGTGAAAAGCAAAAGCAACGCCGACAGATTCAAGTACGCCCGTGGTATTACGACAGTGACGGACACTATTACCTTGAGGTAAAGGTTAACAACAAGCCAGTCGAACTACTTCAGGGGAAAACCGCCATCGATGTTGGAGAGCTCAAACTACTTCCTTCTACCATTGAAACCATCATTCAAGCTGTTGAGAAAGGAGAGCTGGATACCTTTTTGCTACCGGCTAAATCAGAAACCAAAAAAGCTCCTGAAAAGAAAGCTACCAGCAAAGCCTAGGCATATGGCTAGCAATATCTGAAAGCCCTGTCGCTAAAGATAAATTAGTATCTTTTCGTCGGGGCTTTTCATTATTAAATGAAGAGGTTTTACGATGAATATTCAGAACAAAGGGCTGGCATTGCCGGTATCTCAAAGGTTTGCGGAGAACATTGAGAAGCTACTGGCTGGAGGGGCAGAAGCAAGTGAAGCGATTACCATCAATTTCAGAGACCCTGCTTATTCAGCAGAGGAGGGTGGCTTTCACCCAGTTGAGATCCGATTACAACGAATTCGTGACACTTGGACTATCTGTTATATAACCGATTTCGCGTATGTTGGTTTGGGTTATTTTGCTGAGTTGGCCAAAGAGCTCGACTTTGATTTTCAGGCTGGCTTGTTTCAAAACCTTCACGGTGTTTTTCCCATCGAAACAGCGTGGGATATCTATCAGATATGGGAAGAAAACTTCTTACACTACTGGCAGGTCTTATCACCTTACAGTGTAACAGTTCTACACCAGTGAATTATTGAAAGTTGTTGCTAAAGCGGGGTTAGTCGAGGCTGACCCCGAACATCTTGGTCGTATTTTCTAGAAATATTTCTGCGCTGTTTCGCATATGCGAAATAACGGAACGTCTATGCCTCCGGGGCGAAAGTTTCAAGGTTAATAGTCACTAAGAAAATTACCTTATCTCTGAAGTGATATTTATCTTTCATCTCTCTGTTAGAGTCATCCTTGTCCACGTCTAAAAAACCTATTGATTCCAAACTCTCTAAAGCTTCGTGAATTCGCTGGGGCGGTGCATCGCTTTCCCAATTCGCAAAGTCCGCAAACGCCATGCCTATATCGGCTAAGGTCTCGTAGCAATAAGTAACGTTTCTCTTCCCAGAGTATTGGTCTCGGGTAATGTTGCAAAGAAAGAATGTCGCTAGAGAGATAGCAAACTTGTTTAAAATGGAACTATTTTCACCTTCCTTTTTTTCGCCACTCCAAAAAAGTAGCTCAGCAAACATTTTTTTTTGTAACTTATTCATTCATTCCCTTTAAGAAAAAATTATCTTTACTGTGGATTTTTGATGGTTTTTTGTCGCGATTTTCCGCCAATTCCCGTGAAATTTCAAAGTGGCGGTCGGTTAAGTTTTCCGGATATCCGGAAAGTCTGATTCCGCTTTTTTCGAAAATCGAATCTCATGGTTCATAAGTATTCCGGAATAAAGAAATAGGCCCACCAAGGCTATTCTTTAAAGGATAATGGTAGCTACCCGGTCATGACTAGCAATGCTCGTGCATAAACAATCCGGTTGAATAAAGAATGTAAAGAGATAGAGGCCATTATGTCAAATGCATTAAACGCGATTAATAATTCTTTAGTAAACGAAGCGAATAGGTGTTTGGATGATATAAAGCATCAACCCGGCGTACTTCGAGATTTAGTGCGAACATTTCATGATAAAAAGCTGTATCTTCATATAGGAGCTGGCAAATATGAAGACAGTAAAAAGGGTATGAGGAAATGTCTAAAAAATGAACTTGACGATAAACGTCTTTACTCATCAGTCTGTCGTTGGATTCAAGCATTCTATGTTGAGGATAGTGTGAAGCTGAAGAAGAACGCATGGCCTCTAACCATTTTACTTAAGTTTTATCGTTATAAGCCGGAAGGATGGCAAAGCATTGCCGACGAGTTCAAGAACCAAGGCGTGCCATCGATGGATGAATTCGAAAACCGCTGCAATGAATTATTAGAAAACGGAGAGATCTCTTTAAAGAGAGAGCCTCGGGCTACAGACAATAAAACTGTCATAGAAAAATTCAAGCAAATAATTTCGCAACTAGAGCGTAACGAACTAATGGAAATATATGACGAACTGGGTTCACATATTGACAGGCTTACCAGTCCATCAGAAGTCGAGTTAAAGTCGATTTCATAACGTTAAGTCTGCTTAACATGACCTATTTTATCGCTATCACTCTGGGACGATAGCGCACAATGCTTGTCGTCCCTTTTCCCCGCTGTCGGGACATCTCAAATATACTGGATAAGCTTGCTACGACGTCCGTTACTTTCTTACCACCATAAGTCCGAGGATCGAAGTCTGGCTTTGCCCGTTTCAGGAAACTACCAGCAGGACCAGCGTTAACCCAGCCATCTTCATTTTGATAGAGTTCCCATGCTTTAAGAAATGCCGGAATAAGCTCTTCAGCACCGTTAGTAGAACTTACAGGTGACGGGCCTGCCACTACTTTTTCTGGTTTAGCATCCTGAGCTGAATCCAGGTTCTCAGTAAAGACGAAGTCATCACAGGCATTGCGAAAAGATACTGGCGTTTTCTTCTCTCCAACACCAAATACAAACTTCTCTGACTCCCTTAGTCTGGATGCCAGTTTAGTAAAATCGCTGTCGCTACTGACCAGAGCAAAAGCGTCTATCCGGTCAGAATAAAGTAAATCCGATGCATCAATTATCATCGATGCATCGGTAGCGTTTTTCCCGGTGGTATAGGCGAATTGTTGAATAGGCTGTATTGCCAGTTCGTTAAGTGGTTTCTTCCAGTTTTTAAGCGCTTCAGCTGACCAGTCACCATACGCACGTTTGATGAGTACGTGACCATGAGCAGAGATTTCATCCGAAATTGCTGAAAGCCTGGCTAACTGTGCTTTATCAGCATCGATAAGCACTGCTATTTTCTTGTGTCCATCAAGATCTTTCATTTGATATCCTTATTATTAGTTTCGGTATGTCTGCAGCCTGGAAAAGAAGAACAGCCAAGAAACTGCTCTCCAGTATGTTTACCACGTTTAGCGGTTCTAATTACCAGATCTGAACCACACTTAGGACAAAGCTTAACAGATGGCTCAGTAACAAATTGACTGGAAGACTGTACGTCTTTAATTAGCGTACATAGCTGTTTACCATCAATGAGTGATATAGGCTTCCCGCTAGCGAAAGCCTTCGCATCTTCAGTGAAATGACCGGAACAAATAATAATGAATTCGTCTGCGTTACTGTCAGTAAGAACACCAAACATCTCACGAATAACACTCACACCGACTTTCTGACTTTTCCACTGTTTACACTGAACGAGTATATATTTGCCGCTCTTTCGAAGTACTAAATCGATACCGCCATCAGCACCATAGGTGCCTTCGGTAACTTGATAGCCTTTGCGCCGATAGGCTTCAGCGACCATTTCTTCAAAATCTCGCCAGTGAAGATCTCTTACAGATTCAATATTTTTCTGAGTGTCTAACAATGCAGACTTACGTCTGGCATTTAAAAATGCAAAAAACGAGATGATTAGCAGGCCAATAGCAAAGAAAGGCGCTGGCACCGCCATAGCTTTTACAAACATCTCAATGAGATGATTTTCCAACGAAATATTGGGAAGTACATATTCTGACGCGGCAAATACGAGAGCGGCTATACAAGCCGAAACCCACCATGGGGCGTTAAGTAGTGTATTAACAAATGCCTGATTTTTCCGTGGCATAAACAAGTCCATCCTGTACCAGATATCGTCTCATTCTAGTCATCATCTTAGTGGGGTTGTGTATCGCAAATTTTGGGTGCGTATAAAAATAATGATGTTTCGCATCCAAAATTTGCGATACACAACCCTTTTAAAAGATTGTTTAGATTAGTTAAAGTTTACATCCGAATCAAAATGAACCACACTGTTCAAAAGACCAGAACTCATAACAGCAATGCTCGACGATATTAGCTATCCACAAAGGCAGAGACTTGCCTATATCGACTTTTGTTTACTGTTTAAAGGCGCGATTTGTCGTCAAGACCTGATAAACCGCTTTGAAGTAGGCTTATCAGCCGGGTCGCGGGATTTTAGTCTGTATAAGGAACTAGCGCCGGACAACCTGAACTACGATTCGAGAGATAAGCGTTACTTTCAGACTGAAAGCTTCAAGCCAGTATTTGAACATGACGCGAAGCGTACGCTAACGAAACTGGCTAACAATATTTCTGATGGGTTCGATGCAATAGGGGACATGCATTTCCCTGTAGAATCACAGTCTACGTTGAATGTACCAGACATATTCATAGTCGCCAGGCTCGTGCAAGCTATTCTAAATAATAAAGCTGTAAGCGTTATCTACACCTCTCTTTCCAGTGGTTCAGGTGCCAGAGAACTGGTTCCTCATTCAATTGTTGATAATGGTCTTCGCTGGCACGTACGAGCTTACGATCGCAAAAGCGAAGGCTTCCGAGACTTTGTATTAACGCGAATTAGTAAGGTAAAGATTAAAGAAACCTCATTAGCAGAAGAGAGCGCAGAAGCTGATGCAGAGTGGCAACGTCTTATTCCATTGCAACTTGTACCACACCCAAAGAATGTCAAACACCCTATCGCGATAGAAATGGATTACGGCATGGACAACCAACAGCTGTTAATTGAGGTTAGAGCAGCAATGGCAGGCTACCTGTTGAGGCGTTGGAACGTAGACTGCACTGAGCGCGGAACGCTAAAAGGTGCGGAATATCAGTTGTGGTTACAGAATCGGTTTACGCTTAACAGTGTGCAGAACTTGGCAATTGCGCCAGGATATGACGCGTGAAACAGGTTTACATGATCACTTACCCAACTGGCAAAATTTATATCGGCAAGGACTTGGTGGGCAGTTTTCGGTATTTCGGGAGTCCAAACATGGATATCATCAATGAGAACTTCAAATTACTCCCTCGAGAGCTGCAATTGGATTATAGCCTTCGTAAGCAAATACTCTAGGAATCCGAAGATTGCAGTAACGCAGTGGTAAATGCTAAAGAAGTGGAGTTTATTAGAAAATACGAATCTAATAATCCTGAAATCGGCTACAACAGATGGCCAATGTTTCGGGGGGAGTAAACGTGTTTATCTATTAGACAAAGAAGCTTTATGCCGAGCTTCTTGAGAAGATGAAAGCCTCAGAGCAATCTGCGGCTTCGATAAATATCATGAAAAGATTAGATACGATTAATAGAAATGCCCTCTAGGCGGCTCACGATTAATAAAAAGGAATATAAAAAATGGCAGTCGAACATAATCATGTGGTGATACACCATTTAAGAAAGGAATCTAAACAGCCTATTCAACCTTCAGTGATTAAAGAAGAGACACTGGATAGCAACGCTGAGTCGGTAAGAAAGTTGGTTGAAGGCGTCATTAACCTATATGGGACTAAGGACAACAATGCCATTTTTGGTACTTTTGCCAATACTAAAGAGGAACGTGGGTTTTTCCCCGGAGCCTTTGAGACATTTAGGCAGGGCCCCCAGAATGCTGCTGACTTTATCTCGTTAACTAAAACGGCCATGAGTTCACTGCAAGCTAAAGCCAGAGACGTTAACTTTGCATCTGGTGGCTATATTTTGTTTGCATCTTACCTTAGCGACAACAAACCTTTCTTGCTCATGGCAATGATAAAGCAGCGTGAAGGTATTCAATTGAATGAAAATCTTGAACCTGTAGGAATACAGGAATTAGATCTTAGCAAATTGCATCAGGCGGCAAGAATAAATATTGAGAGATACTTAGAGCATGAGGCAGCGGAAAATGAAGATAAGGAGCAGTTCAGCTATTTAAGTTTTGTCAGCCCTCGCACAAATCAAAGTGCTTCTGGCTATTTCATAAAAGCGTTAGGGTGCAGTGGTGGTGTTATTGCTAGCCGAGCAACAGACGCTGCATGCAAAGAAATGGCTAAGTTCTTCCGCAAGAAGCCTGATTTGAAAGCCAAAGTATCAGATCTCAAAAATGACGTTTATTCATATTTGCGTGAATGTCATGAGGAGCAAAGAGCGGCAAGCATCAATGATCTTACAGCAGTTGCCCGTAAGCATTTACCCGCTGATTACGACGATGAGAAAAGAACAGAATTTGAAAAAGAACTTGCAGAATACCTAAACCGCGAGGATGCGCAGGTCCCGAATGAATTTAGAGTGCATTTGGCGACTATCAACAAACATGCAAAAGTAAAAATTAAAGCTGCAAATTGGCAAATTCAATTCGAAAAACATGCTCTTGGAGTAAACGAAAATGCTGAAATTTGGTACGACAAGGCCAATAGTCGATTAGTAATAAATAACTTAACTACTGAAATGAAGTCTGCAATCACGGATGATTAATGATGAGTACTCAACCATCAGGGGCTGAAGCTGTTTTACGGTCAATAGTGTCGCTTTACAGAAGTTCTGGTAAGCCAGCTATCACAAATAACAACAGGATAGAAGCTGATCTGAACGCAACTGAAGGCCTTGTTAAGGCTATTCAGGAATGCCGGTCGCTAAATAGTTCATATGGTAGATTTGAAGAGCTATTAGTTGATGACAATGAAATCGATGACGACGAAAAGATTTCTGTAGGGCAGCGAGTTCAGTTCTGTTGGGCATTATCCACCGGAGGGTTTTTACACTTCTTTAAGAGCTTCAGCCAACTTCTTGGCAATCGTAAAACTCTCTTCAAAGGAGATATACCTGAGACCTACTACATTTCCGAAGAGGATTTGTTAGTCGAACCACATTTTTCGGAACCTAAGACTGATAAGTTAAGGAGCATATGTAAATTAATTAAATTGTTGTCTGAAATAGCTCATTATCACGATGAAAAAAGTCAGGCTGACACTTATCAATTGGTGTTCGTAATAAATGATTCTTCCAAAAGTGGATATCATCCTGTTGTCCTTGAAACAAGATTTGATAAGAGTGACTTGGAAGGCACTGAGCTAAACTTGCGCACTCTTATGGATATTGTATCTGCTGAAAAAAATTCAGAGTCTCATGCGCAAGAAAAGGCGAGTATGTTCAGGTTATGTTTGGCGGAGACAATTGAAGGTATGCCAAACGAAGGTAATGCATTTCAATACATTCTGAAAAATTGGGATGATTTACTTAAAAAATATAAGCAAAGTTTTGACATATATATCAGCGGGTTTTCATTTAGTAAGTTGCGAAGCGAGTTGGCTAAAGCAGAGGTGGAAATAGCAAATTCATTATCAAAAGTTTTAAGCGATGTGACTGGCAAGCTCTTCAGTATACCTATTTCTTTCGCAGCTTTGCTGACGATGAATAAGTTGGATTCAATTGGTGAGAGTGTCCTGTTTGTTATGGGAACCCTTCTAGTTTCTCTCATAATTAGTGGTCTTGTCAGAAGTCAGTTGCTGCTTAAAAGTAATATCGATGCAAGCCGTAGAATGATATTTAATCAATTCGATCAAAAACGGGAAGACTACCCTCAGGATTTGAAAGATTGTTTAGATCAGGCAAAAAGCACAATCAGAAAGCAATCTAACTTATTAGGTCTTACGTTACATGGAGCACGAGTTATAGGTTGGTTTGTAAGCATTTGTGCTTTGTTTATATTTTGGATGAGGTTTTCGTGATCCGAAAAAGCACTTTTTAAAAACAAAAAAACCGACCTTGAAGTCGGTTTAGTTTGCTAAAACTTCTTGCAAAGAATGGTACCAGTGGGCGGACTCGAACCGCCACGCATTGCTGCAACGGATTTTGAATCCGTCATGTCTACCAATTCCATCACACTGGCATCAAATTTTGATGTTTGCAGAGTCAAAAAACTTTGCAAATCTTTGCAAGCATTTTTTAGCTTGTTTGAGTCAAAAGGTGCTTACCTTTCAGTGACTTGTGTTAAGGGGCGGTGTAAACGTCTTCAGTTTTGAATCCCCTATGTCTACCAATTCCATCACACTGGCATTCGACATGGTGTCGATGAGGGATGCATTATAGCGATACGCGTTGCAGAGACAAGCACTTTTTCCTGAAAATCAGGGTTTGAGTGGCAGTCTGGCTAAAGAATGTGCAACCGTTGTCGAGCTACTTGATTCAGGTCGTGCATCTGTCGATTTCCTTTCCCGAAGTGTTTGTCTCCCGGTGACTCCGGGTTATTCTGGCCTGGCTGTTTTAACCAAATTTAACCTGTAGTGCTGTGCCGGAGCTTTACTATTAAAGCTGTGCGTTGCGTAACAAAGTGAAGAGCTTGTGGGAAAACAAAAAAAGAAAGCGCCGGTTGCTGAGCCGGCTGGAACATTGCCAGAAAGCACGGTACCCAACCGTGCCGGATTCTTCCGCCGTTTGCTGGCGATGGTGTACGACACACTGGTAGCTGTTGCGGTAGGCATGTGTGCAGCCATGGTGATGATAGTCACGCTGGTTGTGCTACTGAAAAACGATGTGCTGAGTTTGCAGGGCTTTGCAGAGCCTGCGGATTTGATTCAGCAATCCCTGCTTTATAAAACACTCATCCAGGTATGGGTCGGGCTTTGGATCACGGGGTTCTTTTTATGGTTCTGGAAGAAGGGCGGTCAGACTATTGGTATGCGGGCATGGCGCTTACGCATTTTCAGTACGGTTGACGAGCCGGTTACCTGGGGCAGGTTGATATTACGCCTGATCACGTCACTGGGCGGACTGGGTACCTTGCTGGTGCTGTTGGATTTTAAACACAAACAGTCACTGCAGGACCGGGTCGCCAAAACTGAAGTGGTTCACTTGTCTAAAGAGGCCAACGACCACAAAAGCTGGTAGTAATGTGGTCGTGGCGGCAGTCTGAAAGCTTTTTTATCAGCGTCGCAGCAATAAGGTGGCCACGCCGGCAAACAGCAGGCTGGGCAGCAGGGCGGCGACAACGGGTGGCAATGAGTACACCAAACTTAACGGGCCGAACACTTCATTGGTGATGAAGAAACCAAAACCGGTAAGCACACCCATGATCACTCTGGCACCCATGGTGACGCTGCGCAGGGGGCCAAAAATAAACGACAGGGCCATTAACAGCATGACTGCAATGGACACAGGCTGGAAGACTTTACGCCAGAATGCCAGCTCGTAGCGGGTGCTGTCCTGTCCGTTGCCTTTTCTGTACTGCACATAATCATACAGCCCCTGAATAGACAGTGCTTCAGGCTTAATTGCCACGATGCCTAACTTATCCGGCGTAAGTGTAGAGTTCCATTGCTGGCGTGTGTGGTCGGTAATATCAATGTGCTTGTCGGTAAAGCGGGTAACCGACACATCGTCGAGCCACCACACTTCACCGTCGTAATTCCCTTCTTTGGCCCATGTCAGGGTGTTCAGCGTCAGGTCGCTGTTGAAATCGAAAATGCTGATATCCCGCAACGACTCGCGGGTAACCACCTGGCCGATACTGACAAAATGCTCACCGTCTTTAGCCCATGTCAGGGCATCTGACGAGAACAGGCTGCCCCCGGAAATGGCCTCGGTGCGGATTTCCTTAGCTTTGGATTCGCTGTACGGCGTTACCCATTCACCGACCGCCATGACAAACAATATCATGACCAGAGCCGATTTCATGGCTGAATTAATGATGTTCCAGCGGCTCAGGCCGGAGGCCTGCATGACTACCAGTTCGCTGTTACTGGCCAGTAATCCCATGCCGATGAGTCCGCCAAGGAGGGTCGCCATAGGAAAGAACTGTTCGAGGTCGCGGGGAAGGCTGAGCAATACATACAGCCCGGCAACCACGATATCGTAATTGCCTTCACCCAGTTTTCTTAATTGCTCAACAAACTTAATGAGGGCAGACAAACCAATCAGCACGGATAAGGTTACGGTAATGGTGCCAAGCAGGGTGCGGGCAATATACAGGTCGAGAATACGAAACATCTATTTTCTCCCCAGTAAACGTGCGCGCAGTTCAGTGCCGGTCCGCCGGTCCCTGACGATCAGTGTGATACCGATTATCAGCATGATGCCGTGCACCCACCACAAACCTAACTGGATAGGGATTTTGCCATCTTCCAGCACCCGACGGCTGGCCAGCAGCAACAGGAAATAACCGAGATACAACAGGATCGCCGGAAACATTTTGCCAAACCGGCCCTGACGGGGATCCACAGAACTTAACGGCACGGCGATTAACACCAGAAACGGAATGGAAAGGGGAATTGCGATACGCCATTGCAACTCTGCCCGCGCTTCAATCGAGTCGTCGCTCAGCAGTTCCATGGTCGGTAATACACTCACTTTACGGCGGGGCTCGTCCTGCTTTTCATCGGCAATCTGAATTTGATATTCATCGAAGGCAACCTTGCGGTATTTCTTCTCCGTTTGCGTACCTTCGTATTGCACGCCTTCACGCAATACCAGGTTACGGGTGCCGTCCGGGTTATTCTGAATTTGTCCGGTTTTCGCCTGTACCACCCGCACGCGGTCGGTATTACCGTCCTGCTGGGTTTGAGACAGGAAAACCCGCTTTAAGGTATCGTCCTGACTGTCGATGTCGTGCACGAAAATAACCGCTTTCTCGTTACCGGTTTGCTGGAACCGGCCTGGCATAATGGCAGAAAAGCCCGCTTCGCTTCTGGCTTTCTCGCGAAGCTGGTACTCACTTTCTGCCGCACTGGGGGCAAGATAAAGAGTAATCACACCACAAATAATCATGATGAACACAGACAGCAACAGCATCACTCTGGTGATGTACCACTCGCTTATCCCGCAGGCCCGCATAACGGTCATTTCAGAGTCGACGTAAAGCCGGCCATGAGCGAGCATAATGCCAAGATAAGCACTGATGGGCAGAACGAGAGAAGAGAGTATGGGCGCGTACAGGCCAAGGAAGCCCAGCACAAGCCCGGCGGGAATATCGCCGTCTGATGCGTCGCCGAGTACACGCACGAAACGCAAAGTGACAAAAATGGCCATCAGGATAAAAAAGATGGCCATCTGTGACTTAAGCGTTTCCTTTATCAGATAACGGAATATCAGCATTCCGGCACCTCTGGAAAATTTGGATTTATAGTGAAAAAGCGCACGATGTTGAGTAAACTAACTGTTTTTACAAGTTTTGCCTGTATATCAATAACCCGATTGCATGAAAACGACGCAAATTTTTCCGTTTTCGTTACATAAGTTACAGACTATTGTAGCAGTACGGCAAACACGACAGAAAGCGTCAAACACAGTCTTATCGCTTATATGGCTGCGTATTAAAACATAAAGCAGCGCAAAACGTTATGCGAAATTATCGTCATGCAAATCACAAGATAAAAAGAGCGAGGTGTTATCGTGGAATTTAGTGTAAAGAGTGGCAGTCCGGAGAAACAGCGCAGCGCATGTATTGTGGTCGGCGTCTTCGAACCTCGTCGCTTAACTGCGGTGGCTGAACAGCTGGATGAAATCAGTGAAGGTTACATCAGTAATCTGCTACGTCGCGGCGACCTGGAAGGGAAAGCCGGTCAGATGTTACTTCTGCATCATGTACCCAATGTATTGAGCGAGCGGGTGTTACTGGTCGGTTGCGGTAAAGAGCGTGAACTGGACGAGCGCCAGTACAAGCAGATCATTGCTAAAACCATTAAAACCCTGAACGAAACGGGTTCTATGGAAGCGGTATGTTTTCTGACTGAGCTGCATGTTAAGGGTCGCGATACCTACTGGAAAGTGCGCCAGGCCGTAGAAGCCACGCAGGATTCCCTGTATACCTTCCTGCAGCTGAAAACCAAAAAGGGCGAACCTCGTCGCCCGCTGCGTAAAATTGTGCTGAACGTACCAACCCGCCGTGAACTCACCGTGGGTGAGCGGGCCATTGAGCATGGCCTGGCAATTTCCAAAGGTGCAGCACTGACCAAAGACGTGGCTAATATGCCGCCGAACATCTGCAATCCTGCCTACCTGTGGGAACAGGCACAGTCGCTGGCTGAAAACTACGACAGCATCAGTGCAGAAGTGGTGAATGAAGCCATGATGGCTGAGCTGGGCATGAATTCTTACCTGGCTGTAGGTCGCGGTTCTGAAAATGAATCCATGATGAGTATCATTACTCACAAAGGCGGTCCGGATGATCAGGCGCCTATCGTGCTGGTGGGTAAAGGCCTTACCTTCGACTCAGGCGGTATTTCCATCAAGCCCGGTGAAGGCATGGATGAGATGAAGTACGACATGGGCGGTGCAGCCGGTGTGCTGGGGACCATGCAAACCGTGGCCGAACTGAATCTGCCAGTTAATGTTATCGGCGTGCTGGCTGGCTGTGAAAACATGCCGGACGGCAAATCTTATCGCCCGGGTGATATCCTCACCACCATGTCCGGCCAGACTGTTGAAGTGTTAAACACCGATGCAGAAGGCCGCCTGGTATTATGTGATGCATTAAC
The DNA here is from genome assembly GCF_040148705.1 of Alteromonas sp. NFXS44. Taxonomy (NCBI): domain Bacteria; kingdom Pseudomonadati; phylum Pseudomonadota; class Gammaproteobacteria; order Alteromonadales; family Alteromonadaceae; genus Alteromonas; species Alteromonas sp. NFXS44. The sequence goes on along the minus strand of NZ_JAGDEA010000011.1, from coordinate 523,338 downwards.
TTACGTTGAGCGTTTTGAGCCTGAACTGGTCATCGACGTGGCAACATTGACCGGCGCGGTAATTGTTGCACTGGGTAACCATGCAACCGGATTAATGAGTACACATAACCCGCTGGCCCATGAACTGATGAACGCCGGCGATCAGAGTTCTGACCGTGCATGGCGTTTACCTGTGTGGGATGAGTATCAGGATCAGCTGGAAAGCCCGTTTGCCGACTTCACCAATTTAGGTGGCCGTGCAGCCGGTTCAATTACTGCGGCGTGTTTCCTGTCCCGCTTCACCAAGAAATACAACTGGGCGCACATGGACATCGCCGGTACAGCGTGGCGAAGCGGCAAGAACAAAGGTGCCACCGGTCGTCCGGTACCGATGTTGTCGCAGTTCCTGATGAACCGCTCAGGCATTAAACAAGAGGACTGAGCGCAATGCCTCAGGTAACCTTCTGGCAACTCAGTGATGGTAAGGATGCGGGTGAATCCCGCGCCTGCGATCTGATTGCCACTGCATACTCTCAGCGACAAAAGTGCGTTGTATTGTGTGCAGACAAATCTTCCGCTGAAGCAGTGGATGAGCTGCTCTGGCAATTGCCGGCTGGCCGCTTTGTGCCGCATAATTTGTGCGGGGAAGGGCCGGGTGCCGGTACGCCGGTGGAAATCTGCTGGCAGGAAAATCAACTTTCCCGTCGCAATCTCATCGTCAATTTAAGCGGAGAAATGTTAAGCTCCCCGCATTCTTATCAAACGATTTATGACTTCGTGCCGGTGGCGGATGACGCCAAACAGGCGGCACGGGTTCGCTATAAACAATATCAGCAGGCTGGCTGCCAGTTGCAGTTTAAATCTGCTGACAGTTGAGAGTAAGTAATGGATAAAACCTTCGAACCGCAATCCATTGAGCAGCAATGCTATGAAAAATGGGAAGCAGCAGGCTATTTCAAGCCATCCGGACACGGTGACCCGTATTGTATTTTACTGCCGCCACCAAACGTAACAGGCAGTCTGCACATGGGCCACGGCTTCCAGCAAACTATCATGGACGCGTTAACCCGTTATCACCGCATGAAGGGCGACAACACCTTATGGCAGGTGGGTACGGACCACGCGGGTATCGCTACCCAGATGGTTGTTGAGCGCCGTCTGAATGCTGAAGGCAAGACCCGTCATGATTTAGGCCGTGAGGCCTTCATCGACAAGATCTGGGAATGGAAAGAAGAGTCCGGTGGCACTATCACCAAGCAGATGCGCCGTCTGGGCACGTCTACCGACTGGGACCGTGAAGTGTTCACCATGGACGACAATCTGTCCAAAGCGGTAACAGAAGTCTTTGTTCGCTTGCATGAAGAAGGTTTGATTTATCGTGGTAAGCGTCTGGTTAACTGGGATCCGGTACTGCACACAGCGGTCTCTGATCTGGAAGTGCTGAACGAAGAAGAAGCCGGCCACATGTGGCACATGCGCTATCCGCTGGCTGACGGTTCCGGTGAACTGGTCGTGGCGACTACCCGTCCTGAAACCATGCTGGGCGATACGGCTGTTGCGGTTCATCCTGATGACGAGCGTTATCAATCGATGATTGGCAAGGAAATTCGTCTGCCAATTACCGGCCGCCTTATTCCCATAATCGCCGATGATTATGTGGACCCTGAATTCGGCACTGGCTGTGTGAAAATCACCCCGGCACACGATTTCAACGATTACGACATGGGTAAGCGTCACAGCCTGCCGATGATCAACCTGTTCACCGACGACGCAAAGATTAACGATGAGGCCCCTGAAGCTTATCGCGGTCTTGACCGTTTTGACGCCCGTAAGCAAATCGTTGCTGACCTGGACGCCGAAGGTCTGCTGGTTAAAGTTGTAGACCATAAACTGAAAGTACCCCGTGGCGACCGTACCGGTGCGGTTATCGAACCGTATCTGACTGATCAGTGGTACGTTGCCGTTGAATCGCTGGCCAAGCCTGCGGTTGAAGCGATGGAAAGCGGTGAAATCCGCTTTATCCCTGAGAACTGGAACAAAACTTACTACCAGTGGATGAACAACATTCAGGACTGGTGTATTTCCCGACAGCTGTGGTGGGGACACCGCATTCCTGCATGGTACGACAACGAAGGTAATGTTTTCGTTGGCCGTGACGAAGCGGAAGTGCGCAGTCGCTACAAGCTGGAAGACGCCGTTGAACTGAAACAGGACAATGATGTACTGGATACCTGGTTCTCCTCTGCACTGTGGCCGTTCGCGACCATGGGCTGGCCGGAAGAAACGCCGGAACTGGATACGTTTGTACCATCGTCAGTGCTGGTCACCGGTTTCGATATCATTTTCTTCTGGGTTGCCAGAATGATCATGATGACGAAGAAATTCACCGGCAAGATCCCGTTCAAAGATATCTACATTACCGGTCTTATCCGTGATGAGAACGGCGACAAGATGTCTAAGTCGAAGGGGAACGTTCTTGACCCTATCGATTTGATTGACGGTATCGATCTGGAATCACTGGTGACCAAGCGCACATCAGGCATGATGCAGCCGCAACTGGCGAAGAAGATTGAGAAGAATACCCGCAAGCAATTTGCTGACGGTATTAATGCTTACGGTACCGATGCGCTGCGCTTCACGTTTGCAGCCATGGCGTCAACCAGCCGCGATATCAATTTCGATATGAGCCGCGTTGAAGGTTACCGTAACTTCTGCAATAAGATCTGGAACGCATCACGCTTTGTGCTGATGAATACCGAAACCGAAGATACCGGCCGTGACGGTGGTGAACTGGTGCTGAGTCTGGCGGATCAGTGGATTTGGGCGCAGTTCCAGAAAACCCTGAAAGAGTTTGAATCTGCCCTGGCTGATTACCGTTTCGATATTGCCGCGCAAACCGTGTATGAGTTCACCTGGAACCAGTTCTGTGACTGGTATCTGGAACTGACTAAGCCGGTACTGAACAGCGATGCGTCTACTGATGCGGAAAAGCGCGGTACACGTCATACGTTGATTAACGTACTTGAGCAGTTACTGCGTCTGTTACATCCGTTAATGCCGTTTATCACTGACACCATCTGGCAACGTGTTGCGCCGTTAAGCGATGCAGGCGTGAAAGAAGGTGAAACCAGCATCATGATCCAGTCTTTCCCTGAAGTGAAAGCGGAACGTGAGAACGACAAGGTGCTGGCTGATATCGAGTGGCTGAAGCGTTTCATCATCGGTATCCGTAATATCCGTGGTGAAATGGATATTTCTCCTAACAAGCCGCTGAACGCAATTCTGCGCAATGTGAGTGAGCAGGATCAGGCCCGTCTTGATTTGGCCGCTCCGTTCATCGATAAGCTGGCGAAGCTGGAATCTGTGACCACGTTAAAAGCGGGTGAACAGGCGCCGGCCAGTGCCACCGCGCTGGTGGGTGAGATGGAAATTCTTATCCCGATGGCTGGTCTGATTGATAAGGACGCTGAGCTTGCCCGTATTGCCAAGGCAATGGGTAAGGCTGAGCAGGATGTGGCCCGTGCTCAGGGTAAGCTGGCAAACGAGAAGTTTGTAAACAGTGCTCCGGAAGCGGTAATTGCCAAAGAACGTAGTAAGCTGGAAGAAGCTGAAACGGCGCTGGCAAAACTGAAAGAACAGCACGCCACAATCAGCGCGTTATAAGCGCATTTGCTAAGTAATAAAAAAGGAGCGGAAACGCTCCTTTTTTGATCCTGCCAAAATATTGGTTGCTACTTTTGCTGACTGTTATTTCGCGCAGATTGTCCGCCGGACTCGGCCTGTAAAAAACGTTTCAGCATGGAGGCCAGCGCTGCGCGTTTTAGCGGCTTAGTGAGATAATCCGTCATTCCGTGACGCATCGCCTGCTGGGCATCTTCTTTCATGGCGTTGGCCGACAAGCCAATGATGGGCAGTTCACTTAAGCCTTTCTGGCGAATTTTGCGGGTGGCTTCGTAACCGTCCATTACCGGCATCTGAACATCCATAAGCACCAGATCGTATACCGGCGCATTATTGATTTTAGTTACCGCCTGCAAACCGTCTTCGGCAATATCGAAGGTGAGGCCAAGTGAAGACAACATCTCTCCGGTGACCACCTGGTTTATATTGTTGTCTTCTACCAGCAGAATGTGACCTTCCAGCATGGTGGATTCATCCGGCACCTCAGTTGACTGTTCAAAATCTTCTATGCCGGCAAGGCGGAACACAAACCGGCGGTACTGTGCCGGTGTAAACGGATGAAGCAGAACCGGACCTTTCCATTGACTAAGGATTTTCTCCTGCAATTGCCCGGTCTGGGTTTCCATAACAATGCCCACAGGGATACTTTGCCGCTCTATCAGCGACAACTGCGGTAGCAGGGATTTGAATTCTGCATAGGTAGCAATTTCAACCAGTACGGCCGGCGGCACGCCCACGTCATTTTTCACCATGGCAAGGGGCTGACGGGCAGAGCGCAGGTTTAACAATTCAATATAGGCTGCCGGCAGTAACGGCTTGTCGGAATAATAACAGCTGCCCAGTGGCAACTGGGGCAAATCAGCAAGAATACCTTTCTGACCGGACTGGATTTTCATGGGTAAAGTAATCACGAAAGTCGAACCGTGATTGGGCATTGATGTCACTTTCAGTTTACCGGCCATCAGTTCGGTAAGCTGTTTTACAATAGTCAGCCCCAGTCCGGAGCCGCCGAATTTTCGATTTGTCGAACCGTCAGCCTGCGTAAACGGCTGGAAGATGCGGTCAACCTGCGACTGGGTCATGCCAATACCGGTATCTTCGACTTCTATGCGCAGAACCACTTTGTCACCCTGCTGGTTCACCATGCCTTTAATGGTGACATTAATCGCCCCCTGCTGGGTGAACTTCACGGCGTTGGTACAGATGTTCATGAGAATTTGAGATAACCGCAAAGGGTCGCCCACTATGCGTGGTGGTAGTTTGGGATCGACCTCCAGATGAACGCTGAGATTCTTCTCCTGTGCCCGCAAACTCACCACCGCCAGCAGATTATCCAGAATGGAGTGCAGAGAGAAGCTGACGTTTTCCAGTTCCAGCTTACCGGCTTCAATTTTAGAGAAATCAAGAATGTCGTTTATCACACTGACTAGGATTTGGCTGGAGTAAGATGCTTTGTCCAGATAGTCCTTCAGCATGGCTGACATGGGTTGCTGATGAGCCAGTTCCAGCAGGCCGATGATGCCGTTAAGCGGCGTGCGGATCTCATGGCTCATGTTAGCCAGGAAAATACTCTTCGAGGCAGTGGCCTGTTCCGCTTTCTTCTTAGATTCGGCGAGTTCTTTGTTTAATGCTTCCTGCTGGACGTTCAGTTGCTGGGCATTTTTCAGCAGAGAGCGGGTCTGCTCATTTTTGTCTTTAAATACGCTGGCTGCTTTGGCCAGTTTGCCGATTTCGTCTTTACGGTCGAGATCGGGCAATACATCTACCTGCTTTCCGTCTGCCAGCTGATTAAACACTGAGGTGATTGAGCGGATAGGGCTGAGGACCCGGCGCACAGTAAAAATAGCGAAGGCGAAGGCGAGAATGATGGCGATAACAGAATATATTTCACCGTTAAGCCGTGCCCCGATAGCGGCATTCTGCGCATTGCGGTTAATCAGATTGGTGCGGGCATTTACCCGGTCGGCAAGCTCGCGACTGAGATACAGAAACTCGTTGGCCGAGCCGGCCATGACCACATTAACCAGAAACATATTGCTTTGGGTTATCTGGGTCAGCCGTAAAAAGCGTTCTTCCAGTCGTTGAATATGTACACGTATCGCTACTTCGTTTGCGGATGACTCACTTTCCAGCAGGGAATAAACCGGTGCCAGTGACGCATTAAACTCGGAGATATTTTGCTGCGCCGGTGATACCAGATAACGCAATGCGGCATTCTCAGCTTCTGTTACCTGCATTTTTAGCTGGTCAATTTTTGCCGCCGGCATCTCACGTTTTTCTGCCACTTCCTGCAACAAGCTCTCGATTTGTCTGACGACGACCAGTGAGCCCGAGTCGATGAGTTGATCCCGGCGGTGCCGGTCATCCACTACCGCATGAAAGTTCTCTTTATAAGACACCAGATGAGTACGCATGCGCTCCAGAATGTCATCTTCTGTGTATTCATAGGTTGAAGAGATGGAAGAGGTCTCAAGGGCTTCCAGCTTGTCAGTGATGGAAATCATCAGGCGCTCAAAACGGGTTACCGCAGACGGGCTGGCGGTTTCACGGAAAATCAGCACATTGCGCTGAAGATCCACAACATCTCTTTCCAGTTCACCCACGATGCCCACATCAGTTACCGCCTGGCGGGTATTGTTCATGCCTTCGGTCAATACCTGCTCATTGGCACGACCGAGAAAACCCTGCACCAGGATCAGTCCGATCATGACGATCAGAACAGTGAGCAATTGAATACGGATAGAATGAAACATAAAGAATGCGTACCACTAAGAAGTAATGAATTCATACCATTTCTGCAGACTATATTCATAAGTCGGCATAACAGTATTCCAAACGGCGACATGGCCGAAACGATCTTCGTAACTGCCGCCGGAACGTTGCTGTCCGCGATTTACAGACACTTTTCCATCCGGCCCTCTGAGCGGTTCTGAAGCTGGTAAACCTCTGTACCAGTAGTTCCATTCAGCTTCACTTAAATAAGACTTTGAACGTTGCGGGTTTGAAATGTAATACCCCTGACGGGCAATGAAAGCACCGGGCCAGCCGGACAACCACCAGTTCATGTATTCATAGGCAGCATCTTTTACCCGGCCCTGCGTAGCAGCAGAGAGGCACATCACGCCGTGCCAGCCACGGTAACCTTCACGGGGAGCCGCAAAGCGAACAGGAATATCCTGACCATTCAAATCAGATACAGCAGGAGAGAACATGCTTTCAATGGTGACCCGCTTCGTACGCATGTATTGCACCGATTCCGGTACGGAGGTCCAGAAGCCATTGAAATGCTGCAGTTGTTTAAGCTCAATCAGTAACAGGAACAGGCTGTCTAATTCTGCCCGCGTCATGGCGCCGATGTCTTCAAATTCCATGAAGCCTTTCGCCTTTGCCGCCAGAGCTAAATCAAATAACCCGATAGTCGGATCATTTACAATACCCACTTTTCCGCTGAATCTGGAGTCCAGCAACCAGCCCCAGCTCTCATCTGCACTGTTCATATCGGCCGGTAATGCGTTTTCCAGATAGCCAAAGGAATCAACATTGTGCACGTATGGGACGAAGCTGATTTCATCCGTGTGCTTTTCTCCCAGCGAGCCGTCGGCCTGAACGTTTATAATTTTGTGGGGGGCATCACCGGCACCGATTTTCGCTTCGGGAGAGACCTTGCCGGTCTTTGTCAGATCGTTAATTTCGTCCCAGTTACCAATACGGCGTTTATCGATAGGTTGAATAGCATTGGCCCGCCAGAGCACGTTGATGCTGTTTGACCATTGCTCATACAAATCAAAGCCCTGCGGATTCATGGTGGCTTTCTGAAGTACCGTTGCACTGCCGCCGGGAGCGAACTGCAGACGTATCCCCAGATCTTCCATAGCCTGCTGTCTCAGTGGTTCCTGCAAGGTCACATGGGTGCCAAGCACTCTTACCACAGGCTTCTCTTTGCCAATGGCAAAAGGCACCATGCCGGCGGTCAGCCAGCCTGCCAGAGAGCCTTTCAGCACTCGTCTTCTTGTCAGCAGGTTTTTTTGTTTGTCCATTCCGGTGGCGCTTAGTCCTGAGTCATACTTTATTGTGGCACTGAATGGACAGGTATGCCAAAAAAAGCGTTAAAACAGAGGCTGTTCTCTTTGAACAGCCCCGCAAGTAAAATGCTACCGGTGCGTGCGGCGTGATAACTTTCTCCATATCCCCATGCCCAGAAGGCCGGCGAGGAAGGGCCAGTACAGGGCTCCGCCGTGTTCTCTTACTTCCACCACGGTTTCCTGTTCAACAATGACGCGGTCGTAGTCCTGGCTTTCAAGGGGCACATAAGACAAGTCTGCATCGCTTGTATGGTCGGCAACAGCCAGCAATTCGTTTGTCTGCGCGTCGTAAAGCTCAATCATGATGTCATAGTCGAATGGACGGTAGCCGGTGATAAGGTCAGTTTCTATCACAAATTCATCGCTGGTACTTTCCCCGTAAATGTAAAACACAGATGACTCGTGCACCGGGTAGAAACTGTCAGCATCGCCCAGGTAAAGGACGGCATAAACGGGTACTTCGGCATAGACAGTATCAGCATCAAAGCTTACAGACACCGTCGTGGCATAACCGTCATAATCAGCGTCGTTGAAACGCTCAGTCCATGCATCGTAAATCCAGAAATCGGTGTTCACAACGGCATTCACTGCTGCCCGCTTTTTGCTGCTTTTTGTGGCTTTGGTAACGCTGGCCAGTGTATCGTTTCTGATAAAGTCGCCGTCTTTCGGGGTGTACGCTTCACCGAACTGAAACTCTCTGGCTTCAGTGGTCCGTTCCGTTGTTTCTGCCTGTGCCGGCGCTTGCAGAGCGGTAATGCCCATCAGAACAATTAACGGTTTCATTGTTTGTTTCAGCATCATCATTCCTCTTGTCTTTGGCTGACTAGGGGCTTAGTGTCGCCTGCGTAAACTGAACGGTTGCTGAAAGCAGTCTTAACCGCTGACAGTTTGCCCCTTTATCTGTGCATCGCAACGGGTTATCCGTAGACGGGATGTACCGGCCGGGATATAAACATGAGCAGACTTATTGATTACGGAATTATTCATGGTGCGGTTCGTTAAACTGACGGCGTTGCTGGTGTGGGGATTTTCTGCTTTCGCTCTGCACGGGGAAGAAATACCGGAGCAAAAGTCAATGCAATTGTTACCTTTGTCGGATGATGTGTGGCTGCATCTGTCATACAAGGAGGTAGACGGATTCGGGCTGGTGGAGTCCAACGGCGTGATTATTCTGTCTGAACAGGGCAGCATTATTATCGATACGCCGTGGACGGAGCAGGATACCGCGGAGCTACTGAACTGGGCCGCAGCACGTGGCATGCCGGTAACAACGTCGTTTTCCAGTCACTCCCATGAAGACCGTACTGCGGGCATTGGTTTGCTGAACAGCAAAGGCATAGATACACATGCGTCGAAAATGACCAATGCTATTCTGGAGAAGCAGGGCAAGCCGCTGGCAAAACAGGAAATTACCGGTACAACCTATGCTCTGGCAGAAGGTGTTGAGGTGTTCTACCCGGGCCCGGGACATGCGCCGGATAACAGTGTGGTCTGGCTGGCAGGAGCAAAGATTCTGGTGGGCGGATGTCTTATCCGCAGCGCAGAAACGGATAGTTTAGGTTATACCGGTGATGCCAGTCCGGAAGAGTGGGGGCCGTCAGTACACAAGGTATTAGCCAGATACCCTGAGGCGAAAATCGTCTTGCCGGGCCACGGATTGCCGGGAACCCGGGCGTTGCTGCACCATACTATCTCACTGACAGAAGGTGGTAGTTGATCAGCGCGACATCGTTGCTGAACAAAAAAGCCGGTGATACTTCTTGCAGTAAACACCGGCTTTCGTTGATGAGTCAGACAACCATCAGTCGTCGTAATCCTCATCGTCTTCTTCTGCTTCTTCGTCGCGGGGCATAAAATAAGTGCCCCAGCCGTCGTAATGCACATCGCACTTATCAGCAATCTTCAGCAGCGCATCTGTGTCTTTGTCCAGCGCATCCTGTTTCAGCTCACGCTCAACAATCGCGTCAAAACAGAAAATAGTACCGCCGTCGTCTAATACCAGCTCCTCAGCATCAGACACTTCGAAACCGGCTTTGAACGCATCTACGGCGGCTTTTTCCAGTTTATCGAAATCATTGGAAGCAAGGTGATGCTCAATGGTGTACACCGCATCCGCCTGACTGCCGTCTTCCAGCAGTGCCTCTATGGTTTCCTGGTTAAACGCGTACCATTCTTCCCGTTCATCAAACTGATTCATGTTATCTCTCAAAAACGTCAACTTGCCCTAGTGTAATTAACTGAACGGCAGGATGCTATCTCTTTGCAGATTCAATTTGTGCCACTTCTTCGTTAAGACGGGCGAATTTCTCTTCCATGGCTTTATGGAAATGTTCCGTCCAGCCTTTCGGGGAATGCTCGCGGGTAAGCTCTACCGGCGCATCAATATCGATAAGCACCACACCGTTGTTCCAGCGGTTCCACTTTACTTTTTCGTGTAAATCGCTGGCAGTAACCATGACAACCGGTACTTTAACAGCCTGAGCTAGCCAGAATGCGCCGGATTTAAAGGGCAGTAAACCTCTGCCGTAGCTGCGTGTGCCTTCCGGAAATACCCACACGGATGTCCCCTTTTCGCGGATTTTCTTACCGGCGATTTTTAACGTATCACGGGCTTTGCCGCTGTTCTTCCGGTCAATCATGATGTTGCCCGATAACCAGTAAATCTGCCCGAATACGGGGATCCACTTCAGGCTCTTCTTACCGATAGTCACCACGCCGGGCAAAGCCGCCTTACAAATGGTGATAATGTCGTAACTGCTCTGGTGATTGGCGATTAACACGTACGGGGTGTCTTCTTTCACCGCATCACTTTTCCGGATAATGATTTTAAGCCCCATAATACGGGACATCTGCGCATAAGCGTTGCCGGCGAAATGAACATTATTCTTGTGAAAAGGGCGAAGCACGCAAACCACTAAAACAACGATGTTTATCAGAATGAATGCGAAAAAGAGCGCGATTACGCGAAGAATTGCTAACACTACTGTTCCTGTTTTATGTTTTGCCGCGAAGTATACGGGATTGAGAGCAGTTCAGTTATCCGATCAGTCTGAAAATTTAGCCAAAAGAACACTATTGCCGATTAGCGAAACTGCCGATCAGATGATATAACTTAAATACATGCTTAATGCGGTAACCAGATAAAATGCAGACGTTTACACCGGAAGAACTTGAAGAAGATATCCTCAGTGACCTGATGGAGGAAATCAACGAACTTTATGAATCCAGCGAACAAACCCTCATAGAGCTGGAATTGCGTCCGGAAGATAATGAACTGCAACGCAGCCTGTTCCGTTCTATCCACACCATCAAAGGTGACCTGGGGCTGGTTAATTTCAGTCCGATGATCCCCTTACTTCAGCACGTTGAAGATTTGCTGGATTTTTTGCGTAAAGGGCAGATTAACTACACCAGTACCATGAGTGACCTGGTGTTGCTGACCATGGACAGGGTGAAAAGCTTTGTTCAGGATGTGATGAATGCCGGTTGTGCTGAATATGACGGTAATCTTCATGAACAACTGGTGCTGGCGATCACGCGGATCACGCCGGACAACCATGCTGATCACGACAAACTGCTGGCTGATGCGGTATTGCTGCTAAATCCGGATCTGGACATTGATACCGGTGAATCTGCCGGTACAGAGGAAACGGCTGAGGCGGAAGGTGAAAAGCCTTCTGCAAAACCCCCGCAGACGGTGGCAAACACTGGGATACTGAAAGGTCTGAGTGCCGAAAAACGGGCCGACATGCTGTTTTTCCGTGACCTGATGCAAACCATCGAACACCGGTCTAATTACTGGGCCGGGCGTGGCGACCGGATTGCAAAGCTGGCGTTATACATCAATAATGAAGCAGGCAGTCCCATCGATGACGATCAGTTGTCTGTTGCCTGTTACGTGCACGATTTTGGTATGGCGTTCATGCCGTTGCACCTGCTTAACAAAACAGACCCGTACACTGACGCCGAGTTTAATCTCATGCGATCTCACGTGTACAAAAGCTCCCGCTTACTGGAGCATCTCGACCAGTGGGATCACGCCCGAAAAATTGTGATGCAGCACCATGAAAGGGTAGATGGCAGTGGCTATCCGCTGGGCCTGAAAGAAGATGATATTTGTGACGGTGCCAAACTGCTGGCCATTCTCGATACCTACGATGCCATGACCCACTCACGGGCACATAATCAGGACTCGCGGATGTCTAAAAAGCAGGCGGTCATTGAACTGAACCGGGCTGCCAAAGGGCAGTTCAGCATGAAATGGGTTCGGCATTTTAATCAGGCCATGACGAGCCTGCTGACGAAGAATCCGTAATTTCCTTCACGGCGTAGTCGCCTGAACAGTGAATTTATTCATGTAAAAAGCCCGGTGCAGAACTTCTGCACCGGGCTTTTCTATTTGCGGTGACCGCGGAGACTTGCGTCAGGCGTTGTTCAGCCGTTCACATCCAGCTCTTTAAGTTTTCGGGTCAGCGTGTTCCGACCCCAGCCAAGACGCTTGGCGGCATCCTGTTTGTGGCCATGAGTGTAACTGAGTGCACGTTCCAGCATGATTTTCTCAAACGTGAGCATGGCGTCATTCAGGATATTGTAATGTCCTTCACGAAGCTGAGTGTCGGTCCATCTCGCCAGTAACTCGGGCCAGTCGCCGGTAGCGGTACCGCCACTTTTCTCGATAGTGCCCTCTGAGTGGATTTCCGGCGGCAGATCGCCGGGTAAAACTTCCTGTCCGCTTGCCATAACGGTTAGCCAGCGGCACACGTTTTCCAGCTGACGTACGTTACCCGGCCAGGGCAGGCGGGTCATCAGCTTCTCTGCATCTTTACTCAGTGACTTGGTTTCTACATCCAGTTCCTTCGCAGCACGGCGCAGGAAGTGTCTTGCCAGCAGAGGAATATCTTCACGGCGCTCTGCCAGCGACGGAATGTGGATACGGATAACGTTCAGGCGGTGAAATAAATCCTCACGGAACTTACCTTCCGCCACCCGTTTTTCCAGATTCTGGTGGGTTGCAGCGATGATCCGTACATCAACAGTCACCGATTGATGTCCGCCGACGCGATAAAATTGTCCGTCAGCCAGTACCCGTAACAAACGGGTCTGAACGTCCAGCGGCATATCACCAATTTCATCAAGGAAAAGGGTACCGCCGTTTGCCTGTTCAAAACGGCCCTGACGGGCAGTTTGTGCGCCGGTAAAGGCGCCTTTTTCGTGACCGAAGAGTTCCGATTCCACCAGGTCTGCCGGAATGGCTGCCATATTCAGTGCAATAAACGGATTGGCCGCCCGGGGGCTGTGACGGTGCAGGGCATGAGCAACAAGCTCTTTACCTGTACCGGACTGGCCATTAATCAGCACGCTGATGGAGGAGCGGGACAACCGGCCGATGGCACGGAAAACTTCCTGCATGGCCGGCGCTTCACCGATAATTTCAGTAACCGCTTCATCCTGAGGTACCTGATTTTGCCGGCTCTGTTCCCGTGCATGGGCCAGCGCCCGCTGCACCAGCGTAACGGCTTCGTCGATATCAAAAGGTTTGGGCAGATATTCAAACGCACCACTCTGGTAGGCATTTACAGCACTGTCTAAATCAGAATGCGCGGTCATGATGATGACCGGAATGAGCGGGTCAGTATTATGTACTTCCCCCAGCAGTGTCATGCCGTCCATCTGAGGCATACGGATATCTGACACGATAACCTCAGGGCGCTGGCCACTTTGTAATTGCAGTAAAAGATCTTCAGGATTCTCAAAACTCAAACACCCGATATTGGCTGCCTGTAATGCCTTTTGCAGAACCCAGCGGATTGAGCTGTCGTCATCTACAATCCATACGGATTCATTATTCATTATCCGACTCCTTTCTGGGGACAGGGAGATATAGCGTAAATTCGGTGTGGCCCGGATGGCTGTCTACCTCAATTTTTCCGCCGTGGTGATTTATTAATGTTTGTGCAATAGACAGGCCCAGCCCGCTTCCGTTTTGCTTGCTGCTGACCATGGGATAAAAAAGGGTATCTCTGATTGCGGCGGGAATACCCGGTCCGTTATCAATGATCTGGATTTTGGCCACCAGAGAGTGCCGCTTACCCAAAATGGTCATTTGTCTGTCTATACGGGTAACAAGCCGTATTTGCGGTGACGGTGTTTTCGCTTCTGTGAGCGCTTGAACACTGTTTCTTAAGATGTTCAGCACCGATTGCTGAATCATGTCCTGGTCTACTTTCAGATCCGGAATACTCGGGTCATAATCGCGGATGATAGTGATTGGGTTATCTGAGTCGACCCTCATCAGGCTGCGCACTTTCTCAAGCGCCTGATGGAGATTACTCCACTCAAGCCTTGGCAGCGCGTTGGGCCCGAGCAAACGGTCAACCAGGTTTCGCAGCCGGTCTGATTGCTCGATGATCATCTGCGTGAATTCATTATGGTCGGGATTTGTCAGCTCTTTTTCCAGCAACTGGGCGGCACCGCGAATTCCCCCTAAGGGATTCTTAATTTCATGGGCGAGGCCGCGGATCAGTTCTCTGGCGGCATCGTGCTGGGCATTTTGCTGATTTTCTCTGGAGATGCGGCGTTGCTGATCGATACGGCGCACCTCAAACATCAGTTTAGGGCCGTCATCAGTATTCAGGTTAGTGACAGTGAGATCAGACAATACACAACGCCCGTCTTTGAAGCACAGACGTAAATCGTTTTCGGTAAAGTCTTCGCCACGACGAATTGCCGCCCGCAAACGGGCATCATTGATGGCGTTCGGCGCAAAAAAATCCGATAGCTTGTGTCCGGAGAGCTGCTTCACCCCAGTCTCGAACAACGCTTCCCCTGCGTGATTGGCATAAACGATTTGCAACCGTTCGTTGACCATTACCAACGCTGTGTTCAGGTTGTTCAATAAATGGTTTGTTTCAAACTCGGTGGCTTGCATGCCGAGTATTCCTCGTTTGCACTTTTATGGTGCATTATAGTTTAATGCGTTCAAACGGTGTTAATTGCACCAAAATAAAATTTTCTGATGAACCCGCATGGTGCGCTGGCTGCGCCACCATAGAACGCTAATTGTTATTGATAAACACTGATGCCTGATGCAAATAAAGTGTTTGCTGAGGAGATGATGCAAGAGTCTTGCCCTTATTATCAATTATGTCTACATGATAAGTATGGGCGCCACGGTCAATGCCGGTGAGGTTGAACTTACCGCTACTGTTGATGCGGGTTGGCTGGCCGTCGAAAGTAAGACGGTAGCGGCCACGGAAGGCCGGGGTGGTAGCGGCAGTTATAGAAAACTGACCGTTGTTATTACGAATTGTGGCTTCCGGTTCCGGAGAGGTAATGGATACTTCATAGTCGGGCTGTTTATCGCGGGATTGTGTTTGTTGCGTCGCTTTGATGTCGGGGCTGTCTGCAACGTTACTGGTATTGGCTTCGAACTCAAGGGTCTCTGCGCCGTCCTGTGGCACGTCTGTATACAGAACGGTACCGTCTTCTTTCACGACTTTATAAATTGTTTGAGACTGTACTGAGGGCACGAACATAGCGGTGACAAGCAAAATGCGAAGTATCATCGGACACCATTTTCACAACGAAAGAATTCTCAGTCTAGCAAAAGCCGGGACGAAAAAAAGCCCGCAGATGCGGGCTTTTTCAAATCAAATCAGCGAGTGTCTTATACGCTGTAGTACATGTCGAACTCAACAGGGTGAGTAGACATGTTCAGTTTAGTCACTTCTTCAGACTTCAGACCGATGTATGCATCGATCATGTCGTCAGTCATAACGCCACCGGCTTTCAGGAAGTCGCGGTCGTTATCCAGTGCTTCCAGAGCCATTTCCAGTGAACTACAAACAGTTGGGATTTCTGCTGCTTCTTCTGGTGGTAAGTCGTACAGGTCTTTATCCATAGAGTCACCAGGGTGAATCTTGTTGATGATACCGTCGATACCTGCCATTAACATAGCAGTGAAGCCCAGGTAAGGGTTACCAGTCGGGTCAGGGAAACGTACTTCGATACGACGCGCTTTATCGCTTGTTACGTAAGGAATACGGATTGACGCAGAACGGTTACGTGCAGAGTAAGCCAGCATAACCGGTGCTTCAAAGCCTGGTACCAGACGCTTGTACGAGTTAGTAGAAGCGTTAGTGAATGCGTTGATTGCACGGGCATGCTTGATGATACCACCGATGTAGTACAGCGCTTCTTCAGACATACCAGCGTACTTGTCGCCTGCGAAGATGTTTTTGCCATCTTTAGCGATAGACTGGTGAACGTGCATACCAGAACCGTTGTCGCCAACCAAAGGCTTAGGCATGAATGTCGCAGACTGACCGTATGCATTTGCAACGTTGTGAACAACATACTTATAGATTTGCACTTCGTCAGCTTTCTTAACCAGCGTGTTGAAAGCACAAGCGATTTCGTTCTGACCAGCAGTTGCTACTTCGTGGTGGTGAGCTTCAACTACCAGACCCATTTCTTCCATAACCAGACACATTGCGCCACGGATGTCGTGTGCTGAGTCTACTGGTGGAACCGGGAAGTAACCGCCTTTTACGCCTGGACGGTGAGCAAGGTTACCGCCTTCGAATTCTGCACCGGAGTTCCATTTTGCTTCAGAAGAATCGATCTTGAAGAAAGAACCCGCCATGTCAGTGTGGAATTTCACATCGTCAAACAGGAAGAATTCTGGCTCTGGACCGAAGAAAGCAGTGTCACCGATACCAGTAGACTTCAGGAACTCTTCTGCACGACGTGCAACAGAACGAGGGTCACGGTCGTAGCCTTCAAGAGTAGTCGGCTCGACGATGTCACAACGGATGTTTACCTGAGTTTCTTCTGCGAACGGGTCAACAACGCAAGTTGTTGAGTCTGGCATCAGGATCATGTCTGATTCGTTGATGTGTTTCCAACCAGAAATTGAAGAACCATCGAACATTTTACCTTCTGTAAAGAACTCATCATCGACCAGACCCGCAGGGATCGATACGTGTTGCTCTTTGCCTTTTGTGTCGGTAAAGCGTAAGTCTACAAATTTAGCTTCGCTTTCTTTGATCAGCTCTAATGCCTTTTCTATTGACATCGTGTCCTCCGGATTTATTAGAATAAACGTGGAATGAACAATTTCACTCCAAAATAATTGAGAATCATTAAAGCTATTTTCATGCCACTTACATGAAGACGGTAAAACGCGGCTTAGCAGGCAGTAGCACAAAAATCCACAAACGCAAATGCACTATAACGGTGCAGTGAAGCTCTGTTTTGGTGCGTAAGGGTGTTTTTGATTCATCGGGTTCTATCGGACTGCTGAACATTATAAAGCCGTGATTTATCCGTACCGGCATGATTCGAACCGGAGCAGAAGAATAAAGGCTGTGACAATGCAGAAATTGCAGTATATGAAGATAAGAACTGATGCTTAGACTAGAACAAAGCAAACCCGGATACTAGTAGGATCATTGATAAAACATTGGAATAAATTAGATCCGCTCACAATTCAGAAAAGTGTCACAAAGAAAAATAAAAAAATATGCGCAAAGCGAAAGGAATTTCTGTACAATCCGCGCACATTTCACTATTCCGTTTTTGTAATCAAATCTGCCTGATGTTTTTCTTACATCTGCAACGCTGATTTCCAAGGCTTTGACCCAATGAACACCACTGATATTAATAAGTTACGCAATATCGCGATTATCGCGCACGTTGACCATGGTAAAACGACTCTGGTTGACAAACTGTTACAGCAATCCGGTACGCTGGAAAGCCGTGGCGAAGCCCAGGAACGGGTAATGGACTCTAACGACATCGAGAAAGAGCGTGGTATTACCATTCTGGCGAAAAACACCGCCATTAACTGGAATGACTACCGCATCAACATCGTAGACACCCCGGGACACGCCGACTTCGGTGGTGAGGTTGAACGTGTAATGTCGATGGCTGACTCAGTACTGCTGCTGGTTGATGCGCAGGAAGGTCCTATGCCGCAAACCCGTTTCGTAACGCAAAAAGCGTTTGCTCAGGGTCTGAAGCCAATCGTAGTAATCAATAAAATTGACAAGCCGGGCGCACGTCCTGACTGGGTAATGGATCAGGTTTTTGACCTGTTCGATAACTTAGGTGCGACTGACGAGCAGCTGGACTTCCAGGTTATCTATGCATCAGCCCTTAACGGCTGGGCATCAATGGATGCAGACACCAAAGGCGAAGACATGACGCCACTGTTCCAGTTAATCGTGGATCAGGTTGAAGCGCCAAATGCAGACCCTGCCGGTGCATTCCAGATGCAGATCTCTCAGCTGGACTACAACTCATATGTTGGCGTAATCGGAGTTGGTCGTGTTAAGCGCGGTAGCGTGAAGATGAACCAGCAGGTTACTGTTGTTGGTGCTGATGGTAAGAAGCGTAACGGTAAAGTGGGTCAGGTACTGGGTTACTTAGGTCTTGAGCGTCATGAAGTTGAATCTGCTCATGCAGGTGACATCATCGCGATTACCGGTCTGGGCGAACTGAAAATCTCTGACACTGTGTGTGACGTAAATACAGTGGAAGCGTTACCGCCTCTGAGTGTTGATGAGCCAACAGTAACCATGACGTTCCAGGTGAACACATCTCCGTTTGCGGGTAAAGAAGGTAAGTACGTGACTTCACGTAACATCCTTGAGCGTCTGCAGGACGAGCTGGTACACAACGTGGCACTGCGCGTTGAAGAAACGACTGACCCGGATAAATTTCGCGTATCAGGCCGTGGTGAACTGCACTTAGGTATCCTGATTGAAAACATGCGTCGCGAAGGTTACGAGCTGGCGGTATCACGCCCGGAAGTAATCCTGAAAGAAGTTGACGGCGAGCTGCAGGAACCGTTTGAAACACTGACTATCGACTGTGAAGACGAGCACCAGGGTTCAATCATGGAACAGCTTGGTCTGCGTAAAGCAGAAATGCGTGACATGAACCCGGATGGTAAAGGCCGTATCCGTATGGACTTCATCATTCCAAGCCGTGGTCTGATTGGTTTCCAGACTGAGTTTATGACTATGACTTCAGGCTCTGGTCTGTTGTACCACACGTTCGACCACTACGGTCCGCACAAAGGCGGTACTATCGGTAAGCGTAAGAACGGTGTACTGATTGCAAACGCAATGGGTAAAGCACTGACTAACGCTCTGTTTAACCTGCAGGAACGCGGTCGTCTGTTCATCGGACACGGTGTTGAAGTTTACGAAGGTATGATCATCGGTATTCACAGCCGTGACAACGACCTGACAGTAAACGCCCTGAAAGGTAAGCAGCTGACAAACGTGCGTGCATCAGGTACTGATGAAGCGCAAACTCTTGTTCCACCTGTGAAGATGTCTCTTGAACAGGCGCTGGAATTTATCGATGACGATGAACTGGTAGAAGTTACGCCGGTAAGCATCCGTATTCGTAAGAAGCTGCTGACTGAAAACGACCGTAAACGTGCCGGCCGTGCGAAATAAGTACTGAGTATTTTTGAAAAAGCGTCCTGATGGACGCTTTTTTTTCGCCTGAAGTATTGTTTCAATCCCGGTGAATAAGACTTATTCTTCATGTTGCGCCGGATCCGGCAATGTATGTGTCTACATTGAGCGCCGGAAAGTCCGGAAAGAGAAATAGTTCAGAGCTGCTGTAGCAATGCTGTTAAGGAGTAAAGTGTGGCTGAATACACCATCGCGGTGATAGATGATGATACGATAACGTTAGACATTGTGACCTATGCACTGGAAGAAGAGCTGGGTGCTAATGTGTTTGCTTTCAGCCGGAGTGAGATGGCGCACGACTTTTTAGTCAACCAGCCGCAGGATAATTTGTCTTTGATCATCAGTGATCAGAACATGCCCCAATACGACGGTTTGACGTTGCTGAAAGCGTGCCGTGAAGCAGGATTGAAAACCCCCTTCATCTTACTGACGGCTGATGCCACACGTGACACGGTAATCGCAGCGAAAAAAGGCGGAGCCACCCAGTTTCTCGCCAAACCGTTCACAACAGAAAACCTGGTGCAGAAAGTTAAGCAACTGGTGGATTGAAGCTGACCGTTAATCGTTGTAGTGTTACAGGCACAAAGATATGGCCCGCAGGGGCCTTCTCGCACTCTCTTTTAGCACTGCAACACAGGAAAATCTCACGTGCCTTTCAATTTCGACGATACGCCTTCCCGTCAGGATACCTATTCTTTTAAATGGCAGAAATACGCCGGTCAGGACATCATTCCGGCATGGGTTGCCGATATGGAATTCCGTTGCGCCCCCGCCATTCTGGATGCACTCTCTTCCAGTGTTGATCACGGCATCATGGGTTATGTATTGCCGGCACAGTACAAGCCGGCTATTGAGGCTGTTCAGCGCTGGCTTGAAGACAAACACGACTGGGTTATTGATCCTGACTGGCTGGTATGGACGCCGGGCGTCGTGCCGGCATTTAACATTGCCATTAAAGCGTATTGTAAGCCCGGTGATAAAGTGATGGTGCAAACGCCCAATTATCCGCCGTTGCTGGCTGCGCCAAAAATTAACAGCATGGAGCGTGTCGATATCGGTACCGTTGACGTAGACGGCCGGCCTACACTGGATTTTTCTGAGCTGGAAGCCCAGGCCGCGGATCCAAAGTGTAAGTTACTTATTCTGTGCAACCCGATGAATCCTGTGGGAAGTGTGCTGAGCCAGCAGGAGATTGATCGTGTCGCTGAGATTTGCCTGCAAAATGACGTGAAATTGTGCAGTGATGAAATTCACTGCGATTTGATCCTCGATGAAACAGTAAAACACATTCCGGCAGGCAGAGTGGAAGCGCTGAAAGATGTCAGCGTTACCCTGATGGCTGCCAGTAAAACCTTCAACGTGGCCGGTCTGGGTGCTTCATTTGCGATTATCCCTGACCGTCAGCTGCGTCAGCAGTTCGTGCAGTCCGCAGCCGGTCACATGCCGTGGGTAAACCTGTTGGGGCTGGTGGCCACTGAAGCGGCCTTTACCCAATGTGATCAGTGGCATTCTGAATTGCTGACCTACCTGAGAGGTAACCAGGCAACACTGATTGAACAGGTGAATGCGATTGACGGTCTGAAAGTGCATCAGTCGCAGGCAACATTTCTGGCATGGATAGACGCCAGCGGGCTGGATGTGGCGAATGTGCAGAAATGGGCAGAAAGCCGGGGCGTGGGACCATCACCCGGCGCTGACTTCCTTGCGCCGGATCATTTCCGCATTAACTTTGGTTGCAGCCGTAACATGCTGAACAATGTGCTTGGCAGACTGGCAGGTAAAGCCTGATCAGTCAGCCGGCCGGCTGATATTGCGCCTCACAAAAACAGTGAGGCGACTTTATACAGCCCGAGACATACGACAAACAGCACGATTGCAGCACCGGTGAGGTTGCTGAACATGCTGTTTCTGTATGTGGCAGGCAGTGATTTCCGGTTCATGACGGCTAATAAAAATACCGCAATAAAGGGCAGAAGCAGCCCGTTAGTGGCCTGAGCGAACAAAATGGCGAGTAATGGTTTAATGCCGATGCTGGCGATAATCACACCACTCAGAATTACTACCAGCCACACTCCTTTAAATAACCGGCCTGTCATATCCGTTGGTTTACCCAAAGCACCGCACACCGCGTAGGATGCTGCCAGAGGGGCGGTTATGGCGCTGGTGAGACCGGCAGCGAACAAACCGGCGGCAAAAAACCACTGTGCGTAATCCCCGAGTACCGGCGCAAGCTGACGACTCATATTACCTGCATCAAGAGATTCACTTTGTCCGTAAAACGCGGTCATCGCGGTGGCAACGATAATCATCGTAATAATGCCCCCGAACCCGATAGCAGTCACAGATTGCTTCCTGCAGGCCTTCAGAACGGCATCGTCGTTTGTTTTCCCGTACTGCTGTGCCACAAGGCTGGCATGTAAGAACAGGTTGTAAGGGACGATAGTGGTACCCACAAGAGCCAGTACCATGGTAATCGTGCCGGCATCAAGTTGCGGATGAAGAAGTTGACTGAGCATGGCAGACCAGTCCGGCCCGGCAAAAAACAGGGTGATGACAAACACCAGCGCCATGATGGCAACCAGTGACACCAGCACTGACTCAATTAATTTATACTTTCCGGTGTACAACAACAGCGCTGCAAGTGCGCCCAGGATGACAGCCCATTGAGACGTACCTAACGGAGTAATGGCATCCAGGCCTATGGCTGCTCCGGTAAGGTTGCCGGATTCATAGGCCGCATTGCCAATACCGATGGCGGACACAATCAAAGCCGCAATGGTAATGCGTAAGGCTTTATTTTCTGTCAGTGTCATTAAGGCATCCGACAATCCCTTTCCGGTTCCTGTGCCCAGCCGCGCAGCCATATCCTGCAATACCATAGTGGCTATTACAGAAAACAGGAGTGCCCAAACAAGGTGAAAACCAAAACCTGCGCCGGCCATGCTGGCCGTTGTTACTGTTCCCGGACCAATAAAAGCCGCCGCAACAATATAGCCTGATTTGTCACTTGCCATACTGCGTACTCCATTTAAGTGTTATTGTTATAGTGTATGCAGCATAACGATTCTTCGTGGTTAATCAAAGTGTTCAGAATAAATGGAAAATAACAGCACGCCGTTTTTATCATTATTTGCAGAACCGGCTCTGGCGGCTTTGCTCCCGTCGCAATGCCATTGTCGCGGATTCATTTTCGCTGTGGCAACCAGTCCTGAAATTCCTATGCCCGAACAATGGATGCCCTGGCTGGTGGCGAATGCGCCAGTGGCGGCTTCTGATGTCTCGTTTGAACACATGGCAGAGGGCCTGATGGACGGTTTAAGGCAGAACTTACAAGCGATGAGAAATAATACGTCGTTGCTGCCCGGAGTTTGTCAGTGGCATGACAATGCCGAAGAGCGCAAGGAGTTAACGGCATGGCTTAACGGTTTGCTCAGCGCCCATGGCAGGCTTGAACCGGTATGGCAAAAAGCATGGCAACTGGCTGTGGCAAACCCTGAGAAAGATAAAGGCGTGAAGGGAAGCGAAGATCCTGCAAAGCGGCTGTCCCGCTGTCTCAAGTTATTTTCAACTCTGGCGAATCCCGGTCTCGCAATGGAAAGGCGTACAGATGAACAGGCAGCGGCTTTGCAGCAGCATCTTCCGCAACTGGCTGCACAGTTACCGGCGATGCTGAAAGAGTATGTTTTCCTGGCCGGTGAACTGGCCGGCGTTTTGCCTGATCAGTTTGAAACTTTTGTGCAGATGAAAGAGTAGGGCTTCCGCCGGCTTGAAAAGCTTTACTTAAGTCGCTGGGCGAGATTGTGACGCATTGAGCTGATGTAACTGTTCAGTTCCACCCGCGCCGCTTCATAGGCGTCGTTGAGTTCGTCTGAATCCGGTTCTTTCAGAAGCGCCTGAAAAGCCTCATCGGTCTTTTCCAGTAAGGACTTCAAATGTTCGTTACTCACATCCATGTCTTGGTTTGCCTTGTCACGTTTCCGGAGAAAATTCGCCACAAAATTGCTTCCTTTAATTTTATGACAACGATATCGCTTAGGATAAAGCGGGTTAAACTGGCCTGCTAATGGTTTTAGAACGGTTTAACGACAGCTAAGATCACAATTGCCAGTAAAAGTAGTACGGGTGCTTCATTTAAAAAACGGTAAAACTTCGGCGACCGGGTATTTTCGTCGCGGGCAAATTGATTAACCAGTTTAAATAAATAGAAGTGATATGCATAAATGGCAAGTAAAAGCGTTAGTTTAACATGTAGCCACGCTGAAGCCCGGAACCAGGCCATGCCGTAAACGTAAATCAGGGACACACCGAATATAAGTGTTAATATGGCAAAAGGCGTGACAAAAAACCATAGCCTTCTTTCCATTATTTTAAATTGATCGCGAATATTTTGTTCTTTTGCTTCTGCATGATAAACAAACAGCCGCGGAAGATAAAAAATTCCCGCCAGCCAGGCGACCATAAAAAAGATGTGTAACGCTTTTAACCACAAAATCATAACCGGTTTCCGTTAATACTGTGCTCTTTGCAGGAAGGTTTGCAGAATGTTCCAGGTAATTACCCCTTTGACTTCCTGCACAGACTGGTCGTATACATACACTGCTCCGCTCCGGCCGTTTTTCAGCTTTTCGTACACTTCGTGCAACGTGGCCTGACTGCTGACACCTTCCATACTGAAATAACTTAATGGGTGTGCATTATGGTCCAGACTGACATCGTATTGAACCAGTTTGTAATGCACATCCAGCTCTGTACGGGATTTCTGTACCACCACGTAAGTGGGATTCTCAGACAGATAATTTTCGATAGCCTGTTCCGGCGCATCCAGGAACAGTTTGTATTCGGTGGTCATGGCTGCCAGCACACCGGTTTTTTCCAGTGCTTCGCGGATAGAGGTCACGGCATACGGCAGATTCTGATAATCGAGCTGGCGGATGAAGATTGACCGGTTGCCTAAAAACTGGGTGGCCGTAACGTATGCCGGTACAATCACCAGCATGGCCGGCAGAATAATTTCCGGACTGTACGACAACTCCATCACTGCCGACAGTGCTGCAAGGGGAGCATGCAGTACTGCTGTAAGCATGCCGGCAACGCCGAGCAGGGCAAAGCTGCTGGTGTAATCATCAACGTCTACCAGCGATTGCAGGGGCATTAACAGTACAGAGCCCGCCAGCATACCAATCACCATGACCGGTCCGATAATACCCCCCGGGACGCCCAGTCCGATGGCAAAAATCGCCAGGATCAGTTTGGCCGAAAGAATCGACAGGAGTAGTAAGGTGCCAGGATGGGTGTGGAAAAGATGGTCCACGTCATCAAAGCTGGCGCCTAAACTTTCCGGCAGAAAGATGCCGATGGTACCGGTGATAAGCGCAGCAAGAATGAGTCGCCAGATCATATTAATCGGCCGGAAAAATTGCATTACCCGCATCAGTTGAGAATTAAATAAGGTTGCCAGCGCACCAAGAGCAATGCCAAGGAAAATGAAATAGAAATACATCCATTCATCAAAGGCGGCGATAGCAAGAAAGGATAACTCGTTCACTTCCCCGAACACCATACGGGTGAGCACCGAACCTATGGCTGCCGCCAGCATCACCGGTACGAAGATGTGAATTTTATATTCTCTGAGCACCACTTCCATTACAAAGATGACCGCGGCAAAAGGAGTGTTGAATGAAGCCGATATACCGGCTGCAATGCCGCAACCCGCCAGTATACGAATACTGTTATAGGGAAGACGCAACCACTGGCCAAGGAAGCTGCTGCCAAATGCACCAAGGTGTACAGACGGCCCTTCACGGCCAACAACAAAACCGCCGGCCAGCGCCAGCATACCGCCAAAGAATTGATTAATTGTGGTTCGGAACGGGATCAGTCCGTAGTGATGTTTAACACGGTGGATAACGAAAGGAATGCCGAGGCGGTAATGTTTGAACCCCGTGATCCAGGCAATGATCAGGATGCAGGCGACTGCGCACAGCGGCATCAGGAACCACACCATCCATTCATCGGAAACCACTTGCTTTAACAACGTAAGCGCACTACCTTGCACCCATTCCACACATAACCGGAACAGGATTATCAGGCCGGCAGCAATGAGGCCTCCCACAATGCCCAGCATACACACCTGAACGGAGGTTCTGGGATGGGCTAGTTCCTGGCGAAGTGCTGAAAGTCGCATTAAAGTGGCTTATCCTTTTGCTGTGGCGTTATTCTATCATAAGTCACTGCTTTTCCTATCAAGTAGTGTGCCTGTTTGTTGGTTTAAAATTGAATAAAGAAGAACAATGAAGTTACCGTTACAACGCGCTGAATTAATCCAAAAATGGGGGCTGTACAGGTTTACCCTGGCCTGTGTGGCCGGATTGTTGTTTATGCTGGTCACGGGTTATCAGCTGGCGCAGTTTCAGCAGCAAAACGAAGAAAAAGTCGCGCTGAGTGAAAAGCAGACCCGGCAATATCTGGAAGATGAAAACGCAGCGTTACGAAAACAGGTTGCTGCATTGCAGGTGGAAAGCGTGATGGCAGCCAGCTCGGTGTCATCGTACAAGAAGATGCTCGAAGCCAGAGAGCTGCAGGGGCGTTCTTTGGAAGAACAGCTCAGCTTTTATCAGCGGGTGGTTGCTCCTGAAGTGACTCAGGACGGCTTTTTCATCGACGGGATCCAGGTATCTCCCCTGGCCAGCGATAACCGTTACCGGATCAAGGCGGTGTTACTTCAGCAAAATGAAAATAAAGCCATGCTGAAAGGTGAGCTTGCGGTACTCATTAAAGGGAGTCTGGGTGGAAAACCTCACGAAATTAAAGCCGGTGAGGGGGGATTTCTACCCAATGGAAACATCAAATGGGGATTTAAGTTTTTCCAGACCGTTGATGAGGAGTTCACACTACCGGCGGGATTTATTCCTGAACAGATTGTGTTTTCCACAGAGGTATTTCAATGGAAAAGTAAACGGGGAGAGTATATCAACAGCGTAAACTGGATTGATGTATACGACTCCCCGCCAGAGGAGGGGAGTCTGGACAGTTAAACGTTAGTTTTATTCTGTTTCCAATTGCATCAGCAGGTTGGTTTTTACCTGCTCAGCATTAAAGGTTTCGTTGTCTTCCGGCGCGGTGCCTTTACCCATCTTTATATTCAGCGTACTCTCAATTTCACTCTGCTCACGGCCGCCGATAAAAACACCGGTGGAAACCATGGTCTGAGGCTGCCAGCTTGTCCGGCAGGTAAGTGCACCGCATTCAGTCACCCTGGCGTAGCGCTGTGAAAACATCGTCTCAGGACCCGTCGGCACGGTCTCTTTATCCACGAGTGTTTCGCGCTCCGTTACCGTAAACCAGTCATATTGATTTTCCAGCGTAATTTCAGCAGCTCGAAGCATGGCGTAATCCATGGCTCTGGTTTTATCTGAGCCTCTGGCTTTGAAGTACACACGGTATTGAGCATCAGTAAGTTTGGTTTCCGTATAACCGAAGCCGCCATTCGAAGCTTCGCGGTATGCAGGCTGGCTGGCACAGGCGGCCAGCGTAAGGGTAAGGGCAACAATTAGTAATGATGTAACTTTATTCATTAGTGTCTCCTGCGCCTGATTGTCAGGCTGTCATAACATCACTGTTTTTTACAGAAAACTAAAGAATAAGTTCAGTCACGGTTAACGCATCAGCGGTTGAGCAGCCAGGTCAGCCACACAATGACCCCGCAAAGTACGCCGCAAATCATTTGCCAGAACAGGACGGGATTGCGCTCCAGCAAAGGAGAGAATGTTTGTTCACTGACAATGAGATCTTTCGGATTACTTAACGCGGTTTCGAACTCAGAATAGGCATTAAACCGCTTCTCCCGTTCCGGTTGCGTGGCTTTTTTCAGGCAGATATCCAGCCACGCCGGCAGATCGGGACGAAACGATTTCAGGCTGCGGTACTTGTATTCAAAGACGTTGGCCGGAATGTAATCTTTGAATTTAAAGGGCTGATACGGGAGTTCGCCGGTGAACATTTCGTACACCACAACCCCGAGAGAAAACAGGTCGGATTGGAAATCGCTCTGGTTGTCGATCAAAAATTCCGGCGCAATATAGTTTACCGATCCCACCGGGTAGTCTTCCTGTTCCTGTTCACCGGTTTCCAGCAGAGCCTTTACCTGTACAGTACCGAAATCAATGATTTTGACTTCACCGGTATCGGTAAGCATGATGTTTTCCGGTTTGATGTCGCGGTACACCATATCATTACGCTGAAATACTCTGAGTCCGGCAATAATCTGTTTAACGATGCGGCGTACCTTTTCCGGGGCGGGTTTCGGATTATCAATCATCCACTGTCGCAAGGTGATCCCTTCAACGTATTCGCAGATGTGATAAATAAATCTGGCATTCTCAGGCCGGGGAAAGACCTTCATCACGGCGGGGTTATCCAGGTGTTTGCCTATCCACTCTTCCCGCAGAAAACCCTTCAGATGGGTGGGATCGTCTTCAAAATACTCCGTAGGCGTTTTTAAGCCGTACACTTTACCGGTTTTTTCATCGGCGACTTTGTACAAACTGGAGCGGGTACCATTAAAAAACTGTTCAATCACCCGGTAACCGTCAACTTTGTGACCGGGTTCCAGCGGCGGCAACAGGCGCAAGGAATCCAGCATTGCATCTGCATCCGCGGCATCACCGGCGGGCAAATCATTCACCTTTACCAGCAGGCAGGTTGTGTTGTCGTCGCTGCCTGCTTTCAGGGCTGCACTGACGATATTAAATGCCGTTTGTTCGAGATCATTGGTGTGACTGTCGAGATGATGACGGATTTGCCTTGAAGACAAAAAGTTAGTAACGCCGTCGGTTGTCAGTACGTAAATTTCATCTTTATTCAGCGCAAAACGGGAAAAATCCACATCCAGTTTTGCCTCCAGCCCGATGGCCCGTGTAAGAACAATATTGCTGCCCTGTCTGGCTGAATGATCACGGGTGAGTTGTTCCAGGTTGCCCTGCGAATAGCGGTAGATCCGGCTGTCTCCCACGTGAAGCATAAATCCGCAGCGGGATTTGAATATCACGCTGCTGAGCGTAGTCAGCATCTGGCTGTAGCCACCGTGAGAATAGTCATACTGCCCGTGACACCAGCGGTTAAGGCTGTTAAGTACCTGGCCTGCGGCGCGCTGAACGGTCCAGCTTGCCGGGGTTTGCATGTAGTCGTGAATAAAGTTGGTGACGGCTGTGTTAGCCGCTTCCTTTGCCCGTGTACAGGCAGACACGCCGTCGGCAATGGCGACGGCGATACCTTTGTCTTTTACTGTGTGGTCTCTGGCCTGCCAGGCCGCAAAGGCATCCTGATTTTCATCTTTGATGCCCTGCGTGCTGTAACCGCCAAAACTGAGATCTAATTGTGACAAACGGAAGGGTCCTAGTGTGAACCTACCTGAATAAGTTCAACTGTACCATCTTCATTGACTTCGGTAATAGTACCTCCCGGTTCACGCATGAATAGCAGTGCTACAAAGCCCAGTGCAGCAGTGGCACTGATCACCAGGAAGAAGACGGAGGCATCAACAAAAGAGTAAACCGTTAAATAAGTCACTGCACCCACATTACCGTAAGCACCTGTCATACCTGCTATCTGGCCAGTCAGGCGACGCTTGATGAGGGGGACTACGGCAAATACAGCACCTTCACCGGATTGCACGAAGAAAGAACAGGCCATAACGGCAAGGACTGCCAGCCAGACGGGCCATTGACCGGTAATATGGCTTAACGTGAAGTAGCCCAGTGCCAGACCGGCGGTGAGGATAAGCAGCGTTTTTTTACGGCCGAATTTGTCAGAAATTAAGCCACCGCCGGGGCGGGACATCAGGTTCATAAATGCATACATACCCGCCAGCAGGCCGGCTGTTGCCATTGACAGTTCAAAGGTTTCAGCAAAAAAAGCCGGTAACATTGAAACTACTGCCAGTTCTGAACCAAAGGTCGCAAAATACAGGATGTTCAGAACCGCAACCTGTTTAAACTCATAACGGTGTTCAGGAGCAACCGGCGTTTTAAATATTTCGCGGTTCACTTTGAAGGTAGACCAGGCATCAAAAAGATACAGCGCAGCCAGTAGCACATAGAGGGTTACCGCTACACTTTCGCTGAGCATGGCTACGCCTTGCGGGGATAATTTCCAGTTCAGTAGTGCCAGCGCGGCATACATAGGTGTTTTCATCACCAGCAGAAAGAAGAAATCGCCTTTACTGGTGACTTCCATCCCACCCAGGTTTTTCGGACGGAAGTAAGTCGAGCCTTTGGGCGTATCTGTGACGTTGGTGAAGTAAATCACACTGAAGATCAGGCAAAGTACTCCGGTAAGGGCAACGGCGTAGCGCCAGCCATCATCACCGCCAAACAGCAGTGCCAGCGACGGCAACGTAAATGCTGCAGCCGCAGAACCAAAGTTGCCCCAGCCACCATACACACCCTCGGCAGTGCCCAGTTCTTTAGGAGGGAACCACTCACTGACCATACGAATACCAATTACAAAACCTGCGCCGATAAAGCCCAGAGCAAAACGGGCAATGGCTAACTGAGTGAAATTGTCGGCGAAGGCAAATACAAAACAGGGCACAGAGCAGACGGCAAGCAATGCGGAGTAGACGATGCGGGGGCCGTATTTATCAGTGAGTGCACCAATGATCACTCGGGCCGGAATGGTCAGCGCCACATTGAGGATCAGTAAGGTCTTCCATTCTTCAATGCTCAGCCCCATATCATTCATGATCACCTGTTTAAGCGGTGCCATGTTGAACCACACCACGAAGGTCACGAAGAAGACCATCCATGACAGGTGGAGAATTTTCATTTTTCCGGTGAAGGAGAAAAGATTAAATTTTTCAACACTCATTGATTGTGCCCTTAAATAAAAAAGCCCGGCGCTGATAGTTCAACGCCGGGCATCATTGCCTGATAACAGATTGTGTCACATCCGGTCTTCGGCCGGCTCTGTGGTAAAAACTCATTATGCTGGAAAGCATGGGATGTTAACCCGACATAGAGTTAGCGAAAACTATGCCTGTTTTTTTAATACATAATTTCAATGAGTTAGAGATTCAGCCGGACACGTTACCCGTGCTGGTTGCATTGTTTTGGTGCGCTCGTCTTCGTGTGGTGCAAACGAATGTTGTTTTCAGCAGTTTCCGGTCAGAGTCGCGGAGCACAGAATTGTGCGGATTAGTTGATTGATTTGGTCAGGTATTAGATAATTAGCCATATCCCGTTCACCGGCTCTGCTACTGAGCTGATGTGTGGTCCCGGCCTGTTCAGGTTTGTGAGACGTTCAGGGATGTTTTCAGGGCGAAAGCCCGGGGTATTTAGCGAGGTAACTATGTCTGTAGAAATGGCGCTGCCAATCGATTTTTCTGATTCTGCTGCGAAGAAAGTGAAAGAGCTGGTCACAGAGGAAGAAAATCCGAATCTGAAATTGCGTGTGTATGTCACTGGCGGTGGCTGCTCGGGCTTTCAGTATGGCTTCACTTTCGACGAGAAGGTAAATGAAGGTGACATGACCATCGAAAAAGACAGCGTTACGCTGGTGGTCGACCCTATGAGCCTGCAATATCTGGTGGGCGGTACCGTTGATTATGTAGACGGTCTGGAAGGTTCCCGGTTTCTGGTGGATAACCCCAACGCCACAACCACCTGCGGGTGTGGTTCAAGCTTCAGTATCTGAGCATCCTGTAACTCATCATTCTCTCAGGTGCACCGGTCTGATTTAACCTGTGCACCCTGTACCATTTTCCGGTTATACCCGTTACTGTGTAGTCATCACTTTGTTCTCAATGTTGCTGAGGAATTTTATGATGAAACTGTACGGCTCCGTTACATCGCCTTATGTTCGCCGCATCCGCATCGTGCTGTCTGCTACAGAGCACGAGTTTATTAATCTGAACATCTTTGAGGGTGAGGGCCGGGACATACTGGCATCTAAAAATCCTACTCTGAAAGTGCCGTGTCTTGAAGATGATGGTCAGTTAATCTTCGACTCCCGTGTGATCCACAGTTATTTGCTGGCAAAGCTGGATCTGCCACCTCTGAGCTGGGACCAGGAAAACCAGTTGACGATGATTGATGGTGCCAACGACTCATTTGTTCAGCTTTTCATGCTGAAGCGTTCAGACATTGAGGCCACTAACGATCAGTTGTTTGTCCGCCTGCAGAAAGAACGTATTGCTTCTACGCTTGGCTTGCTGAATGAAATGGTCAGTGCCGGCGAGTTTGATGGCTGGGGTTATCCGTCGGTGGCGCTGTTTACACTTATTGACTGGGTTGAGTTCCGTGAACTGCATCCCCTTACCGGTCTTGATGCGCTGAAAGCCTTCCGCGAACAGCACATTGACCGGATAGAGGTCACCGCTACTGACCCCCGCGGATAAACACTAATAGCCCCGTGTAAAATCGAACTGATGCATCAGGGGCTTACAGGATAAATAACGCTGTAAGTTATCTGCAAATAGCGCAGCCACATCGGCAGGACGGGATTCCGCCGCAGTGTGCTGCGTTATTTTGATTTTAGGGTGTTGCCAGAATGGGTGTGAGGCTGGCAATGGTTCTTCATTAAAGACATCCAGTACCGCGGCTCTCAACTGCCCGTTATGCAGTGCGGAGAGCAAATCCGCTTCAACGATGGCAGAGCCACGCCCGGCATTAATCAGTACACAGTCACCGGACAACCCGGAAAAGAAGTCTGCATTCAGTAAACCCCTTGTGTCCGGCGTATCCGGCATCAGGTTCAGTACAAAATCGCACCGGCCGGCAAACTCATACACCGACGCCTGCGTGTACATCGCTGTGTAACCTGCTTTCGGTTTACCACTGCGGCTTAGCCCGATGACATTCAACCCGAATACTTCTGCCACCGGCAATAATGCATCCGCAATGGAACCCGCGCCGGTGATCCCGAGCGTTTTACCCTGCAAACGGGCATAGCGGGGAGGTGACCAGACAGCATTGCGTTGTGCTTGTGCATAATCATCAACAGAGCGGGAATAGTGCAACAGCCAGGTAAACACATATTCCCTCATCTGTACCCCGAAAATCCCCTTTGCTGCTGTCAGCAGATAGTCTTGTCTGTCCAGCGCCAGTAAGGGCCTGTTGCCGGCCCAAACCGACTGACACCATTTCAGTGCCGGCATTTTGGGGATCACTACGGCAGCGAGGTCCGGATCCGCCAGCAGAATGGTGACACTGTCTTTGTCCACATCCCCGGGCTCCGTTGTAATGCAATCAAGTACCACGTTGTCAGAAAGTAATGCGGGGATCAACGGCGCATATTCCTTCGCTTCATTGCTGAGCACTGCCAGCTTATGGGTGTTCATAGTGCATACCGGTTGTTGTTTATATTTCATTGTGCGGGAACAAAAATGCCCGCATAGCGGGCATTTTCAGTATGTTCATTGTCTGCGCGACAGGCTTATTTCATCGCCAGCATCAGACGTTTGGTGTTATCCAGCTGACCTAAGCGTACCTCAGCAATTTTCATAAAGGCGTCTTTT
The DNA here is from genome assembly GCF_040148705.1 of Alteromonas sp. NFXS44. NCBI lineage: Bacteria > Pseudomonadati > Pseudomonadota > Gammaproteobacteria > Alteromonadales > Alteromonadaceae > Alteromonas > Alteromonas sp. NFXS44. The sequence continues at coordinate 490,591 of NZ_JAGDEA010000011.1, read as the reverse complement.
TCTGATGAGTCTATAGGACGCGCTTTCGGCAACTCTACGGTTCTGGGGTTGCGGTGTACACCGTCTACCAGGAATTCATAGTGAAGGTGAGCGCCGGTTACCATACCCGTCGAACCAAGATAGCCTACTGTCTGGCCCTGTTTCACCGTGTCACCACGCTTTACACCACGCTTTTTAAGGTGCAGGTACTTAGTAACGTATTTCTCACCATGCTGAATGAACACGTAGTTACCGTTAAAGCGGTTATACGACGCTTCAATAACCTTGCCGTCACCGGCGGCCATGATTGGCGTACCGACGGCTGCCACGTAGTCTGTACCGTTGTGAGATTTCCAGCGTTTCTGCACCGGGTGGAAACGGGCTTTAGTAAAGTTGGAACTCACGTATTTGAAGTTTATCGGCGCACGTAAAAAGCTCTTACGCATGCTGCGGCCTTCCGGCGTGTAGTAATTGCCGTCATCGTGCTGGATAGCAACAAAGCGCTCACCCTGATTCACAAATTCAGCGGCAACAATATCGCCGTAACCCACGAATTCACCGTCGATATAGTTTTCTTCATACACGATATTGAACAAATCGCCCTGACGGATACCCATAGCGAAGTCAATATCCCAGCCGAAAATGCCCGCAAGGTGCATGATCTGATTGTCGGTCAGACCGGCATCAACACCGGCATTCCAGAAGCTGGAGTCGATTTCACCCTGTGCAAAGCTGTAGCGGGTTTCGATTTCTTTCGCTTCCAGCTGGGCGGTGAGGCCATCGTCTTCAGCATTGCGCTTGATAAGCAACGCTTCTTTATAAGAAATGGCGTAACGCAGTCCGTCAAAACTGCCATCTTCACCGGCGCGCAACTGCAACTCGTCACCCGGAATCAGGGTGACCAGGGTTTTTGCCAGTTCGCCTGCCTGAGTCACGTCATAAGTATCGCGGGCAGAAAAACCTGCACGCTTAAATATTTTAGCCAGTGTGTCGCCACGGCCCACTTTGAATGTTTCCCAGCTACCCTCGTCTTCTTCGACATAGATTTCCGGCGTTTCAAGGACTGAAAGCGCAACAGGGTAACGCACACCTGCGTCTAAAATCAGGGATTCCTGATGACGACTTGCTTCGACCGGTTCAGAAGGAAGAAGAATAAGACCACCCAGTAAAAAACTGGCGATCACCAATCCGGTCCGGTGTGGTTTGGGAAGATTTTTGAATGTTTTCAGAACCACGGTAAATTTCAATCTCATATTACTGCCCAGCCTGAGAATATCGTGTTACAGCACGACTTTCCACCAAAGCACCTGTAATTTCATGATTAGATCGCACAGGAAGCCGATTTTTGACGGTCAAGTCTTTCAAAGGTTCACTGGGATGCGTAAAATGCCCCGATTAAATTTTCCCAGTAAATGTAATAAGTGTGGAACGAGCATGACCGATTGGCAAACCGCTTTAGCTGAAATTAAACGGGGTACGGATGAGATCCTGCCTGAAGAAGAGTTAATTGAAAAACTCAAGTCAGGCAAGACGCTGACCATCAAGGCTGGTTTCGATCCTACGGCACCAGACTTACATTTGGGTCACACCGTCCTGATTAATAAACTTCGCACCTTTCAGCAGTTAGGCCATAACGTTGTGTTCCTGATCGGTGATTTCACCGGTCTTATCGGTGATCCTACCGGTAAAAATGTGACACGCAAGCCTTTAAGCAAAGAACAGGTATTGGAAAACGCTAAAACGTATCAGGAACAGGTGTTCAAAATCCTCGATAAAGAGAAAACGCAGATTCGTTTTAACTCTGAGTGGATGGATGCGCTGGGTGCGGCTGGTATGATCAAACTGGCGGCCAGCCAGACGGTAGCCCGTATGCTTGAGCGTGATGACTTCAAAAAGCGTTACAACGGTGGTCAGCCGATCGCTATTCACGAATTCCTGTACCCGCTGGTTCAGGGTTATGACTCTGTTGCACTGAAATCAGATGTTGAGCTGGGCGGTACTGATCAGCGCTTTAATCTGTTAATGGGCCGTGAGCTGCAAAAAGAGAACGGTCTGAGCCAGCAGGCGGTCGTGATGGTACCACTGCTGGAAGGTTTAGACGGCGTGCAGAAAATGTCTAAATCGCTGAATAACTACATCGGTATAACTGATGCACCGAACGATATGTTTGGTAAAGTGATGTCGATTTCTGATGATCTGATGTGGCGTTACTACGACCTGCTGAGCTTCCGTCCTCTTGAAGAAGTGGCAGGGCTGAAAGCGAAGGTTGAAGCCGGTGCGAATCCCCGGGATATCAAAATCGAACTGGCAAAAGAGATCATCGCCCGTTTCCACGACGAAGCTGCAGCAGAAGGCGCGCATCAGGACTTTATTCAGCGTTTCCAGAAAAACGCTATCCCTGATGACATGCCGGAAGTGTCCGTTGCCATGGACGCTGACGGCATTGCCATCGGTAACCTGCTGAAAGAAGCCGGACTGGTGGGTTCTACCTCTGATGCCATGCGTATGATTAAGCAGGGCGCTGTGAAGATTGACGGTGAAAAAGTTGAAGATACCCGTCTGGTGATCACAGAAGCCGGTGAGGCCGTGTATCAGGTGGGTAAACGTAAGTTTGCCAGAGTTACACTGACAGCATAATTTTCCGGTATCCGCCGCAGAAATAAGAAAACCCGCATGATTGCGGGTTTTTTATTGGCTGTTGATGCGTATTTACCGTAGCGGGCAATGGCTCTTTACGGAAATACAATCATCATTTCTGCACCTTCGCATTCACAATAACCCGGACAAACAGGGCAATCATAGCCTTCATGAATGGAAGCATAACGCCATTTACCGGAGTGTCTGGCGATCAGTTTACCGCCGTTTTTACTGAAGTAACGAAAGGCACTGTTACCCGGACTACCCAGCCAGATATGGGCCAGGCCCGCCAGGGCACCCTGTTCCTTCGCTTTTTGTGTGGCGATTTCCAGCAAGCGGCTGCCAATGCCACATCCCTGCAGGCGATCGTCTACCGTATTACATTTGAAATAACACACACGTGAAGGATCCACCGGCCACTCTGCCACAGAACACCATTCGTCAGGCTGCCATTGGGAGTGGGCAAAGGTCAGTCTGAATCCGGCGATCTCACCGTTATACAGAGCAACGTAGCTGGCATTAATATTGTCGTGCCAGCCCTTATGATACATTTCTTCCAGAGAGAAATGAGACAGATAACCGTCACCCTGAATACGGTTGCCTAACAACAACAAGCCTTCAAAGTGCTCCGGCGCAAGGGGAACGTAAGTAATATCGCTTGCTGATGGCTTATTGTTTTTCATTTTTTATTATCTTTTATGCCATCCAGATGGAAATCCAGTGCTTCAACAGAGATCAGGATTTCCCGCACAGACATCCACAATGAATACATCAGACACACCAGACTGGAGGCGAAAATCCAGTTTCCGGCCAGCTGATATGTCAGGTAAATGGCAAGCATGGATAAGACACACAGGAAAAAGCTGACAACACCGGCTATCTGCATGCGTTTTATGAATAAAATGCGCTGGCGCAGGTTACGGATTTGCGCCTGTGTGTTTTCGTCGCGGTTTTCACGGGCAAAGTTACGGATTATCGTTGCCAGTGTCAGGAAGCGGTTCGTGTAAGCCAGGAGCAACAGTGAAATCGCCGGAAACAACATGGCCGGCGTAGCAATATCTATCTGCATTAACGTATCTGCTTAAAATGAAAGCGCGGAATACTACCAGCTTAATCCGGTTTCTGCCATACAGGCAAGCAATCACATTCTCTCTACGGGCAAACCGGCTTCTGTCCAGCCCAGCATATCGCCTTCAAGGCGACTGATACCGGTGAACTGCTTCTGTTCCAGCATCTGCATTGCTATTTGCGCCCGACGCCCGGAGCGGCAGTAAATAATGATAGGTTTGTCTTTGGCATCATTCAGCTGTTCCACATAGTCGCCGATGGCTTCATGAGGCATGTTGATGGCGCCGGGAATATGGCCGTCAGCGTATTCCTGCGGAGTACGCACGTCGATGAGTAACCACTCGTCGGCTTTCACTTTTTCCAGCATGAAAGGCGTTGCCTGAACTGAGCGGAATCCGTCGGCTTCGGCTTCTTTTGGCCAGTAAAAGGTTGTTGCAACAACGGCAACGATAATAAGAGCAGAAACAACAATGATTTTGCGCATGAGGTTATCCGTCACTATGTTCCGTATATCTGTTTTAACCTGTGTTTCCGGTGCAGTGTACACTATCTGAACAAGGCGTGCAGAACCCTTTTACATCCCGGGCAGTTTGCACAGTATTAAAAAGCATATAGTGCGTGCAGGGCAGAAAAGATCACAACAGTGATCCCCAGTAGCAGTAAAACCGCTCTGGTAACAGCCTGACGACAATGTGTCATGTCTGAAAAGCGTACCTCGCGGTGGCCGCCGACCCTGCTGTACCGGATCATATTCCCTGAGTAAATGGCCGGGCCACCCAGCCGGATCCCTAAGCTCCCGCCACATAACGCCAGCAGCAGTGAAGTGCTGTCTCTGGATTTTGCCTGTGAGAGCGCTTTAAATCCGGCAACCGGATGTGTTGACAGTGCCAGTAATATTGCACCGGTAAATGCAGGGACCAGCGAGAGCAGCCGGGTGACTCTGCGGACGGGCAGGGCAAACCAGTAGAAGCCGGGTTTTCGCCAGTGCCACTGCCAGCTGAATAAGAGCAGCAGACGATACAGCAGTGCTGCCACCGGACCGGCAATCAGAAACCACAAAACCACACCGCAAAACTGGTAGCAGAACCTGAGCAGTAAACTTTCCATGGCAGCTTTAGCAATACCGATATCTGACAGACGATCACAGTCGCGGGCGACGAAGTGGGACACCATTTCTCTGGCAAGGACTTTTTTTTCTCTGCCAAGGGCGGTGACGACAGCATTGTAGTGCCATCTCACCTGAGCGAAGTCCATGACGCAGAGCAAAATGACTGCTTCGAAAAACAGCGGATATTCAGCCATGGTAACCAGCAAACCGGTAAGCACAGTGAAAGGCACAATCAGTACGATGGCACCCAGTGCGCCTGATATCCGGTGTTGAGAAGGGCTGTCAGTGGATTTGGGTTTTACTTTTGTCGCCATCCCGGCTGCCAGCAGGCGGAATACGGTTAACGGATGGTATTTGGGAGGCCAGCGCCAAAGGCTGTCGATGGTGATAACCACCAACAGCAGGGCAAGATTTTGTAATAAAGGGCTGTAGAGCAGGGCGTCCATGCTTAACACTATGCTCAGGCCAGACGGGCAATCATTCCCATAACCAGTTCAGCAGAGTGCTTCGCTGCGGTTTCCAGATACGCCTCGAAGGACACTGATGATGTTTTGCCGGCAATATCAGACAAAGAACGGATCACCAGAAACGGTGTTTCCAGCATAAAACAGGTTTGTCCGATGGCCGCGCCTTCCATTTCACAGGCCTTCATGGCCGGAAAGGTGTCTTTAATTTTCTGTGCCGCTTCATCTGAACCGACAAAGGAATCGCCGGTACAAATCATGCCAGTGGTGTTCTGGATATGAGTGATGTCTTGTGCCGCGGCGGTAGCAGCTTCAACAAGGCGGGGATCGCAGTCGTATTGTGGCGGCATACCGGCACATTGCCCGAGTTCATAACCAAAATGGGTAATGTCCACATCGTGATATTTCACTGCACTGCCGACGACCACATCACCGATATTCAGCGCCGGATCGAACCCGCCGGCTGAACCGGTATTAACAACATAATCAGGCGTGTACTGCTCGATAAGTGCTGTTGTGGCAAGAGCTGAAGCAACTTTACCAATACCGCATTTTACCAGTACGACTTCCGCGCCATGCAGCGTACCGGTGTAAAAGGTCAGATGTTTCCACTGACGGGTTTCACAATCTGTCAGAGATGCCTGTAACAGTGCAATTTCCTGATCCATTGCGCCAAGAATACCGATTTTCATAAATATGTTCCGTCGATGTATCGCCCGGCGAACTGGGTGTGCGCGGGCCCGTTAAGTCATGATTGTTAATGGTAATATGAAAGTGAAGAAACTGACAGAAATTAGGGGAAAATGGGTCGGTACCTTGGGGAGAATACCGACCCGGAGAGTAAATGGTAAATTAAGCAGCTGCTGCCCGGCTTGAACGCACCGGACGTGTCGGGCGTTTATTCGGCGCAGGGTTAAGCGTCGGCGCCTGTGCAATGCGTTGCTGTTTGCGGCGGTAAGGCACCAGCTTGCTTTCGATACATTCGCGGATCTCTTCAGTGGTGTAACCGGTTTTCACCTTAATGCGCACATGAGGCAATCCTGCTGCATCCAGTGCGCCACTGACAAAAAAGTCGCGCTGGGATTTGTATTTGTTCTTGCCATCGTTATAAACAAGGTCGATAGCCATAACAGGCGTCATGTCGTCGCGGTCACACAATACGTAATCCAGTTGCTTTGACGATGCCCGTGACATGGCGCTGGAGCCCTGTTTTTTACTGGCTTTAGCTCTTACTGCCAGTACATCGCTCAGGCGTACCCTGCAGACGATGCGGAATTCACGGCCCACCGCCTGCTCAATCAGTTTCAGAAAATTATGTTCTACCGGTGTGAACAGCTGAGGTTTACTGCGAAAAGGAAAGCTTACACCGCTGTCCGACAATTTCATGGCGCCCAGAGCCACCACAATCAGTAACATCATTAAAATTATAGCCAGTTCCATATTGATCCCCGCGAAAGCAAAATCACATACGTCAAAAAAGTGACGTTTTGTGTCGTGAATTAGTCAACAAGCTGGATTTTGCAAAGGGAGTGCCAGACCGCTAGAAATTCGCAAAGTCGGGAGATCGTCCGGCACCGGATAGCAGGGAGGAGGCTGACAGGTCTCAGTTGGACTTAACAATCATCATATCTACCTGAGAACCTTCGTGATCAGGGGAAATGATAACCCGCACACTGTCGTTCGCGGCAGTGAGTAACGTTCTGCCCTGTACTGTTGCTGCGACCTGCATACCGGGATACTGCGCCGTGTAGTAGTCGATGAGTGTTTGCTGCGGTGTCGCGGAATAAAACACCAGTGTGGCAGGCAGTCCGCTGTCGAAAACCTGACATTGCTTTGCGTCATCCGGCATGGTCAGCGTGTGAAAGTCTGCCGGACAGGCTGATGTGTCAGGCGCTGCAGCCACAGATAACGAAGCCGCACACAGCAGAGTCGCTGCAATCATACTGCACGTCTTTTTGTTCATTTTTACGCTCCCTTTATTAAGCGGAATGGATGCTTAACACATGAGTAAAACTATAGGCAAGAACCCCTGAACCGGCAATAAAGCATAGGTATACCGGCACGCACTCAAGTATCGGCGGTTGATCTTCAGAAACGAAAAAAGCCACGGAATTCTCATCCCGTGGCTTTTGTTTTTTTTGCTTTGAGCCGTATTAAACGCCGAGGTAATCCATGATGCCGTCAGCCGCTTTACGGCCTTCGTCAATGGCGGTTACCACCAGATCACTGCCCCGAACCATATCGCCACCGGCGAAGATTTTCGGGTTAGCAGTCTGATAAGCGTACTTACCACCGGCAGGGGCGATAACACGACCTTTTTCATCCAGGATAATACCGTAGTCAGCGAACCAGCTGGCAGGGCTTGGCTGGAAACCGAAGGCGATGATAACCGCATCCGCTTCAAGCACGTGCTCTGAACCTTCCACCTCAACAGGACGACGACGACCGTTGATGTCCGGCGGACCCATTTCAGTTTTAACCAGTTTAACGCCGGCTGCAGTGCCTTCACCGGTCAGCGCGATATCCAGCGGTTGTACATTGAAGACGAATTCCACACCTTCTTCTTTCGCGTTCTGTACTTCCTTACGTGAACCGGGCATGCTTTCTTCATCACGACGATAAGCACAAATTACGCGTTTTGCGCCCTGACGGATAGACGTACGTACGCAGTCCATAGTGGTATCACCACCACCCAGTACAACAACAGTTTTGTCTTTCATGTCGACAAAGTCAGCAGGATCTTTTTCCAGCCCCATTACACGGTTAGTATTCGCAATCAGGAACGGGAGGGCATCAAAAACGCCTTCAACGTGCTCATTGTCGAATCCGCCTTGCATGGACTTGTACGTACCCATACCGAGGAACACTGAATCGTATTCATCAAGCAGCGCCTGGAAGTCGATATCTTTACCGATTTCAGTATTGAGTCTGAACTCCACCCCCATTTCGGTGAAAATTTCACGACGACGTTTAATCACGTCTTTTTCCAGTTTGAACGAAGGAATACCGAAGGTTAGCAGTCCGCCGATTTCTTCGTACTTGTCGAAAACAACCGGCTTCACGCCGTTGCGTACCAGAATATCTGCACAGGCAAGACCTGCAGGACCGGCACCAACGATAGCGACTTTCTTGTCTGTCCAGACTACGTCAGACATATCCGGACGCCAGCCCATTTCGAAGGCGGTGTCGGTGATGTATTTTTCAATACTACCGATAGTCACAGCGCCGAACTCATCATTCAGTGTACAGGCACCTTCACATAAACGGTCCTGCGGACAAACACGGCCGCAAACTTCCGGCAAGCTGTTCGTTTTATGAGAAAGTTCTGCCGCTTCAATAATACGACCTTCATTTGCAAGGCTCAGCCACTGCGGAATGTAGTTGTGAACCGGACACTTCCACTCGCAATAAGGGTTACCGCAGTCCAGGCAGCGGTCTGCCTGGCCTTCGGTTTGTGATTGCGTTAACGGTTGATAAATTTCAGCGAACTCACCCTTACGCACCATGATAGGTTTTTTCGGCGGGTCAATCCGTTCAACGTCAACAAATTGGTATACATTTTTAGCCATTACTTCACCTACCTCTCTTATTGCGCCTGGATCCGCAGCTCGTCACTCGAACGGCTGATGTGGCCCAACAGGTTTTTAACGTCACTGGTTTTCGGCTTAATTAACTTAAAGCGTTTTACCGACTCAGCAAAGTTCGTCAGCAATGACAATGAGTGTTCACTGCCTGTTTCTTCATAGTGCTGGTTAATCAGACCACGTAAGTGCTCTGACAGAATGGCCTTGTCGCCAATATCCATGATTTCAACCAGTTCAGGGTTAACGCGGTTATTAAGGTCACCGTTTTCGTCGTACAGGTAAGCGAAGCCACCTGTCATACCGGCACCAAAGTTAACGCCAACCGGGCCCAGTACAGCAACAATACCACCGGTCATGTATTCACAACCGTTGTCACCGATACCTTCAACCACGGCGGTTACGCCTGAGTTACGCACACCGAAACGTTCACCGGCACGGCCGGCAGCAAACAGTTTACCGCCGGTAGCACCGTACAGACAGGTGTTACCCATGATGGCACTGTTATGTGCATCGAAACTGATGTTCTTAGGCGGATAGATAACCAGCTTACCGCCAGTCATACCTTTACCCACGTAATCGTTGGCATCACCTTCAATACGCATGTGCAGACCACCTGCGTTCCATACGCCGAAGCTCTGGCCCGCTGTACCGGTAAACTGTATTTCAACCGGCACATCTTCCATATCATGGTTTCCGTGATGTTTGGCGATTTCACCAGACAACATGGCACCCACTGAACGGTCAGTGTTGCGGATTGGGTAGCTTAGACGGATACCTTTGCCTTCACGCACTGCGTTTCGGGCATCGTCCAGAATCTTCGCATTCAGCTCACCTTTATCCAACGGCTGGTTGGTGGTTTCTGAACAGAACAGACGGGTATGCTCGCCTTCAACCGGAGTTGCCAGCAGTGGTGACAGATCCAGTTTGTTTTGTTTCGCTGAAATGCCGTCGATGACTTTCAACAGATCAGTGCGGCCTACCAGTTCATCGAACTTACGTACGCCCATTGCGGCCATAATTTCCCGCACTTCCTGAGCAATGAACTTAAAGTAGTTCATTACCATCTCAGGCAAGCCGATGAAGTGTTCTTCACGCAGCTTTTGATCCTGAGTTGCAACACCTGTCGCACAGTTGTTCAGGTGACAAATTCGCAAGTATTTACAGCCTAACGCGACCATCGGGCCAGTACCGAAACCGAAGCTTTCAGCACCCATACAGGCTGCTTTGATAACGTCCAGACCGGTTTTCAGACCACCGTCGGTTTGTACACGTACTTTGTGACGCAGACCGTTTTCAATCAGTGCCTGTTGTGTTTCCGCCAGACCCAGCTCGAAGGGGCTGCCGGCGTACTTAACAGACGTCAGCGGGCTTGCACCTGTACCACCGTCATAACCGGAAATGGTAATGAGGTCAGCATACGCTTTCGCTACACCGGTAGCGATAGTGCCTACGCCCGGCTCTGATACCAGTTTCACTGAAATCAGGGCGGTAGGGTTAACCTGCTTAAGGTCAAAAATAAGCTGAGCCAAATCTTCGATAGAGTAAATATCGTGATGAGGTGGTGGTGAAATCAGGGTTACACCAGGTACAGAGAAACGCAGTTGCGCAATGTACTTGTTAACCTTGTCACCCGGCAACTGACCACCTTCGCCCGGTTTTGCACCCTGTGCCACTTTGATCTGGATAACATTTGCGTTAACCAGATAGTGCGGGGTTACACCGAAGCGGCCGGAAGCCACCTGCTTAATTTTAGAGTTCTTTTCTGTGCCGAAGCGGGAAGGGTGTTCGCCACCTTCACCTGAGTTCGACTGGCCACCTAAGCGGTTCATTGCAATGGCAAGTGCTTCGTGGGCTTCAGGGCTCAATGCACCGATAGACATCGCCGCGGTATCGAAACGGGGAAACAGTTTCTCCGCCCCTTCGACTTCGCTGATATCGATGGCTTCGTTGGGCGAATTCACTTTCAGCAAATCACGGAAATGCGCTGGTGCACGCTCATTAACGTGTTTTGCATAAACCTGATAATCGCTGTATTCACCGGAAACCACTGCGGTTTGCAGTGATTTCACTACATCAGGGTTGTAGGCGTGATACTCGCCGCCGTGAACATATTTCAGCAGACCACCGTGAGACAGAGGCTTACGCTTCAGCCAGGCAATGCGGTTAAGGTTAATCGCATCCTGTTCGAAATCTTCAAAGCCGGCACCCTGAATACGGGAAGGTACGCCGTTAAAGCAAAGGTTAACCACATCTTTATTGATACCGATGGCTTCAAACAGCTTGGAGCAGCGGTAGCTGGCCACGGTGCTTATACCCATCTTAGACATGATTTTGTAAAGGCCTTTATTGATACCTTTACGGTAATTCAAAACGGCGTCTGTTACCGAGCAGGTCAGCTCGCCTTTTTCACACAATTGCTCAATGGTTTCATAGGCCAGAAACGGATAAACAGCCGTTGCACCCAGGCCAATGAGTACAGCAAAGTGATGCGGGTCACGGGCAGAAGCTGTTTCAACCACAACGTTTGCGTCGCAACGCAGTGCTTTTTCAACCAGACGGCGATGTACCGCACCGGTCGCCATAGCAGCAGGAATGGTCAGTCTGTCTTTCTTGATGTTGCGGTCTGACAGAATAACGAATGCGGCACGTTTCTGTTTAACCAGATATTCCACTTCGTTACAGATGCGTTCGATGGCCTTACGTAAGCCTTCTTCCTGCTTATATTGCAGGTCAACTTTTTCTGAATAGTAGTTATCAGGGTTAAATTCACGCAGCTGTTTTAAGTCGGTGTAAACCAGTACCGGAGATGAAAATAGTACGCGGTCAGCATAACCTGATGTTTCGCTGAATACGTTCTGCTCGCGGCCGATACAGGTAGCCAGTGACATAACGTGATTTTCACGTAACGGGTCGATTGGCGGGTTTGTAACCTGGGCAAACTGCTGACGGAAGTAATCGTAAACAGTGCGGGTTTTGGAAGACAATACGGCCATAGGTGTATCATCACCCATTGAACCTACAGCTTCCTGACCATCTTTGGCCAGAACCTTCACGACTTGCTGAATTTCTTCGTAGCTGTAGTTGAACAGCTTGTGGTAAACCTCAATGGTGTCGTCATCGAAGACACGCTTACCTAATTCAGAAGAATCCATCTGCTCAATTGGCGTCAGGTGACGGATGTGTTTTTCCAGCCACTCTTTGTAAGGGTGACGGTCTTTAAGCTCTGCGTCGATTTCATTTGAACGCCAGATCTTACCGTTGTAGGTATCAACGGCGAGCATTTCGCCCGGACCAACGCGGCCTTTTTCTACCACGTCAGCTTCGCTGTAATCCCAGATACCTACTTCTGAAGCTAGCGTGATGAAACCATTTTTGGTGATCACGTAGCGGGCAGGGCGCAGACCATTACGGTCAAGGTTACAGGCGACGTGGCGACCGTTTGTCAGTACGATACCGGCAGGACCGTCCCATGGTTCCATGTGCATTGAGTTAAACTCGTAGAATGCACGAAGGCTTTCGTCCATGGTTTTGTTATTTTGATACGCTGGTGGCACAAGCAGACGCATTGCGCGGAATAAGTCCATGCCGCCCGCCAGGAATAATTCCAGCATGTTATCCAGAGAAGATGAGTCAGAACCTGTTGTATTTACATAAGGTGCAGCATCTTTCAGATCCGGAATCAAAGGTGTCGAGAACTTACCGGTACGGGCCATTGCCCAGTCACGGTTACCTTTGATCGTGTTAATTTCACCATTGTGCGCAAGAAAACGGAAAGGCTGCGCAAGAGGCCATTTAGGTAATGTGTTGGTAGAGAAGCGCTGGTGGAATACACAAATAGCACTTTTCAGACGTTCGTCAGCCAAATCTGCATAGAAGGCAGGCAGATCTTTCGGCATCACCAGACCTTTATAGATGGTGACTAAGCCGGATAAACAGGCTACATAGAAGTCTTTGTCTTTTTCCAGACGTTTCTCGGCACGGCGGCGAACCATAAACAAACGACGTTCTACGTCACGTTTACGCCAGCCCGCAGGAGCATTAACAAAAACCTGCTCAATCTGCGGTACACCGGTCAGAGCCAGTTCACCTAATACATCGTGGTTTACCGGCACTTTGCGCCAGCCCACAACATTCAGTGTTTCTTTTTCCAGCTCTTCGTTAAGAATGTCTCTGGCAGCTTGTGCCAGTGTGTCGTCCTGACTCAAAAAGATCATGCCTACGGCATATTTCTTACTCAGCTTCCAGCCGTTCTCGTCGGCGATAGCCTGAAAAAAGGCATCCGGTTTTTGCAGTAGCAATCCGCAGCCGTCACCGGTTTTACCGTCGGCAGCAATACCGCCACGGTGCTGCATTCTGTCCAGGCCCTGGATTGCAGTCGTTACCAGTTTATGGCTGGCTTCCCCGTGAGTGTGGGCAATAAGACCAAAGCCACAGTTATCCCGGGAATCATTGGGATTATATAAACTCATCTTAAAAACTCCTTCAACCTTCGACTGGACAAGGCATGTGTTGGATCGTGTTCCGCGCAGGACACGCATCGCAACATTAGTGTAGACGTCTATTTACGAGCCAGTTTTCACCATACTCTAAGCGCCTTTTTATGTCGTTAATTATTATTAGTAGGACGCCAGTCGTTAACCGCATTTTTATGCACTATTGCTTAGCGGGCCGTACAAAATACATACATTGGCATATAAAATCAAATGATAAAAATGTGAAGACCTTATGTATTTTGAATAAGTTGCATAAAATCATTTTAAATCAATATCTTATTTTTAAATTGCCGCTGATTGGATTTTGAGCTGAACGCTCATTTTTTTATCAAATTAGTATGTTTATACTAAAGTTCAAAAAAGAATAAGAGGTTAATTGTGAATAATCATTCATAAAAAATGTTTATTTATATGGAAATGCAGGGTGTGGCTGAATGAATATCACTTTTACGGCAACCTGTCAGAACCCGCCAAGCCCGACCAGATAAAATCTAATATACCTCTGTGCCGGAGCATTAGCAAAGTCACCGGGCGTATCCATATAAATGAAGGGAATTATCGCTATGACGAATTTTGCCCGTCTGTGAATAAGTGAGGATAGTCACCGGAGTGTCACAAATTAGTATAACGTGCAGGCAGATTTGTGGGTTTTCCAACGCGACCGTGTTATAAGTGCTGTAAGTTTAGTTATTTAGAAATTGCAGTACGTTCGTTATGCATCAAGATTCTCCAAATGATTCGTGGGCGATAAAATTTGCGCAGTTTATAAAGCGCTTTGGCACACTGAAACTAAGTTTGCTGTTTGTTGTTGTTACGCTGGTTTTCACCCTTGGCGGTTCATACGTCATCCGGGTGACCATGGGCAATGAGGTTCAACCTGACGATTTTATTATCGCTGTTGTGCTTACCATGATGTCAGCCCCCTGGGTGCTTTACTTCTTAAGTGAACTGGTTAAACAACTGGAAACTTCCCGGACTAATTTAAAAGAAGTGGTCAGCCAGCTGGAACGTTTGCGTGAGGAAGATGTATTCCTTAACCGCGAACTGCAAAGCAATATCCGCCAGCTTAACTATGAGATGGAACAGCGCCGTAAAGCGCAGGACGACCGTGAAGCGGTGTTTAAAGATCTTGAAAAAGAGATTGAAGAAAAATCTTTTTCGGAACAGCAGGCACGACACTTATCTACCTTGCTGCGTTCTATCATTGATGCCTCACCGGATTTAATTTACTACCGTAATGAAGAAGGGCGTTTTGCCGGCTGTAACCGTATTGCGGAAATGCTGACCGGTAAGTCCGAAGCAGAGCTGGTTGGCCTGACCTTACATGATGTGTTTGAAGAAGAGCTCGCACAGCAGATTGTCGCGTCTGATCATGAAGTGCTGGAAACCAATGCCAGCATGACTGAAGAGTTGTGGCTGCGCTTTGCTGACGGAAAACGCCGTTACTTCGAAATGAAGCGGGTACCGTTTTTTGATAACGAAGGCACCCGTTTAGGTTTGCTGGCTTTTGGTCGGGATATGACAGAACGCAAACAGGCCGAGAATGCCGCTGCGAAAGCCAGTACCGATAAAACCCGGTTCATTGCCACGATTTCTCACGAATTGCGAACGCCACTGAACGGCATTGTGGGTTTAAGCCGTATGCTGCGCGACACTGATTTGAGTGAAGAGCAGTTCAACTGGGTTAGTACGATTTATGCAAGCGCGATTACACTCGGCAATATATTCAACGACATCATCGATCTGGATAAGCTGGACCGCGATAAGCTTGAGCTCAGCCTGAAAACGGTATCGCTGCGTGATTTCACCCAGGAATTGTCCAGCATTATCCGTCTGTTAGCGGCAGACAAATCGCTGGAACTGGTAACCGATATTCAGGAGCCCTTACCGCAACTGGTGGAGGTTGATGGCACCCGTCTGCGTCAAATCCTGTGGAATATTCTGTTCAATGCCGTGAAGTTTACGCAGAAAGGGAATGTGAAACTGAGTGTGTCGGCAACGCCGGCAAAAGATGATATGACGGTGGTGACCTACGTGGTAGAAGATACCGGTGTGGGGATCCCTGACAGCGAAATTGAGAAAATTTTCGCCATGTATTATCAGGTAGACCATCCGGATCATCAGTCTGCAACAGGTACCGGTATTGGTCTGGCAATCTGTAAGCAAATGGTCGATCTGATGAACGGCGATATTCGTGTTACGTCTGACGTCGGTAAGGGCACACGCTTTGAAATTGAGCTGCCGTTACAGATTTCTAACCGCCCTATGCAGGTTTCCAAACTGTTGGTGACCGATCTTAACATTCTGCTGGTGGAAGACATTGAGCTGAATGTAATGGTGGCAAAAGCGCTGCTTGAGAAATTAGGGCAGACAGTCGATGTGGCCATGACCGGTCAGGAAGCTATCGATAAAGCCCGGGAAAATCACTACGACCTTATCCTGCTGGATATTCAGTTGCCGGATATGACAGGGTTTGACGTGGCTAACACCCTGCGCGATGAAGATTTGGTTATGGGCACGCCGATGGTGGCATTAACGGCTAACGTGATTAAAAAGCGTGAAGAATACCTGCAAAACGGTATGGATGACGTTATTGCCAAACCCATTAAGAAGAGCCGTGTTGTTGAAGTGTTTAACAGCTTATTTGCCGAACCGGCCGCACCGCTGCATACTGAAGTGGAAAACAAACCTAAGAAAACTGACAACAGCAAAGCGCTGTCCAATATTCTGGATATTGAATTGCTGCAAATGCTGGTGGATACCATCGGTGAAGATATGGTCCGTGCCAGTGTAAAAGTGTTCCAGGATAAAATGCCGGAATACATGGAAATTCTGCAGTTAAGCCTGAGTGCTGACGAAAAGTCTGAAGTGTGTTCTCAGGCCCATAAAATAAAAGGTGCCGCCGGCTCTGTAGGCCTTGCTCGTGTGCAGCGCATTGCTAATCAGATCCAGCAGGGAGATCACCCTGCATGGTGGCAAAACGTGCATGACTGGGTTGAGGAGCTTCAGATGGCTGTTGCTCACGACATGAAAGCACTGCAGGAGTGGCTTAACTCACAAATGATTGAGGACTGATACAAAGCATGACCACGGAAGGTGAAGCCTTTTCAAATACGGTTGTCTCTGCAGACCAGCTGCCGTCTCTGGACACGCTGGTTTATGAGTCTTTGTCGCCGCGCTACAGAACACTGAATCTTGCTATCGCGGCGGCTATCTTCATCACCCTTCTGGTGGTCGTAAACTTCATCCGCTTTCAGCCTTTTGCCACATTGCCGGAAGGTCTGCTGTTTGCCTGGCCTTTCGTAACGGCGGGTCTTTTAGCCTTATGGGGGCTGCTGAGTGTTTATCACTGGCTTGCTGATCCGATGTTGCAGTTCTCACTCAGAGAGCAGGATTTATCTGTTCACAAGGGACTGATATTCCGCAGCATCACCTGCCAGCCGGTACTTCGTATACAGCACATAGAGCTCAAGCGCGGTCCGCTGGAAAGGCTGGCCGGCCTGTCAACTTTACAGGTTTTTTCTGCCGGTGGAGCAGGGCATACCTTTGAAATACCGGGCCTGCCCGTGTCTCAGGCACAGAAAATCCGCCAGTTCATTCTTGATCACAAGGATGTGGGAGCGCGCTGATGCGGTCACAACAGGAAGCCGCTGTCTCCACCGGCGTCAACTGGCGCAGACTGGCACCGGTAGCGGTGATCTATTTCATTGTTTCCAATGTCCTCAGTTTTATCCGCCAGTTTATTGTGGTGCTCTCTGTACTTGCCTGGTCTGCCAGCAGCTTCGACTATCAGCAGTCGTTCTGGTTTATACCCGTCATGGTGGCTATCTTTCTGGCAACGATTGTCAGTGGCGTTGTGAGTTACTGGTTTTATCAGTACCGCATCCGCAACGAACACATTGAAATACGTAGCGGACTGTTCAGGCGTCGCAATATTAATTTGCCGTTCTGGCGCATTCAGAATGTAAAAATTGAACAGCCGTTTTACTACAGGCTTACCCATTACACCGTGGTGGTGCTGGATACAGCAGGTTCATCCGGAGAGGAAGCTAAAATTGTTGCCGTAGAACGGGATTATGCGCAGCAGCTCCGTCAGGCGGTGTTGATCTCCGGCAGACAGCATCAGGCCGGGACCACAGAAGATAAGGCGCCTGAGACAGTTGACACCGCGACGTCATCACTAGCGGATGATGAGAAGGTGATTAACCGCCGCAGCCTTTCCGATCTCATCATTCACGGACTGACCAATAACAGGGTGTGGATCCTGCTTGGTGCACTGACGCCTTTTTATGACGAGATATCCGGTTTTATTTACGACTTTGTGGATGATCTCGGATTATCCATGGATGCACTTTTCGCTGACCAGCAAGTGCTCTGGTGGCAGGTCGGTTTGTATGTCATTTCCACCATGCTGCTGATCCTCAGTGTGATGGCCATGGTGTCGGTAGCGGGGTCGGTGATCACGTATTATAACTACACGCTCACCCGCACATCGGACCGGTATATCCGTCGTTCAGGACTATTCAGTTTGCAGGAAGTCAGTATGCGTGAGTCCCGTATACAAATGATTTCCGTCAGGCAGGACTGGCTGGATTATATGCTCAAGCGTGCCAATTTCTTTTTTGAGCAGAATAAGACCGGTGACAAACAGGAGCAGGAATTACATGCGACTCATAAGATGCTGGTGCCGTCCGTCACCCTTGCTGAGGCACAGGCTCTGGCTACAGATGCAATGCCGGATAACAAGGTGTATCAAACAGGCTATAGCAGGATCAGCACCCGCTTTATCAGTCGCTGGATCCTGACGCTGGCTCTGCCTGCCTGTGCGCTGGTGTCGGCCATGGGCTATGCCCGTGAAGGCTGGCACATTTTCCTTGTCACCATTCCGGCTTTTATGCTCGCCTGTGCAGGTATTTATTTGCGCTGGCGACGATGGGGATTCGCCTGCGATGATACTTACTGTTATATCAGAAAAGGTATGGCAGGGATAGACCGCTACAGTTTTGCACTCTTTAAGGTTCAGCAGGTGGCACTGACTCAGAGTGTGCTGATGCAGCGCAGAGGGCTGGCCAACGTGCACTTTATTCTGGCCAGCGGCAGTATCACCATACCATACATTCCTTATGCGGTCGCCACAGAGCTGGCTGACAAAGCGCTGTGGCACGCCGAATCAGGCCGCCGCTCCTGGATGTAGCAACAGCCCTATTTCGTTTCCTCTCTTTCTGCCTGCTCTGCTTTCCACGCTTTAAAATCTTCATAACGTTGTTCGTAACGCAGCACTTTACTGTGTGGATCGGCAATCACGGTATCTTTCGGATGCGCCGGTACACGACGGGTCTTTACCATATCGATAGTTGTCACTTTTCCGTCGATGCTGACGTCGAGAGGCATAGGAAACGGTAAGTCATTTTCAGTCTTCCACGTAAAGGTGACGCCGTTGTCTTCGCGGGTAGTGATCAGCTCAGGCAGCGGGGCGTGATATAAATAAACATCAAAGAACCAGTCCATATTGGTTTCAGTTGCCGCATTGACGTTATCGATGAAGGTCTGTGTATCTGCAAATACCGGCTTGAAGTTCCCCGGAGCAGGATCAGGACGGCCATACACGGTGGTGGTAACTGCCCTGAAAAAAGCCTCGTCACCAATCAGATAACGCAGTGTATGCATAATCAGGGAGCCTTTCGCGTAAATGTCGCCGGCGGGCCCGCTTTCATAAACGTCTTCTTCTGACATCAGTTTGTTGTTTACGATGGGGTGCTCATTGATAAGGCCTTTACGCTGGTTGTTCAGCAGCGCAAAATAAGACATATCACCATTGAGGTATTGGGCATACAGAGGTTGCATGTATGAACCTAACCCTTCGTGCAGCCACATGTGATCCCAGTTGTCATTGGTGAGCTGGTTGCCGAACCATTCGTGAGAAAACTCGTGCTGCATTAACCAGTCGTAGCCGGTTTCATCTTTTTTGTAGTCATTACCATAAGCGTTAATGGTCTGGTGCTCCATGCCCAGATGAGGGGTTTGCACAATGCCGGCTTTTTCATCAGCAAACGGATAGGGACCAATTATCCGTTCGAAGAACGTGATCATGCCGGGAAGCTCATTAAATAATGCCCGCGCTTTATCGTCGTTGCCTTTTAAGTGGTAATACACCAGCGGAATAGTATTGCCATAGACACTGGTGAAATTGTCTTCGAGTATTTCGTAGGGAGCGATATTCAGTGCGATACCGTAGGTGTTATGCATCGACCTGGTATGCCAGTGCCAGGTTTTACTGTCACCGTTCTCTGTTGTGTCTGTCAGCACGCCATTGCTGGCAGCAACGAGATTGTCGGGTACGGTAATGAAAATATCTGCTGTAGCCGGTTCACCAAATGGCTGATCAATACAAGGCCAGAACAGATCACAGCCTTCACCCTGTACCGCTGTCGCTAACCATGGTTCGCCATCAGGTGTTTGTTCCCACATAACGCCGCCGTCCCAGGGGGCCCGTACCGGTGTACGGGGATGTCCCTGATACACAATCCGCAGCGTCGCGGGATAGGTGATAGCCGTACTATTTTCAACGATAAGCTCACCTTGTTCGTTACGGTATTCGCCTGCGGTAAGTGGTTTTCCGTTTAACCACACCGAAGTGATGGTGAAGCGGGTATCTAAATCCACTGAAAGGTGTGTTTGCGGGTTGTCTGAGTTAAGCGTGAGTGTGGTATCACCAAATAACACTTCGTTCGTAAAGTCGAAGGAAAAATTGAGTCTGGCGTGGCTAACCGACAATCCATTTGATACGGGGCGATCTCACCGCCGCTTTTTAACGTGTACGGTGTTGATTCAGTATTGTTGTGAGAAGAGGACGTTGCAGCACAACCACTCAGCAGAGCGGCTGTCATTGCAATAGCAAGGGCATGTTTTTTCATTGTTCTTGTCCGGGTATCTGTGTGGTTTCCATTCTTCACAGATATCCCGAAAGGTACAAACAGAACAGGACAAATGTCGTGTAATACAAGTTATATTCAGGAAATCAATAGGTTGCCAGGTGATGTGCTGTTCAGACTGGCTAACTCACCTGATGCAATGCAAGCGGAGAGGCAGGCTGGATAACCAGCCATCGTTCTACCATTTGTATTAATGCGCTACTGGCTTGCGGGAATAGTGGTAAATGCCGGGCAAGCCACTGGCTAAACCCGGGCAGCATGCCGGATTCAAACTCGGTAACCGTTTGTGCCAGTACAAACACGTCAGCGAGTGCCATAGTTTGTAAAAGGGCCGGAGAGGCCTGAATCGCCGGGAAATTCGTTTGTGCAAGGGTTTCGGGGACGCCGCTGTCCGGCAAATTGAAACTGCGCATGGCAGATACCATGTCTGCAACCTTCTGACCAAAACACATCTCAACTTCATCACTGTCTGCGTAGTCGTCCTGCATGGAGCGTGTCAGCCAGGCCGCAGCCAGCATTTCCCGGTTGTGGGGAAGCTTACTTAACAGTACCGCCAGTTCCCGCGGGTGGTGGATAAAAGTTGCGCCATTGTGGCGGCGTAAATGACCGGCTAATGCATACTTGCGTGCGGTAAACAGTGCAGCTGATGATACGTAATCATCTTCAACGAGTAATGCCTGCATAAGGACCTCTTACCTTCAATGTGTTATTGACAGCGGACGCTCTGAACGGCGGCCTTTGAAGTCCTCATTACAAATAGTGTGCCTGTTTTTTCGCCGGTTTTTTGGCACCGTTTTTTTCACCCGGTTTTCAGGGCGTCAGAACATCAGCGGGAACCCGCACCCATCCTTCCATCAGCACCCTTGCGCTGCGGCTCATTATCACTTTCTTCACTTGCCATTGGCCGCGATGATTTTCAGCCTGAGCGCCGACTTTTAGTGTGCCGGAGGGGTGGCCGAATACCACCTGACTGCGTTCCCCGCCACCGGCTGCTTCATTCACCAGTGTGCCGGGAATACAGGCGGCAGTAGCAATGGACACTGCAGCAGTACCCATCATGGCATGATGTAGCTTACCCATGGATAAGGCCCGGACATTCAGGTCAATATCCTGCTTCGCTATGTGCTTCCCGCTGGATGCAGTGTAATCTGCAGGCGGGCTGACAAACGCGACTTTCGGCGTGTGCTGGCGCGTGGCCGCTTCATCAATATGACCGATGAGGCCCATTTTTACCGCGCCGTGAGCCCGGATAGTTTCAAACTTTGCCAGTGCTTTCTCATCACTGTTAATGGCATCCTGTAGCTCTATGCCGCTGTAGCCGCAACTTTCTGCATCAATGAAAATGGTGGGAATACCGGCATTGATCATCGTTGCTCTGAGTGTGCCAACACCAGGGACGTGGAGATCATCAACCACATTACCGGTGGGAAACATCGCGCCATCATCATCCGCCGGGTCCACAAAAGCGATTTCTACTTCTGCCGCCGGAAAGGTAACGCCATCCAGTTCAAAGTCACCGGTTTCCTGTACCTCACCGTTGGTCACGGGCACTTTTGCAATGATGCTTTTGCCGATATTCACCTGCCAGATTTTCACGGTGACGATGCCATTGTGTGGTATTGAGTCCTTATCAACCAACCCGTTGCTGATGGCAAATGCGCCCACCGCGGCGGTGAGGTTGCCGCAATTTCCTGACCAGTCCACAAAAGGCTTATCAATAGCCACTTGTCCGAACAGGTAGTCCACATCAAATCCTTCCCGTTCACTTTTCGACAGAATAACGGTCTTGCTGGTACTTGACGTTGCACCGCCCATGCCGTCCGTTTGTTTACCGTACGGATCAGGGCTGCCAATTACCCGCAGCAATAACGCGTCTCTTACCGGGCCGGGTTGTTGTGCGGCTTCGGGCAAATCGGTGAGTTTGAAAAACACGCCTTTGCTGGTACCGCCGCGAATGTAGGTAGCCGGAATTTTAATTTGTGGGGCGAATGTCATGGGTCTTTTCTCTTGTTAGATGATGCGGATGTTTGTCAGACTGGTCGGCACGCAGGCCAGTCTGAACCACTCTGGTCAGGTGTTTTCAGATTCCAGGAAATCCTGAGCAAAGCGCTGCAACACACCGCCAGCGGAATAAATGGACACTTCCTCAGCGGTATCTAAACGGCATTTCACTTCTGCTTTGTCCGTTTCGCCGCCGGCGCGATGGATGATTAGCGTCAAAGTGGCCCCGGGTGAGATATCCCCCTCTACATCGAAGGTTTCAGTACCGTCGATATGCAGCGTTTTGCGTGTTGTGCCCGGCTGGAATTCCAGCGGCAATACACCCATACCAATCAGATTGGTGCGGTGAATGCGCTCAAAGCCTTCTGCCACAATCACTTCCACACCAGCAAGCCTTACGCCTTTTGCTGCCCAGTCACGGGATGACCCCTGACCGTAATCAGCACCCGCCACAATGATCAGAGGCTGCTTGCGGTTCATGTAGGTCTCAATGGCTTCCCACATGCGTACCACTTTGCCTTCCGGTTCGATGCGCGCCAGTGAGCCCTGAACCACTTCACCGTTTTCCGTTACCATTTCATTAAACAGCTTCGGGTTCGCTAACGTAGCCCGCTGGGCGGTTAAATGGTCACCCCGGTGGGTGGCGTAGGAGTTGTAATCCTCTTCCGGTACGCCCATTTTCGACAAATATTCACCGGCGGCACTGGACGCCAGTATGGCGTTTGAAGGTGATAAATGGTCAGTGGTAATGTTGTCGCCCAGCACGGCAAGGGGACGCATGCCTTTCATTGTACGCTCTGCTGCCAGCGCACCTTCCCAGTAGGGGGGACGGCGAATATAAGTGCTCTTCGGACGCCATTTATAAAGCGGATCCAAATCCTTGCCATAGTCGACTTTCAGATCGAACATGGGCTCGTACACTTGTCTGAACTGCTCTGGTTTAACCGCGCTGGCGACAATGGCATCAATTTCTTTATCTGAAGGCCAGATATCTTTCAGCGTGACCGGGTTCCCGTCACTGTCTGTACCCAGCACATCTTTTTCGATATCGAACCGCACTGTACCGGCGATGGCATAGGCCACAACCAGCGGCGGAGAGGCTAAAAAGGCCTGTTTGGCATAGGGGTGAATACGGCCGTCAAAGTTACGGTTCCCTGACAAAACGGCAGTGGAATATAAATCACGCTTAATGATTTCTTCCTGTATCTTCGGATCGAGGGCACCGCTCATGCCGTTACAGGTGGTGCAGGCGAACGCGACAACACCAAAGCCCAACTGTTCCAGTTCAGATAAAAGGCCGGCTTCTTCCAGATAAAGTTTTACTGTCTTAGAGCCCGGCGCCAGTGAGCTTTTTACCCAGGGCTTTCTGATCAGTCCTCTGGCATTGGCATTGCGGGCCAGCAATCCGGCGGCAATAACATTGCGGGGGTTGCTGGTATTAGTACACGAAGTGATAGCGGCGATAATGACTGCGCCATCCGGCATTTTGCCATTTTCCTGTTCAACATGAGCGGCAATGCCTTTGCTTGCCAGGTCTGCCGTCGCCAGCCTTGCATGAGGATTGGACGGGCCGGCCATATTTCTGCCGACTCCGGACAAATCAAAGGTCAGTACCCGTTCATATTCCGCTGTCACCAGGTCATCAGCCCACAGGCCGGTGGCTTTCGCGTAAGACTCAACCAGTGCAACCTGTTTATCTTCACGACCGGTGAGTTTCAGATAATCGATGGTTTGCTCATCAATATAAAACATGGCTGCCGTCGCGCCGTATTCCGGCGTCATGTTTGAAATCGTTGCGCGGTCGCCCACTGTCAGTGCGGACGCGCCTTCGCCATAAAACTCAAGGTAAGCAGATACAACACGCTCTTTACGCAGGAATTCAGTAAGCGCCAGTACGATATCGGTGGCGGTAATACCGGGCTGTGGTTTGCCGGTTAATTCTACGCCGACAAGGTCAGGCAGGCGCATATAGGAGGCGCGGCCCAGCATGACACTTTCTGCTTCCAGGCCACCTACACCCACGGCTATCACCCCAAGTGCGTCAACATGAGGGGTGTGACTGTCTGTACCGACCAGGGTATCAGGAAAGGCAACGCCGTCTCTGGCGTGGATCACAGGAGACATTTTTTCCAGATTGATCTGGTGCATGATGCCGTTACCCGGGCCAATCACATCCACGTTTTTAAATGCAGTTTTGGTCCAGTTAATAAAGTGAAAGCGATCGCCGTTACGGCGATCTTCCACTTCACGGTTTTTCTCAAAGGCATCCGCTTCAAAGCCTGCGTGTTCTACAGCCAGTGAATGGTCGACAATCAGTTGAGTCGGTACAACGGGGTTTACCTTGGACGGGTCGCCGCCTTTCTCTGCAATAGCATCCCGCAACCCGGCTAAATCGACCAGTGCGGTCTGGCCCAGAATATCGTGGCAAACTACGCGGGAGGGGAACCAGGGAAAATCGAGGTCGCGCTTGCGATAAATTAACTGCTCCAGTGAAGCAGTGAGGTGTTCGGGCTGGCATTTTCTTACCAGGTTTTCCGCCAGCACTCTGGACGTGTACGGCAGCTTTTCATAAGCCCCCGCTTTTATGCTGTTTACAGCTTCACGGGTATCGTAGAAATCTAACCCGGTGTTTAAAAAGGGTTTGCGATAGTCCATATTCATAGTCGGTCTTCTCCGGCAGGCAAAGGCGGGCTGTGGCGGCCCGCCCGCAGCGCATCAGCGTTGTTCGATGGGGGTAACGGGACGTAATTCTTCGCCGGTATATTCGGCAGACGGACGGATGATGCGGTTATCCGCCCGTTGCTCCATCACGTGGGCAGCCCAGCCGGTGAGTCTTGACATAACAAAGATTGGTGTGAATAACTTCGTCGGGATCCCCATAAAGTTATAGGCGGAGGCATGGAAGAAATCGGCATTACAGAACAGTTTCTTTTCACGCCACATCACTTCTTCACAGCGCACAGACACCGGATAAAGCACTTTATCACCAACGTCTGCAGCCAGTTTTTCTGACCAGCCTTTGATGATTTCGTTGCGCGGATCGGATTCACGGTAAATGGCATGACCGAAGCCCATGATCTTCTCTTTGCGGGCAAGCTTACCCATCATCTGTTCTTCAGCATCGTCCGCCGAGGTGAAACCTTCGATCATCTCCATGGCTGCTTCATTTGCGCCGCCGTGCAACGGGCCGCGCAATGAACCGATTGCGCCGGTAATGCAGGAATGCATGTCTGATAACGTGGATGCACACACTCTGGCGGTAAAGGTGGAAGCGTTGAATTCATGTTCGGCGTAAAGGATCAGGGAAACATGCATAACCTGTTCGTGAAGTTCACGGGGCTTTTCACCATGCAGCATGTGTAAGAAGTGAGCGCCGATGGAGTCATCATCAAGTTCGGTATCAATGCGTACGCCATCGTGACTGAAGCGGTACCAGTAACAGATGATACTTGGGAAACAAGCCAGCATGCGGTCGGTGACTGCATCCTGCTCAGAAAAATCCTGTTCCATTTCAAGGTTACCCAGTACCGAACAACCGGTGCGCAACACATCCATCGGATGGGCATCTTTAGGGATGCGTTCGAGTACTTCTTTAAGCGCTTGTGGCAACCCGCGCCGGCTTTTCAGTTTTGCTTTGTAAGCCGCCAGTTCGCCGGAGTCCGGTAATTTTCCTTTCAGAATAAGATGGGCGACTTCTTCAAACTGACAATGATTTGCCAGGTCTTTCACATCATATCCGCGATACGTCAGTCCTGAGCCTGACTGACCAACGGTGGAAAGTGCTGTTTTGCCTGCAACTTGTCCGCGAAGTCCGGCGCCGCTTAATTCTTTAGCCATGATCTTGTCTCCCGATTTTCATCGTGTGTAGGGTCAAATGTGGTGTGTTATTAATTTCGCCGTATTACGCCTTTGACTTTGAAAACAACGCGTCGAGTTTTTGCTCGTAATCGTGATATCCCAGATAGTCGTACAGCTCCATGCGGGTTTGCATAGTATCGACAACTGCCTTCTGGTCGCCATCGGTGAGAATGCTTTGATAAACCCGTTCAGCGGCTTTATTCATTGCCCGGAAAGCACTTAAAGGATACAGCACCATGTCAGCACCCCATTCTCCGAGCTGCGCTTTATTCCATAATTCGGTTTTGCCAAATTCGGTGATATTGGCAAGAATGGGCACATCCAGCGCCTCAGCAAACGCGCGGTAGTGGGCTTCGGTTTGAATGGCTTCTGCGAAAATACCGTCAGCCCCTGCAGCAACATACGCTTTTGCCCGTTCAATGGCTTTTTCCAGTCCTTCCTGTGCGAAGGCATCTGTACGGGCCATAATGAAAAAGTCAGGATCGGTGCGTGCGTCAACCGCCGATTTGATCCGGTCGACCATTTCCTCTGTGGACACGATTTCTTTGTTAGGGCGGTGACCACAACGTTTCTGCGCCACCTGATCTTCCATGTGTACCGCCGCTGCACCGGCCTTTTCCATATCACGAATGGTTTTAGCAATATTAAAAGCGCCGCCCCAACCGGTGTCGATATCTACCATCAGGGGTAAATCACAGGCTGAGGTAATGCGCTGCACATCAACGAGCACGTCGTTTAATGACGTCATACCGAGATCCGGCAAGCCGTATGAGGCATTGGCTACGCCGCCACCGGACAGATAAATTGCCTGATGACCAATTTGTTTTGCCATCATGGCGGTGTACGCGTTGATGGTACCGACAATTTGCAACGGCTTGTTGTCAGCTAACGCCTGACGGAATTTCTTGCCTGCACTGTGCATGGACTGTTCTCCGGTTAACTCTGTGATGTGATAAGTAACTTGCGTTCGATGTTGTTTTTCGAATACAAAATGTGTCTGCGCATGAGCATTTCTGCCAGCTCACCGTCACGGTTGGCAATGGCCTGAACAACGTGACGATGTTCGTCGTAAGCGGTGGTGACGCGGGGACCGGCCATACCAAACTGCACGCGGTACATGCGCACCAGATGATAAATACCGTCAATTAAAACGGTAATAAGATGGGTGTTTTTGCTGCCCAAAACAATGCGGTAATGAAAGTCCACATCGCCGGCTTCCTGATAATAAGATTCGCCGCCTTTTACCTCGTCAAAATGATCCTTCAGCAGGCCTTGCAGCGCGCTAATGTCATGATCTGACATATTTTGTGCTGCCAGCCGCGCCGCCATGCCTTCAAGTGCTTCCCGTACCTGATACAGCTCAATTAAACCTTGCGGGGTGAGAGTCACGACCCGGGCGCCGACATTGGCCTTGCGTTCTACCAGATGGCTGGCGGTAAGACGGTTTATTGCTTCACGGATAATGGCCCGGCTGACATCGTATTTTGTCGACAACTCCGTTTCACTTAACTTGGAACCTGACGGAATGACCCCTTCAACAATGTCGTTGCGAAGCTTGATAAACGTGCGATCCGCCTGTGTAACGGGGCTTTCAAAAGCGAGTTCCATAAACCTGCCAGTCACAATAAATATGATTAAAGTGTCGACAATGTAGGCGGTTTTAGGCTGGTAGTCAATCAATCTGAGTTAGATTGTCGACAATTTTGTTAAGCATGCGTAAACCTGCAGAGCCTGCAATCACCGGCATTTTAGAAAGAGACGGGCTATTTCAGTATGTTCAGCACAGTTTTGAAGGCGGGGTGATGACAGGTTTTCATTAACCGGAATACGAGCATTTCAAAGCTGGTGAGCCGGACGCCGGCGTTGAGCATATTATTGATGGCCAAATTACGATCTGCCTGCTTGCGTGATGACACACAATCGGTAACAAGGTGAACCTGATAGCCTGCAGCGGTCATATCCATTACCGTTTGATACACACAAACATGAGCTTCGATACCGGCAACCAGCCAGTTTTTCACTTTGCTTTTTGACAGTTCAGACTTCAGAGCCGTTTCTGCAAAGCCGCTGAAGTGGTATTTCTCAATCAATGGAAAGGCATGAAGATGCTGCTTTAACTGAGGGATTGTATCGCCGAGACCCTGCGGGTTCTGTTCTAGCACGATGACGGGCAGCGATAAAGCTGTACAGCAGCGGATCAACTTTTCAGTCGTCGTTATGCACAGCTCACTGTCGTGGACCTGTCGGGCAAGGTTACCCTGAATGTCTACAATTAACAGACCACAATTATCTTCTGTCAGTTCATCGCTTTTTGTATTGAGTTGCATGTATTCACCATAACTTTCAATGACATTTTCAGGCATTCCACAGTATTACATTTGAGAGGAGGTATAAATACACACTACACCAAAAATTAGCAGCGCAGCGGGAGCCAGAATCAGGTAAAACCAATGGTTTATCAGAACCTTGTTATTCCGCACTGACAGGTACAATTTATCATTTATCTTAAAAATAGGCGTGAGTAAGCTGGTATCGCAAATATGTTCTTCCTGACCTGACGCAGGATGTTCGAATGTCAGTTTAAGAACTTTCGCTCTGCTGGAACGGGTTTCTGTACTGGCGTTCCTGTACACTTTTGCGGCCACTACAGCAGGTACTTTAATGGCCCGAAAAATGAAATAAAGACGGTGTAGCATCAGGAGCACAGAGCCAAGCAAAAACACCGCCCCGATAACTAAGCAATAAATCTTCATAATCCACACGCAACCGGAGCATACTATTTTCAAACATTGACACTATCACGTAACCCGGCTCATCGCTATTAACTGGTAACTCAAACAGGAACCGGCATTGTTACTTTAAACGAACTAGCTTTTGATGGCGGCCCGCTTATTTAAAATAGCATCACCTGCGTTAGCAGGCAGTTTTGCACTGTCTATGAGCGCAAGTAAAGAGACGGCGGCCATCATGTAGAAGGTCAGGCTGAAATCAAATACCGACGGATTTTCCGTTGAGGAGCCGGTTATCACTGTGGCCAGCGCAAGGGCGAGGGCGCCGGTGGTGATACCCAGACCACGTGTCATCTGCATGAGTACAGCACCTAAGGTATTGGCATCCCGCATTTCATGCTGCGGAATATCCGCGAAGCTGATGGTATTGAGGACGGTGAGGTGCATTGAGCGGTTCATGCCGCTGATAAACAGTACCAGCGCCATTAACCATGACGGAGTGGAAGCATCAAACTGTGCGATAGCGGCGAATCCGGCAGCAATAAATACAGTGTTGGCCAATAGTACAGTGCGGAATCCGAATGTATTCATGATCCATGTTGTTGCCGGCTTAATGGCCAGGTTACCTGCAAACAACCAGAGCAACAGCGTACCGGCTTCCACCGGTGTGAATCCCAGCGCCAGTTGGAGCATCAGGGGAATAAGGAACGGTGCGCTGGATAAGCCTATCCGGATTGCTGAGCCGCCGATTACAGTTATTCTGAAGGTGGCTACGGACATCGCCTTCAGTGAAAAAAGCGGGCCGGGTGAAACAGCCATGTGTCTGAAAGTGAGAATTAACAGAACGAGTCCGCATGAGGTGAGAATGCCGGGCACCAGCAGAGAGTCAGGCCGGCCGCTGAATGATTCCAGTCCCGCCATGAACAGGCCGAAACCAATCCCGCTTAAAAGAAATCCCGTGACATCGAAGCGCTGCGGCTCACTTTTATGATTTTCAATCAATACCATGCCTATGGCCAGAGCGATGATGCCAAGGGGGACATTCATTAAAAATATCCAGTGCCAGCTGAATGTCTGCGCTATCCATCCGCCCAGCACAGGGCCGATGAGCGGTGCAGCGAGGGCAGGCCAGGTAAGGATTGCCATGCCTCTTACAATCTGATTTTTCGGTAACGCCCGTAATACAACAAGCCGGCCTACGGGCACCATCATGGCTCCGCCGAGTCCCTGTAAAATTCGGGCTCCGGTGAAAGTATACAGGTTTGTACTGATGGCACAGAGCACTGACGCAATCACGAATACACAGATTGCCGCACAAAAAACCGTTTTAGGACCCAGCCGGTCAGCCGCCCAGCCGCTGATGGGAATGAAAACCGTCACGGCTACCAGATAGGCTGATATGCCCACGGATAAATGGGCGGCAGCAACATCAAAGTCGGCAGCAATGATGGGCAGTGCTGTACTGATCACCGTTGCGTCAAGTATTTCCATAAACAGTGTGGCGGCAACCAGTAATGCGGTTGCTGTTTTGCGGTCAAATTTACTCATTATTTCCGTTTAAATGTGTGGTCAGGCGTCGTTCTGACGACGCAATTGATAAGCATCTCTGTAGATACCACGGGCAGCTTCTTTCGCTAACTCTGCGACTTCAGGTACTGATGCCTGACTGAAAGTTACTGCCGGAGCCGTGATCCCCACTGCTGCCACGACAATACCGCGGTTGTCCCGCACCGGCACCGCCAGACAACGCACATCTTCATTCAGTTCCCGTTCGTCGACGGCGTAGCCGAGAGCCGTAATGCGCTGAAGTTCCGCTTCAAGGCTGGCTTTGTCTGTTATCGTGTAAGCGGTATGTCGTTCCAGCGGATGCTCTGCAATATATAAATCCAGATTCTCTCTGTACAAAAAGGCCAGAAAAACCTTACCGGTGGAGGAACAGTGCATCTGAGCCTGTCCGCCGGGACGTTTCGATACCATCATCGGGTTCGGGCTGTCGACGACTTCCACGATCAGCACTTTCCCGTTATTGGGTACTGCAAGGTGTGCAGTATGACCACTTTTCAGTGCAAGCCGCTGAATGTGCGGGATTGCAAGCTGATGCATATGGTCTGCATTGATCATATGTAAACCAAGGCGTGTCAGTTCATTTCCGCAGCGGTAAATTTTTCCTTTTTTCTCCAGCATCTGCTCATGGCAAAGGGTACGCAGCAACCGGAACAGTGTCGTGCGCGGTAAATCGAGCTGCTGCTCAATGTCGTGCATGGTCATGCCCTGTGAGGAAGCTGCAAGTATGCGAAAGATCTGGCAGGCGTGAGTTACGCTGGGGATCAGGTATTTATCCATTATTCACCTTTTGTGCGTCTGCGGCCATGTCAATTTCGCTCCGGTGCAATGACATTCAAAAGAACCGCCCGGAAGGCGCTCTGAATTCGCAGAAACACTATTGTACATGTTATTTCATAAGACGCCGACATTGCTGACAGGATTACCTTTGAGAGGATTTTTCCATATATGAAACGAAACGGCGAAACACACCGCCGGGCGTTTACTTTGGCGGGAATTATCGCCAACATTTCCGCCATAACTTTGTTTGGAGATTTTCCATGCGTATTGCATTAATGAATGAATTTAGTCAGGCGTCCAAAAACGCCGTTGTACTTGAACAACTTGAGTCTGTGGCTGCTGAGCAGGGTCACGAAGTGTTCAATGTGGGAATGAAAGATGACAACGACCACCGTCTGACTTATATCCATCTGGGTATTATTTCCGCTTTATTGCTGAACAGCAAAGCGGTTGAT
The DNA here is from genome assembly GCF_040148705.1 of Alteromonas sp. NFXS44. Classification (NCBI taxonomy): domain Bacteria; kingdom Pseudomonadati; phylum Pseudomonadota; class Gammaproteobacteria; order Alteromonadales; family Alteromonadaceae; genus Alteromonas; species Alteromonas sp. NFXS44. The sequence goes on along the minus strand of NZ_JAGDEA010000011.1, from coordinate 458,940 downwards.
TTTGTTATTTCAGGCTGCGGTACAGGGCAGGGCGCGCTGATGTCACTGAACGCCTGGCCGGGTGTTGTTTGTGGCTATTGTATCGATCCTGCTGATGCCTATCTGTTTGCCCAGATTAATAACGGTAACGCGCTGGCATTGCCTTTTGCTAAGGGTTTTGGCTGGGGTGCAGAACTGAATGTGCGCTATATGTTTGAAAAAGCGTTTACCGGTGAGACCGGGCTGGGTTATCCGCCGGAGCGTCGTGAATCACAGAATGCCAATGCCATCATTCTGAATGATGTGAAGGCGGCGACAAACAAGCCAATCCTTGAAGCTCTGGCAGCCTTACCTGAAGACTTACTGAAAACGGCAACCGGTGGTGCGCAGTTCCAGGAATGTTTCTTCAGTAACAGTCAGGACGAAGCGCTGAGTGCCTTTGTGAAGGAAGTGGTAAACAGTTAATCCGCGCAGCGGACAAAATAAGTTAAAAATTATCTGGCCCGGAAGCTAAAGCCGGAAATGAATAAACCGGATAATAAGTACTTAAAAAACGACTACTCATAAAAAATGCTGGCACTGCCAGCATTTTTTATTTGTCTGTATCCGACCGGGATAAGCTGACGCTTACATGATCTCGAAGGCGCGGATGACCCGTGTAACACCATTTACGTTACGGGCAATGTCGACCGCATAGGTGCCTTCCTGATTAGTGACTCTGCCCATTAAAAACACTTCGCTGTTCTGAACAATCACTCTGACCTGCAAAGAAGGAACCCGCTCGTCGGCCACCAGCTTAGTTTTTACTTTTGATGCCAGCCAGATATCGTTGGCCTGTGTCGAGGCGTCAATGGGCATTGCCTGGCGGATTTGGTTGTGTATTTTTTTAACGTACTCTACTTTCTCCACACCGGCTATAGCTTCATCGATGAGGATCTGACTGGGTGCCTGTCCTGTGATGAGGGCGACACCGTTGTAAATATCAACCTGAAGATTAGCCCCTTTCTTCAGCGCTTCACTTTTAGACCACTGATAGGACACCTGACCTTCTGCGGTCTGGTCGTCCAGCTGGGTACCTACTGTTCGCCGATCATTGGCGACTTTAGCTGTCAACGCACCGGCTGCGCCGACGGCCACCACTGCGCAGCCCTGAACGCTGCTGAGCAGAGAAAATATAACCAGAGCGGATGCTGCCTTCCTTGTACTACACCACATTAATGTTCGTCTCCGTGATCTGCAGGGAATAATATATCATCTATACATTCACATAAATTGTGAATCACAAGTAGATGAACTTCCTGAATTCGCGCCGTTCTGTTAGAAGGCACCCTGATTTCAACATCATGTTCACTGAGGAATCCGGCCATTTCACCACCATCTTTTCCGGTCAGTGCGACGATAGTCATATCCCGGGAAAGTGCGGCTTCCACGGCTGCAATGATGTTTCTTGAATTGCCACTGCTGCTGATGGCCAGCAGGATATCACCCGGTTGACCGAGTGCCCGTACCTGACGGGCAAACACTTCATCATAACTGGCGTCATTGGCAATGGAGGTCATGGTTGAGGTATCGGTATTCATGGCGATGGCCGGCAGGCTGGGACGATCCCTTTCAAACCGGTTAAGCATTTCCGATGAAAAGCGTTGCGCTTCGCTGGCCGAGCCGCCGTTGCCACAACTCAGAATTTTATTTCCTCTGATCAGCGCATCAACCATCATATACGCGGCTTTACCAATAGCTTCCGGTAATACCTCGATAGCAGAAATCTTGGTTTGAATACTCTCGGTAAAATTTTCTTTTATTTTTTCTATCATAGTATTTCACTGATCATCCGCGGGCGTCCACGTTCAGCGAACCACTCACGGTTTTCACACATTCTTAAGCCATTGTAACTTATCACCATCTAATGCTACCACATCCACTCTCGCGAGTGTGTGTATCGGGTTAAGACCACATGACAGTATATAATGTTCAAAGGTGCGTTTGACTTTTCTGAGCTTTGAAGGCGTAACAAACTCTGCAGCGCTGCCGTAGCCATCGTCATCACGATACTTTACTTCAATACAGACCAGGGTGTCATTTTCCCGCATCACCAGGTCCAGTTCGCCGGTTTTCGCGGTGTAATTTGAACACAAAAAAAGCAGGCCCTGTCCTTCGAGGTAGTGGCGGGCTGTTTGCTCAGCCCGTAAACCGGTATCTCTGGCAGTGGCCATAATGTCAGTGTCCCGGTACGGCAGCCTTTCCTGAGGAGAGCATTTGAACCGCTTCGTTGCTGATCACTGCCTGGGGCAGGGTACGAACTACATCGCCCTGAGTGTTAATGCTGAGTGTACCGGTTAATCCGGACAGTTGTGTTTGCGGTAAAGCCATCATGGATGGCATGTGAGGAAGCAGATTGTAAGCGTCTACACCGAAGGCGAACAGCCTGGACATTTGCGTTGAACGCTGTGGCCAGAGGTTTTCTGAGCGGCTTTGCAAGGTTTGCCACTGATGCTGTGGCAACATCCAGGGCATGTCCAGAAAGCGCACATTCTGCAAATCACGCCACTGGTTTTTGGTGTCGTCATACTCAATAGAACGGGAGGTGGCGAAAACCGGCACTGTCTGCCCGTTGAAAGGGCTCAGGCTGGCTTCTACCATGGGGTTCAGCAATTCAGTCTGCTCAGGCGATGCGAAAACAATGATGGCATCTACGTCCCGGCGGTTGCGGGGCACGTTATACAGTTTTTCGTTAACCATGTACTCAATCTGCTTAATTCTGTCGTGACTTTGAGCCACGTCCAGCGACTGAGTAATGCCTTCACGCAGGCTATTGCTGTCGGTAAATTGCACGGTGGTTAATTTAACCTGTTTTCCCTGTGCTTTATTGCCATTTAATTCCTGCCAGCGGGTAGTGAACGCAGTTTCCATACGTTGATTGATGCTGTTCTGAGCAGAAACGACGATAGGCGCTTTAAATCCGTTCTGGTAAATATAATCAGCAAGCTGGGTTGCTTCATCTTCCGGCGCAAGGGCGAAGAAAGCTTGCTGAGAGGTGGCTGCGGGCTGAAGATTAAGGGCATTCCCGGCCTGTTCAGTGATGTCTGCCAGCGAAGGAACATCTGACGTCAACGTATTGCCTGTTAAACCTTGCAGGTTATCTCCGGCTGCTACTGCGTCGGCGCGGTTAAGGGCAAGAAGGTGGGTGCCGGCAGGGATACGGTGCATAATACCTTCGACATTTTCCTTCAATAGCGGCCCAATCACCCATTTGTAGCCATGTATTGCGTTAAGCAATTCATCCGCTGTTTTGTTCCGGGTATCAATAAAGTTCAGTGATACCGGTTGTTCACCTGCGCGCAGAGCGCTGGCCTGGTCGTAATAAGCGGAGAGTAAGCCTTCTTTAATTGTTGTGCCCGTTGCGCCAAGTTTGCCGCTTAAAGGCAATAATACGGCTACTTCACGGGGTTGCTCTGTGCGTAATTCCGCACCGGCAACGACACTGGCGGGCATATATTCACTGACCGGATGTCCGCGATAAACCTGATTGAACTGAACCAGTGCGCGGCTTAAGCCTGCCGGAGACAAACCTTCCGTTGCTGCCAGGTCATACAGAGCAAGGTAAGGCCGGAGTGTGGCGGAGGATGCCTGAGCCTGTTGTCGCTGAGACGGTGTGGCATGGTTAACCAGTGCCCAGATTTTCTCCACACTTTGTACAGAAGGTTCCAGTGATTCTGCATACGCTTCTGCTGCTCCTGTCCAGTCATGCTTGCGCTCAAGTATCGTTGCACGCAGCGCCTGCTTGCGGCGCTTCAGATCACCGGCCGTAGCAAGAGGAGACAGCAGTGACAGTAATTCGTCGTCGCTGGCAGCGTCATCGCCGTTATACAAAGTTGCAATCAGGAAATTCAAACGAAGACGGTTTTCTTCTTCTACGCCATCTTCTTTTAATGACAGCAGTATTGCCTGTGCTTTAGTGCTTTCATTTTTTTGCAGGTACAGGTCTGCGGCATCAAGCAGATAGCGGTTACGCTGAACGGCATCATGGTTGTCCTCCCATGCAGACCGGGCTTTCTTAATCAGCGACTCCGGAGAGTCGTCTATGTTCACTACAGGTACCTGAGTGTTTGATTCAACCGGCGCGCGGGATTGCACGGTTTTAGGTGTACTGCCACAACCGGCGAGTACTAACGCGCTGGCAATGAGAGTAAGTTGTGAGAAGCGGAGGCAACCTGCAGACAAATTCACCGAAAATTCCTTCTGATGAGAAACCACGTCAGTGTAACGAAAACACACAGAAAATCTATGTTTGCAGCGATAAACTGTCCCTTCGTCATGCTACAATCCGGATACAACAGCTCCTGCCAGGGTGTCCGGCGGGCTACGCATCCGCTGCGCCGGTTTCAGCGCCGCCGCTAATGTCAGTTACCTGCGCTTTTTATTTTGTATGAGATAACACTATGTCTGAATCTGCAACGCTCTATATTGTTCCCACTCCGATTGGCAACCTGGATGATATTTCACCCCGGGCATTAACCATTTTGTCGGAAGTGGACTGGATTGCAGCAGAAGATACCCGGCATACTCATAAACTGTTACAGCACTTTTCCGTCAATACACGCACACTGTCATTGCATGAGCATAATGAAGATAAACGCACTGCCATGTTATGCCAGCGTTTAAAAGACGGGGAAGCTGTTGCTCTGGTCAGTGATGCCGGTACGCCTCTTATCAGCGACCCGGGGTTTATACTGGTTCGCCGTTGCCGTGAAGAGGGGATCCCTGTTGTGGCATTACCCGGCCCGTGTGCCGCGATCACCGCGCTGAGTGCATCCGGTTTGCCCACAGATAAATTTATGTTCGAAGGCTTTTTGCCACCCAAAACCGGACCGCGTAAACAAGTACTGGAAGGGTTGAGCGAACGGACATTCACAACGGTGTATTACGAGGCGCCAAGACGGGTACTGGATACTGTACAGGATGTTTGTGAGACCCTTGGCGAACACCGTCATATTGTGCTGGCAAAGGAGTTGACCAAAACCTTTGAGACTTACGTTGATGGTGCAGCAAAGGACGTGGCTGAGTGGCTGCAGGAAGACCCGGTGCGTCAGAAAGGGGAATTTGTACTGATGATCAGCCCGGCTGCTGCTCAACAAAAAGCGTTGCCGCCGGAAGCATTATCACTACTGGCGTCACTTAAGCCGTTGTTGCCTTTGAAAAAAGCGGCAGCCATTGTTGCGGAACACTATAACCTTAAAAAGAATGCGCTGTATCAGGCTGGTCTGGAGATGGATGGGGAATAACCGGAAAACGGAGAAACACCCATCACGGATAAAGATGATTGATCCGCAGTTCATGCATGTGGATACAAATCTGCACAGTAAAAAAGGAAAACAGGAGCGACCATGATTGAAAAGACGTTGTCTATCGAAATCAACAAGGGAACATGGATGCTCGACGTAGTGGCCGAGCGTAATGATGATGGTGTCTATGATCTGATTTACCCGCATAAAGAAGCGAAGATCCATGTGCACGAAGAGCACATGTACGGGCTCGAGTACAGTATCAGTGCACCGGAAGGGACGGAGTTTAAGATTCTTCTGGACGGAGAATTGCTGCTGGATGACCGCGTCAGTCACACCGGTATCTGCCGCGGTAGCTGCGTTATCTAACCCTCGTTCTTTTTCACCAGGGCGTCACGGATTTCCTGCAGCAATGCGATATCACGTGGCGTCTTTACGGTTTTATCCTTCGGATCTTCCGCTTTCTCTTTCAGCTTGTTGAAAGTGCGCACCATCATAAATACAACACCAGCAACAATAAGAAAGTTAATTAGCGCATTGATGAACAGACCGTAGCTTACAACCACGGCTCCGGCTTCACGTGCAGCCTGAACAGAAGCGAATTCACCGCCTGATAAATTGACGTACAGATCAGAAAAATCCACGTTGTTCGTGAACATGCCAATGACCGGCATGAGCACGTCGTCCACCAGTGACTTCACCACAGTAGTGAACGCTGCACCGATAATTATACCAACGGCGAGGTCGAGTACGTTGCCTCTTGCAATGAAGTTCTTAAAGTCCTGCCACATATATGCTGTTTCCTGTTTTAAAGTAGTATTGATACAAGTTTAAGCAGGGCGGAGTTCAGCTTGCAGGCATAAAAAAAGACTGCTGATTTTTCAAGGCAGTCTTTTCGTTTATTGCCGGCGCGTTTTAAGACAAACGGCCTTTAAAATCTTCGTAGCTGAACTGACGGATCAGATCAAAGGTTCCGTCTGACCGCAGAATGCCAATCCCCGGATGCTCAACACCGTTGAAGAACGTGGTTTTCACCATTGTATAATGGATCATGTCTTCAAACTGCAAACGGTCACCAATTTCCAGCGGTTTATCAAAGGAATAGGTGTCAATCACATCACCCGCCAGACAGGAATTACCGCCTAAACGGTAATCGTGAGCTTTTTCGCCCGGTTCACCGGCACCCAAAATAGCAGGACGGTAAGGCATTTCCAGAACGTCCGGCATGTGTGCAGTGGCGGAAATATCAAGAATGGCAATTTTGCCTTCATTCTCAACAATATCGACTACTTCGGCGATTAATGGTCCGGTCTGCCAGGCAACGGCAGAACCCGGTTCCATAATCACATCGAGGTGAGGATAACGGGCTTTGAAGTCTTTCAGCGTTGCAATTAAATGCTCAACATCATAACCGGCACGGGTCATCAGGTGACCACCGCCCAGATTGAGCCATTTCAGTGACGGCAGCCATTTAGCGAACCGTGCCTCAATGGCCTTCAATGTGCGTTCAGTGGCGAAGGAATCACACTCACACAGGTTGTGACAATGAAAACCTTCAATACCTGTTAAATCCACACCTTCAAGCTCAGAAGCACGGATCCCCAGGCGGGAGCCGGGGGCAGCCGGGTCATATAACGGGGTATCAGCTTCCTGATGTTCAGGATTGATACGTAATCCCATGGATATGCCGCCCAGCGCTTCACGGTGGGTATGCCACTGATTGATGCTGTTAAACGAGATATGGTTGACCAGATTTTTCAGCTCAGCAATATCAGCCTGCTTGTAAGCCGGAGAGTATGCATGGACTTCTTTGTCCATCTCCGCGGCCAGTTTAGCTTCCCATACTGAGCTTGCTGTTGCACCGTGCAGGTAAGGTTTGATGATGTCAAAGCTGGACCACATAGAGAACCCTTTGAGCGCAAGAATAATACGCACGCCGGATTCGTCCTGAACACGCTTCATCAACGTCACATTACGAATTAACTTTTCCTCTTCCAGCACATAGCAGGGAGAAGGAATATCATTTCGCTGTGTTAAATCAGTCAACCTGTTGTCTCCAATTAACGTTTGAACGGACTTTCGTCACACTCAATAACATGCCACGGTAAACCGTGAATGTTCAGCTGCTCCATGAACGGATCCGGATCAAATTGCTCCATATTCCATACGCCTGGCGCTTTCCACTTGTTCTGCAGCATCATCATTGCGCCAAGCATGGCCGGAACACCGGTGGTGTACGATACGGCCTGTGCGCCCACTTCTTCATTACAGACTGCATGGTCACAGTTGTTGTAGATGAAGATAGTTTTCTCTTTGCCGTCTTTCACACCGGTAATATAGGTACCGATACACGTTTGACCTGTGTAGCCTTCAGCCAGTGAACCCGGGTTAGGTAATACCGCTTTCAGGAACTCCAGAGGGACAATTTTCTGACCTTGGAAATCCACAGGCTCAATGCTGGTCATGCCGATACCTTCAAGCACGCGCAGGTGATTCAGGTAAGCATCACCGAAAGTCATCCAGAAACGGGCACGTTTCAGAGTAGGGAAGTGCTTAACAATCGATTCCAGTTCTTCGTGGAACATGAGGTAAGACGCACGGACACCAATGTTCTGGTAATCCAGATTTTCACGCACGCTCAACGGATCAGTTTCTTTCCATTCGCCATTTTCCCAGAAACGGCCGCGCTGAGTGATTTCACGGATATTAATTTCAGGGTTAAAATTAGTCGCGAATGCCTGACCGTGGTCGCCGCCATTACAGTCAACGATATCCAGATAATGGATTTCGTCAAAGTAGTGCTTTGCAGCGTAAGCGGTGTATACGTTCGTTACGCCCGGATCAAACCCTGAGCCTAACAACGCCATAATGCCGGCATCTTTGAACTTATCCTGATAAGCCCATTGCCAGCTGTATTCGAATTTAGCTTCGTCTTTGGGTTCGTAGTTCGCAGTATCCAGGTAATCTGTTTTGGTTGCCAGACACGCGTCCATGATTGGCAGATCCTGGTACGGCAGCGCCAGATTGATCAGCAAGTCAGGCTTTACTTCGTTAATCAGTTTTTCAACTTCAGCAGCATTGTCAGCATCAACGGTATAAACCGCTTTTACGCGATCAGCACCAACTTCTTTTTGCAGGGCTTCGCACTTGGATACAGTTCGGCTGGCCAGATAAATTTCATCAAAATATTCTGGCAGGCGGGCACATTTTTTCACTGTTACAGCGGCAACACCGCCAGCACCAATAATTAAAACGCGAGACATATTTTTATTTCCCGTGACGTTAGGTAAATTTGCGCTGAATGCTAGCAGACATCAACTTTTTGGCAAGCAAAGTTAGCCGGTAACCAGCAATTTTTCAGCCCGGAATTGGCGGGGATACCACAATCTTTTTCCCGACCCGGAAGTAGGGATACAGTAGCATAGTTTCATCGCCGTTTGGATGACCGGCATTGATGGCAATGGCGTTGAGTTGTTTGTGTCTGTCTGTGGTAACGGTTGCGGCGTATACCAGCACACTGTAGCTGTCAGTATCAGTGGTGGTATCGATGATTCGCCATTGAAGCTGTTCGATAAGGTAACTTTCATTTTCGCCGTGGCAACGGTCGTCAGCAAACAGGCAGCCGACGCGGCCATCTTCATAAATTGCAGCAAAAGGATACAACGCGCTGCAGTGAGGAAGCATAAGTTCACAGAGATGAAGTGAGCGGTTAACCAGCAATTGCAGTGGTTCGGGCAATTGTTGCGGATTATTAATCAATCTGGTTCTCCTGATAAAACGTGTTGATTTTTAAGTGTAAAAATTCAACGAAAAAGATAACCCTGCACATAATCTTTAAGCAGACAGAATATGTGCATTGAAACGGGGAAAGTGCCCGTTCAGATCACATCACCGTGCGCCCTGAAGACCTCCAGTATGCACTAATAACACAGCAGAACCAGAGGAAAATTGACAGTTGGCAATCATATCTTTAACGGCAGCAAACATTTTCCCTGAATAGACAGGCTCAACAGGTATGTTGTAGCTGCGCTGCATATCATTACAAAACGCTTTCAGTTCTTCGGGTGCTTTGCCGTAACCACCGCAATGATACTGATGATGAATCTGCCATGCAGGCATCGCGGTGTCCGGCGGAAGCAGGCTCTCTACCAGTGATTCAAGGTACGCTTCACCCTTAAGCACTGCAATGCCTGTTGCGCTCTGTGGTTTTTTTAGTGCGGTAATTAACCCTGCCAGAGTCGCGCCGCTGCCCACGGGGACGACGACATGATCAAATTTCACATCACATTCTTCAACTATTTCTGCCACGCCTTTCAGCGCGAGATGCTGACTGCCACCTTCCGGAATGGTTACTGAACGGGGATAACGTTGAGATAAAGACGAGAGCCAGTCAGGATCATTCCGCAGTTTGTAGGTTTTTTTATCAACGAAGTGGATGTCCGCCTGCCAGCGATACAAATCTTCCAGCATGGGAGTAAGGTTCGTTGAGTAATCTCCCCGCACAATTGCCGTGAATGGCAAACCAGACAATGCACATAAAAAGCCGCAGGCATGAAGATGATTAGAAAAGCCGCCACCAAAACTGATGATGCGTTCACAACCGGCGGGCAGAGCATTGAAGGTATATTTCAGCTTCCGCCATTTATTACCGGATATGACCGGGTGGATGAGGTCATCCCGTTTTATAAACAGATTCAGTTTATCCGCACCCGGCCAGTCAGGGTGGAATGGTTGCAACGGTGAAGGCAGCAATAGCTCTCCGGTATCGTGCAGAGAAATTGGTGAGGTCATTAATATAAATTGTTCTGAACAGCTACATTAACAGATGTTAATGAATGATCAGGCCGGGTGCAAAGCTTGTAATCACTATTAGTTACCTGTTCCGGATAACGGAGGTTTCCCATGTTTATGAAAACGGCCGGTGCGCTGGCTTTATCTGTATTTATGTATTCTGCCGCAGCAGATTCAGTCTCTGATCCGGAGGCCGGATTTTGGCCAGACAAGGCAAAACTGGCCGGAGAATCACGGCTCAGCTATCTGTTTTGGGATGTATACGACATCAGGTTGTTTACCGCTGATGGCAGCTGGCAGGATAAACGTCCGTTCGCCCTTGAACTCACCTACCTGCGCGATTTTAACGGCAAAGACATTGCAGACCGGTCGGTGAAAGAGATGAAGGAGCAGGGGATCTCTGACAAAGCCGTTCTTGACCGCTGGGAAAAGGAACTGAAAGCGCTGTTTCCTGATGTTGAAGAGGGCGACCGCCTGACTGGGGTGGCTGACAGTCAGGGAAATACACAGTTTTATTATAACGACGAACCGCTGGGCAAAGTTGAGGAAGAAGCGTTTACTGACGCATTTTTTGCTATCTGGCTGGCGGAAAACACCTCAGAGCCTGCTGTTCGCAAAGCCCTGACCGGAGAGAGAAAATGAAATCAGTTTTACGTATTTTGCTTGCTGTTACCTTTGTTACAGGACTGGCAGGTTGCGCCGGCGCGCCTGAGGGCGATACATACCGTCAGCAAACGCCTGCATTCGATTTGTATCAGTTTTTCAGCGGTGACGTTAAGGCCTGGGGCATTGTGCAGGACCGTTCAGGTGAAGTGGTGCAGCGCTTCATCGTCGATATAAATGCCCGTCAGGAAGGCGATGCACTCATTCTTGAAGAGGCCTTCACTTATCAGCTCGGTGACGGCGTGAAAAAGCGCACCTGGCGCATTACTCCGCAGGGAAATGGCCGGTACGCCGGTGAAGCGGGCGATATTCTGGGAACCGCAAAGGGCACCAGTTACGGCAATGCCTTCAACTTTACCTACAGCATGGATTTGCCTGTTGACGACACCACCTACGAAGTTGCCTTTGATGACTGGTTTTTTGGCATGTCTGAAGACACCATGATGAATCGTTCTTATATAAAGAAATTTGGCATCACCATGGCGGAAGTGACTATTTTTATGCAGAAGCAATGAGTTTTATAACTGCAAAGTCCTGCATGCTGTTCTATACCGGTAAGCGGCGACTGAAATTTCAGTCGTCGCCAGCTGACGGCGCTTTAATGTGAAAGAATAGTGGCACTTACTACAGTTCCGGTGGTAGCGTACTTTCAGTTCAAATTAACCCCCGCAAAAGTACAAAATGAAACTGAATGAATACGGACAGCCTGTTGGCGATGCTTTGCCAGACTGGCAACCTGTGGAGCCGCCGGCAGCATTGCGCATTGATGGCAAGTTTTGCTGTCTGGAACGCCTCGACGCACAACGTCATGGTGAAAGCCTGTATCATGCCTTTCAGCAAAATGAAGACGGGCGGAGCTGGACCTATTTACCTTACGGGCCGTTTGAGTCATTGCAGGAATACCGCGACTTCCTGCTCGGCATAGAGGCTAAAAAAGACCCTTATCAGTTTGCCATAATCGATAAAGTCTCAGGTCGTGCAGCCGGTACCGTTTCTCTGATGAGAATCGATGTGACAAATGGCGTTATCGAAACCGGCCATCTGGTTTACTCACTTTTGATGCAGCGCACGGCGATTTCTACAGAAGTGATGTTGTTACTGCTTGAATATGTGTTTATCACACTCGGATACCGCCGGCTGGAATGGAAATGTGATGCATTGAATGCCCCGTCCAGAGCAGCAGCGGAGCGCTTTGGCTTTACTTTTGAAGGTGTTTTCCGGCAGATGCTGGTCACACAGGGGCGAAACCGCGATACCGCATGGTATGCAATCCTGGATTACGAGTATGCAAAAATGCGGGCCGGATATGCAGCCTGGCTTGCGTCTGATAACTTCGATGCAGCAGGGCGACAAAAGCAAAAGTTAGCTGAATTTCTTCAAAACTAAAGGCATGTGTTTGGCGGCTGTTTGAGTTCCTCCGTGTGCCGGGATTTATCCCGAAAACGGAGACCGGAACATAAACTGGCAAACGCTTCCCCTCACCGGCAGGCGGAGAAGGGAAGCGTTTGAGATTAGGGGAATACCCCCTTACTAAAAAGCTATCACAGCTGTCCTGATGTACTACCTGCACCGGAAGCACTGGGGGCGATGTTATCGGGCAAGGCATAAGCTATGACATAGTCACCCACCGGCGTTTCCATAAAATGGTGGCCGCCGGCCATGATCACCAGATACTCTTTGCCGTCCTGTTCATACACCATAGGGTTGGCCTGAGCGCTGGTGGGAAGTTCATCCTGCCATACCGTGTCACCGGTATTTATATCGATAGCACGGATAAGCCCGTCAGTGGCTGCTGCAATGAAAATCAAATCACCGGCTGTCACTACTGCGCCACCGTTGTTTGGTGTGCCGATATTGATTGGCAGGTGAGAGGCAATACCGAACGGACCATTGTTACGGGCGGTACCAAGAGGTCTGTCCCACAGGGTTTTGCCGGTAGCGATATCAATGGCACGTATCCCACCGTAAGGCGGTTCTTTACACAGCAGGCCGGTAAATGGCAGACGCCAGCCAGCATTCACATCAATACCGTAGGGCGTGCCTACCTGAGGATCGCCTGCACCTTCAGCGCCGCCTGCCGGACCACCGAACTTTTCATTCTCTTCTGCACGGGTCAGCCAGCCTTCTTTATCAACTATGTCGCGGGGAACCAGTTTGTTATACATGGGCATATCATTGTAATTGGCAATCATAACGCCACGCTCAGGGTCGATAGCTACACTTCCCCAGTCAGAGCCGCCATTGTAGCTGGGATACTGGATCCAGCGTTGATTGACAGTTGGCGGGGTATACATACCGTCATAAGCGGCTTCCTGAAATTGTATGCGGCACGCCAGTTGATCAAATGGTGTGATCCCCCACATATCCTGCGCTGTCAGCGGTGGTTTGCGCAGAGCGTGATATTCACTTACCGGCTGCGTGGCTGAGCGCTCTTCCGGCTCAACACCACCCTGAGCCACAGGTTTTTCAGTCACCCCGGTGAGAGGCTTGCCTGTTCTGCGGTCAAGCACATACAAATCGCCCTGTTTGGATGGCAGCATCAACGCAGGCACTGTACCGTTTTCGACAGGGAAGTCGAGCAGAGTAACCTGAGAACCTAAATCATAATCCCACACATCGGCATGCACGGTCTGAAAATGCCAGACGGGCTTGCCGGTGTTTACATCAATAGCAACCAGTGAGCTGGAATATTCATGCTCTTCTTCGCGGCGCATGGAGCTGTAGTAATCTGCAGTTGAGTTACCCATAGGCAAATAAACCAGACCAAGTTCGTTGTCGCCCGTACCTGTAGTCCACATGTTCGGCGTACCGCGGGTGTAGGTTTCACCCTCAGGAGGAATGGTGTCTATGTCCGGGCGAACCATATCCCATGCCCATTTCAGTTCGCCGGTCACTGCATCGTAGGCCTTAATGACGCCGGATGGTTCGTAGCGGGCTTGTCCGTCGATAACCTGATGGCCGGTGATAATCACTCCCTGAACAATGTTAGGTACGCCGGTAATGGCTACATAACCGTCGGGAGTTTCTCCCATATGTTCCTTGATGCTTACCTGGCCGTGGTCGCCAAAATCTTCGCAAGGTTTGCCGGTATCCGCATCCACTTCGATAATACGGCCGTCCAGGGTGCCTTCGACAATGCGGGCTTTACAGGTTGTCTGTCCTTCTGCCATCGCACTGGCCGGTGTTTCGTAGTACGCCACTCCGCGGCAGGCGGCAGTGTAAGGAATATCTTTTTGATCCAGTCCGGCATCGTACTTCCAGATTTGCTTACCGGTTTTACTATCCAGTGCAAACATATTGTTCAGGCCTGAGCACAGATAAAGCCGGTCGTTCACTTTGATAGGCGTGGTTTCCGCTCCCCAGCTTTTTACGTCCATCTCGCCGGTTCTGAATTCCCAGGCACGGGTGAGTCCGGATACGTTATCTGTATTAATTTGTGTGAGGGGAGAGTACCGGGTAGCAGCATTATCGCGACCGTAGGCCGGCCAGTCTCCGCTGGGGGGCTGGTCCGCTCTATCCAGCTGACCGGTGTAGGTTGAAAATGAGGTTTTGGCTGTAGCGGGAACGGCATCGTATTGATTAAAGCCGTAGGGAACAAAAGCGAGGGCAAAGGCTACAACAAAAATTGCCACAGATGCGCCGGCATACGTGTAAGACAACGTCTTACTGAATGGTTGTTTTAACCGGGGCATGGTTAAGGCGACCAGGAGCGCCAGCACCATTACCACATCAAGCCTGGGTACCCAGCGCCAGTAGTCCGGGCCGGATTCCCATGCGGACCATACAACAGTGCCCAGCACAACCAGGCCATACATCCACACACCGGCACGTGATTGTCTGGCCAGAAGAAAAGCAGAGATCAGCATGCCAATACCCGCAAGAAGATAGTACCAGCTGCCACCTGCGGCAGCGAGCCAGCCACCGCCAACAAGCAATGGCAGACCGCATAAAACCAGCAGGGCAGACACAAATAATGTGTACTTGCTGGCAGAAGTCTGACTGGAAGTCGTCACAGTAAAATCCTTCTTAAAAATTGTAAGAAAAGGCCTCTGATGCAGAGGTCTGAAACAGTGCGCGTACAGAACAACGCGACGGGAAGCGGGCAGCGCATACAAATGTTGCGGTTGCCCGTTACAATTTTCGTTACGGCATGGCGGTGTTTTGGTTCAGCGGGCAGGTCAGAGATAGATGATCAGTCCGGTTATTACGCTTAACAGCATCTATACGACTAATAGCTTATATCTTGGTGTTATATAAATGTTAAACAAAGGTTCTCGTTGTTACTTCTTTTCTGTGCTTTGTTAACGCAGGTTTCCCCGTTGCTCATTGTCCGGCGACGACCATTTATGTCCTTTAGTGTTAGTTTTATGTTTATTTTTTCAAGTTATATTAACAATTGGTGGGTGGTGTTTGCTCTAGGATGGCTTTTTTCTTAAGCCAGACATGCGGAGAAAGTATGGGATCAGGTAGCGGGTTTACAAACCCATCTTTAAATCATCAACAGCCTTCAACTTCAGATTACGCAGAACAACACAAGCCTTCTTCAGAGTTTTCAAGCCGGGATGAATACCTTGAGCATGAGTTACAAATCATGTCTCCTAAAAGGTGGCGGCCGAATCTGCCGTTCAGGGATTATCGCTTTGAATGGGAAGACACGATTCCGGCACTCGCCGGTACCATTGGTAAGGTGGTGATGGTAGGTGCCATTGCTGCCACGTTTGCCGGTCAGTTGGGGCTCGGCGATGCATTTATCCTGGAGAACGTGCGTTACGAGCTGGTGATTGTGGCGTTCTTCATTTTACTGTTTTCCGGCTTTTTACTGCCCACCGCAAACCTTGCCGGTACTCACGGCCCGCTTATTCCGCTTATCCCTATTGTGGTTGCTGCCGGCGGACATCCTATGGCATTCGGACTGCTCATCGGGATCTTCGGCATGCTGCTGGCCATCAGTAAAGGTGGAAGTTTGCTGGCTAACCTGACCAGTAAAGGGGTGTGCGGGGGACTCCTGCTGTATCTGGGGTTTATCGGCACTACCTCGCAGGTGAAAAAGCTGTTTGCATGGGCGCAGGGCATAGATATGGCGCACATTGCCTTTGTGGTGATACTCAGCACAATTGTACTCTATGCCTTACTTGAGCACTGGAAGAAGCGCTGGCTGGCAGTGCCGCTCAGTTGTCTGCTTGGCGGCGGGCTGGCCTTTTTGCTGGGCGCACCGTTTGAGTTTCATACCTCTCCGGGGTTACCAAATATGAATCCGGCGTACTGGTGGGGAGAAAACACCGGCTGGATGCTGGGCTTGCCGGGTATTGAGCAGTTCATTGTGGTGCTGCCTTTCGCAGTACTGGCTGTGGCAATGTGGTCACCGGACTTTCTGGGACATCAGGTGTTTCAGAAAATCAGCTATCCGGCAAAAACTGAAAAAGTACAGATGAACATTGATGACACCATGGTGAGTGCAGCCACCCGTCAGGTGGCCGGTTCACTCATGGGAGGCGCTAACTTCACCTCTTCCTGGGGGACGTACATTGTTCCTGCTGCTATTGCTAAACGTCCGATTCCCGCCGGTGCTATCTTAACGGCGCTGTTCTGTGTTGCTGCAGGGCTGCTGGGCTATCCCATGGATCTTGCAATCTGGGAGCCTGTGCTTTGTGTAGCACTGATTGTAGGCGTATTTGTGCCGTTACTTGAAGCGGGCATGGAAATGACCAGAGAAGGCAAAACCACCCAGTCGGCAGCCATCGTGGTATTTGCCTCATCACTGGTAAACCCTGCATTTGGCTGGTCACTTACCATGCTACTGGACAATCTGGGCTTAATCGGATGTAAAGAACGCAGCGCGGAACTGTCAAAAATGAACCGCTGGATCATTCCCGGCATCATGTTCGTTGTTCTGACCGGTGTTATGGCGCTCGTTGGTTTGCTACCCGGCATTCCGGCTATTTTGAATCACGGCTGATTAATCTGCTGACGGTCGTTTTGCCTTTGTCTGCCGCAGGGGCAAACTCATCACTACACCGAACCCGCAGTGAGTACACAGCGGGTTATCGACAAACCAGAGCTTGCCATAGTGAAGGGATGTGACTGCACTGACCATGGATAAGCCCAGACCATTGCCGGGCGTTGTACGGCTTTGTTCTGCACGGTAAAAGCGCCGGTCGAGGTTTTCAAATTCGCGGGGAGGAAGGCCTTTCCCGGAATCAAAAACAGCGATGATGATCCGGTGTGAGGTTTTCATCAGGTTAACTTCAATACGGCAGTTATTTTTGGCGTGTTTCAGGCTGTTATCCAGTAAATTGCTCAATGCCTGAAACAGCAGGTGCATATCACCTTCAATTTCAACGGGCTCGATATTGCAGGTCAGAGATACCTGCTGATCTTCCACCAGAGGTTCGTATAAATCCACCACATCGGCAACAACAGTATGCAGGGCCACGTTGTCGAATCCGGCACGCTGCCGCTCACTTTCCACGTCGGCAATACGCAGCAGGCCGTTAAAAATAGCCAAAAGGTTGTCGGCTTCAGCCAGCGCTTCGTCCCGCAACTCCCCTTCATCCATGCGTTCCAGTTTGCTGCGTAAGCGGGAAAGCGGGGTACGCAAATCGTGGGCGATATTGTCTGAAACCTGTTTGATATTTTTGACGGAGTTTTCAATCTTATCCAGAGTTTTATTGAACACGATTGCCAGTTTACTTAAATCATCCCAGTTGCTGTCGATTTCCATGCGGGCACTGAGATCGCCGGTATCCATGATGTCGCTGGCCGTGTGAGACATGCGGTTGATTCTGTTCACCACATACAGGGCAACACCGAAGCTGAGTGCTGCAATCATCACCAGCATGACGGCGAAGATCCAGCCAAGAGCACGTCCAATTTTCTGTTTGCTGTACAGCGCTTCAACGTTGCGGGCTATAAAGATCTTATGATTGCCCAGGGTCACTACATCGTACAACAGGTTACTGGCGTCCGGATTTTCTGTGCGCAGAGACATGTCTTCACGGAGATAATCAGGTAGCGACACCGGTACTATGGCCGGCGTTGTGTCAGTGGTCAGCGGGGGAAGTTTCGACAGGTTTCCGGCCAGAATGGCATTGTCCGGCCCGAGCAATGCAAGGAGTGAGTCGTTGTCAGAACTGGCTGCACGGCCTTCAAGACTCGTGGAGAGGGCGCTAAGTCCGCCCTGTGCGTATATTTCACCGAATGCAAAACGCTCAGCGGCCAGAGCCGCGCGGGCTTCTGTAAGCAGTTTATCGTCGTCAGACAACGACCAGAAATAAAGAATAAATAAAATGCCCGCAGAAGACAGGGCGGTAAATAATGCGCCTACCCTGAAGCTGGAACTGCGGGTAAACGCACCAATTGCTATCAAGCGATACCCTCTGAAATGCGGTAACCGGTACCGCGAACAGTTTCGATGAGGGGTATATTAAACGTTTTATCTACTTTTTGTCGTAACCGGCTGATATGAACGTCAATTAAATTAGTTTGCGGATCGAAGTGATAATTCCATACCCGCTCCAGCAGCATGCTGCGGGTCACCACTTTTCCGCGGTTTCGCAGCAAACATTCCAGCAACTGAAATTCTTTGGCCTGCAAATCGATTTCCGTTTCGCCACGGGTTACTTTCCGGCGCAGCAAATCCAGGGTCAGGTCGCCCACCGATAATTCCGTTTCTTTCGCGCTGGTGGCAGTGCGGCCGGTTAAGCCTTCAGCCCGCGCCAGCAGCTCTTCAATGGCAAAGGGTTTGGTGAGGTAATCATTTGCGCCTGAGCGCAAGCCCCGCACCTTATCATCAACCTGACTCTTGGCACTTAAAAGCAGTACCGGTAAACCGGAAGACGAAGAACGGATATTGTCCAACACCGTAAAGCCGTCCATCTCAGGTAACATGATATCTAAAAT
The DNA here is from genome assembly GCF_040148705.1 of Alteromonas sp. NFXS44. Classification (NCBI taxonomy): domain Bacteria; kingdom Pseudomonadati; phylum Pseudomonadota; class Gammaproteobacteria; order Alteromonadales; family Alteromonadaceae; genus Alteromonas; species Alteromonas sp. NFXS44. Next base: position 440,326 of record NZ_JAGDEA010000011.1, on the reverse strand, counting down.
GACCAGATCGAATTGCTCATCAAGGGCACGGTTCAGTCCGCTTTTACCGTCACTTTGATGAAAGCATTCATGTCCGGCCGACTCAAGACCATTGCGGATGTGATCTGCAACGGTGTGATCATCTTCAATTATTAATGCTCTCATACGTGTGGTTCTACCATCAGAAATGTCAGTAACTAATACGCCATAAACGTACTTGCCTGATCACCAGAATAATCGATTTCCAGTTAAATTTAGCCTTTATGACAATCTTTTAATGATAGCAGACTGTGAGAAACTGATGATTCAGGTGCGCCGGTTACTGAAGCGCATGGCCGGATTGTACGGGGTAAAATTCTGAACTTCGCCGCGGGCCGTAATTGCCTGCACACTTTGCCAGTATTCGGGCGTCATCAGATCGCCGTGATATTCTTTAAGGATATCCTTGAACTGCTTTTTCCCCACAATGAAGTGTTCGAACTGTTCGGGGAATACATCATCGGGCGCCACGGAAAGGGTATCCAGAGCATAAGGATCGTCGGACTTGGGCAGTGTTCTGAAATTACGATCTTTCATCAGGCAAATTTCGTCGTAATCATAGAATATTACCCGGCCGCCTTTGGTGATGCCGAAATTCTTGTGCAGCATATCGCCCGGGAAAATATTTGCCAGCGCAATTTGTTTTATGCACAAGCCCAGTTCGTAAATGGCGTGGCGCAGTTTGTCTTCATCGGTTTCCTGAAGCAGATACAGATTAAGCGGGGTCATCTTCCGTTCAATGTACAGGTGGCGGATGATAAGTTCGTCACCGGTAAATTCCAGGCTGGATGCACAGGTGTCTTTCAGTTCCTGAATCAGGTCCGGATGCATGCGTGACAGGGGGAAGCGAAAGTTAACATACTCATGGGTATCAGCCATTCTGCCCACACGGTCTGACATTTTTACCATCTTGTAGCAGTCTTTCACGTGCTGACGGGTAATCTTTTTGCTTTCTGCAAATTCATCTTTGATGATTTTGAACACCACGCCGTATGACGGCAGATGGAACACCATCATCACCAGACCGCGGGTTCCCGGTGCCCGCTCAAAAATGTCGTCGCTGTTATCCAGATGCTGCAGGTAATTGCGGTAAAACACGGTTTTGCCGTGTTTATGATGGCCCAGCGACATATACAATTCAAAATGCTTCTTGTGCGGCAGCAGCTCCTGCAAAAAGGCAGCGATTTCGGCGGGATACTGGGTATCCACCATAAAGTAGCTGCGGGCAAACCCGAAGATAACACTCAGATCCTGACGGTCGGTGAGCAGGGCGTCCACATAAATTTCCTGATTGTCATTGGTATGCATAGAGATGACAAAGGGCAGGGTTTCGCCGGGCATGCAGATACGACCGATAAGGTAAGCCGATTTGCCACGATAAAATACCGGTTTAAGGATTTCCACCAGTTCCACGCTGGCCAGTTGTTCCTTATTCAGACGCTTGCGCAGCGCTGTTTCAAGGTGAGCCATATCACGGGGATAATCTTCGAAGGCAAGGTTGAAGCGGTAAAGTTTGTAAATAGATTCATACATTTGTGCCACGGTGGTCGTGGTGTCGAGGCTGTTAATCACCTGCGTCCGGTCACGGCCGGGAAGAAAGCACCGGCTGGGCAGCACAAACATCACGTCATTGTCGAAGCTCTGGTGACGGAACAGACGGCCGATGATGGAATTATAGAATGTTTCAGCAAGCTCAAACTGGGGATGGGTTTCAAGGTGGCGGGTGAATGACTCCTTTATTTCCTGCCAGAAGCTGCGATCCCGCTGGTGGACTTCCACCAGGTGATAGATATCAGCTACCGCGTCGGAAACACTTTTCTCATAAATGTTCAGTCTTTCTCTGGACGCGGTTTGGGTGGCAGACCACTCGCCATTTTCAAAGCGCTCTTTTGCGCCACGGGTTATACGGGTGAACCACCGGTAACTTTTATCAAAGTGGGTAAGAATTTGAAATGCGATTTTTTTCGCCAGGCGGGTATCTGTCATGGCCGGTGCTCATTAAACTTTTACACCATAACCCTAGCACATGGCGTGTCAGGGCAGTAACACTCTGGTGAATAGTAATTATAAGTCTGTCAGCAATCAGACAGACTTATATAAAGTACCCGTGACACTCAGTTAGCAGGCATCAGATAGATTTCCCGTACACTATTGCGCGGGTCTGCATTGATGGCAAAAGCAACAGCATCTGCTACATCTTCAGGTTGAAGTTTGTCTTCTTTGGGTTCGTCAAAGAACGGCGTATTGACCATGCCGGGGCATATTGTGGTACACCGGCCCTGCCATTCTTTCATTTCTTCGGCAAGGTTCATCCCGAAGCCATAGGCAAACCACTTAGTCGCTCCGTAGACTGACCCTTTAATTGACACTTTACCGGCCGCAGAACTGGTGAGCAGGAAATGGCCTTTTGTTTCTTTCAGGTGTGGAAGCGTTAGCTTAGCCGTCCAGAGCAGAGCCTTAATATTGATATCAACCATGGTATCCCATTCCTCAGGATCGCCATTTTGAGTACCGGCGGCATTCACACCCTTGCCGGCATTAGCGAAAACGGCATCCAGGCGTCCGTAATGGTCAACGCCAGTTTTTACTACCTGTGAAAGTGCCTCAAAACCGGTGGCATCAGCAGCCACAGCAAGGACGTTTTGAGAGCCAAGTTCATCCGTCAACTTTTCGAGTTTATCGCTACTTCGTGCAGTGATAATCAATCTATGTCCACCGGCAACTAATTTTCTGGCTGTTGCTTCACCGATGCCACTGGATGCGCCAGTTATCAGTACCACTTTACTCATCGTCAACTCCTTCCTTTCGGGTGAATTTTTTCAAGTTAATGTTGGTACTTATGAGAGAGAAGGTTTGATCATGATTCAACTGACAGGGCAGCAGCATGCCCATTTTTTATTGCGAACCTGCTCTTAGTAATGATAGTTTGGTTTCAAATAAGAAATACCTTGCCTTAATCATGAATGTCATTCACTGGCGGGGATTTTTGTGTCTGAAAATAATAAAGAAAGTTCTGTATTCTTCCGTTTGGCAGTAAGTAAAAACACGCAAGCGCGCGGTTTAAAATCTGCCTCTCTCTTATCAAAATTCATTTCGAAAGTATCAGCTATGTATCGCAGGAGAAGCACAGCCGCTTTCCTCCAGACACACAGAACTCAGGGACAGATATCTGCCATGAAACTTTTAATTAAATTCTGGCTGGTTGTAGCCTGCTGTTATCTTCCCGGGTGCTCTCCTGCACCAGAGGAGACCGCCTCTGTTGAGCAACCTGCTGAATCAACCGGCACCGAGATCCGCTGGGATGGATACGGCGTTCCTCACGTTTATGGTGACAGCGCGGAATCGGTATTCTACGGCTTTGGCTGGGCGCAGGCAGAAAGTCAGGGAGATATCATTCTCCGGCTTTACGGCCAGGCCCGTGCGAAAGGTGCGGAATATTGGGGCGCGGACTATGAGACCACCGACAAGTGGCTGATTGCCAACGGTGTGCCTGAACGGGGCGAAAAGTGGTATCAGGCTCAGGAGCCGGATTTCAAAGCCAATCTGGATGCGTTTGCACAAGGTATCAACGATTACGCTGAGGCACATCCGGAAAATCTGGATCAGGACGTGCTGAAAGTACTTCCTGTAACCGGTGCCGATGTGGTGACTCACGCCCACAGGCTAATGAATTTCATCTACGTTGCCAACGAGAGCAAAATCATTGGCGACCGTGCGCCGCCGGTGAAAAACGGCTCCAATACTTATGCGGTGATGCCGTCGAAGTCAGAGAGCGGTAATACCCTGTTGCTGCAGAACCCGCATCTGCCATGGGCATCCGGTTTCTTTACATATTACGAGTCCCACCTGACCGGACCAGACTTTGAAATGTACGGTGCTACTCAGGTAGGTCTGCCGGTTGTCCGCTTTGCCTTCAACCAGAATATGGGCATTTCCAATACAGTGAACGGCATGCTGGGAGCGACCTCCTATTTGCTGACACTGAAAGACGATGGCTATGTATATGACGGAGAAACGCTGCCGTTTAAAACGGAAACTAAGCACTATAAAGTGTTGCAGGAAGATGGCTCCTTTGAGGATAAAACCCTTGGGCTGAGACAGTCTGTGCATGGTCCTGTGTTTGTTCGGGATGACGGTGTAACCATCGCTCTGCGCGTTGCCGGTCTGGACCGTCCTTTCATGCTGCAGCAGTACTACGACATGCTTCAGGCAAAGAACTTTGATGAGTTTCAGACCATCATGAAGCGCCTGCAGATTCCTACCTTCAACATCACCTACGCGGATAAAGCGGGCAACATCGAGTATCTGGATAACGGTATTCTGCCGAAACGCAAACAGGGAGATTTAGATTTCTGGCAGGGGCTGGTACCCGGCGACAGTTCTGAGTATCTCTGGACCGAAGTGCACCCCTATGAAGAACTGCCAAAAGTGATTAACCCTGATAGTGGCTTCGTGCAGAACGCTAACGATCCACCCTGGCTGGCGACCTATCCTGTGGTGTACACGCCTGAAGATTTCCCTGCTTATGTGGCCCCCAATGGGCCGATGTCATACCGGGCACAGGGCGCAGTTAAGCGTATGGCGGAATCCGGTAAGCTTTCTTTTGCTGAGTTTGAGGAAATGAAAACCTCCACCTACTCATTGATGGCAGAGCGTTTGCTGGATGAGCTTCTTACTGAAGCCAGAAAGAGTGACGATCCGGAAATTCAGCAGGCGGTTACCCTGTTTGAGAACTGGGACAAAACCTTCAGCGAAGACAGCCGCGCCGGTTATCTCTTCGAGGAGTGGGCAGCAGAGTTTGCCGGTCCGCGACCGCGATTCAGCAGTGAAGCGAATTATGTTGAGGGCTGGAGTATGGACAAGCCGCTGTCTACGCCTTACGGCATTAAGGATCCGGCTCAGGCTGTCGTGATGCTGAAAACGGCTATTGAGAAAACCAAAGCTAAATATGGCAGGATAGATCCGGTATTCGGGGAAATTTCACGCTTCCGCATTCTCGATAAAGACGTTGCCGGTCACGGTGGCTACGGAAACCTGGGGGCGTTTAACGTAATCACCTGGGTCGATCCTGATGAGGATGGTATCCGTGAGCCCTATCACGGTGAAACCTGGATTTCGATGATTGAGTTCTCTACGCCGGTTAAAGCTAAAGGCCTTATGGCCTACGGTAACTCTCGCCAGAAAGGCTCTGAGCATTATTCTGACCAGCTAGAACTGCTGAAAAATGAGCAGTACCGGCCGTTCCTGTTGCTACGGGATGAAATTGAAAAGAATACTGTTAACACAGAGCATATCGACGGTAATTTCGATAAAAATTAGAAACCAGAGTTTCACGTTATGACATTCTGATTATTTACAGAAACGGGAGCGAAAGCTCCCGTTTTTATAGTTCCCGCTTATAGAGTGGCTATCTCAAGCATGCCACTTCCCGTAAGCCATTTCCTATGACTACTGACGCGGTCCGTCAGCGATTTTGATTAATTTACCATTGTGAAAATCGAGCAGGCGCAGAAATTTACCGTTACCCATGTCATAAATGTAGCGGGTCACTTTGACGTAATCGTCCCGTTTGCGAATAAAACCGAGATCTTCCTGCGAGTCCGGCTGGCCACACTTCTGAATGACGTCATAGGTACTTTCTCCTTCCAGTACCAGCTTTGTTCCGCACCGCAGACCATTTGCGCTGGTCGCGGTTGAAAGCAGGAAGGTAAGGGCCAGAAAATGGCTCTTTCTTATGCGCATGGTAGATCCTTGCTGACAGTTTTTTGAAAAACACCTATCCACTATAGCGCACCGGCAACTGTTTCCGAAGACCTCTCGCCATTTTCAAAGTGCTCTCTCTCGCATTGCACGGGTTTCTGATTTGATTAAAGTGCTTATTCTGATTAAATTATGATTAGAATAGACTCGTTAATCGAATCAGAGAGCGATTATGTGGATATGGCAACAACCAGAATGGCCTGATTTTACGTGGAATGCAGATGTCATTGAGCCGCTCCTCCGGAAAGTCAGATTAAATCAGGGAATTCTCATTGGAAAAATGTTGAGCCAGCCTGTCGATGAAAAACAGCGAATGCTGGACACTTTTCTGGCAAATATTGTCCATTCGAGTGCTATCGAGGGAGAGAATATTAATGCATTTTCTGTAAGATCGTCACTGGCCGCAAAACTGGGACTTAATGAAAAAACGCCTTATCCTACTACAGCGCAGACAGACGGGTTGGCGGAAATCATAGTTGATGCGATTGAGGAGTATGATAAGCCGTTAACCCTTGAGAGGATTTTACGGTGGCACAGCCTGTTGTTTTCGGGAGAGGATAATTTTCTTCATCGTATTGAAGGGGGAATGCTCAGAGGAAGTAGTCCCATGCAAGTCGTTTCAGGCAGCCTGGAAAAACCTGTTGTACATTTTGAAGCCCCCGCGCGAATACATTTAGAGCCGGAACTTTCCGGATTCATTTCCTGGTTCAATGAGTCCCGTGATGCGTCGTTTCCTGACCCCATAATTCGTGCGGCAATTACCCATTTCTGGTTTGTAACAATCCACCCTTTTGAAGATGGTAACGGTCGCATAACCCGCTTACTGACAGATCTTGCATTAGCGCAGGCTGAAAACCAGTCTGTACGATTTTACGCCATGTCTGTAAGCATACTGAAACGGCGTGCCAGTTATTACGACACACTTGAAAGAAGCCAGAAGGAAACCATGGACATAACTGACTGGGTGAAATGGTTTCTCGAAACACTTGATGACACGTTTAGTCAGGTAATGTGTGATATTGAACAACTCATATTCAAAAGCAGGTACTGGCGATCTGTTGATCAGTCTGTGTTGAATCCTGCACAAGTAAAGGTGTTGAACAAGATGCTGGATGGTGACTTTGCAGACGGGATTAACACTACTCAATATCATCGTGTCGCGAAAGTAAGTAAACCAACCGCTACCCGTCATCTGGCTTTCCTCGTAGAACAAGGCTGCCTGGTTAAGGCTGGTGGCGGCAGAAGTACCCGATACAAATTGAGTGATAAGTTTAGCTAATAGAACATTCACTATAGCGCACCGGCTACAGCAATGCCTGCCATTCCTCCGGATCGCACAATCGGTTACCATTGCAGAATAATTGATTACAGGACATCAGAAGTATGAGTGCAGAAATTAAGTTTGAAGACGTGGTGACAGGGGAAGGGCGTGAAGCGAAGAAAGGCGCATTAATTACCGCCCACTATCGCGGTCAGCTGGCAGACGGCACTGAGTTTGACTCCTCTTATGAAAAGGGGCGTCCGTTTCAAACCGTACTATCTAAAAATAAAATTATCCAGGGCTGGTTTCTCGGCATTCAGGGTATGCGTGAAGGCGGAAAGCGCAAACTCTGGGTACCAGCGGAACTGGGCTACGGCGACCGGCAAGTCGGCAAAATCCCCGCTGGCAGCGACTTGTATTTTGAGATTGAATTGATTGAAGCGCTTAACCGCGATGATTAATAGTATTGATTCGCAGGCGCTTCAGTTTGCTAAAGTAGCATGCTTCCGCTGAATTCATCAGCGGAAGTGCGGTACACTGGCTGAAAGTTAAATAAGTCCTTTCAGACGCGCCAACCCCAGCGCATTGCAGGTAGTGGCATCAAGGATTTCACCCTTTTTAATCATCTCATCCAGATCGGACAAAGCAATGCGGTGACAGGTCAGGCCTTCTTCCTCAGGGTCGAGATTCTGTTCGGTCATGGTGAAATCTGTAGCAATCCAGATGTGATAACCCTGATTACAAAAACCGTAAGCTAAATACTGATAACCCACGTGAGTCCAGTTTTTTGCCAGCAGGCCTGTTTCTTCCTGTAGTTCGCCGGCAGCTAGTTCTGCCGGATCGGCCTGGCCATTCTCTTCCCAGGTGCCCTGGGGAAATTCCAGCTGACGCTTTTCAACCGGGTAACGGTATTGTTCTACCATGTACACGTATCCGTCCTGCACGGGGATAACAACGGTGAAGTCCGGTTTTTCCATCACGCTGTAAATGCCTTGCTGGCCACTCGGGCGCTCGATGGCATCTTCTCTGACCCGCATCCACTTGTTTTCATACACCACTTTGCTCGACAGGGTTTTGATTTCTGCTGACATCGGTTTTGGCTCCTGAATTGTTTCTTGTATTTGAACATCTTAGTTCCCGGGTTCCACAGAGATTCATCGGTTATTTTTGTTTATCTGCCGAGGAATAAATTAATATTTCAAACTCCCGCTTCAGTTAACTCATTATTTATGATTTACTCCGCCCGCAGCACTACTGACCAGTTGTTCAGGTTTTGACCTGATCGTTCTTCATGCTGCCATGCATATAATTCTAAGAGTCTCATCAAGGCTCATCAAAGGGCTTTCGGGCAGTACCCTGACTTCAGAAACGGATGCCATGACATCCCGCTTATCAACTTCGATAAGGCGTATTTTCGATTCAATAATAAATTCTTAGGGAACACTTTTTATGTTACAGGACAAATCCCGGTCGTCTGCATTTCGACTATCTCTTCTTTCTGCCGCAATCATCGGATTACCGTTAGCCGTTTCTTCTCAGGCCGTCGCACAGGAGCAAACTGATCCGGCTGCAGATGCCAGTCTGGAAAAAATTCAGGTAGTGGGTTCACGCCGCGTGGGACGCACAGTGAATGATTCACCGGTGCCTATCGATATCATTGATGCGTCCGCTATTGCTGCGACAGGTTTAACTGAAACCAACATGATTCTGAATAACCTGCTGCCCAGCTTTAACTTTCCGCAACCTTCTATGACCGATGGTACTGACCACGTACGTCCTGCACAGCTGCGTGGTTTGGCACCTGATCACACTCTGGTGCTTGTGAATGGTAAGCGCAGGCATACCAGTGCACTGTTAAACCTGAATGGTTCTGTTGGTCGTGGCTCATCTGCGGTGGATTTAAATGCGATTCCGGCTAACGCCATTAAACGTATCGAAGTTTTACGTGACGGTGCGGCAGCCCAGTATGGTTCTGATGCTATCGCAGGTGTGATTAATATTGTACTGAAAGATGCCAGTGAAGGCGGCGAAGTGTCTGCCACCTACGGTGCCAACGTGACGACAATGGATGGTGTGCCGGAGTTAACCGGAGTCAGTGTCGCTGACAATGGTGCTCTTGCTTTCCAGACCGGCTCCGACCGCTCTTTAACGGATGGTCAGACAGCCACACTGCGCGGCAACATCGGCTTCGAATGGGGCAATGACGGCTTTGTAAATGTTTCTGCTGAATACCGCGACCGGGGCCAGGCCAACCGTGCCGATTACGATCCCCGTGAAAACTATGCCCGCGACGAAGAAGGGAACCTTGATCCCCGTGAGCTAACGGTGGACCGTTACAATCATGTATTCGGTAATGGTGACGTGGAAGACTATGCGCTGTTTGTGAATGCCGGAAAAGCGATTAACGATAAGGTTGAGTTTTACGGTACAGCCGGCGCCAGTAAGCGTAATTCTGTCAGCGGCGGCTTCTACCGCAGAGCACAGGATTCACGGAACATTACATCCATTTATCCTGACGGTTTCTTGCCACAAATTACCACTGATATCAAAGATTCGTCTGTACTGGCCGGTATCAAAGGTTATGACGAAGTCTGGAATTACGATTTATCTGTCACTCATGGTGAAAACGAGCTGGAATACGGTGTAGCCAATTCCCTGAATACGTCTTTGGGCCCTGACAGCCAGACAAGTTTTGACGCCGGCTCTTTAGAGTATCAAACCACTCTAGTGAATGCAGATGCGTCACGCCTGGTTGATACCGGTGTATTCTACAGCGAAATGAACTTCGCAATGGGTGCTGAGTATCGTCATGAAAGCTATGAAATTACCGCAGGTGAGGAAAGCTCTTACATTCAGGGTACGTTCGGTCCCGGCGGTGCGGTTTCTGCAAATGGTTCCTTAGGTGCGGCCGGTTCCCAGGTATTTCCGGGTTTCACACTGGAATCAGCGGGCAAGAACAGCCGCCACAACTACAGCTTGTATGTCGATTTGGAAGCAGATGTACTTAAGCAGTGGAACGTTGCCGTTGCGGGCCGTTTTGAAGATTATTCCGATTTTGGCAGCACCTTTAACTGGAAGTTGTCTAACCGGGTAACTGTCACCGATGAGTTTGCTTTGCGCGCATCGGTATCTACCGGTTTCCGCGCACCGTCGTTGCAGCAACAACACTTCACTGCCATTTCTACCGTTTTTGTAGACAGTGTTCCGGTAGAAACAGGTACCTTTGCACCGTCCAGTGATGTTGCGCAGGCGCTGGGCAGTCCCGGTCTGGATGCAGAAGAGTCAGTTAACTACAGCGCAGGCTTTACCTATTCACCGTCTGCAGACTTTAACCTGACAGTCGATTTCTACCGCATCGATATTGACGACCGCATTGTGTTGTCTAACAACCTGTCCGGAGATGCAATCGCTGCGTTACTTGAAGGCACCGGCGCGACCAGCGCGCGTTTCTTCTTAAATGCGATTGACTCCCGTACGCAGGGTGTCGATATTGTGTCAACGTATACGCTGGACACAGCAGAGTGGGGCGCATTTAACTTCAATGCCGGCATAAACTTTAACGACAATGAAGTCACCCGCGTTATCGATGCGCCGGATGTGCTGCAGGGCGCCGGTTTTGACCAGAGTAACTTGTTCTCTGATGTTGAGTTGCGCCGGTTCGAAACGGCTTCGCCTGAAAGTAAAGTTAATTTAGGCGTCACCTGGTCGTTTGACCGTTACACCACAACGTTAAGAACAACCCGTTACGGTGAAGTGGAAGACCCGTCCTCCACCGCTGAGCTGAATGAAATCATTCCGGCGGAGTGGGTAACCGATCTGGACATTAATGTGGCGTTAACGGAAGGGTTGTCTGTGTCTGTGGGCGCAAACAACGTATTTGATGTGTATCCTGAGGCAAGCCGCTACACAGTAGAAGCGCCGACCACCTTTACTTACATCATGCCTTATTCAGGCTTTTCGCCTTACGGCTTTACCGGCCGCTATGTTTACGGAAAAATCACTTACCGTTTCTGATGATGTGAACCGGGTAATAACAACGTGATATACGCGGTGCACAATGCACCGCGTTTTTCGTTCCGGCCTCAGCTGCCGGAAAAAATCATCGCACTGTAAGCCGTAAGATGGATAAGATTGTCATTCAGTTGCACATCGTTTGTTGTAATGCCGTCCTGCCAGGCAAACAGGCAGGCTGCATCAGGCGGCATGCCATTTAACCGGTACCCTTCCACATCTGCGCCTGAAAAATTAATCATGACATAGACGTGTTTGTCATCAAGGCCATTACTTCGTTTGTAGATCAGCACTTTGTTGTCATCGTCCTTATGCACAATTTCTGTGGCACCGCCGGTCAATGCAGCACTGTTCCCGTTTTTATTAGTACGTAAACCGACCAGTTGCGTAAATGCTTCTGCATACTCAGCAAAGCGGGTTTTGCGTTCCCAGTCGATATCACTGGTATCATCGAACCAACCGGACTCTTTGAAATCCTGCCCCTGGAACAGCATGGGTATGCCCGCGGTTGTGAGGGTAAGGACGCCGGCTAAAATGCCTTTCTGACGGGCAAAGTAGTTGTCATCCACACCGCCCGGCGCTACTTCCTCAACCAGTCTGGCCTGACCGTTAGCGACTTCATCATGTGATTCGGTATATACCACTCTGGCAAACGGGTTTCCGCTGACCACTCTGGTAATCGCGTTAACCACCGTGCTCAAATCGACATAACTGTCTTCGGTTTTTGTCAGTGCATCGCGGACAGGATGAACGAAACCTGCGGCCCACTGTGCCGTATAGCCACAACCGCCCTTGTCTAAAGGATCGGTAATGTACTCATGACTGTGAAGATCTTCTGCAATGGTCATTTTACCCGGGCAGGACGTCTGAATACGGTGATTGATGGTTTTAATCAGATCGTAGGCTTCAGGGATATCGTCATCGCCGGTATCGGCACCGGACACACTGCGCATATAAGGCACCATATCCATCCGCAATCCGTCAGCTTTAAATTCGTTCAGCCACATCAGCGCATTGTCGGTGAGGTAGTCCCGGACCTCCTGACGGCCATAGTCAGGTCGCGTATCTCCCCATGGTGTGGCGCTGCGGTAATCATTGTAGAAATAAATGCCGCCTTTATCGTTCTCGTGCCAGCCGTCAAACTGCCAGATATCCAGGTCGCTCGGGCCTAAATGGTTGTAAACCACATCAAGAATTACACCGATCCCCATGCCGTGAGCAGCATCGATAAAGGCTTTCAGTCCGTCAGGACCGCCGTAGGCCTCTTCTACTGCAAAGGGATAGGCAGGGTTGTAGCCCCAGCTGATATCGCCGGCGAATTCATTCACAGGCATGAGTTCAACCATCGTGACGCCCAGCGCTTTCAGTTCAGGCAGCTTTTCTATAGCTGATGCAAATGTGCCGTGGCCATCTTCGGGTTGATTAAACGTACCAATGTGCATTTCATAAATGACCCGCTCATGAAGGGGGGCGGAGTCAAATTTTGTGTGTTGCCACTGATATTCATCATCGTAAATAACACTGTTTCCCACACTGTTTGTGACTTTGCGGGCACGGGGATCGTTCTTCAGCAAAAGCTCATCCTGCAAGGTGGTGATAGCAAACTTGTATTCATCACCGTTTTTCGCGTTGTCAGCAAAACCAACCCAGATTCCTCCTTCACGGGATTCAAGAGGATTTGCAGTCTCATCCCATTCATTAAATGTTCCGGTTACACATACAGATTTGGCGTTCGGCGCCCACACTGCAAACTGATAACCTGACTCTGTCTGGCTGACGCCTAAAACTCCGTTAAACGCTGACATAAGGACTTTCTCCGGGAAAAATAAAATCTGATAGGGATGTGTAAGCTGAGATAGCAAAGACAGTGCCGCAACGCGCCGGACGTTGCACCGGAGAATACGGCCCTTTTTATACACTAATGATATGAAAAATATAAAGTTATTCCCGGGCAGAATTTCATTGCCCTGGCCTGAGCGTGGGGGGCATTGAGCTCCGGAAGAAAAAATTACGGAATGCTCCGGCAAAATGTACGCAATGAAATTCCCGTTTTTCCTGTCAAAATATGATGAATCGCAATATGAAAAGGCAGAAAAAGGCTCTCTTTAGGAGTAAATTGTCTGTTATGACGGTGTTTTACACAGAAAAAGCAAAATCGCGGTTGACAGATAGACGTCTATACGGCAAATTGTCCGTATGAAAACAATGATTAGCACCACCGGCACGATGATTATTACCACCTCTTTGAGGGCGGTCGCTGGCTAGTGCGCAACATTGCAACCAGACATCGAAAGCCCGCCCTCACCAGGAGCGGGTTTTTTTTTACGCAATTGAGCGTAGATGTAGCAAAATAAAACCGAAAGGAGCATTACATGAAAGTCTTAAAGTTTGGTGGATCTTCTCTGGCCGACGCACCCCGATACCTGCGTGTGACCGAGATTTGTATGACCACCCACCAAACCGATGGCGCAGCAGTAGTGCTTTCTGCGCCAAAGGGCGTGACCAACGCGCTTTCTTCTCTTTGTGAACAGGCTGCCGCAGGGGATGACTTCCAGCCTCTGTTTGAAAAGTTAGAGCAAACTGTTCAGGGTATTGCAGACGAGTTAAACACCACTTTAGATAATTTCGCCCACGACCACGTTTCTTCATTCATCTCAGATCGCTTATCTGCGCTTAAGCAACAACTGGAAGGCATTAAGTTGCTTGGTTGTGCTCCGGATTCTGTGGCTGCCGGCATCTTAAGTATCGGCGAATACATCAGTGTGACGCTGTTCAGTGCGATTTTGCAGAGTAAAGGTGTGGTTAACAGTATCATCGACCCGGTCGAATACGTGCTGGCACACGGCGAGTATCTCGACAGCATTGCTGATGTGGCAATGAGTAAAGCCCGTTTCAGTGACGTAAAGAGCGATGGCTCAGTATTGCTGGTTATGCCCGGCTTCGTTGCTGTTAATGAAGAGGGTGAGAAAGTCACGCTTGGCCGTAACGGTTCTGATTACTCTGCTGCCATCCTTGCGGCCTGTATCGATGCAGACTGTTGTGAAATCTGGACGGATGTCGACGGGGTTTATAACGCTGACCCGAATCAGGTTGAAGGGGCAGTATTACTTGATAAGCTGACTTATCAGGAAGCCATGGAGCTGTCTTACTTCGGTGCTAAAGTACTGCACCCGAAAACCATTGGTCCTATCGCTCAGCACCACATTCCCTGTCTGATCAAAAACACTCTGAATCCTTCTGCGCCCGGCACGCTAATCAGTAACGAAGCCAGCGAGAAATGGACGTCAGTGAAAGGTATTTCGCAGCTCGATAACATCACGATGTTTAATGTTGCCGGACCTGGCCTCAAAGGCATGGTAGGCATGGCAAGCCGTGTGTTTGAGGTGATGAGTAATGCCAATATCTCCATCAGCCTGATCACCCAGTCCAGCTCGGAATACAGCATCAGCTTCTGTATACAGGAAAAAGATGCGGCCCGTGCACAGCAACTGCTGGAAGATGCCTTTGCTCTGGAATTGCAAAACCAGTTGCTTGATCAGATTGAAGTGCGTCACGACTTAGCCATTGTTACCCTGGTCGGTGATGGAATGCGTCACACAAAAGGCCTGGCAGCCCGGTTCTTTGCTGCACTGGCGCAAGCCCGTGTGAACAACGTAGCCATTGCTCAGGGATCTTCAGAGCGTTCCATCTCTACGGTTATCGAAGCGAAAAAGGCGAAGAAGGCGGTACGGGTTATTCACCAGAACTTCTTCTCCGAACGCCACACCATTGACGTATTCCTGGTTGGCTGCGGTAACGTAGGTACAGAATTGCTGGGTCAGATTGCCCGTCAGCAACCTGCACTGTTGAAGCGCAATATTCAGTTACGTGTATACGGTATTGCCAACAGCCGCAAACTGCTGCTTAACGCGCAGGGCATTGATGTGTCAGGCGACTGGCAGTCTGCACTGGCAGCTTCTGAGGAGTCGTTAAGTGTTGAGCGTTTGCACCAGTTTGTTAACAGCAACAGTCTGGTAAATCCGGTGATTGTTGATTGTACCAGTCACGAAGCGGTAGCTTCACAGTACGTGGATATGATGGAGCAGGGCTTCCACGTAGTGACACCTAACAAAAAAGCCAACACCGACACCATGGCGTATTACCGCCAGCTGCGCAGAACCGCGCAGAATACAAATCGCCAGTATTTATATGAAACTACCGTAGGTGCGGGCTTGCCGGTTATCGATAACCTGCAGAAACTGTTCGCTGCCGGTGACGTGCTGCATCAGTTCGAAGGCATTTTATCCGGTAGCTTATCCTATGTATTCGGTAAGCTTGAAGAAGGTATGAGCTTGTCACAGGCCACCGGTGCAGCAAAAGAAAATGGCTATACCGAGCCGGATCCACGTGACGACTTAAGCGGCATGGACGTGGCCCGTAAACTCCTGATCATGGCACGTGAGGCCGGCCTGGTGCTTGAATTGTCCGATATTCAGATTGAATCTGTGTTACCGGAAGGTTTTGCAGAAGGTGCATCAATTGATGAGTTTATGCAGCAGTTACCTGAGCTGGATGCAGCATTTGGTCAGCGGGTGGAAGAAGCCAAAGCCAACGACAGTGTATTGCGTTATATCGGCAGTATCGATGGTGACAAGTGTAAGGTAACCATTCAGGCGGTGCCACTCACACATCCTCTTGCGGCGGTGAAAGACGGTGAGAACGCGCTGGCAATCAGCAGCGACTATTACCAGCCAATTCCTTACGTTATCCGCGGCTACGGAGCAGGTGGTACGGTAACCGCTGCCGGTGTGTTTGCTGATATTCTGCGTACCATGCCGTGGAAACAAATGGCGCTGTAATTGAAGGATGAGTAGTATGAAAAACACCCGCGCTTATGCGCCAGCCTCCATCGGCAATGTAAGTTTAGGTTTTGATGTGTTGGGTGCCGCACTGGCACCCGTTGACGGCACTGAGTTAGGCGATGTTGTAGAAGTTAAAGATGCAGATGCATTTTCTCTGACCGCCACCGGCCCGTTTGCCCACAAGTTACCGGCTGGTGCCGATAACAACATTGTTACCTTGTGCTATGCCCATTTCTTTGAAGAAATGGTAAAAGCCGGCAAGCCCACCCGTCATGTTGAACTGATTTTGCATAAGAACCTGCCCATTGGCAGCGGCCTTGGCTCCAGTGCCAGTTCTATCGTTGCAGCCTTTCATGCACTGAATGCACACTTTGATTATCCCTTTGATGAGAATGCGCTTCTGTTAATGATGGGCGAACTGGAAGGACAGATTAGCGGCAGCATTCATTATGATAATGTTGCTCCCTGTTATCTTGGCGGATTAACCCTGATGACCGGCAATGATGCCGAAGTGACGGTGAAATTACCGGTTATCGGCAGCTGGTACTGGGTTGTGTGCTACTCTGGAATAAGTGTTTCCACATCGGCGGCCCGGAATATTTTGCCGAAAGAAGTGGCGATGGCAAATACGCTGACTTTTGGTCGTCAACTGGGCGTGTTCGTGCATGCGCTGCACGCGCAGAACGCGGGCCTGGCAGCCAGTGTGATGCAGGATGTAATAGCTGAACCTTACCGCAAGTCATTATTGCCCGGCTTCGACGAGGCCAGAGCGTTCAGTATGGAAAATGGTGGATTAGCATTCGGGATCTCCGGTTCTGGTCCGACAGTATTTGCTGTCTGTGACGATGCTGAAAAAGCCGAAGCGATTCGTGAATGGCTGCAGGCCAATTACGTACAAAATGAAGATGGCTTTAGCCACGTTTGCCGGATCCCTGATAAGGGTGCGGTAGAGCAGCAAGTGTAAAGATTAAAGGTATCCCAGGTGGAATTAGTAAATTTAAAAGTAGCATCAGACACCGCTTCCTTTTCAGAAGCAGTAAAGCGCGGTTTAGGTCAGGAGCAGGGCTTATATTTCCCTACTGACATTCCGAAATTAGACGACATCGACGGCTTGCTCAAAAAGCCTTTCGTTGAGCGCAGCACAGAAGTGCTTACCGCCTTAATCGGTGATGAGCTGGGCGAAGGCACCATTGGCAGTATTGTTGAAGAGGCGTTTACCTTTCCGGCTCCTGTGGTCAGTGTAAATGACAAAGTCGCCACACTGGAATTGTTCCACGGTCCTACACTGGCGTTCAAAGATTTCGGCGGCCGTTTTATGGCGCAGGTGCTTTCCCGCATCAGCAATGGCGAACCCATTACTATTCTGACCGCCACGTCCGGTGACACCGGTGCCGCTGTTGCCCACGCGTTCCACGGTATCCCGAATATCAATGTGGTGATTTTATTCCCGAAAGGAAAAATCAGTCAGCTGCAGGAAAAACTGTTTACCACTTTGGGTGATAACATTCATACCGTTGCTATCGAGAGTGATTTCGACGCCTGTCAGGCGATGGTTAAACATGCGTTTGACGATCCGGATATACGTGAAGGTTTGCATCTGAATTCAGCAAATTCTATCAACATCAGCCGTTTGCTGGCACAGGTTTGTTACTACTTTGAAGCGGTTAGCCAGCTTACGCCGGAACAGCGTGAAGAGTTGGTTATCTCGGTGCCGAGCGGTAACTTCGGTAACCTGACAGCAGGTATGATTGCCAAGTCTATGGGCTTGCCCATTAAGCGTTTTGTTGCGGCAACGAACTTGAACGATACGGTTCCCCGTTACCTGAAAACCGGCGAATGGGCACCCAATCCGACGGTTGCAACCATGTCTAATGCAATGGATGTCAGCCAGCCAAACAACTGGCCCCGCATCGAAGCGCTGATTGAGCGTGGTTACCTGGATAAGTCGTGCCTGCGCGGTGAATGTGTCGATGAAGAATATACACAAATCGCCATGCGTCAGCTTGCGCAGCAGGGGTACACCAGCGAACCTCATGCTGCGATTGCTTACCGTGCGGTAAGTCACGATCTGGCGGACAATGAGTATGGCCTGTTCCTTGGTACTGCACATCCGGCTAAATTCCGCGAAACCGTTGAGAATGTTCTCGGACAACCTCTGAGCCTGCCTCAGGCACTGGTAGAGTGTTCGAGTAAGGAAAGCCAGGCTGTGCCACTGCCAGCTGACTACGAAGCGCTTAAAGCGCACATGTTCTCTATATTGAAATGACAACCTGGCAAGATGTGCTGGGACTTGAAAAGTCCCGGCCTTATTTTAAATCATTGATGGCCAGGGTTGATGAGGCCAGGGCTGCATCAGTGGTGTTTCCTCCTGAACCGGATGTATTCAATGCATTCGCTCTCACCCCCCTGAATAAAGTGCGGGTTGTGATCCTGGGACAGGATCCCTATCACGGGCCGGGACAGGCGCACGGATTATCTTTTTCCGTAAAGAAAGGCGTAAAGCTGCCACCATCGCTGAAGAATATCTGCAAAGAACTGGAAACGGATATTGAAGGGTTTTCTATGCCTTCTTACGGCGATCTCACGTCGTGGGCTGAGCAGGGTGTATTGTTATTAAATACCGTGCTGACGGTAGAGCTGGGGAAGGCACACAGCCACGCAAAGTTTGGCTGGGAAACGTTTACCGATCACGTCATAGCCGCCATTAACGAACACACCAGCAACGTGGTGTTCCTGTTATGGGGCAGTCACGCGCATAAGAAAGGCGCAAATATCGACAAACAGCGACATCTGGTACTGGAAGCACCACATCCGTCTCCGTTGTCGGCCTACAAAGGTTTTTTCGGGTGTCAGCATTTCAGTCAGACAAATGCCTGGCTGCGCAAACACGGTAAACCTGCCATAAACTGGCAGATATAAAAACCTGCAGGGTGATATAACGAAAAACGGCCACCTGATATCAGGTGGCCGTTTTCATTTTATCTTTCCATCGATTCCAGTTCGTACTCAAAACCGTAGTCGATTTCTGCCAGTTCTTTTTCCAGTTTGAACCTGTCCTGTAAGGCTTCGATCTCTCTCCATTTTCTTTTCTTGCTTTTAGTTTTAGCCGGAGTTTCTTCAATATTTAACATCGCAAACAGATCTGACTTATCCACTAGGATCTCCTTTTGTTTACCACTAACATCAGTGTCAGAGTTGAATGTTTTTTCATCCTTCTGACTACTTTTGTATCACAGTCGCCACGATAATAAAACGATTAAATTTACCTTTTATTAACAAAATGTGACGATTGCATGACAGCGTGTGGTTTGCCCAGTGAAAACGGCCAGTAAAAACCGGCCGTTTGTCAGATGCACCTATTTGGCGTAAACCAAATTAACTTTCCTTAAGTTGGTGCATTGGCGTTTCTGAAGCGATTAATGAGTTGCCGGGTAGAAGCGTCAAACGCGTCGCTTTCTGCTTTACCCTGAATGCCGTCAAGAACCTGATTACCAAGCACTTTTCCTAACTCGACACCCCATTGATCAAAGGAGTTTACCTGCCAGATAACGCCCTGGACAAATACCTTATGTTCATACATTGCAACCAGCGCGCCAAGTGTTTGCGGATCCAGTTTTTCGAACAAAATTGTATTGCTGGGTTTATTTCCGGGCATCGTTTTATGCTGTGCCAGTGCTTTGCGCTCATTTTCATCAGACACCTTACCTTCAAGATCAGCGTAGCATTCTTCGAAGGTTTTTCCCTGCATAAGTGCCTGAGTCTGACCAAAGCAATTCGATGCCAGCATGGCATGATGCGTGTCGTTCTGATTAGGCACATTCAGCGGCAGCATAAAGTCTGCGGGGATGATAGAGGTACCCTGGTGGATTAACTGATGGAAGCTGTGCTGACCATTTGTGCCTTCACTTCCCCAGATAACCGGGCCGGTTTCCCACTCAACCACATCGCCGTTCTGCGTGACCTGCTTACCGTTACTTTCCATATCAAGTTGCTGCACATAAGCTGGCAGTCCACGAAGATAATGATAGTAAGGCAACATGACGTGAGACTGCGCATCGAAGAAATTACGATACCAGACGCCGAGAACTGCAAGAATAACGGGCAGGTTGCTTTCAAATGGTGCATCACAGAAATGTTTGTCCATTTCATGGGCGCCTTCGAGCAAGCCTTTGTAGTTTTCAAAACCCAGTGCCAGTGCGATGGGTAAGCCAATCGCAGACCACAACGAGTAGCGTCCGCCAACCCAGTCCCACATGGGGAAAATGTTTTCTTCCGCAATCCCGAACTCAGTGGCTGCTTTAACGTTTGAAGATACGGCAACAAAGTGTTTTGCAATATCTTCCTGAGTGCCGCCCTGTTCCAGGAACCAGGCTTTCGCACTTAAGGTATTCTGCAACGTTTCCTGAGTGGAAAACGACTTGGAAGACATGACGATTAACGTTTCTTCGTGATCCAGAGACGTCAGCACATCATGAATGTGACAGCCGTCTACGTTTGCCACAAAGTGCACTTTAACGGCATCATGGGTGTACGGCTTCAGCGCTTCAGTCATGATTTTAGGGCCCAGGAATGAACCGCCGATACCAATGCTGACCACGTGTTTCACAGGTTTGCCGGTATAACCTTTGTGTTCACCGGAATGCACTGAAGCCGTAAAGGCTTCAATCTTGTCCAGCGTAGCCAGCACTTCCGGCATCACATCTTCACCGTCAACCATAACGGGCTTGCCACTGAAGTTACGCAGCGCTGTATGCAGTACAGCACGTTTTTCAGTGTTGTTGATGGTGTCACCGTCAAACATGGCTTTACGGTGAGTGTCCACGCCCTGAGCTTTCGCCATTGCAAACAATTGTGCAAGGGCTTCTTCGTTAACACGGTTTTTTGAATAGTCAATAAACAAACCACAGGCCTGCGCCTGCATGGTGTCTGCACGCTCAGGCTGCGCGTCAAACCAATCACGCATGTGAGTCTTTTTGATGTCTTCTGCCAATTTCGACAAATTAGCGAAAGCTGGCTGTTGGGTAAAATTTGTCATTGTCTGAATGTTTCCTGATACCAGCGAAGATTATTGACCCAGTTTTTCTTTCAGCATGGTTTCCAGTTTTTCCTGGTCAGCTGCAAAGTTGCGGATCCCTTCTGCCAGCTTTTGCGTCGCCATGGCATCTTCGTTCATGTCCCAGCGAAAACCTTTTTCGTCCAGTTTGGCGCCCGGCGTTGCTGTGGCACCTTCGTCTTTCAGTTTCACAGGCAGCGCTTCAGTACTGTTTTTGAGTTCTTCCAGCAGATTCGGGCTGATGGTCAGACGGTCGCAACCGGCCAGCGCCTGAATTTCACCGATGTTACGGAAGCTTGCGCCCATGACTACCGTGCTGTAGCCATGCTCTTTGTAGTAGTTATAGATGCGGGTTACTGAAACCACACCCGGATCTTCTTCTGCGGTGTACTCTTTCTTGTCAGTGTTGGCTTTATACCAGTCAAGAATACGGCCCACGAAAGGAGAAATAAGATAGACACCGGCTTCCGCGCAGGCACGTGCCTGAGCAAAGCTGAATAACAGTGTCAGGTTACACTGGATCCCTTCCTGCTCGAGGATTTCAGCAGCCTTGATACCTTCCCAGGTGGAAGCGATTTTGATCAGAATACGTGACTTATCGATACCTTCATCGTTGTACAGTTCAACCAGACGTTTTGCTTTAGCAATAGTCGCGTCGGTGTCGAATGATAAACGGGCATCTACTTCTGTAGAAATACGACCCGGGATTACGCCGGAAATTTCTTTACCGATAGTAACGGCAAGCTTGTCAGAGGCATCTGTTAACTGCTGAGCCGGATCCTGTGACTGTAATTTAGCCCATGCCACTGCATCGTCAATGTAACCCGCATATTCAGGAATACCTGCGGCTTTAAGTAAAAGAGACGGATTCGTCGTAGCGTCTACAGGCTCGTATTTTTTGATCGCTTCGATATCGCCGGTATCGGCAACGACGGTAGTGATTTCGCGCAACGCGTCTAATTGATTGCTCATCGTTTCTCTCTGAATGTGTGACCTAAATAAATGAACAGCCCGCCAACGGAAGGGGCAGACTGATTGAATATGTTGGTTGTAAACAGCTGAATCAACCACTATGTAGGGTTTGTATGTCCGGACGGTTAAACCAGATCGAATTTAGTAAATTTATAACAGACTGGCGGGTTAAATAACACAGCAAAGCGCTAAATTATCCCGCTATAGCATATAAACATAACGGTTTGGCCCCAATCCGGCGGGTAAAAGGGCAAAAACGCGGGGCAGACCGTGATATTCTTTGCGCCGGAGTTTGATAAGCCCGATGAATATGTTACTGCGGTGTCTGATAGTAAAGAGGAAATTGAATTATGTTAGTTGTTGTTTCACCGGCTAAGAATCTGGATTTTGAAACGCCGGTGCCGGTAGCGTCGTTCACGCGGCCTGCCATGTTGACATCTGCTGAAGCACTGGTAGAAACCTGCCGGAAACTGACGCCGGCAGACCTGTCTTCTTTGATGAAGATCAGCGATAAACTGGCGACACTGAACGCCAACCGCTTTGACTCTTTCACTACCCCGTTTACCAAAGACAATGCACGTCAGGCGCTGTACGCCTTTAACGGCGACGTGTATACGGGCTTAGATGCTTATTCATTGTCTGAGCAGGACGTTGAATATGCACAGCAACATTTAAGAATGCTTTCCGGCCTTTACGGTCTGTTGCGTCCGCTGGACTTAATGCAGCCTTACCGCCTGGAAATGGGGACCCGCCTTGAAAATTCTAAGGGTAAAAATCTGTATGAATTCTGGGGAACAGATATCACCCTTGCGCTGAATAAGGCGCTGGAAGAGCAGGGCGACAATGTACTGATTAATCTGGCTTCAAATGAGTACTTCAAGTCAGTTAAGGCGAAGTCGCTGGACGGCATGATCATTACGCCACACTTTAAAGATAAGAAAAACGGTCAGTATAAGGTGATTAGTTTCTTTGCTAAAAAGGCGCGGGGATTAATGGCCAGATATGTGATTCAGAAACGTATTGAAGACGTAGCGGGCTTAAAGGCGTTCAGCGAAGCGGGTTATGTCTTTTCGCCAGAACAGAGCACTGAGACGGATTTGATATTTTTACGGGATGAGGCTGAATAAGCCTCACCCCGCCACAGACACTTAAGCCAGTACTTTATTTAATGCGGCTACACAGGCATCGGTTTCTTCCGGTGTACCCACGCTGATGCGTGACCAGGAATCATAGCCTGGCCACGTACGGCCAACTACTTTGATACCTTCATCTTTCATCTTCGCAGCAAACTGTTCGTGGGGCATGCCAGTATCCACGTAGATGAAGTTGCCCTGCGGATTTTTTGCGTAAGGACGACCCAGTTCTTCAGCAACCTTCGTCAGTTTAGTACGCTCGGTTTTGATGCGGTCGCGCATGGTGTTCAGGTTTGCATGGTCGTCCATACTCGCCATTCCGGCCACCAGTGCCAGATAGTTAACACCACCCATACGCAGTTTTCCACCCAGAGATTTAGCCTGATCTGCCGGCATAATGGCATAACCTAAACGTTGTCCTGCCATAGCATGAATTTTTGAAAACGTACGACAGATAACCACGTTATGCCCTTCGGCAACCAGCTTAGATTGCACGTTTGCCGGATAGGCATCAGACATTTCAATGTAGGCTTCGTCGATGAACACCTGCGCTTTTTTCGATACCCGTTTGGCAAACGCTGTCAGTTTGGCAGGGTCGACCATGCAGCCGGTGGGGTTGTTGGGGTTACATACGTACACAGCCGTGGTTTCGTCAGTAACTGCAGCTTCAATGGCATCTAAATCGAAACCCATTTCTGAATCCAGAGGCACGTAGGTGACATTGGCACCCATGAACTCGGCGCCTCGGGGAATACCTTCATAAGTGGCCATCGAGGTAACGAGGTTATTACCGTTTTCAGTTATCCACTCTGCATAACCGAATAAAATAGGTGATGAACCATTCGTAACAACGATTTGGTCTTCAGAGACACCTTCCTGCGCGGCAATTTTCTTTTTCAGCACATCGACAGTAGCATCGGTGTAACGGGCAAGATTAAAAAGTTCACCCTGCATCGCTTCAACGGCCTTCTGTGAGGGGCCGAAGGCATTTTCATTCGAAGACAGACGAACCAGACCGTCATTGACATTTGGCGTTGCAGACGGGAAATGTTCAGTTTTCATTCCCGCTGCCTGCAGATCTTTTACACCGGTATCGAAACAACCCGTAAGGGCAACTGCACCCGCACCTAAACTAAATGTTTTTAACCATTTACGGCGCGAAGCACCTTCAGCAGAAATGTTCCCGGTTAATTCTTCAGACATGAGTTCCCTCTTATTTTGGGTAGTGGTAGTTGAATGACCAGTGTTTTCTTATTGTTATCACCTGGGTGTACGTACTCATGTAATGCAACAGATATTCCAGAAACCTGTGAGGCATGCCGTTCGGCTGTTAATGGAGGATAAAGCGCCGTTTAATAGCGGTGAAGTGCCGGTTTAAGCACAAAATCAGTGGCAGATGTGGGCCGGCAATGCAGGAAATGTTCTAATCTGATGCGGCACTTGAACCAAAATGGTGAAAGGCTTATCAGTAAAGGTAATAACGCCGGCTGTCTTTATATGAAGATGAAAAGTGCGGGCAGCAAAGCCACATAAGTGGCAGTATCAGCTCAGGACATCTCATCGATTAGCTTAAGCCTGGCGGGTAATTTCTTTTTCAAAATGGCATACCGCACCCAAACCGCTGCCACAATCGCGCCGTTTACAGCAAGCTGGGTTAACCACATCGTCCAGGTGGCATACAGAATAATGTTGATAACGGAGATGATAAGTAAGGCGCCAAAAAAGACCTGCACATGCCAGTGCACTGTACCACCAGTAAGTGACCTGTCGCTGATATTGATGGCGTTTAAACGTAAGCATACTGCTCACATCTGTGGTTTCCATCTGCCATTGTTTCTGTCTGAAAGAAAAGCTCCAGATGCCGAAAAGCAGTGCAACGGGCGACAGCGAGCCAATGCCCCACATTTCCCAATTAGATGTGGTCAGGAAAAATGCAGTGTAAGCAGCATAAATGGATACAGCGACAGCCATGCACAGATCGATATACGCTTTTACTTTCATATTGCGCTGCGCCCGTGTCACCTGCTTTATCAGCTTTTCTGCATCAACGTTGGGTGTCGCCGCTTTAAAGGCCTTTTGCCATTGTTCAAACTGCGGATCCATGATTAATTCCTGTTTATTATTTGTTCTAGTTGCTTTCTTGCACGGTGCGAGCGCTGTGCAGTGGCATCCTCTTTAAGTCCCGGTACATTGCCAATTTCTGCGAAACTGAATCCTTCCAGTTGCAATGCAATTACCTGGCGGTAGGGCAAAGGAAGCTGGTGAAGTGCTGTCATGAGATCGATGGCATTTTCCTGATGCGCATTTTTCTCCTGTAATTTATGGTCAAACAACATTTCGTCTGATGAAGGACTTTCATGCCGTCGCAGCTCTTTGAGAACATGGTCTACCGCGCGATTGTGGGCGATACGTGTAATGTACGTTTTAACACTGGCTTCGCCGCGAAATGCAGATGTTCCGCTTTCACTGCTGTCGAGCACACGCCAGATTGCAACAGACATATCCTGAATCAAGTCTTCCTGTAAGCCTTTGTCTGCTTCATGGGTGGCAGCAATCCGCGCCAGTAAGGGCGTGAACTGCTGCAATAGCTGAGTGATTTGCGATGCATCCAAACTGGCAATCCCTGCTTATTGTTCCGAAAGATAGCGCTGATGCTATCACGTACCGCACGCAACGGGTTCCGGCATGCAAAGAAAATTCTGGCAGGAGCAAAAATAAGCAGGGTCATCAGGGGAACGGCTGACGCGAAAATCAGGCTAAGATGCCAAACCTCAATGCCAGTCCCGCTCATATGAAAAAACATGGCCACTGCGTCATCACCTGCAAGTGCGTATGCCACAGCAAATTGTTGTGCGGCTACAATTACTCCGGTCGCACTGTACACTGCCACAGACAACCAGTTTTTTGCAGTAAATACTGATTTAAGTGAAAAGGCACTGTGATGGTGAAGATAGCTGAGAACCGGCCAGACTGAGGCGACAACAAATGCTCCGGCCCATTTCGACAAGATCATTCCGGCGGGGCCCGGAATGAGTTGAATACAACCCGAGATAATCATTGGCAGAAGGCAGAATAAAAAAAGCTTAACAGGTGCCGTTTTGAACAGGGCCCATCCTTCAGCCAGCCAGATGTAAGCTTCAGAGAAAGAGTATTTAGTTTTTAAATATGCCGGTATTCTGTTGCGGGGTATAGAGCTGGTATTCATTGTCACGGTATTTTCCTCTTTTTGTCAGATGACTGAAGTGATTCAGTTAATTCCATAGACGAGGAGAATCCGGAGATCCTGACAAAACTTTTTTAATTTTTTACATTAAACCGTGAAATGTATGGAGAAAGTCGCAGGAAAATGCAGCCCTGCGACCTTCTCTCAAAGAGTAATAATTAAAGTTTTACAATCATTTTCCCTGTGTTCTTGCCGTCGAACAACATGTTCAGGCCGCTCTGTGCATTTTCCAGCCCGTCAATGATATGTGCCCGGTATTTAATCTTGCCCTGCTGCACATAAGGTGTGAGCTTTTCGAGCAATTGCGGGATCTCGCCCCAGTGATCAGGCATAGCAAACCCCTGAATGGAGATTCGTTTTTTGATAAGCGGGATCCAGTTGGGGCCGGGGGAAGGGTTGTCGGACTGGTAATCTGCAATCATTCCGCAAACGACAATGCGCCCGTGTTCGTTCATCCGGTTAACGATAAGCTGTTGTACAGGGCCGCCGGTGTTTTCAAAAAACACGTCAATACGGTTGGGGGTGAGGGCATCCAGCTGCGCTTTAAGGTTATCCGTCTTGTAATTCACTGCGCCGTCGAAACCTAATTCATTAACAATCCAGTCTGCTTTCTCATCGCTGCCCACGACGCCGATTACCCGTAATCCGTCAGCTTTACCTAGCTGACCAACGATGGATCCCACAGAACCTGCAGCGCCGGTTACAATCAGGGTTTCACCGGCCTCAGGTTTGCCGAACTTATATAACCCCGTGGTGGCTGTCAGACCGGGTAAGGCAAACACACACAGGGCCATCTCTTCGCTGATCCCGGGTTGTAACTTGTTGAAGCCCTTACCATCACTGACAAGGTATTCCCGCCAGCCTGTCATACCCATCACTTTGTCGCCTTCAGAAAAATCGGGATGGTTAGATTTAATGACTTCACCCACACCGCTGGAGCGCATTACCTCACCGAGTTCCACGGGCGGGATGTAACTTTCTCTGTCTTCACTCATCCAGCCCAGCATGGCGGGATCCAGCGACATATGCGTTTGTCTGATCAGTATTTCACCCTCACCGGGCACCGGAACCTGCTTTTGCTCTGTGCTGAACAGAGATGCGTCAATCTGACCTTTCACCGGACGTTTAACGAGTTTGATTTCTTTATATTCAGACATAATGCCTCCTTTAACCGAATACAAAGAGTGTGGGGATGAAGTTTGCGCTTGCAATAGTCACATGGGATAACGGAACAAATTGATGCGCTGAAGCCGGTGATTTGTGTATAGTTTCAAACAATCAAAATCACCGGACAGGAGAGGGTATGTATACATTATACGGATTTGCAAAAACGCGTTCAGTGCGTGTGGCATGGGCACTGGAAGAGTTAGGCCTGCCTTATGACTACACGTTTATTAACTTACGTAAGGGGGAGCATAAATCAGCAGATTTTCTCGCGCTTAATCCGGCGGGTAAAATTCCTGCACTGATGACAGACTGCGGGCCAATGAGCGAATCTGCCGCCATCGTGACCTGGCTGATGGATAAGCATGGCTATGAAGAATTTATGCCGGTATTGGGTAGCAAGGCGCGTATGCTGTACGAACAGGCAATGGCATTTGTGATAACAGAGCTGGAGCAACCGTTATGGAACATGGCAAAGCATGACTTTGCATTACCGGAGGCACAGCGTCTTGAAGACATGAAAGATGTCAGTATTTACGAATTCGGTTTGGCGCTGAAAGGGTTTTCTGCGTTGCTCGGAGACCAGGATTTCCTTACCGGACACATGTTCAGCGGAGTAGATATTGTCGCCGGACATGTGCTGTCATGGGCGAAAGGGTCTGGTATGGATTTAACGTTTGATAATGTGAAACAGTACGCAGAGCGGGTACTTTCCAGGCCCGCCTATGAGAAGGCCTGGAGAAACGAAAAAGCGCATATGCCCGCATCGCTGTAACATCGCACTGACAGTTTGAAGCAGGAGATTACTCGACGAACATCTCCTGCTGAAACTTTAGTGTCTGAACTTCATTGCCCCGCTGAATAACGACGTTGAAGCGAAAGGTTTCTCTGTCATTAAAGGAAAGCGGGGCAAGATAGTAAATCGCTTCGCCTTCTTTAACCCGTTTAAAATTCAGTGTTTTGCTGTTACCTAAAAGGTTTCTCGCCTGACCCTTAACGGACACGACCTGAGCTTCTCCTGTTGCGCTGTCGAGCACTGAAATATTCACCAGCGCATTATATTTACTGCGCACAATGCCGTAATTTTGCGCGGTTTCCGGGGTGAAAAACGTGGTGTTCACTACGATGTAATGTACATCCCATTTTCCCAGCGTTTGTTTTTGTTCGGCTAATGCCACAGGGGCGGTTAACAGTAAAGTTAAGAGCAGGCAGAGGGCCGGCAGACGGGCAAGGTAGTTCACAGTGTCTTCACCAAATTCAACTAATCACACAAAATCAGTACAGAAACAAAAAAGGGTAGCTAAACCGCTACCCTTTTAAAACTTAGTATAAACCAAACGTATTTTGCAAAAGGATTTGCAGGAACTGTAATCCGATAATGGCTATCAATACCGATAAATCCAGACCACCAATGGGCGGAATAATACGGCGGATAGGTGACAGAAATGGCTCTGTTAGTTGATACATCACGTACTCAATAGGATTTTGTCCCTGCGATACCCAGCTGAGGATGGCGCGGATAATCAGGATCCAGAACATCAGCGAGAGGGTTTCTTTCACTACGGTTAAAAACGCCAGCAGGATAATAGATGCCGGATTGATGTTTCCACTGCCAAACAGCATGACCAGCGTCACAAACTTCAGTGCCGCGACAAGCAGGGCAAGCACGAACGTTGCCGTATCAAAGTTACCGACAGACGGGATGATACGGCGAAGAGGCCCCACTATGGGGTGTGTTGCTTTAACGATAAACTGGCTGGCCGGGTTATAAAAATCTGCCCTGACCAGTTGTAACCACAATCGTAATATCACCACCATCAGATACAAATCAAACAAGGTACTGATAAGAAAGACCGACGCGTTGCTCATTAACTGTTTTTCCTGTGAAGCTTAAACTTAAAGTTGTTTCGCCATTTCTTCGGCTCTGTCGACTGCGGCACGCATGGCTGCGCTAACCGTGTCCTGCAAGCCTTTATCGATAAATGTATTGATAGCAGCAGCGGTTGTGCCGCCCTTAGAAGTAACCTGAGCTCTTAACTCGCTTAATTCAATATCCGGATTGTGACAAACCATTTCAGCCGCACCCAGCATGGCTTGCTGAACCATGTTTCTGGCGGTCTGCGCATCAAAACCCATTTTCATGGATTCTTCCTGCATGGCCTGCAGAAACAGGAAGAAGTACGCAGGGCTGCTGCCTGCGGCGGCGATGACGCCGTTAATACCGTCTTCTTCCTTTACCCAAACCGTTTCACCCACTGCGCCCATGACGTCGTCAGCGTACTGGCGGTCTGCGCTGCTTACTGTGTCGTCAGCGTACAAGCCCGTCATACCTTTGCCGATAAGGCTTGGAGTATTGGGCATAATGCGCACCACCGGATAATCGCCGCCCAGCATTTCCTGCAGGC
This sequence comes from Alteromonas sp. NFXS44, assembly GCF_040148705.1. Classification (NCBI taxonomy): domain Bacteria; kingdom Pseudomonadati; phylum Pseudomonadota; class Gammaproteobacteria; order Alteromonadales; family Alteromonadaceae; genus Alteromonas; species Alteromonas sp. NFXS44. Next base: position 410,485 of record NZ_JAGDEA010000011.1, on the reverse strand, counting down.
GTGATACCGGCAAACCGGCTGCAATGGATAAAAACAGTTTACCGGTCAGGTCGTTTTTTTCCTGCAAGGCGGCAAGCATGTCGCCCATCATTTGTGGCTTTACCGCCAGCACAAGAGCATCGGCAAACTCACAGGCTTCATCATTCGACTGCGTGATCCGGATGCCAAACTCTTCCTGTAGTTTTTCCAGCTTGGGTGTTGAGGGATTACTGGCAAGAATATTGTCTTTGTCGTAGCCTGACTGGATAAGTCCGCTGATGATGCTGCGACTCATGTTACCTGCGCCGATAAATGCCAATTTTTTCTGTTGCATGAAAACCCTTATGTATTGCGTTTAAAACTCGTGAATAGCGACCCGGTCAATCAGCTACGCGCACCAAAAATAGCGCTGCCTACTCTGACCATGGTAGAACCGTGTTCAATGGCGGCTTCAAGATCGCTGCTCATTCCTACGGACAGGGTATCAAAATCGCTCAGCTTTTGTTGATATTCCGCGAATAATTCAGCCAGCGTGGTCAGGGTTTGCGCCTGTTCTTCCTCGTCCGGAGAGGCTTTCGGTATCGCCATCAGCCCCCGCAATTTCAGGTTGGACAACCCGATGATAGTATCAATCAGGGCTGGCAGTGCATTGATCTGAATGCCTGATTTACTGTCTTCATCATCGATATTAAGCTGAATGCACACATTCAGTGGCGGCATGTGAGAGGGTCGCTGGTCGTTCAACCGGCGGGCAATCTTTTCTCTGTCCACTGACTGCACCCAGTCAAAATGCTCTGCAACGACTTTTGTTTTATTCGATTGCAGCGGGCCAATCATATGCCATTCAATATCAGTGAGCGCAGACAGATGCTGAATCTTTTCAACGCCTTCCTGTACGTAATTCTCACCAAACAAACGTTGTCCCGCTTCATACGCCAGGTTGATATCAGATACCGGTTTAGTCTTGCTGACCGCTAGTAATTGCACGGATTTTGGAGGACGATGCGCATTGGCAGTAGCTTGTTCGATTCGCGATTGGGCGGATTTCAGTCGTTCTGCTATTGTTTGCATTAATCATCTGGTGTTTGGAGACGTGGTTGTGGATATTACCGAACTTTTGGCTTTCAGTGTTAAAAATAAAGCTTCCGATTTGCACTTGTCGGCAGGGCTGCCGCCGATTATTCGTGTCGACGGGGAAATGCGCAGACTGAATATCCCTGAGCTTGATCACAAGCAGGTACATTCGCTCATTTATGAAATCATGAATGACAAGCAGCGCAAGGAATATGAAGAGAATCTGGAAGTTGACTTTTCCTTTGAAGTAAAGGATTTATCCCGTTTCCGTGTTAACGCCTTTGTACAGAATCGTGGTGCTGCTGCGGTACTTCGTACCATCCCCAGTAAAGTATTATCACTGGATGATATTGCAGCCCCGCCCATTTTCCGTGATTTGATTGATCAGCCTACCGGCCTTGTACTGGTGACCGGTGCGACGGGTTCGGGTAAAAGTACCACGCTGGCAGCCATGATTGATCACATCAATAACACTAAACGGGACCACATTCTTACCATTGAAGATCCCATTGAATTTGTTCATGAAAATAAGATGAGTGTTCTGAACCAGCGTGAAGTGCACCGCGATACACACAGCTTTTCTAACGCGTTACGTTCGGCGCTTCGTGAAGATCCCGACGTGGTGCTGGTGGGCGAGTTACGGGACCTGGAAACCATCCGTCTTGCGATGACCGCAGCGGAAACCGGTCACCTGGTATTTGGTACGTTGCACACCAACTCAGCGCCGAAAACTATCGACCGTATTATTGACGTTTTCCCGGCGGAAGAAAAAGCAATGATCCGCTCCATGTTGTCAGAATCATTACGGGCAGTTATTTCACAAACCCTGATGAAAAAAGTCGGCGGTGGCCGGGTAGCGGCACATGAGATTATGGTGGGCATACCGGCAATCCGTAACCTTATCCGTGAAGACAAAGTGCCTCAGATGTATTCGGTTATCCAGACCGGTCAGGCGCACGGTATGCAAACCATGGATCAGGCACTGCAAAAACTGGTTGCATTAGGCGTTGTGAGCCATCAGGATGCAGCGGCGAAATCCACCGATAAAAATAAAATGATGTAGGAGATAAAGGGTGAAACTGCAGGGGTATTTTGAGAAAGCGACAGAACTTGGGGCTTCGGATATTTTTATTACCGTAGGTTTCCCTGTCAGTGCCAAAATAGACGGGCAGCTGACCCCGTTAGGTGATGAGCCGTTATCTCAGTTTCAGGCCAAGGAACTGGTTCAGAGTGTGATGGAAGAACGTTACATCCGCGAACTGAATGAACTGAAAGAAAGTAACTTTGCAGTTGGTATTACTAATGTTGGACGTTTTCGTTGCAGCGCATTCTGGCAACGGGACTCCATTGGTATGGTCGCCCGCCGGATTGTCACAGAAATTCCTAAAGTGGATGAACTGGGGCTACCTGCGGTGCTTAAAGACATTATCATGAGTAAACGTGGCCTGGTGCTGATGGTGGGGGCTACCGGTACCGGTAAGTCTACCTCGCTGGCGGCACTGATTGACCACCGCAATCACAATTCCAAAGGGCATATCCTTACTATTGAAGATCCCATCGAGTTTATTCACCGGCATGGTTCCTGTGTGGTGACACAACGTGAAGTGGGCATTGATACCATGAGTTTTGACGACGCATTGAAAAGCTCTCTGCGTCAGGCACCCGATGTGATCCTGCTGGGCGAAATCCGCTCTATGGAAACCATGGAATATGCCATGTCATTTGCTGATACCGGCCACCTGTGTGTCGCGACTCTCCACGCTAATAATGCTAACCAGGCGATAGAGCGCATCATGCACCTTGCACCTAAAGAAATGCATAACAAGCTGCTGTTCGATCTGAGTTTGAACCTCAGGGCCATCGTTGCCCAGCAACTGGTGCCGAAAAAAGACGGCAAAGGCCGGGTAGCTGCCATTGAGATTCTGCTTAATTCCCCGTTTGTGGCCGATCTTATTCAGACAAACCGTACCGGTGAGTTAAAAGATGCCATGAAGAAAGGCAAAGAAATGGGCATGCAGACATTTGATATGGCGCTGTATGAATTGTTTAAAGAAGATCGGATCACCTATGACCAGGCCATTCATCATGCCGATTCACCGAATGATTTGCGTCTGATGATCAAACTGGACAGCAGTGAAGGCAATGAGCTGGGATCTTTGTCCGGCGTGTCCATCGATATGGATGACTGACTCTTCCGATGCTGAAGTTATTTGGTCATGACGACCGTTTTCTGGTTCAGCAGGTTCGCTCTGAGCTGGATGTCGCCCGTATTCCTTACCTGGTAAAAAATGAGTATGCCGGTGGTGCGGTGGGCGAACTTCCCTGGCAGGAAACACAAATGGAATTGTGGCTGCTTGATGAGCAGTGGTTCGGCAAAGCGAAGGGAATCGTTGATGCGCTTACCCCAAATAGTAATAAAGGGGAGAACTGGCAGTGTACCCATTGCGGGGAAGAGAACGAAGGGCACTTTTCACTGTGCTGGCAATGTCAGGCCGTGAAAGCAGAGCCGGCTTACTGACCGGCTTTCTCAGTACTGATTTTCTGCCCAACTGGTGAAAATCACGCAGGCAGAAACGCTGTCGACTTTATCTTTAGTCAGTTTCTTATAGCCACCTAATTCGAACAACATAGCTTTGGCATCCGCCGTGGACAACCGTTCATCCCAGGTCTCCACTTTTACGTTAAAGCGGCCGTGAAGGCGGTTTGCAAAGCGTTTGGCCAGTTGCGTCACCGGTTGTTCAGTACCGTCCATATTCAACGGCAGCCCGACAATGACGAGATCCGGTTGCCACTCATCATAGATCCTTTTAACCTTTTCCCAGTCCGGCACACCATCCTGTGCTTTCAGGGCGGCAAGAGGAGAAGCTGTACCGGTTATCTCCTGACCAACAGCCACGCCAATACTTTTTGTGCCAAAATCGAAGCTTAAAACAGTCCGGCTCATATCAGGCGTGGCCAACCTGCGGCGTAAGCTGCCATACATCCACGCCCAGTTTCTTCACAGCAGACTGCCACTTCTTGTGTACGGGCGTATTGAACAGAATGTCTGTGTCGGCTTCCACCGTCAGCCAGGCATTTTCCTGCATTTCCTTCTCAAGCTGGCCGGCTTCCCATCCCGCATAGCCCAGCGCGATGATCGCATGCTCAGGGCCCTCGCTGTGACCGATGGCAGAGAGAATATCTTTTGAAGTGGTCACAACAACACCCGGTGCCATTTTCAAACTGGAACTCCAGCCGCCGTCATCAGAGTGGAGCACGAAACCGCGCTCCTGACTGACCGGTCCACCGGCCAGCACAATATGCTCTGACGTACTGTCAGCAAATTCCGTGTCTTTATCAGTTTGCTCAAGCAGTTCTTTCAGATTCATGTTCGATGGCTGGTTGATCACAATACCCATTGCGCCTTCACTGTTATGTTCGCAAATGTATGTGATAGACCGCGAAAAGTAAGGGTCTTCCAGTGACGGCATTGCGATCAGAAAGTGATTTTGCAAGGACTTCAGTTCTGTCATTCAACGTTACCTCAAAGCTGCCAGTTTAGTTTCTATAGCATCAAACAATTTACCCATAATGCTGAAATCGAAATGGGCTTCAATTTCACGGACACAGGTGGGGCTGGTGATATTTATCTCTGTAATACGATCGCCAATCACATCCAGACCAACAAACAAAATGCGGTGCTCTTTCAGTACCGGCGCAATCGCGTTCGCCAGTGCTTTATCAGACTCACTGACTGCCTGGGGACGGCCGGTACCGCCGGCTGCCAGATTACCCCGGGTTTCTCCCTTTGTGGGTAAGCGCGCCAGACAATAGGGCATCACTTCACCGTCTACAATCAGAACCCGTTTGTCACCCTCTTTAATGGCCGGCAGATATTCCTGCACCATCATCTGTTGGGTCCCGTTTTTGGTCAGGGTCTCAATGATGACGCCCAGGTTATTACCATCGGGTTTTACCCTGAAAATCGATGCGCCGCCCATGCCGTCCAGCGGTTTACAAATAATATCCTGATGTTCTGCGTGGAAATCCCTGACCAGCCGGGGATTACGGGTTACCCGTGTTGCCGGAATTAAATCCGGGAACCAGGAGGTAAATAACTTTTCATTGTAATCCCGCAGCGCCTGAGGATTGTTGACTATCAGCGCGCCTCCGGCTTCCGCTAAAGAGAGCATTTGTGTGGCATACAGAAATTCACTGTCAAAGGGCGGGTCTTTTCTCATCAGCAGAACATTGATATCTGCCAGTGCTATGGTCTCCCGTGGCGACAATGAATAGAAATCCTGTGCCTGGTCCCGCACAGTAACTTTGCGCACGGAAGCCATTGGCTTGCCGTTATCCAGATAAAGATCGCTCATTTCCATATACAACAGGGTCGCGCCGCGTTTCTGCGCTTCCAGCATCATGGCAAAGCTGGTGTCTTTATGGGGTTTGACAGACGAGATAGGGTCCATCACAAAGCCGACTGAATAGCTCATCGGGTGATTCTCTTTTATGTAAACGGGGTAATACCTCTACTATGGCGTTGATATTGCTAAAATCAACACCTTTTCGCAGGTAATCATCGTGCTACATCGCGTTAGCCGGCGGTTTGTTCCGGAAAAGTGAAGATTATTTTATTGCCGCCTGACTGGCGCTGCACGATTTGCATGGTTCCGCCAAGACCCGCGGTAATTTGCTGATAGCACAATGCCAGACCTCCCGGTGCCGAATGCCGTCTGAGCAGAGTGGCTGCTGCCGGCCGCATGGCATTGTGAATCGTAGTGCGCGGAATGGCCTGTCCTTCATCTTCAACAATGTACCTGATCATCGGGTAAGTGCCATTGCTTGTTTTTGATGCGGAAAGCCAGATTTTTCCTTCGTTACGGTTGGGGTAGCTGTGATGGCACACGTTTAAAATCAGTTCGTTGAGTATTTGCGTAAACGTGCCGGCAGCAATAGTGGAAGTACAATCCGGGTCGATGTCGATACAGGCTTTAATATCAATATGCTTCGCTGTGCTGGCAATGACAGAAAGCATGGTGCCGGTGGCTTTCGCCAGGGAAATCTGCTTCACCGGATTGTGAGTGATAAGGCTGATGTAACCGGATAATTCATCCAGTCTGCGAACCGCTTCGCCGAGCATGTCTGAACCGGCTCCGGTTGAGCGGTTTAATGCATTATAAAATTGATTCAGTTCTTTACGGGAGAGTTGTTTTAAACTCACATTTCTTTTGTTCTGTGCGGTAATCACTTTTTGGAAGGAAAAAGTGGTCTTTACCACAGCCAGTAACGCTTCTGTTTCTTTGATTAAACCCGATGCCATGGGGCGGAAGGTTTTAGGTAGCGGACAACTGGCAAGAATATGCTCGGCCTCTGCCATCTTCATGGCCAGTTTTTCAGCGGTTTCTTTTAAATGCTTATTTTCTTCCTGCTGCCGGGAAACCTGCTTTTGTAAGATCCAGTTGGCGCTGTTTTTTCCTTGCTGATAATCACAGTAAGCAAAAATTTTACTCAGGTTTACCGCTACGGCCTGATAGTGGGCAATGGTATGGGGATCCGGAGTTTGCTTCTGACCACCGGTGACCGCCAGAGTCCCGATACAGTTATTTTCACGGATCAGGGGGAATGACCAGCAACTGGTGATCCCGACTTCTGCCATTTCAGGTGAAAAGTCCTTCCAGTTAGGATGGGCTGCAATGTTATCGATGAAAAAGGGCTGGCCTGTTACGGCCGCCGGCCCGCAAGCGCCTTCCTTTTCACACAGTTTCATTTCGTGAATGGCGCGAATAAAATGCTCAGGCAGAGAAGGGGCGGCTAACAGGGATAAGCTGCCGGTTTGCGGTACAACCTGCATGACTGCAAAACGGAAACTGTTGGTGTGCTGTTCCAGGAATTGCAAGTAGAAGGTCACCACCTTCGCCAGAGGCTGACCGTCGAGAATACGTTCAAGGCAGGCACTGTAGACCTGATCTAAATTCAACCTGCCGGAGGCGGTGGCCGGATTACCGGCGGAATGTACGAGATACATAAGCTTTTTATTGTTTTTCTGGCTTAGTTATTTTTTAACCTGTTTTAGCATACAAAACAAGTATGACGTTTATAAGTCTCCATGCTGGGACTGTAAAATAGTAATGGCAGCAAGGGCTGCTGTTTCTGTTCTTAATATGCGGGGACCCAGACTGACGGAAGTATAGCCGCTTTCATTTGCCTGATGAATTTCCTGCTCAGACAAACCACCTTCCGGTCCGATAAGCAAACGATAGCCTTTTGATGAATAGGGCGTTTTTACCAGCGGTGAATCTGCGCCCGGGGCTAATGTTAAACGAACAGCCTGAGTCGGACTCGCCAGCCATTGATTCAGTGTTACCGGCGCATTGAGTACCGGAACCACATTACGTCCGCATTGCTCACAAGCACCGGTGATAATTTTTTGCCATTGCTGAATTTTCTTTTCCCAGCGCTTTTCATCCAGCTTCACTGCACATCGTTGTGTCAGTACCGGTGTGATTTCAGTGACACCCAGCTCGACACTTTTCTGTAAAACAGTATCCATGCGGTCGCCTTTCGACACACCCTGTCCCAGATGAATTGGAAGAGGTGACTCTTTACCGATGGTCAGGCAGGCGTCAGCTTCAATGACAACCTGTTTGCGGTTCACCGCGATAATCTGGGCACTGTATTCATTACCATCGCCGTTAAACAGCACAACGGGATAATTCGCTTTGAGTCGCAACACAGTGGCTACGTGGTGTGCAGCGTCATCATTAAGCAGGAACTCTTCGTCCAGAGGAATATTACCGGGGTGGTACAGGCGCGGGATTCGCATGGTGATATCACTATAACTTCAATTTTATAAGCGTTATATGATAGCGAGTTTGCGGGTGCAGACGCAATGTCTGCACCGCAGTAAGCGGGGGAATTTAGTTAACCTGAACGCTGTTCGGACGGGTTTCTTTGGAAATGTTACTTAAATCCGTCGCAGCACCGCTCTTTCGGGCGTGAACAGTATTTTTACCTTTGTCAGAGGTGAGGGCAAAACCCAGAATGAAGAGAACAATCACAAAAAGAACAGATAGAAATAACATTTTAAAATCCCTTAGTTTAGCAAACCGGTACTTGGCGATAGCTAAATAACCAGATACGTCATTACGTCTTACATCCAACATCGGATCCTGATGTTGTTAAATCCATACGAAAGAAGTCACTTTCTTCCGGTATTCTGGTTCGTATTTCCTGCCACTGAACGACTTGTAAGCCGAAAAATGATGACTGAATATAGACTAAAATCCGCGAATTTCCAGCCTTTCCCGATGCCGGATTTATTCAATTTTGTTATTAGCACTAAAATCAGTTGGTTAAAGAAACACGTTGTCGAGCATTCATCGCGCTGTTTTTCACGCACTGCAAACTTTACGTTGATGCGATGACAGAAATATTATCGTCAGCTTATAAGTGTTTCATCATCTGAATTTATACCATTGTATAAGGCAGAAAGCAGACCAGTGGCATTGCGTGATCTACCGCAATATTGCTATCGTATCCCCGCACTGTGCAACGATTCGCGCATTAACAAAGGAAACAGAAATGGAAGAAACTTTATCAATGTTTACTGCTTCAGATATTGAACGGTATATTAATACATACGCTATTCCCTGGGCGATCAACATCGCTATGGCAATTGCGATCTTCGTTATTGGACGAATCATTGTCGGTATACTTCTGTCTGTATTCCGTCGTGTGATGGCAAAATCTAAATATGACGAAATGCTTATCAATTTTGTAGAGTCGATTGTCTCTGCAATACTGATGTTGTTCGTTATTGTGGCATCACTTGACCAACTGGGCGTGGATACCACCTCTCTTGTTGCTATCGTGGGTGCAGCCGGTTTAGCTATCGGTTTATCTCTGCAGGATTCTCTGAAGAATTTCGCAGCCGGTGTTATGTTGCTGGTATTCAAGCCTTTCAAACAAGGCAACTATGTTGAAGCAGCGGGTACTGCCGGTATCGTTCAGAAGATTGGTATTTTCCACACTGTTATGACGTCTCTGGATAACAAAGAAATCACCATTCCGAACGGTAAGATTTACAGCGACAACATCACTAACTACTCAGCAAAAGACACCCGTCGTTGTGATATGACGTTCGGTATCGGCTACGATGATGATCTGCTGAAAGCCAAGCGCATTTTGCAGGAGCTGGTAGATGAAGAAACCCGTATTATGAAAGAACCTGCCTGCTTAATCGGCGTGGCTGAATTAGGTGACAGCTCTGTTAACTTTACTGTTCGCCCGTGGGTGGCTGCTTCGGATAACCTGGCCGTGCGCCTGGCCTTTACTGAAGCGGTGAAACTGCGTTTTGACGCGGAAGGTATTTCTATTCCTTATCCGCAAATGGATGTGCACTTTTTCAAAGAAGCTGACAAAACAGTATCTGCGAAAGAATCAGCATAATTCTGTTTAGTATTCTGAGTACTTAACACTGATACTAAAAACCCCCTTTTTCGAAAGGGGGTTTTTTATTGGTGCCAGTCGGGTCGACTCCTGACACCTTCACAATGGTTGGCAGCTACTTACAAGAAGGGCGTTTAGCTGTTCCCTGATAATCCGTCATGGCAGCCTGCATATTGGCCTGCAAGTTTTCAATACGGCTTTGCGGGGCAGGGTGAGTGGACAGAATTTCTACCGGACGCTGACCGTTACTGGCGGCATCCATGTTCTTCCATAACTCTACTGACTCCCTGGGATCGAAGCCTGCCTGCGCCATCACTGCCAGGCCGATAAGATCGGCTTCAGACTCGTGGGCACGGGAGAAGGGCAGCGTAATCGCAACCTGTGAACCCATGCCAATAGCCGCCATAATCGCACCGCTGTATGCCACCTGGTTTGCTTCAATTGCCGTTGCTACAGCTTGCGTACCCAGGTTTGTCAGTGTGGAAGTCGACATACGCTCGTTACCATGATGAGCAATAACATGGCCGATTTCGTGTCCGATAACGGCTGCTAACTGGGACTGGGTTTTCGCCACATTGAGCAAGCCGGTATAAACACCGATTTTACCACCGGGCAATGCAAAGGCGTTGACCTGGTCATCCTGAAAAACCACCACTTCCCATTCACCGTTAAACACCGAGTCCGGTACCAGCGGCGTCAGCGATTTTGCAACACACTGAACGTAGGTATTCTCTACCTGTTTACTGGAAACCTTCAGTTCCTCTTTCATACTTGAAAACGCCTGACCGCCCATTTCGGCCATTTGCGTTTCAGAGTACAACAACACCTGGTTGCGCCCGGTCGGGGATGTAGCACATGCGCTCAGCACACTTGCCAGTCCCGCCACTGCGAGCACCTTCATCCGTTGTTTCATTTGTGTCCCTCTTCTGCGTTTTTTCGTTGGCTAATACTAATTAAGTGCCTGTTAAAAAGCCACTGGCAAAGGTTAACTACGAAGCGCTAAGCAAAAGAGTTTTTATTGTTAAGCAACTGTTCAGCTTTGTTGTGGGAAAGTGCTAAGACAATAAAAGAGGGGAGGATAAATTGACACAAATTCGTCATCTCCCTGACTTATTGCTGTCACACCGTTTCCTTAGGTTATTGAAATTTTGTTGTATGCACACTCAGCCGCATGCGACGTATTTCTATAATAACTTCTAAAGGAAACAGCATGTTGATGCAAAATAAATTCAAACTGGGATTACTGGCGTTTGTGGTATCTGCCACTCTGACAGGGTGTAGTTTAGATGGCGATGACGGTGCCGACGGTGCACAGGGCCCTCAGGGTGAACAGGGCGAAACCGGGAGTGATGGTCAGGACGCCACTACAGGCGTCGCACTGGAAGTTGTGGGCCGTGCAGTTGTCGGCGGGGCCGGTGCTGCTGAAATTGTGCAGTATCATGCGGGTACACAAACCGTTTATGCAACTAACGGTGAGTCAGATACCATCTCTGTGATCAGCATTGCAGAACTCAACGGAGATGCCCTGGAAGCGCCGGTTACTTCTACCAACCTCACAAACACATCAATCGAATTACCTGTTGAAGCAGACGGCACAGCGCTGGCCGGCCTTACCAGTATTGCCGTTTCCGGCGATTTGCTGGCTGTCGCTATTCCCGCGGATGAAAAAGCTGAAAACGGATTTGTACTTTTCTACAACGGCCTTGATGCCGGCGAGCCGGCTTTCCTTTCCGCTGTTGAAGTTGGCAACCTGCCTGATAATGTTGTTTTCACTCCGGATGGTACAAAGGTACTCACTGCGAACGAGGGCGAACCGTCAGATGATTACACCATTGACCCTGAAGGTTCTGTAAGTGTTATCACTGTCACAGACGGTGTCCCGGCAGACACTGCAACAACCCTTACATTTGAAAGCTTCAACGGCCAGCAGGCAGAGCTTGAAGCCATGGGCATGCAGTTCCCTAATCCGTCCGGCCGTACTATAAATGGTGTTGCCATTAACACCACAGTCGCTATGGATTTAGAGCCTGAGTACATCACAGCCACCGATTCTGTTGCTTACGTTACCTTGCAGGAAAATAACGGTGTCGCCGTGGTTGATCTGGAAGCCATGACTATCAGCATTATCGGACTGGGCGTAAAAGACTGGAGTCAGTACCAAATTGACGTGCAGGAAAATGGTGAAGTCAGCTTTGGTCAGTACGAAGGTCTGTATGGCGTTTATATGCCGGACACAATCACCAGAACCACGTGGAAGGGGGCAACTTTCCTGCTGACTGCAAACGAAGGTGATGCCCGTGAGTACATTTTCAGTGCAGATGATGAAGCATCCTGTCTGGCTGCCGGAGGTCTGGAGTTTGACGACGGTGACTGTCTGGCTTACACCGATGAAGTTAAAGTCGAAGATCTCACTGCCGCAACAAATTCAGAGCTGGCCATGTTGCAGGCAAACGGTGAAGCAGATGACCTGCGGGTGACGCTGGGTATGGGCGATGCCGACGGTGACGGTGAATATGATGCAGCGTATACGTATGGCGCACGTTCTTTCACTATCTGGGATCAGAACGGCCAGGTTGTATTTGATTCAGGCGATGATTTTGAACGCATTACCGCTTCGGTACACGGTGCAGCGTTTAATAACGGTGATGATGAAAATGAAGGCGACAGCCGCTCCGAAAATAAAGGGCCTGAGCCGGAAGCCATTACCACAGGTACACTGGGCGATCGCACTTATGCCTTTATCGGTACTGAGCGTATGGGAGGCATTTTTGTTTACGACATCACGAATCCTTACGATGTCAGTTTCTCTGAATACGTGATAAACCGTGATTTGACGGAAGGGCTGACGGCTGATGACAGTATTGGTGATCTGGCGCCGGAAAGTCTGGTATTTATCAGCCCGGAAGACAGCCCTACCGGTGAAGCTTTACTTGTAGTGGGTAACGAAGTCAGTGGCTCAGTCTCTTTGTGGCAGGTAACTGCTAAATAAAACTTCTGCCTCTTTATACCTCTTCAGAAAGCCTGAATGCATTAGCATTCAGGCTTTTTTGTTTGTCAGAAGTCCGGTGACTTTTGGGTCTCAAACGGCTAAGCTACGAAAAAACGAGAGAGTTATTCATGACTAAAAAAGTTGTTATCAGTGGTGTCGGCCTGTGGACACCTGAACACGTAATCACTAACGAAGAACTCGTCGCCAGCTACAACGCCTACGCAGACAAGTTTAATGCAGAAAACGCGGCACAAATTAATGCCGGTACTGTTGCTGCTAAGCCCCATTCCAGTGCGGAGTTCATTGAAAAAGCGTCCGGTATAAAACAACGCTACATCTACCGTAAAGAAGGCGCGCTGGATGTTGAACGCATGCGCCCGGTCATTCCTGAGCGGCAGGACGAAGAGTTGTCCCATCAGGGGGAAATTGCCCTGGAGGCTGCGAAGAAGGCGCTGGCAGCGGCGAATAAATCACCGGAAGACATCGATGCGGTGATCGTATCATGTGCCTATACACAACGGGCTTATCCTGCCATTGCTATCGAAGTGCAAAACCAACTGGGTATTAAAGGTTTCGGTTTTGATATGCTGGTTGCCTGCTCGGCGGCCACATTTGGCATGCACCGCGCATGGGAAATGGTGGCATCCGGCAACGCCCGTGCCGTGCTGGTTATCAATCCTGAACTGGTGTCACCTCAGGTAAATTACACCGACCGTGACAGTCACTTTATTTTTGGTGATGTGGCAACGGCCACGGTGGTAGAAAGCGAAGACACCGCGAACAGCGACCATGTATTTTCGGTGCTGAGCACAAAAGCGGTGACGTCGTTTTCAAATAACATCCGTTCGAACTTTGGCTACATCAGCCGCGCTCACGATGTTGATCCGTACGGTGAAGACAAATTATTTCACCAGGCCGGCCGTAAAGTATTTAAAGAAGTATGCCCGATGGCTGCTGACCATATTGAGGCACACCTTGCCAGTCACAGTTTTACGCCGGCAGATGTGCGCCGCTGGTGGTTGCACCAGGCCAATATCAATATGAACCTGTTAATTGCTAAGCGTCTGTTAGGGCGGGATGCTACGGCAGATGAAGCACCGATCGTACTCGATCGTTACGCGAATACGGCATCAGCGGGCTCAGTCATCGCATTTGCACTGCATCATCAGGATCTTCAGTCCGGTGATGTGGGCGTACTGTGTTCTTTCGGTGCCGGATACTCCATCGGAAGTCTGGTTATCCAAAAGCAATAAGTTGCCGGAAATAGGGAAGTTATGATTTCAGATATTGGTTACGGCCTGAATGCAGCAGGCTATCTGGTTCTGCTGCTGTTGTTATTCACAGTCCGTAAATCTGGTCTGGCGAAGCACTTGCTGGTGCTTGCCACGATGGCAACTTTGGTGTGGTCACTCAGTTTCGTAACCAGGCTTACCGGTCCGGTTTCCGGCCCGCATTTACTCATAGCAGACACCCTCAAGCAAATGGTGTGGTTGTTATTCATTGCCGGCTGTCTGCAGGATAACTTCAATAATCTCTGGCAGGTGCTGCGCAGGCCGGCGACGATGGTGATCCTCACGCCGCCGGTGCTGGCGTTGTTTCTTCCGTTCATTTCTACAATTCCTCACTCCTGGCAGTTTCTCTTTCTTACCGTGCTATCACTGGAAGTGCTTATTCTGCTTGAAGTTTTATTCAGACAGGCGGGAGAAAATCAGTGGGCGTATAAACCGCTGGTGCTCTACCTTGGCGCCATGCACCTGTTCGAATTTGTGATGTACGCCAATGCCACTATGGTCACAAAAATCGAGTTGGTCTACGTGGTATCAAGAGGGTATATCTATTTACTGATGATGCCGCTGCTGGTGGTAGCTATCCGCCGTATCAAGCATTGGGGCGTCGATATCTTTATCTCCCGTGAAGTGGTGCTGCACAGCTCGCTGCTGCTGGTGGCCGGTATCTATTTGCTGGTAATGGCACTGGCCGGTTATGTGGTGAATTACATCGGCGGGAACTGGAGTTCCACGATTCAGACCGTGCTGGTGGTACTGTCTCTGGCACTGCTCATCACAATGGTCCTGTCTAACAGTTTCCGTACGCGGATAAAAGTATTCATCACCAAGCACTTCTTTGCCAACCAGTTTGATTACCGGGTTGAATGGGTGAAGCTGACTCAGGCTCTGTCTTCATCTGAAGGCGATGCAGCGCCGGATGTTTATGGCAATGCATTGCGGGGGGTGCTGGGTGCCATCAACTATGAAAACGGCACACTGGTGAAAGCCACCGGTATAGATTTTGACGTTGTGGCCAGTGTAAACAGCGAAGGAATATCGGCAGACGAAATTAAGATCCTCAAGCAACTTATGCCATTCTGTCAGCAAACCAACTGGCTGGTTGATGTGGATGAATATGCATCAAAGCCCTTTGAGTACAATGGCTTGCTGCTGGACAGAGAGGCGCTGAAAGGTTGTCGCTTTCAACTGGCACTGCCACTGTTAAATTCAGAACAAATTTGGGGCTTTGCCCTGCTAAAAACAAAAGACAGTGAGGCACTGACACTGAACTGGGAAGTCCGCGATTATCTTAACGCTGTGACTGAACAGGTTGGTACATACTTACTACACCATGAGGCCGCTAATGCTGTGGCGGAGAACGCGCAATTTGCTGCTTTCAACCGGATGTCGGCATTTGTACTTCACGATTTAAAAAATGTGATGGCGCAAATCGACCTCATTTTGTGTAATGCCGAACAGCACAAACATAACCCTGAGTTTATTGAAGATACCTTTGAAACCCTGCATTATACTAAGGCGCGCATGGATAAAATGCTGCGTCAGCTCACCGAGAAAAAGGTCGATGAGCCCGGCGTGTTCTCAGCGCACACACTCTCTGACTTAACCGGTAAGCTGATAGAAACCCGTTGTCAGTCACTCAAACCGGTACCTGAACTGGTGGTGGAAAGTGAAGAAAAGGTAGTGGTCGATCCTGAGAAATTCAGTAATGTGATGTACCATCTTATCAGTAATGCGCAGCAAGCCACCGGCGACGACGGTTATGTCCGTATTACGCTGGAAAGTGACCTGGCCGGTCAGCGCCAGATTGTGCGGATTGAAGACAATGGCTGTGGCATGGATGAAGCATTTATTGAACAACGGTTGTTTAAGCCGTTTGATACCACAAAAGGTAACGCAGGCATGGGTATCGGTGCCTATGACGCAAAAAATTATATGCAGTCTATTGGCGGCAAACTGTCGGTAGAAAGCGAAACAGGAAAGGGAAGTTGTTTTACCCTGGTGTTCCCGCTGGATTAACAGATTTCATTTCCCATAATTCATATTTACTAATGGAAACGTGCGAATGACGGATACGATTCTTGTTGTCGATGATGATCTCGGCATCCAGAAACAGTTAAAATGGAGCTTTACTGACTACAACGTGGTATTTGCAGATGACAGAACCTCTGCGATTGCCCAGTTACGTCGTCATGAACCCAAAGTAGTGACTCTGGACCTGGGTCTGCCACCTGATCCTGCTAATGCCTCTGAGGGGTTGAAAACCCTTGAAGAAATCATGGCTCTGGCACCACGGACCAAAGTGATTGTTGTCACCGGCAATAACGATAAAGAGAATGCGCTGAAGGCGATTGATCTCGGTGCTTACGATTTTTATCAGAAGCCTATTGATTCCGATACTATCAAGCTGCTGGTCAACCGCGCCCTGAACCTTGCTAATCTGGAACATCAGAACCGCATTCTGGCGAAAGCCCGTCCTGCCATGGGACGTATTATTGGTAATTCAGAGGCAATTCAGGCTGTTATGCGCAAGGCCGAAAAAATTGCCGGCACTGATATCAGTACGTTATTACAGGGCGAAAGTGGTACCGGTAAAGAAGTGTTTGCCAGAAGTATTCACGAACACAGCCCCCGTAAAGACAAGCCTTTTGTCGCGATTAACTGTGCGTCGATTCCTGAAAACTTGCTGGAAAGTGAATTATTCGGTTACGAAAAAGGTGCATTTACCGGGGCCAATAAAACGACTCTGGGTAAAATCGAAACGGCCCAGGGCGGCACACTGTTTCTTGATGAAATCGGTGATATGCCTATTGGCCTGCAAGCTAAAATGCTTCGTTTCCTGCAGGAGCGGGTGATTGAACGGGTAGGCGGCCGGACAGAAATTCCGGTGGATATCCGCGTGATCTGTGCAACCCACAGAGATTTGCAACAGATGGTGGCGGATGAAACCTTCCGTGAGGATTTATATTACCGTGTGGGCGAAATTCCTATCTTTATTCCGCCACTGCGTGACCGGGACCAGGACATCATTCTGCTTGCCCGTACATTCCTGAATACATACCGGGAAGAGTTCGGTGCTAAAGCCAAGAGCTTCTCTGATACCGCCATCCAGGCCATGTTGAATCATAAATGGCCCGGCAATATCCGTGAAATGCAGAATAAGCTGAAATCCGCCGTCATTATGGCTGAAGGTTCTGTGGTGCAGGCCGAAGATCTGGGCCTTATGGCGCCCCGGGGAGACAACGAACCGGAAACGCTGAATTTGCGGGAAGTCCGTGAGATGGCGGAAAGTCGTGCTATCAGACGGGCCTATCAGACAGCCGATAAAAATATGTCAAAGACTGCAGAGTTACTGGGTGTGACCCGGCCGACCTTGTATTCTCTTATCGACAAATACCATATGGAAGACATTAAAACCGGCGTGTAACCCCCGCCGGTCATTCCATTGGCCACTCAATACTGGCCAGATTGTTCAGGGATGTTTTTATCTGCACATCGGTGAGTGAGAACTTCCCTTCCAGCGGAGAGGGCGGCAGAACATTGTCGGTTTCTTTGCAGGCTTCAATGGCGCCCACCCAACAGTCTCTTTGGGATATTTTCGCTGCGTACAGGCAATAATCCATCACCGCGAAGGTTTTTACCCAGTCCATTTCATAAGGATTTCTGCGGCACAGAGGCATTGCACAAAACCCCACGCTGCAGGTGGCATTGATCACCACATCATCAGGTAAGTGAAAACGCTTCTGACGCACCGCCTCAATAAGCCTGTCAGCCAGTTCCACCATATCATTACGGTTGGCGTTGCGGCACACCGCCAGAAATTCTTCGCCACCCCAGCGGATTAGCAAATCTGTCTGCCGGAACACTTCTTTTAAAATACCGGTAAATTGTACCAGGAAGCGGTCACCGGCAAGGTGACCGTATTCATCATTGATCTGTTTAAAGTGGTCTATATCAATTAAAAAGCACAGTAAGTCATGATTCGGCGGAAAGATTTCACCTTTAAGACTGGCATAGTGGTGCTGCACCCGGCTGATCTCACCCGGCAACTGTGCTGAGAGGAAGTTGCGGTTATACAAGCCTGTGAGTGCATCACGCATGCTGACCTGCTCCAGTGCGTGATAAGCTTCTTCCAGCTGTTGATTTTTCTGCTCCAGCTCAGTGGTCCGGTTGCGGACTTCCAGCGCCAGCCGCTGATTTTGCCGGTACTGGTTATAACGGCTCCACAGCAAAAAAAGAAACAGCAAGAGGGACACCAGGCTACCCAGCGATAACATACTTTCCAGGTTATGCTGACGCACCTGAGCCAGTTCAACAGTGCGGTTTTTCTCCTGAATCTCGAAATCCCTTGCCTGACGTTCCATCTCCACTTTGGCTTTCAGTTTTTCAAAGTAGATTGCCTGTTCCGTGTCCATCTGGTGTTCCAGTCTGGCGATGGTTTCGTCAACAGAAGTGAAAAAGGCAGGAGGCAGCACGTCCAGACGGGGAGCGATGTCATTATCGGCAGTCTGGTGAGCAATAAACCGGGCGACGGTGGTCTCCCGGCTGGCGGTGTCAGCCTGCAAATCTTCCTGTCTGACCGTCCCCTGGGCACTAAGCAGCGAGGGAAATATTCCAAGCAGTGTAATCAAACTGCCTGACAGATAACTTTTCATCTTCATCCTGTTCAGAAAAAGTAAAACCGGGGAGCACAGTGACACCGTGCTCCCGTTGTTGCGTATTGGCGCGCTTTGCATTCCATGCAAACGCCTGCACCCGGCCGCCACCTTGTGGTATGTCTGTCAGGGTGTTTTATTTGTCAGTAAAGGCCTGATGTCTTCACTGCTTTGATTTTCTATCCATATTCTGATGAGTCTGGAACGGCAGATCCCTGTTTCTGCCGACAACTTTCCAAGCTTCTCAATTGCGTCTTCAGATAATGTAAATGTAGCACGTCGCATGGGACCGCAAGGCGTAATGTTGTCTTTGTTTGCAGAATCCGTTGCCGGATAGACCTGCCTGATAACATGTTTACCTGCTGCGTAAGCCAGTGCATCGTCAATAAATTCTTCAACGCTCACCGGCTCAGCGGGTTTAGCTGACGGCGTGGATTTTTTGAGGCTGCACAGACTCATAAGATTTCCCCTCTCTCCGCGACAGAAGTTCTTCAATGATATTGCGAATTTCTGCTGATGCTTTTCCGTCCGGCTCACTTTCCATGACTGACTGGCCAGACTCTTCTGAATCATCATACATATTGCGGCTGTATGTCACTGAGTCCAGTACCGGCACTTCAAATGAACGACATACATCTTTTGCTTCCATGATCCTGCTGCCCAGCGAAGGCAGAGAAGGGCACTGGGTAATCACAAAAGCAGCATTCATGTCGGGATTCACCATTTTGCAGGTTGAAAGGATGTCTTCCATATGCGGAACTGTTTTCAAATCCCGCCGTTTGGGACGTAACGGAATGAGAATGTGGTCAGCCACTGCCATCGAGGAGCGCAGCGCAAGGTTATCCTGTCCGCCACAGTCAATGACTACGTAATCGTAGTGCTCGCGCAGGCTCAGTAATTCGTTGCGGATCTTGCCGTACAACTGCACGCAGTTAATCGACGGCAATTTATCATTAGCTTTGCGTTCCTGAATCCAGTCTGAGGTAGTGCGCTGCGGATCGCAGTCGACCATCAGTACACTGGCATTTTTTTCAGTTCTCAGATAAACAGCGATATTTTGTGCAAGGCAGCTTTTGCCACTGCCGCCTTTCTCGCCACCAACCAAAACGATCATCGTTCGTTCCTCAACTTTTGATCCGTCATTACGGATAAACGGTTAACGAATGTGACTGAAAAAGTGAACATGAGCCGGATTAAGGACTATGCTTGTTCGGTAACCCCGCTATCATTATCTGTAATCAGATGGCAGACCGGAGGCTTTGCGTCACGGGCTTTCGCACCGCTTTGCCTTTTTCAACAGTACATTTTCGGGTAAGCGGCGGGGATGCCATGGCTTACCGGCAATCAGGATACTAGTTAAAACAAACGGTGTGCGCCGCATGCCTCACGATATTTAAGAATAAAAAAATATACCTGTCAGACCAGGTGGCCGGTGGCGAAAAACGGGCTGCAGTACCTGAAAATCCGTGGTTCGCCCGTGTAAATCATTCTAATTAAAGTTATATCTGTTAATATGCCAACACATGGTGTTATTGAAAACTATACCCGCAAATAAGGAGAAGGGAGTGGCAAAAACATCCCTGTTGATTTTATTTCTGCTGGCATTCAGCACAGGCAGTTTCGGGCAGAATAATGCAATGGATGAAGCGTTTGATTCATTCAGTCATCTCTATGAAGAACGTTTCGGCCAGATCAGGGCATGCATGAACCCCACATTTCAGCGTTTCAGTGTGTGTTCTCCTGCTCTTCGTAACGATGGCAACGCGCCGTATATTCTGCATCACGGAAAACCTGTCGATACGGTGGTTGTTCTGCTTCACGGATTAAGCGATTCGCCGTTTTATATGTCTGGCATTGCACGGGCACTGCATGACAAAGGTTACAACGTTATTGTGCCTTTAAACGTAGGACACGGCCAACTGGATGCCAGCGATGAAATGAGCGACAGCAATCTGGCAGAACGCTGGGGTGCACACCTGAGTGATGTCATGGCGCTGGCACCGCAACTTGGTAAGCACGTTTATCTGGGCGGCTTTTCCACCGGCGGCGCGCTCTCTGTTCAGCATTATTTGCATCACCCTGACAACATTGACGGCCTGATGTTATTTTCCGGTGCTCTGGCACTCGACAGCGGCGTAGAGCGGTTATCCGGGATATGGGGAATTCAGTGGGTCGCCAGGTTTCTTGACGGTCACTATGAAACACAGGGGCCGAATCCGTATAAATATCCCACCATTGCCAGTTTTTCCGGACTTGAACTGATGGAAGTGATTGATGATGTGAGAGACCAGTTTGAACAGGGGAAAACTATAGACGTACCGGTATTTGCCGCACATTCTCAGGCAGACATCACTACGCCCATTACAGGTATTGAAGATTTAATGTCACGGGCAACCACGAAAACCAATACCTTTTTCATCGTCGATGAGAGTTACAAATTATGCCATGCTGATGTGGTGGTGAATAAGAAAATGCTCAGTGATATGCATTTCGATAAATCCGGTGTGGATTTACGTGATCCCTGTGCAGCTCCCGGCGCAAATCCGCTGTTCCGCCAGATGATTATGATGCTGGGCAGCTTTATGGATGAAGCGGCACAGAAAGCCGGTTAATTGATTGACACAGTGCCCGGGATTGATTAATTTAACTCCATTATCGCTACGAACTAACATTGCAAACTGGTCAACATGATTTTTCAAAATTTGTCAAAATCAGGCAAGCCACAATCTGCACTCATTATTCTACTCGCTATTCTCAGCAATTGGCGGGTTCGTTAGTACGTAAATGAACTGAAGAAAACCCGCCGCGAAGGCGGGTTTTTTGTTTTCGTCTTCGCGGTTTTAACAAAATACGGAGACGACAGCCATGACTCACCCGGTAACCCGGCAATTACATGCCATGCACGATGCAGTTAATAATAACGACTTAACTGCATTACAAACCTTGTATTGTGAAGACGCCTTTCTGGTAGATAAACCACGGGTATCCTCGCGCTCAGATCTGCAGCGTGCCCTCAGTGCTTTTAAACAACGGTATATGCCTGAGCATATCGTCTCGCAGGGCGACGAGGTTGTCATTGAAGCCGGTGACACTGCGCTGGTCATAAGCAAGCTGTACCTGAATGCAACCGGCGCGGTGGACTGCAATGTGAAAAAAGCCATTTACGTATTCAGAAAAAATGCAGAAGGTGAGTGGCAATGCGCCATCGATAACTTCTTCGGCGTTGATTTGATTGATTATGTGTAGGTGGCAAGTAACAATAATTAAACGTGACTGATTACTCTGGCGGGAGTAAAGTAGTACAAAAATAAAGCTCCCGAAACAGACTGTAAACATAAAAGGATTTTGTTTATGCCAGCGGTGCGAATAACGGGGATAGCAATAGCTGTCGCTATGATGTCCCTGTTAATATTTATGACCTTTCATAAATCATATTATCTCTCACTTTCCCTTCCTGCTGTCAGTTGGCCTGATAATAAAGAAAGAGGGGTTGATACGCTACTCAACAGTCCGGCTTTTGAAGACAGTCTTGAAAAACTAAAAGCCCACGAACTGGATCTCTTTTTATCAACCTTGTTGGAAAATGAAAAAGCCAGACAAATTGATCAATTGAGTCAAAAAGAAAAAAAGGCGTTGTTTCTCTCGGAACTGCCTTCCCACTTGTTGCTTCAATTTGAAGGCAATAATCTAGTTTTAGAGTTAAGGTCCATAAAACATGCAAAGTGGTCAGATTTCCTTGTGGCCGTGTCATCCGGATTCTTTGTTTTTGATGTAAGACCTGAAACCAGAGAACTTAAAGAAAAGTTTATATGGAGCACAGACTACGCCTTGCTGGTTAAAGTTTTGTTGACCGCATTCGCGATCACATTGCTAATTGGCGTTCTGCTTTTGTGGCTGAAAAGGAGAGCATCATGACCCTTCGAATATTGTTGTCGGTTTTACTTTTTATTGCTGTTCTTCTGTCATGTCAGGAATTTGGTGTCTCCCTGAAAAATGAGCAGGTAAAAAAATTAACAGTAGCAGCACTTACCGGAGAGCCTGAAAATTATGCTCCGACACTTAAAATGGCGATCGACTCATTGCAAAGTAGGAGCTACTGGCTATATAACGAGAGTATAAACCCTGTCGTAAGCGGCAATTTGTTTTCAATGTTGGCGAACAATGAAAAAAGTCACGACAGTGCAGCATCATACAATCGTCAGGCTTTGTATTACTATGATTTAGCGAGTAAAAGTAGACCGGTGAGCGGACTCAATTGGTCATCTATGGCATATGTGACAGAGCGAATAAATAAAGAAGATAAAAGACTCTTCGACTATATCAGGTTGGCACATCGCGATGGCCAGTATGAATTCCAAACACATATTAAATTAGGCCTTGTAGCCAGGGATCTGATTCAATCAGGTGTTGCATTGCCTGAAGAAATAAAGGCGATTTTTCTCCGGCAAATGCAAAGCGGGTTGAAGCACCCGAAAAGCAAACCAACGTTAACTTTTGCTGTTTTGAAAAAAGATGGTGTGAAAGAGGTTATGTGCTCCTGGGCTACCGAGGATACTATGAAAACCTTACTCAAATGTTAATGTCTGCGTTTCCGGCGGGGGGCGATTTCCATTTTACTGATGTTGCAGGCAATCGCGATAAAGACCATCAGTAAACTGGCATTAGCCGGAGGTAATAACGGAAAGTCCACACTCATATGAATCAACATTCCTATAAATGCCATTAATGCCGCAGCCGCGGGACCGGTTAATTGCCTTCGCTGGCGGGTTATAAGCACTTTCGCAGCCAGATAAATTACATAGGCCATCATTGCTCCGAGCAAGCCGGTAACAGGGATCCCGTATTCAACCATAAACTGGATATAATCATTGTGAGCATGATCGTAAAATAACTTAATATCTTCCGACTGATAGCTGGAGAAAATGGTTTCGAAGCTCCCTCCTCCAGTACCAGTTAAAGGAAAATCTTCTACTATTTTCATTGCATCGCGATAGACTTCATCTCTGCTTTCGGCTTCTATGCTAGTACCTTCAATTCGTTCTTTAACCTTATCCAGACCAAACCAGGCGCTAACAATGAAAGTATCAATGATGAGCATACTGACTACCAATATTTTAAAGCCGCCCGGAACGCTTTTACCGCGGAAAAAATAAATAAGTGAGACTATAAGAAAACTACTGAAGAAAGCGGTGTTACCCATCCTCGAACGTGACATAACCAAAGCAATGACCATGATCATCAGCATAATACGGACCATGGTTTTGGTATCAGTGAGAGCGAACAAAGTGGCTTTTAGCCGGTCGCTCTTGTATCTGTAATGCCTGCGGGACAGAGATGTGATGAAGTAGCCCATACCAGCACAAAGGCAAAGCATTAAAAAATTGGCAAAATGGTTGTGGTAAACGAAGCTGCCGTTGGCACGCGGGTTGACCATAAAGTCAAAAAACGCTGTTTTGTCCTGCCCGGAGAGCACTTCAAAAGCGCCGTAAAATCCTTGAACTGCACCAGTTATTACCATAAATAGCAGTGCTTGTTGGATTTTTTCCGGTGTGTTTAAAAAAAACAGGGCCATACAGAAAATACACAAATAACTGGCTAGTTTAAGCATCGCACTGGTTGTTGCATGCCGGTCAAAGGATAAGTGACCGAATCCTGCGTCGGATGGCAGGTACTTTACTGTATTAGGAGACAAGACATCGAGTAATTCAACCGGAAGGGGGATCTGCTGCAAGAAAAGATAAGCTGTTACACTCACCAGGCAAATTACAACGGGTTTATGAGCCCTGAAGGCTGAAGAGAATTCCCGCCAGCAGAAACTGATGCAGAGTAATGTGAGTATGAAAATATAACTTTGAGAGAGCGACCATGCCCAGGGCCGGTTACTGCCTAGTGGAAGAGGAAGGATAAACAGGATCAGACAGAAAAGACTAAATAATCCTGTTTTAACTGCGGTGCTTTGTTGTGTTATTGCTGAATTTGCGG
The DNA here is from genome assembly GCF_040148705.1 of Alteromonas sp. NFXS44. Lineage (NCBI taxonomy): Bacteria > Pseudomonadati > Pseudomonadota > Gammaproteobacteria > Alteromonadales > Alteromonadaceae > Alteromonas > Alteromonas sp. NFXS44. The sequence continues at coordinate 386,090 of NZ_JAGDEA010000011.1, read as the reverse complement.
ATATCACCTGGTACAACATCCTTTTGTACATAGGAAAAAGCACTTAACTTAATTACGTTAAGTGCACCAAATTATAGCTAATTACCCGAGGCCTCAGTACAGGTATAATGACCAGCTCCGCCAGAGGTGCAATCAGGAATGCACTCTGAATTGGCATTTTGATTATAAGAATGACAAGGTTGATCGTCATTATTATTATCATTATTGTCGTTATCGCCACTGTTACCATTGTTACCGCTATTGCTGCCGTTGCCGTTATTACCGGTGTTGTTTGTACTATTACCATTACTCTGCACTTCGTCGGCATAGGCGTACGAGATAGATAAACAACCAAGACATAGCATCAACAGTACCGATTTTCTCAGTAAATTAAATTTCAACATGGGGGGATATTCCGTTATATAGAAAGGAAGGATGATTTCACATCGATATCAGTCATTCACTCCAGAACTGATAGGGTATAAATTAAACAGTATCACTGTCGGGAACAAGTATTCTTATCGCAATAAATCAAATATATATTTTTCCGGATTGATTATTAATCTCCTTGCCCCCATGTTAAGGCAAAATTTGAAAAAGTATCTCCTGATTGTTCCTGAATAACCCAGACGAAAAACAAGCTTCCCTGAAATCAACCCTTTTATTTCTGGTGTTGGGCTTTTTGCTGTCTTTCGCGGGTGCGAACCCGGAACATATTTCTGCCCAGTCAGACAGCCTGCAAAGCTCTGAACACGCCGTTATAGCATCAGGCCGTTCAGAAGGTCTGATAACACGATATCTGCAGCCCCAGTCCCATTCCGGTGATCGTCCGGAACCGCTGCTGTTTACCGGCGCTGAACTGAAACTCGCCGGCGTTTACCGGATGCTTCATAGTGTCGCTTCCGGTTTTTCTGAGCTGGCTGCCCGGCCTGCACAGCCTGTTTTTTCGCGCCCTCCTGCCAGGGCGTCTCCTTAATCCTTCATTTTTGATATTTACGGGCCTCTGGCCCTGTTTACAATTTTTGAAGGACAATTATGAAACCATTTTCTGCACGGGGCGTGATGACCGCACTCGTGATTGTGCTCGGCCTTTTGAGCACAATGCCCAATATTTTACCGCCGTCATGGCAAAAACATTTACCCGGCTGGTATACCCAAAACCAGTTGTCTTTAGGCCTTGATTTACAGGGCGGTTCCCATTTATTGCTGGCCGCTGATACACAGCCACTGTTTGATAAAGCCTTTACCGGCATGAAAGAGAGTCTCACTAAGGATTTGCGGGAAGCGGGGATCCGCTATCAGGTACTGTCTGCTTCTGACAATACCCTGCGCTTATCGATATCAGGAGCCGGCGGGCAATTTCAGCAGGCCCGTGAGCTCGCCTTTGCTTACCGTACAACGGGGCAGGGCGAGCCGCAGTTTACTATTGAGCAAAACGATAACTTGCTCACTGTCAGTTTGTCAGAGTCGTTTAAGGAGAGCCTGGTCAGTGATGCGCTGGAGCGCAGCGTGGAAGTGGTGCGCCGCCGGCTGGATGAGACCGGACTGGTCGACCCGGGCATTTCACGGCAGGGTAACGATGGCGTGCTGGTACAGATGCCGGGCGTTACAGACCCGTCACGTATCAGGGAGTTACTTGGAACAACCGCACAAATGGAATTTCACTGGGTTGTTACAGATAGCAGTCGTGGCAGTACCGTGATAATGCAGGGTATGGACGGTCACCAACAATACCGTCTGGAAAAGCGGGTTGCGATGGAAGGTGAGCACATAACTGATGCAAGGCTTGCTTTCGATCCTGACACAGGAAACCCAGTGGTGACTTTCAAGCTCGACAGTACCGGCGGCAATATTTTTGCAGCTATGACCCGCACGCATATCGGTGAGCCGCTGGCAGTCGTTCTGGACGGCAAAGTGATCACCGCACCGGTAATACGGGCAGTAATTGGCGCATCGGGCGGCCAGATCAGTGGTAATTTTACACCGGATGAAGCTAAAGATCTGGCACTGATGTTACGTGCCGGTGCGCTGCCTGTACCCCTGACTGTGATTGAAGAGCGGACTGTGGGTCCTGATCTCGGTAGTGATGCTATTAAGATGGGTCTGAGTACAGGACTTGCCGGTGCTGCACTGGTACTGGTGTTCATGACGGCACTCTACCGGCGCTGGGGGGCGATTGCCTGTGTAAGCCTGATGATTAACATGGGGCTGCTTTTTGGCGTGCTGAGTTTATTCAGGGCCACACTTACGTTACCCGGAATTGCCGGCATTATTCTTACTCTGGGTATGGCGGTAGATGCCAATATTCTGATAAACGAACGTATCAAAGAAGAGTCGTTGAAAGGGCGTGTCGCCGGGGCGGCAATCCGCGCCGGTTTTGACAAAGCCTGGTCAACCATTCTTGATTCCAGCCTGACAACCCTGATTGCCGTGAGTCTGCTATTTATGTTTGGCAGCGGGCCGGTAAAAGGTTTTGCGATTACTATCGGAATTGGCCTGTTTACGTCCATGTTCACGGCCATTGCGGTAACCCGCCTGTTAATGTTGTTTACTATCAGACGCCGTGAAAGAGAAGTACTCCATTTTCCGGGATTCCGCTGGCTGTCGCGGACAGATAAGAAGCCGCTGAACTTTCTGAAAGGCCGGATGGCAGGCTTAATCACATCGGCTGTCTTGTCGGTGGCTTCCGTGGTGCTGTTTTTCAGCCCCGGATTACATTACGGCGTTGATTTCACCGGTGGCACACTGGTGGAAGTGAAAAGCCATCACGTGCAGGTGGAACAGCTGCGAAATGCTCTGACAGACGGCAACATTGAAGGCGCCAGCATTCAGGAGTTTGGCAAAGAAGGTGATTATCTTATCCGCGTTCCTCAGGTAACTGCGGACACTCCGGTTGAACAGGCTGCATTGCAAAGTCAGCAGGTTGAACAGGTGAAATCTGCAGTAACCACACTGGATGACCAGGCAACCTTCCCCCGTGTGGACATGGTTGGTGCGAAGGTCAGCGGCGGTTTTGCTGATGCTTCCGTGCTGGCTGTGCTGATTGCCGGAGGCGGGATTCTGCTGTATTTGTGGTTGCGGTTTGAATCGCATTTTGCACTGGCAGCAACGGCGACGATTGCGCTTGATCTGACGAAAACCATCGGATTCTTTGCGCTCACTGGACTGGAATTTAACCTGACAGCAGTGGCAGCATTACTGGCCCTCATCGGCTATTCTATCAATGATAAGGTCGTGGTGTTCGACCGCATCCGGGAAGGATTCAGGGCTACACCGGATAAACCCATTATTGAAGTACTCAACCGGAGTATTTCTGCGACCTTGTCCAGAACATTGTTTACTTCAATGACCACATTTCTGGCTTTATTGCCTATGGGGCTGGCTGGCGGGGCGTCTGTCGCGAGTTTTGCGCTACCCATGCTTTTTGGCATCGTAATTGGTACCAGTTCCTCTATTTTTATAGCATCGCCTATTTTGTATTACCTTGGAAAGCGGCGTGAAAAGAAAGGGTTAAAACAACTGCGCCCCACCGCAGAGGAGGTGAGAGAATCACTGGCGCACATACCCTGAGCGTCGCCACGAACAGAGTCTGCAACTTCAGGTAACTTGCAGACTCTTACTGAAATGGAAATAACCTGTAAAAAGGAAACCTATGTTCGCCATTGATTACCAGATCCTGATAGCCGCTGTCTTGCTGTTTGTCGGTATTCTCTCCAGCAAACTGTCCCCAAGGCTGGGTTTACCTCTGCTGGTACTGTTCTTACTGGTAGGCATGCTGGCAGGAGAAGACGGACTGGGACTGGCATTCGATGATGCCAGCACGGCACATGCGCTGGGCACACTGGCGCTGGCTATGATCCTCTTCGATGGCGGGCTGCAAACTTCTTTTTCTTCTATCAAGCTGGTATGGAAGCCGGCTTCATTTCTGGCGACAATCGGAGTAGCCATTACGGCCGGAATAACAGGTTATGCAGCAGCCTTTATTCTGGGTGTACCACCTATGGTGGGATTACTCATCGGGGCTATCGTCGGTTCTACCGATGCTGCCGCAGTATTCTCTATTTTGCGGAACGCCGGTGTGCATATCAGTCCGCGCCTGAAAGCCACACTGGAAATTGAAAGTGCTTCGAACGATCCCATGGCGATTTTCCTGACTGTGGGCATACTGGAGCTGCTCACCAGTCAGATGAAACCGGGATGGGATCTGGCCCAGTTGTTTATTCAGCAAATGGGCATTGGAACCGTCGTCGGGCTTGGCGTCGGCTGGGCTGCAGTAAAACTCATCAACCGTATCACACTGAGTGCGGCAGGGCTGTATCCTGTCCTTGTCGCAATATGCGGCTTTATGACGTTTGGCATATCTGCCAGTCTGGGCGGGAGTGGTTTTCTGGCAACGTTCATCGCCGGGGTCTTTATCGGTAACAGCCGGTTTGTACTGAAACGGGCTACCTTTATGTTTCACGACGGTCTGGCCTGGCTAAGCCAAATCGGCATGTTTGTAATGCTGGGACTGCTTGTGAATCCGGCATCGCTGCTTAAGGTCTGGCTGGAAGGGTTGCTCATTGCCGCTGTCCTTATCTTTGTCGCCCGTCCGCTGGCTGTTGCTCCGTTTCTGTCCTTTGCCGGCTTCAATAAGCGGGAAATCGGGTTGGTATCATGGGTGGGGCTTCGCGGCTCGGTGCCGATTATTCTGGCTATTTTCCCGCTATTGTTTGAGATTCCCCAGGCCTATCTCATTTTCAATGTGGTGTTTTTCGTTGTCTTGATTTCGGCTACCTTGCAGGGTTCAACATTGCCGTGGATGGCAAAGAAACTGAAGCTGATTGAAAAGGCGCCGGTAACACCGGCTGCCACCCTGGAAATCAGTGCCCTGGGTGAGGTTAACGCCGATATTGTTCAGTACACGCTGGGAGACTCCGCTAAAGCTGTTAACCGGACGCTGGCTGAACTGGCACTGCCTGAAGGTGCGGTGGTGGCAATGATAACCCGTGGTGATGCGGTTTTTCCGCCAAGGGGATCAACGTTGTTACTGCCGGGGGATCATATTTTTATACTTATCCGCCCGGGACTACGACCCTTTATCGATTGTATTTTCTCCCACATATCGCAGTTGGAACCGTCAGCTTTTAAATCCGGAGAATTAGTGCTGAAAGGCGCGGCAAGAGTGCATGAAATAAGCCATGCATATGGTCTGGACCTGGGAGAAACAAAAAACATCACACTGGATGCCTTTATCAGAAAGCACCTGAGCGACGACGTAGCAGAGGGACTCACTTTGCATCATGCTGCCGGGCGATTTGAAGTTAAAGCGGTAAGAAATGGTCTGGCTGTAGCAGTGCAGTTTACCGCAGACAGCCGCCTGTCAGAGTCGTGATTTTTGCTTTAATAAATAGCCAGTGAGGTGTTGACATATCAGGCCTGAAATGGGGGAGAACAAACCAGTGCCACAGAACGTGGCACTGTGATGAGTTGCAATCAGAACTTAGTGTGCTGCAGCGTATTTTTCGACGTCAGACCATACCCGCAGCAGGTTGCCGCTGAGTACTTTTTCGATATCTTTGCGGCTGTAGCCACGATCCAGCATACCCTGAACCAGATTCGGGTAGGTGGAAACATCTTTCAGACCGGTTGGCAGAGAATCACCCACACCGTCAAAATCTGATCCGATACCCACATGGTCAATACCAATTAATTCTACGACATGGTCAATGTGGTCCAGCACCTGACTCAGCGTAGAATACGGATACGGGTTTTCCTTGCGGTACTTTTCATCAAAGGCAGCGACTTCGGCACTGTCTTCACCCATTTCTTTGATAAGTTTGTTTTTCTGCTTAGTCAGATTATTTCGCCAGTCCTGGGTTTCTTTTGAAACAAAGCTGGAACCAAAGTTAATCATGATCACGCCGCCGTTTTCACCCAGTTTTTTCACCATGTCGTCGTTCATATTACGCTCAAATCCCGGCGTGTATTTACGCAGGGAAGAGTGTGAAGCGATAACCGGTACCTTGCTGATTTCAATTGCCTGATAGAAGGCGTCATCGGAGACATGAGAAATATCCACCATGATCCCTAAGTTGTTCATTTCAGCTACCAGTTCTTTACCGAACGGGCTCAGGCCATGCCATTGACGGCGCAGGTCATAGGACGAGTCAGAAATATGGTTAGACAGTGAATGGGCCAGCGTAATGTAGCGGATACCGCGCTCATAAAACGTTTTCAGATTTTCCAGGCTTCCCTGCACCGGTGAACCGTTTTCCATGCCCATGGGCAAAGAAATGAGTCCTTTCTTAAACTGGGCTTTTACATCCGCCACGGATTTTGCGATGGCAAACTTCTCCGGTGAACGGTAAACCATGGCCTCAACCAGGTCGATAAGCTGGTGGGCAACTGCCGTAGACTCGTCAGAATTATCGAGGCTGGCCGGCACATAAATAGACATAAACGGTGCTGTCAAGCCACCTTTCTTCGCGCGGGGGTAATCAAAGTCGCCGCCTTCTGTCGCAATGCTCACGTCTTCCCATTTTGCGTGTACGCGATAGGGGACATCAATGTGACCATCCACAATGATGGTTTCCTGTGCGATAGCCTCAGCTTCTGCAGAAACCGGGGGAATGGTTTCTGCGTTTGCAGCATAGCTGCCGGTCAGTAACAGTGCCGGTATGAGAAGCGACAATGGCTTTTTAGTTAAACGTCCCATGGATTTTCCTTCGTTCATTATTATCTGTGTTGTGTGTGTTCGTGAATTGCAAGCGTTCCGGCAACGGGTAACTTAAGCAATCGTGCTCATGTAGCCTACGAAATATTTAAATTGCCTACAATCATCACACCCGTTGCGCCAGCTAAATGCACTGAAATAACAGGTAAAATGAAATGCTTATCACGGGTTGTTACGTCAACGAAAGAAGCTTGTAATAAAAGTTTAAATTTTGATATGGTTTTCAGGGCGTGACTTCCCGCTTTAAATACGGGATACTGCTTTCGACCTGTTACCGGCAATTGAATGCGGTGGCAGGCTACAAGAATAATCTTCGTGGTAATCCTCTCCTAATCTGTGTTTGGTGAGTCCATTGACCAGAGTTGTTAGTGGTCGCGTACGCAGGGACTGCAGGCTTTCACCAATAGGGCAATTCCCCTGGCGAATTCCATTTGTTGATTACCACCAATAAACGTAATGAGAACAGAATTATGGCGATTAACTACACCCCGCTGAATAAAGAAAAACACAAAGATGTAAAAATAGCGGTGAACAACGCGTTTGCTTTCGCGAAAAATACACACTTATCTGCAGCGTCTATCCGTGAATATGCGCAACTGGCGTCTACTATGCCAATCGTATTTATCCAGGATCCTAACAGCGACCGTTATCACACTGTTGCCATGCTGGGTATGGAACAAAATCAGAACCTTTTCCTGGCGACAGACAAGTGGAAAGGCCCTCACGTACCAATGAACATTCTGCGCTATCCTTTCGATGTTCGTCCTGAAGGTGAAAAGCTGGGCGTTTACATTGATGAAGAAAGTGAGCTGGTAGGTAAAGAAGAAGGTCAGCCTTTATTTAAAGAAGACGGTTCTCCGTCTGAGTTTCTTGATAACCGACAGAAGTTCTTAGGTGACCTGGCAAACAGCGAAATGCTGACTCAACGCTTCATTCAGAAAGTGGTTGAGCTGGAATTACTGGACGCCATTCAAATTCGCCTGACTTACAAAGATGGTCAGCAGCGCAATGTGACCGGTATGTACAGCATCAACGAAAAACGTCTGATGGAACTGCCGGAAGAGAAAGCGCTGGAATTGCACAAGCAAGGGTTCCTGGGAGCACTGTATGCAGTGATGATGTCTCTGGGTCAGCTGAACCGTCTGGTTGAACTGTCTAACGACACGGCGAATCCGATTGCCAGCATGCAAATTACCGGTGAAGCAGCTCAGGCAGCCGCACAATCAGCTGAAAACGCGTAAGTAACTGATTCATAGAACTAAAAAGCGGGCATTGCCCGCTTTTTTTGTATTTGTTTTGCGGCGGTAACTTTCAGGCCGCCACAAAGGGGATAATATCGCCGGTGATACCGTGCTTCATCCTGGCTTTCATACAGTCTGCGGTGCCGTAATCAAACTCTCTGCAGGTGGATGAGCGTTTTTCATAAATTGAGCAGCCGATATTGCCGCCAATGTCACCTTCCAGGGCTACACACCGCGGTGAAGGCTGGTTTGTGCCCTTCATTGCGACCAGGGAAGGGGAGATCTTTTCAGTCAGTTCCGGCGGTACGCTACCACCGGTAAACGGGTCAGATTCTGCCCAGTAAAACGATACACGAAACGTGGCGCAGCAGGCACCACAATGTATACAGGGATTCATTACTATTCTTGCTCCACACTACGTGCACAACAACCAGCAAATTCCGGGTTGGCCATCACATTGTTACAATGATTTTGATGTCTTTCAGGCAACAAACAGAGAGTGTCAGAACGACCATGCTGCCGGGACGGCGCATTATTCCAGAGTGCCGGAAAAACGCAATAAAACAATGCACTGTCGCACTATTCTTTTCTTATCCGGGGTGTTTGATTACCATCAGTCGCCTGAGGAGGGATCATGATTGAATTACAACACTGTGGGGTGTCACTGGCACCGGATTTTACCTTTGGCCCGGTAAGTGCGGCACTGACTGAAGGCCGGCATCTTGCCATAACCGGGAAAAACGGCAGCGGTAAATCGGCACTGGCGGCCATTCTGGCCGGAGAGGGCGAGGTGGTCAGTGGTGAAAGACGCCTGACCTGTAAGACGGGTTGGGTCAGTACTGCACAGCAGCAGGCATTGATTGCTCAGGAAAAGAAAAAGGATGACGCGGACATTCTTGATGTCATTCCTGTGCCCAGCACAGCCAGGGAAGTTATTCTGCGCCAGATTAATATGGCTGATTGCGGGGAAGCATTTACTCTGCTGACGAACGGCCTGCGGATGACCCATTTTCTTGATAACGCCTTTTTGGGGTTATCTACCGGTGAAACCCGGAAAGTGCTGCTGGTTCGCACCCTGTTAGCTTCACCTGATCTGCTGGTGCTTGATGAGCCTATGGATGGACTCGATACCGCATCCTGTGAGTTTTTGCAGGAGCACCTGCAAAGTATTCAACACCGCTGCACTATCGTGATGGCGCTGAACAGGCTCAGTGAGATACCGCCTTTCGTCAGACAACTCTGGCTTATGCAGCAAGGGCAGTTGTCCTGGCAGTCAGACGGCGGCGGAGTTGAGCAAAGCGATTTAGCTCACCTTAAACAATTGCTGCACATGGAGAATACGTCTCTTACCTTACCGGAGAAAGACGAGACACGGTATTCGCCGCAAATGGCAGAAGGTGACAATGTGCTGGTGAAGCTGGTTAACGGCAAAGTGAGCTATGACAACCGTACTATTTTCTCGGGTCTGAACTGGCGGATTAACCGCGGTGAGCACTGGCAGGTTACAGGCCCTAACGGTTCAGGTAAAACCTGTCTGCTAAATATGATTACCGGTGACGATCCTCACTGTTACACCAATGAACTGACAGTATTCGGTTACAAGCGGGGCAGTGGTGAAAGCATCTGGGATATCAAGCAGCATATCGGGTTAGTGTCTAACAGTTTTCATCTTCAGTACCGTGTCAATTGCAGTGTATTACATGTTGTATTGTCCGGCTTTTACGACAGTATCGGGTTATACGAACAACCCGATATCAGACAAAAACAACTGGCCCGTGAATGGCTCGCACTGGCTGGTATTGCACACAGAGCTAATGAACCTTTCCAGTCTTTGTCTTTCGGTGATCAACGGCTTTTACTTATTCTGCGGGCGATGGTGAAGCATCCCACGCTGTTAATTCTTGATGAGCCATGTAACGGTCTCGATGAAATTAACCGTCTGAAAGTACTGGCACTGCTTGGCATTATCGCCGCAGGCAAAGAAAGCACATTGTTATATGTGAACCACCACAGCGAGGACAAAATTAACGGAGTTGAACTTGTGCTGGCCATGGGACGCCACAATCAGGAAGCGCAGGCTTAAGGAATGGTTCATCCGGCGTTCAGTTTTAATATCTATACTGGGCGTCGGAAATGAGGTAAACAACGATAAGGATTCGTCATGCAATTCAAATATTCTTCTTTATTCATCGCCACCCTGGCACTTCCGTTTTCCGCGATGGCTGCGCAAAATGAAATCTCAGCCGGTTATGCTGATACTAACCTGTATGGTGGCGATATCTTCGGTGTGCAGTATTCCCGTTATCTGGATAATATTGACACCCGTAGTGACCCCTTGCAGATAGCGCCTTATTTGCAACGTATTAATACTGTCAGAGCCGGATATGCAAATACAGATGCGTTCCATTTGTACAGTATTGGCGGTGATTATTACACCGGTGACTGGGTATTCGCGGCTGACTTAAATTATGATAAGTCACGTGGTTATTCTTCCGAAGTCAGCCAGCTGGTAACGCAAGCCGGTTACTTTATTAATGATAAATGGCAGGCGGGTGTGTCGCTGACATATGATCATGCTGAAGGCCGGGTCTTTGTGCCTGTCGACGTGAACGGCGTGATCCAGCTTCAGGGTGTGACGAACACCGAAACTGACTTTACCGGAGGGCTCTACACCCGTTATACAGATATTACTGACGGGGCAGGGTGGGATTTCGATCTGGCATGGTATATCGACAGCAATGATTTGATTGAAGCGGGTGCCCAGTACTTCTTCAGTCCGCAACTGAGCCTGGAACTGGATTATACCCACCGGGATTTAGGGTACAGGAGCTATGATTTCGCCGGTCTTTCAGTTAACTACTGGTTTAGCGATGCATTAGCTGTCAGCCTGGGAGCCGGGACAGATCTGTCTACCGGAGATTCCATCACCGATACTATAACGGCATCGGCCAGCTGGCGCTTCTGATCTATTAATAATTTTTTACCTGCTTAAACCGGGGCGTGTAGCGTCCCGGTTTTTTTGTTTAATCAGATGTAAATTTAAGTGCTATCGGTGGCAATTAAGTATCTATTGTTCAATTGATAATAAATACACCTTTAAGTAAATTTATAATAACTCCCGTTTTTCAGATTGTTAAAGAGTAATTTTTCAGAATTTTTGTGAAATAAATGCAAAATAATTAATGCCACCGGTAGCATTATGTGTTTCTTTGTTATATAAATGTGAAAAATCAGGGAGAGCATGGATGAGTAGTGGAATGCCGGACCCTGAACCTTGGTCAACCGGAAAGGACAACACATGAAAATACACCACACATTCCGACAAAACAGCATCTCCCGAAGCATTCTGATGGCCCTGAGCCTGACACCCATATCTTTACCTCTTGCTGCACAGGAGCAGACAGACGCTGATCAGGCAGATAAAGAAGTCGAAGTGATAGCAGTGAAAGGCTTCCGCGGCGCATTGATTAAGGCGCTGGATGCCAAACGTGACGCATCAAACGTGCGCGAATCCATTATGGCCGAGGATATCGGTAAGTTCCCTGATTTGAACGTTGCCGAAGCCATCCAGCGCGTACCCGGTGTCGCTATTTCCCGTGAAGGCGGAGAAGGGCGCAACATTACACTGAGGGGCTTCAGTCCCGGCTTCACCCGCACTACGCTGAATGGCATGGAAGTGCCGGCAGGCAGTGACGGACTCGACTCCGGCGGTGTGACTGTGAACAATAGTCGTGCTTTCGATTTTCACGTATTTGCCTCAGAGTTATTTAACCGGATAGATATACAAAAAACACAGACTGCATCCATAGAGGAAGGTGGGATTGCCGGTACGGTGGATATGTACTCTGCACGGCCCTTCGATTACCAGGGTTTTGCTTCGACAGTTTCAGTTAAAGGGGGCTATAACGACCTGACTGAAGAAGTGGATCCCAGAATGGCATTCCTTATCAGTAACACGTTTTTAGACGATACAGTGGGGGCACTTTTTTCTGTTGCCCTGTCAGATCGTACCATTCGTCAGGAAGGTTTCGGCAGTGTCCGCTGGCAGCCAACTTATCAGATTGGTGACGGCACCTGGGGCGATACGTCTCAACTGACAGAAATCAACGGCACACCTGAGAATTATTGCGGTGCCGAAGAGGCGATTTCCTGTTTGTGGGTACCCCGGTTGCCCCGCGCTGATTTTTTCGGCAACGATCAGAAGCGTCTTGGCGTAACCGGCTCATTCCAGTTCAAACCTTCAGACGACATGTTGTTTACCCTGGATATTCTGCATTCAGAGCTGGAAAACAACCGCCGTAATTATAACTCTATGGAGTGGTTTATTGATCGCGGCGCGCCGGGCAACTTTCAGGGTCAGACGCCGCTGTCTTTTACCGTCGACGACACCGGCCGTATTCTGGAAGCTGCCAGCTTCGATAACGTGACCTCCTGGTATGAGAGCCGTTATCAGGTTTCGGACTCGACATTTGATCAGGTTGTCTTGTCAGGGGATATTCAAATCAATGATTTTCTGTCTCTTGATATGATGACGGGTTACGCTAAAAACGACGCAGACAGGGAAGAGATCCGTTACTACTACCGTTCAGTCCCTCACTACTATGCGTATGATTACAGCAGCGGCGATGCAGCCACAGTGGATTATGGCGACTACGATACCACCGATCCGGATAATTTTGTTGATGCGGTAAATGCCGCTAACAGAAATCATAGAGTTAAGAAAACAAACTACACCACGAAAATTGATTTAACCTGGCTGGCAGATGAGTTTGATATCAAAACCGGTGTGGCGCTTAACAGCCGGGAAGTAGATTACCGTCAGGGTAACGGAGAATTTACCGCTTTCGACCCGTCTGATTATGCCACAGCATTTCCCTATGATGATTTCGGTGCCGGCCTGGACGGTGCGACTCTGGTTCCGTTTCTTGTCGCTGATTTTGACGCCCTGGAAGCTGATGGCATTCTCACCCATAACTACACACAGGATCTGGACGCCAGCTGGGTAGTAACAGAAGAAACCAAAGCCGTCTATGCAGAGCTGAACACCGACTTCGATCTGGGCAATATGCTGCTCAGAGCCAATGCGGGTGTTCGTTATGTGAATACAAAGGTGACATCAGAGGCGCTGGTCAGTGGCAGTCCGGTGAGTGTTGAACGGGATTACAATAATTTCCTGCCATCCATGAACCTGGCATTAGAAGTCACAGACGATATTGTCACCCGTCTTTCTTACGCCAGAAGCATGACACGCCCGAGCCTGGGCTCACTGAACATCGCTGCACCGAACTTTGGTTTTACAACCTTTACGGTGAGTAATCTGGGGAATCCGGGGTTGAATCCATACGAGTCTAACGATGTTGATCTGGCTTTTGAATGGTATTTCGACGAGGAAGCAGTATTTGCGGTAACGTTATTCAATAAGGACATCGTTACATCACTGGAAACCGAACAGGTGGAAAAACTGGTCGATGAAGAATTCTGGCCGGTTATTTATAACAATCCCCAATATCAGGCAACGGCGCCAATTGGTGATCCGGCAACGCAAATTTATACCCATAGCATTCCGGTTAATAATAATGACGGCTTTACCGTGAAAGGCTATGAGGTAATGTATCAGCAGCCTTTCACATTCCTGGACGGCTGGATGTCGAACTTCGGTGTGGTGGCAAACTACACGCGGGTGCTGGCAGAAGATTCCACAGGTCTGTCGCCTAATTCCTACAACTTTACTCTGTACTACGAAACCGATCAGTATGGCGCACGCTTCTCAATGAACAAGCGGGATGATTATCTGCTTAATGAGCCGGGCGGAAACGGGCATGCGCAGGAAATGAAGTATGGCCCGACTCATGTTGATGCTTCGGCCTTTTACAACATTAATGAGCAACTCACTGTCACGCTGGAAATTATTAACCTTACCGATGAGGTTGAACGGATTTACGGTACCGGTGACGGTGATATGGATCTGACCCGTGAATACAGCCACACAGGTTCACAGTATTTCTTAGGTGCACGTTATACCTTTTAACCGCCACCGGGACAGTGTTGAAAAGCAGGCAATCTGAGGTTGCCTGCTTTTGTTGTTAAAGGAGCTATCATGCGATTTATCAGTCTTATCTTATTTGTTATCAGCATTTCAGCGTCTGCACAGTCTTATGAAACGAGACTGACCGTTGCCGCTGACGGTTCCGGTGATTATACCTCCGTTCAGGATGCCATCTACGCTGCCAAAGCCTTTCCCTGGACAGACGTCACCGTGTTCATTAAGAACGGGGTTTATAAAGAGAAGGTCAACGTATTTGCCTGGAACACCCGCATTAAAATGGTAGGAGAAAGCAGGGAAGGCACGATTATCACTATGGATGACCATTTTGATAAACTGGCGAAAGGCAGAAACAGCACCTTTCATACCTACACAGTACGCGTGGCCGGCAACGATTTTACCGCTGCCAACCTGACTATCCGTAACACTGCCGGGCCGGTGGGGCAGGCCGTTGCTTTGCATGTAGAGGCTGACAGGGCGGCGTTTTATAATGTCAGTATTGAAGGCTACCAGGATACCCTTTATGTCGCCGGTGAGGGCCACAGGAGCTACTTTGAAAACAGTATGATAAGCGGCTCAGTGGATTTTATCTTTGGTGAAGGAACGGCATTATTCAGCGGTTGTGAGATACGCTCGCTGATAAGCAATACGTACGTGACCGCTGCGTCCACACCACAGGAACAGCCTTTCGGACTGGTGTTTGATAACAGCCACTTTACTGCACCTGACGGTGTTGAAAATGTGTATCTGGGACGGCCCTGGCGGCAGTTTGCGGCAACGACTGTGCTGAACAGTCAACTGGACGGGCATATTCATCCGGCCGGCTGGCACAACTGGGGGGATCCGACGAAGGAACAAACCAGCCGTTATGAAACCGGCGGGAATACGGGAGAGGGCGCTGCCGGCTCAGACAGAGTGGACTGGCAACACTCACTCAGTGAACAGCAACGTCAATCCTACAATAAAGCCACCGTATTACGGGGCTGGTCGCCGGAAAAACCGATCTAAATCCTGCCTTTTGATCGCTTTCAAGCCCCCGTCCTGCGGGGCTTTTTTCGTTGCAGGTAATTTTTTTAAAAAACTTTTCACGTATCCATTCTGATTCTTTTTTAATCTTTTCATGGGCTTTACATAAACAACTGTATATAAAAACAGGCTGTAGCCCAGTGTTTACGTGGGTTTTAGCCGTGTTTTTCCTTGACAGTGGGGAAAGTAGAGACCAAACTGTCTAGCAAGTGGGTAAATGTGGCGAATTGTGGATCGAGTCATCAACGAATTGCAGATTGGTACTCAGAAAACAAGAACAACAAGAGCACAAAAATATAAAAGGCTAGGGGAATGTTCCGCGGCGCTAATGCAATCAATCTGGATCCCAAAGGTAGACTGGCTATACCAACAAAATACCGCCAGTCACTTCTGGATGATTGTAACGGACAACTGGTCTGCACAATCGATACACAGCAAAGCTGTTTGCTACTTTACCCACTTCCCGAATGGGAGGAGATCGAACTCAAACTGAGTAAGTTCTCCAGTATGGTTCCGGCTGAACGCCGGATGCAGCGGCTGCTACTTGGTTATGCCACCGAAGGTGACATGGACAAGAGCGGCCGTTTTCTCTTATCCGCGCCTTTGCGCCAACACGCCAATCTCTCCAAAGAAGTCATGCTCGTCGGACAGCTTAACAAATTTGAAATATGGGATGCTGATATTTGGGCTAAACAAATTGATGCAGACATGGAAACCGAGCGTGATGGTGCATTTGAGCTTACTGACCGCCTGCAGGAATTTTCACTATGAGCAACACCCCATTCAGTCATGTTTCGGTGTTGCTTAATGAATGTATTGACGCACTGGCGATTAAACCGGACGGCATTTATATTGATGCCACATTCGGTCGCGGCGGACATTCCGGCAAAATCCTCGAAAACCTTGGTGCTGAAGGCCGCCTGATCGCGTTTGACCGTGATCCTCAAGCGATTGAAGCTGCACAGCGTTTTGCAGATGACAAACGCTTTACCATTGTTCATGAACCCTTTGGCGAGATGGCCCGTGTTATCAGCGAAATGTCTCTGACGGGCAAGATCGACGGTGTGCTGATGGATCTCGGTGTCTCTTCTCCGCAGCTCGATGATGCTGAGCGTGGTTTCAGCTTTATGAAAGATGGTCCGCTGGATATGCGCATGGACACCAGCCGTGGCCAGAGTGCTGCCCAGTGGCTGGCAGAAGCTGATGAGCAGGATATCACCCAGGTAATAAAAGAATTCGGCGAAGAGAAGTTTGGTAAACGTATCGCCCATGCCATCGTGGAAACCCGTCAAACAACGCCTCTCACACGTACCGCTCAACTGGCTGAGCTTATTGATAAAGCGGTGCCGGTAAAAGACAAATTCAAGCATCCTGCTACACGCGCTTTCCAAGGGATCCGTATTTACATTAATGCGGAGCTGGAACAACTGCGGGTGGGGTTAAAAGCGGCTGTGGATGTACTGGCGAAAGATGGCCGTCTGGCTGTGATTTCTTTCCATTCTCTGGAAGATCGTCTGGTTAAACGTTTCATTAAAGATCAGAGTCGCGGCAAAGTTGTACCGGCTAACTTACCGGTAACACAAGCTGAGATTGATGCCGACAAAGTTCTCAGGGCGTTGAGCAAGGCGATTAAGCCGACCAAAGAGGAGATAGCACAGAATGTGCGCTCCCGGAGTTCTGTATTACGGGTGGCCGAAAAACTATGACGGACCGGCAGAATTCACGGACGACGTCTCCGACAAACTTCAGTTTAATACTGATTCTGGTCTCAGATTTGACCCGCAACAAGTTGCGGGTTTTGTTGTATTTAATGGTTGTAACCAGTGCCATGGCTGTGGTGCTCGGCAGTCACCTGAACCGTCAGCAAAATATCGCCATGGAAACACTCATGCAGCAGAAAGATGATCTCGATGTGGAGTGGCGAAATTTAGTGCTGGAACAACGGGCACTGACAGAACACAACCGCATTGAAAACGAAGTGGAAAAGCAATTAGATATGTACCGGCCAACCGCTGATCAGGAAGT
The DNA here is from genome assembly GCF_040148705.1 of Alteromonas sp. NFXS44. Taxonomy (NCBI): domain Bacteria; kingdom Pseudomonadati; phylum Pseudomonadota; class Gammaproteobacteria; order Alteromonadales; family Alteromonadaceae; genus Alteromonas; species Alteromonas sp. NFXS44. The sequence goes on along the minus strand of NZ_JAGDEA010000011.1, from coordinate 369,061 downwards.
GGTGGTAAGACTGAAATGAACATATTTGCACTCCCCGCCAAAAAAGTGAAACGTGGTGCCAGACAGAATGTGACCCCGTCCCCGGTGCAATGGCGCTTTGTACTGGTCATTGCCATCGTTATGCTGGTGTTCGCCGGGCTGGGCGTCCGCGCCGCCTACATTCAGGTCATTGCTCCGGATAACCTGATTGCGCAGGGCGATAACCGTACCATGCGTACCAAAGATATGCCGGCATACCGCGGTATCATTACCGATCGCAATGGCGTAGAACTGGCTGTCAGTGTGCCGGTGCGTGCTATTTATGCCGACCCGAAAATTATCCACGAACAGGGCGGACTGGAGCAGTTTGAACGCTGGGAAGCGCTGGCCGATGTGCTGGGCCGCGATGTAGAGGACTTACGCAGCAAAGTACAAAATCCCAAACGCCGGTTTGTTTATCTGCAACGTCAGGTGTCTCCGGCCATGGCGGATTATGTTGCCAAACTGGATATCCCCGGTATTTATCTGCGCCGTGAAAGCCGTCGTTATTATCCTAATGGCGAAGTGACAGCGCAGCTGATTGGTATCACCGATGTGGACGACTCCGGTTTGGAAGGTCTGGAACGGCTTTATGATGACTGGTTAACCGGTACACCGGGCTCAAAGGTTATCCGCCGTGATGCCAAGGGCCGCCAGGTGGAAATTCTGAAATCCACTGACGGAGAGGAAGCGGGGAATCTGAAGCTGACAATCGATCAGCGGATTCAGGCACTGGCCTACCGCGAAATCAAAGAAGCGATGCTTTATTACCAGGCTGCTTCTGCTTCCGCTATTGTGCTCGATGCCCACACCGGTGATGTGCTGGCCATGGTCAATGCCCCTTCTTTTAACCCCAACGATCGCAGCGATGTGTCTCCGCACCGGATGCGTAACCGTGTGCTGACCGATGCCTTTGAACCCGGTTCATCGCTGAAGCCGCTGGCAGTGCTGTCAGCGCTGGAATTCGGCAGTGTAAAAGTGGGTGATATTGTAAATACCAACCCGGGCTGGATGCGTCTGGGCGGCAGTCTGGTAAAAGATGCCCGTAACTACGGCAAACTCACCTTAGAAGAAATTATTCAGCATTCGTCAAATATGGGGACCTCCCGTCTGGCACTGGGTGTACCGAAACCATTTTTGCTCGATACCTATTACAACATGGGATTGATGAGTGATACCGGTACCAACATGCCGGGTGAAAGTAACGGTCTTTTCCATGAGCGCAGCCGTTGGTCTGATTTTGAACTGGCGACCTTATCCTTCGGTTACGGTATATCTGTAACTACCGCACAGCTTGCGCGGATGTATGCCACTCTGGCTAACGGCGGTGTCAGCATGCCACTGAATATTGTTAAGCAGCCTCAGTCTACCGGATACAAACCGGAACCTCAGCGTGTGGTGTCCGAAAAGAATGCCCGTGCCGTGCTCGAAATGATGGAGAGCGTTGTGCAGCGTGGCGGTACAGCCACGAAAGCCGCAGTGCCCGGTTATCGTGTGGGCGGGAAAACCGGTACCAGCCGTAAAGCCGTCGCCGGTGGTTATGGCGATGAGTATGTGAATATTTTCGCCGGTGTAGCCCCTTTATCTGACCCGCAAATCGTCACGGTTGTACTGATCAATGAACCCGGTGGCGATCTCTACCATGCCGGTGATACGGCGGCGCCGGTGTTTTCTGAAATTATGGGCGGTGCCTTGCAACTGCTGAATATTGCCCCGGACGACAAACAGGTCACGTCTACGAAGTGGCTGAACGGAGGGCGCAATGGTAGTTAATGCATTTGAACAAAGTTTAAGCGTGTTGCTGGCAAAGTTTGGTATTACAGCGCCGGATGTCCGCATTCAGGGGCTGACGCTGGATAGCCGTCGGGTTACCCCGAAACTGGCCTTCGTGGCAGTAAAAGGACATAGCATGGATGGCCGGGAATTTATTCCGCAGGCTATCAGTCTCGGTGCCAAAGCCATTCTTGCGCAAACCGAAAAAGTGCGGGAGCACGGCCGCATGGAAATGCGTGGCACTACGATTATTGTTCATCTGTATGAATTAACAGACATCCTGTCATCACTGGCCGGGGCGTTTTACGACTATCCCGCCACTAAAATGCAATCTGTTGCTGTCACCGGTACCAACGGAAAAACCTCAGTCGTGCAAATGTTATCCCAACTCACTACCGCCGGCGGAACACGCTGTGCAGCAGTAGGGACGCTGGGTGCAGGCCTGTTTCAGGGTGCAGATACAGAGTGGGAACCCACACCTGCCGGTAATACCACCCCTGACGCTATCCGCATGCAGTATTTATTGGCAGAGTTTGTGCAACAAAACGCGCGGCAAGTGGCATTTGAAGCGTCTTCTCATGCCCTGGTGCAGGGAAGGCTCAGTCAGATCAAAACGGATATTGTGGTGTTTACCAACCTGTCGAGAGACCATCTTGACTATCACGGCACCATGGAAGATTACGGTGCGGCCAAGCGTCTGGCCATGCAATTGCCGGGCGTCAGCACGGTAGTATTGAATGCCGATGATCCTGAAAGCGACCGCTGGCATACCAACAAGCCCTCCGGTGTTACCACTGTGTGGTACGGCATGTCGGAATTGGCAGCGCAAAAGTCAGAAGATCGCCATTGTTTGGCCACAAATGTGAAATATCATCCGGACGGGTGTCAGTTCAGACTGGTATCAAGCTGGGGAAGCCGGGATATTCAGGTGCCGCTTCTGGGAGCGTTCAACGTGCACAACCTGCTGGCTGTGATTTCAGTGATGCTGGTGCAGGGGCTTCGTTTTGAAGAAGTGGTGGCGTTGTTACCAAAGGTTTCTCCGGTAGCCGGAAGAATGGAAGTATTTCCTTTTACCGCGCATGCGAATGTCATTGTGGACTATGCCCATACTCCGGATGCGCTGGAAAAGGCGTTACAAAGCACAAGAGCGCATACTCCGGGGGATGTGTGGTGTGTTTTCGGATGTGGCGGCGACCGTGATAAAGGCAAGCGTCCTCTTATGGGACAGGCCGCTGAGGCTGTAGCCGATCATCTTGTCATCACTACCGATAACAGCCGTTCAGAAGCGCCGGAAGATATCGCCCGTGATATCCGTGAAGGACTAACACAGCCACAACGTGCGGTGGATGAGCCGGACAGAGAAAAGGCCATTCGCCACTGCCTGGAAAAGGCAGCACCGGAGGATTTGATCCTCGTAGCGGGTAAAGGCCATGAAGATTATCAGATCATCGGTGAGCAAAAGAAAAATTATAACGAGCGGGCCGTGGTAGCGCGGCTGCAAAGGGAGTACAGCTAATGATTCTGACCACGCTGTCCTGGATTGCCGGCAAAGTGAAAGGCACCCTTACAGGGGAAGACCGGGACGTAAACGGGGTAAGTACAGATACTCGTACGCTGAAAGAAGGTGATGTGTACATTGCCTTAAGCGGCGAGAATTTTAATGGTCACCGTTTTATTGCTTCGGCAGAGCAGGCCGGTGCCAGTGCAATAATAGCCAGCGAAGCGGTGAATACTGTTTTGCCTGTCATTCAGGTTGAAGACACGAAGCTTGCTCTGGGCTTACTGGGTGCTGCGGTAAAAGCGCAGGTAGCGCCAAAAACTATCGCCGTGACAGGCAGCAGCGGCAAAACCACCGTAAAAGAGATGACTGCGGCAATTCTGGCGCGCCGCGGCAATGTGCTGGCAACAGCAGGTAACTTCAATAACGACATCGGTGTGCCGCTGACATTATTACGTCTGGAAGAAGGCCATGATTACGCGGTAATGGAACTGGGTGCTAATCACCTGGGGGAAATTGCGTACACCACCGAACTGGTGAAGCCGGATGTGGCGACTATCGTTAATGCAGCCGCTTCTCATCTGGAAGGATTTGGCAGTCTGTTAGGTGTTGCCCGTGCAAAAAGCGAAATTTTTAAAGGGCTGAACGAACAGGGTGTGGCTATCGTCAATGCTGACAGTCAGTTTGCAGAGTTCTGGTTGGGCAAACTGAAGTATAACAACGTACTTACTTTCTCACCCCAACAACAAAATCAGTCGGATTTTACAGCAGAAGACATCACCGTCGGACTCGACGGCTGCGCTGAATTCAACATGGTCACCCCACAGGGGCAAACCGGTATCCAATTACGCATCCCCGGTATTCATAACGTGGGTAACGCACTCGTAGCGGCCGCGCTGGCCATGCAGGTGGGAGCGACCCTGGAAGACGTACGTACCGGACTGCTGAACATGGCGCAGGTGAAAGGGCGTCTTAATGTAAAAGCGTTGTCTGACCATTTCCGGTTGCTGGATGATACTTATAACGCCAATGTGGCGTCGGTGAATGCCGCTATTGATACGCTGTCCACGTTCTCCGGTTTACGGGTTCTGATCCTGGGTGACATGGCGGAGCTGGGTGAAAAAGCCCGCTTTTATCATGAGCAGGTAGGTGAGTATGCTCAGGAAAAGGGCATTGATTACCTCTTTACACTGGGTGTACTGAGCCAGAGCGCCAGTGCTGTCTATGGTAAGCAGGGATTTCATTTCACCAGTGTAGAAGCGCTGATGGAAACATTGAGCAGTGTGCTGATGGCCGATCAGCGGGATATCTCCGTGCTGGTTAAAGGTTCGCGCAGCTCGCGGATGGAACGGGTAGTGGAGGCCATTGAGGTATCCCGCCTGGGAAAGTTTGAACGCCGTCGGGAGCGCATCGCATGTTGATATGGCTGGCCGACTGGCTTAAACAATTTGAACCGGGATTCTTCGTATTTTCCTATCTGACGCTCAGGGCAATTTTAAGTACCCTGACGGCACTGGTGATTGCGATTGTTATCGGACCGAAAATGATTCGCTGGTTGCAGCGTCTGCAAATCGGTCAGACCGTACGTGACGACGGCCCGCAAAGTCACCTTTCAAAAGCGGGCACGCCGACGATGGGCGGACTGCTTATCTTATCGGCGATTGTGGTCAGCGTATTGTTATGGGCAGATTTAACCAACCGTTATGTGCTGGTAACTCTGGCCGTGGTGATCGGCTACGGCATCATCGGCTTTGTTGATGATTACCGCAAAGTGGTGCGTAAAGACTCCAGAGGGTTAATTGCCCGCTGGAAATACTTCTGGCAGTCAGTCATTGCACTGGGTGTGGCGTTCTATCTGTACAGCAGTGCAAACCTCGCCGCTGAAACGTCTTTGCTGGTGCCTTTTTTCAAAGAAGTCATGCCGCAACTGGGTCTGTTTTATCTGGTGGTCGTGTATTTTGCACTTGTAGGTACATCGAATGCTGTCAACCTGACGGACGGGCTGGACGGACTGGCTATTGTCCCCACCATACTGGTTGCCGGGGCGCTCTCCATTTTTGCCTACGTCACCGGTAATGTGAACTTTGCGACTTATCTGAATATCCCTCACATTCCGCTGACCAGCGAACTGGTTATTGTGTGTACCGCCATAGTGGGCGCCGGACTGGGCTTTTTATGGTTTAACACTTATCCGGCTCAGGTATTTATGGGCGATGTGGGTTCACTGGCTCTCGGCGGCACGCTGGGTATTCTGGCTGTATTGGTACGCCAGGAAATCGTGCTCATCATCATGGGCGGTGTCTTTGTGATGGAGACCGTATCGGTGATCCTGCAGGTCGGCTCATTTAAGTTACGTGGAAAACGTATCTTCCGCATGGCACCCATCCACCATCATTTCGAACTCAAAGGCTGGCCGGAACCCCGCGTGATTGTGCGGTTCTGGATCATTTCTCTGATTCTGGTGCTGGTGGGACTGGCTACACTGAAGCTGCGCTGATTTATGAACGAATTGCTGGCATCACAACATGTTGTCGTGGCTGGTCTGGGAATGACCGGTCAGTCTGTTGTGCGCTTTTTAACAGAAACCGGTGCGTCGGTGAAAGTCTGGGATACCAGACCGGACGCCAGAGTACCTGACAATATCACTGTTCCTGTCACCGCCGGTGAAGTGCCGCCGGGATACTGGGAGAATGTCGATACCCTCGTGCTCAGTCCGGGGATTTCGCCGTCCCATCCGTCGGTGAAAAGTGCTGCGCTGTCCGGTGTGGAAGTCATTGGTGATATCGAGCTGTTTGCACGATTGTCGCGCACGCCGGCTTTCGGCATCACCGGTTCAAACGGAAAAACCACTGTAACGCTTCTGCTTACACATATTCTTAATCAGGCCGGACTGAAGGCCTGTGCTGCCGGCAATGTTGGCCGTCCGGTACTGGACACCATTGGTGAAGGATTTGATTATATGGTGCTGGAGTTGTCCAGCTTCCAGCTTGAAACCACATCATCTTTAAATTTACTCGCCGCCACGATTCTGAACGTGAGTGATGACCACCTTGACCGGCATGGCACCATGGCAGCATATGCAAACGCTAAGCAGCGTATTTTTGCGCATTGTCAGCATGCTGTTATCTGGCAGGGACATCCGGAAACCATTCCTCAGTCTCACGTTGCTGAAACGACACTCTATCAGGCCAGCGAGAGTAAAACCGGCTTCGGCTTTGTCAATCAGGTGATTACCTGGCAGGGCAAAGCTGTTTTGCCTATGAGTGAAGTAAAGCTGGTAGGTACACACAACGTGCTGAATATTCAGGCCGCACTGGCAATGGCGCTTGTTGCCGGCGTGAGTATTGAAACCGCCTGCAACGGAGTAAAGACCTTTGAACCAGCCCCTCACCGCTGTGTGGAAATCGCCAATACGCAAGGCGTGCGCTGGATTGATGACTCTAAAGCGACAAATGCCGGCGCCACGCTGGCGGCTCTGGAAGGACTGGGCCGGGATAAAACCGGAAAACTGATTTTAATTGCCGGCGGAGATGGCAAAGGGGCTGATTTGTCCGTACTCAGGGAGCCCCTGCTGCAGTATGTGGATTTGGTGCTTACCATCGGAAAAGATGGCAGACAAATCAGCGACCTGATCCCTGGGGGACATTATTTACCCGATTTACCTTCTGCGGTTCAACTGGCAGCCCAACAAGCTGAGCCCGGCGATATGGTGCTGTTGTCTCCGGCCTGTGCCAGTATCGATATGTTTGATAATTATGCTCACCGGGCACGGGTTTTTGCTGAAGCGGTTCACGGAGTATCCGGTAAATGAGTACAGCAGCGTCTGAGCAAACAGGCACAAAATTATCTGAGATTTTTTCTCAGCGTCACGGTGCGGCAAAGTCTGCGTCACCCTATGATGCCGGTCTGATTCTGGTGGCACTGGCGCTGGCAACACTGGGGCTGGTGATAGTGACCTCCGCTTCCATGCCCGTGGCTGACCGTTTGTACGGTAATCCCTTTTATTTTTCTATCCGTCACGGCATCTATCTTCTTGTCGCCATTTTGTCTGCCGGTGTAGTGCTGCAGGTGCCCATGAGTTTCTGGCGTGTGATCAATCCCTGGTTATTGCTGGCAGCCATTGTGATGTTGCTGGCGGTACTGGTGATGGGGCGTTCTATTAACGGTAGTACCCGCTGGATTGTAATAGGGCCGCTGACCTTACAACCGGCGGAACCTGCCAAACTGTTCTTCTTTACTTATCTGGCCGGTTATCTGGTGCGCCGTTATGAAGAGGTGACAGAAAACATTAAAGGCTTTATTAAGCCGCTGGTGGTGTTCTTTGTACTCGCCTGCTTACTGCTGCTGCAGCCGGATTTCGGTACTGCGGTGGTAATGTTCACCACCACAATGGGACTGCTATTTCTGGTGGGCGCAAGGCTCTGGCAGTTCTTTGCCATCGTGTTTGTTGGCTTACTGGCCATCGTGTTCCTGATCGTGTTTGAAGAATACCGCATGCGGCGGGTCACGTCTTTCCTTGATCCCTGGGCCGATCCCTTTGGCAGCGGTTATCAGCTTACTCAGTCGTTAATGGCCTATGGCCGGGGCAGCTGGTTCGGACAGGGGCTGGGCAACAGCTATCAGAAGCTGGAGTTTCTGACTCAGGCTCACTCCGATTTTATCATGGCAATACTGGCCGAAGAGCTGGGCTTCACCGGTGTGCTGATTGTGCTGGGACTCATTCTTTTCCTCGTTGTCCGTGCCCTGAAAATTGGCAATCACGCGCTGGCTAAGCAACGGCCTTTCGAAGGATATCTGGCTTACAGCATCGGGATCTGGCTGAGCTTCCAGACCGCCGTAAACGTAGGTGCCAGTGCCGGCATTTTGCCCACGAAAGGGTTAACACTGCCGCTTATCAGTTATGGCGGTACCAGCCTGATTGTGATGATGGTGTCGGTGGCCATGTTGCTGCGGATAGATTTTGAATTGCGGGTCGACGGTGTTCAGGCTATCGGCCGGAAAGATAAACGTAAGAAGAAGCCGGCTCCGGTTTCCTCTGCTGCTGAAGACGGTGAACAACCGGAACAAAAGAGTAAAGAAGATATCAGAGCCATGTTAGAAGAAGTAGAAAAGGGGGCGTTGAATGACTAAGCGCTGTCTTATCATGGCTGGCGGTACCGGCGGACACGTGTTTCCCGGACTTGCCGTTGCACATGCGCTGAAAGCAGATGGCTGGGATGTACACTGGCTGGGCACCGCAGAACGGATGGAAGCGCAGGTTGTGCCTGAAAACGGATTCCCCATCCATTTTATCCACGTGAAAGGGTTACGGGGTAAAGGATTATCAGCCAGAGCCAGCGGATTTATGGCGCTGATGAAAGGCATGGCAGAAGCCGGGAAGCTCATTTCCTCACTCAAGCCTGATGTGGTCATCGGCTTTGGTGGTTATGCCAGCGGACCGGGTGGTGTTGCTGCGTGGTTACGGGGAATTCCCTTAATTGTGCATGAGCAGAATGCAGCCGCAGGTATGACGAACCGTATGCTGGGTAAACTGGCAAAGCGCATTTTACTGGGCTTCGATAATGCCAGAGGCGGGTTTGGCAGTGCAGCAAGCAAATGCATGACGGTGGGTAATCCGGTGCGCCGGGATATTGTGGCCATCGCGCCGAAAAAAGAAACCCATTCGCCGTTGCGTATGCTGGTGATTGGTGGCAGCCTGGGCGCTAGAGCGCTCAATGAGGCTGTGCCTGCTGTATGCAAGAATCTCTATGGGTTAACTATCCGTCACCAGGCCGGTAAAGGTAATGCAGAAGCAGTTCGAAGTGCTTATTCCAGTGGCAGTGTGGATGTGCAGGTCAGTGAATTTATTAAAGATATGGCGGCAGCCTATGACTGGGCTGACTTTATCGTTTGCCGCGCCGGCGCACTGACTGTAGCTGAAGTGGCAGCGGCGGGTTTACCGGCGGTGTTTGTGCCACTGCCTCATGCTGTTGATGATCATCAGACAAAGAATGCCCTGTCTCTGGTAGAGACCGGTGCTGCGGTGTTATTACCGCAAACAGAATTACAAAGCGGGTTGGGCAAAGTGCTGGAAAACTGGCTGCGCCATCCCCAATCCTGCCTGGCGGCTGGCAGAAAAGCCCGTCAGGCAGCAATAACCAATGCAACACAGCGGGTCGCAGAACAGTGTGTCCTGCTGACAGGAGACAAAGCGTAATGGTAGGTGAAAAACCATTCCAAAACCCGCAGATGCGTAAAGTGAAGCGCATTTTCTTCATCGGTATCGGTGGCGCGGGCATGGGCGGCATTGCAGAAGTACTACTGAACGAAGGCTATGATATCGCCGGCTCAGATATACAGGCCGGTGCGATGACGGCACGGCTAGAAGAGCTGGGTGCTGAAATCTTTATTGGCCATCATGAAGACAACGTTACAGCGTCTGATGTGGTGGTCGTCTCCAGCGCGATCAACGAGTCAAATCCGGAAATCCGCTATGCCCGTGAACACCGCATTCCTATTATCCGCCGGGCTGAAATGCTGGCTGAACTTATGCGCTTCCGTCATGGTATTGCCATTGCGGGTACCCATGGAAAAACTACCACGACCAGCCTGATTTCCACTATTTTTGCCGAAGCCGGCTGGGATCCCACATTTGTTATCGGTGGTCTGCTTAACAGTGCGGGCACAAACGCACGTTTGGGTAAGAGCCGCTACCTGATTGCTGAAGCAGACGAAAGCGATGCGTCGTTTCTGCATCTTCAGCCTATGGTGTCCGTGGTGACCAATATTGAGCCGGACCACATGGGTACCTATGAAGGTGATTTCAACAAAATGAAAGACACCTATCTGGAGTTTCTGCATAACCTGCCATTCTACGGACAGGCCATTTTGTGTGGTGATGATGAAGTGATCCGTTCTCTGCGGCCGAAAATTGGCCGCAACATCCTTACTTACGGTATTGAGCCAGGTAACGATGTGCGCGCAGAAAATATTGAACTCAGGTTTGGTCAGGCGCAATTTGACGTGATCCGTCCTGATAAGCCAGTACTGAATGTCACGCTGAATCTCACCGGCATGCATAATGTTCTCAATGCCCTTGCTGCCATTGCTGTCGCCACAGACGAAGGGGTCGGTGACGACGCTATCGTGACGGCGCTGAAATCCTTTGGCGGTATCGGACGCCGGTTTGAAGTACTGGGCGAGTTTACGACCAGCAAAGGTGATGTGTGTCTGGTTGATGATTACGGCCATCATCCGACTGAAGTCAGGGCAACCATCGCTGCGGCCCGCACTAACTGGCCGGATAAGCGGCTGGTCATGGTGTATCAGCCACACCGGTACACACGTACCCGTGACTTATATGAAGATTTTGTTGAAGTGCTCTCACAAGTGGATGTGCTGTTATTGCTGGATGTGTATGCAGCCAGTGAACAGCCCATTGAAGGTGCTGACAGTAAAGCACTCTGCCGGTCCATCCGTTTAAGAGGCCAGGTGGAACCTGTTTACGTGGGTGAACCGGATTCTCTGGCAGAGATTCTTGCCAGTGTGATGCAGGAAAACGACGTGATCATGACTCAGGGAGCCGGTAATATCGGCCAGATTGCTAAAAAACTGGCAAAATCTGAATTAGAACCAAAAAAATTTCAACGTGAGTGGCAGTGATGGCTGAACAGGTAAATCCACAACAATTTGGTCGTGTAGCAGTAATGTTTGGTGGTGATTCTGCTGAGCGTGCAGTATCGCTGAACTCGGGTAAAGCGGTACTGAATGCCCTGTTAAGGCAGGGCATTGATGCTTTTGCTTTTGACCCTGCTGAACGTCAACTTACTGAATTAGTTGATGAAAAAGCTGACCGTGTGTTGATCATGTTGCACGGGCGTGGTGGCGAAGACGGTGCGATGCAGGGCGCATTACAGCACCTGAAAATCCCCTATACCGGCAGTGGCGTGCTGGGTTCTGCACTGGCGATGGATAAGATCCATACCAAACAAATCTGGCAATGTCTTGGTTTATCTACCGCAAAATATCAAATTGCTGACAAAAGTGACTTTGAAGCTGGATCATGCGGGGCTATAATGATGGAATTGGGGAATGAAGTCATGGTCAAACCAGCCCGCGAAGGTTCCAGTATCGGGATGGCGAGAGTGACAAGCGCTAAACAACTAGAAACTGCCGTTCAGGACGCCTTTCAATATGATAATCAGGTCCTGTTAGAGCAGTACATCGATGGCCCCGAGTTCACTGTCTCTGTTTTGCAGGGCAGGGCATTGCCGTCGATCCGCATGTCTACCCCCCATACATTTTACGATTACGCGGCCAAGTATCAGGACGATACAACCGTGTATCAATGCCCCGGTGGTTTGTCGGAAGACAAAGAAGCTGAACTGGCAGCATTGTCGCTTCGTGCGTTCAATGCATTGTCTTGCAGCGGCTGGGGCCGCATTGACGTAATGCAGGCTGCTGATGGCACGTTCTACTTGCTTGAAGCGAATACCGTACCCGGCATGACTGAAAAAAGTCTGGTGCCGAAAGCGGCGAAAGTGGCTGGTTTGAGTTTTGATGAACTGACGCTGGAAATTCTGGCGACCAGTCTCTCATCAGACTAAACGGAGCTTGCATGACAAAGGCGAAGCACAAGAAGATTCAATTCTGGTCCGGCGTGGCATTTCTGCTCGCGGTCATTGGTGGTCTGATTGTGGGCGGCATTAAAATTCAGGATTACCTGCAGGATGCCCAGAGGGCACCGGTACAGGTGGTGGATTTTTCCGGTGAGTTCAGCCATGTGGATGTAACCAGGCTGGAGCGGCTGATCCGCAAGTCACAACCGGGAAGTTTTTTCTCGCTGGACGTCAATGAAGTTTACAAGCTGGTGGAAGCCCAGCCATGGATTTATCGCGCATCGGTACGTAAGCAATGGCCAAATACGTTAAAGATTTATCTGGTCGAGCAAAAGCCGGTGGCGCAGTGGAACGATGACTTTTTGCTGAATCCCTACGGGGACACATTCAGCGCCAGTGTGGACGACATGACGCTGCCCAGGCTTTTCGGACCAGGCGGCAGTGAGAAAACCGCGCTGGAGGGCTACAACGCCATGCAGTCATTGTTGGCTACCACTGCCATGCCTATCGCAGAGCTGACGTTAAGCGAGCGGTTTGCCTGGCAGATTCAGCTGGCCAACGGCATTGAGCTGAATCTGGGCAGACAGGAATTTATAGATCGGTTGCAACGGTTCATCGATGTGTATCCGTTGCTGGCGAAGCAACCTAAAGCGGTGAAGTATGTGGATTTACGCTACGACACCGGGCTGGCAGTCGGCTGGCAGGATACACAAGACGAAAAAAGTTAATGAGAGAGTTTAGGAATACCATGTCAAAACCTGCTGAACGCAACCTGATTGTCGGACTGGATATCGGTACCAGCCAGGTGAAAGCCGTTGTCGGCGAATTACTGGCCGATGACCAGATCAGCATTGTTGGTGTAGGCACGCATGCTGCGCAGGGTATGGATAAAGGTGGCGTAAACGATCTCAACCTGGTAGTGAAATCTGTACAACGTGCAGTCAGTGAAATGGAGTTGATGGCCGATTGTCAGGTTTCATCCGTATTCATGTCGATTTCCGGCCGTCATGTGAAGTGCCAGAACGAAAGTGGCATGGTACCGATCAACAACCAGGAAGTGACACAGGAAGACGTGGATAACGTGATTCACGCAGCGCGCTCGGTGCCCATTGCGTCAGAACGCCGCCTGCTTCATGTGCTGCCGCAGGAATTTACGATTGATGTGCAGGAAGGGATTAAGAATCCGGTAGGCATGTCTGGCGTCCGTATGGAAGCTGAAGCCCATATCATCACCTGTGCCGATGATATGGCAAAAAATCTGGTGAAGTGTATTGAGCGTTGTGATTTGAGTTCAGATCAGCTTATTTTCTCTGCTCTGGCATCCAGTTACGCTGTATTAACTGATGACGAACGTGAATTAGGCGTTTGTGTGGTGGATATCGGTGGCGGCACCATGGATATCGTTATTTACACCGACGGCGCAATTCGTCACACTGCTGTGATCCCTGTGGCGGGGAACCAGATAACCAGTGATATTGCCAAGATTTTCCGCACTCCTATCAGTAATGCGGAAGAGATCAAGGTGAATTATGCCTGTGCGCTGAAGGACATGGTCAGTATGGAAGAGAATATCGAGGTGCCCAGTGTGGGCGGTCGACCTGCCAGAGCCATGTCCAGACACACGTTGGCAGAGGTAATAGAACCTCGTTATCAGGAATTATTTGAGCTGGTGCAGAAAGAGATCCGTGCCAGTGGATTTGAAGAACAAATTGCAGCAGGGCTGGTTCTGACGGGCGGTACCGCCAAGATGGAAGGCGCTGTTGAATTTGCGGAAGAAATCTTCCAAATGCCCGTGAGAGTGGGCAAACCAATAAATATGCGCGGATTATCGGAGTATACCGATGATTCAAGCTTTGCAACCGTTGTGGGCTTGCTCCACTACGGCAAAATGCAAGCAGATAATAAAAAGACCAGTAAGCAGAAGTCCGGCGAAAGTTTCTTTCAGCGCGTGCAAAGCTGGTTTAAAGGTGAATTTTAATTTTATTTTGGGGGCGCTAAGACTCGGCATACGGTCGCATGGAGGCATCCGACCGTCGTATATGACCTGGCTTAGTGTTGTTAGACGTACCAATCCGGAGAGTAAGTATGTTTGAGTTAATGGATAGCCACGGCGAAGAAGCCGTAATTAAAGTTATCGGCGTCGGTGGCGGCGGCGGTAATGCTGTAGAACACATGGTGACACAAAATATCGAGGGTGTTGAGTTCATTGCGGTGAACACTGATGCCCAGGTACTGCGCAGTTCAAGCGCAGACGTGACACTGCAAATTGGTTCCTCTGTCACCAAAGGTTTAGGTGCAGGTGCCGATCCAAACATTGGTCGTGAAGCGGCCCATGAAGATCGCGAAACCATCCGCCAGTCTCTTGATGGCGCAGATATGGTGTTTATCGCAGCGGGTATGGGCGGTGGTACCGGAACAGGTGCAGCCCCTGAAGTTGCGCGTATCGCACGTGAAATGGGTATTCTGACCGTTGCGGTTGTGACCAAACCGTTTCCTTTTGAAGGTAAAAAGCGTACTGCTTTTGCTGACCAGGGTATTGTTGAGCTGGCGAAAAACGTTGACTCACTGATCACCATTCCTAACGAAAAACTGCTGAAAGTGATGGGCCCGGGCACGCCACTTCTGCAAGCATTCAGTGAAGCCAACAACGTGCTTAGCGGTGCAGTGCAAGGTATTGCTGAACTGATCACCCGTCCTGGTCTGATTAACGTTGACTTCGCTGACGTTAAAACGGTGATGTCAGAAATGGGCAGCGCAATGATGGGTACTGGCGTGGCATCAGGTTCTGACCGCGCTGAAGAAGCTGCTGAAGCGGCAATTGCAAGCCCGCTGCTGGAAGATATCGACTTGTCTGGTGCTCGCGGTATTCTGGTGAATATCACTGCTGGCCCTGATTTCTCCATCGATGAATTCGAAACTGTGGGTAACGCGGTTAAAGCGTTTGCTTCAGAGAACGCCACCGTGGTTGTGGGTACCGTTATCGACATGGAGCTGGGTGACGAGCTGCGCGTAACGGTAGTTGCAACAGGTATCGGCGCAGAGCGTAAGCCTGACATTTCGCTGGTAAGCTCTGAAGGTTCCCGTTTATCCGGAGCAGCCCGCGAGTTCGGTACTTCAAGTACCAGTGAAGCCCGCGCTGTAGGCTCTACCGATGGTAACCAGGCACTGAAAGTAGAAAGTGAAGCACAGCCGAATAACGATTTAGAATACCTGGATATCCCGGCATTCTTGCGTAAACAGGCAGACTAAGCTGTTCATTTCGGGGAATTTTTCTCCGGAATTGTTGTCATTGTATAAGAAGTTGGTGTTTAATCAAGGTCAAGTGTGACAGAAATTTGACAAAATAAACTTTTGTCTATATAATACGCGACCGCTTTTTGAACAGGTAAAAGCAACGAAATGATTAGACAACGTACAATCAAACAATCGGTACAAGAGACCGGTATTGGTTTACACAAAGGGGAAAAGGTCACCATGACTCTCCGGCCTGCGCCTGCGAACACAGGAATTGTGTTCCGACGCATTGACCTGGAACCCTATGTGGATATCCATGCGCGTGCAAACGCGGTGGGTAATACCATGCTGTGTACGTGTGTAAACAATGAAGATGGTGTCAGTATCCACACTGTGGAACACCTTGCTTCAGCGTTAGCTGGTCTGGGCATTGACAACATCATTGTTGAAGTAGACAGCAACGAATTGCCGATTATGGATGGCAGCGCCAGCCCGTTCGTTTTCTTACTGCAATCTGCAGGTATTGAAGAGCTGAATGCGCCTAAGCGTTTTATCCGTATCACGAAGACAGTGCGGGTTGAAGACGGAGACAAGTGGGCCGAGTTACGTCCTTACGATGGTTTCCGCGTGGATTTCCGTATTGATTTCGATCATCCTGTGATTAGTCAGACTAATCAGCATATGGTGATGGATTTTGACAGTTGTTCGTATGTAAAAGAAGTCAGCCGTGCCCGGACATTCGGTTTCATGCGCGACCTTGAGTACATGAACGCGAACAATCTGGCACTGGGTGGCAGCATGGAAAATGCTGTTGCTCTGGACGAGTTCCGTATTCTGAACCCTGAAGGTTTGCGTTATGATGACGAATTCCTGAAGCATAAGGTTCTGGACGCAGTGGGCGACCTTTATATGGGTGGCCACAGCATCATTGGTGAACTGGCAGCCTATAAAACCGGTCATGGTCTTAACAACAAATTGTTGAATGCTGTGCTGGAGCAGAGAGATTGCTGGGAGTATATCACTTATGAAAACCAGGATGAGATGCCCATCCGGTATGCAGAGCCCGTCATAGCTTAAATAAAATCTTGTTTGAAAACCGCCTTTTACAGGCGGTTTTTTTGTACCTGATGTAAATTTTTAATACCAAAACTGTCCAAAAGATTAATCACTTCAAAGGGAAGTGAACTATCCTTAGTGGTAAACTCTCCATATAAACAGGCAACGATCTGTTGTACGCGCAATTCATGTTTTTACTTTCGGGGAATGAACACTGCCTATGAGCACTCAGGGTTGTCCCGCTATTCTTTCAACGCATCAAGATCGGATTGATCCAGTATGCCTGCCAGCGCTACTGTTTTTTTATGCGTTGGTATTCCTGTTTCTCTTTCCTGCGGACGTAATTGCAGCTCCGGTCGCTAAAGAAGCGCCGGCGACTATTCCTTACAGTCAGTATCATCAGCGTATCTGGGATACCCGTAACAATATGCCTCAGGTCTCTGCCATCAGTATTGCTGAAGACAATACCGGCTTTATATGGGTAGCCACAGAGGGAGGACTGGCGAGGTTTGATGGCAACCAGTTCCGTATCTTTGATGGCAGAACATCTCCGCTGTTTTCCGATCCTATCCTGCGAAAAGTCTTTGTTACACCGGATGACAGGTTGTTTGTCGGTACATCAAATCATTTGCTAAAAATGGAAGACGGGCAAATAGAAGAAGTGCTGCTCGACGGGAAGTCTCTGGGAGCAATTAACGATATTATCTGGTTTAACGGATATCTTTACGCTGCCGGAGATGGTCTTTTCCGGGTCTCAGCAAAGGGTGACCATGTAAACCGCATAGCAGGGGAAGCCGGGCATATCCGAACTCTCGCCACAGATCAACATCGCCTCTGGATTGGCTCAAGTACCGGACTGAGTTATCTGGACGGGCAACACATCAGCCAGTCAGTGCCCGCAAGCGTGCTGCCATCCGGCGCACACATTATTCACCTTGCGCAGTATCGTGGACAGCTTCTGGTGGGGACGTCTGAAGGCCTTTTCATTGCCAGCGACAGCAACAAACTCAGGGCGTATGAAACCATGTCCGGCGTAATTAATGATCCTATTGAGATGTTATTTGCTGACAGTAAGGGCAACCTCTGGATAGGCGGTAAGCAACGTCTTCTTCAACTTACCGGCCATACTCTGGTAGAAGAAGTTACCGAAATTAAAGGCAGAACGTCTCCCTGGTTTGTGTCTGCCTTCGAAGACAGAGCGGGCAACCTTTGGTTTGGAAGCCGCACTCACGGTCTGCAGCGTTTGCGCTATGACGGAACAGACAGTCTGGGTAAAAAGGCCCGGCTTGATGAACCCTATGTCTGGACTTTTGGCAAGCAGGGGGACGGGATCCTTACCGGCACGAATGCCGGGCTCTATTTGCTCAAAGATCATCAATTCACGCCCCTGATACAGGATGCCAGGTTGCCTAATCACGTGGTGTATTCAATATTAACGGCCACAGACAACACGCTATGGCTGGGAACCCGCGGTGGCCTTGTGCACCTTGATGAAAACTACCAGGTTTTACAGAAATTCCCGCAACTCGACGGCATGCAAATTAACGGCATTGAACAGCTTCCGGGCGGTGATGTACTGGTGGCCTCTACGGGCGGATTGTTTCGCCGGGGTCAGGACACTATGCAAAAAGTTTCGCTCAGTGACGGTGAAGAGATTGGTAATACCCGTTTTGTGTTTGCAGACAACACTGGCGATATCTGGGCGGGCACCACCGGCGGCCTTATCCACCTGAACGGGAAGGGTGAGCGGATACCTGTCAATGATGACATTCTCAACACAGTGTCAATTGCCTATATCGGACAACTGAAAGACGGCCGTATGCTGATCGGGACTTTTCAGTCTGGCTTTGCGGTTCAGCAGCAGTCTGGTTGGTACTGGCCGGATGAACGTCAGCTACCGGCATCCGGCGTGATGTTTATGGCTGAACAAGACGACAATCTGGTCATTTCCAGCCTGAAAGGTGTGTATCAGATAAGTAAGCATTCACTTGAAGCCGGAGCGCCGGTGGAGGTGTCTATGCTTGTGGACGACTACGGCCCGGAGTCCGACACCGACGGGATCCGCTGCTGCAACGGGGCGGGAAATGCGAAAGGTCTTGTTGACAGTAATATACTTTATCTGCCCACACTCAACGGAGTGGCAACCATTGATTTAACTCTGAGTGCCCTTCACCGCAGAGGACTGGTACCGGTAGTCGATGAAATCATTGTGCAGGGTGAATCCGTGACAAAGTCGGGGGCTTTACTCCCTAAGGGGGAGCGGAATCTTCAGATCAATTACACCAGTCCCCGTTTTTACCGTAACAGTGCACTGGAATTTCGTTACCGCCTGAACGGGTACGACCGTGACTGGATTAACGCCGGAAACAGGCGGGAAGCGTTTTACACGAATTTACCCCCGGGCGATTACACATTTGAAGTGGAAGCCCGCCTGAAAGAGTGGAATGCCTGGGGAGAGCCTGCCTTTTTCCGTTTTTCCATGCCGCCCTTCTGGTACGAACAACAATGGATGCGGCTGGTATTTGTGTTGCTCGCTGTCCTCGCATTCTGGGCGGTATACCACATCAGAACCCGCCGGCTGGAGCGCGCCAGACTGCAACTGGAGGCCATGGTAACTGCGCGCACTGCGGAGCTTGATAAAGCAAACAAGCAGCTGGCTGAAGCCAACGAACAATTGCAGCAGGCAAGCCTGACCGACTCTTTGACCAGGCTTAACAACCGCCGTTATCTCGATACCTTTATAGATAAAATCCTTGCGAAGGCTGCCCGCCAGCAACGGGGGGTATTTTGTATCATTCTCGATATCGATAATTTCAAAGTCCTGAACGACGAATTAGGCCATGCTGTCGGAGACGATATTCTGGTTAAATTTGCGGATATTTTGCGCAGGGAAGTACGCAGTGCTGATCACGTTATTCGCTGGGGCGGCGAAGAGTTTCTGATTGTGCTGGATGCAGGCATTTCCGTAAGTGAATTTATCGGACGCCTGATGTGTTCCATGGAACTGACGCGCTGGCCTCATCAACAACGGCTCAGCGCGCCGCCTACCTGTTCTGTTGGGGTATGTTATCACCCGCCCGGCGGGGAAGCCGGCTGGACGTGGTCACATACCCTCATCCTGGCTGATAAAGCAATGTACATGGTTAAGCGTAGCGGAAAAGAAGGCTGGCTTCAGTTACAGCCGCAGCAACCTGTGGCAGAAGATCTACCGGAAAAAGTCATAAAACAGAAGCCGGAGATGCTGGTTAACAGTAACCGTTTCCACATGGAAGGTTCACCGCATATTCTCGCGGCGGTGAGTAACCTGAAGAATAATATATTTCCGCTACGGGAAAGAAAGTAGCCATCCTCAGTGTATTTTGTCGTCAATTCTGCTTACCTTGTCTTACGGGGTATGAAAAAAACGCACTGAGTATCTGATTGTGGTTTGTTCATTTGCATTAACAGCGGTAAACTAGTCCGGATTTTATTAAGAGTGCCCGATGAAACTAACGATAACCTTTATTGGTAAGCAGAAGCGATACAGGAAAAGCATCAGTGTGAGAACACTGGTGAGTTTTACCGTGCTCTCGTCGTTATTCATGTTAGTTTCCAGCCGTTCCACTGATTCCGTTTCCGAAGATATTGCCAGAATTAAGCTTGCTCAGGCCGCTAATGAAGCCGGAGGTGCAGAAGTTGATGCACTGGCTGCCAGCACACGTCAGCAATTACAAATCCTGGCAGAGCGTCTCGCTGAAATGGATGCGACGGTGTCGCAACTTGATGAAAAAGGCAAATTAATTGCCGCTGAATTTGGGATGAAGGCAGAAGATTTAGACGTCTTTGACCCCGGCTCTTCGCCAAAAAACGTGGATAATGAACCCCTGATGGAACAAATCGCCGCTTTACAGCAGACTGTGTCTGCGAAAAAACAGCAGTTGGCGATGCTTGAAAGTCTTGTCCGGGGGCATCATATCCATGAACAGAGTCAATTATCTGGCCGGCCAATAGCGTCGGGATGGTTGTCTTCTTATTACGGCATGCGCGCAGATCCTTTTACCGGCAATCCAGCAATGCACAAAGGGCTGGATTTTGCGGGTAAATCTGGTGATGACGTTGTTTCCACTGCTGCAGGCATCGTGACCTGGGCAGGAGAACGTCACGGTTATGGCTTACTGATAGAAATCGATCATGGTGATGGAATGGTGACCCGGTACGGGCACAACCAGGCACTGTCGGTGGCTATTGGTGACGTTGTAACAAAAGGTCAGTCTATCGCAGTGATGGGTAGTACCGGCCGCTCCACAGGTGCTCATGTTCACTACGAAGTAATAAGAAACGGGCAACAAATCGATCCTCTGCCGTACGTTACCAAAAGACGTTAAGCAGCAGCCAGAAAAGGTTTACTCCGGTAAACCAGCACAAACAGATAGGGTGACAACCATGCACATGATGTGCGCGGCGTCATTTATTTTAAATCTACGAGCCCACCGGGATGCCGGAACTCGTAAAAAAGTAGTGGAATCATCAACCAAATGTTTGCAAGCATCCTGAGGAAAGTATTCGGTAGCCGTAACGACCGTCTCATAAAAAAACTAAAAAAGAACGTCGATGCCATCAACGCATTGGAAAAAGAATACGAAGCGTTAAGTGATGAGCAACTGAAGGCGAAAACTGCCGAACTCAGAGCACGTTTGGAAAAAGGTGAAACCCCGGAAGATATCCTTAACGATGCCTTTGCCACCGTACGTGAAGCCAGTAAGCGCGTTTATGGCATGCGTCACTTCGACGTACAGATGATTGGTGGTATGGTACTGCACACAGGTAAAATTGCAGAAATGCGTACCGGTGAAGGTAAAACCCTTACCGCGACCTTACCTACTTACCTGAATGCACTGACCGCTAAAGGTGTACATGTTATTACCGTGAACGATTACCTGGCCCGCCGTGACGCCGACTGGTCCCGCGAGTTGTTTGAATTCCTGGGCATGACAGTAGGGTGTAATGTGCCCGGCATGTCACCGGATATGAAGCGTGAGGCCTACAACGCCGACGTTACTTACGGAACGAACAACGAATTCGGTTTCGATTACCTCCGTGACAATATGGCCTTCAGCCCCCAGGATCGCGTTCAGCGCCCGCTGCACTACGCGGTAGTGGATGAGGTTGACTCTATTCTTATTGATGAGGCAAGAACGCCGCTTATTATTTCCGGTGCAGCCGAGGACAGCTCTCACCTGTACAGAGCGATCAATACAGTGATCCCTGAACTCGTTCAGCAGGAAAAAGAAGACGAAGAAGGGCAGGAAGGCGACGGCGATTACACTGTTGATGAGAAGGCCCGCCAAATTCACCTGACCGAACGGGGACAAATCCACGTTGAAGAAATACTGCAACGTAACGGTATTCTGCCGGAAAGTGAATCTCTGTTTGCTGCCGGTAATATTTCCCTGCTTCACCATATCAATGCGGCATTGCGTGCCCATAAATTATTCCAGAAAGATGTGGATTACATCATTAAAGACGATCAAATCGTCATTGTAGATGAGCACACGGGCCGCACAATGGAAGGCCGTCGCTGGTCCGAGGGCCTGCACCAGGCGGTAGAAGCCAAAGAAGGTGTGAAGATCCAGAACGAGAACCAGACTCTGGCATCGATTACCTTCCAGAACTATTTCCGTTTATACGACAAACTTGCCGGTATGACAGGTACTGCCGATACCGAAGCATTTGAATTCCAGTCTATCTACGGACTGGAAACCGTGGTTATTCCGACAAACCGTCCGATGGCCCGTAAAGATATGGCCGACCTGATTTACCTGACTGCACAGGAAAAATACGACGCCATCGTGGCAGACATCCGCGTTGCAGTGAAAAAAGGTCAGCCGGTACTGGTCGGTACGGTCTCTATCGAAAACTCTGAACTTCTGTCCCGCTTTCTGAAGAAAGAAAAAGTGCCGCACAAAGTGCTGAACGCCAAGTTCCACGAACAGGAAGCGGATATTATCGCTCAGGCTGGCCGTCCCGGCGCTGTTACCATCGCGACTAATATGGCCGGTCGTGGTACCGATATTGTGCTTGGCGGTAACTGGAAAGCCGAAGCTGAGAAACTGGAAAACCCCACTGAAGCGCAACTTAAGAAACTGAAAGATGAGTGGGAAGCGCTGCATCAGCAAGTACTCGATGCCGGTGGTTTGCACATCATTGGTACCGAGCGTCACGAATCACGCCGTATTGATAACCAGTTACGTGGTCGTGCCGGCCGTCAGGGTGACCCCGGTTCCAGCCGTTTCTACCTGTCGCTGGATGATGCGCTGATGCGTATCTTCGCGTCTGAGAAAATGGCAGGCATGATGAAGCGCCTGGGCATGGAGCATGGTGAAGCCATCGAGCACCCGTGGGTAACCCGCGCAATTGAAAACGCCCAGCGTAAAGTGGAAGGCCGTAACTTCGATATCCGTAAGCAATTGCTGGAATACGATGACGTGGCTAACGATCAGCGTAAGGTTATTTACGAACAGCGTAATGAACTGCTGGACGAAGGTGATATCAGCGAAACGATTAAAGCCATCCGGGTGGACGTGGTGAATGGCGTAGTTGATGAGTACATTCCTCCCCAGTCACTGGAAGAAATGTGGGATGTACCGGGCCTGGAAGAGCGCCTGAAAGCAGATTTTAAAGTCGATTTGCCAGTGCAGAAATGGCTTGATAGCGATGACAAGCTGTACGAAGAGAAACTCCGTGAGCGTGTTCTTAAAGAAATCGAAGGCGCTTATCAGGAAAAAGAAAATGCTGTAGGCCCTGATGTACTGCGTCAGTTTGAAAAAGCGATCATGCTGCAGAACCTCGACAGTCACTGGAAAGAGCATCTGGCTGCTATGGATCACCTTCGTCAGGGTATTCACCTGCGTGGTTACGCCCAGAAAAATCCTAAGCAGGAATATAAGCGTGAATCTTTTGAACTGTTCTCGGGTATGCTCGAAGCATTGAAAGTGGAAGTCATCACTATTTTGAGCCGTGTGCAGGTAAAAGCAGAATCTGATGTGGAAAAGGTGGAAGAGCAGCGTCGTCAGGCTGACGATGTGCCTAAGAACTTTAATCATGAAGAGGCACCTGAACAGGCGCCGGAGGCCGATGGCCAGTCAGGTATTCGCTCTGAAATGCGCCAGGGGCCTAAAGTAGGCCGTAACGACCCGTGTCCTTGCGGTTCAGGTAAAAAATACAAACAGTGCCACGGCAAACTGTCTTAATGAAAGAAGTACATGTAGCCGTAGGTGTTGTACTTCGTGACGGGCTCGTTTATATCTGCAAGCGGCCCGACGACAAACATCAGGGCGGTAAATGGGAATTTCCCGGTGGTAAAGTGGATGCCGGCGAAACGGTGACTCAGGCACTGGCCCGTGAGCTTAAGGAAGAGATTGGTATTGATATACAAACCAGTCGGCCACTGACTGTTATTGGTCACGATTATGGAGATAAACGGGTACTGCTTGATGTTCATACAGTCACAGACTTCGCCGGTGAACCTGCCGGTCTGGAAGGGCAACAGGGCAAGTGGCTTGAGGTGTGCGCACTGGTGCCCGAAGATTTTCCCGCGGCGAACGTGGCGATCATAGAAAAGCTTCAGGGCTGAACTCAGTCAGCGTCTGCTTTCAAATCAGAAACCCCGGCCATGAAAAGCCGGGGTTTCTCGCATTCATAATCTGTTATTTCATTACAGCCATTTAATATTTGAAATAAATACAAAAAAAGTCCGGTATTATTATCTGAATACGCCAAAAGGCTAGATTGACAGATATTCTGCAGCATCCGGTCTTATTGGATGCATCCTAAGTCATTGAGATCTTATACCTAAATGCATTTATTGTGACATTTGTGTATAAGGCGACAAAGATGCGCTTATGGGGAGATCACCCCACAACCAGATTCCCTCCTATACCGAGGTATCCTGTTTTATACCTAAATTTTTTCTGCCTGCTCTAAACCTTTACTAAACGCGCTGTTAAGCAAACGTTCATTCATAGTAAATTCCGAGGTTTTCCATGGCACTGAAAAAAAGCAATGAGGCCAGCCCGGCCACACCGGCCGTAAGAGTAGACGCGAAACTACGCAGAGAAGCAGAAGAGCAGCGAAAAAAAGCCCGCACGCTCGCCAGACAACAACAAGCTGCCGAGCGGGTAGCAATAGCAACGGCTGAGCTGGCCAGTGGAATCAGTCAGTCTGCCAGCGCGACCGATCAGTTGGGTACTGCCATCAATGAAATTGCTGCCGGTGCTGAGGAGTCCAGCAGTGCGAGTCAGGAAAGTCTGGCGGCGATTACCCAGATTTCTTCATCACTTAAATCTCAACTTACGCTATCCGGCATGACCCTGGACAAAACCAATCTGTTACAGACCTTCGTAGACCGTGTAATGGGTAACCTCGGCAATATGATGGACAGTGTAAAGACAGCGTCCGAGCACCAGTCGCGCTCTGTAGTCATGATGAGCGAACTGGAACAGCAAGCGTCTAATATTGGTGAGGCTGTTAAGCAAGTCACCCGCATTGCCGACCAGACCAACTTACTTGCATTAAACGCAGCAATCGAAGCCGGACGTGCCGGTAAACATGGTAAGGGATTCGCGGTGGTGGCTGACACCGTTCGCGCTCTGGCAGAAGTTTCGGATAAAAGCGCCGCCGACATTGCCATGCAAATAGAGCAAATTCAGCAACAGTCGAATCAGGTTTCTGATGCAGTTAAACAATCATCGGAAGCCGCGCTGGAAGAAGTGACAAAAGGCGAAGCGGTAACCAGTCAACTGGCCAAAATCAAGGAAGATATGCAGTTCATTGCTTCAGGCTCTGAAAGACTGCAGACCAAGATCCGTGAAATGGACAATGCTGCTAAAGAAATCCAGGCAGGGTCAGAAGCCATTTCCTGTGCTGCAGACGAACAGTCTTCTGCTGCCCAGGAAGTGTCCGGTAACATTTCAGAGCAAAGTAGCGCATTGTCCCAAGCTGAGCAGGCTGCCCAGTCCCTGGAAATTATCACTGAAGAGCTGAAAAACAGCACTGACATTAATAAGAGCGCGGAAGAAGTGGCGTCCTCGGCAGAAGAGCTGTCTGCAAGTATGGAGGAAATCAGCAGGTCAATCACAGAAATATCCACGGCACTGAATCAAATTAACAACGGTGCACAACAGGCAGCCTCAGCGGTTGAACAGGCGGTGGGCAATATTGATACCCTCCGTGAAGGTGTGGCTGAAGCCTCTGCTCAGACTGAAGATGCGCTTACCCGTGGCGGGGCAATAACAGAACTGCTGAAAGTGAACCGTGCACTCATTGAAGAAATGGTGGAAGGCATTAATACCGCACTGGAAACCAGTAAACTAAATGTATCCGCTATTACTGATATGGAATCAATGACCCGTACTATTGATAAAGTGATCGATACCATCACCACCGTGTCGGTGAAAACCAGCATGCTTGCTGTAAACGGTGCAGTGGAAGCAGCCCGGGCAGGAGAATATGGTAAAGGTTTTGCCGTGGTATCTGCCGATATTCAAAGCCTGGCCGATGAGGCTGCTGAGAATGTTGAACAAATCAAAGATCTCATCAAAGCCATTCAGGATCAGACGCAAAACGTGAAAACTGACCTTACCAATGTGGCAGAAAGCGCTTACCGTGAAGTACTTAAAGCCAAGCAAACTACTGATGACATAGCCGGTATCGCCAAAGACATGGCAGAAGTGCTTTCTTATAACAAAGAAATGCAGCAAGCCGGTGAAGAAATCGCAGCCGCTGTAGCGCAGGCTCAAAAAGGCCTGGAGCAAATTGCCGCAGCGAATGAGCAGGCCAGCAGTAACTGTCAGCAGGCATTGTCTGCCGCAGAGCAGCAGACCAAAGGTGTGGAAATCCTGGCCCGCTCTATTGAGGAAATTTCTTCTGTCGCTGATGAAATGCAAAACAGCTAAGGCCGGTTGATTCAGAGTTAAAGGTGAGGTGAGACCATGCAAGAAATGGAAACTCAGGAAACTACCGCGACAGACACCGAGCTGCAGTTTGTTTCTTTCCAGATTGGAAAAGAGAAATTTGCATTCCCGATGCAGTCTGTTGGCGAAATTATACGTGTACCTGTGATGGTAGGGGTTCCGCTGGGGCCCCACCAGATGATGGGACTGGCAAACCTGCGGGGTAATGTACTGCCGGTTTACGATTTGCGGGCTATTTTGCTGTCGTGTACAGCAGAGCAAACAGAAACGTCCCGTGTTGTCGTTGTGGAATCAACACTCGGTATGACGGGTTTTCTGGTCGACAAAGTAAACCGCGTTTACAGCGTACCGAAAGACACCGTGGTAAATGACAAGCAGGGCGATTCGTCAATTACTTATGACTATCTGCAGGGATTAATTAAGCAAAAAAACGAACCGCTGGAACAGATCCTCAATGTTGAAAATCTGGTGCAGTCACAGTTAACCGTCAGCCATAAAAAAGACGGTTCCGGCCTGCAACTGCAGCAAAACCGCACCGGTTCGCAAGACAACAACAGTGAAGCCGAAGATGATTTGCAGCAACTGGTGTGCTTCTCCATAGCCGGACAAGAATTTGCTTTTTATCTCCATGATGTGGGCGAAATTGTGCGCGTTCCCGACGATATATCCGCCTTACCCGACAGCAATCCTTCGGTACTGGGGCTGGTAAATCTGCGGGGACGGATTATTCCCATCGTGGATCTGGCCATGAATCTTGGCATGCAGCCCTGCGAAATGAACGATGCTACCCGCATCATCATTGTTAACTGCAGCGACAGCAGTCAGTCCGCTGTGGGCTTTGTGGTCGCGAAAGTCAGCAATGTGGTGAGTATATCGCCGTCGGCGCTGGAGCCTGTTCCGTCTATGTGTAACGACGGATACACCGATGGCGCGCTTGAAGCAGTGTATCGCGTAGAAGGCACTAAGCGACTCATTTCTATCGTTAACTTGCAAAGCGTTTTCCAACGCTCGCTAAGCCGGGCGCTGAGCCAGGTTGATTTACAAGATGAGGATTCTGATATGGCTAATCAGGACGATGGGGTGCTGACCGAAGAAGACTATGCCCAATACGTGATCTTCTCCATTGCAGGACAAGAGTACGGGGTCAGCATTGAAGACACCCAGGAAATAACTCGCATTCCCGCCAAATTGGAAAGCGTGCCTAATACACCGGACTACCTGCAAGGCATTGTCAATCTGCGTGGCACAGTACTGCCTGTGATTGATTTGCGTACCCGGCTGGGATTGCCCAAAGCGGAAGCCACTGACCGGCAGCGTATTGTGGTGCTTACCCGCAATAAGCAAAAAACCGGTTTCATTGTGGATGGCGTGGCAGAAGTTAAAACCGTCATTACCGATTCTATCGAAGATGCGCCTTCTCTGTCTGATGAGCAAACCGAGCTGTTAAACAAGCTCATCAAGCTCAATAAAGAGCAACGCATCATCCAGCTCATCGAGCCGTCGGTACTGCTGAACGACAACGATATTGCAAAAGTAAGCGGGGGGTAACGGGAAGATGGCAGTCAAAGTATTAGTGGTAGATGACTCTGCCTTGATGCGGAAACTGTTCACACAGGTTTTCACTGCACGGGGTTATCAGGTTGATTCAGCCCGCGATGGTGAGGAGGCACTGACGAAATCAGCGGCTTTTAAACCTGATGTGATTACTTTAGATATCAACATGCCGGTAATGGACGGTCTGACCTGTCTCAGCCTGCTAAGAAAGTTTCACCAGTGTCCGGTGCTGATGCTGTCATCACTAACGCAGAAAGGTGCATTGGTGACACTGGAAGCGCTGGCACTGGGTGCGGATGATTTTGTATTGAAGCCCGGCGGAACAGTAAGTGCGGATATCAGCGACATTGAAGATGAACTGATTTCCAAAATTGAAGCACTTACTGCAAACGTCAGGCGAACGGCAGCACCGTCAAAGTCCGTGCACACGCTACAGCAAACGGCAGCGGTAAAAGCAACGGCAGCGCCGGTAAAAAGCGGCAAGGTTCAGGTTGTGATGATTGGTGTATCCACCGGTGGCCCGCGCAAACTTGAGCAGATTTTGTCTCAGTTGCCGGCCAGCTTTCCCTGCCCGGTAGTTGTGGCGCAGCATATGCCAAAAGCGTTTACTGCTGCACTGGCGAAAAGGCTGAATGATTTATGCCCTCTTGAAGTGGTGGAAGTCAGCAGCCGTATGCCATTAGAAACCGGCAAAGTGTATATCGCTAAAGGGGATGCAGACCTGTCTTTTGTTAAAAACCAGAACACGGTGTTTGTCAGACCCATCCCGGCCAGTCCGAATTTTCTCTGGCATCCCAGCGTGGATCGCATGGTGGAGTCGGCCCTGGGCTGTTTCGACGCCAAAAACATGCTGTGCGTACAGCTCACCGGCATGGGGTGCGATGGCGTGGCTGCCATGTCTAAGGCCTACAGCAGAGGTGCTGTGACCATTGCAGAGAGTGAGGCAACTGCAACCGTATTTGGTATGCCGAAAGAACTTATTCAGGCGGGGTGCGCCAGTCATGTGCTTGACAGTCACGCCATCGCTCAACGTATTAATCATTTGTGTAAGCAATAGGAGTACGCCATGGGACTGAGAAAAAGCCGCGGAGAGTCTGCCAGTCAGGCTGATCGCAGAAAAAATAGCAGAGATCTGGCGTCCCTTATTGCTGATTTACAGGCGAGTTGTGCCGATGTCAGACGCTGGGCGGCAAGAGATCTGACCAACAATCTGGCAGCCCGGACTGCTTTGCTCGGGCAAATCGACATTGAGCACGAGCCCTCTGTACTGGAGGCGCTGTTCAGCGCTGTAGAAGGCATGTGTGACGAAGATATGGCCGGTGCGCTGCTTGAAAAGCTGAAGTCGGAAGATGCGCAGGTACGTAATGGTGCAATCGAGTTATTGCAAAGCCAGCCGGTGCTGTTCGCAGCGCATGTGAACGCACTTTTATGCGATGAAGACAGTGATGTACGGATTTTCGCCGTGGACGTTATCGGCGCTATCCGTCATCCGGATGCTGCAACGTGGTTGCACAACGTAGTGTTAAACGATAACAACATCAATGTGGTAGGCACCGCTGTAGATAAGTTGTCAGAAATTGGTGATAGCGGAACACTGGAGGTGCTCGAAAAAGTATCTGCCCGTTTTCCCGGTGAAGCTTATATCCAGTTCGCTATTCAGTGCGTACGGGATTCTGTTGCAGGAGAGGGTGTATGACCAGCATCCGGACAACGTCGCCGGCAGGGGAAATCTCTGACGCTGACTTCGACCGGTTCCGCTCAATGTTTTACCGGAAAACCGGCATTTATTTCGAAGATTCCAAACGATACTTCGTTGATAAGCGGTTGAAGGAGCGCATGAAGCAAACCGGCCATAATCTGTTTAAGAGTTACTTTACCTTCATGCGTTTTCAGGCATCCGGAGAAGAGCTTCAAAGTCTTGTTAATGCCATGACGGTGAACGAGACCTACTTCTTCCGCGAGGAATATCAGTTTGAGACCATGTGCCGTCATTTGATGGATGATTTAGACAGCATGCGCCCGTCGGGTGAGGATTTAAGGATCTGGTCAGTACCCTCAAGCACAGGTGAAGAGCCGTATTCCATAGCAATTTACCTGCTTGAGTACTGGAAAGGACTGGATCACCGCGACGTGGAGATTGTGTCGTCTGATATCGATACCAGTGTCCTTGAACATGCTAAACGAGGCATTTATTCCAAGCGGTCTGTACAAAACATTCCGCTGACTGTCCGGCAGCGTTATTTCACTCAGAAGGGCAATGAGTTCCATTTGAGTCATGACATTAAAGAGTCTGTGACTTTATGTCTGGCAAATATTCTTGGTGCTGAAGTGCCCGGCCGTTTCCGTTCATTCGACCTGATTTACTGTCGCAACCTGCTGATTTATTTCGATGACGATTCCCGTCGTAAGGCTGCGCAGGTGTTATATGACGCACTTAAGCCCGGGGGATACATATTCTTAGGCCACAGTGAGTCCATGAGCCGCATTTGTTCATTATTCAAAATTAAAAAGTTCGGTGACGTTATTGTTTACCAGAAGCCGGGGTTCGAGGGAGCCAGCAGATGAAAACTATCATGATCGTGGATGATGCCAATACTGTCCGTACCTACCACCGGATGATTGTTGCCAGCGAGCAACGTCATGTGGAAGAAGCAGAAAATGGCGTAGAAGCTCTCGAAAAGGCAATGGGTAAACAAATCGACCTGTTTATGGTTGATGTGAATATGCCGAAAATGGATGGCTACCGTTTGTGTCAGGAAATTCGCCGGGATGCAGGATTGAATCAGGTGCCTATTATTATGATAAGCACGGAATCTCAGGCCGCAGACGCGACCAGAGCATTTGACTGTGGTGCAAACTTCTACATGACTAAACCCGTGGACGGCACCACGTTAAATGACATGGTGTCGCTGATGCTGGGAGAATAATCATTATGAGTGAGCTGTTAGATACATTCATCGGTGAATCCAGGGAAAATCTGGAATCTGCCAGCCGGGAGCTGCTGACCCTGCAAAACAGTGGTTATGATGCTAAAGCGGTCGACACGATTTTCCGTGATATTCACACTATTAAAGGTTCATCGGATCTGTTCGATATCAAGCCGCTTACCCGCCTTGCTCATGCGTCTGAAGATTTACTGGATTGCATGCGTGCCGGCGAAGTGTCTTTTACCGATGAACTTGGTGATGTACTGCTCGAAGCATTTGATCAAATCAGTACATTTTTTGATGAGCTTGAGTCCGGAACCCATCAATTATCTCAGTGGGAAGAAGCGTCCACCGGGCTAGCTGCCAAATTGCGTAGTTTTATGCAACCGGCATCCGGCGGGGCCAGTACAGACACTGAGCAAGGGGAGAGTCATACCGTTGATAACGGCGCATCTGATTCACCGGCTACTGTTGCTCCTGTACCTGACAAAGCGGCTGCCTGGCTGAATGAGCTCGACGAAAAGTGCCATATCAGCGCATTTTTCAGTGCACTGGAAAGTGATGAAATGGTTCATGTTATCCGCTATACACCGGATGCAGACTGTTTCTTTCGTGGTGAAGATCCGTTTAACGTCAGTCTGGCGACCCCCGGGCTTATCTTTCACAATCTGTCCCGTAAAAATCATGTAGAAGGTCCTGAAGACGTTTTCCTCTGCCACCTGGACATTACGATCCTCTGCGTGGCCAGTTCAGCCTCACTGGCAGAACACTTTGCGTATTACGAGGGCCAGTATGAACATGATGTTATTTCCGCGGCCAGTTTTTATTCGTTATGTGAGCCGCTGCTGACCGGCTTTTTACAAAGTGATGATGCTGATGGTATTGCCGAAGCAGCTGCGCTGGCAGACAACGAGCAGCTGGCCCGCATATGCAGCTTCCTGTGTGCTTCGCTGAATCCGGACTCCGTACACTGGCAAATCAGTGAAGGACTTGAAAAACTCGCTGCAGGTGAGGCCCTGTCACGCTTCTGTGATATTGCCACTTCAGCCGGAGATGCTGCTCCTTTTGAAGAGCAGGCGCAGGCTGAAGCCTGTGACACTTCAGGTAATGAGTCTGTCACTGTTGAAAATAACGCTGAGACACCAGACTCAACGACAGATGACTCCGGTTGCTCGAATGGCGACGGATTATCTCCAAGTGCCCTTGCCATGCTTGAGCAGCAACAGGCATTACTGGAACGCCTTTCGGCAGGGGAAGGCAATCCTGCGTCGCTGGCGTCAGTGAATCTGGTTGTCAGCCGTGTACTGGGTGTCGATGTGGTTGAACGGTCTGTTGAAGACTTGCTGGCTCTCATTGCCGGTGAACAGGTTGAAATACCTCAGGCTGACACAGGCGAAGATGAAGCTGACGTAGTAGTGCCTGAGACAACTGCTGCTCAAAACGTTCCTGTCGCTCCGGAGCCGGCAGCGCAAGAGGCGGCGCAGAGTACAGCTCCGGCTAAAACGGCAGAGCGTCAGGTACCACGTACGTTAAAAGTTAATCAGGAGAAAATTGATTACCTGATGGACCTGGTGGGCGAGCTGACAGTAGCGAAAAATTCTCTGCCTTATCTTGCCCGGCAGGCAGAAGAAGAGGGCGGCAGCAGAAAACTCAGCAAACAGATTAAGTCACACTTCACGATTGTGAACCGTCTTACCGAAGAGCTGCAAAGTGCTGTTCTGCAAATTCGTATGGTTCCGGTATCTCACGTGTTTCAGCGTTATCCCCGTCTGGTACGCGATCTGGCCCGTAAGCTTGATAAGAAGATTGAGCTTGAAATGCAGGGGGAAGATACGGAATTTGATAAAAATCTGATTGAGTCTTTGTCTGAGCCTTTAATCCACTTACTGAGAAACAGCATCGATCACGGTATCGAGTCTCCGGCTGACCGCCTCAGTGCGGGTAAAAGTGAATCCGGAAAAATTGAGCTCATTGCCACTCCCCAAGATGACAACGTGGTGATAGAAATCCGCGATGACGGTAAGGGCATTGATCCGGCGAAGATCAAAATGCTGGCTTACCAGAAAGGTGTAATCACTGAAGCGCAGCTGGAATCGATAAACGATGACGAAGCACTGCAACTGATATTTGCACCCGGCTTTTCCACTTCCGAGCAGGTGTCTGATTTATCCGGTCGCGGTGTGGGAATGGATGCTGTGAAAACCATGGTTACTCAGGCTGGCGGTCATATTGAAATGCAGTCTGAAGTGGGTACCGGCACACGTTTCCGTCTTGTGTTGCCGCAAACTATGTCGGTTAACCGTGTGATGATGTTTGAAGTCAGCGACCAGATGTTCGGCGTCAGTATGGACAGCGTGGTGGAAACCGTAAAAGTGCGCCCTGAGGAAATCCAGCAAATCAAGAATCATCAGGTGCTGGTTATCCGCGACAAGCTGGTACCGCTGCATTGCCTGCGTGACTATCTGGGTTTTGCACCGGAAACGCAAAATACAGAAGAACAGTCTATTCTTGTAGTAAACACAGGCAATGGGGATATCGGTTTGGTTATCGATAAATTCCATGAGGGTATTGATGTTATCCAGAAGCCTCTTGAAGGTGTGATGGCGGGCTACGCCCACTTCAGCGGCACAGCCTTACTGGGTGACGGAAGGGTTCTGCTCATTATCAACATTCCGGAGTTACTGTCATGCCGATAATTTTCAAGCAAAAAGTTGCAGCACTCGACGGCAACTGTGAAATCGATTTAGCGGAAGAACTGGATCTCTGGCTGGCAGAGAATCCGAAAAGGCAGGTTAATCTGAAAAAGCTCACCCACGCCCATACCGCCCTGTATCAGGTATTAATTAAACATCAGACCGGTATTTCTGTATGGCCTGAAGCGGGAGAGTGGGGCTGGCTTAAACGTGCCATTGATGCCGGTTTATATAACGCGGAGTCTCAGGCATGACAAAAGTGCTTGTGGTTGCAAACCGTAAAGGTGGTACAGCCAAAACAACGACAGTAGTGAATCTGGCTTACGCACTGAGCGAGAAAGGGGCGAAAGTGCTGGTGATTGACCTTGATAATCAGGGTCACATCGAACTGGGTTTCACTGCACAACCGGACTTACTCTCTGCACTTTCTCAACCGGCGTGGATGAGCGAATTCGAAGAGTTCAAAGGCGTGCTGGCATACAGCGACAGGATCCATCTGGCGCTGGCACATACCGACAGCGCCTTTGATGAATCCGCATATACCCTGAACCGGTTCAGTCAGTTGTTTGATAACGCAGGCGACGCCGGGCACTACGACATAATTCTGGTTGATACGCCGCCTACATTGGGGCCCCGGTTGTTATCAGCACTTGCCGGCGCGCACCGCATTGTTATTCCGGCCGAGCCGACGCCACTGGCTTCTGATGGCGTAAACAAGCTGCTGAATGCGTGTATGAAAGCGATCAGAAATAAGCACTTCCGTGCCAGTGGCATTGATATTCTGCCTGTGATGGTGGATGGCAAATTACGCATACATCGTCAGACACTGGGTCTCTGGCAGGAGAAATTCGGAGCGGGCAGAATTTTGCCTGCTATTCGTCGCAACGTGAAACTGGCGGAAGCATTCGCAGTACATCAGCCAGTCAGCGAATATGCGCCACTTTCCGCAGGAGCGAAAGACTATCGCTCTTTATGCGACAGTCTTTTCTCATAGAAACGAGGTGATCAATGAAGACCATCCATTTAGTTGACGATTCGGCGACCATGCTGATGAGTATGGAAATGCTGTTAAAACGTGCAGGCTACGACATCATTAAATCGGAAAATGCTGAAGCTGCGCTGACAACACTGCAAAGCGCGTCACCAAAACTCATCATCACCGATTTGAACATGCCGGGAATGAACGGCATAGAGCTGATTAAAGAAATAAAGAAAAATACGAAATTCAGATTCACACCTATTTTGATGCTGACCACTGAATCACAACAAACCAAGCGGGAAGAAGCAAAGCGTGCTGGTGCCACAGGATGGCTGGTAAAACCTGTCGAACCTGATCAATTGATCGCAGTAGTAAAACAATTGGTGCCGTAGGAGGCTTTATGGTGAATTTACGAGAAATATTTCTGACTGCTGTTGCACGCCTGAAGCAGGCTCAGTGGTACGCCAGTCCGTTTGTACAGGCGGCACTGTGTATAACCGGAACAGGTATCGCGCTGGTAAGCGTGCTGCTTATAAACCAGTTTGCCGGAACGCAGTTGTCATGGTGGGGAGCAATTATTTGTAGTCTCGTAACCAGCGCTCTCTGGGTTGTACGTCAGACCGTGGCTGAAACCCGGTACATTGATGAACTTGAAACAGCACTGGCGGAAGCAAATGCTTATCTGGACAAAACTTCAGAACAGTTGCATATCACTCACCAGCAGGTGGACGAGTATGCAAGTATTCTGAACGGACAGATTGACGGTATTTCTAACATTACTGAAGAAGCTTCCGTCGACTTGATGAGTGCCTTATATCAGATTGAAGAAGTCATTCAAAACGGTATCGACAGTATTGAGCTTTCCCAGCGTAATACTGCTGAATTTAAGGAAGAAAGTGCAGCGGAAATTGACCAGGCAAATCACCGCCTTGAGGAAATTACCCAGTTAATAAATACCCAGCAGGAACACGATAAAGCGCACACTGCGGCGATTCAGGAAGTCCTGCAGGAAATTGATAAGCTCAAAGAGCTCACAGAGCTGGTAAAAAATATCGCCTTTCAAACTAACTTGCTGGCACTGAATGCAGCTATTGAAGCAGCGCGGGCCGGAGAATACGGGCGCGGATTCGCCGTGGTGGCAGAGCAGGTAAGAACATTATCTTCCCAGTCGTCAGAGGCCGCAGAGAAAATTGAATCCGGGATCCGCTCTGCCATGGAAACAGCAAAAATCCACGGTGAAAAACTGCTTTCCACGAATCAGAGTGACGAAACCTGTGAGTTGCTGACATCGTTCTCCGGCTCTCTGGCCAGCATGACGGCCCATTACCGCCGGCTCGAGGAATTCAGCCCGCGGATGCTCAATTGCTTCAGCGGCGTAGCAAAAGACATCGCCGGCAAAGTCAGCGGGGCAATCGGTAAGATCCAGTTTCAGGATATTATCCGCCAGCGCGCCGAGAACGTAAAACTGGAACATGAAGCCCTGGTAAGCCTGTTCGGCCAGTTCTCTGACTACATTGACGGACGCAAGGCTTTCGACGACTCATTCAATTTAAGTACGGCGGAAATGTTTGAGAAGTATGTCATGGAAGATCAGCGCCGTATTCACTTCGACCTGACCACCTCTACCGGTGAAAAACGGGTAGCGCCGGAAGAAACCCGGGAACCGAAAATCGAGTTGTTCTGATCTGCAGTGTTTCAGAAATGAAACAGGCCGCTCTGTATTAAGGGTGGCCTGTTTTTTATCGTCTCACACTAACCGGTACTTGGTGGCAGCACAAACCTTCAGGATCAGAACTCAATCCGGTCGGCGGTGGCGAAGGCCACGTCTAATTTGAAATATGCTGCTTCATTTATAAAATGCGGATAGGTTTCTTTGTCACCTTCCCAGACATAATCTGAACCGTCAAACCCCCGGAATACCGGCGCACCGGGAAGCAGTGGCGTAAAATCCTGATCCTGAATGCTGTGATGGATCATGGCTTTACGTACGCCGTTCTCATCCAGCGGGAATTTTGCCTCATAACCCAATCTGAAAGCCTCGCAGGCAGGCAGCGAATCCATTGAGCTGCTATCTGTATTCCAGGCGACACAAAAATCCAGAATCGCTTCCGCCATCGTTTGCGTTAACTGGTACACATCTTCCCGTAATACGCCCTGAGGCTGAGCGCCGACTTCAATCATCACACCTTTTTTACCCACGGTGCATAAATAGCCATGAGATGCGTAGTCTTTTTCATCTTCTACCAGAATATTGGCTTCCGGCATGACGTCTTTAACAAACCGGGCGAGTTTGGTATTAAATTCGTCGGCTTCCAGCACAATCAGGGTAGCGCCCATGTGGCTGGTGGTATTGTGAATGTCGATGAAAAAATCTGTTGCAGCATTACCCTTCGGGCCAAAGCGTTCATTCAGCGATTTTGCCAGAACAGCCTCTCTGGCCGGGTTGTCTGCTGCAAGACGTTCAGCAGTAAACTGCCGGTTTAAATCTTCATCCAGAAAACGGACATTGGCGTCCATAGCCGCCGGGTTGGCAAAATCACAGGTGACATTCAGAGACGAGAAGCGCTCAGGCAAACCGGACTTCTGCCAGTTGCGGATAAGTTGAATACCACTGGTCTCGTTGCCGTGAGTACCGCCAATAAGTGCAATTGAATTTAACATAAGAGAAAAGCCTTATCTGAATTCGGGCTGAATGCCCGGATACATTCACACAAAACGCTCAACGGGGAAGGGTTTAGTGTTTAAAAAAATCGTCCTGCTGCTGACTGAGCATTGCTTCAATGTCTTCAATATCAGGCATTCCGGGCGGTGTATCAGAATGTTGCTTTGGCCCGGGAATCGCGCGCTCTTCACCAGCCCATTCTCCCAAATCGATAAGCTGGCATTTCTTGGAACAAAAAGGACGATGTTTATTTTCTGCAGACCACTCGACGGATATGCTGCATTCAGGACAGTTAACCTTCACTGAATTCACTCTCTTTCAGGTAAAAAGTATGGCGGCAGTCTAGCAGGCCGCCATAGCAAAAGACACTGTATTCTCCACAGAGGGGGACTGTCCGGCTTCATTTTCAAACAGCATAAAGCGAATGGCGAAGCGGTATTTATTGCCGCTGAGAGTAGGGTAATACCCCTGATTGGCATCACAGCGAACACGGATTAATCCGCACTTGTCATCAGCCACGCCCTGATAAAAGCCGTTTGTGGCTTCCATAGGTTTAAACGGACCTCTTTCCCGCAGGAACGACAACAGTACCGATACTGTTTCTTCCAGTAATGCCAGAGATACAAGCCATTCTTTCATCGATTCCTGAATGTCTTCTTTGGAACGGTTAAGCCAGTAGTGCAAATTGGGCAAGTCAAAACTGCAGGTGCCGCCGGGTATGGAAAAACGCTGCCGGATACCGTTAAGAAATTTATCTTCTTTCAGCGCTGTGCCGAATTTGCGTTCCGCTTTTAGTTTGCCTTTCAGGCGTACAATCACTTTTAAGGACTGTTCAAGCGCGTCTGTATCAATATTCGGATATTGGGACCAGTGCACCAGGTTGCGTTCATGCACATCAAGATCTTTAATCAAATCAGTACGCAGATCAATCCGGTCCAGCAGATCCATAAGGGTGAATAATTGCTCGAAGAAGTACACATGCAGGGCTTTATTCTGCACTGAGGCACCGGTCTTCAACTGCGCAAGCAGGTGCTCGATGCGCAGGTAATTCCTCACTTTTTCTTTAAGCGGAAATTCGTATGTGGTGCTGGTCATGTGGGCCTCTCTGATAAACTGTTAGCACTACAGCGCAAAAGTGCCAAAATATCAAGCCCTAAGGAAAAAACAGCCGTTCAGCTACCGGGGGATTTCTCTGCTGCTTTCAGTAATATTTGATGTAATTGTTCAACCTGAGCGGGTAAAAGTTCAAGCGCACCGTTGTTATCTATGACATAACTGGCTTTTGCCAGCCGGTCATGGCGGCTGGCCTGAGATGCCATGATCCCGCGGATAGTTGTCACGTCACTGCCATCCCGCTTAAGTGCCCGCGTAAGTTGAGTGTCTTCCTCACAGTCAACCACAATCACGGTATCTGTCATTGCATCTAGTCCGTTTTCTATGAGCAGAGGCACCGAAAAAATCACGTACGGGCTGGTGGCTGCTACCAGCTGCTTTCGCATTTCTTCCCTGATTGCCGGATGGAGCAGGGCATTAAGCCACTGTTTTGCCGCTGCATCAGCGAAGACCTGTTTACGCAAAGCGGCGCGGTCCAGCGTGCCGTCTTTTTGTAAAATGTCACGGCCAAAATGACCAGCGATTTTCGCAAGCGCCGGCGTACCGGGTTCGACCACCTGACGGGCAACAATGTCAGCATCGACAATGTTAATGCTGAGCTGCGCAAATAAATCACTGACAGCAGATTTACCGCTGCCGATCCCACCGGTTAGTCCTGCAACGTAAGGATGGCTCATGCACCCATCACCCAGGCAAGATAACCGTCTATGATCTCTGTCTTGTACAATAATGTGAGATAACCGGCGACGGCCAGATACGGACCGAAGGGGATCGCAAGAGATTTACCGGAGCGCTGCACAATCATCAGTGTGATACCCGCCACGGCCCCCACCACAGAGGATAACAGGATAATAATGGGCAGACCCTGCCATCCGGTAAAAGCGCCTAATGCGGCGAGCAATTTAAAATCGCCGTATCCCATTCCTTCCTTTCCGGTAAGTAATTTAAACAGCCAGTAGACAGACCATAAACTTAAATAACCTGCAGCAGCACCAATAATGGCATCCACCGGACCTGTAAAGACAGACTGGGTACTTAAGATCAGTCCCAGCCATAGTAATGGCAGTGTTAATTGATCCGGCAGCAGCATTTTATCAAGGTCGATAAAGAGCAGCGCAATAAGAATAAATACTATCAATACCGCCCAGATGCCCTGCGCTGTGGCACCGAAATGCCAGGCTGTAAAAGTACACACCAGCGCGGTGAACAGCTCTACCAGCGGATATCGGATTGAAATACCTGCCTTACATCCCGCACATTTTCCGCCCAGCATTAAATAGCTGATCACAGGGATATTTTCCCATGCACGGATTTTGTGATGACAGCGGGGGCAGGTGCTGTCCGGTTTTACCAGATTAAAAGGTTCCGGCTGTTGGACTTGCTCGTTTTCGTTAAAGTAACTTTGGTATTCCGCTTTCCAGCTTCGCTCCATCATGATGGGTAAACGGTAGATGACAACGTTTAAAAAACTGCCAACCAGTAAACTGAAAATGAAGATAGTGGTGAGAAACACCGGCAGACTCTGCTGCATTAATGAAATGATGGCATCCATATAAGCGCTTTATTTTTATCGTGTTCTGATACAACAAGACTGCCCGAAAAGCAGTCCTGTCTCAATGAATAATTAGTTTTGGGTGTGTAACCAGAGGCGGTTACTCAAATTTGTTACACCACGTTACCCATCTGGAATATAGGCAGATACATGGCTACAATCAGACCACCAATTATAACCCCGAGTACTGCCATGATCAGTGGCTCCAGCAAGCTGGTTAAACCGTCTACCATGTTATCTACTTCCGCTTCATAAATCGTAGCAATTTTGGCCAGCATTTCATCTACGGAACCGGATTCTTCACCAATTGCCACCATTTGCGACACCATGTCGGGAAACACGTTCGTAGCCCGCATAGCCGTATTCATTTGCAGACCACCCGCCACTTCTTTCTTAATGAACAATATAGCTTCCCGGTACACCGCATTTCCTGATGCACCGGCAGCAGAATCCAGTGCGCCGATTAACGGAACACCGGCAGAAAAGGTTGTTGATAGAGTGCGGGTAAAGCGGGCAACCGCTGCTTTTTTCAGGATTTCACCCACTACCGGAATTTTAAGTGTCAGTGCATCCATTTTATCCTGCAACCCTTTAGACTTTCTTAAGGCCCGGATAAATAAGAAGATAGCACCGGCAATGCCCATCCCGATAAAAATGCCATAATCCTGAACAAACCGCGATATAGCCAGAACAAACTGGGTGAACGCCGGCAACTCAGCCCCGAAACTACTGAAAATTTCTTCGAACTGGGGTACCACGAATACCAAAAGGATTGTTGTTACGATAAACGCGACAACAAGAACGGCGATGGGATAAAACATCGCCTTTTTGATTTTAGCCTTAAGTGCTTCAGCTTTCTCTTTATAAGTAGCGATCCGATCATAAATGGTTTCCAGGGCACCGGATTGTTCACCGGTTTTCACCAGATCACAGTACAAATCGTCAAAATAAAGAGGATGTTTCCGTAACGCGGATGACAAAGGATTACCGGCTTTAACTTCTGTTGAAATTTCGCCAAGTAATTTGCGCATGGAGGCTTTATCGTGGCCGGATGCGATCATATCCAATGATTGAATAAGGGTGACGCCGGCTGCCAGCATGGTAGCTATTTGTCGGGATATAACACAAATATCCTGAGCGGTGATCTTTTTGTCTCCGCCAAACAGGGGCTTTGCCTGTTTTTTGAC
This sequence comes from Alteromonas sp. NFXS44, assembly GCF_040148705.1. Lineage (NCBI taxonomy): Bacteria > Pseudomonadati > Pseudomonadota > Gammaproteobacteria > Alteromonadales > Alteromonadaceae > Alteromonas > Alteromonas sp. NFXS44. The sequence continues at coordinate 328,268 of NZ_JAGDEA010000011.1, read as the reverse complement.
TTTGTGGGCAGAGATACCCTGACGACGCAGCAGGTTCTTTGCTTCCGTGATATTCATCGCGGAAATTTCACCTTTCTGATTGCTGCCGCGCTTATCCTTGCCCTGCCAGGTAAAAACTACTGCTGCCTTTGCCATATCTCATCCAGTCACCGGTAGTGTAAACAGAAATGCCCGGTCAATGACCGGGCTAGCTGAATCTTTGTATTAACAGATTGCTGGTGTACCAGTTGAACAAGTACCGCCTTTAGTCCATGTTACTTGGCCTGTTCCGTTAAATGCGCCTGTCAGGATATAGGTCTCACCAGCTAAACCATTACCGGTATCTGCTGCTGCTGTAATAGTACCGGCAGTGTTAGATGCGTTAGCCCAAACAATTGATTCAAGGTTACCTGGGCCGCCTGAAGCGATATCACCAGGGACGCCGTTTGTGGCTTGGGTACAGCTAGTGAAACCACCTTCTGTTTGAGCACAAATTTCAATGGCTGTTTTTAAAGACTGAGTTGCAGCAACTACTTCAGAGAACTTCGCTTTCTTCGTGTAGTTCTGATACGCTGGCAAAGCAACTGCTGCCAGGATACCGATGATAGCAACAACGATCATCAGTTCGATAAGAGTGAAACCTTTTTGGTTTTGAGCGTTAACATTTTTCATGGTATATCTCCGGGTTTGCGTATAATGCGCTAAATTAAATCTTTCATTCAAAGTTACGATTTATACCCGAGTCGTCCTTTTCAACGTCCCCGGTACTTGATGCTCAGTATAGGCGGAGCAGGCCAACTGACAAGTATTCAGAAATATACATATGAATAGGTTCTACAGCAGTGAGGGGATGAGAGTGAATACCTTTAGGGGATAACAGGAATGTATCCACTCTTTTGATTTGTAAGTGAATTTTATCCTTTCATAGCGACACGAAGCGACAGATCGATAGCCTGAACGTGTTTCGTTAATGCCCCTGAAGATATGAAGTCAACCCCTAATTTTCCTAAAGATTGCAATCTTTCTTCCGTAATATTGCCAGACACTTCGAGTTTACTCCGGCCTTTTGTGATGTCGACTGCGCTTTGGATCTGATCGTTTGTAAAGTTATCCAGCATGATGATATCTGCACCTGCATCAAGCGCCTGCTCAAGCTCATCAAGGCTTTCCACTTCCACTTCCACCGGTTTGTCCGGATGATTTTGCTTTGCGATCTGTACAGCCTTCGTAATCGATCCACAGGCAAAAATATGATTCTCTTTGATCAGAAAGGCATCGAATAATCCGATCCGGTGATTCTGACCACCGCCACAGGCGACGGCATATTTTTGGGCAAGGCGTAGTCCGGGCAGCGTTTTACGGGTATCCAGTATCTTCGTCGGATAGCCGTCAAGCAGCGATGCATAGTGATGTGCAACGGTTGCCGTACCGGAAAGGGTTTGCAGAAAATTCAGCGCAGTGCGCTCGGCAGTGAGAATGCCTCTGGCAGGACCGGACAATGAAATTAGCACGTCATTAGCTTTGGCTGCACTCCCGTCTTGTGTATGGATCGTGATATCTATTTGCGGATCGATCAAATTGAATGCCGCTTCAACCCAGGCCATACCACAAACAATACAATCTTCACGGGTAATAATGGTGGCTGTGGCCTGCGTGGATGCATCAATCAGGTTAGCGGTGATATCTGCACCGGCGTCGACGCTGCCGCCCAGATCTTCAGCCAGTGCTTCTGAGACTTGCTGGCGGATCGCGGCTTGAGAAGGAATAGTCATGCTTACGCTCTGCTTATATTAAAGTGTACGCAATATTAACCATTCTCCGCGCTGAGTAAACTCAAGCTGCTTTAAAACGCTCATTCCGAGTAAAATTTGTTCACCATTCATGCCGGGGTTGAGATTCGCACGTACGTTATAAACAGTAATATCGCCAATAGACACACTGTTTAACTCTGTTCTTGCAACACGGACCACACCGTTGGCGGTTTGTGCCAGTGCACTGCCCGTAGGAATTAAGCCAAGTCTTTCCTGCAGATGTGCGGGAATGGCAACATCTGTTGCGCCGGTATCGATCATAAACTCAACCGGTACGCCGTTTATCGTGCCCGCCGTGACGTAATGACCGGCGCGGTTTTGTTTCAACCGTACTTCCGTCTGATTTTCAATGCGCACAGATTCCGGTTCACGATTCGGGTTTTCCTGCCGGTTAAGCAAGTCGCCAAAAACAAATGTCAGCAAGCCCAGCCCGCAAATCCAGGCCAGTATGTACATCCACTTTCCGGCATTATGTTCATTGCTCACCGTTCCCCCGGCTATATATAAGTGTCTAACTTTGAAAGTTATATGTAGGGTTATTCTTGAGTATGGCAATAGCAGATGTCAAACTTAGGCATGACCTGAGATTTTCTGTGCGACCATGGATTTTATCCCCGACAGTCAGTATACACCGTCACCGTTCTATGATGAGCGGCCGGAAGATGCCTGCATTTCATTGCTTGTCATCCATAATATTTCATTACCTGCCGGACAGTACGGTACAGGTGATATCCGCCGGTTGTTCACCGGTACCATTGATATCAATGCACATCCTTCATATAGCGATCTTAAAAACGTAAAGGTATCTGCTCATTGTGTGATTTACCGTGACGGGCAGGTTGAACAGTTTGTGCCGCTGTCGGCAAGAGCCTGGCATGCCGGGCTTTCTGTTTTTCAGGGGCGTAATAAATGTAACGACTACGCCATCGGTATTGAAATGGAAGGTTGTGATAATGAACCTTTCACTGCAGAGCAATATCAGGCATTACAACGGGTAACACAGTTTATTATCGACACCCATCCGGCCATCACCATTGGCAGAATTACCGGACACAGTGATATTGCTCCCGGCCGTAAAACCGATCCGGGAGAGTATTTTGACTGGTGCCGGTTGCGCACAGGCCTGTCGTTCGAAGCGACAAAGCAGCAGTAACGTTAGTTAATATTGTTTAAGTGATAACGGGTCACCGGACCCACGCATAAAGGAATAATGACGTGATTCTGATAAGTCTTTTACTGGCGCTGGCGTTTGACAGAATGTTCTTGCGGAACCGCTACTGGCAGTCACCGGTTTTTGTTAACTTCTGTTTGCGAAAAATGGGAATAAGCGGCGCCGATACACAGGCATCCCGCAAAATCTGGCTGTACCTTCTTATACCGGCGGTGCTTTTAGGGCTGACAGAAACTTACATTTTCGGTGGCTTTCTGACATTTATCGTTCAGACGGCGGTGCTGTTCCTCGCATTAGGGTGTACGAATTTTCGCCGGATTTATAAGTCATGGCTTCAGGCTGCCCAGCGGGAAGACAAAGAAGCCTGTGATTTGTATGAAAAAGAACTACATCCCGGGTTGCTGGGTAAAGAAGACAATGAACCGGAGCCGGACGACGGCACACGCATGCAGCAGTTACTTTTGCTGGCAAACTTCCGCTATTACGGCGCGGTAATGTTGTTCTTCATATTCTTCGGCGCACCGGGCGCATTGTTCTATATGTTTGTCCGTGAAGCTCACCATTATTACCGCGGTAATCACATGGAGGCAGCGCTGACCACAGAGCAGTTGCTGTTCGCACTGGAATGGTTACCAGCCCGTGCGGTGACATTGGGATTTTTGGTGGTGGGGCATTTCTCCCGCGCCACATCCGTCTGGCTTGAGAAACTGACAAATGTGTCTGAAGGCACGCCGGCTGTACTCTGGTCTGTAGCCCGTCAGGCTGAAATTATTGAAGCCGGAGACAGCGCTACCTGCAGCAGAATGACTGCGTGTGCACACGTTCAGGCAGGTGTAAAGCTGGCAAAAAGGAATATCATTTTTATACTGGTGATCACATCTGTTCTCACCATTACCGGTTGGGTTGCCTGAAACAGCCCGCGGGGTCTTACTACACAGTAAAATGATGACGAGACCTGCAGCAACAGAACAATGCCGGGGCAATTTGTTAATACAAAGAGTGCCCCGCCAATTCTTTACCACGCCATTTCTGCACATCATCCCTGAAGCTTAAAGCACGTTAAATCAACCGGATTTGAACAGAAAATCAACATATTTCGCTCATCAGACCAGATGGTGTTGTAAAAAAATTTCAACAATTTCAATATCTAGCTCGTCTAAAAGGTTAAATGTAAGTTACTTTCGATGGGTGACTATTTACCTCCATTTCGATCTGACCTAAACTAGATAGGTAAAATGGTATGACCAATGAGTGGGTGGCGAGTAACTTTGTTTACATTATGGCCGCCCCTTTTCATAAGCGAGGAACCGCACAGGTATGCGCCACGGTCGGAAAAAATTATCAGATGTCATCACTGAACAGCTCGAATCAATGATTCTTGATGGCACACTGCTGGCCGGACAACAGCTACCTCCTGAACGCGAACTGGCAACCCAGTTTGATGTTTCCCGTCCTTCGCTCCGTGAAGCAATTGGCAACCTGCAGGCCCGTGGTCTGGTTGAGCGCAAGCAGGGAGGCGGCACCTTTGTCAGCCGCAACCTCAATGCGGCAATGACAGACCCGTTAATGGCGCTTATCAGCCGTCGTCCGGAAACGCAGTTCGATTTACTTGAATTTCGTCATGCGCTGGAAGGTATGGCTGCCTATTACGCAGCGCTGCGGGGCCAGCCTGAAGATTATCAGGCACTTCAGGCCGCGCTGGACAACTTGCCGGTACCCGCTCCCGGGGAAAGTAAACGTGCTCTGGCAGAAGCGGTCGGTGAATTTTATATGGTGATGGCGCGGGCCTCCCATAACATGGTGTTGTTGCATGTAATGAGCACCATGCAGACCATGCTGGTCGAGAATATTGAACGTAACTTCGAAATGTTTGCCTTATATCAGAATGATGAAATAGACATTAACGCCGAAGTCAGACGTCAGCGTAAGGAAATTCTGGCTGCTATCGCATCCCGCGATCCGGAAGCAGCAAGACAGGCGTGTAACGCCCACCTTGCGTTAATTGAGAAAACGCTTCTGGCGATTAACCAGCGTGACAGCCGAGTGCAACGCGCGTTAAGACGCCTGGAGATTTAAGGCACTGCCTTAGTAATACCTTGCCGGTTTTGTAACAGGTAAGAAAAGAAAAACAGTAAGCCGGTAAGGCCTACGTAACGTACAACCTGGTTTTAGTCTTTCCATCCTCCGGTTCTGCCGGCAAGGATGGTTTTCAATATCAGCAACAATAGGATGGCACCATGACTGAAATGATGCACCAAGATGTGGATCCGCAAGAAACACAAGAATGGCTGGAGTCGTTAGAGTCAGTTTTAGAAGAAGATGGCGTTGAAAGAGCCCACTTTTTATTAGAATCACTGATTGAGAAAGCACGCAGAAATGGTGCCCACTTGCCGTACGATGCAACGACGGCATATATCAACACCATTCCTCCCGGACAAGAACCCACCATGCCGGGTGACCAGACTATTGAAGGCAAAATCCGTAACGCGTTGCGTTGGAATGCCCTGATGATGGTTCTGCGCGGTTCTAAGAAAGACTTAGAGCTGGGTGGTCACATTTCAAGCTTTGCATCTTCTGCAATGCTGTACGATGTGGGTTTCAACCACTTCTACCGTGCACCAAATGAAAAAGATGGCGGCGACTTCGTATTCTATCAGGGCCACGTGGCACCCGGTATCTACAGCCGTGCATACATTGAAGGTCGTCTGACCGAAGAACAACTGGACGGTTTCCGTCAGGAAGTAGATGGCAAAGGTCTGTCTTCTTACCCGCACCCTAAATTAATGCCTGACTTCTGGCAGTTCCCCACTGTATCTATGGGCTTAGGTCCGATGCAGGCGATTTATCTTGCCCGTTTCCTTAAGTATCTGACTGATCGCGGTATCAAAGACTGTTCAGAACAGCGCGTATGGTGCTACATGGGTGACGGTGAGTGTGATGAGCCGGAAAGCTTGGGTGCTATCGGTCTGGCTGCCCGCGAAGGCCTGGACAACCTGACTTTCGTTATCAACTGTAACCTGCAGCGTCTTGACGGCCCTGTACGTGGTAACGCAAAAATTATTCAGGAACTGGAAGGTACATTCCGCGGCGCAGGCTGGGAAGTGATCAAAGTTATCTGGGGTCGCTACTGGGATCCACTGTTAGCCCGCGATACTTCAGGCAAGCTGCTTGACCTGATGAACGAAACTATCGACGGTGAATACCAGAACTGTAAAGCCAAAGGCGGCGCGTACACCCGTGAGAAGTTCTTCGGTAAGTACCCTGAACTGAAAGAAATGGTTTCTAACATGTCAGATGAAGACATCTGGCGTCTGAACCGTGGTGGTCACGATCCGGTTAAAGTTTATGCGGCATACGATCGCGCAACGAAGACTAAAGGTCGTCCACAGGTAATCCTTGCTAAAACCGTTAAAGGTTACGGCATGGGCGCATCCGGTGAAGGTAAGAACATTGCCCACCAGGTTAAGAAAATGGACAAAGAAGCGGTTAAGCAGTATCGCGATCGTTTCAACATCCCTGTATCTGACGAAGCATTAGCTGATCTGCCTTACTACAAGTTCGACGAAGACAGCGAAGAGATGAAATATCTGCGCGCACGTCGTGAAGCCCTGCATGGCTACATGCCTGTTCGTCGCGCTAAAGCAACTGAAGATCTGCCAGCGCCTGCTCTGAAAGCGTTCGAGGCCATCACTAAAGGTTCCGGCGACCGTGAAATCTCTACCACTATGGCGTTCGTACGTGTACTGACTGCACTGCTTAAAGACAAGCAAATCGGTAAGCGCATCGTACCTATCATCCCTGATGAAGCCCGTACTTTTGGTATGGAAGGTTTGTTCCGTCAGGTAGGAATCTACTCTTCACAAGGTCAGAAATACGAGCCACAAGATTCTGATCAGGTTGCTTACTACCGTGAAGACAAGAAAGGTCAGGTACTGCAGGAAGGTATCAACGAACTGGGTGCAATGGCATCGTGGTTAGCAGCAGGTACGTCTTACAGCACCAACGACCTGCCAATGGTTCCGTTCTACATCTACTACTCAATGTTTGGTTTCCAACGTGTTGGCGACCTGGCATGGGCAGCCGGTGATTCACGTACCCGTGGTTTCCTGGTTGGTGGTACTGCTGGTCGTACAACGCTGAACGGCGAAGGTCTGCAGCACCAGGACGGTCACTCTCATACCCAGGCGGCATTGATCCCGAACTGTGTGAGCTACGACCCGACTTACGGTTACGAAGTGGCTGTTATCGTACAAGACGGTTTACGTCGCATGCTGGAAGATCAGGAAGACGTGTTCTACTACCTGACAGTCATGAACGAAAACTACAAGCAGCCTGAAATGCCTGAGGGCGTTGAAGAAGGTATCGTTAAGGGTATCTACAAACTGGATACTGTGGGCAGCAGCGATAAGAAAGTGAAACTGCTGAGCTCGGGCACCATCCTTGAGCAGGTACGTGAAGCAGCTGCGAAACTGGCGTCTGACTACGGCGTAGAAGCAGAAGTTTACAGCGTAACGTCGTTTAACGAACTGGCACGCGATGGTCAGGATTGTGACCGTCACAACATGTTGCACCCTGAAGCGACAGCGAAAGTACCTTACATCACTGAAGTACTCAGCGAAGGTAACGATGGTCCGACTATCACTGCAACTGACTACATCAAGAACTACGGCGAGCAGGTACGTGATTTCGTACCGGGCGCATACCGTGTACTGGGTACTGATGGTTTCGGTCGTTCTGACAGCCGCGCGAATCTGCGTCGTCACTTCGAAGTTGACGCTGCATACGTGACTTACGCTGCGCTGTACGAACTGTACAAGGCGGGTTCTGTTGATGCCAAGACACTGTCAAAAGCAATGACGGATCTGGGTATTGATGCCGAGAAAGTTAACCCACTTTACGCATAAGCTAAGGGAGACTAACGAACATGGCAGATATTAAAGACGTACTGGTACCGGATCTGGGTGAAGATTCGGTAGAAGTAATCGAAATTTGCGTAGCAGTGGGTGACTCCGTAGAAGCGGAAGATGCACTGGTTACGGTAGAAAGCGACAAAGCCAGCATGGATATCCCTGTACCGTTTGCCGGTAAGGTATCTGAGCTGACTGTAAAAGTTGGCGATAAAATTTCTGAAGGCGATTTGCTGGCGAAACTGGAAGTGGCGGGTGCTGCTGACAGTGCGCCTGCAGCTGAAGAAAAGGCTGCTGAAGCGCCGAAAGCTGAAGCACCAAAAGAAGAAGCGCCTGAGCAGGAAGCAGCGCCGGCTGCTTCTGGCAGCACGTCTGTGATTGAAGTAACGGTACCGGATATCGGTGACGCTGCTGACGTAGACGTAATCGAAATTCTGGTAGCTGAAGGCGATACCGTGGAAGCGGAAGACGGCCTGATCACCCTTGAAACTGACAAAGCAACCATGGACGTACCTTCGCCGCAGGCGGGTAAAGTGGTTAGCCTTAAAGTAAAAGAAGGTGACAAGGTGTCAGAAGGTTCTCTGGTCCTGACTCTGGAAGTAGGTGGTGGCGAAGCTGCTGCGCCTGCACAGGAATCAGCACCGGCGGAAGCGCCGGCACCAGCAGCAGAATCTGCGCCGGCCGCTGAAGAAGCGCCTGCAGAAGAAGCTGCGGAAGAAGAAATTGAAGTTCAGGTGCCTGATATCGGTGGCGATACTGACGTAGACGTTATCGAAATTCTGGTTGCTGAAGGCGATACCGTGGAAGCGGAAGATGGCCTGATCACGCTGGAAACTGACAAAGCGACCATGGATGTGCCTGCACCTAAAGCCGGTACCGTTACCAAACTGCTTATCAAGCAAGGTGACAAAGCGTCTCAGGGTACACCGGTTATCATGCTGAAAGTGAAAGGTGCGGCGAAACCAGCTGCAGCTAAAGCAGAAAGCAAGCCTGCTGCAGCAGCGCCGGCTCCTGCCGCGCAAGCACCTCAGCAGAAAGCGCCGCCGGTTCCGCACCACCCGTCTGCAGGCAACAAGCCTAAGACAGGTAAAGTGCACGCGTCTCCGTCTGTACGTCGTCTGGCCCGTGAATTTGGTGTTGATCTGACTCAGGTTGACGCAACAGGGCGTAAAGGCCGTATTCTGAAAGAAGACATCCAGTCTTTCGTGAAGCATGAACTGGCCCGTCCGAAAGCGACAGCCGGTGCCGTAGCGTCTGGCAACACAGGTGGTGGCTTACAGGTTATCGCGCAGCCTAAAGTCGATTTCTCCAAGTTTGGTGAAATTGAAGAGAAGCCGTTAACCCGTATTCAGAAAATCTCCGGTCCGAACTTGCACCGAAACTGGGTAACCATCCCTCACGTTACGCAGTTCGAAGAAGCGGATATTACTGATCTGGAAGATTTCCGTAAGCAGCAGAACGTTATCGCTGACAAGCGCAAGCTGGGTGTGAAAATTACGCCGCTTGTGTTCATGATGAAAGCGGTAGCCGACGCACTGAAAGCGTATCCTGTATTTAATACTTCACTTTCTGCGGACGGTGAGTCTTTAATTCAGAAAAAATACTACCATATCGGTATAGCAGTAGACACGCCGGGAGGCCTGGTTGTGCCGGTTGTCCGTGATGTTGACAAGAAAGGCATCATGGAGATTTCCAAAGAGTTAATGGAAATCAGTGTGAAAGCCCGTGACGGTAAGCTGAAAGCTGCTGACATGCAGGGTAGCTGCTTCACCATTTCGAGCCTTGGTGGCATTGGTGGTACAGCATTCACGCCAATCGTTAATGCACCTGACGTAGCCATCCTTGGCGTATCGAAGAGTGATATTAAACCGAAGTGGAATGGTAAAGAGTTTGAGCCTCGTCTGATGGTGCCGCTGTCATTGTCATACGACCATCGTGTTATTGACGGCGCGGTGGCAGCACGCTTTGCTGTACACTTAAAAGCAGTTCTGGAAGACATGCGCCAGATGTTGCTTTAGAAAATGAGTGAAGGGGAGGGTTGATTACCTCCCCTTTGTGATTTTTATGATCATAAAGCCAAGTTGGCTTTACAGGGCTCGCAAGCCCTAGTTACAATCCGTAACGCATATTTATCAAATATTTGGACAGATTTGAGGTCACAATGAGCGAAATTAAAACGCAATTAGTCGTATTGGGTGCAGGCCCCGGCGGTTACTCAGCCGCTTTCCGTGCAGCCGATTTAGGTATCGAAACCGTCATCGTAGACGCCCGTGAAACACTGGGTGGGGTATGTTTGAACGTAGGCTGTATCCCTTCAAAAGCCCTGCTGCACGTCGCTAAAGTGATCAAAGAAGCCAAGCATTTGTCTGCCCACGGCGTAACCTTTGGTGAGCCAAAAATCGATTTAGACAAAATCCGTGAGTACAAAGACGGTGTTGTTGGCCAGCTGACAAAAGGTCTGGCTGGTATGTCTAAAATGCGTAAAGTTAAACACGTTCAGGGTTACGGTAAGTTTACCGGTGCGAACACCCTGGAAGTAGAAGGCAAAGACGGCAAAACAACCATCTCTTTTGAGAAAGCGATTATCGCTGCCGGTTCAGAGCCGGTATCTCTGCCTTTCATCCCTGAAGACGATCGCGTAATCGACTCTACCGGCGCACTGGAAATGAAAGATGTTCCGGAAAAAATGCTGGTACTGGGCGGTGGTATCATCGGTCTGGAAATGGGTACAGTTTATGAAGCACTGGGTGCGAAAATTGACGTGGTTGAATTCCTTGACCAGTTAATCCCTGCTGCTGACAAAGACATCATGAAAGTCTTCATGAAAGACTATAAAGACAAGTTCAACATCATGCTGGAAACCAAAGTGACCGCGGTTGAAGCAAAAGATGACGGCTTGTATGTAACGTTTGAAGGTAAAAATGCACCTTCAGAAGCAGTTCGCTACGACAAAGTGCTGGTAGCGGTTGGCCGTCGTCCTAACGGTAAACTGATCGGTGCTGACGCGGCTGGCGTTACTGTTGATGAGCGTGGTTTCATCAACGTAGACAAGCAAATGAAAACTAACGTTGACCATATCTTCGCAATCGGTGACCTGGTTGGTCAGCCTATGCTGGCGCACAAAGCGGTTCATGAAGGTCACGTTGCTGCTGAAGTTATTGCCGGTAAGAAGCACTACTTCGACCCACGTTGCATTCCTTCAGTTGCTTACACTGAGCCGGAAGTTGCCTGGGTTGGTCTGACTGAGAAAGAAGCGAAAGAACAGGGCATCAACTACGAAACTGCAACATTCCCGTGGGCAGCTTCTGGTCGTGCAATCGCGTCTGACGCAACTAACGGTATGACCAAGATGATCTTCGATAAAGACACTGCACGTGTTATCGGTGGTGCAATGGTTGGTACCAACGCCGGTGAAATGCTGGGCGAAATCGGTCTTGCTATCGAAATGGGTGCTGATGCAGAAGACGTAGGTCTGACTATCCACGCTCACCCGACGCTGAACGAGTCAATCGGTCTGGCGTGTGAAATCTTCGAAGGCAGCATCACTGACCTGCCTAACCCTAAGGCGAAGAAAAAGTAAGTTGTTTAACAGCTGAATAAAAAAACGAGGCAACTGCCTCGTTTTTTTTGTTTTTACGACTGACGTTTTAAGTCCCGAACTATTTGCTCATGGTGGCTTTGGAAGGTGAGCCCACGGACTTTACCGGTTTAGGTGTCACTGTTAATCCGCCTTCACACTGCTTGTCTGACTGACGGGCTTTCATCGATTTTACTGTCTCCGGGCAATATCCTTTCCGGCAACACTGGCTCAATCTGGCTTCATGTTGGGCACAGCGTTCGTGGATGATGCGGACAACATGACGACGTAACCATTGCAGGCCCTGGTCCACGTCCTGACGCTTATGCCATAACAAGGAAACAGGCGTTGGCATAATTTCCACCGGTGTTTCAAATACGGCCAGGCGGCCGGCAAAAATATCATGCTCTACCACTAACGAAGGTGCCACACAGATAAGATCGGACTGCTCAAGTAACGGCGGCACATTGTGAAAATCGTTCACCGTCATAGCGATCCGGCGGCTCAACCCTAAATTATTCAGTACCTGGTCTGTAGGACCGGTGGTATCGCCGGTAATAGACACTAACAAATGCTGTGCATTCACAAACTCTTCCAGTGTTAACCGTTCTTTCGCCAGCGGGTGTTCAGGGCGCATAACAACCACATACTTTGGCTCAAACAGAAACTCTGAACGGATAACTGAATTCGGCGCTGTGTATTTACACACGGAGAGCTCGGCTTCTGCATCGGTTAATATTTTCTCACTGTCACTGTTCGGGTTCGGAATCGCGAAGATATTAATACCCGGCGCTTCCCGCTCGATGATTTGGCGGAGCGGGCCCCATATCATTTTTACCAATGTATCAGTGGCAGCAATACGAAATGTACGTTGCGATGTGGCCGGATCAAACACGGTAGGGTTCACGGCGGTTTCAAGCTGACTCAGCGGCCCCTGAATCTGCGTCCATAAGTTGCGGGCGAAAGAAGTCGGTTGAATGCCTCTGCCGTCTTTAACAAATAACTCATCACCCCAGGCCGAACGCATACGGGACAGGGCATTGGAGACAGCCGGCTGTGTCATTGCCAGTCTGTCAGCGGCGCGGGTGATAGCACCTTCAGTCATGATAGCATCGAAAATCATCAGTAAATTTAAGTCTTGTGTTCGCATAGCAGTACTCCGGTGAACCTACGATAAATATATTATATGAGATGATGTGTTGTATATAAAAAGATAATTTTTTTTATTGATTGGTGGTGTGCATAATGCGCAGCATCCACACTCAACGAGATCGCCAATCATGTCTGCATTAATAAAATTCTCATTAGCATTATGGGTCACCATTCTGTTAACCGCCTGCGGCGGAGAAGAAACAAACCCGGCTAATCAGGCTGCTGCCAGCACAGCAGCGCCTGCCATTCCTGTTGATATTGCGCCTGTTATTCATCAGGAAATCGCTCAATGGGATACTTTTACCGGCCGCCTTGAATCGCCGCAAACTGTCTCTCTGCGCCCGCGGGTGTCAGGCTACATTGACTTTGTTGCCTTTGAAGAAGGTGAATGGGTTGAACAGGGACAAACCCTGTTTCTTATTGATAACCGTGCGTTCAAAGCTGAAGTCGACCGCTTGTCTGCCCAGCTTGAAGATGCACAAAGCCGCTTACGTTTAGCTAAGCAGGATTTAGAGCGGGCTGCATCATTGCGCCGCACCAATGCGATTTCCAAAGAAATTGCTGATGCCCGTCAGGCCGCAGTTGAACAGGCTGAAGCCAGCGTGTCTTCAACCCGTGCTGCGTTAGATTTAGCGCAGTTAAACCGCGGCTTTGCCCGTGTTGAAGCGCCTGTTTCAGGTCGTGTTTCCCGTGCAAATATTACTGCCGGTAACTATGTCACTGCCGGTCAAAGCGTACTGACCAGCATTGTTTCAGTCGACCGCCTTTATGCCTACTTTGATGTTGATGAAAGTACTTACCTTGCATACACCTCTGCGCCCGGGGAAGTGTCTCAGCCACTTGATCAACTGACCGTGGCTATGCAACTGAGTAACTCTGAGAAATTTGAGCACTGGGGTCAACTGGATTTTGTTGATAACCAGGTCAACCCGAATACCGGCACAATTAAAGTACGGGCGGTGTTTGATAATGCCGACGGCCGTCTGGTACCGGGATTATTTGCTCACCTGCGTCTCGCCAGCGGTGAATCCCGCGATCGTATTTTAATTGATGAAACCGCCATCGGTACTGATCTCAACAACAAGTTTGTTCTGGTAGTCGATGAAAACAATGTTCTGGCTTACCGCGCTGTTACGTTAGGCGACAAAGTGGGAGCACTTCGTTTCATTGATGACGGATTATTCCCTTCAGACAAAATTGTGGTGAATGGCCTGCAGCGCGTGCGCCCGGGTGCCACCATTGCCCCTACTGAAGTATCCATGCACAGCAGCGAAGCCTTCGAGCAGTTGCAGGTATGGCAGCAAAATATAAATCAGAACAGTGACCTGGCCGCAAATGCAGCACCTGCGAATGCGCCTGAAGGAAGTCGTTAATGAATCTGTCTACGTTTTTTATACACAGGCCTATATTTGCCGGGGTGTTGTCACTGCTGATCTTTATCGGCGGTGCCATCGCCGTGTGGCAATTGCCCATAACGGAATACCCGGAAGTGGTGCCACCAACCGTGGTGGTCACTGCTAATTACCCGGGTGCCAACCCTAAAATCATTGCAGAAACCGTAGCCAGTCCGTTGGAACAGGAAATCAACGGGGTAGAGGATATGTTGTATATGTCTTCTCAGGCTAACTCTGATGGCAGAATGACGCTGACCATTACTTTTGCAATCGGTACCGATCCCGATGCTGCTACAACACTGGTGCAAAACCGGGTTAACCGCGCTTTGCCACGTCTGCCACAGGAAGTGCAGAGACTGGGTGTGGTGACCGAGAAGTCTTCACCGAACCTGACCATGGTTGTGCATTTAACATCGCCGGACAGCCGTTATGACATGCTGTATCTGTCGAACTATGCCGAGCAAAATGTCAAAGATGAACTGAACCGTATTAATGGTGTGGGCGAAGTGCGCTTATTCGGTGCCGGCGAATACTCTATGAGAGTCTGGCTGGATCCCAATAAAGTGGCCGCCCTTGGCATGAATGCCGGTGATGTGATTTCAGCTATTCAGGCGCAAAACCAGCAGGCAGCCGCAGGTAGTCTTGGTGCTCAGCCGGCCGGTGGCAGCGAGTTTCAGTTACTTATCAATGTTCGCGGTCGTTTACTGGATGAACGCGAATTTGGTGACATCATCATTAAAACCGGCGACGCCGGTGAGATATCACGGTTAAAAGATGTGGCCCGTATTGAACTGGGTGCGGATTACTACACCTTGCGTTCGTTACTGAATAATCGTCCGGCCGCCGCGCTGCCAATTTTTCAGGCGCCCGGTTCCAATGCGATTCAAATCAGTGATGATGTGCGCGCTACCATGGCAGATTTGTCTGAAGCCTTTCCGGAAGGACTGGACTACGACATTGTGTATGACCCCACAGTCTTTGTGCGCGGTTCCATTAAAGCCGTAGTGAATACTCTGTTCGAAGCGGTATTACTGGTTGTATTAGTTGTTGTGCTGTTCCTGCAAACCTGGCGCGCATCCATTATCCCGCTGGTTGCTGTGCCTGTGTCTCTGGTAGGTACATTCGCATTCATGCAGCTCATGGGTTTTTCGTTAAATGCGTTATCCCTGTTCGGACTGGTGTTAGCTATCGGTATCGTGGTGGATGATGCCATCGTTGTGGTTGAAAACGTGGAGCGTAATATCGCTGCCGGGCATTCGCCGGTTGAAGCCACAACCATCGCCATGAAAGAAGTGACAGGGCCTATTATTGCCACCACCATGGTACTGGCGGCGGTATTTATTCCTACGGCATTTATGTCCGGACTCACCGGCCAGTTTTACCGTCAGTTCGCCCTGACGATTACCATATCAACGGTGATTTCAGCCATCAACTCGCTGACGCTGAGCCCTGCATTATCGGCCTTGTTGTTAAAGTCTCATGATGCACCCAAAGACTGGCTGACCAGAGGCATGGATAAGGCGCTGGGCGGATGGTTGTTTAATCCGTTTAACCGGTTCTTTGACCGTGGCGCTAAAGCGTACACCGCCGGTGTAGGTTCTCTCATTCGTAAATCCGGCATCATCATGGTGCTGTATGCAGGATTACTGGCACTCACATGGCAGCAGTTCAGCAGCACGCCTACCGGTTACGTGCCGGCTCAGGACAAAATGTATCTGGTTGCGTTTGCCCAGTTGCCGGATGCGTCTTCACTGGACAGAACGGAAGACGTGGTACGTCAGATGTCCGCGATTGCGTTGCAGCAGGACGGCGTATCTGATGTTGTGGCATTCCCGGGGTTGAATATTAACGGGTTTACCAACAGCCCCAGCTCCGGCGTGGTGTTCTTCCCGTTAAAGCCTTTCGCTGACAGGGAAGGGAAGGGGCTGACTGCCGGTGCGATTGCCGGGCAGTTGAACCAGAAGTTTGCAGCAATTAAAGAAGCGTATGTCGCCGTGTTTCCGCCTCCCCCTGTACTGGGCCTGGGCACAATCGGTGGTTTCCGTCTGCAATTGCAGGATCGCGGGAATCTGGGTTTTGAAACCTTAAATGAAGTCACGCAGCAGGTGGTGCAAAAAGCCTGGGCAGACCCGGTACTCACCGACACATTCAGCAGTTACCGCGTGAGCGTGCCGCAACTGGATGTGGACGTGGACCGCACCAAAGCAATAGGAATGGGCGTGAACATCGATACGTTGTTTGACACCTTACAAGCCTATTTAGGATCGGTGTATGTGAATGATTTCAACCTGTTCGGACGTACCTATCAGGTGAATGTGCAGGCCGACTCTCAGTTCCGTCAGGATGCAGAACAAATCCGTCAGTTCAAAGTGCGCAATGCGCAGGGCGAAATGATTCCGTTAGGCGCGTTTTTAGACATCAATCATACCGCCGGACCGGACCGCGTCATGCACTACAACGGCTATGTTACTGCTGAAATCAACGGTGCTCCTATGCCCGGTTTCAGCAGTGATGAGGCGAAGGTTGCTATCGAGAAAATACTCGATGAAACTCTGCCAATTGGCATGACGTACGAGTGGACAGAATTAACCTATCAGCAAATTCTGGCCGGTGATGCATCTATGTATGTATTCCCGCTGGTTGTGTTGCTGGTGTTTCTGGTACTGGCTGCACAATATGAAAGTTTGTCATTACCGCTGGCCATTATCCTTATCGTGCCTATGACTTTGCTCAGCGCGTTAATCGGTGTGGGTATTTACGGCGGAGACAACAACATCTTCACCCAGATCGGGCTCATTGTGTTGTTTGGTCTGGCCACGAAGAATGCCATTCTGATTGTTGAATTTGCTAAGGAACTTGAAGAGGAAGGTCGCACTGCCCTGGAGGCGGTGAAAGAGGCGTGTCGTCTGCGTTTGCGCCCCATTCTGATGACATCCGTTGCCTTTATTATGGGTGTACTGCCAATGGTGATTTCAACCGGAGCCGGTGCAGAAATGCGTCAGGCCATGGGCGTCGCGGTATTCTCAGGCATGATTGGCGTGACTTTCTTCGGCCTGGTACTGACACCCGTGTTTTATTACCTGCTACGCCGGAACCGCAAACCGGCACCCGCTTTAACGTCTCAGGCGCAGTCCCGGACAGCTTAGACCCGACCCGGGACTCCTTTTGCCGCCCTCCCCGGGCGGCTTTTTTATGTCAAAGACACAATTCATCACAATTTGATCGTAGTAATGCCTTTTTCATTACGTATCCTCAGAGCATTGATGAATCAACGCCAGACAAGGAAAAGGAAAACTATGAGTAAAGCAGCCGCCGCTATTATTGGCACAGGACTGGTTATCGCATTTGCCGTGCTGGGAGGCCAGCTGGCAACGGCGCTGGTGGATTTTAAAACCTGGGACAGAGTGGTTACTGTGAAGGGGTTGTCAGAACGGGAATATCCTGCAGACCAGGTGATCTGGCCGATACAGTTTACTGAAGCCGGCAATGATCTCTCAGCACTCTATGACATGCTGGAAAGCCATTCAGATAAAATTACCGCATTCCTTACAACCAGCGGCATTAGCGCTGACGACATCAGCTTTAATCAGCCGGTGATCACCGATAAGCTTGCGCAACAGTACGGCGGCGATAACAGGGTAGAATTCAGGTACAGTGCCAGTCAGACCGTAACCGTGTACTCAACGGATGTGGATGTGGTAAGAAAAGCCATGCCTGATATTTCTGATCTCGTTAAACAAGGTATCGTGTTTTCTAATCAGCAGTGGGATGCTCAGCCTCAATATGTATTCAGCCGGTTGAATGAGGTGAAGCCTGACATGATTGAAGAGGCAACAGTGAATGCCAGAGAAGTGGCTGAGAAGTTTGCCCGGGACTCTCAAAGCCGGATAGGTAAAATTAAGCGGGCTAATCAGGGGCAGTTCACCATAACGCCACGGGATGCGCATCAACCGCACATCAAAAAAGTCAGAGTTGTTTCAACCATAGAATATACCTTAACCGACTAACTGATACGATGTTCAGATTGCGGTGCACACGGCATAGCGTCTACACTAACTGCCTGGAATAACGGTGCGGCCGTATGGGGTTGCACACCTGGCAAACGGGGGCTTCATGGCAGTAAAAGCAAACCATCCTGATCAGATGGAAATTTTTGCTGTACCCAGTCCCTGTATTGGTGTTTGTCAGGCTGGTCCGAAAGGCTATTGTATGGGGTGTTACCGCACCCGTGACGAGCGTTTTCACTGGCTGCAGATAAACGATGCCGCCAGACGTACCGTGATTAAAGCCTGCCAGAAACGTAAAGCCATGGCCTTGCGGCAACAACAGTCCGACGATGGCGGGCAGGCAACGGTTGAAGAACCTCAGCAACAATCTTTATTTTCCGACAACGGGAAACAGTAACATGGCCACAGTAATCAGGCTATTACCAGTATTGCATTTTCTCCCGTATTTACAATAAGTTGCTATACTCAAAATCAAGAAATATACAAGGTTTACTCATGTCGATGGAAAAGTACGTCAGTTACGCCACACAGTCCTTTACGTTCCCGAATATTTGTCTGAAAATCCGGGACGTACTGGATGATCACCGCAGCGACATGGATGATGTGGCGAAGCTCATTGCCGTTGACCCATCGCTGACGGTAAAAATTCTCCGTCTGGCTAACAGCGCTTTATTCCGCTTTCCTTCCCAGATTGATTCCATCGGCAAAGCGGTCAGTGTTATCGGGGGCGAGGCGCTGTACAACCTTGTGGTAGCAGAAACAGCGAATACGGCGTTCAAGCACTTTAACAGTGCTCATATCCGGCTGGACAAGCACTGGTATAAGTCAGTCTACAACGGGCTACTGGCTAAAACGCTGGCCAAACAGTCAAATATCCGCGGCAGTGAACGGTTCTTCGTGATGGGCATTCTCTGCCATTTCAGTGAACTGGTGGTGGCCAAAGAAGATCCTGAACTTTATCTGGCGTATCTTGAAGATAAGTCCGGTGAGTTACCATGGGAAAAGCAGGAGAGGCACTTTGGTTTTACTTTTGCAGCCTGTTCCGGGGAAATTATGGAGCAATGGCGTTTGCCTCTTCCTCTCTTTTTCCCGGTAAAATATGTTCACAATACCAGGAAACACGCTGAAGAGGCGGATATAGGTTTGTTGGCGTGTTCAATGCGGGTTACAATTCGGGAAATCATGAAACCGGAGTACGGCGATATTGAACTTTTCACGCCGGAAATGGCCAATACGTTGTTGGTTAAGGGAGAAACGATGGATAACGCGATAGCCTGGACAAATGCTGAAGCTGAAAAGGTATCTGCGCTAATCCTTTAGAAGAACAAGGTCGCCACGGACGGTTCATAACAGTGCGCTAAATAAAAATATTAAAACCCATGTTAAATCCGTTTACTGCGAGATTACTGGTCGTTGTTGTCTTATTTTCCGGCAGCATCACCGGCGCCATGGCCGCCGACCGGAATCTTATACAAACTTTATATCATTCCGACTTCGACGAAGTGGGTGATGGCGGGCAGCCCCGCTTTACCCTGGACGGAGAAGTTGGTCTGTTGTCTGCGTCAGGGAATACCAACGCTAATTCCCTGAAAGCGGCCTTACATTCTGAACATGAAACTGCGAAATGGAATAATAACTACTTCGCAGAAATGCTGTACAAGCAAAGCAAAACAGAAAACGATGACGGTGAAACGACCAGTGAAGTTACCGCTCAGCGTTTTTTTGGTTATGCGCAATTTGATTATAAACTTATGACGCCCGGGCAACGTACTTTCATGTACGCTGATTACGAGAACGACCGGTTTAACGGTTATGAATACCGTGCTTCGCTGGCTGCAGGTTGGTCTCAGCGGTTATGGAATGAAGATGAAAGTTCATTCCGCTACAGCGTCGGTCCCGGTTATGCCTTCGTGGCTGTGGAAGAGGGTACTGAATCAAATGTGAATAATGGCCTGATTGCCAGAGCATCAGGTGAATATCAGTATCAGTGGAATACCGGCGCGCAACTTCGTCAGTTTATGAGTGCTGAGATCGGGGCTGATAACATCAAAACCCGGTCGGTCACAGCCTTATCAGCAAATCTGTTCGACTCACTGGCCATGAAACTTGCTTTCAACCTGGCTTATGAAACCGAACCTCTTGAAGATGTGAAAAGTGTAAATACGGAAACCACAGTCTCTGTGGTTTACCGTTTTTTCTGAAGAATAATAAAGCGACGACGCTGAAGACAGCGCGCATCTGGCCGGGCCATCAGGATCGCTACCGGGCTTTTGGATGGGGAACAATCACTATCATGGATGATATACGCTTTGCCGGCCTGAACGGAGTCTGTTCAATACCGGTATCATGGAAACACATATTTTAGGAATGCAAATGAAAAAGCAACTTTTAGCTGTCGCTGTGCTCAGCGCAATGGGTACCACTTCTGTACTGGCACAAGATGATGCTAAACCGTTTACTCTGGAAGGTGGATTAGGTTTCATCTTTACCTCCGGTAACACGGAAACCACGTCTATTAACGCGTCTTTAGAAGGCCATCAGGAACTGGAAAAGTGGAGTAACGACTACACAGTTGAAGGTCTGTACAAGAAAGAAACGGTAACTGACGACGACACTGGCGAAGACGTAGAACGTACTTCTGCACAGAAATTCTTTGCTTCAGGTCAGGGTAACTACAAGCTGGAAAATCCTGATTACCGTTTATTCGGCTTCGCCTCGTACGAAGATGACCGATTCAGCAGCTATAACTACCAGTCTACTGTCGCTGCCGGTTGGAACCAGAAGGTTTGGCAGAACGATACAACGTCTTTAGAGTATTCAATCGGTCCTGGTTATTCCTGGGCAGAAACACAGGAAGATGTTGAGCAAAACAGTTTCATCGTTCGTGCTTCCGGTGCATTCGAATGGCTGATTTCTGATACAGCGAAATTTTCTCAGACAGTGAGTACGGAAGTGGGTGATGAAAACACCAAGTCACGTGCAGAGTCTGCACTGACTGCCACTATCAGCGGTAACCTGTCGATGAAGCTTTCAGTCAAACTGGACCACAACTCCCGTGTTGATGAAGGCGTTGAAAAGCTTGATACTGCCACAGCGGTAACACTGGTATACAGCTTCTTCTAATCCGTATCCGTTGTGAATGAACATAAAAAGCCCTGATTTACAGGGTTTTTTTTATGGGAGTCATTCACTACCTTCAGGTTATCTTCTGTCAAAGTTCACCGGCTTCTCCGGTGTCTGATAATACCCTTCTCTCAGCAGGCGTTTGAAACGGTCCAGTTCACCTTTTTCTTTCAGGTTATTCAGACCTCTGTTAAACAGCTCCAGCACCAGTCGCTTTTCTTTGTTTTTAGGTACCAGCAGGTGAGTGGTGACAGTAGAAACCAGCGGACTTATCTGGTGAATTTCATCCCGTTCTGCCTCGCTGAAATCACGTTGCAGAAGATACCAGCCGGTTAATTCATCGATAGGGAAAATATCTGTGTCGCCGTCGATCAACTGGTTAAAATTATCATCGTCAGTGTCTGCCGTGCTGATGTTTTTGCCTTCTTTGATGTATCGGGACAGCTCATTGTTATAAAGATAGTCTTTCGTAACTCCCATGGTGTAGCCAGTCAAATCATTCAGACCTGACCACATGTCGGGCCCGGATTCATTGTTGACGTAGAAAACCAGGTTTTCTGAGGTGACCGGCTCGCTGTGCCAGAAGGTTTTTTCCCGATCCCGCACATAGTTGCCGTAAGAAATGGCGTCATATTCGCCATTCTCTGCACCTTCCAGTGCGTCTTCCCAGGGAACGTAAATAAACTCAGCCCGTACACCTGTTTCCAGAAACACTTCGCGGATGATGTGATTCATGTAGCCGTTGTGTTCCATCTCTTCAGAGGTATACGGTGCGTATTCCGTGGTGGCAATTTTCACTGTCATCCAGGTGTGAGCCATGGCTGCGGCGGGTAACAACGCGGCGGTCAGCAGCGCTGTTTTTATAAGTCGTAGTGATAACATATCAGAAATATACTCCCAGGCTGATGTTCAGGCGGTGTGTGGATTGCGGATCATCGTTGAAGTTTAACCCCATGCCGGACCCGCCGGAAAACCACATGTTTTTGCCCTGAATACTGTCGACATATACGAATAATTTGGACCAGCCGAAGCTGCATCCGTTTACCCACTGTGTACTGTCGCTGCCGGCTTCTGAGTCTCCTTCCACGCGGGAATATTCACTGTAGCAGGTAATATCCTCTAAAGAAGCGACAGTGAAAGGTAAGCTGTAAGCCAGGTTAGCCATATACGACTGACCTTCGCTGGCCATCAGGAATGGCGCTTCAAACGAAGACAGGGCCAGCCGGTCCTGCAGTTGTCCTTCCGGGGCTGCCAGGTCATAGCGGTAATCCAGATACTGCAGCTCTACTTTCCAGGGTTTCTGGTTATGGCGCAGGTGTACAGTATAAGCGGTCATGTCTCCGCTATCCTGTGTATCAAAATTAAATATGTCACCCTGCTGAAACGATACGCCGATGTCAGTGGTGGAGCGGGGAAGCAGTCTGGCTTCGTAATTTACCCGCAAGTTGTACTGGCCGTCTTCCTGATTACGGTATTCGCCGTCATCAGCGACGTCAAAGGAATAGCGGCCAAAGCGGGCGGCATTATTGTATTCGTCATTCAGAAAATAGCCGGCGTGAACCGTAAACGGGCCTCGTTCATAACGGGCAACAACCCCGGCATCATAATCATCTTCAAAACCAATATAGTAATTGGCGGAGAACCAGAAGCTGTTTGAAGCGAATGGTAACAATCCGAAGGGTACTTTAGTGATACCGCCGGTAACATCCAGGTATTCGTCGTAATGCCAGGTCAGATCTGCATAGCGGACCGTATCGAAATCAGTATTTTCATACCACCGGTAGTCAGCTTTGTAGGAAAAATCATCGAATTTTCCGTCGACGGTGAGTTTGATTGATTCAAATTCCAGTCCGTCCCGTATCGCCGGCGCCTGCCAGTCACGGTGACCGTAATTGACTCTCACATGGCCGCCAAGGTTAAAGTTATCTTCTTCTGCAGTGACGGGACCACACAAAGCGGTTATCCCTAACGTCATGCACAGTGCGTTTCTTCTCATCATGCTTAAAAGCCCTGAGGTTAAATACGTGCGCCGTCATGGCCCAACGCAGCAGGTGTTAAATTTATGCGTCACAGAAAAGATACACGGCAGCACAAAGCTGAGATCAAACACAGCAGTATTTAACTGAGGAAGGCGTGATCAGAAGAGATAAAAAAATCCGGTGTACAAAGACACCGGATTTGATTTTGAACATAATCCTTTTTAAGGAATTAGTGCAGCAGACGGGTTTTAATTGTGCCTTTAATGTTTTGAAGCTGAGCAAGACCTTCATCGGCTTTGTTAGCTTCCACATCAACAACTACATAACCGATATCCGCAACGGTTTGCAGGTACTGAGCTTCAATGTTGATGCCTTTTTCTGCAAATGTCTGGTTAATCTGGTTCAGAACACCCGGACGGTTTTCATGGATGTGCAGTAAGCGCGAACGGCCGGGATGATCCGGTAAGGATACTTCAGGGAAGTTCACTGCAGACAGGGTTGAACCGTTGTCTGAGTATTTCGCCAGTTTACCGGCTACTTCAATACCGATATTTTCCTGCGCTTCCTGTGTGCTGCCTCCCACGTGAGGGGTAAGGATCACATTATCAAACTGACGCAGCGGCGATTCGAATTCTTCAGTATTCGATTTTGGCTCAACCGGGAATACATCGATAGCGGCACCGGCAAGGTGTTCGCTTTCCATGGCTTCAACCAGTGCATCAATATCAACAACGGTACCACGGGACGCATTGATAAGGATGGCGCCTTTTTTCATTTTCGACAGTTCTGCTTTGCCAATCATGTCTTTAGTAGACAGCGTTTCAGGAACATGCAGAGAAACAACGTCAGATGTCGCCAGAAGGGTATCCAGTGATTTCACCTGCACAGAGTTACCCAGTACCAGCTTGTCTTCAATATCGTAGAACTGAACACGCATACCCAGGTGCTCAGCAAGAATGCTCAGCTGTGTACCAATGTGGCCGTAACCAATGATACCCAGCGTTTTACCACGGGCTTCGTACGAGCCTACAGCACTCTTTTCCCACTCACCGCGATGGGCTTTGGCATTCTTTGACGGTACGCCGCGAAGGAGAAGAATTAACTGGCCCAGCACCAGTTCTGCTACAGAACGGGTGTTAGAAAACGGTGCATTGAATACAGGAATGCCTTTAAACTGAGTGGCTTTCAAATCTACCTGATTGGTACCGATACAGAAGCAACCTACAGCAACCAGCTTTTCAGCGGCCTGAACCACGGCCTCAGTGATCTGAGTACGTGAACGGATTCCGATAAAGTGAACATCCTTCACTTTTTCGATGAGATCTTCTTCTGACAGGGAGGTCTTCAGATACTCAACATTGGTGTAACCGTTACTGTTTAAGGTTTCAACGGCACTTTGGTGAACGCCTTCCAGTAGCAATATACGGATCTTGTCCTTGGGTAGGGATACTTTACTCATTGCCTCACATCTCGAATAGTTGGTTGCAAAAAGACATCTGGACGTCTATATGGGCAAAATAACAGATATCGTTGTTTGTTGAAAGCGCTATTTCATTCAGCAAGCCTTATATCCGGCTTGCTGTTATGGTGGTTAAGTTTAGTCGCTGACCGTAATTACGCCCGAACCGGTTGCTACCAGTACAATATCTGCGCCACGGTTAGCAAAGATTCCGTTAGTGACTACGCCTGCCAGACTGTTAATAGCATCTTCCATTTCCCGGGGATTAATGATGTTCAGGTTGTGAACATCCAGTATCACGTTGCCGTTGTCAGTCACCACGCCTTCACGGTAAACCGGATCGCCCCCCAGTTTTACCAGCTCTCTGGCTACGTAAGAGCGCGCCATGGGAATGACTTCAACAGGGAGCGGAAATTTGCCCAGTACCGGTACCTGTTTGGTGTCGTCTACAATACACACGAAGGTTTTCGCTACCGCTGCGACGATTTTTTCACGCGTCAGGGCTGCGCCGCCACCTTTGATCATGTGCTTGTGTTCTGTCACTTCATCAGCGCCGTCAACATACACTGAAAGGCTGTCTACTTCATTCAGCGAAAACACTTCAATGCCGAGGGCTTTGAGTTTTTCTGTTGATGCGTCAGAGCTGGATACTGCGCCAACAATCTTGTGTTTAATTTCTGCCAGCGCATCAATAAAAAAATTGACCGTTGAGCCTGTGCCCACACCAACAATGGTGTCCGGCTCTACATATTTTATGGCTGCTTCAGCTACAGCTTTCTTCTTCGCGTTCTGATCCATAGGGGTTCTCCAAAGTTTTGCAGAAGTTTAACTGAAAACTGCAGGAATGGGAGACGAAATTAAGGGCAATTAGTCTTATCCGGCCGTATTACCCCGGAAGGCGTGATGATGAGATCCAGGGGGAAATCCCAGGGTTCAACCGGCAACGCATCAACCTGCTGGCAATCATGTGCGATACCGGCAAGAAGAGGGCGGGAAACGGCCCTGCGATAAGGTGCCAGCGTACGGTCATAAAATCCCCCGCCCATGCCCAGGCGGTTTCCTTTGGCGTCGAAGCCGGTTAGCGGCATCAAGATCAAATCATGGTGGGAGAAAGGAACGACATCAGGGCATCGTAACTGAGGCTCAGCAATATTGAAGCGGTTATTCACCAGTATGGTGTTGTTATGATAGTGCAAAAATAGCAGATGCTGACGGTTAAACGGGTGCAGTACCGGCAGGCTGACAGTTTTATTCTGCGCTGCCGCGGCGGCAATGGTATCCGTTAGGCTGACTTCTCCGTCGTTTGCCAGGTATGCCGCAACATGTGTGGCTTGTTGCCATTCCGGCAGTGCCGTCAGCTTACGGCTCAGGCGTACAGCAGCCTGAGCCTGCGTCTCTTCAGACAGGTTGTTGCGGCGTAACCGCAGTACTTTGCGTAATTCCTGACGTGTTAATCCTGCGCTACTGATTTTTTCCATCGGGTAATAAGAAGAAACTTAAGGTGTCGCAAAGTGTATCATTATTCACAGGGAGTGTGAGGGCGGCATCAATGCCGGTTTTCCGCAATTGTTTGTCTTCAGTGAATAAATCTTCTGTTAAAGCCACTATGGCTAAACAGGGGTCCTGTTGTCTGAACTGAGTGATTTCTTCATTGGTCACCGCTTTTGCTGACAGCAACAACAGGTCATATTGCCGCGCCTGTAATTTTCGGGCGGCTTCCTTCACATCGCTTTCCGTTCCGGCATCAATCTTCAGGCGGGTAAGCATGCCGGTTATTGCTGATACATCATCCTGTGCTGACAAAATCAGTATTGCCGGGTTGTCTTTAATAAACGGAGTGTCAGGTCTCTTGGCCGGAGCGTCTTCCAGCTTCCCGGCAGTCTTCTCTCCGGCCGTGACTGCCGGCACTGCAAACGTCACACAGGTGCCACGGCCCTGCCAGCTACGTACTTTAATCCGGCCTTTTACATTATCAGCCAGACGGCGCAAGCCGGATATGGCAACCACCTCGCCATGCTCGCCGTCAGGGGCTGCATAGAGTTCCATTAACTGGTCACGGTTCATACCACGGCCATGGTCCTGCACTGAAATAATAAGCCCGGAAGGACGGTAGTAGATTTGCAGATGAACTGCTGTGTCTTTTGATGAATAACGGATTGCGTTTCCGGTGATTTTTAACAGCAGCAAACCCAGCCCTGCTTCGTCAAGTATCAGGTGTTCCGGCACCGAAGCATCCAGCTGACCTGTCAGAATAATTCGCCCCCTGCGCGCTTTACCGGCCATCGTATGAAAGATGTGATTGAAGAACGGTTTCGTTTCGATGGTGGTGCGGCCCTGAGAGTCTGCCTTGATATCAGTTTTACCTGTGGCAAGCACACTTTCTACTGCCCGCATCAGATTCTGACTGCTTTCGTGAATAAGCCCCAGTGAATCCTTAAATACGGCAGATACCGGTGTCGTTTTCGTTTCTTCTTCCAGCAGACGGCTGAAGGTACAGATGGATTGAAGCGGGGTTTGAAAGCGGCGGCTGATATCTGTTAGATATTTGGATTTCAGCGTATTCATTTGCCGCAATACCAGGTTTTGCTTTCGCAATTCCAGATGTGCCATCACACTTTTCCCCAGTGTGGTTAATGCAGATTTTTGCATTTTGCTCAGGCGTTTAGGCTCGCTGTCTATGGCGCAAAGGGTGCCCAGGGCATAACCTTCCGGAGTGATAAGCGGTGTACCGGCATAAAAACGGATATTTGGCGGACCGGTGACCAGCGGGTTATCGTGAAAACGTTCGTCACGGTGTGTGTCGTTAATCTCCATTAATGCATCATCCAGAATCGCGTGGCCGCAAAAAGAGATATTCCGGTGCGTTTCTGAGGCATCCAGTCCTACTTTAGATTTGAACCACTGACGGTCAGGATCCACCAGACTGATAAGAGCTATAGGGGTGTCACAAATCTCCGAAGCCAGAGATGTGATGTCATCAAACAAGGTTTCGCTTTCTGTATCCAGAATGCCGTAACTAAGCAGTTCGGCCAGGCGTGCTTCTTCATTTTCCGGTAATGGTGGTTGAATCATGATTTCCCCGGGCTGTCCTTAAGTCATAAAAAAAGCGCCCGGAGGCGCTTTTGGCAGGGAAATACTCCTCCGGACTTTATAAAGCGTAGGTGTCGATGAACAATTGTTCCAGTTTTTCGTGATTAACATCGGTTGCGACATCTATCATTTGCGCTTCAGTCCATAGCGGGCTTGGTGTTGAGCCTGCCTGAGCGACGACCGTTTGTCCTCTGTCCAGTTCACCGGTACCTACACGGGCGTGGCCACGGGTAATGGTAAACAGTTCAGGGTTGACCAGCCAGGCCAGCGGATACGCGTCGTGGAAGAAACACACACGCTCTTCACGGTTTTGCGAGTAAAAGTCGATATAAAACTGTGATGCACGCTTAACAAAGCCACCCAGTTTTTCATTCCCCGTTTCCAGTGTATCCAGGAAAGAAGGTGCGAAAGGCGCTTTCAGCGTGACATCGAGACCAAACATTGTAACAGGCCAGTCTGCAGCGAATACAATGGCTGCGGCGTGAGCGTCGTTCCAGATATTGGCTTCAGCCACCGGCGTTACGTTACCGGGTACAAATGCCGCGCCGCCCATAATAGCGACACCTTTAATCAGCTTAGGTAATTCCGGCTCAAGACGTAATGCCAGCGCCAGGTTACCTAACGGGCCAATAGCAACCAGCGTGATTTGACCGGGATATTTGCGGGCCATATCTACGATGTACTGTGCTGAACTGCGGTGATCAAGCTCACGCTCAGAGGCTTCCGGAAACGTATTGCCGAAGCCGTCATCACCATGTACGAAATGGGCATAACCTGACTCCGGGCCAACCCAGGGCATGCCCACACCTTGTGTGACAGGAATGTCCTGACCGGCGTATTCACACAGGGTCAGCGCATTTCTGGCAGACATGGTTACCGGCACATTACCGAAAACGGTAGTCAGGCCCAGCACTTCAATTTCAGGATGTTGAAAAGCAAAGAAGATCGCCATTGCATCATCGATGCCCGGATCGGTATCAAGAATAATTTTGTGTGTCATAGTTGTCCTTTTGAACTATCAGACATGTTTCGCGAGGAAGCGGTCTACTTCCTTCTGCTGCGGTATAGATTGTGCTGCACCTTCACGGGTAACGGCGATGGCAGAGGCGGCACAGCCGCGGATAAGTGCTTGTCTGGCGTCAGTGTGATTGCTGTAGGCCGATAAAAAATAACCGATAAAACAGTCACCGGCGGCGGTGGTATCAACGGCATCCACCGTAAATGCATCTACTTTGATCACATCGCCACTTTTACGCAGCATCATAACGCCGTCTTTACCCAGTGTAAGAATCACTTCGCCATGTTGCCAGTTAGCTTTAAACCAGGTGACGATATCTTCAACATTGTCCTGACCGGTAATCGCGGCAGCTTCGGTTTCATTTACGATGAGCAGATCAACGCATTCCAGCGGTAAAGACTTAACTGATTCACTCATAGGCGCAGGGTTAAAAGCAACTTTCAGTTGCTTCTCTTTTGCCTGCTTCAGCATATCAGCAATGCTGCTGGTTTCATTCTGGGTAAGTACCCAGTCAGCTGAACGGGTATCACTGAGGGCTTTTCTGACTGTCGCTTCATTGATTGTCTGATTAGCACCGCCGAACAGCACAATGGCGTTTTCTCCGTCAGGGGTTACCTGAATAATGGCATGCCCTGAGGCCGTTTCGGTACAGGCAACATACTGACAATCAACGCCATGGCGAATTAATGTTTGTTTGAATGCCGCATCAGACTGATGAATTGCGCCCACGTGCTTAACGTCAGCACCGGCCTGTGCCAGTGCAATAGATTGGTTTGCGCCTTTGCCGCCAAGCAACTGAGTGTATTTTGTTGATGCCAGTGTTTCACCCGGCTTTACGAAATGATCTACGTGGTAGACGTGATCGATATTTATCGAACCAAAATTAATGAC
Organism: Alteromonas sp. NFXS44; assembly: GCF_040148705.1. Taxonomy (NCBI): domain Bacteria; kingdom Pseudomonadati; phylum Pseudomonadota; class Gammaproteobacteria; order Alteromonadales; family Alteromonadaceae; genus Alteromonas; species Alteromonas sp. NFXS44. Next base: position 298,710 of record NZ_JAGDEA010000011.1, on the reverse strand, counting down.
TGCCATTTCTACTTTCCGTCGAAAGAGGGCGCCTTCCGAAATGCCGCTGTTCATCGTTCGCCCGTGAACCGAAATGTTCAGGGCGGAAGAATCTTCATAGCCGTAGGCTTCCCGGTACGCGCCGGGCTTGCACAATAGCTACGCGGTCATCTTCCTTGGTTTAAAGCATCGGCCAGGGACATGAATGAACTGGCAAACATTCCAGAAGACAGTGTAATTAAAAAACAGCGCAACAGAGTATATCAAACGACACGGTTCGTGAAGCAGATCACCCTTAAAGTTACGAGAACTTTTCAAAAAAGGCTGTTTTATTGGCTCTAAGCCTGCTGTAGCAACATATTGCATGCCTGACCATTTGGTTAAGCTTGTTGCTTTATTAAGCAGGTTTTATCGATAACAGTGTTGATCCTAAAGCATTATGGGGTACGTGAAAAGGGGAGAAAGACTGACTGCTCAAACACTGTCCATGAAATTGGTTTAAACTGGGTTTTAAGTAGCCTTTTTGGTAGCATGACTGCAATTAACTGATGGAAAGAATACGTGGATAAACAACTCGATTACGACCGTGTCACTAATGTGTTGTCACAATACGATGTCATCGCAGACGGTGCTGAAATTCAGGGCACATTGTGCGGTATGTTGTGTGGCGGTATGGCGGTATCAGAACGGAAGTGGATGGATGTACTGAAAGACACCATGAATGAGGGCGCAGCGTTTGCTCCGGAACTGACCGTGGTGCTTACCGATGTATTCAATGAACTATGTCAGCAACTGATTGAAGCGGAATTTTCCCTCAATCTGATGTTGCCGGATGAAAAAGCACCGATCAATGACCGTGGTCTGGGTCTGATTAACTGGGTACAGGGTTTTATGCTTGGCTTCGGATTGTATCAGCAAAACCTGATGCAATGTTCTGAAGACGTCAAAGAAGCGTTACAGGATTTCGCCGATATCTCCCGCATGGAAGAGCCTATGACCGAAGATGAAGAATCTGAGCGGGCGCTGTTTGAAGTGGTGGAGTACGTCAAAATTTCTGCACTGCTTTGCTTCAACGAACTGGGCGAGTCGCTGCTCGACGATCAAAAAGATAAACCTTCTGTACACTGATCATGATAAGCAAACAGGAATTTATTGCGCGCCAGCACCGCTTGCTGGCTCTGTGTGAACCGGAAAGCGTGGTAGTGATCCCTGCTGCTTCGCTGATAACACGCAGCCGTGATACAGAATATCCTTTCCGCCAGAACAGCGACTTCTGGTATCTCACCGGTTTTGACGAGCCGGATACCGTATTGTTGCTGTCGAACCACAGCCAGTTTTCCGATCCTTACCGTGCTATGGCGTTTCGGCCGAAGGACAAAACAGCCGAAATCTGGCAGGGCAGGCGATTAGGCGCTGATGCAGGTTTGTCAGAGTTTGCTCTGGATGAAGCGTTTGAGCTGAGCGAACTGGATGATGTGCTGTCAGAATGGCTTGGCGGACACGACCATGCATATTTTCCGTTTCAAAGTCCGCTGCGGGAAACTCTGTTTGCTGTGCACAATAAGCTGGCGGCAGCGCCGAAGGAGAATATTTCTCCGGCGGCACTCTGTGATGTTACACCGCTAATTCATGAAATGCGGTTATTCAAATCTTCCTGTGAAATTGCGCTGATGCAGGCTGCCGGAAAAATCTCCGCACAGGGACATATCCGAGCCATGAAGTTTGCTCATCCCGGCTGTTACGAATATCAGTTGGAAGCAGAGCTGCATCACGAATTTGCTATGTCCGGTGCCAGACATCCTGCCTACGGCACCATTGTTGGCAGCGGTGATAACGCCTGTATTTTGCATTACACCGAAAACAACGCACAGGTTTGTGACGGTGATTTGATCCTGATCGATGCCGGCGCAGAATATGCCGGTTATGCTGGTGACATCACACGGACCTTTCCGGTAAATGGTAAATTCAGTGCGCCACAGCGCAGGATTTATCAATTGGTGCTGGACGCCCAGCTTGCCGTACTCGACAGGATCGGGCCCGGTATGACGCTGAACGAAGCCGGTTTAATTGCTGCTGAAGTACTCACCGCCGGTCTGGTTGAACTGGGCCTGCTGAAAGGCACTGTGGCAGAAAACCTTGAAGAATTGCATTACCGGCAGTTCGTTATGCACGGCATAGGGCATTATTTAGGACTGGACGTACATGATGTGGGTGACTACCGTCAGGACGGTGAAGATCGCCCGCTGCAACCGGGAATGGTGATCACTATCGAACCCGGACTTTATATTGCGCCGGACGCAGATGTGCCCGAAGCATATCGCGGTATTGGCGTGCGGATTGAAGATAATCTGGTGATCACGGCAACCGGTGCTGACGTAATAACTGCAGATGTACCGAAAGAAATCAGTGAAATTGAAGCGTTAATGAGGAAGTCATAACCGGTGTCTGAATTTGATGTCGTGATTATCGGAGGCGGAGCTACAGGTAACGTTATTGCCCGCGGATTGCTGAAACACACCGGCTTTTCTGTTGCGCTGGTCGAAGCCAACGCTTATACCTCAGACGGTTCCCATCCCGGGTTTGATGCCAGAGTGATTGCACTGGCAAAACGCACCGTGGATGAGCTGGCCGCGCTGGATATCGACGCAGGTTCTGCCGGTGCCGTGCCCATCAAGCATATTCAGGTTTCAGACAAAGGAGCTGCCGGGCTCTGCCAGCTCAATGCTGATGACTTTCACGTCAGCCATTTCGGGCAGGTAATTTCATTGAAGCACCTGGGTGAAGCCCTGCAAATTCCGCCGGAGACCCCGGGATTCAGTTTGTTTTGTCCGTTGCATGTGAGTTCAGTCAGCCGGACTCAGGATGCCACGGAACTTACCTTAAGCAATGGCGAAACTCTGCGTGCCCGGCTGGTTATTCTGGCAGATGGTGGCCGTTCGCCACTGCATGAAGAACTCGGGTTTGAGCGTACCGCAAAGGATTACCGTCAAACCGCCATTGTGGTGAACGTCATCACGCAAAAGCCTCACGAACATCGTGCTTATGAGCGTTTTACCGCGGAAGGGCCGGTGGCTTTTTTACCTTACGATCCGGGCTTTGCATCCGGACACCGAAATGCCTGCGGTTTCTCCGTTGTATGGACGGTGTCGCCTGAACGGGCGGAAACCCTGATGCAGTCCGGTGATAAAACTTTTATTCAGGCGCTGCAAAAAAATTTCGGCTGGCGGCAGGGCGCAATTCTGCAGGCCGGTGAACGCACTGCGTATCCCCTGACACTGCAGCGTACGGTGAATACCACCACGCATCGCGCAGTCGTGTGTGGCAACGCCTCGCAAACACTTCACCCCATTGCCGGGCAGGGTTTTAATCTTGGCTTACGGGACGCCTGTGCGCTGGTGGCACAACTGGCTGATGCTGATGATCCCGGTGCTTTTCATGTGTTGCGCCAATATGCGCTGAACCGTGAGCAGGACAAAAAGGCAACTATCACGCTGACCGATGGCCTGGTCAGATTGTTTTCCAATGATAACCGGGGTTTGCTGGCAGCCAGAAATGCCGGCTTGATGGCGATGGATAACTGTCCGTCGCTGAAATCGTTTTTTGTCAGACAAACCACCGGATTTGCCCCGGGCGCATAATATTCAGGAGAAAGAGCATGGATACAGTGGATATTGCAATTGCGGGTGGCGGCATGGTGGGATTAAGCCTTGCAGCAGCCTTGCATGACAGCGGGTTATCTGTGGCCGTGATCAGCGACCAGCCATTTTCCCGTGAGATGCCGGCAGAACCTGCGTTACGGGTCAGTGCAATTAACGGGGCTAATTATTCAACGTTGTCAGACCTTGGCGTATGGCAGCGCATGCCGCAAGAGCGGGTAAGTGCCTATCACACGATGTCCGTCTGGGATAAAGACAGCTTCGGAAAAATTCATTTTTCGAAGGAAGATTTACCCGCGCCGCAACTGGGTCATATTATTGAAAACCAGTTGCTGATCAATGCGCTGGCTGACACGGTAGCGCAGCAGTCTTACGTAAAATTAATTGAAACCCGTATTCAGAAGGTACTTAGTGGTCAACGGGAAACCATGCTGATGCTGAAGAACGACCAGGTACTGGCCTGCCGGCTACTGGTCGGTGCCGACGGTGCGAATTCCTTTGTGCGCCGGCAAGCCCAATTTCCTCTTACCTTCAAAGATTACGGTCATTCGGCAATCGTCGCTACAGTGAGAACCTCCGTACCTCACGAACAGTGCGCGAGACAAGTGTTTACCCCGGACGGACCGTTAGCGCTGCTACCTTTATCTGAGCCGGATCTGGTTTCTATAGTTTGGTCTCAAACCAATGAAGTGGCATCGTCTTTAACCGGGTTGAGTGATGAAGCTTTTAATCATGCCCTCAGTGCAACCAGTGACAGTGTTCTGGGCGTGTTAACGGTAGAAAGTGAAAGGCACAGCTTCCCGCTTACCATGCGTTATGCCAGACAGTGGGCAAAGAACGGCATGGTTATAATCGGTGATGCGGCACATACCATTCATCCACTGGCGGGGCAGGGAGCGAACTTAGGGATGCGTGACGCTTTTGCGCTGGCAGAAACACTTAAAACCTGTGCTCAGGATGATAAAGATTTTGCATCTCTTGAAAATTTACGGGCGTTCGAGCGGGCGAGAAAGGCTGATGCTATGGCGGTGGTCGCGGCAATGGACGGGTTTAAAACGTTGTTTGCCGGAAATCATCCCCTGAAGAAATTTGTGCGCGGGGCCGGGCTGGTAATGACAGACGCCATTCCCGCTATCAAGCGTCAGTGGCTGGCTCAGGCGATGGGTTGGTAGCACGCAGTAGTGCATTCAACGATTCCCGCGTGAAGCGGGATTCACCGCTGTAGTAGTTTTGAGTTTCTATCACCACTTCGCCTTCAGCCAGCAACTTCATCGTCAGCACATCTTCGTTATAAAGCTCTGCAACGATTTTCAAATCATTAGCATTTTCAATACTTCTGACTCTGTAGTGACAGCGTTGACAATAGCTTGACAACGCTGTCAGCAAAAGAGAGTTTACTTTACGTAAATTAATCTCAATGTCGTTTCTCATGATATTTCCCGGTTACTGTGTAAAGGGGCAGGAAGACAGGTTGCCACATGAAAACTTTTACACATACCGGATGACGACCATCCGGCAACTATTTTTAGAATCATAGTTTTTACTAGTATACTCTTCAGTGTAGTCAGGTAATTTAGACAAAAGTAGTAATTTTTGTTGGTAAGATGAGTAAGCAATAATATTGAATCCGGCAGCGGTTAAAAACTGACATCCCATTGTAAGCGCCAGGTTATCCGGTCTCCCACCTCTTCACTCTGTTGTTCCATGCTGATATTACTGACTTCAGCGGTCATTTTGTTGTTATGACCGTTGATAAACCAGTTAAATGCCAGTGTGCGTTCGTAAAACCTGTCGCCGTCATCACCGGTTTTCGGATCGTACGTGGCATATCTTGCTGCCACTTCAAGCGGCGCAGGCCACCAGGCTAACTGTTCATTTAGGAAGTATCCGGCCTGCACATAATAGCCACGCAGGGTTGTTTGCCGGCTCCCGTTAATTCTGTCGGTGACCTCTTTTTTATGATATTCGCCCTGAGCATTAAAACCCTGATAGAAGAATGCGCCGTCGACGAGATATTGTTTTACGTCGTATTGGTCAGGGGCTTCACCAATGTCGATATTATCCAGTGCGCCCGGGCCCGACGAGGAAAAGCGGGTGTAAATACTGCGGTATTTTGCGCCGGCTACAGCAACAGCGGCTGCAGGTTCCGACGAGCGTTTGATATCACTGTTTTTAAAACCGGTTTCCTTACCCAGAAAGTTCCACTGGAAACGTCCGGCATACATGGGGTTGCCATCGTGATTGTGATATTCACCGCGACCGGAGCCGGTTAACAGGGCTGTCCAGTAATTAAAGTTTGCCGCGCCGCCTTCATCAATATGCCCATAAACCGACATACCCTGCTGGCGATCCAGAGTAAAAACACGGTTGATGATTGAGCGGTCCATCATTTGCTGTCCGCCGCTGCTCACACTACGCTCACGTGAGTATTCCACTTTCCACTGACCAAACTTCACCTTTAGCCCGTCATACTTTTCCAGCGCAATGGTAGCGTTTAATGTGCGGGAATCTGCCGCGTCGTACTCCCAGTAGTACTTTACCCATTCACGAACAGCGTGGCCGCCAACCTTTAGCCGGGCACGGTTAATATCGAACTGATTGCCACTTTCAGCAATGAAATCGCCGATATCGTTGGGTTGCCCGGCGCCCGGGCTGGCAAAGCGAAACTGTGCTCTGCCACGGATTTGCACGGAATACTGATTATCCGCTGTAGAATAAGTCAGGCCGTTACCCTCGTAGTCTGAGAATAAAGACGTGGCATTGCTGTTAAATGCAGAAAGAACGCTGAATGTAATGAAAAGAAAACGAAGAGAAGAACAAGTAAAAGACACATTTCACCTTGCAGCCGGTAAGAATGGCAGCGGAGTGTATAGTCTTTAGTCGTATATTCAAAGGTGATTGTCACAAAACTGACATATTAAACGACCCATGACATACCAATAGCCGCACCTGCTCCCATGCCCAGAGTAAAAAGCAGTACACCGGCGAGCAGATTTTCTGCCGGAAACCTCGTTGTTGATAGTGGCGGCGTATGTTCGTGGTCCACAGTGGCATCCTTATCTTATGGTTGATTAATAACGTTAAGTTTTAACCACTTCATACTAAGCATACTGCCAGGCCGGCACCACTGAACTCAGGAACGGATCTAAAACAGATTAACGCTGCAACCTGCTTTTTATAAACTCCGCCAGCGTGCGGCTGACCACCGGATGCTGGGTATCCTGATTGAACAGGCAAATATTGACTTTCCCCAGGCGGGGCAGGCGGCTGTCTTTTAAGATAGTTAAATTCTCCGGCATACTGGAGCGGGCGAGGGCGGTGATCCCTAAACCCTGCTGAATAGCGGCAACCAGACCGCCCAAATCAGCGTTGGTGTAGGTAATTTTCCACACCCGTGTTTGCTGCTTTAATTCATCAATAACCCGGCTGCGGTACATACAACCGTCCGGCGCAAGCACTAAGGAAATATGGTCGCTTACCAACGGTCTGGCGGCATCGCCCACCCACACCATATCGTCTTCCAGCACCAGTTCGCCGCCGGCTTCCGTATCAGGATTCACCAGAGCCAGAATCAAATCGAACTGGCTGCGCCTTGAAGCATGGAGCAAATCGCGGCTTAGCGATGAGGTCACTTCCAGTGAAACATCCGGGTAACGCTTGGAAAATTCACCAATTAAACCCGGTAACAGTGTTGAGGCGAATTCGTTCGGAATGCCAAGACGCAGTCGGCCACTTAACGGAGCGGGGGTTAACGACCGGAAAATGGCATCGTTCATCTCAAGCAATTCTTTTGCTTTAGGATAAAGCCAGTTGCCATCATTACTGGGCAGGTGCCGCTGACCCACTTTGGTAAACAATTTCCGGTCTAACTGCTCTTCCAGTTTTTTGATTTGTAAGCTGATAGCGGGCTGGGAACGGCTCAGCCATTCGCCTGCTTTAGCGTATCCACCTTGCTCAATAACACTCACGAAAGTACGTAAGTTATCTAACGACAACTGCTTCATAATGATTTGAAATGCTGATGATATGAGTTTCTTATATTATATTTGCAAATGTAAGGATAAGAAATTCCAATTTGATTGGTCTTTTGTCGTAAACCTATACTTTGTGTTGTTTTTATCACATCGAAACGGACAAAGTCGCATGACGAATACCACCGCATTACACGCTAAGCACCTTGAAGCTGGCGCAAAAATGGTCGATTTCTTCGGCTGGGATATGCCAATTAATTACGGTTCACAAATCGAAGAGCATCACGCGGTGCGTAAAGACGCCGGTATGTTCGATGTGTCTCACATGACCATTGTTGATGTAACAGGCGCGCAGGCAAAAGATTATCTGCGCTACCTGCTGGCTAACGACGTAGCCAAGTTACAGGTTAAAGGTAAGGCGCTTTACAGCGGCATGCTGAATGAAGAAGGCGGTGTGGTTGATGATCTCATCGTGTATTTCTTCGATGAAACAAACTATCGCCTTGTAGTGAACTCTGCCACCCGTGAAAAAGATATGAACTGGCTGAAAGACAAAGCCAGCGGTTTTGATGTCACCATTACTGAAAAGCCGGACTTCGCGATGATTGCCGTTCAGGGCCCGAATGCGAAAGAAAAAGCCGCTACGCTGTTCAGCGCAGCTCAGAAAGAAGCGGTGGCCGGCATGAAGCCGTTCTTCGGCGTACAGGCTGAAGATTTATTTATTGCTACCACGGGTTACACCGGTGAAGCAGGCTACGAAATTATGGTTCCTGCCACGCAGGCAGGTCAGTTCTGGCAGGACTTACTGGATGCAGGCGTTAAACCGTGTGGCTTAGGTGCACGTGACACGCTGCGTTTAGAAGCCGGTATGAACCTGTACGGTCAGGATATGGATGAAACCGTTTCTCCGCTGGCTGCCAACATGGGCTGGACCATCACATGGGAACCGGCAGACCGTGATTTCGTCGGCCGTAAAGCATTAGAAGCACAAAAAGAAACCGGTACTGACAAACTTGTCGGCCTGGTAATGACCGAGAAAGGCGTGTTACGTCACGGTTTAAAAGTGCGTTCGGAATCAGGAGAAGGTGTGATCACTTCAGGCACCTTCTCACCAACATTAGGGCATTCCGTTGCACTGGCCCGGGTACCTGCCAATACAGGTGAAACTGTAGAGGTGGAAATGCGTAAAAAGTGGGTTACAGTAAATGTGGTTAAGCCCAGCTTTGTACGCAATGGTAAAAGTGTATTGTAATCCCAACATCAAGGAATAATCAGGAACTTATTATGAGCAATATCCCAACCGATTTACGTTATGCATCAACTCACGAGTGGGTTCGACCTGAAGGCGATGGTGTTTTCACTGTAGGTATTTCTGAGCACGCTCAGGACTTACTGGGTGACATGGTATTTGTTGATTTGCCTGATGTGGGCGACGCGGTAAGTACCGGTGACGACGTATGTGTCGCTGAGTCTGTTAAAGCTGCATCTGATGTATACGCGCCAATCAGCGGCGAAATCGTTGCGATTAACGATGCGCTGGAAGACTCTCCTGAGCTGGTAAACAGCGACCCGTACGGAGACGGCTGGTTATTCAAGATTAAAGCGGATGATCCTGCTGAAGCAGAAGGTCTGCTGGATGCAGAAGGCTACGAAAACAGCATCGACGAAGACTAATTCGTTACAGAGCCAACATCCAAAAAGGCTTAAAGGGGCAATTTAAGCCCCTTTTGTTTTTATAACCCATTGCAAGTGCTTAACAAAACTATGTCGAATTCATCCCTTACTTTGGCTCAGTTAGAGCAAAAAAATGCCTTTATCCGCCGCCACGTCGGCCCGGGTGAAGAAGAAATTCAAGCCATGCTGGCATCTGTGGGCGCTGACTCACTGGATGATCTGATGGCACAAACTGTACCGGCAGCTATTCAACTGGATAAACCCATTGAAGTAGGTAGTGGCGAGACAGAAGTTGATGCACTGGCTGCACTGAAAGCCGTGGCTTCTAAAAACAAAATCAACCGCTCTTTTATCGGTATGGGTTATTACGACACCCACGTACCGAACGTTATTCTGCGTAACGTGCTGGAAAATCCGGGCTGGTACACGGCATACACGCCGTATCAACCTGAAATTGCCCAGGGCCGTCTTGAAGCCATTCTGAACTTCCAGCAGGTCACTATTGATTTGACCGGTCTGGAACTGGCCTCAGCCTCATTGCTGGACGAAGGCACAGCAGCCGCAGAAGCCATGGCTCTGGCCAGGCGTGTTTCGAAAAACAAAAAAGCGAACCTGTTCTTTATCGCTGATGATGTGCACCCGCAAACCAAAGACGTGGTAGAAACCCGCGCTGAAATGTTTGGTTTCGGTATCGTTACCGGTCCTGCAGAAGAAGCCGCAGAGCACGATGTGTTCGGTGCGCTGCTGCAATATCCGACTACCAGCGGTGAAGTAAAAGATATCAGTGACATCATTGCAGCGGTACAAGCCAAAAAAGGTATTGTTGCTGTAGCGGCAGATCTGATGAGCCTTGTTATGCTTAAATCGCCGGGCGAGCTGGGTGCTGACGTGGCACTGGGCAGTGCACAGCGTTTCGGTGTACCGATGGGTTACGGTGGTCCTCACGCTGCCTTCTTCGCTACCCGTGATGCGTACAAGCGTTCATTACCCGGCCGTATCATCGGTGTAAGTAAAGACACCCGTGGCCGTCCTGCACTGCGCATGGCGCTGCAGACCCGCGAACAGCATATCCGTCGTGAAAAGGCCAACTCTAACATCTGTACTGCACAGGTGCTGCTGGCCAACATGGCGTCTTTCTACGCCGTTTATCATGGTCCTGAAGGCCTGAAAACCATCGCTAACCGCATTCACCGTTTCGCTGATATTCTGGCAACCGGCTTAACGCAAAAAGGCGTTGCGCTGAAGCACAGCACTTTCTTCGATACGTTAACCGTGATGGTGGATAACAAAGCAGAAGTGCTTGAAGCGGCTTATGCCCGCGGCCTAAACCTGCGTGCCGATCTTGAAGGCGCTGTGGGTGTGTCGTTAGATGAAACCACCACCCGTGCAGATATTGCCGGCCTGTTCGATGTACTGCTGGGTGGCGATCACGGTTTAACCGTGGATGATCTGGACGCTGAAGTTACCACACAGGGCAGCCAGTCTATTCCTGCGGATCTGGTACGTACGTCTGATTTCCTGACTCATGATGTATTTAACTCGTATCACTCAGAAACTGAGATGCTGCGTTACATCAAGTCACTGGAAAACAAAGATTTAGCACTGAACCACTCAATGATTTCATTGGGTTCATGCACCATGAAACTGAACGCGACAGCCGAAATGATTCCGGTCACCTGGCCTGAGTTCGGTCAGCTTCACCCGTTTGCGCCAGTGGACCAGGCTTCCGGTTATCAGGAAATGATTGGTGAGCTGAGTGAGTGGCTGATTAACATCACCGGTTACGACGCATTATCTATGCAGCCTAACTCCGGTGCACAGGGTGAATATGCCGGTCTGCTGGCAATTCAGCGTTACCACGAAAGCCGTGGCGAAGGTCACCGTAATGTTTGTCTGATCCCAAGTTCAGCGCACGGTACAAACCCTGCTTCAGCACAAATGGTCAGCCTGAACGTGGTTGTTGTGGCGTGTGATAAGAACGGTAACGTTGATTTAGCTGACTTGCGTAAGAAAGCAGAAGAAGTGGGTGATAACCTGTCTTGTGCCATGATCACCTATCCGTCCACTCACGGTGTTTATGAAGAAACTATCCGTGAAATCTGCGACATCGTGCACCAGTACGGCGGTCAGGTTTACATGGACGGTGCCAACATGAACGCACAGGTAGGCGTTACGTCACCGGGCTTCATCGGCTCTGATGTATCGCACCTGAACCTGCACAAAACCTTCTGTATCCCTCACGGTGGCGGCGGCCCGGGTATGGGACCAATTGGTGTGAAATCACACCTTGCGCCTTTCCTGCCAAACCACGCAGTGGTAAACATTGAAGGTACAGGTAAAGATTGTGGTGCAGTATCAGCAGCGCCATGGGGCAGTGCATCTATTCTGCCAATCAGCTACATGTACATCAAAATGATGGGCTCGGAAGGTTTACGTAAAGCGACGGAAGTTGCCATCTTAAATGCTAACTACGTGGCGAAAGCGCTGGAAGGCCATTATCCGGTACTGTACAAAGGCCGTAACGGTCGTGTTGCTCACGAGTGTATTATCGACTTGCGTCAGCTTAAAGAAGCGTCCGGTGTGACCGAAATGGACATCGCCAAGCGTCTGAACGACTACGGTTTCCACGCACCGACCATGAGCTTCCCGGTAGCCGGCACGCTGATGATCGAGCCTACGGAATCTGAAGCCAAGTACGAGCTGGACCGCTTCATTGAAGCCATGGTCAGCATTCGCAACGAAATCGCCAAAGTGGAAAGCGGTGAGTGGGATTCCACAGACAACCCGCTGCACAACGCACCACACACGCTGGCCGACATTTGCGACAGCGACTGGACCCGCAGCTACGACCGTCAGGTCGCCGCTTACCCGGTTGAGTCTGTTGCCCGCAACAAGTTCTGGCCAAGCGTAAACCGTATCGACGACGTATACGGCGACCGCAACCTGATTTGCTCTTGTCCGGGTATTGAGAGCTATATTGAGGAGTGAGGTTTCTTAAGGGCATGGAATGAAGTTGGTTATTTTAATTAAGTGGGTTAACTAGTCATTCAAATCTCATTTAAGAAGGCGAGCCTATTGGTTCGCTTTTTTACTTAGGAAAAACGCGAAGAGCTGAAAGACACCGACGTGGAATGGCTGATAGCAGAGCGTCCCGGCAAAGTTCGGGCGATGAAGAAGCATCCCCGCAAGAATAAAACCGTCATCAACATCGAATATTTAAAAGCCAGCATTAGGGCGAAGGTAGAACACCCGTTCCGTATCATCAAATGTCAGTTTGGCTTTATCAAAGCACGCTATAAAGGGATGATGAAAAATGATTCACAGTTAGCCATGCTATTCACCTTGGCGAACCTGTTTAAAGTAGACCAGATGTTGCGACGACAGACAAGATATGTCTGAAATCCGGGAATAACCCGGAATTGGGCCGAAATTCGGCCTGAAACAGCGATATATTGGTCTAAATTGCAAAATAGAAGTTCAAAAATCACGCAGGTCGTGCAGCGGTTTAATTGAGCGCTAAATTGCGGGACTTATTCGCAGTTTCCTTAGATGAATTGTTCTTATATGTGACAAAATCAGGTAAGCCAGATCGTTACGATTCATAACATCAAAATCTGCACTAGACAGTGCATTATTCAAACGAGTGCTTGGAGACCGGTGAACGGCGCGTAGTTTTTCTGATGACTGATACGCGGGGGCTGACAGAACAACAATCTGCCAACGTTCATCGGCACAGACCTGATTGGCTATACTGAAGAGTAAAGAAAGAATAAAATGCGAGCCCCGTTCGCCGGAAAAACCGCCCAACACCCTCCCATAAATTGTTCTGCTTCCCTGCAACCTGAATGGAACTGGGGCAGTCCCGTAGTCTGCGTTCCTTGACTGAAAACTCACCAACTTCATTAGTTTCGTTTCAGTAAAAGTACTTATCCCTGTTGATGCCACCTGCACAGGGTATTTCTTATGTGCTGTGACAACTACGCAAACGTGTAACTTTATTAAAAACCACTCTTCCACTTAGCGCTTACTGTAGTGGCGACTGTTGAGTATGTGTGACTATAGTGACGCACATCATTTGTGCGGGTAGCCGTGTTTTGGTTTCAAATTGTTGATTTTGGTACCAGCTTGTATGATATTTGATTAGGGTTGCTGGTTCGGGGCCTTTATCTGCTCTGGCAGTAGGCAGTATTACTAGTCAGATATCTTTGTAAGCGGCATATTTTTTCAGAGAACAAACATAAAATTGTAGTTAATCTGCTGTGTACGCTTGTCTATATAACTGAATTTAAAGCAATGAGTTTAGTTGTTATACCATCAGGAAGAAGGGAAATTCTGTCGTCCCGTTCTGGTTTCTCAACAGCTGACTTGAAAATTAATCACGAATATGAATCTGGAGCGGAGTAATGGATTACCAGCGTTTATTGTCACTCGTAATGGTTACAATGATTGCGGCACTCATTGCCGGTTGTGAGTCGACTTTAAATGAGATTGTAAAATCTACCGGAGCGACCATCAATTCAGATGTTAAGCAGAAAGGAATTGTATTGGAAGTAGCGAAGAGCAAGGACGCAGGAAGTTTTTCTTATGGCGGAAAAGCAATAGGTCAAGGGCTCTTTGGCAGCTCTAAGCCTGATATGTCAGGGCATTCAGATTATCAGATAGGTACGGTTCTGTTAACTAATGACGACGAGAGCTTTTCAACATCCTTTAAAGCCAGCCCCTACTTTCTTTATTTGGTTATCACTGAAGTAACATCTAACCGCAGACAGATTGACTCTGCCATCGCTTCATTTAAAGAGAATTTTGAATCTTATGAATATCTGTCGCGACTGACTGATGATGCAGAATCGACAATCCCCTTTATTGCACCGGTAGAAAGTGATGAGAACCCCCTTTCTATCGAAAATTATTCTGTTTCTATGGCGCGTCAACTACAAAAGCGCTATCGGGGTACGGTACGCGATGCCTACGCTACGATTGCAATTTACGGTTCCGGGCAGGAATTATTCTCTACAGAGAATGTTGCTCCCGAAGAAATTTTTGTTATCAGTCTAGAGCCATATACGCCTTCTGAAATTGCAAATGTGATTAACAACGTTCGCCATAAAATGACGATCTCCCAGTCTCGTGCACCAATGACTTTATTTTCGTCAGCTCGGGCATCGGAGTCTGCACAACAACGCTCAGATGGCGACACTGAAAGCAAGCAAACGCCGACTCCCGCTGAGCGATTGAGGGCAATGCGGGAAAGCGAAATTTCATTAATTGCCAGGCAAATATTCAATGCCATCAGCAGTTGGAGAACCGGAGATTAATATGGAATTACTTGAAGCCTTTCTTAAAATTATCAGCGGCAGACTGGTTATTTTCAGTTTATTTGCTTCTGGCATTATTACTTGGTATTTCTCCACAACGCCAGCTGGTGCCAGTGTGCATCTTTTCTCTGGCACTTTTGTTTTCATCATTGCGGTGGTGTTGCTGGTAAAATACTTTTTTAAGGCTGTTTTGCTTCCGGTAATTAAAAAGTTCCGTGAGCGCAAAGGGGGCCAGGTATAAATCAGAAAATAATGCTGAATTTGATAAGTGCGGGTACTGGGCTCTTGGTGCTAAGTGCTGGTTTCATGCGCTGTTACCTTCCAATTACGATTCATAACTTTATTCCCAATATAATTTCGAACAAAACTCAGAACTTTGAAATTTACCTATGCTTACCAGTCCTATATGGTATTTCTGATGTCCGCTTCTGACCAAAATTAGAAGTAGGAATTGACATTGTTGAACGACAGCTAATTGTCTGAAGCGGACTACCCTGTAAGTGATTTCAGCGGTCAGTCATCGATAGAGAAACTGGGAAATATTCTACCTTTGCCAAAATATCACAGTTATTTTCTCTTGATCCGAGCTCATGGCCCGAATGCAAACTAATTCCAAGCCGATATTACAGCGCCACGCTCTCCCCTTCATTCAGGATTACTAATGGTAGCTTTGCATTAACCTCCTTATGCATTTTCAATAAACGTTTGAGCGGAGAGTGAGAGGAATGATCGCCCATTTGCCAGCTGGCATTTCCGTAGCCCCAAGGAATCATCACCTTGCAGCCAAGGTCCTCAGCGGCAACAAGGGCGTCTTCAGGTGTGGTATGAACATACCGGTACCACTTTCCATATTCCGGATGATAGTAGGATGCAATGGGCAATAAGCAAACATCTATACTGCCATATCGTTGCTTTATATCTTTAAAGTGGGGCGAGTATCCGGTGTCGCCTGCGAAAAGTAGCTTTTTGCCCTGGTGCTCAACTAGCCAGCCTCCCCACAGCGCTTTTTCGTTATCTTCGTAAATGAGAGGCACCGAGAAGCGGCTGTTGAAATGATGTGCAAGAACTGCACTTATGGTTGCTGCACCTTTCTGGTAATCACTGAACCAGCTCATTTCTTTGATGGAAAATCCGTTTTCTGGCAGGTAACTGGCAGTATCCTGATGCACAAAATATGTGGGTTCACTTCCAAGTTTTTTAATGTCCGCTTTGTTAAAGTGATCGTAGTGCAAATGTGAGTACAGCACTGCATCGATGCCTGATGTAGCTGAATCTGGCCAATCGGGTGGCTGTCGGATCATGCCGCCGCTTAATGCATGCAGCCAGTCTATGGGCCAGTCAAATTGCTCACTTACCGGGTCGAAGAGCAGCGTTGTGGAGTCTGGCAGTGTAACCAGAAAGCTGGCATGACCAAGCCAGGTTATATTGAAACCATATTCCTCTTCAATTTCCGGATTCTCGCCAATGAAGATGCAACGGCTATTGTCTTCGTCACACTTCAATTGTGGCGTATCGGGGTAACAGTTTTCTTCACAGGTTACCGGATATTCCTTTTCTCCCGGATAGCTATTTTGATATCTACCGTCACTTGCTTTGGCAACCGGGCCGGAATCAGAAAGTATTTTTTCTATCGAGTTTGGTTTTGAAAATACACTGCATCCGCTTAGTGAAATAGCGACGACAAGGCACGTGACAAGGTGGACTGCTGTTCTCATTTTTCTGTTCTTCACTTCATACATCCGTCATAGGATAAGTCAGCACCAGCATATGGGTGATATTCAGTAGCCAGTGTGTCAGTACGGCAAAAATAATGCGGCCGGTTAGCATATATACGGCACCGTAAAGTAACCCCGCCACTGTAGCGACAATCATGTAGCTGGTGCCGCCTGCAAAATGAGCGAGACCAAATACTGCGCTGGTTATAGTCAGTATCAGCAAAGTGCGGGTGGATGATGAAAGCGTGGCGGGCAGTTTATTGGTTACAAACTTAAACAGCAGGCCACGGAATAACAGCTCTTCTGCTACACAGGTGTTGATGAGGTTGGAAAGTGCGAGCAGCGGAAACCATGCCGGTACTGCCACTTGCCAGGTGACGATGCCTGTACTGACCGCAATCATTACAACGGCGCTGATACCACATGGCACTACCAAAGCCGGCATCCACCATCTAACCCGGGGGTTTGAGGGGAAGCTACGTTTAATAAGGGGGACAAAGCATAGTGCTGACCAGCTGAACAAGGCTTTGTCCACATTCAAATAAAAGCTGGCGGGTAAACTGCTGGCTTTCAGGGCAATGTTCTCTGCAATCAAAAGCCCCTGGTAGCCGGGCAGTTTATGGATGATGAGTCCTGCACTCAGCACGAACCACATTAATTGAAAGAGTCTGGTTATCCACGGGTTAGCCGGTTTACTCTGATGCGCACTCAGGCTCCGGGTGACATAAATATATAAAGCAACAAAAATCAGAAATACGGGAGACAGGGTAACGAAGCAGAGCGCTGACAGCAGCAGAAGAGGCAGGCCAAACTTTACCCATCGGGAAGCACTAAATGCGCTGGCAATGAGTAAAGCGGATACAACCAGATAGTATTCTGCCACCCGTATTATTCCGCGCTTTGCGGACGGAACACAATCTTCCCGGACTCAACGGTCATCGACAGTGGCATGTTTGTCAGCCACGCATAGCCGGAGGGGACGTTCTTCACTTCATACACCGGCTGATCCATTAAAAACTGATTCAGCAGCCCCATTACTTTACTGCTTACAGGCGCGAGATTGCCGCGATAGCCCATGGCATCCACGGTGGTGTCATTGAGCACCAGTGAGCGGATGAATACGGCTTTTTTGCTTGAGTCATAGTAAGGCATGCCTTCGACATCCAGTTTCACTTTGGCGGGGTAGGTCAGTCCCGGAACCGACAACGTGGCAGTGGCGTCAGCAATTAGCTGAATGGTCTGACGGTTGTCCGGCCCCACATTTACCTGCATGTCGTTGACCTCCAGCAGAATGGGAAGACCGACGACAGAAGCCTGTTCCTGCAGGCTGGTAACCTGCTTATCCAGTTCCCGTTGCAGGTCCGCGCTGGTTACGCTGTAAGACGCAAGAGAAGCCAGCGTGCTGCAACCGGCGATGATGATACACACTAAAACCACTAACAGCCGGCTGGCTGATATTTTATTCATAAAGACTCCGGATTAGATACAAAAAGCCGGCTAACGAGCGCGGTTTGCGCTAAATGTGTTTTGCCGGCGGGACGGTCACATCAACCAAACTTACTGTCTGCCACAAAGGGGTTGGTTTTGCGCTCATGCCCGATGGTGCTGGTCGGGCCGTGGCCGGGATACACTTTCATTTCATCAGGCAGGGTAAGCAGCTTGCTGCGGATACTGTCGATGAGTTGCTGGTGATTTCCCTGTGGAAAATCCGTACGACCAATGGAACCTGCAAACAGGATATCGCCCACAATGACCGTGTTTGTGGTTCTTTCCACCAGTGCCACATGACCGGGTGTATGGCCGGGACAGTGCAGCACCTCAAGTGTAAGGTTGCCCACTGTTATTGTGTCGTTGTCGTTCAGCCACTGATCCGGCGCAAACGGTGTTGCAGGCGGAAAGCCAAACATCTGGCTCTGCATTGGCAGGCCGTCGAGCCAGAATTTATCGCCGGTATGCGGGCCGATAACCGGCACATTGTAATGTGATGCCACTTCGGTCGTCGCGCCTACGTGGTCAAGGTGTCCGTGGGTGAGGATGACTTTTTCTATGGTTACACCATTTTGCGTTACCGCATCGTACAGTTTACTGCTGTCGCCACCGGGATCGACAAGTGCCCCTTTCATGGTGTCAGGATCCCAGATGAGGGAGCAATTTTGTGCAAAGGGAGTAACAGGAATAACGCGTATGTTCACAGGGTGGCCCGGCAAAAGTGTTTCCCGCATTCTAGCAACAGCACAGCAAGAACTGAAGATAGTGTAGAATACCGGTTTTCATTCCTGCACAGTGATGCACAAAAGAAAGGACGTTGTTGTTGTCAGACATGGCTGTCCGGCCTAATTTTGCCGGCAAATTATTTGGTAAACCTACACTCACCCTCACTAAAGAAAACCTGGTTTTTACTCATCGCGGCAGAAAAGACAGATATCTTCCGTTGGCCTCAGTCCGCACGTTATTTAAGGTAAAGAAACGGTTTTTGGGTGATGAACTGCGACTGGAAGGTGTAAAAACGACAGTCCGCTACCGGTTCCTTAAGTCTGAAAATGTGGAGGCGTTACAGGCAGCAGCGAATAAAATCATCCGCAGGCATTTAAAGGCCTATTTGCAGGCTGTCTTTACTGAGTTTAATGACAGCGTAAAGCTGCAATACCCTAAAGACTCGCAGGAAGAAGCACTGCGTTCGCTTATTGATTCCCTGTACAGAGATTACAGTAATTATCAGGCTGACTGGCAATCCATGCTTTCGGCAGATGCTATTGCAGCGGTGAAAGATATTCTGAGTCTGTACCCCTTCGATATGGCAAAGTTGCGGTCGTATCACGAGCAAATGCAATTGAAAGCCCGCTGTGGATTTTTTGATACGGTTGAGTCGAACCCCTTAACCACTAAACAGCGTCTGGCGGTGCTGCGTTCCAACGACAGAAACATGGTACTGGCGGCTGCCGGTACAGGGAAGACCTCGGTCATGGTGGCAAAAACGCTGGACTTGATTGACCGCGCTCTGGCAAAGCCGCAGGACATTCTGGTGCTCGCCTATAACCGTTCTGCGTCCCTGGAGCTGAAAGCGCGTTTGCTGGATAAAGCGCAGACACACGCTATTAAACTGGATACTGAGCCGCAGATTGGGACGTTTCATGCGCTTGGCCGGCAGATTTTGCAGGAGGCAGGGCGTTCCACACAAATCAGTGTATTTGCTGAAAACAGCGCGGAATTAAAGATGTGGATAGCGCAATGGATGCATGAGTACACCGCAGAAGACGCTGCCCGCAAACAGCTGTTGATTACCATGCTTTCTGTACAGGAAGGTCGGGAGACGCAACTAAGCGGGCAGGCGCTGATAACTGCCGCGACAGAACTGCTTACTAAAGCTTTGCAGGCAATGCGGGTAGAGGGATTAAACAGAACAGGTGTCAGTAAACGGCTGACGGAGGCGGGCATTAAACCGGCAGGGAAAATTGCAGGTTTACTCAGTGCGCTTCATAAAGACTACGTTAACGAACTTAAGCGGCAGGATTGCATCGATTTTGATGATTTGATCACCCGGGCCACAGAGTTAGTTGAAAAAGGGACGTTTATCCCGCGCTGGAAATACATTCTGGTAGATGAATTTCAGGATATTTCTGCGTCAAGGATGGCGCTGATCACAGCGTTGGTGGATAGAGCAAAGGCAAACGGTGTGGCAACATCGCTTACGGTGGTGGGAGATGACTGGCAGTCTGTTTACCGGTTCTCCGGCGGCAAGCTTTCGCTGACCACCCGCTTCGGGAAAGTAGCCGGCAGCTATACCGAAACCAAACTGCAAAAAACGTTTCGCTACAACAACAGCATCGCTGATACCGCCGGTCAATTTATCATGGAAAATCCGGAGCAGTTCAGGAAGTCCATCGACACGCATACCAAAACGGATACGCCGCAGATCTTTCTACTGGATGATAAACCTGGCAAAGAAAACGGGGTATACGAGCGCATAGCGGAAGTCGTCAGCAAAATCCGCAGCAATGAACCTGAAAGTACAGTGGCGGTGATTGCCCGCTATAACTTTCTGCTGGATGAAGCAAAACACGCATTGAGCAAACAAAACCTGAATAACAATGTGCGTTTCTGGAGTTTTCACAAATCTAAAGGGCTGGAAGCAGATCACTGCATTCTGATTGGGTTTTCCGGAGGCAAGAACGGATTTCCGGGCTCTGGCAGGGAAGACGGGCTTATCGAAGCACTGCTGCCATCGTCTGATACTTATCCCCACGCCGAAGAAAGGCGGCTGATGTATGTGGGACTCACCCGCGCGAAGCACAAGTGTTACATCATTGCTGATATCGTTTCGCCGTCAGAGTTTGTCACCGAACTGCTTTGTCCGAAATACAACGTCAGTGTTGCATCTGCGGCAATTTCGTTTATGAAATCAGCAGAATTTTAATTGTCTGTTTTTTTTACAAGGGTTTGTTCTTAATGCTGGTTTTTGAGATTTAGTTGTTATTTATCAATTGTTTAAAAGTTGGCACTTATTGTGCTAAATCCATCATGTAGTGTAGTAATCTAACCCGAAGGAAGAGTAAACATGAGAAGTTTGTTAGTTTTTGTTTGTAGTATCTTAGCCGCGTCTGCAAATGCAGGTTTAATCAACTATACCGACGAAGCCTCTTTTTTGGCAGACGCCGGTACAGGTCTTACTTTAATCGATTTTGACAGCACCGGTGGTGTGATGACATCTTACAGTGATTCAGGTGTCACGTTTGATACTAACGGTTCGGAGTCGGATGATATAATCATTGGTGATTATGCTGTTACAGGTTCATCTCAGATTTATTCAAACTATTATGCAAATAATCTGATTTTCACTTTTGCAGGCACTGGTATTAATGCTTTCGGTTCGGACATCTTTTCCCTCTATAGCGGCAGCACCTTATCATTTGAATTACTGCTGTCTGATACAACCACAGAAGTTGTGACAGTTGATTCTGCAGATGGCTACTTCGCCACCATTCTTAATGGCGGGAATTATATTACTCAGGTAACTGTTAATTCTCTTTCTGCACAGGCTGAAGGTCTGGATAACTTCTACTTCGGTACTGTTGCCGCGTCAACCCCGTCAACGTCAGTGACTGAGCCTGCAACACTAGGTGTACTTGCGTTGGGCTTAAGCGGTTTGGTAGGCCTGAGAAGACGCCAGCGTTAATCTAACGTTCACATTTTTTAAAAACGAAAAGTCTGCTTCCGGCAGACTTTTTTGTTTTATTACCCGATAAATTCATTGATCAGGTACAATGCGCCCGTTTAGTGATTGCAAGGTGCGGGTTATGGGATTTTCAGATTTAGGTTTAAACAGTCAGTTGCTGGCTGTGCTCGATAAATTGGGCTACCACACTTCCACACCTGTGCAACAGGCGGCTATCCCTCATGTGCTGGCGGGACGGGACGTGATGGCCGGTGCACAAACCGGTACGGGAAAAACGGCTGCTTTTGCGCTGCCGCTTATCCAGCGTTTACTGGAGCAGGATGCCGGTGAAAAAGCACTTCGTGTGCTGGTGCTCACGCCTACCCGTGAACTGGCCCACCAAGTTTATCAGAGCTTTGTGAAATACAGTGATGGCCTGGGGGTCAATACCGTAGTCGCTTATGGCGGTGTCAGTATTAATCCGCAAATTGAAGCTTTAAGTGCGGGGTGCGATGTGCTGGTGGCAACGCCGGGACGCTTACTGGAACTGGCTATCAAAGAACTGATTGATTTGAGCACGCTGCAGACTTTTGTGCTTGATGAGGCCGACCGCATGCTGGATATGGGGTTTATTACTGATATTAAGCGGATATTAAAGCGCTTGCCTGAACGGCGTCAGACCCTGTTCTTTTCTGCCACATTTAATGATGAAGTGTATGCACTGAAAGACTCGCTGCTCACCGCGCCGGAACTGATTGAAGTTGCGCCGCGCAATGCCACGGCAGATAAAGTGGAGCAACGCTTTTACGAAGTAGATAAAAAGTGTAAAGCCGGCCTGGTAGCCTACATGATTGGTGCTAAAAACTGGCAGCAGGTGCTTATTTTTACCCGTACAAAGCAGGCGGTGGATGAACTGGTTGCTGAGCTGGAAAAAGACGGGATCAGTGCCGCCGGTGTACATGGTGATAAGTCTCAGGGCGCGAGAGAGCGGGGGCTTGATGCATTTAAAGCCGGACAGGTGCGGGCGCTGGTAGCCACTGACGTTGCGGCACGGGGGCTGGATATTCAGTCTTTGCAATACGTCATTAACTATGAGTTACCTTATAACGCTGAAGACTATATCCACCGTATTGGCCGCACGGGACGTGCCGGTCAGGCTGGTATCGCGGTATCGTTGCTTTGTAGCAAAGAAAAGTATCTGCTTGAAGAAATTGAAAAGCTCACCGGCGACAGCGCAGTATTACAGTGGGAGCCGGGGTTTGAGCCTGATCCGTCGGGTCAGGAAGACGCTTCCGGCAGCCAGCGACCGTTATCGAAAAAAGCCCTCAGAGCGAAAGCATTGGGTCAGGATAATAAAGGCAAGCGTAAATCTGGCAAGCCCCGCCGCCGGCGCTGAACCGGCGGTCTATTTCGACTCGATCAGCTTGACCCAGTGGGGCAGACTGCCAAGATTTTCGAGGATAATTTTAAAACTCATCAGAATGGGCACAGCAAGCAGTACACCCACAACGCCCCACAGCCAGCCTGCTACCGACAGCCAGAGAATGATGATAAGCGGATTCAACCGCATACTTCTTCCCAATACGGTAGGCGTGACAAGCTGAGACTCAACAGCATTTATACACATAAAAGCAAACGCCGGTAACAGTGCTGACGCAACCAGTCCGAACTGCACCACTCCGGCAACCAGCAATACGCTGCAACTTACCAGGCCACCAAGGTAGGGGACGAAATTCAGCAGCGCCACCAGTGAACCCCATAAAATCGCATCTTCAACGCCGATGTAGGTGAGGGCAACAGCCGTGGCGACGCCGAGCAGACCGTTGATCATACTCACCGTTACAATGTAAGCAGACAGCTCCCGCTGTATATGGTTTACCAGAACCAGCGCACGGCGCTTGTTGGTGACTACCGGAAAGTCGCGGATGAACACATTAAACAGTGCGGGGCCGTACACCAGCAGGAAAAAGATAAGGATCATACAGCCAAAAATTTGTGCCAGCAGCAGGGGAGCTGTACTCATTATGGTGATAGCGATTTCCATCCCGCTTTGCTTCAGTTTGCCGGTAACGATGTTTTCCTGCGGTTGTTCCGGCTTGACTTCTTCATCATCACTGAACCAGTCAAAAAAGGATTTATCTTCTTTTTCGGCAGGCGGAGCGGGCTCCTGCATGGTGAGGCTGTCACTTAATTCTTCCACTTCTGTAACCACTTCACCGGCAATCTTAGGCAGCGAGTGCATCCACCGTCCGGCAGGTTCTGCCAGTTCTAACCCCAAAAAAGTGAAAGGCGCTACCAGCAATATCATGAGTACCGAGGCGGACAGGGACGGCGGAACATAGAATTTTCTGCCAATGCGGACCAGCGGGCTAAGCAGCAGCGCAATAAATGCGGAAAAGAACAAAGGGATGAGCAGCGATTTGGCAAGATACAGGGTGTAAATCACCGCCAGCATCAGCAAGGTTTTTAGCAACCGTGTTTGTCTTGCTTCACGTAAATAGGGAACAGAGCGACTGTCGCTGATTGTCCTTTTTTTTAATGTCTTGCTTTCCATTACCCGGTCCCTGCCTGTGCCCGCTTTGATACTAGATTGTCATGCAATGATTACGCTAACTGAATCGTTCGGTTCACCTGACAATGAAATGATTCGACATGGTAAAACCTGCGGCATTAGACGAATTACCCGGGGCGGGCAGTGGCAAACTGCCGTTTCTTTGCTAATTTTAAACAATATTTTTAACCGATATGTAATATCAATTCTGTTGCAGCCCAGAGCCTTATTTTTGCTGCGCCGGAGCTTTATTTTGCAGGTATTGCCGTGATGAATGACGTAAACGATCGTGAGAACGGATTCGAAACAGTTTTCAGAAATTCAAAAGATGGTCTGGCAATTTTTAAGAATGAAGTCTTTGTAGATTGCAATGATTCCATGCTGGCACTGGTAGGTGTTGAGGAAAGGGAAGACTTTATCGGTAAAACACCTTTCGATTTTTCCCCTGAAACGCAATACGGCGGCATGTCTTCGGTGAAGAAGGGGCTGACACTGGTGGCCAAATGCCAGCAAGAGGGGAGTGTGCGCTTTGAATGGATTGTAAAGCGTGCCGTCGGCGATACCCTGTGGGTGGAAATCATCCTGACCAAAATGGTCATGAACGGCGAGGATGTGATTTATGCCAACTGGCGGGATATTTCTGAAAAGAAAGCCCTGGAGCTGGAACTGGCAGAGCAGAAAAATACCTTTGAAACGTTGTTTAATGATTCCAAAGATGGCCTGAGTCTGCTTGTTGATAACAAGTTTATTGATTGCAATAAAGCTCTGCTGGATATGTTCGGTTATACCTCAAAAGAAGAAATACTAGGCCTCACGCCAATGGATCTCTCACCGGAGTATCAAGGCGACGGCCGCCGTTCTGTAGATGTGGTGGCTGACAATGCCAGGCAGGTCGCCGGCTATGGTAATAAAACACTGGAATGGCAGCATCAGCGCGTGGACGGTTCACTTTTCTGGACTGAAATTATCGTCATTGAAATTAAATTGAATGGCGGGCCGGCCATTTATGCCATCACCCGTGATATTTCTGAAAAGAAAACTCTGCAGGAAAAAATCATCAGCAGAAATGAAGCGCTGAATGCAACGAACCGCAGTTTGTCGGAAACCATTGAAAGCCTGAAGCAGGCGCAAAGCAAGCTGGTGGAATCAGAAAAAATGGCCAGCCTCGGGTCGCTGGTTGCCGGTGTGGCTCATGAGATTAATACGCCGGTGGGTATAGGTCTTACCGGCATTACCCAACTGATGGAAGAGTGCCGCGATATCCATGCCCGTTACGAAAAGGGAAACCTGACAGAAAACGATTTTGAAGATTATCTCAACAGCGCCAGTGAACTGGCTGGCATGATAAAGAAGAATATCGACAGAACGGCCCAGCTGGTGCGCAGCTTTAAGCAGGTGGCTGTTGATCAAACCAGTGAAGAAGATCGCGAAGTCAATCTCAGTCAGTATCTTGATGAGATCCTGTTCAGCCTGGGGTCTGTGTTACGTAAGGCGAATGTGGTTGTGGCGACCGAATGCCGCGACGACATGAACGTGATTACTAACCCCGGCCTGCTTTCACAGGTCATCACCAATCTGATTGTGAACTCTGTCAATCACGGCTTTAAGGACCGAGAGTCAGGGAATATCTCCATGGCAATCAGTGAACAGGAAGATGATATGTACCTGCTGCAATACCGGGATAACGGCAAGGGGATCAGTAAGGAAAATCTGAGCCGGATTTTCGACCCGTTTTTTACCACTAACCGGGGTCACGGCGGCACGGGTCTGGGGCTGAATATTACGTACAATATCGTGACTAATG
This sequence comes from Alteromonas sp. NFXS44, assembly GCF_040148705.1. NCBI lineage: Bacteria > Pseudomonadati > Pseudomonadota > Gammaproteobacteria > Alteromonadales > Alteromonadaceae > Alteromonas > Alteromonas sp. NFXS44. The sequence goes on along the minus strand of NZ_JAGDEA010000011.1, from coordinate 272,893 downwards.
CCCTGGGCGGTTCAATTGCGTGTAACAGCACAGAGAATGAAGGCGTTGAATTTGTCATCAGATTCAAAGTGAAGGCCCGCCTCAATTAGTACACAGGCGGTTTAAAAAGCACGGGCTGTAAGTTGTTAAACTTTTCGTTGTTGTTTATTCTTTAAGACAATAAAAAAACTTAGATAATAAGCGGTTATGGAAGAAGAATTACAACAGGCGCAGGCCATATACGATACCCTCATTGAGTTCGCGGTGACATACAGTTTTCAGATCCTCGGCGCTCTGATTATTTTGTTCACCGGCTGGTGGATGGCGGCGAAGATAGGCGATATAGTCGAGAACCTGATGACCGGCCGCAATATCGATATTACGCTCAGCCGGTTCACCGGCGGGGCCTGTAAGATTATCGTGCTGGCGCTGGTGATTATCATTGCCCTGGGTAATATCGGTATCAGCGTAACGCCGTTAATTGCTGCTGTCGGTGCCGTTGGCCTTGGTGCAGGCCTGGCGATTCAGGGCATGCTGGCAAACTATGCTGCGGGCTTTACCATCATCATCACCCGGCCTTTTGTTCTCGGCGATACTATTCAGGTCAGAGGCGTGTCCGGTGTGGTCGATAAAGTGATGCTGCCTTACACCATTCTGATTGACGAAGATAACGTACACATTCAGATCCCTAACAAACTGATTGTGGGTGAAATTCTGCATAACTCTGCCGAACAGATGCTTATTGAACTGGAAGTCGGTGTTGCTTACTCCAGTGATGTGGATGCTGTTATTGATGTGCTGCAGCAGGCAGTGAAAGCTGTGGAAGGGATCAGCGATGAGAAAGCGCCGGCAATCGGCGTCGACAACTTCGGTGACAGCAGCATAAATTTTGGTGTCCGTGTCTGGGCACTTACTACCCGTCACTTTGAAATCAAATATGCACTGAATAAAGCCATCTATGATGCGCTGAAGCGTGCTGAAGTTGAGATCCCGTTCCCGCAACGGGAAGTCAGAATGCTGTAAAAAGCGTCTGTTTTTCTCTTTATCAAAACGAACCGCGAGGTTCGTTTTTTTTCATACCAATTTTTTATTCTCCGGCATCATACCCAACACAATTTAACAATTTATTCTCATTTTAATTTAAATGAAAAGACTAATCATTTCTATTTGCTCTTGTGAAAGGTATGAAGTAGAACACGTAATGTAGTATGAAATCAGAAGCTGCGCCGGTGGACAACGTGATTTTATTCAATTGTGAATAAATCCGGACGGACAACATGCTTCTGCACTTTAAACCGTAATCCGGAGCCGGCAGCACATAAAGAAAGCCGGCGCAGTACGTATTACACAATCACGCGGAGGTTTTATGAAATATAAAGCATCGAAAATAGCGTTTTGTATCGGACTTGCGACCATACCGGTATCTTTACCCGGACTGGCTGCAACAGGTTTCGCCACTCAGAATGGCGGCACTACCGGAGGTCAGGGGGGAAATGTGGTTATTGTCTCCAGCGGTACCGGCATTCATGAGGCGCTTTGTAATCGCAGCAGTAGCGATGAGCCGATTATTATTCAGGTTCAGGGCACCGTGAATCATGGAAATACCAGTAAAGTATCCGGAGACAGTTGTAATACTGCGGAAGATAAAATTGAAATCAAAGATGTAAGTAACATTACCCTGATCGGTGTGGGCAGCGGGGCGTTGTTTGATCAACTGGGAATACATATTCGTAATGCTTCCAACATCATTATTCAGAACGTGCACGTGCGCAATGTTAAGAAATCAGGCTCTCCGGTTTCTAACGGCGGTGATGCTATCGGCATGGAATCTACAGTCAGAAATGTCTGGGTGGACCACGTTACTCTTGAAGCCAGCGGCGGTGAGAGTGAGGGGTACGATGCATTATTCGACATAAAAGCCGATACCAGATATGTAACTCTGTCTTACAGTATTTTGAAAAATTCAGGTCGGGGAGGTCTGGTAGGCTCAAGTGATTCAGACGATCAGAACGGGCCGGTTACCTATCACCACAACCTCTATCAGAATATTGATTCGCGCACGCCTTTACTGCGTCATGCCACTGCTCATGCCTACAACAACCACTATGTGAGTATCAATGAGTCTGGTATGAATCCGCGGATTGGCGGGGAGATCCGGGCCGAGAACAACTATTTCGAAGACTCTAAAGATGTACTGGGTACGTTCTATACCAACGATATGGGTTATTGGCAGGTCAGCGGAAATATCTTTGATAACATCACCTGGACATCATCCGGTGATAAGAATTATCCTGCCGGCCCCAACCCGTCATCCACGACATCCATCAGTATTCCCTATAGCTATAGCTTAGATGACGCCAGTTGTGTGCCTTCAATTATTGCTGCTACCGCAGGCGCTAATAAAGGGCTGGCTGTATCTGATGGTGACTGCTCTACAACCACACCTCCGGATAATGGTGGCGGCGATGGTGGCGGCGATAACGGCGGTGGTGATAACGGCGGAGGCGGTTCCGGCACCGGTACAAATCTGGCGTTGTCTGCAGCGGCAGATGGCAGTAGTAAAGCCAGTGGTACAAGCTACGGAAACGTTATCGATGGTGATACCAGTACCTACTGGTCACCCAATGGCTCAACCGGCACCATTAATGTGAAAAACCTGAATACTACGGTAAATGCTGTACGGATTGTATCAGCCGCCGGCTATGAAAACGCGGTTACCGGCTGGGCTGTGGTGAATTACGACACAGGAGTCACTCTGGCCAGTGGCGGTGCAGTGCCTGACGTAATTTCTTTTAGCGATACCAATCTGAATAAAATCAGTTTCGTGATCCAGTCTTCATCTTCACAACCCCGTGTAGCTGAATTTGAGGTTTATAACGGTTACAGCTCCGGAGGAGGCAGCGGCGGAAACGGTAACAATGGTATGGTTAACGGCACTTATCAGATTAGCCCGGTTCATAGTGGTAAAGCGATAGATATCACCGGTTGCGGAACTGCAAATCTCACGAATGTGCAGCAGTATGCATGGCTTAATAATGATTGTCAGAAATTCGCCATATCGCAGGTAGACGGGATCTGGCATCGTATTTCGCCGCTAAATGCACCGGCTAAGTCATTGGATGTTAATACCTCCGTTGCCGGTAACGGTGCCACTGTCATCCTCTACGACTACTGGGGTGGTGACAACCAGCTATTCCGCTTCCAGTCGGCCGGAACCGGCAGATGGCGAATCATTCCTAAGTGGAGTGAGTTGTGCCTGGACGTCAGCGGTAATTCAGCGGCAGATGGTGCAGATATTGTGCAGTGGACCTGTACAGCCGGAGCCGAAAATCAAATGTTTGAACTCATCAGTCAGTAGTACATCATGCAGACCTCACTTTCCAGTGAGGTCTTTTTCCTTCTTTATCTGCCTGAAATTACTGTGTGACATTTTCACACCCCGGGTATCTATTTCTTTCCCGTTCTCTGCTCATCATCAAAGTATCTTTTACAAATCCCGTGGGGAAGGTTTCTATCTTTTTGATTAGCTTTATGTTTTTCGTTATTTTTCCTTTACGTCTCTACCCGGAACGATACTTGTAAGTTTATGCCCGTAAAAGCACTGAAGTGAAACGGCATCAACAATACCCGGGAGAAACATGGAATTTCCGCAAATCGATAAAGCCTACGAGTTAATTAATGAAAAGCTGCAGGTGTGGCTGGAAGGGGGGATCAAGCTGCTCCCCAATATCGTAGTCGCTTTTTTTATTGCCTTTGCATTCGGTTTGCTGGCTAAGGTTGCCGGTAAGGTGCTTAATAATGTATTGCGAAGGGCGTTTGAGTCCCGGCAGATTGCCGATTTACTTACATCCATCGCCAAGGCATTTATTGCCTGTGCCGGAATATTTATCGCGCTGGACTTTGTCGGTCTGCAGGGCACCGTTACTTCCTTGCTCGCCGGTGCTGGTATTGTTGGGCTGGCTATTGGTTTTGCTTTTCAGGATATTACTGAGAACTTTATCGCCGGTATCGCCATGGGGATCCGCAAGCCGTTTCAGATTGGCGATGTCATTCAGGCAGACGGCGTGTTCGGTAATGTGGAAGAAATTAATCTCAGAAATACGCTGGTCACCACGTTCTACGGGCAGCGGGTAATCATCCCCAATAAAATTCTTTTCAGAAATATTCTCACTAATTACTCCGTGATGGGCCACCGCCGGATTGAAGTGCCGGTAGGCATTTCCTATGCGGATGATCCGCAAAAGGCCCGCGAAGTGATTGTGGATGCTATCAACGAAAAAGACTACGTCATCAATAAAGATGAAACCAACGTTTACGCAGAGTCATTCGGTGACAGCAGCGTGAACTTACTGGTGTGGTTCTGGATCCGCTATCCGGGTGAACCTAATTATATGGAGGTCAGACACGATGCGATTGTCACCGTGCAGCGTGCCCTGAATGAGGCTGACATTCTGATCCCGTTCCCTATTCGTACACTGGACTTCGGTGCCAAAGGTGGTGAGAAGCTCGATACGATGATGCGCTCCTCAGGCTTTTCTGAGAAAAGTCAGGGGCAGGAGGAGAGGGGCGAAAGCCAGCCAACCAATGAGAGTGCTGCCAGGGCTGATACCAGCGACGCGGCCGCAGAAGATTAAACCGGAGAGAAACATGAAATCACTACATTTATCGAAAGCAATTCGGGCCAGATATTTTGCCATTCTGGCGGGCTTTCTGGGAAGCTTACTGACAGGCTGTGCCACCGTAGAAGGATTGGGGCAGGATATTCAGTCAGCGGGAGAAGAACTGGAAGAAGCCTCTGAAGATGCACAAAACTAATTCACCTGCTTGAGGGTAATTAGTTTTAACAGCTCCAGCGGGCAAGACGTGCTGGCCAGTCGCCACCGTCTTCCCGCAGGCAGCTTTCTTCACTGTCGAGGCGAACGTGCCTGCGAATATCCTTCACCTTAATGCCGGCTTTTAAAAGTCGGGACTGAATAAGCTGTCTGATCTTCTTATCACAGCCTTGTTCAGCAGCAAGCTCTATTTCTGCATCTAAACTGAACACGCAGGTCACCATCAGGCTGCCCGGAAAATTGTCATATTTTGCGGTGTGCGTCAGCCATTCAAATCCGGTGTCCCATTCTTTTATAGTTTCACACGCCATTGTCAGCGCTATCACCACATTATTGTCGAGCTTCTTGATGGTTTTCTTCATTCTGAGTGTCCGGCGTAAAAAAGAGGCGAATGATAGCATTTGCCTCCTTTTACTCAATCACTTTGCCAGTGAAAGGTGCGGGTTCTATTCAAACCGGTAATCGACTCTCAACCCCAGCGTCCGCGGTTTTGAATAGGCTGCGGTTGCACTTTGTCCGATAAACCCCGGGCTCACGTACACATTGGTTTTTTGCACATCATCTTCCAGATTGGTAACAAAGGCCGTTATCGAAAGCTGATCGTCGGGAAAATGGTAAGTCACTGTGGCATCGGTTTTGGTGTACGCCTCTACCTTATCAATCGTGGGATGATTGTGCTCACGCAGGTACATATCATCCTGCCACAGCATATTCACGGCTGCTGTGATGTAAGCGCCGTCAGATAAGCTTGTATTATATTCCACGCCTGCCTGAATTGTACTTTGCGGCACGTAGGGTACTTTATTCCCGGCCAGATTCGCCCGTCCTAAACCTGCCGGATCGTCAGGATTCACTACCGGCGAGGGATCACGGTTGTCGGTACTGTAAAGCTCGTCAAACTCAGCGCTGATGTATGAGTAAGAAGCAAGCAGCTTGAAATTGGACGACAGAATAAACTGGCTTTCTATTTCCGCGCCGTAAATCGTGCTTTGCGCTGCGTTAGTGGTGAACTGGCCTGGTGCATTGTTGACAGTGGTCAGTGTCGTCAGCTGTAAATCCTGATAGTCGTAATAAAACGTATCGAGGTTAATCCGCGCCTTTCGCTGAAGTAAATCTGACTTGATTCCGAATTCCCATGCAGCAATGTTCTCAGGCTCATAGGGCAGGCCGTTAGAGGTCAGATTAAAGCCGCCTGCTTTGTAACCTGTCGAGCGTCTGGCGTACACGAACACATCGTCGGAATAGTCGTATTCGATTCCGGCCATCCAGGTATTTTTGGAAAACTCCGCGACACCGGGGTATTGGGCGTTAGGAATATCCGGCGGGAAGGGAGCGCCAAAGTTTCCCCGCGTGACTTTCGTTCCGGTTTTCTCATCCTGCGTATGCCGCACACCGAGTGAAAAACGTAAGTCATCCTGCAGTGCATAAGTGGCATTACCGAAGGCGGCCAGTGTTTTTCCCTGTCCGTCTTCATCCAGCAGAAAATCCGGTAAGTTAAGAATGCCGCCCGGGGTAACGCCATTTAAGCGTACTCGCCGGAAGATAAAGGTATCTTCATAAAAGTAGTAACCACCCACTATCCACGAAAGCGCTGTGTGGTCATCGGAAGACAGTCTTACTTCCACACTTTTTGAAATGTTGTCCTGATCTTTATTGAATATGCTGATGTCCACGTCAGAGCCGTCAAAATCCTGCTGTGACCGTGTGATCTGATCGGAATAACTGGCCTGAACAAACCCTTCCAGTTCACCTGATTGCTTAATCATGCGGATAAAGCCGCTGGTGGTTTCTGTTCTGTTGAACGCAGGTGCATCATTGCTGGCGATAAGCGGATCGTCCGGATCCTCAGGAATGGTGTTCACCAGAGCACGTACCGGTGGTGGACCGCCCGGATTCCTTTCCAGATAAGTCATATTCATACCGCTGCCGTCAATGTCGCTGTATGTGCCGGACAGCAATATCTCCACCGTTTCAGGCGTGCCGTACAGTACCTGACCCCGAACAGTGGTGTCGCCGTTGGTGCCGAAGAAATCCTGAGTGCCCGGTTGGACAGACTGATTAACGATATAGCCATCTTCTTTTGTATATACCGCTGAAAAGCGGGTGCGCACATCGTCATTCACCGGCAAATTGACTACGCCGCGAAATTCGGTGTGATTCCGGGAACCGTAAGTAAAACCCGCCTCTGCTTCAAAGTATTCTTTTGGCGTGTTGGAAATCACATTAACCACGCCCCCTGTGGCATTGCGCCCGTACAAGGTACCCTGCGGTCCGCGCAACACTTCGATGCGTTCGATGTCGTAGAATACCGAGGAGCCGCCGGCTGGTCTGGCAATGTAGTTATTGTCGATATAAAAGGCAACTCCGGAGTCGGAAATAGAGCTGGTGCCCTGCAGACCAATGCCGCGCAATGAAATTTTGAATCCGTCCTGCTCCTGTCCGATGTGTAAAGCCGGTACGTAGGACTGCAGGTTGGTTAAATCGTCGATGCCCCGTTGCTCAAACATATTACCGGTGAAGGCGGTAATGGCCACCGGCGTATCCTGAATAGATGTCACCTTTTTCTGTGCGGTAACTTTGATGACTTCCAGTTCATTCTGTGCGGAACCTGACTCTTCCTGAGCATGTGCATAATGTGTTGCTAAGGCAGCCGCGATGCAGGACAACGCGATGCCATTCGGTTTAGTCAAAGTCATGAAACTGTTTCTCAAATAACCTGTATTGCCGGAAGAGTGGCGGATAGTTTTGATTTAGGTATAGAAGCAATTCATGGGTTTTGCATAAAAATCCGGTTATTTATTTCCTGAGTGCACGGTTCCAGCGATGATTAATATACAGAGAAGCGACAATGATTCCCCCTCCGGCAGTCAGGCGGATAAGATCGGCATCCCGGTTCCAGATAAGCACATTAATGATTAAGCCAGCCGGGATCAGAGCATTGTTCATGATGCCTAACGTACCGCCGTCTACTTTTACTGCTCCCAGATTCCAGAAATAAAAGCCAAGTCCCGATGCCACCAGTCCCAGCCAGCCAAGGACACCCCACTGAACCGGTGTTGAAGGCAGTTTGCCTGCATCCCCGAACAGTAAATACGCAGGCAATACCACCATCAGGGCACCGGCGAAGAATAAGGCGAAGCTGCGCCAGGGCGGGGAAGCCGGTTTAAAATGACGTATTAACTGAGCGTATCCCACCTGGCCTGTGGCAAAGGTCAGGTTCGCCAGTTGCAGAATTAAAAAGCCGGTAATGTAGTCATTGCTGATTTCGTCATACCGGATGACCGCCGCTCCGGCTACCGCAATACCTGTGCACACCAGGCCGGGCAAGGAAAATCTCCGTTCGATAATATCGTTAAATAAAGATACATACAGTGGCGTGAAGATTGTGAACAGCAGCACTTCAGGTACGGTCAGGTATTCGAAGGAACGGTAAAGGCATACGTAGGTAATACCAAACTGGAATGCGCCTGTCACGATAAGACCGGCGATGAATTTACGTGGTAAACCGGCTAAGCGCAAAAATGGCAAAAACAATGCCCCCGCCAGCACGATGCGGGTGAGTACGGCGAAGTAGCTGTCTACATGACCTGAAAGATACACCCCGATAAGACTGAATGATAACGCCCAGAGGGCTGTTACAGCACTAAGGTAAAACACGATACAAATTCCTGACTGAAATACGACAAGTAAAAACGGAGGTTAGTGTAACTGAACAACCGGTGAAGCAAAGGTTGTAATTTAATAGACGATCGGTCTATCATGTTTGTGATGACAAATACAACTACCAAACCCCGTCGCGGACGACCACCGAAAGCGGCAGGCTGTTCAAGAGACACCAGAGCGGAACTTATCCGCAGCGGTCTCGCGCACTTAACGGAAAACGGCTTTGCTGCTTCCGGCATCGATACGATCTTAAAAAAGGCAGGCGTGCCTAAAGGCTCGTTCTACTTCTATTTCGCCAGTAAAGAGGCCTTCGGTCATGCTGTATTAAACAGCTACGCAGAGTATTTTGCCGGTAAGCTGAATAATGCCCTCACTAATACAAATTTACCTGCTCTGGCACGTATCGCTGCGTTTGTTGATTCTGCCAAAGAGGGGATGGCAAAACATGATTTCAGACGGGGTTGTCTGGTGGGCAATCTGGGGCAGGAAGTCGACGGACTACCGGAAAGCTTCCGCAGCCGGCTGATTGACATTTTTCAGAGCTGGCAGGAGCAACTGGCGGTATGTCTTGAAGAAGCTAAAGCATCAGGTGACATTCCTGCAACAACTAACTGTGCCGCCACCGCCGAATATTTCTGGACTGGATGGGAAGGGGCGGTTAGCCGGGCGAAACTGGAGCGATCTGCACGCCCCTTAGATAACTATCTGACGTGTTTTATGAATGGTTTGCGGTAAGGAAAAATTTTTTACGTGTTAATAGACGATTGGTCTATATTAATTCGAGTCAACCGGAGGAGCTATGTTTAAAGGTATTCTGATCGAAAAAGACGACCAGTACAAAGCGTCATTACAAACCATCGACGAGAGCACATTACCGGAAGGTGATGTGTCGGTGGCGGTTTCACACAGCACACTGAATTATAAAGATGCGCTGGCGATTACCGGCAAAGCACCGGTAGTCCGGCATTTCCCCATGATCCCTGGCATTGATCTGGCCGGCGTGGTGGAAAGCAGCAGCGCCGGAAGGTTTAAACCGGGTGACAAGGTGTTGCTGAATGGTTTCGGCGTGGGAGAGACCCACTGTGGTGGTCTGGCACAAAAAGCTGTTTTGAAAAGTGACTGGTTAATTTCCCTGCCGGAAGCCTTTTCCCCCGCTCAGGCGATGGCAATTGGCACCGCGGGATACACGGCGATGCTGTGTGTACTGGCGCTGGAAAAACACGGTGTCACACCGGATAAAGGAGACATACTGGTGACCGGTGCCAATGGCGGAGTCGGCAGTTTTGCCATCGCATTACTGGCAAAACTGGGCTACACCGTAGTGGCTTCTACGGGGCGGATCAGTGAGGCTGGTTATCTTAAAAAACTCGGTGCCAGTGACATTATCGACCGTCAGTCGTTGTCTGAACCCGGCAAGCCGTTAGGAAAAGAGCGCTGGGCCGGGGCGGTTGATTCAGTGGGCAGTCATACCCTTGCCAATGTGTGTGCGGGAATGAAGTATGGCGGTGTGGTAGCAGCCTGTGGTCTGGCTCAGGGCATGGATTTTCCCGCGACCGTTGCACCATTCATTCTGCGTGGTATTACGCTTGCCGGCATCGACAGTGTGATGCGTCCTCTTGAAGACAGGATTGAAGCGTGGGACCGGCTGGCTACACTAGTCAACCATGACATGTTGTCAGAAATTTCAGAAGAAATTGGACTCTCTGACGTGGCCAGCACTGCCGGAGAATTATTGAAAGGAAACGTGCGGGGCAGAGTGGTCGTGGATGTAAACCAGTAACTTGCCATCGGATTTATTTTGCAAAGACTGGCGGGTAGCATACCCGCCTCTTTAAAATGCCGGCACCGGTTCAGTGATTTTTCAGCCACGCCACCACATCAGGAAAATGATCTTCTCTGGCAGCGGGATGGGTCAACATGTTGATATGGTCGTAATCCATGGCGTTACCGTTTTGTTTCGCCAGTACGGTAAACAGCACATTGGTGTCACCGGTTTCGGCAATGAAACGCTGAATATCAACCGGATGGCCGAGTGCATAATCATTGATGGCAGCAATGTGCCAGGTAGGTGGCCAGTTCGTTTTTGTGGCGGCAGCCGCGTAATCAAAACCGTCTGTTAAGTCAGTCCAGGGCGTGTGTTTTACCCAGTGAACGCTTTGCGTCAATGAGCCGGAAGTTTCGTCATCCGAGCCTATTTTATACTGCCTGCCAGGCAAATAGCCTTTGCGCTTTGCGATAAAGGGAGAAAACCGCTTCCATACCAGCTCAACCTTAAACAACCGCTCAAAGTTCTTAGCGCTCACTGTACGTTTTGTGCCAAAGCACACCTGGCTGCGTACCTTTTCTGTGATTTCAGGATAGCGGGCCAGAACAGATGCAGTAAGCACGCCGCCCCAGGAATGACAAATCACATGTACTTTTTTACCGGTACGTTGTGCGATGAAGTTAATCATCATAGGGATGTCGCGGGTTATCTGGTCGTTTTGATCATGGTTTGGATCTTCAGCAATGGGAGGCGTACTTTTTCCGCGGCCACGCATGTCGGCAACGTACACATCAAACCCCTGTTCAGCCAGAAAACAACCCAGTCCTTTTCCCGATTCGGTATAAAAGATTTTCCCATTTTCAATGGCTCCGTGGATCATCAGTACCGGCTCACCGTCCTGCGTGGCATGGATGTGACGCAGATGCAATTGATGATGACCGTCGGGAATAAAAAGGGATGCCTGAGAAAGGGGGGGTTGGCTTGCTGTCATAGCTCGTAACGTTAATGATTTGTTACTTAAGCATGCCACTACTTTTGGATAAGGTCAACTGGACAAACCAGTTGTTGCAGTCAGCTTCAATTTTTGAGAGCACAAAAAAAGGCCGGCATATTCGCCGGCCTCAGCTAAAGATGAAAGTTCCATTACTGTGTGCGGGTACACACCACGTGCCGTACGGCGCTGCGGGGAGAATTCGCCATACTGTAACTGTCGCTGATGACCGCCAGCGTCGACATAGATAAGTCGGCTTCTACTGATTTTGACCAGAAATAGCGGTCGTAAGTTGCAGAAGTCAAATCAAGTGGTGGTGTTGCAGAACCGGTGAAGGCTGCATTCAATTCTTCCGCGGAAGGTATGCGCCAGTCTGTGTTGCCGTTGTCTTCACGTGCTTCGCAGAATGCCACCGCTTCAAATAATGACATGCGGGGATAGTCGCTCAGTGTCATCCACTCAAGTGCAGCAGCGCTGTCATAAGGCTCATTAATGGCAATGGCTTCAATTTCAGCTTGCTGTACCTGATCAGCGTTACCGGCAAACCTCAAAGTGGCAAATGCCGGACTGGTAGAGGTGCGCGCCACGACTACCTGACAGCTTGCATTCGCAGCCAGTGACGAGCCTGCGCAGGTAGAAGACTGCACTGTAAAGTGAGACGGGTTTAACCCTGCCAGACTTTCAGTAAGGCCGGAGATTGCAGATGCCGAAGTATTTGTAAGCGTCACTGTGGTTGTTTCTGCTGTGCTGTCGCCTGCAAGGACAGACAGTGCCGGCTGGGGCAACATCACAGGTGGTGTAATGTCCAGATCGACAGTTAACGTTTTACCACTGCCCTGTGTGCCGGCTATGCGCACAGACATGCCACGGAATGGATCTGTATAATCTTCAGTAATACCTATTTCGTCGTCATCGTCATGCATCAAATATAAGGCATCTAACGGACTACTCACTGCCGAGGTTGTGCGTGTTTGCGGAATAGATACTAATAATTGCCAGTTATCTTCAACACCTTTAGCTGTGAAAAGGCTGGCGTCCAGTCCGGTGCTGGTTTTAAGCTCGAAATTTACGTATACGGCATCACCACTTGCAACAAGTGCATAGGGGATGCGGACTAACTGAACACCACCATCAGGGGAAGATGACTGAGACAATGTCACATTGGCCGGCGCTGTGACAATAGCCTGACGGCTGTCATCAATCCATCCTGCCAGATTACGCATGGTCGCAGTATATGTTGCATCATGATCAGACAATTCTCCCATTGGGAAGGGACTGGCTTCGCCGTCAGTTTCACAATCTTCAGTACTGCGGTAAGCAAAAGTCTCAGCCGGCAGATTTTCGCACTGGCTGGCTGTTGTATGGCGCATGCCGAAGGTGTGACCGAGTTGATGAACAAAGGTCGCCTTTGAAGCACATGCACTGGCCGTGTGAGCCACATAGTGATCCCAGCTTTCAATTTCTGCACTGTGATTTAAAGACGCATAGCATACGTAGGGCTGGTTCGGATTGTCATTGATGACTGTGATAAGACGGTCATAGCTGGTGTAGTCATCCACATTGGCAGCAATGTAACTGTAAATTTCCTGACGCTGTGTGTCACCAATTAATACCTCTGCGTCTGTATAAGTGAAGCCGGAAGTGCTGCCGTTTGATGCCGTGTTGGTACTGGTTAATGTGTAGTAGGGCAGGATATGAGGCTCAAGCCAGGCATTACCTTCAGAAGCGTCCACTACATACTGGTTTACAGAAGCATCACCACTTATAAACATCGTGGTCAGGTCGTCAACAGAGAGATTATCTATCGCATCTCTGCCGGCAAAGGCTACCGGCAGTACCAGTGTTTTCTGAGCGCCGGTGTTATTGCGGGTCGTCGTATCTGACTGCGCAGTAAAACTGGCTGAAATCTCACAACTTTCTGAGGCGGTGAAAGCGTAAATATTACCTTTCAGTTCACCGTCACACCCTGACACCGTTTCAACCATATTGGTGACATCCGGAACGAGTGTAAATTGTACTGTATCGCCTTGCTCTGCAGTTAAGCTGGCAGGATATATCATGCCGCCGGTCATGGTTGCACTGGTAATACTGACGGTGGTATCAACAGCGGCAAACTCACCATTTACGGTGCAGCCGGCAGTAATCGCGCCTGTCGTATATGTATTACCTTCCAGTGTTCCATCGCAACCTTCAACGCCGGATAACGTGTAACCACTGTCAGCTGTGAATGTAATCGCCAGAGTGTTTCCTTCAGTCACCGCGCGGCTGGTTACCGACGCACTGCCACCTGCAGAGGTTGTAACCTCAACAGTATAAGAAGCGGGAGCGGGTGTGGAAGGGGTATTATCTGAACTGTCTGAGCCTCCGCCGCCACAGGCAGCCAAAGATAAACTTAACGCAACTAAAGAGAGTGACCTTGTCATGCATCATCCTTAAAAAACGGGCCGGTTTGGTTGATGTGATTACGCCGGCGACGTTTTTTAAGTTCAGACACAGTTACAACATATTTTTTAATCCAGACGACAAAATTTTAGATTTTGATCAGAACTGTTCGTTGTAACCTTTGATGCTGGCATACACCCGGTCTGAGCCGTCTTTCATCAACACTAAAACATCGTAAGGCATAAAGCGGTCGCCCATTTCCATACCCGGCGTACCAACGGGCATGGCAGGAACCGAGAGCCCGATGGCATTTTCTACCGGCTGCTCCAGAAACTGTTCTATAAATTTTGCAGGTACATGACCTTCAAACACGTATCCGTCAATAATGCCGGTGTGACACGACTGGTATTCAGGCTGGATGCCTGCATTCATTTTCAGTGTATATAAATCTGAATGGTCCACAGGATTGACAGCAAAACCCGCTTTTTCTATGTGAGAAATCCACTTTTTACAACAGCCGCAAGTCGGGCTTTTATACACATCCATTTTTGCCGCTTCCGGATCAACAGTTTCTGCCGTCGCGGGTAAAGTTGCCGGCAAAATCAGCAAGAGTGCTGTCAGTGCTATTTTTATGTTCATTAGGAGGCTTCCGGTTGTTTAGTTTTGGCTATCTAAACCTATTTATTCCCTGTACGTCAATACACACGCAGGGTTCAGCTGATCACACGCTAACATTTCTCATAGCTTAAATATTGAGTTTTGCTATGAGGTGATCCCCCCGGATTTCACGAATATTTTGCCGCGCGGCTGACTACCGGAGCAATTTCAGTGAGTTGTGAAACTATTAATAAATATTAATCCATTAATTGACTTTATTTAGCGGCATAAATGAACCAGGTTGTGCACACTCCGTTAAAACAGTGTTAATTATTTTTTCACCGGCGGAGAGAAACATGAAATTTTATAAGTTAGCAGTAATCGGAGCAGCAGTAGCATTAAGCGCATGCTCCAGTGATGACGATGATGATGAGGTTGTTGTTGTCGAACCGGAAGAGCCCACCTTCTCAGCATCTGCCACCTACGATGTTGAACTCAATGGTATGCAGCAAGTCCCTATGAACATGTCGACGCAAATGGCGATGGCCACCGTCGAAGTTGATGAAGAGCTTATGCTTCTGCGGGCGACGGTGGACGTAAGCGGTGTTGAAGGTGTGTCAGCTGTTCACATTCATGACGGCGATATAGGTCGTAATGGTGATGTGGCATTCGGGCTGGAGATGACATCAGACGGTACATACATGCTGGCCGAAACCAGTATCACAAGCGATTTGATTGCTGATCTGGAAGACGGTGACTGGTACATCAATGTGCACACTGAAAGTTTCGGGGATGGCGAAGTTCGTGGTCAGATTGTTTCAGATGACATGGCCATAGTGACGTTTATGCTGGACGGTACTCAGGAAGTGCCTGCTGTATCGACCATGGCTGACGGTTACGGCTACGCGCTGGTATCGACAGCGACCTACGACCTTGATTTAGTGATTTACACAGAAGATTTGGACAATGCCAGTGCTGCTCATATTCATACAGGCCGTGCAGGTATGAATGGTGATGTTCTTGTTGCGCTGGAACAGTCCATGGACGACATGACGATGTGGATGACGCCCGACGGTACAATGATTGATGAAGACACTCTGGCGGTGCTTGTCTCCGGCGGCCACTATGTCAATGTTCATTCTCCGGATTTCCCCGGCGGTGAAATTCGCGGACAAATCCTGACAGATAATTTCGCCCTCGCTACATTTATGCTCTCCGGTGCGCAGGAAGTACCGGCGGTAACTACCGAAGCTTATGGTAGCGGTTATGCGCTGGTGAACACTGATGACTATGCACTGGAACTGACGGTAGTCACAGAGGGCGTAGATGACGCAACCATGGCACATATCCACACCGGCAGAGTCGGCACGAATGGCGACGTGCTTGTTGCACTGGAGCAATCAGCCGATGACGCAGGCACCTGGATGGCGCCGGAAGGAACGATGATTGATGCTGATATCTTTGGCGTACTGGCATCGGGTGGTCACTATGTAAATGTGCATACACCTGCTAACGGCGGAGGTGAACTGCGTGGTCAGATCCTCACAAATGAGTATGCAATTGCTACCTTTATGTTAGACGGTGAACAGGAAGTGCCTGCTGTTGATACCATGGCTACGGGTCACGGTTATGCGCTGGTAAACACGTCTACTTATGCTCTTGAGCTGGTTATAGACACTGAAGGCGTGGATGATGCAACCGGTGCTCATATTCATACCGGCCGTATCGGCATGAACGGAGATGTACTGGTGGCCCTTGAGCAATCGGCTGACGATATGGGTATGTGGATGACACCGGAAAATACCATGATCGATGCTGACATTCTTGAGGTACTGGCATTGGGCGGTCACTACGTTAATGTACATACGCCGGCAAACATGGGCGGTGAAATCCGTGGTCAGATCATAACGTCTGATTACATGGTAGTTACCTTCCCTCTGAGCGGCGATCAGCAGGTACCTGCCGTTACCACAACGGCAACGGGTAATGGTTATGCGCTGGTAAATTCAATGACTCATGCACTGGAGTTAGTGGTTAATACGGAAGGTGTTGATGACGCCACGGCAGCACATATTCATACAGGCGCAGCCGGTGAAAATGGTGATGTACTGGTAGGTCTGGAGCAGTCTGTGGATGACATGGGCATGTGGATGACCCCTGCAGATACGATGATCGATATGGATATCTATGATGTTCTGATTTCAGGCGGTCATTACGTGAATATCCACACACCGGCCAACCCCGACGGTGAATTGCGCGGACAAATTGAATAACCGTTCTGAAGTATACAAATATTAAAACAGGCCAGCCTTTAAACCTGGCCTTTTTTATGGGGAAACTTCAGGTACTAAGTACAGTTTCTGCACTGACTGAAATTTGCGAGGATCCCTGATGTATCTATTGTAATGACTCCATTTGAAGGCTACTCCGGTAGCCTTTCTTTTTCCGGAATTTCAGTAATGAACAGACTTTTAGATGTGACGTACTACACCGGCGCAGGCCTTTTCTTCGCTCAGGCGGTTTGGGAACGGTTTGTTTATGACAGTCGCGACTTGTTTACAGAACATTTTCAGACGGGGTTGCTATTTTTGATTCTGGCGAGTCTCAGCAAGCTCGTCTCAAAGGCAAAGTAAGAGGTTTCATACTTGCTGAATGACGGTGTTTTCAGTATGTTCTTAAACGTGATACGTCGTCACAAAATGGACAAAAATATAAAAAAGAGTGCATATGGAAAATGAAATCGATTACTCAGGCTATACCTTGTCTGAGCTTAAAGAAGCACGTTCAACCATTGACGAACAAGCCTGGCCTGACAGAGCCCGGATGCTCGATCAACTGATTGCCGCCAGGGAATCTGCCAGCATGTCCTCTCCGGAACCGGCTGCCGGTATCAACCTGCCAGGTCAGGATGATGCAGGGCAGGCAGCTCAACCGCTACGCACAGTGCCTGTAAAATTTCATGGTACAACAGGCGAGTTTTTCTCAATCTGGATCGTCAATCTGGCCCTTACCATCGCTACATTGGGTATTTATTCTGCCTGGGCAAAGGTAAGAACTAACCGTTATTTTTACGGCAATACCGACATAGACGGTCACCGGTTTGCTTACCTGGCTGAACCCCTGCAAATCCTTAAGGGGCGCGCCATCGCCGTGGTACTTTTCGGCGGCTATTTCCTTGCCAGTTACTTTAATCCGCTTGCCGGGGTTATCGTGGCCATTTGTCTGGGTTTGCTAACACCTGTACTGGTGATTCTCAGTTACCGTTTCAAAATGCGTATGACGTCTTACCGCAATGTCCGCTTTAATTTTAAAGGTCGTTTCGGCCGGGCGTTTGTCGTCTTTGTACTTTGGCCGGTAGCCAGTTTATTTACCCTTTATCTCATATTGCCACTGGCCCTGAAAAAGATAGACCAGTTCTTGCTGGAGTCATCCGGTTACGGTGATAAGTCATTTAAAACCCGTTTAAATACCGGCGAATATTTCGGTACAGGGATCGCCGCCGGCGCCATCGCGTTTGGTATTTTCTTGATTGGCGGGATCTTTATGGCAGTGGGTATATTTTCCTCTTCCTCAAGTGAGGAGTTTTCTTCATCGGGTTCTCTGCTATTTACTTTCGGCACATTTGCTATGTATTTTCTGGCCTATGTGATTGCGTCAGGCTTTTATTCAGCACGCATCCGGAATCATCTTTTTGCGGTTACAGAGCTTGACGGCATTGCGAGATTCTCATCAGACGTGGGGGTGGGTGAACTTATCAGCCTGCGCGGCACGAATATTCTGGCCATCATTTTCACACTGGGCTTTGCCTTCCCGTGGACCAAAGTCCGCACGGCTAACTTCTATGCAGAGCGGACGCAAGTAGCGGTACTGTCTGACGTCGATCAGGTCATGGAAGGCTACACGAGTGATGTTGGTGCGGCAGGTGAAGAAGCTGCCGGATTATTCGATGTGGATATTGCTCTGGGGTAAGTTGTGGCAAAAGGACAGTTGTATCCCCGTGCCGGCGCTGCGGCATACCAGGTTGATTGTGATGTGAACGGTGAAGCGCTGATTGTCGGCAGCTTTGGAGGCAATGGTGAGCAAACGTATCTGCGCAGTGAGGTGACCTGCAAACCTAAATTGGGTCGCCTTCCCCGTGAAATCACCTTGCCCGGTAATGTATTACTGGTGTGCGACAGTTCAGCGCCTCTGGATACCTGGCTGGATGGAAAAGGCGGAGACGCCATCAATAAACTGGAATCAAAACGACATTGGGTAGTTGCCAGTGTCGTGATGGTGCCAGTTTTATTGTATCTGGTCTTTGCTTTTATCATGCCCTGGATAGCGGTGCGATTTGCTGATGCGATCCCGCAGGAAGCGAAGTTTGTTGCCTCACAACACACGCTGAGTGCCATGGATGCCACCATCCTGGAGCCAAGCGGCTTGCCGGTTACGCAACAATCATCGTTACAGGCTCATTTTCATAAAGTGATCAACGATATCCGTGTTAATCATGAATACTTTGATATTCAGTTCCGTAAATCGTCTTTTACCGGGCCAAACGCATTTGCCTTACCCGATGGCACCATTGTTTATACTGATGACATGATTACCCTTGCCGGGGAGGATTTAGCAATACTCGATGCCATTTTGCTCCATGAAGTGGGTCACGTTGAGCAGAATCACTCAATGCAGATGATTGCCGAATCTTTATTTACTACATTGGCGGTATCTTACTTTTTCGGTGATCTCACCGGTGCCATTGAAGCTTTCTTCGGTGTCGGTTCCACCGTGCTGCATAATAAGTTCTCGCAGGCTCACGAACGTGCAGCCGATGATTTTGCGTTACATCAGCTTTCCGTCACCGGCCGCAATCCGGAAGATTTCGCCAGAGCGATGGAAAAACTGAGTGAATCATTGCCTGAGGCCAGTGAAACCGTAGAGAACTGGTTGTCTACACATCCGGTTATGAAGGCGCGGATTGAAAAGGCGAGGGCGTTTAATCAATAACCGCGCAGACTTTTAGCCGGAGGTCAGAATGAGAGAGTACTCATTCTGACCTTCGCTATTTGAAGTGTCTCAGTTCGTCTGTTTCATCAATTTCAAATCGATGACCAGTTCAACCTCATAAGCAACGCTGGCATTTGTAGCCCAACTGCCGCTGCCGATCTCAAAATCCCGTCTGTCGATGGTCGCAGAGCCAATGAACCTCGCCTCACCGTTACTTTCCTGCCAGCTGAACGTCACAGAAATTGGTTTTGTCATTCCCTTTAAGGTGAGTTCGCCGTCAGCAATAAATTTACCATTTTCTTTTCTGATATCGCGACTCAGATAGTGCGCCTCAGGGTGGGCTTCAGTTGCGAACCATTGACTTCCTTTAATGGTGCCATCCCAGTCTTTGTTGTTAGTCGTAATGCTTTGGGTATTGATTGTGACATCAATGATTCCGTTTTCAGGATCTGCAGGGTCGAAATAGATTGCCGGCGTAAACTGACGGATTGCGCCGGTAAAAGGTTGGCCTGCGTAGCTGTTGTTAAAGTTAAAATTATCAGGCGTTGCGACCATTTCCCATCGCGGGCTGTCAGACTTATTCACTTCCTGTTGTGCTGCAGCGGCTGTTGGAAGCTGCGTTGTGACCGGTACATCTCCAGAATCCGGGGATGCTTTCTCAGCTTGATAGAAGGTAAAGCCGATCAATAAAACAAGTGCTAAAGACAGCGCACTTGCACTGACAAGCGACTTACCTGGCAACATTCGCGGTAACAGGCTGATCCCATCCAGCAGCTTATGCAGAACCAGCATGGCAATATGACCTGCTACCATCAGTGCGATAATATAAAACAAATACTCATGCAAAGACGAGAAGAAGTCACGGCTTCCGTTATCCAGTCCCGGAATATGAGGAACTGAAATTAAATTAAACCAGGCAAAAGGATAGCCCGCAGTGGAATTTAACAGCCAGCCACTCAACGGAACCGCCAGCATGAGCAGGTACAGCCCCCAGTGACCGGCTGACGCCAGCTTTTCCTTCAGGGGAGGAAGCCCGGGCGGGGCCGGAGGATGCGCTAAGCGCCAGAACAAGCGCACGATAGCCAGTATAAGGACTGTAAATCCCGCAGACTTATGCAGCACAAACAGTTCAATTTTATCCGGAGAGTTTGGCATTCCCTCAGCAACCAGGCCAAGAGCGATTGCCCAGAATATTAATAGTGCAATTGCCCAGTGCATCATGCGGGCAACCAGATTATAAGGTTTTGAAATGGTATTCATGGTTGATAAATCCGGTTTGAAATTGCAATTAGATTACAGACGTTCCGGCAAACCTGCGACTGCAAGGCATCTCTATTTTGAGAACAATTTAACCTGATTTATCGAATTCAATGGCAGTCCGGTAGTTTCAAAGCGCCAGTGTCATAAAATGACTGTTCGGATCGGGCTGATAAGATGCAAAAGGTCCGCAGTCTTTAAAACCATTGCGGTAGTAGAGTTTTCTTGCGGCTTCGAAGTAAGGCTGGGTGCCCGTTTCCAGACTGAGGGTGGTAAATCCCTTTTCGCGACAAAAGGAGATGGCGTGAAGGAGCAAGGCATATCCGGCGCCGGTTCCCCGTGCCGCTCTGGTAGTGCGCATGGATTTGAGTTCTGCTTCAGTATCGCTGTGCTGCTTTACTGCCACACAGCCCAGTAATCCGCCGTCTCTTCTGGCCGAGAAAAAGTGAATATCCGGCGCTTTCAAAGCGCTCAAATCTAACGCATGCACACTTTCTGCCGGTGACGTTGCGAACATATCTGCAAGGTGATCTTCCAGCAGTGCAATAATGTCGTTGCCTTGCAGGTTGTCGTACTGAATGTGCATGCTATTGTCTCTGTTTACATTGCAGATAAATGAGAATACAAAATCCAGCTGCCGATGCCAATCAGCACAATCCCGCCCACGGCTTCAGCTTTTTCGCCCACGATGTGGCTCAGTTTATGTCCCAGCAGTGCCCCGATGGTTACCATCAGGCAGGTGGCCAGGCCTATCATCAACGCAGCGAGTGCAATATTGACATCCAGAAAGGCGAAACTTACACCGACAGTCATGGCATCGATACTGGTGCCGAATGCGGTAAGCGTATAAGCCATAAAGGATTGTTTCTGAGCCGGTACTGCTTCGCCGGGGCTATCTTCTTCATCACCATTAAACGACGCGTAAATCATGTGTGCGCCTAACAGCACCAGCAAGCCGAATGCTATCCAGTGATCGTACTGCTCAATGTATTCTGCGCCGGCGGAACCAATTAACCAGCCGATGACAGGTGTGATCCCTTCGATAACGCCAAACAGCAGGCCCAGCTTTAACGCATTGATGAAGCGCGGTGACTGCAATTGACTGCCTTTACTGAGAGAGGCAGCAAAAGCATCGGTAGACATCGCAAAAGCGATGAGTAAAAGATTAAAAAACGGCACGGTTTAACTGCGGTGGTGTGAATTGGCGGGCATATTACCGTACGGGAGCGGTGAAGTAATCCTGTAAAGCGACCGGCAACGGGCTTTACAGGATTAGTTGGTCATCAGAAGTCGTAGCTGAGCTGTACAACTATCTCCCTTGGCTCACCGGGGAAGTGGCCATTACGTTCACTGAATCCGCTGACTGCGTAGACTTTATCAAACAGGTTCCGTACGTTTATGCTTAGCAGCAGGTCATCCCATGACGTTGTCCAGCTGGCATCAAACACGGTGTAGGGGTTCACTTTTTGACCGTCCAGGCTTCGTTGTTCACTGACGTAATCAACCCCGAATGCCACGGAAGAATCAATACTGTCGATAGCATAGCGTGTCCAGAGTCCTGCCTGATGGCGGGGTGTATTGGCCAGGCGGGTACCGTCATAAGTGTTGGCGGTTTCGCCTGATGCAATCCGCGTATCGTTATAGGCATAGTTGGCAGTCACGCTGATGGCATTAGTAAGATCACCCACCAGAGTGAACTCTGCGCCTTCGCTTTCCACCAGTCCGAAATTTATCAGTGCCGGCTCTGTGGCATCGTTTTCACCTTCGATGTAGTCCGGATTGGCAATCACAAGGTTTTCTTTGTCGATTTGATAAACGGCAACGGTTGTCATGATGCGGTTATCCAGCCAGCTTTGCTTGAGGCCCAGTTCCACCTGTTCGCCGGTTTCCGGAGAAAGTTGAACAGGGCCGGCTTCCGCGAAGTCGTTGGGATCCACAGGGTTGAAACTCTGCGAATAGTTCAGGTAAACGGTAGTGTTGTCTGACGGCGTGTAGATAAGGCCGGCGCGGGGCGATATATCACTGTCAGAATATTCCGCCAGCGTTTCTTTGTTTTCTTCATCGAAATGATCAAGTCTGGCACCTGCAAGCAGGGCCCATGAAGGGGAGAACTGGATCTTGTCCTGAATGTAGGCACTCATTCGCTGACGTTTATTGCCGTCACGGTTCATGTCTGTGAGATCGTATGTTGAAGGGTCGGTAATGCCGTAATTCAGGGTAAAGATATTCAGGTTGGCAACGCCGTCCGCTTCATAACGGGCACGGAAGTAGTCGTATTCCGTTTCCATATTGTGGAAGTCACCGCCAAACAGGAACTGGTGTGCGATTCCTCCTGTGTCAAAATCATACACGAAGTCCAGTGTCAGACTGATTTCATCATTTGCTCTGTACTGTTTACGGTATTCGCGACGGATAATTTGATCATCAATATTGGCTTCACCGTCGCCATTGGCATCTACCCAGCTTCTGGATTCATGATAGGCCTGCTCACGCTCGTTATCCAGATAACGCAGGGTGCCGTTAAACGACAGACTGTCTGTGAAGTTGTGGGTCAGGTTTGCCTGTAAAACCAGCGCTTCGAGCTCCTGATAATCGCCTTTCTCGTTTGCGTTGTAGCTGCGATCAACAATGAAATTCCCGTTGTCATCTACGGGTACTCCGCGAAGACGGTTGCCGCCCAGGTTCTGCACAATGTAATCGAAGGTTGTGTTCAGGGTGGTATCCTGTCCTGACAGGAAAGTCATGCCGCCGGCCAGTTCAATATTTTCTGAATCAGCGTTATTTCTGAAGCTGTCCTGGCTTTCGTAGAACCCGCCTAAACGGTATGCTGCGGTGTCAGATAACGCACCGGTAAAGTCAGCTGATGCGCCGGCCAGTGAGAAATTACCGCCTGTCAGGGTGATATTTTTCTTTTCTTCAAAAGACGGTTTCCGGCTGACGTAGTTAATCATACCGCCCGGCTCGCCGCCGCCATAAAGGGAAGCCGCCGGCCCTTTCAGCACTTCCACACGTTCCACGTTAAAAAGCTGAGGCACACTGAAGCCGGAGAAAGGATCGCCGCGGACGCCATCATAAAACACATTACCGTCATCTCTGAAGCCACGGAATGTCACGCCGGAGTAACTGAATTCACTGACCCCGGCAATAGAGCGGTACATATCCGTGATGTCGCGGGCTGCCTGATCCTGAATGAGCTGGCGGGTTAACACCTGTACCGACAACGGGATTTCCATAATATCTGCGTCGGTCTTTGTTCCAAGGCGGGTATGGCTGTCCAGATAGAATTGCTGAGCACGACCTTTTACTTCGATTTGTTCTACATCTTGCTGGTCCTGAGCACAGACAGACATTGTCGTCAGCGCAGCTGCGACAGCCAGAAAGAGGGGGTGATATTGCATGAAAAGAAAAGCCTGAAAGTTGAGATATGTTAAGAACTGATAATTATTCTCATTCTCAATGTAATTGCAAGCTTTTCTCTGAAAAGTTGATTTAACGGCACTTCATAATATGCAGAAATTTAACGTCACTCACACAGATCGGCAGCTTATTCATTCTTCGATCCTTCCGCACTGTTTACCACCGTTTCCTGATGATGAATGTGAGGTGTGGCCTCTTTTTCTGCTTCTTTCAGGGCTTCCTGAATTAATGTCTCAAGCTGGATAAACAGCTTAATAAAATTGTTGTCGATACGCTCGCCACTGGCATCGTCCAACCAGGCCGTATAAAGCGTATCACTTTGCTTCGCTTCAATAGCCTTGTAAGCCGCGACTTGTTTCTTCGCCTGAATAGGGTGAATGCCTAATGACCGTAGCGCTTCAGCACCCATTTCAAGCGCTGAATGGTAGGTTTCTGACACCACAAAATCGACACCTGCCTGCCGGAGTCTGTAGCCGTGTCCGCGGTCAAAGGCGCGGGATAATACTTTAACGCGGGGATAGGCATGCTTGATGTATTTCACCATGTCGATGCTGCTTTCTTTATCATTGATGGCAATAACCAGCATCGAAGCGTGTTCGATACCCGCTGTGTGCAGCATATCGGGTTTGGATGCGTCTCCGAAATAGGCCTGAGTGCCGATACGGCGCATGTTATCAATCTGTTCAGAGCGGATATCCAGTACGACGGTTTTAATGTTATTGGCTAACAGCAGGCGGTTAACGATTTGTCCGAAGCGACCGATCCCGGCAATGATCACTGTGCCTTTTTCTTTTATCTCGTCTGGTTTTCTGCGGTTACTTCGCCCGGTGTACAGGGGCATAATGACTTTATCGAAAAGAATAAACAGCCCCGGGGTTAAGAACATGGAGAAGGCAACGACCAGTGACAATATTTCAATCAGCCCAGCCGGTAATACAGCGTTCTGACCAGAGAAGCTCAGCAGCACAAAGCCAAATTCACCGGCCTGAGCGAGACTGAGGGCAAATAACCAGCGGTTTGCAGCTTTGAGTTTAAAAAACAGGGTGACGACAAACAGCACCAGCGATTTCACCAGCATGACGGTGAGGGTAAGGCCAAGTATGATAAGTGCATTGTCAGTGAGAATGTCTACGTTAATACCGGCGCCGACAGTGATAAAAAATAACCCGAGGAGCAGCCCTTTAAACGGTTCAACATTCGCTTCCAGCTCATGGCGGAACTCACTGTTGGCCAGCACAACACCGGCAAGGAAGGCGCCTAATGCGGGGGATAATCCCACCAGGCTCATCAGCGCGGCAATACCTACCATCAGCATGAGAGCGGTCGCGGTGAAAATTTCCCGTAAGCCTGACGAGGCCACGAATTTGAATAATGGCCTGCTGAGATAGTGACCGCCAACGGTTACAACAGCCACAGATGCAATAATTACAATGGCGTACAGCCAGGCTGGTAAGCCCTCCACCAGACTGAAATTATTCCCGTGGCTGCCACTGTCAGTATGCTGAGAAGCTAATTCGGGCAGCGCGAGGAGCGGTATCAGTGCCAGCATGGGAATAACGGCGATATCCTGAAACAGCAAAACCGAAAAAGCGCTTTTACCGCCCTCAGTTTGTTGTAATCCTTTTTCCTGAAAGGTTTGCAATACAATGGCGGTGGAAGACAGTGAAAATATCAGGCCGATGGTGAGCGACACCGACAGGGTTTGTCCCAGAGCCTGCGCCAGCAGGGTAATGAGAACTGTTGTGAGCAGCAATTGTAATCCGCCCAGTCCTATCAGCCGGGTTTTCATTGCCCATAATGATTTGGGTTCCAGTTCCAGCCCTACAAGGAACAGCATCATGACCACGCCGAACTCGGCAAAATGCTGAATCGTTGTGGTTTCATCTCCTACCAGTCCGAGCAACGGCCCGATGGCAACCCCGGCCACCAGATATCCGAGCACAGAACCCAGCCCTGAACGTTTGGCAAGCGGCACTGCGATGACCGCAGCAACCAGATAGATGAAAGCTTGCAGAAAATACCCTGTCATGGCGTAAGTGTCGTCCTTAAACAGAAAATGGGGAAAAATAGTGTGCTGAGACCGGCTGGCTGTGCCGGTAATCTGATTAAAACGGCAGGGAGCAACCACAGGCTGATTATGTCGCTATCGGGCACAGCGGGCAATGTACCGGCAGAGGAAATCCTATAAATTTTGGCTATATCTGATATTCAGTGATATGCAATTATGTTTTTTGTTAGGGCAGTTAACAAATTGTGAATTCATTGTTTGACATTCGATGTCATTTCACTGAGTATTTAGGCACTTTGCGCCCCGCTATGAACCAGAACAACACCCTACAAAAGATTTGCTCAACCAGGCAAACGCATATTGTTCGGGCAGGGAAAAGTACCTGACTGATAACGCTCAGCGGCGTGCGCTGACCGCTTATCGCTTCACGCAATAACAACGAACAATATCAAAAAGAGAGTACATTATGGCTGGTTCGCCTTTACCTCAATCAGACAACGTTCAGTCGAATAGCACATCAACACCGAAGTTTGCTTTATCAGTAATGACAAGCATCTTCTTCATCTGGGGATTCATTACGTGTCTGAATGACATTTTGATCCCGCATTTGCGGATGCAGTTCGATCTGAGCTACACCCAGGCCATGTTGATTCAGTTTTGCTTTTTCGGCGCTTATTTTATTTGCTCAATTCCTGCAGGGCGCATTGTGGGACGCATTGGCTACAAGAAGGGCATGGTAACCGGCTTGTTGATCACCGCTGTAGGCGCTGGTCTTTTCTATCCTGCAGCAGCCACTGCCCAGTACGTATTCTTCCTCGCGGCACTGTTTGTGCTGGCTTCCGGCATCACGTTGTTGCAGGTTGCAGCAAACCCTTACGTGGTGGCGCTGGGTCCGTCGTCGACAGCTGAAACCCGGTTAAACCTGACACAGGCATTTAATTCTCTGGGCACCACTGTGGCGCCTTTGTTTGGCGGCTTGCTTATTTTCGGTCTGGCAGCGAACGCCACTGCAGAAGCCCACGCTGAAGCAGTACAAATCCCTTATATCGGCATTGCGGCGTTTCTGATTTTGCTGGCGGTGATCGTGTCGAAAACCTCGTTGCCGGTGATTGCATCACAGGAAAAGCCGGTGAAGCCGCTCTCCTTTGCGCAACTGAAACAATATCCTCACTTACTGTTCGGTGTACTGGGTATTTTCCTGTATGTCGGCGGTGAAGTGGCAATCGGCAGCTTCTTGGTGAATTTCCTCGGTGAGAGCCATATTGGTGGCATGAGCGAAGAAACAGCCTCTGCGTATGTCGCTTATTACTGGGGCGGTGCCATGGTTGGCCGGTTTGTCGGTAGTTATGTAATGCTGCGGGTCAGTGCACACAAAGTACTGACGGGTAATGCGGTTATCGCCATGGTACTTATCATTACAGCTATGATGACATCCGGTCAGGTTGCGGTATGGGCAATTCTGCTGGTGGGCCTGTTCAACTCTGTCATGTTCCCGACCATTTTCAGCTTGTCACTGAAAGGCATGGGGCAACATACCTCTCAGGCATCCGGCCTGCTGTGTCTGGCTATTGTGGGCGGCGCACTGGTTCCCCTTTTACAGGGTGTAATGGCTGATGGTATGGGTGTGCAGTTGGCGTTCATCGTACCTGTGTTCTGTTACCTGTATATTGCCTGGTTCGCGTCGGTTGGCTCGAAACAGCAAAAGAATGCGCCGGACGCAGAGCTTGCTGCTTCCTGAGCGCATTGACGCATAACAGCGCATTGGCACATAACGAAATAAGGCAGGTTAATTTCCTGCCTTTTTTGTCTCTGCCTGTTGTCAGAAAAAGCTTCCGGCCCTGTTTACTTCAGGGCTGTAGTCAGCCAGAGGCAATATTCCATTCTGTTATCTGCCAGTCTGTCGTTGATAAAATAGCAAACCAGCATGTCGCCGGTCCGGCCGGTTCCCATGGCGTAGCAATGCCCGCTTATCCTGGGAGACCAGAACCGTGACTGCATTAAAACTTTATCCAGTGCTGCTTTACGGCTGTCGCTGAACGTAAAAGCGATGTACCAGTCATTGTTCGCTGCTTTTATTTGCTCAAAACTCACTAACGATGGCCACTGCGCCAGCACGTAACGGGGCAGGGGCGGGTAGTCGTTCGCCGTGCTCTGATGAAATGTCTGATGAGGTGATAATACCGTGGTGACCAGGGAAGCTGTCTCATCTGAAATCAGCTGTGGTAAAAGGGCGGGCTTTCCGCCACGGAACAGTGTCTCCAAATCCGGTTTTTTCGTCAGGTCAGCGAACGTTATGGCTGATGACTTTGCAGGATTATCAGAGACATTGGCCTGCGCCTTCAGCGTGGCTTTGTAATAACCCGTAAGTTGTTTAACTTCTTCTGAGTGCTTGTCAGTATCACTGTTATCAGGTGTAAATTCTGCCGGTACACTTAAGGATTCCGGCTTGATCTGACAAGGGACACTGCAGCCATAATCCTCAGCGACGGAGTTAAGTTTGCCAGCGATGTTGCCGGTGTCGCCATTATTGATGAGCAGTGTGATATTGTCCGGCCGGTAATACCTGCTTTTGAACCGCCTGATAACTTCAGTCGTTAACTGCGGCAATGTGCCGGTGAAGCCGCCGGTAAAAGCCTCACCGTATTTACCTTCCTCCAGCAGAGATGCCACATGTTGCCGGTAGGGAGCTTGTTGCTCGTAGAAATCCAGCTCCTGAAAGATAACGCCGTTTTTTTCCCGCAGTATATCGTCATCTGAATATTGCTGATTGAGTAAGCCTGAGTACAGAAACGACAGGGCGTGATAAAACAATGCCTCATGGTCCGTTTCGACAAAGTAAAATGTCATCTCATCTTGCGTAGAGGCATTGATACGAAGGGGGAGTAACGCCAGCGCGGCGAATAAGTTATGGGCTTCGGGGAAATGCAGAGAGCGCCTGAATACCAGATGCTCACACACGTGAGCCACGCCGGAAGCATCATTCACCGGCGTTGGCAGTGCAAATACGCCGGTAAACGGAGCCGCGGGGCCGGAACATTTTTGGATGACGGTGGCAGGTGAGGGAGACATACTGTCACCTGCTCATACAGTCACAATATCAATTTTGGTTTTCGGGTCCCGCAAAATCAAAGCTTTGTCTTCGTTACGTGCCGCTTTCTCAATCGCGGCTTCGATGGTGTGATGATGGGGCGACTTACTGCAGACCGGGTCGGCCTGATGCATATCGCCGGTGAGCATGTAAGCCTGACAGCGACAGCCTCCGAAATCTTTTTCTTTTTCATCACAGTCGCGGCAAGGGGAGGGCAGCCAGTCTGTGCCGCGGAATTTGTTGAAGGAAAAGTCCGAATACCAGATCTCGCTGAGGGATTTCTCTGTCACATTCGGGAACGTCATCGGCAGAATTTTCGCGCTGTGACAGGGCAGTGCAGAGCCATCCGGGGTGACGGTGAGGAAGGTTGAACCCCAACCGTTCATGCAGGCTTTCGGGCGGTCCTCGTAGTAGTCCGGTGATACAAAAATAAACTTTGGCCCTTTACCGCTCTGCTTTTCACGAAAAGCATTAACCTTTGCTTCCGCTTCTTCCAACGTCGCTTTTGAGGGCAATAACTGATCGCGGTTTACGTAAGCCCAGCCGTAATACTGTACGGTTGCCAGTTCGACAAAATCCGCATTCAGTTCACAGGCCAGGGTCAGTACGTCATCAATCTGATGGATATTCTGCGCCGTCAGACAGAAATTGAGGACCATGGGATAGTCGTATTGCTTGATGAGTCTGGCTACTTCCAATTTCTGCGCAAACGAATGCCTGCGGTTACCGATAAGGTCGTTATCTTCTGCATTCGCAGCCTGGAAACTCAGTTGAATATGATCGAGTCCGGCCTCTTTTAAAGCGGCAATACGCTTTTCTGTCATGCCGATGCCGGAGGTAATTAAATTTGTATAGAAACCCAGTTCGGACGCATGACTGACCATTTGCTCCAGGTCTTTACGTAGTAACGGTTCACCGCCTGAGAAACCCAGTTGCACGGCCCCCATTTCACGGGCTTCTGTCAGCACCCGCAGCCAGTGGGAAAGATCAATTTCCTCTTCTTTTGCTGTCAGGTTTAAGGGGTTTGAACAGTAAGCACAGTGCAGGGGACAGGCATAGGTGATCTCTGCCAGTAACCACAGCGGCGGACCAGCGGCCGGCGTATTCATTTCATCAGACATAATGGATCCAGTCTTTGCTTTCGGCATCGCTTAAAAACGCGGTGATATCGTCACCGATATCTTCCGGGGCTTCCGGAAACTTTGCTTTTAATGCAGTAATGATATCGTCAACAGACTGTTTACCGTCAACTTGCAACAGGATCTCTGAAGCACTGGGGTTCAGTTTCACCATACCTTCCGGGAACAGCAGGACGTAGCAATTCTGCGCTTTTTCAAATTGTAGTTTATACAACCGGTTGCGCTTCGGGATGCGTGTCATAGTAACCCCTTGTGACAAAGTGACTGGTCGCCGATCCCCGTGTAAGGTTTACGGCCGTACTCGTAAGCCAGGCTGATAGCATCTGCCATGGACCACAGAACGTCCAGTTTGAACTGCAGGATATTCAGTGCTTTTTCCTGTTGTTCGCGGGTGACAAAATGGTCCAGCGTGATTTGTAAACCGTGTTCGACGTCCCGTCTGGCCTGACTCAATCTCATCTGAAAATAGGTAAAGCCTTCCTTATCAATCCACGGATAGTGACCGGGCCAGCTGTCCAGACGACTCTGGTGTATTTCCGGAGCGAACATTTCAGTGAGCGAAGAGCAGGCAGCTTCTTCCCAGGTCGCACGGCGGGCAAAATTTACGTAAGCACCCACAGCAAATTTAACCCCGGGCAACAGGTGGTTTTCAGACAACATATCGTCACGGTCCAGGCCCACAGCTTCACCCAGCCTCAGCCAGGCTTCGATGCCACCTAAGCGCGGGTCACCGTCTTCACCGTCGTGGTCAAGGATCCGCTGGATCCACTTTCTGCGTGTGGCCATGTCCGGGCAGTTGGCCAGAATGGCTGCATCTTTAACCGGAATACACACCTGATAATAAAACCGGTTAGCTACCCAGCCCTGAATCTGCTCTTTCGTACATTCCCCCTTATTCATAGCAATGTGGAAGGGGTGATAAATATGATAGTACTCGCCTTTAGCGCGAAGTTCTTGTTCGAATTCTTGTTTTGACCACGGCTGTGCTGTCATTGTCAGTCCTCAACGTTAAAGCGTAATGTGCATGCCATCGTAAGCAAGCTCAATATGATTGTCTTCGAGGTATTGGTGAGCAGATGAGTCTTCATCCAGTACCGGATTTGTATTATTAATATGGATGAGTACCTTGCGCTCTATGTTGAACCGGTTCAGCAGGGCAACTGCACCGTCTTCACCATTTACCGGCATATGGCCCATCTGCGTTCCCAGACGGTTACTGAATCCGTTATTAATCATTTCATCATCAAGCCATAAGGTGCCGTCAAACAACACACAATCCGCTTTATCCAGCATACTCTCTACCAGCGGATTTGCCTGAACACAGCCGGGAGCATAGAAAACCGATTTGCCGGAGCGGGTATCTTCAATATGCAGGCCGATATTGTTGCCCGGCACAATGTTATCCCGGTATGAGGAATACGGCGGTGCATTTGAAGCCAGCACGACAGGATGAAAAAGAAGACCATCAGCACCTTCAGGTGTAAAAGCACTGTCGTACTCTGTATCAATTCCGTGGCGCTGAAGCCCGCCGTGCCAATGTTTAAGCATGGTGAAAAGAGGAAATGCACCGGTTAAATCTTCATAGACCACGTCAGTGCAATACACTGGCAGTGGCAAACCTTCCCGCAGCGTCAGTAATCCGGTTGTGTGATCAATCTGACTGTCGGTAAGCACAATGGAACGGATAGATGTGCCACGCTGTTGTTCAGGGTCTGCTGGCCACAGTTGAGGTGTTTGATTGATTTGCTGGCGCAGGTCTGGCGACGCATTGATCAGCACCCAGTCTGTGCCGTTGGAAGAAACCGCTATGCTTGACTGCGTGCGGGCAGACGCATTAATTGAATTCTGCCGTAACCCTTTGCAGTTTTTGCAGTGACAATTCCACTGGGGAAACCCACCACCTGCACCGGAACCTAAAACGAGAACTTGCATACTTCACCTTTACCGTCTTAGCGTTATATAAGAGGAATAAAAAAGGCTGCCAGTGGCAACCTTTCATCAGGGTGTCAGTCAGCAACGCTGAGTGTCACCGGCACCACAACCAAAGACCTGCTACTGAAATCAACAGCCAGCCTTTGCAGGGCTGTTAACGGTTTTTGATGTACAGAGTAACTTCAAAACCTAAACGCATTTCAGTATATTGAGGCTTAGTCCACATGGGGCGGCTCCTGTATTTATTAACGATGATTTAACATTCGCAATCATTATAGAAAACGACTTTTGGGAAAAAAATCCTACTTTGGCACTAGTTCCCTGATGCTGACTGCTACTTTGGGAGGAAGGCGTTTACACCTTGCTCTCATGCTTTAACCGTGCCGTTGGCTGTATTGGCTAAGCAGTTTTTTCACGGACAACCTCACTGTATGTATCTAATATAGCAGCACGGAACTGGCTTTCCACATCAATCGTCAGAGGCAAAAATTTTTTGTTGCTACAGTACCAGCCCGCACTGACCGCAATCCCGCACCGGCTTTACGCTAGTTCATGAATTCCTGCATTTGATATAACTTCCGGTTAGAACCAGGGAAGAATTTAATCTCGAACTATCACTGAAAAAATCTATCATTACTCTTGAAATCTTTCTTGAGATAGATCAAAAATTGACCTGTCGGTTTTTGTTAATTTACAAGGAGCCCAAGTTCCGGAACAGGGATTGTCCAGTGGCAATAAATTAGGTAAATAAATCTTTTCTATGATGTGATCTTTCGCAGGCAGTGAGACGAAAGAATAGGATTCTACCCGGAGAGTAAAAATGAGTATTCCTGTTGTCCGTCCGACCCTTGCCGATCAGGCGTTACGTATTGAACAATCACATATATGGCTACATTGTTTTCGCACATGTGCCAGGTGTGAATCTCTGTCTGATACGCTTACCGCCTATGATTTTAATGATGGTAGCCGTTTGATCCTTGATTCAAGCCATCCCTTTCCTCAGCCTGTAAAAAGTAAGGCAGCATTACGCATTGCCTGATCTTCTTTCCTCCAACCGGTTATCTTAACCGGACTGACTTTGAGGTTGTCGTAGTGGTGAACATTGTGTTTACCGTACCTCATTGTCCAATGGTGTAGCCAAAATAATTCCTGCTGCCAGTCTTCTGTAACACATGCCATCTGAAAAGCCCGGGCGGATTTCATCCGGACTGATGCCTTCATTACTGTTTATTATTTCTGAAATTACCTTAGAGAGATTTTGAAAGTTTACAGGGCGGGTTTCAAATTCTGTTCTCTTTTCCAGTTTTATCCGGGGACTCTGTCACTCTGCCTGATCTGACACACAATAGGGCGTGATTACGCTGACTTAATAATCCTTTGAGATCAACTGCACGGTAAGTGGCAGGATGATCGGTCACAATAGACAGAATAACTATAAACGGGAGAAACCATGAAACTCACACCTGTGTACACAGCATTACTGGCAGCGGGCCTGCTTGCCGGTTGCAACGAATCTCAGACTCCGGCAACCGAAACTACCGGCGTCACCGCTGCTCAAAAACAAGCGGCAGAAATGGCACTGACTGAAACGGCGAACACTTACACGACTGCGTTTCTGACACTACAACCGGCTTTGTCAACGATGCTGGCGTTGACGCCGGAGCAGGCTGGTGGTCCGTACAACGATAAGTTTCCAGACTACACTGCAAAAGGGATGGCTGCGCTGCAAAAAAGCATGGCAGAAGGTTCTGCGGCCCTTAAAGACATTGACCCGGCAGGACTGACGCCAGAGGCGCAGACACACCGTAATATTCTAATTAATATCTTTGACTACTACACCGGTGATACCCGTTTCCCCGCAGGCTACATTGATACCTGGGGCGGTCATCTGCCTTATATCATCAACCAGATTTCCGGCCCGTTAATCGATATGCCAAAGCTTATGCAGGTACAGCAATCTGTAAGCAATGAACAGGAAGCTGACGCTTATATCAGCCGCCTGGAGAAAATGGGTGAGTTCGCTGACGGCGTTGTGGCTAAGTTTAAAGCTGACCAAGCGAAGGGCATCGTTTTACCTAAAAAACTGCATCCGAAGACCATCGCCTTTTTCAACAATTTTCTCGCCAGTGAACCTGCAGATCATGAACTGGTGAAAACCTTTGCAGAAAAGCTCACCCAAGCAGAAGGCATTGATGATAAGCAACGTGAAGCGCTGGTGGCAAAGGCAACTGAACTGATGACAACGGTTGTTTATCCGGCGTGGAACCGGGCCCGCGATGCGGTACTTGAGAGCGAAGCACATGCAAGTAAAAGTGATGGTATCTGGGCGCAACCGGGGGGCGATGAGTTTTATGCTCATGAAATCCGCTTCCTTGGCGATTCTGTGTGGACGGCAGATGAAATTCATCAGACCGGTCTTGATGAAGTTGACCGGATTTCAGCGCAGATGGACACCATTCTGAAAGAAAATGGCTACAGTGAAGGGACGGTGGGGGAGCGGATGATTGCCCTTGCCGGCTTGCCTGGACAGGTATTTGATGCCACGGACGAAGGGCGTGGTGCGCTGCTGGATTATCTGAATGATGAAATTGATGCAGTGATGGCAAAAGCGCCTTCATTCTACGGCACTATTCCGGAGCAGGCTGTCGAAGTGCGCCGTATTCCACCGGTTTCGGAAGCGGGTGAAGCGGGCGGTTTTTACTCGCCGCCTTCCCTGGATGGCGCACGTCCCGGGATCTACTGGATAAACTTACGTGATATGGAAGCGGTGCCGAAATTCGGCCTGAAGACGCTGACTTATCATGAAGCCGTGCCGGGGCACCATTTCCAGATCGCGCTGAACATGGCGCAGGAAGACATTGGTCTGATGCGTCAAAACGCGCCTTTTAACGCGTATGTTGAAGGCTGGGCACTCTACTCTGAATACGTTGCTGCTGAGTATATGGGCATGTATGACGATGATCCGCTGGGGGATTTAGGACGTCTGCAGGCTGAATTGTACCGTGCGGTGCGCCTTGTTGTTGATACTGGCCTGCATCACAAGCACTGGACCAGAGAACAGGCGATTGATTATTTCCATAAAACTACCGGTACATCTTTATCTGATGTTGTGCCTGAAATCGAGCGTTACATGGCGTGGCCGGGTCAGGCACTTGGGTATAAGTTGGGCATGCTCACCTTTGTCAAACTGGAAAAAGAAGCAAGGAATGCATTAGGTGACAAATATGACATTAGAGAGTTTCATGATGTTGTGCTATTGCCCGGCGCGCGACCCATGGCTATGGTGAAAAGCGATGTTGAAAAGTGGGTCGAGTCGAAAAAATAGTACTTAAAACATTGCTTTGCATTTAATTGAGGCCGGACTTGTTCCGGCCTTTCTCATTTCTGCGCTTCAGAACGTCACCGGAAATCACCGGTTTCCCCGCAAAAAAACGGGTATGCGTACTTATTAGTATCTACATCTGATTATCATTTTGTATATCGAACACCCATAAGGGTCTGGCTACACTCCGGCCATATCAGGAAAACGACCGTTCCCGGTGGAGCATCGTGCATCAATGCCTGAAGAGAAGATAAAGAAGGATGTAGCCCATGTTGACATTATCGCAGTTTCGAAACAGTTACCCGTTGCAACTGGAATGTTCCCTTGCAACGGGAAGCAGTCCGAAAACATTGTTGCGGCTGTCTGCGAAATACAATGGCCGTGATCCTTTCAGACGCTTCGTCGAACAAACGGCGACCAGTAACCGGCCAATCCATTTTTTAGGCAATGACCGGAGTCTGGATGCCAGTGTGGCGAACTTGAGTGAGATAAGTAAGCAGATTGCAGACATTGAAGAATGGCTGGGTTTATCTTATCAGGACATTCTGAAAAAGATTTCGGGTGCATACAGTGATACACCGGTGAGTAAAATTTTTGATTTACAGGCACCGGGAAAGTGGGAAGGCGTAACCCGCAGTGAAATGCAGACACTACTGAAAGAGCTGCATTTCTGGGTGGTGTATATCAACGATCTGGACATTGTCCGTAAAGACGTGAGTTCCGCAAAGAGCTTACATTATTTCTTGCGGCGCCATCCGGTTGGAAGTTGTCAGACGCTGGCAGATGTTGTGCTGTTAAACAATGACAGCTGGGATCTGGATGAAACCCGCTATCAGGATATTCTGGCTGAATTAATCGTCAGAGATGACGACTGTATTTTGCGCTGGATAGAACAACCTGAACCGGTAGCTCATTTTAATATCCGCTCAAAAGTGCCTTATAACTCCATGCTGACCTGGGTCATGTTGTCGCTGACGTCACGGACCTACGGTTATACCAGTAATTTGTGGGGCACTAAAATTCAGTGGAAGAAACAGGGCTTTAAATTACGCAAAGATGCGAGGCCGTCACCGGTATTTCATTACTATTCCATGCCGTCGGCAGAATTGTCGTGGGGAGAAGGCGATGAAGGGGCTGCGCAGAAAGGTCGCCGTATTTCATTGGTTTACAATGCCAGTGAACTGGTTGATTACAAAGGCATGCCCTACGAAGAAGGATTCGTTGAACCCTTATCCACATTGAAGAACCGGATAGACAGATTGAATGTGGATGTCAGGGAAGGTGATGAGCCCCGTTTCCACCCGCAGGAAGATTATATCGAAATGCCGCCTGAAACCGGACTGTATGCCAAGCATGTCACAGAAGCCTGGTATCAGGCCATCTTACCGTTACTGATCCGCTGGGCCGGTCATCAGAAACGGCTGGATGTGGGACGACATTTGCTGAACCCGGTGCAGTACGACGCCTATTCCACACTGGTCACAGAAGTCGCCACGTCGAATTTGTCAGCACGCTTTGGTCTCGACAGAAAGCCATGCCAGACCAGTGTTCAGCGTATTGGTAACTGGCTGGACGAATTGCCTTCCAAAGAGCGTTTCGCGGTTGTAGCCAGTGCATCTGAGTGTGCAAACCGGCTTTGTCACTATCTCTTCCCGGACAACCGTCAGGAAGACTAAAATAGCCTGTGCAGCCTCTCTTCATAGTGGTTGCACGGACTTATTTGCTATTTTTGGCGTTTTTTTGTCCGTTTATCGTATTTTTCCCGGAGTTTGTATTGCCGTAGAACGGGAATTTGATAGAGTTGTGCAATCTGTCACCGCCTTGTCATTTCTGGCTTGCAGCGGGATAATAACGATAATTCAGGATGCGCTTCATGTCACAACAGTGCTTTCGTATGAAAGGCACCACGCTTACCAGTATTGTACTGGAAGTCCTTCATTTCGAACCGGATGAATTTGACACGCAACTGGCGGCGAAAATTGCCAGTGCGCCACATTTTTTCACCCGTTCTTCGCTTATTCTCCATCTCAACGCTACAATGTCGGCAACAGAGTTCGAGTTGCTGGTGGCTTTATGCCGCCGTCATCAGCTACAGCCGATGGCGATAAAGGGTGAAACCGACGGGTTAAAAGCGACGATAAACGATCTTGGTCTGGCTGATATCAGTCAGAGTAAGTTAAGTGAGCGTTCACTGACAGAAGCAAAGCCCGCCGAACCGGAACCGGAGCAGACGCCTGAGCCGGTCACTGAAACCGTAACAATCACCAAAACCACAGAAGTACTTAAGCCGGCAAAAATTGTTGCCCGCCCTGTACGCTCCGGACAGCAGGTGTATGCGGATGGCAGTGATCTGGTGATACTGGGCGCCGTAAGTGAAGGGGCTGAAATCCTGGCGGACGGAAATATTCACGTCTACGGTACCCTGCGCGGTCGCGCGCTGGCGGGCGTAAAAGGTAATACTGAAGCACGAATTTTTTGCCAGAACATGGAAGCTGAGCTGGTATCTATCGCCGGCAGATTCGTGATGCAGGAAAACATACAAAATAAGTGCTGGAAACAACCAGCGCAGGCATATTTAGATGCAGATGCACTTCTTATAGAAGCATTAACCAAACGCAGTGCAGACGCTATTGGGGAATAGTAAATGGCTAAAATTATTGTAGTAACTTCAGGAAAGGGTGGGGTTGGCAAAACAACGTCCAGCGCCGCCATTGCTACAGGTCTGGCACTGGCCGGACACAAAACCGTGGTGATAGATTTCGATGTGGGTTTACGGAATCTTGATCTGATCATGGGCTGCGAGCGACGTGTGGTGTATGACTTTGTTAATGTAATTAATAAAGAAGCCACGCTGAATCAGGCACTGATTAAAGACAAACGTACCGACAACCTGTACATCCTGCCTGCGTCACAGACCAGAGACAAAGATGCACTGACAATGGAAGGTGTCCAGAAGGTACTTAACGATTTATCCGAAGATTATGACTTTATCATTTGTGATTCGCCGGCTGGTATTGAGCAGGGCGCGCAAATGGCACTGTATTTTGCTGATGAAGCTATCGTGGTAACTAACCCGGAAGTCTCTTCAGTGCGGGATTCTGACCGTATCCTGGGTATTCTGCAGAGCAAATCTATGCGTGCAGAACAGGGTAAATCAGTGAAAGAGCACTTGTTGCTGACCCGTTATAACCCGCAACGTGTTGCCACCGCAGAAATGCTGAGTGTTGCTGACGTGGAAGAAATTCTGGCCGTTCCGCTGCTGGGTGTTATTCCGGAGTCTGAGGCGGTTCTGAAAGCGTCTAACCAGGGTACACCGGTCATCCTTGATGATGAATCGAATGCCGGTCAGGCGTACTCTGACGCGGTTCGCAGACTGCTGGGCGAAACGGTAGAACACCGCTTCCTGGACGTTCAAAAGAAAGGTTTCTTTAAGCGACTGCTGGGAGGTAAATAATGGGTATTTTCGATTATCTGCTGAAAAAAGGTAAGCCTAACACTGCCGCAGTAGCCAAGGAACGCTTGCAGATCATCGTCGCCCATGAGCGCCGTAAACGTTCTCAACCGGATTACCTGCCAATGATGCAGCAGGAAATTCTGCAAGTTATCCGCAAATATGTGCAAATTGCTGATGATGATGTATCGGTGCAACTGGAAAACAGTGACGACTGCAGTGTACTGGAACTGAATATCACTCTGCCTGAGAATTAAACCTCAGACGTTATCGAAGTGAAGGGCCTCCGGGCCCTTTTCTTTTATGTGTTTTCTGAGTGCTTCAAAAAATGCCGGAAAATCTGCAAGCAATGTGTCGTAAACCGGCAATATTTCCTCAAGACTGTTTTCAAACCGGTGTTTAAACCGTATGCGGGATGCAGTGCGGTTCAGTGCCATGCTCACCCCGTCCAGTGAGGCATACACATCCAGCCAGCGATTGTTAATCATACTGCCGGTAACCTGCTGCATGCGTGGTGGCATTTGTCCGGTCCGCTGACCCAGCAGGCGGTATCTGTCTCCACAGAAGTCGTCAAACGGCTGCCGTGAAAATTGCTTCCAGTGGCAAATCAAAAAGTGATCGAATAACACGTCCAGGGTTATGCCGGCAAACCGCCGCCTTGCAGGGCTGAATGTCTTCTTAATGTCCCGTACCCAGGGATGACTGTCAGTAAATTTATCTACGGCCATGTGATTTCGCAGGGCAATATAAACCGGAGCTGGCAGTGAGGTGGTATCCAGTCCCTTCTGAAAATCTCCCAGCAGGTTGCCAAAACAGGAGTCGGGTGTGGGACGGGCAAGAAAAAGGTGAGCGAGATAGTTCATCTGAGGCGTAGTGAATGACAGCCATTCCGGTTAAGGAATGGCTGCAAGGTTGGTTCAGCGATCGTATTTTGCTGCCTGATCTTTAGCCGGCAGGCTGTCGCTGATAAATGTCCGGATGTCATCGTTGGCGGTTTTCAAATCTTCATAACGTAAATACATCATATGGCCACTGCGATAACCTTTAAAGCGCAGACGGTCTTTCATTTTGCCGCCCGGGT
Organism: Alteromonas sp. NFXS44; assembly: GCF_040148705.1. Lineage (NCBI taxonomy): Bacteria > Pseudomonadati > Pseudomonadota > Gammaproteobacteria > Alteromonadales > Alteromonadaceae > Alteromonas > Alteromonas sp. NFXS44. Next base: position 233,000 of record NZ_JAGDEA010000011.1, on the reverse strand, counting down.
CTAACTGGGTCATGGTGTATTTGGCATCAAAGTAATTGGTGGCGCCATCGTAGTAGCCCGACTGAATCATTACGTTCAGGTAAGGGTTAGTTGCCATAGCCTGACGTAAGTCTTTACCGGTATGATTGTTTTCACTGTCCCACGGATGTACCGGACCAAACATATTGTATTTGGTGTCAGTTACAAATTTCAGATCGTTACGCAGATAGTCGTTAATCGCCGGTGTGAAAGAATGCAGCCATGACGTAAGCTCTGCATTGTAGTCCGGTCTGTCACCCAGTTCTTTTTCATCAATGCCCAGGTAACGGCTATCCAGCCGGCCAATGGTTTTGCCCTCATCGCGCAGCAGTGCTTTCCAGAAATACCAGGTGCTGACGTCCAGATTACTTTGTGCAATTTCCTGTTCGCTTAAACCGGAATATGCTGCAAATTGCTTAATGACCTGCTGCGTTTCGGACTCGTCGATCCAGGCGCCTTTTGCCAATGCCGGTAAAAGAGTGTTCAGCGTCCAGGTTTCGACTTCCGGTAGAAACACTTCAAGATTTTTGTTCTGGTATTCAGCAGCCAGTTTTTTGTGAAACCACGCAGCGGCAGCAAAATAGGGCAGGCGGTTAGCGGCTTCTACCGGTCCGTCGCGGTTAATGCCTAATTCTGTAGGGGAAACGAGAATCACGCCGTTCAGGTACATCCACTGCTGTTCCTGCAGCGCCAGCGCCAGTCCGGACACCCGGGTTGTGCCATAGCTTTCACCAATCAGGTATTTAGGTGAGCGCCAGCGGCTCTGACGGGAAACAAATGTGTTGATCCACTCTGCCAGATATTTCACATCGGCATTGACGCCAAAGAACTGAGATTTCTGCTGTTCTTTTGAAGGCATTTTGCCCTCAGCATCTGGCAATACGCGGCTGTATCCCGTATTCACCGGATTCACATAAACGATGTCCGCCACATCCAGAATGGAGTAGGGATTGGTCTTCACGCCGTAAGGTTGTAAGGGATAGCCTTCTTCGTCGATATTCAGCACTTTCGGGCCGGTATAGGCGATGTGCATCCACACGGAAGCGGAGCCCGGACCACCGTTAAAACTGATCACCAGCGGACGGGTGGCAGCATCTTTTACATCATCCCTTTGATAATAAGTATATTGCAAAGTGGCGGTGGGGTTTCCCTCTTCATCCCACACCGGTTGCATACCGGCCGTGGCCGTATAGCTGACTTTCTCGCCGCGGATGGTGGTTTTATGTTTGGTTACGGTGGCGGATTCAACCGGAATGCTGCGTTTGGTTTCAACCGTTTGTTCTGCGGCCAGTGCAGGGGGAATGGTCAGTGTTGCTGACACGCCGAGCACCAGTGCCAGTGCGGAGACGGAACGACGAAGTTTCATAGTATTTCCTCTGTCTTTTTGTTGTTAAACGGGCGCTGTAACCGCGCCCTTTGTATTATTGTGACTTCTGTTTTTATTGCTGTTTCAGGCGGTACAGTAAAATGGCTGCCCGCTTGGACTGAGAAGGCAGTGCTTCAAGGTTGCCTGTTTCATTCACAGTATGACCCGCAGAACCGCTCATGCCCAGTCCGTCAATGGCCATTTCAACGTATGCTGAGGTAAAAGATACATCGGCGGCGCCTGCATTCAGCGGGTTGACCGGTGCCACTTTACCCTGACCTAAATCTTCACTGACATTGCTGTAAATTTCCAGCAGGGCTTTGTTACCGTCTGTTGGTGCCAGAGCGGGGTATCCCTCACCGAATTCAATGGTACTTTGGGTTTTTGGCAGGGATGCAGCGACGATTTCCCGCATTTTATCTTTCACGCGGTTAACCTGGTCTTCCGAAATAGCACGGATATCCCCAGTGACAATGGTGGATTCAGCCACTACGTTGTTCTTGCCAAAGGTGGTACCGCTGTTTGCTTTGCGGTCGTGGGTGACGGCTGTTCCGCCCATGATACGGCCGGGATTATACGTCAGCAGTTCTTCGCTGCGCAGGTCCGTATAGAAGGTGTTTAAAATACGCGAAGCTTCATAAATAGAACCGGCACCCACGTTATCTTTAAAGATTTGAGATGAATGAGAGGGAACGCCTGTAACAGTGAGTGTCCAGTCGATAGAACCACGGCGGGAAATGTTTGCGGTGGCAGGGTTGCCGTCGCCATTTTCAAATCCTATCGCAATATCAGCCCATTTTGCACCGTCGGTCAGAGCCTTTTTCGACAATTCCAGCGGGCGGCCACTCAGTTCTTCATCACCGGTCATGACCACCAGAATGTTCATGTTTTTCAGCTCACCGGCATCATGTAAGGCCCGCAGGGCTTGCAAAATAACCACATCGCCGCCTTTCATATCAGCAATGCCGGGGCCCCGTGCCTGTGTGTCGCTGATTTTTTCGAATGTCTGAAACGGGCTGTCCGGCTCGAACACCGTATCCAGATGTCCGATAAGCAGCATTTTTGGGCCCGTCCCGCCATTCAGTTCTGCAACCAGATGTCCGGCACGGCCAAATGCCGAACCGTCTTCAAAACGGGCATCAAAACCCAGTGCTTTGAATTCAGGAATAAGAACATCTGCCACTTTTTTCACACCGGCAAAATTCATCGTGCCGCTGTTAATATTGACGATATCTTCAAGCAACTTCAGGGCTGCGGGATTAGTTTTATCGATGTAGTCAGCGAGTTGCTGCTCTTTATCTGAAAGTGCTGCCATGGACTGGGTTGCAAATAAAGACAGACCGAGCAAAATAGCGTGTTTCTCAAAGCCCTTTTTCATAGTTCCCTTCTTTTCTTGTTGTGTGTGCAGATGCGCTGTGGCGACGTGGATGTGTGCCACAGCGTAATCTGCCTAAGCTACCCAACAGAGGAACAGAAATGCAAAGCTTTAACGACTAACTTGCGAAAGTCTCCGGTGAAGCTAATTGTCCGTTGCTGCTATCTTTAACCTGGCAATAAAATCGGCGAACGTGAGTTTGGCATCGACCCCGCTGAATACCCGGATTTGTCTTCCTGCAATCTCATCGCCGTAATGACCGTCTGCAGAAATGGTTCTGGCCGGAAGCGCTTCAAAGTGGCTGCTTTCTGTGCTCAGGGCCGACAATAACACCAGCGGATGATCGCCCATGGTCAGTGTGCCTCCTAACTGTACGAACGCCGGCAAATCTGTGTACAAACTGTATAGCCATCTGCTGACCGGTGAGACGGGCAGAAAATCTGCCTGCATTTCTGCTACGGAGTATTGCATCTGACGGTACGTTGAAACCGGTATCTGCCATACCGGTACGCCGGACTGCTCCAGTACATATTTTGCTGCTGCCAGATCTGTGCTGAGGTTATATTCGGGACCACCGTCTGGGTAGTCAGCGCCGCCTATCCAGATAACCGTCATCTTCTCTGCAATTGCCGGCGCCAGTTTCAGTGCTTCAGCCAGATTTGTCAGCGGTCCTCCACAGGTAAACAGCAAAGGCAGGGGACTATCTTTCATGGCCTCAGCCACGATGGCTTTGGCTGCATCCGACGGTTTGTTGTGTTTCTCCCGCTGAATATAATCGTGGCCGGCTGCCACGGAAGGGCCTTCTGTTTTCAGTAGCGTGAGTAAATGTTCTGCACGGCTTTTGCCAATCACAGCGGTATCCTTATTACCGTGAGTCAGGCGGGCCAGGTTTGGATCCGTGCCGGTTACGGTGATCAGTGGTACGGTTGTTTTCGGCGCCAGTAACTGATGGGCGAGGGCTGCCAGACCATCCGGGTCGCCGGCAAAGTCATTATCGACGATCACACGGTAAGCCGGGTTTTGCGGTATAAGTTTTTGTACCGCCACGGCAGGCAGTGAGAGGATAAGAAAGCATAGTGGCAAAATATAAGCAGACATAGGCAATTGAGCAGAATTCGTTGTTAACAGGTTGTTGCGATTCTGAGGCGGAAGACAGGCCAAAGTAAAATTGGTATTTTTTAAAAGGGTATAGGCTGTCGCTATATTTGCGTTTTTGGTGATATTTCGCTGAAAGTCGCAGATAGCAGGGTAGCGCGTATTTAAATTTTTATTGAACTGTGTAATCTGGAACTCCGTAGCAGTGTAAACAGGTAAACATTCAGGTGACCGTTTACCCGGCCCGGTTCACTCAGTTTTGGATGAAATCATCTACCCCCTCAGGATCGCAATGGATAGCATTAAGCTCGTAAAAAACACCAGGGAAGAAACCGCTGTTATTGAGGCGCATATTCGTGAAGTCGCAGGCAATACCGGTGAACTTAAAATACTGGAAGCCGGCTGCGGGCAAAAATGGCCTCTTAAGCTGGAAGGGATCCCCCGTCATATCACCGGCGTTGATATTGATGAGGCTGCACTGGCTCTGAGGCAGCAAATTCACGGCGATTTGCAGAATATCATCACCGGCGATTTGCGCGCCTTGTCTTTACCTGCAGCACATTTCGACGTTATTTATACTTCTTACGTGCTCGAACATATCGAGAATATCGATAAAGTACTGGAGAACTTCGCCCTGTGGCTGAAACCGGGAGGCGTTGTCGTGATTAAAGTGCCGGACCGTGACACGGTGTACGGTTTTCTTGCCCGCCATACTCCGCACTGGCTCCATGTTGCCTATTACAGATATATAAAAGGTAAAAAGCATGCCGGTAAGCCCGGTCACATCCCTTATCCTATTGTTTACGACCCTCAGTTGTCCCGCTCCGGTATCAAGGCTTTCTGCGCAAAGCACCAGCTCACGCTATGCAAAGAAATGGGGAAGAATAATTACCTGCGAAAGCGGGCCAAAAAAGATAAGATTGTTCGTGTAGTGGCACAAGTGATCAGTAGACTGTCAGGCAATAAGTTGGCCTGGCATTACAACGACATTATTTTTATCATTCAAAAACCAGCCAGTTAGTGCCATTATCCGGCTAACTGTTATGCGTGTTCTCAAGGGACACGCATGATGCCTTTTATCCATCATAATCTTACTCAGGAGCACGTCATGGCTGTTCATGAAATCAAGCACCCGTTAATCCAGCATAAAATCGGTCTGATGAGAGAAGCGTCGGTCTCGAGTAAAGATTTTCGTGAATTAGCCAGTGAAGTAGGCAATCTGCTGACCTACGAGGCCACACGTGACTTGCCCACAGAAACAGCACAAATTGAAGGGTGGACCGGTGAGAAACTCAATGTTGAACAGATCAAAGGAAAGAAAATCACTATTGTCCCTATTCTGCGCGCTGGTCTGGGTATGCTGGACGGGGTACTACAGTTAATCCCGAATGCCCGTATCAGCGTGGTGGGGTTATACCGGGACGAGCAAACCCTTGAGCCGGTACCATATTTCGACAAGGTCGTAAAAGATATTGATGCCAGGACCGCGCTGATTGTCGACCCCATGCTGGCCACCGGGGGCACGCTCATCGCGACTATCGATTTGCTGAAACAGAAAGGGTGTGAGCACATCATGGGGTTATTTCTGGTTGCTGCTCCTGAAGGGATTGAAGCTGTACAGAAAGTGCACCCGGATGTTGATATTTATACGGCATCCATAGATGAGCGGCTGAATGAGAAGGGGTACATCCTGCCCGGACTGGGGGATGCCGGCGATAAAATTTTCGGCACGCGGTAACAAATTGCTTAAAAGGACTTACCTGAGCTGATTTCTCTCTTATCTACGAATTCCAAAATGGTGCAAAAGAATCATTAATTTGAATAACTATGCACAGTGCGGATGCTTTATTTACCTTCCAGTACCATGTTACTGACACAAATTGACGGGTTATACGATCAAAGGTGTCAGTATTTCCTCCTTTTAATTCTGTATTTCAACGCAGCATTAACGCCAGGGTTGTTAATTTTATCCCTATACTTAATGTTTATTGAGATATACATCCTAAAATTGGCCAGATGTTACACTGTATCAGTATATCTTTGCCTCCTGTGCAATTTCATTAACGGTGCATCAAATGAGTGCGAATTATTCTTTAGTATAAAGTAAGCTAATTTGCACATAAGAATTTTTTATGCATTTTAATGTGCATAAACATTTTTAATTTCTGCATAAGTGACAATATTTATAAAACTTATATGTTGATCGTTTGTAAATAAGTCTTTCTTATGTTCGTAACGCGCTGAATTTACGAATATAAATCTTTATTCCCTTGTTAAAAATTCCATGCGAATAATTATTCTCTGATAAAAATTACTTAAATCAATGTTTTAGGTACGGCATGTGCAATACCTCTCCTGCAACAAGCACATTTACTGAGTAAAGCTGAAAAATAAACCGCGCCAGTTCTGTAGTCGGACGCACCTCAAATAATCAGCAGTTGAAAGCAAGCACAGCTTAAACAGGAGATACACATATGAAGGTGAACACCCCATTCCCCACCCGAAAACTCTATCTGGCGGTAGCGATTGCGAGCAGTTTGTCATCCCAGGCCTTCGCACAGGAAAGCGAAACGTCTGTACCGGCAGCAGAAGAACAAAAAGTTGAGTCCATTCAGGTGACCGGTTCACGGGTTTCCCGTGACGGTTACGATACCCCTACACCGGTTGCGTCAATGTCTGAAGAAGATATTAATACCTTCGCACCAAACAGTGTGGCTGACTTTGTCAACACCATGCCGTCGGTATCAGGCAGTTCCACAGCCTCAACCAGTTCCGGTTCACTGAGTAACGGTGCTTCCGGTATTGCCGCATTAAACCTGCGGGCACTGGGAACAGGCCGTACACTGGTATTATTTGATGGTCAGCGTTCTGTGGTATCAGCGTCAACCGGTCAGGTCGACACAAACACATTCCCTCAGTCGCTGATCAAGCGCGTAGAAATCGTTACCGGCGGTGCCTCTTCTGTTTACGGTTCTGATGCCATCTCCGGGGTGGTGAACTTCATTCTTGATAAAGAGTACACCGGTTTTAAATCGCAGGTGGAATACGGCGAAACGACTTACGGCGACCGTGAAAACAGCAAAATCGTACTGACTTACGGTTCTGAACTGGGCAACGGCGATGGCCACCTGTTACTCAGTGGTGAGGTCTTCCGTGCTAACGGTATCCACTACACCACCCGTGATTATGCCGAGCAGGGCAACGTGGCGATGATCAATCCGGACACATCTGAAGGCGCGCCGTATTTCTATACCGGCAGCGGTATCGGTATTTCTAACTACACCCCGGGCGGTTTAATTGCGTCAGGCCCGCTGGCCGGCACATACTTCGGTGTTGACGGTGTGGCAGGTCAACTGGCAACCGGCGCAACATCCGGACAATGGATGCAGGGCGGCGACTGGGAATACACCACGTCGGGTATGCTCGGCACAAACTCTCTGGCAGCAGACCTCGACAGGAAAAACCTGTTTGGACGGTTAAGCTGGATGTTCGGTGAAACCGAAGTGTTCCTGCAAGGTTCTTATGCCGAGTATGAAGGCTTAAGTTACTACATTAATCCCACCACGAAAGGTGTAACCATTTACGCGGACAATGCGTATCTGCCTGAGTCTGTGGCTACTCAAATGGCTACCCTGGGACTGGACAGTTTCTCTTTGAATACCAGTAACGTGGATATGCCGGCATCAGGTTCGAATAACAAGCGTGATACCACCCGAATTGTGGGCGGAGCAAAAGGTGAATTTGCACTGTCTGACAAGTACTTCCTGTGGGATGTGTACTACCAGCACGGTAAAACCAATACCGACGAACACATGACACCAACCTACAATACTTCCCGTTTATCTCTGGCGACAGATGCTGTGGTTGACCCGGATACCGGTAATATTGTTTGTCGTTCTACTCTGACTGATCCTACAAATGGCTGTGTACCGCTGAACCGGATGGGTGTTGGCGTTGCAAGCGAAGAAGCACTGGCTTATGTACTGGGCCAGCCGCGTCGTAAACAGGAGTTTATCCAGGACGTTGCGGCAATTAACTTCAGTACATCCGATATCGACGGTTGGGCGGGCCCCATTTCTCTGGCTTTCGGTGCTGAGTACCGTAAAGAAGAAATGGATGGCTCGGTCGATGAGGAATATTCATCAGGCTGGAAGTACGGTAACTATAAAGTGACCGAAGGTTCTTACAATGTAAAAGAAGCTTACCTGGAAGCCCTGGTGCCGGTTATTGAAGACTTAGATTTCAACGGCGCTGTACGTTATACCGATTACAGTACCTCCGGCGGTGTGACCACCTGGAAAACCGGCTTCACCTGGTCGCCAATTGACGATGCGACTTTCCGTATCACCAAGTCAAAAGATATTCGTGCACCAAACTTGTCTGAGCTTTATGCCGCAGGTACGGCACGCTCTAACTCGGTCACCATCAACGGCGCTTCTGTGCCAATGGTGCAGAACCTTCAGGGGAACCCCAATGTGTCTCCGGAAGAGGCGGATTCATTTGGTTTAGGTGTGGTGTTACGCCCGGGTTTCCTGGAAGGATTCTCAGCAACCATCGACTACTACGAAGTGGAAGTTGACGGCGTTATCGGCTATGTCACAGCAGATACTACCGCTGAATACTGTGTTGAGTACGGCGTTCAGAAGTACTGCGACAACATGATTTATGACGAGTCCGGTACGCTGCAAACCATTAACCTGCTGTATGACAACCTGAACTCTATGTCTGCTAAAGGTGTGGACTACGATGTGACTTACCGCTTCGCTATGGGCGATCTGTACAGTGGTATTCCCGGGGACGTAAAACTGCGCTTCCTGGCCACCAATTACCTTGAAGCCATCACCGATGACGGTACTACCGCCATTGATGAAGCCGGCTCAAACGCAGGCTCAACGCCGGACTGGAAGTTCCGTGCTTCTGTCACTTACGACCTGGACGACATGCGTTTTGATTTAACTGCCCGTGGCATCAGTGAAGGCACGTTAAGCAATGCATACATCGAGTGTTCAACCGATTGTCCGGTAAGCAGCGCGCCTTACTACACCATTAATGACAATACCGTAGCCAGCAAAGTGTTCTTCGATGCCTACGCATCAAAAACATTCAGCTTTGACAACACCGGTGACTTTGAGCTGTATCTGCAAATTAAGAATCTGTTCAATACCGATCCTGCGGTTGTTACTTATCCGGCTTATCAGGGTTCTGAGAACCGTCCGGGCTATCTGGCAACAAACCGTTCTTTATATGACGTACTTGGCCGCGAATTCAAAATTGGCTTCCGTGTGAACATGTAATCAATGCCCGCAATGAAAAAGGAAAACAGAATGTTTAAAAGAAGCATGACAAGTGCGCTAATCGGACTTTCTCTGGCGGGATTGTCGCTGGCAGCAGATGCTGCCACCGGCATGTCGCAGAATGAGCGCATGGATGCGAAAAAAGCGTTAATTAAAGCCATTGACGGTAAAGCCAAACAGGCGCAAATCATGAACGATATGATTTTCAGCTTTGGTGAGCTTGGCTTTCAGGAATTCCAGACCTCAAAGTATTTAACCGACCTGCTGAAGGAAAATGGTTTTACTGTAGAGCAGGGGATTTCCGGCATCCCTACCGCCTGGATGGCAACCTGGGGTGAAGGTGAACCGGTCATTGCACTGGGATCAGACATTGACGGTATTCCTAAAGCGTCGCAGAAACCCGGTGTGGCTTACCACGATCCAGTTATCGAAGGTGCGCCTGGCCACGGTGAAGGGCATAACTCAGGTCAGGTGGTAAATATCATTGCGATTCTGGCCGTGAAAGAGTTCATGGAAGAACATGGCCTGAAAGGCACCATTAAGGTATGGCCGGGTGTAGCGGAAGAGCAGTTGGGTACTAAAGCCTATTATGTTCGTGACGGCTACTTTAAAGATGTCGACGCCGTATTGTTCTCACACGTGTCTAACGGTTTTGGCACGAGCTGGGGTGGCGGCCGTGGTAATGGCCTGATTTCTGTTCAGTACAACTTCTACGGTGAATCCGCTCACAGTGCCGGTTCCCCCTGGCGTGGCCGCAGTGCGCTTGATGCTGTGGAGTTAATGGAAGTGGGTATGAGCTATCGCCGTGAGCACTTACGTCTGTCACAGCGTACGCACTCTATCGTGGTTGACGGCGGCGACCAGCCGAACGTTGTACCATCAAAAGCGAGTCGCTGGTATTTCTTCCGTGAAACCGACTATCCGCATATTAAATCCCTGTGGGAAATCGGTGACAAAATGGCAGAAGGGGCGTCATTGATGTCAAACACTACCTGGGACTCTGTTGTTCTGGGTTCTGCCTGGCCGCAGCACATGAATAAAGCCATTGCTGAAGACGCTTATGAGAATATCAAACTGGTAGGTATGCCAGAGTGGTCGGCTGATGATATTGAGCTGGCCAAAGCGTTGCAAAAAGAGATTGGTGTGGAGCCGGAAGGACTGAATACCGAAATTAATGAGCTCACTGATCCACCTGATCTCAAGAAAAACATGGGAGGCGGCTCAGATGATATCGGTGATATCTCCTGGCAAGTGCCCACCATTACACTGCGCTACCCGGCAAACATTCCTAACTTGCCCGGTCACAACTGGTCTAACGCTGTAGCGATGGCAACGCCAATTGCTCATAAAGGGGTAGTTGCAGGTGCGAAAGCTCAGGCGCTGACCCTATTTGACCTGCTTACCGATGAATCGCTGATGGATGCTGCCCGTGATTACTACGAGAACGTGCAGACCAAAGACGCTTCTTACACGCCGTTGCTGCGCGAACAGGATCAACCGGCAGTGCACCTGAACAAAGGTATTATGGCGGAGTTTAAAGGCGATATGTCTGAGTTTTATTACGACCCTGAAAAATACGACACATACCTTGAACAGCTGGGTATTTCTTATCCCACTGTGCGCGAGTAACTGTCATACCGAATGCAGGCGGTATTGCCGCCTGCCAGATTTTTTCAGGAGTGTTTATGAAACGTTTTTACCGTAATGCACTGACAGCGGCACTGTTATCTGCAGGCATGATGATGACCGCCTCTGCCACCACGCTGACAGAAGCGCAGCGGGATGCTGCGAAAACAGAACTGGTGAGTGCTGTTGATGAACAGGCCAAGCTGGCGCAGGTCATGAACGATATGATTTTCAGCTTTGGCGAGCTGGGTTTTCAGGAAACGGAAACTTCGGCGTATCTGACTAAATTTCTGACAGAGCAGGGTTTTGACGTAGAGCAGGGCATTTCCGGTATTCCTACTGCCTGGTATGCCAAATGGGGGTCAGGTAAACCGGTGATAGCGCTGGGCACCGATCTTGACGGTATACCCAAAGCTTCACAGAAGCCCGGTGTGGCTTATCACGACCCAATTGTGGAAGGTGCGCCAGGACACGGTGAAGGTCATAACTCCGGTCAGGTTGTGAATATTATCGCCGCGCTGGCGATGAAAGATTACATGATCAAAAACAACATTGAAGGCACCATCGTACTCTGGCCGGGCGTTGCTGAAGAGCAACTGGCTACCAAAGCGTACTATGTTCGCGACGGTTATTTTGATGATGTGGATGCTGTGTTGTATTCCCATGTGGGCAGCGGCTTCGGTACTTTCTACGGTAATCCGTTTTTTTCCGGGCTGGTGTCAGTTAAATATAATTTTTACGGTGAATCTGCTCACAGTGCGGGCTCCCCCTGGCGCGGACGCAGTGCGCTGGATGCGGTTGAACTGATGAGTGTTGGCATGAACTACCGCCGCGAGCACTTGCGGATTGCCCAGCGTACGCACTCGGTGATTGTGGATGGTGGTGACCAGCCGAACGTGGTGCCACCCAAAGCAACCGCATGGTATTACTTCCGTGAAATGGACTACCCCCATATCAAAGCACTGTGGGAAGTCGGCGATAAAATGGCGGAAGGTGCGGCACTGATGACCAACACCAGTTGGGACTCTGTGGTAATGGGCACTGCATGGCCGGGCCATTTCAACAAGCCGCTGGCGCTGGCAGCCTATGAGAATATCAAGAAAATAGGCATGCCTGAATGGTCGGAAGATGATCAGACGTTAGCGAAAGCGCTGCAAAAAGAAATTGGTTCAGAAGTTACCGGCCTGCCGGAAAAAGTGATGCCTATTTTTGAGCCGCCTCCGCTGGAAAAACTCACTGGCGGTGGTTCTGATGATGTGGGGGATATCGCCTGGACTGTGCCGACAATCTTTATGCTGTATCCGTCGAACATTCCAAATCTGCCTGGCCACAACTGGGCGAATGCGGTATCGATGGCAACGCCTATTGCCCATAAAGGCATTATTGCCGGCGCGAAAGCACATGCTATGACGATGGTCGATTTATTCACTGATCCGGCACTGTTGCCACAGATGCAGGACTATTTCGATAACGTGCAGACCAAAGACGTGAAGTATCAGTCTTTACTCCGTGACGGCGATGAGCCGCAAATTAATCTCAACGAAAATATCATGAAGCAGTATCGCGGTGAAATGCGTAAGTTCTACTACGATCCTGAAAAGTACGACACCTATCTGGAACAGCTGGGCGTGTCGTATCCCATGGTGCGGGACGAGTAAATAAGAAGGAAATGCAGTGATGTCTGACAAGAACCGGACCGGATGCCCTCATTGCTTTGCCCTTGAAAAAGAGGCAAGGGTAGTCAGGTTTCTTGTCGGATTGATCCTGCTGATGATTTTTTTAACTTTTCCGCTGCCGCCGGCCATTGCGGCAGGATAAACAAAGCGATGCAGCGGAAAGATAACCGGGTCCACCACTTTAGTTAAAGCGGTAAGACGGCCCCCGCAGCGGGGGCATTTCATGTGTACGTGCTCTGTTGAGCGTTTCGGGCAACCATCTGGTTGCCCTTTTTTTTACTTTTTTTGTCACAAAATACCCTCCCGCGGTTTCTTTGTACTGAACATGTCAGATATATCCTGACTATGACAGTTAACAGGGAATAATTATGCTAGAAGATAAAATGGCTGCAGACACTTTCACGACGCCCCGCAAGCCGGTAAGGTTAATCAGTTTCGTTTCACGCGTTGCGGAGGGAGCATTATGAGTGCACAGATTATTGAGAAGGATGTCCGTTTAGCCATGACTGGTGATACATCCGCATTTACCCGTTTAATTGAGGCGACACGAAATACCATCAGCAGTATTGCACTGGCAGTGGTGAAAGATCTTGACGCCAGTGAAGAAGTCACCCAGCAGGTGTATATTCAATGCTGGCAAAAATTGGGCACATTAAAAAATCCTGCCAGTTTTCTGCCCTGGGTACGTCAGGTTACCCGCTATACCGCTTTCAACTATTTGCGGGATAACAAGGTATCCTCACGGGCTGACAGCGAGGAAGCCGACAAGCTGTTTGAACAGTTCTGTAACGACAGTGATGAACCTGTTCAGGCGTTTAGCCGTGATCAACAGGCTTTGGTATTAAGCAAAGTGGTAGATGAGTTGCCTGAAGAGGCCCGGGAGGTAGTTTTGTTGTATTACCGGGAAGAGCAATCCGGTGCTCAGGTAGCACGCTTGCTGAATATTTCTGATGATGCCGTACGGCAGCAGCTTCACCGTGCCCGTTTATCTCTGCGTGAAAAACTGATGGAAAAGTACGGATCGCTGATCCTTTCAACTGCGCCGGCTCTGACAATCAGCAGTGCTGTTTTATTTGGTGCCGGGTTCAGCACACCGGCTCATGCAGCAACCGGTTCTGTCGCTAAAGGCGGGTTCTGGGGGGCTGTGAAATGGCTGTTCAGTGGTGCCATGATGGCCGCTGCCGCCGGCGCATTAACCGTATACATGAGCACCAGTATTCCCCTGCGTTATATGCAGCATGAAGAGCGCAAAGCCGCACTGAAAAAAGAGCGGAACAGAACCGTTACAGCGACGCTGATTGCCGGTGCGCTGTGGACAGCGGCCTATGAGTTTACAACGGGTTGGGCGGGGCCGGTTCTGATGTACCAGGTGATGATGGGCATCATCATTGTACAAACCGTCAAGATGCAAAATATGATTCTGGCCGATCAACTATCTGCCGGGCAGACAAGGCAAAAATCCGTCGGGTTATTCTGCGGACGGTTCGGACTCTATGCAGGATTACTGATGGGCAATGCTGCTATGTTCTACGGGTTGTATGAGAGCGGGAGACTCCTTTGAGTCTCCTCAGCAGGCAGACAGCTCTGTCACCATGTTAGCTCTGCCACTTTGAAGTACCTGGTTGCCTTAAGTTAGCCTTATATACTATTTGTTTTTCGCCCATAAATTCTGATGCTTTTTAAAGCTGAAAAAGTTGAAGGGCTCCCAGAGACCGGGCACCAAATCGTCGATGGCATCAGGGATAAAGTTGCCTGACAACTGACTCATTATTTCACTCAACCTGTCTTTCCCCATACGCATTAACTTTTTCCGGTTGGCGGGAAAGTACAGGTTTCTTCCCTTAGGAATGATTTCTTGCGCACCGCTTGAAATGTACTTCTGATTTCTTGTTACCACTTTGCACAGAGGTTCTGCCGGATTAGGGGGATTGAGCCCAATCACGATGGCGCATTCATATTGATCTTTTTCCTGACCTTTTTCATTGACCGGAATATAGGTAACACCGAAACCTTGCGGGAAGTAACCTACAAGCTCAATGAAATCCTGAGCTAACTGTTTATTTAAGCCATCTTTTTTCGCAAGTTGCTCAATCAGCATATAACCTTTCGGCAAGCTTTTGCGCGAATAGTCTGATTTGGTTGAAAGCACGATAGAAACATAAATTTGTGGAATTTTAACTATCTCACCCAGACCTGTTTTGGAAACAAACGCGTCTTTCACTAATTGATACAGAAATTCGCCGGCGTCTTTATGGGTCTGGACGAACCGGTCTCTTTCTTCCTTATCATTTCCCACATAATCAGGTAGCCCTAAGCCTTCTGAAATGTATCTGAGTGTATAATGGTAGTTAAGCTTCAACAGCGCTTTTCGCTGTGCGTCTTCTAATAACCGGAATTCATTCAGATCACCATTCTCACCTTTGAGGATGGTTTGCGCGGCGGGACTCTGTAAGCCGATATCCTGCAAAAGTGCGGCCAGGATCAGGGGACGTCCCAGCTCAATTTTCCATTTATCACGCCAATAACGGTTTCCACGAAAGCGTGATGCGGATTCGCGATACTTCGACAGATATTTATCAGCGATAGTGTCGTGTGCCAAAAGTCTGTCGGCTAAGCGTAATGTCAGTACGGCCTTATACAAAGGCTTAAGACGCATATGAAGGCGGGCAAAAGTACCCGACGGGCCCCGCGTAAGTAACATCAGCGTTCCAAGCAGCTTCGCGCTGGACTGCTGTGTTTCCTGCCAGTTGTCACCTTCACAAAGTTCGATGATTTTTGTGCTTACGTCGTTCAACCTTTTTAAACGTGCAAGCCTTTCTTCTTTGAGCTTTTCTTTATGAT
Source organism: Alteromonas sp. NFXS44 (assembly GCF_040148705.1). Taxonomy (NCBI): domain Bacteria; kingdom Pseudomonadati; phylum Pseudomonadota; class Gammaproteobacteria; order Alteromonadales; family Alteromonadaceae; genus Alteromonas; species Alteromonas sp. NFXS44. The sequence goes on along the minus strand of NZ_JAGDEA010000011.1, from coordinate 217,709 downwards.
TCTTTATTTGCCGTGCAAGTTGCTCTGCCAGAACTTTTCTTTTTTTATTTCCTTCAATTTTACTGAGTTGCGTTTTTAAATCTTCAACTTGCTTTTCAAGGATTGGAGTATGAGAAAAGTAATCACTGGCATCTTCGAAAACGGAGCCGAAGCCGGTTTCCTGAGGGTAAATCATGTTGATGAGTTGTTTTACTTGCTTTGTGTAAATACTGTCGGGGTTCTGGCTTTGTGCGCTCACCGCTTTCCTTTCAACTACTACTGCGAAATTGCCTGATGTTACTCTCAGCAATTCAAGGCAGACAGGGCAATGGGTACCTGAGCTGACACCATGCCTTGTCTTTACTACCTTACTTCTTATCGGATTTCTGAATGATACCGGAAATTCCGGCAGATTTTGATATTTCTTTTATTAACATGCAGTTGCGGCAATAATGCTCTGATAACATTGTCGGGACGGGAGACTTCTTTGAGTCTCTTCAGCAGGCAGACAGCTCTGTCACCATGGTTTTGGCCAGCAGTTCTATGGCTTCAGAGCGCACTTTCTGCGGATTGACCAGACACACCCCGATATGACCCAGCTCAGGCAGCGCCGGGGACGGGGACAAAATATGCAAGCCGTTCGGTACAGTACTTCTCGCCAGTACGGTAATGCCCAATCCTTCATTGATGGCGGTCTGAATACCGTTGAGATCGCCGATGGTGTACACAATTTGCCACTGCTTACGGTGCTTTCCTAACAGGTTGGTTGCACGTTTTCGGTAAATACAGGGGGCCGGGGCGGCGATAATAGGCAGCTTTTCAGGAATGCTGTTAACAAAGCGCTGACTGCCAACCCACACCAGCTGGTCTGTCACGATGTAACCATCCTGGTCGGGGTCGGGTATCTCCTGCAGGGACAGGATTAAATCGAACTGGTTTTTCAGTGGTTCACACAATAAATCTTTACTCAGCGCACAGTGTACTTCCAGAGAAACTTCCGGATAAGACTGGGTAAAGCGTCGAATGATCTTAGGCATCAGGGTCGTGGAAAATTCACTGGGGATCCCCAGTTTGATATTCCCGCTGACCTGAGGACGACCAAATTCAGCCATCGCCTGGTCATTCAGCATGAGTATTTTCATACCGAATTCCAGCAGCTTGCTGCCTGCCAGCGTCAGAGTAAGACGGTTGCCTTCGCGGGAAAACAGCTTTTCCCCCACCATTTCTTCAAGTTTTTTGATTTGCAGGCTGATAGCTGGTTGTGTGCGTTTTAAACGTTCCGCACATAAAGTGTAGCTACCCGTCTGCGCAATCGTCACAAATGAACGTAAGAAATCCACGGACAAATTTTTCATGGCTACACTCCAAAATAAAAATAGGCAGGCAACCCTATTTTGGAAACTTATGGCTCTATTGTTTTTATTAATTTTATTTATTGCGATACCAGATTTAGCATAAAGAAAATCAAAACACAATGGAGTTATCATGAAGCTGCTGAATGAATCGCTGAATAATGTGGATCCTGAAATCGCTGCGGTAATCGCAAAAGAGACGCTGCGTCAGGAAGATCATATCGAACTGATCGCATCTGAAAATTACACCAGCCGGGCGGTAATGGCGGCACAGGGAAGTCAGTTAACCAACAAGTACGCTGAGGGGTATCCGGGGAAACGTTATTATGGCGGCTGTGAAGAAGTGGATGTTGCCGAACAACTTGCTATCGACCGCGCTAAAGCCTTATTCGGTGCAGATTACGCCAATGTTCAGCCTCACTCAGGCTCGCAGGCAAATGCGGCGGTTTACATGGCGTTGCTCTCTCCGGGCGATACCATTTTAGGTCTCAGCCTCGATCACGGTGGTCACCTGACACACGGTGCAAAGCCGAATTTCTCCGGTAAATTGTACAACGCTGTGCAATACGGTATTAACCCGGAATCCGGTGAAATTGACTATGAACAGGTTGCAGAGCTGGCAAAAACCCATAAGCCAAAAGTGATTGTTGCCGGCTTCTCGGCGTATTCCCGCATCGTTGACTGGCAGCGTTTCAGAGATATCGCCGACAGTGTTGGTGCGTGGTTGATGGTGGATATGGCTCATGTTGCCGGCCTTGTGGCCGCCGGTGTGTATCCCAACCCTGTGAAAGCGGCACATGTGGTTACCACCACCACCCACAAAACACTGCGCGGGCCTCGGGGAGGATTAATCCTTTGTCAGTCTGCCCCCGAACTGGAAAAGAAATTCAATTCACTGATTTTTCCGGGTATTCAGGGCGGTCCGCTTATGCATGTCATTGCAGCCAAAGCGGTGGCGTTAAAAGAAGCCATGTCTGACGTCTATAAGGTGTATCAGCAACAGGTGGTAGACAACGCCAGAGCGATGGCAGAAGTCTTTATTGAGCGTGGCTTTGATGTGGTATCCGGCGGCACTGACAACCACATGTTTCTGTTGAGCCTGATCAGCAAGGGCATGACCGGTAAAGCAGCCGATGCGTTGCTGAACAGTGTGAATATAACCGTTAATAAGAACACGGTGCCTGATGATCCCCAGTCTCCATTTGTCACCAGTGGTATTCGCATCGGCACTCCGGCAGTCACTTCACGGGGCTTCACTAAAGCAGATTGTCAGCAACTGGCCGGATGGATGTGTGATTTGCTTAGTGCGCCGGACTGCGCAGACACGGCTGCGGCCATTAAACAGAAAGTGGCTGAACTTACCGCAGCAAGGCCCGTTTACAGCTAGTTTTCCTGTTAAATTACTACTTCACCGGTACGACGGCGGTAAAAATTGAAAATAAAGTCGTACCGGTTACCATCACTGTGCTAAAATTTTAAAAAAATGTTAATCGATTAAGATTGCACCCGTTTAATAATGCCTGCCGGCATTCAGTACAGTGACCTTTGCCGTAACAATGAAGAAAGTAAAACTGACTTTAAAAGATGTGGCTGAAAAGCTGGGCGTTTCTACCGCAACCATCTCTAATGCCTTTAACCGCCCGGACCAGCTTTCTGCCGCCAGGCGTGATGCCATTCTGGCTGCCTGTAAAGAAATAGGTTACAGCGGGCCGAATAAAGCAGCGCAGATCCTCCGTAAAGGTCAGTCTAATATTGTGGCGCTGGTGCTTGCCGATAACATTGAATACATGGTCAGTGACCCTGTTGCATCTACCTTCATCCGTGGCGTTTCTTCTGTGCTGCAGGATGCACAAAAGCATTTACTCTTGTATGCCGGTAATGCACAAACTATTACCGATGTGGCCGATTTCGTTGACGGCTTTATCTGCTATGGTGCGCCCCAAAACCCGAAATTAGGTGAAGAACTACGGCAATTAAGTAAACCGGTGGTCACGGTAGACTTCAACCTTGAAGGCTGCCCCTCAGTGAACATCGATAACGAGAATGCCGCTTTTCAGATTGCGATGGAAGCACTGGAAGAAGGTGGACGTGCCGCTATTCTGGGACTGAAACTTATCGACTCACCCGTGACCTGCAGGGTATACGACAGTCCGCTGCTGGACTCAGACAGTGCAATTTCTCATCGCCGGCTTGATGGATATTTCAGGGCGATGAAACGCAAAAATTGCGACATTAATAATGAATGGATTTGGCATATTCCGGAGAGCGGGGGAAATTTTGCCCGTCAGGCCGCCAATGAAGTGCTGAGTATTTCACCCCGCCCGCAAACCGTACTGTGCATGAGTGACATGATTGCACTGGAGTTGTTGCAATGTGCGCTCAGCAAGGGCATTAAAGTGCCGCAGGAACTGAAAATTACCGGCTTTGACGGTATTGACGAAGCCCGCCGTACCCGTCCTGTTCTCACCACGGTTTGCCAGTCGAGCATCGAAAAGGGGGAAACTGCCGCAAAGCTGCTACTGGAAGGTGAGCAGGCTGACTCTGTAATACTCGATTTCGAACTTCTTAACGGCGGTACTATTTAATATCGCTTCCGGCATCGCTTCAGAATGCCGTCTCTTTCTCTTTGTAAATTGCTTTTTTTGTTGCACCTTTTCATCTGCTGCACCGGCCGGCGTCAGTCTGGCCGGACAATTCAAGCGGTACCTGTCTTCATAATTGCCTGTCTCTTTGTACTTATCTTAATCAAATAAGATTAAATTGTTATCCCTTTGGGTATATTTTAAAACACGTTAATAAAATTTTATCAATCATAAATCAATGATTTATATTGATTATATCGTGTCGTCTATTGTCTTTGTTATATAAATTCTTCACATTGTATTTACACTGGAAAGTTTTTAGATTAAATTCTTAAACGATTAAGTTCGGTTGTAAAGAAGGTGGGAATAAGCTGCCCGTTAGAAAAGTGACCGGATTGTTAGCCTGTAAACACTCAAACACTCTCCCGGAGAAAACATGAACAAGCGTTATGCATTCAGTAGATTAGCGTTGGCTGTCAGCGCAGTCATAGCCAGTCCCGTTTTTGCTCAGGACAATACTGACGCTGAATCCCAGGATAAAGCCAAATACGAACAAATCGTTGTGACTGCAACCCCTGGTGGTGCCACCATGCAGGAAGCCAGCGTGTCGGTCAGTTCCTTTAACGAAGACGATATCGTAAAACTTGCGCCACGCTCTACTGCTGAAGTGTTCCGTGCTATTCCGGGGATCCGTGCTGAGTCTTCAGGTGGTGGCGGTAACGCGAACATCACTATCCGTGGTATCCCTCTGGCTACCGGCGGTTCCAAATTTCTGCAAATTCATGAAGATGGCTTACCGGTACTGGAATACGGTGATATCAACTTTGGTAATGCTGATAACTTCATCCGTTATGACTGGTCAGTGGCTAATGTAGAAGCGGTCCGTGGCGGTTCAGCGTCAACGTTTGCCAGTAACTCGCCGGGCGGTGTTATCAATATGATCAGCAACACCGGTGAAACCGGGGGTGGTGCTATCGGTACATCTTTTGGTGTGGATTACGATGAAATGCGCCTGGACTTCCGTTACGGTGGTGAAATCAGCGACGACCTGTATTATCACATTGCCGGTTTTGCCCGCGGCGGTGAAGGTACCCGTGACACCGGTTATCACGGTGATAAAGGCGGCCAGGTGAAGTTTAATATCACCAGGCTGCTGGATAACGGTCACATCCGTTTCTTCTACAAAAACCTGGACGATAAAGTCTCCACTTATCTGCCATCTCCGGTACTGGTTAAAGGTAACGGTGAGTACGGTCCTGTTCCCGGTTTTGATGCCAGTTCACAGGCCCTGAACTCGGTGTATAACACGAATATTTCTACTTTTGACAGCTACGGCAACCCGGAAAACCGTGACATACGCGATGGTATTTCATCAGAAGTTAATTCATTCGGCGTGGAAGTAGACCTGGAAGTCGCGGACAATCTGTTCCTGTTAAACAAATTCCGTATTTCGGATGTTTCCGGTGGATTCATTGCACCTTTCACTGACGGTTTCCCTGCCGGGCCGGGCGATGTATCAAACTTTGCTGCGGCACTGTGTTCCGGCGCGCTCGATGGTGAAGGTAATGCGCTGAACTGCGACAGCACCACAGTTACTCTGGCGAATGGTCCGGGTGCAGGTGAAGTGTATACCGGCGAAGCATTTACTAACTTACAGTTTGATGCCCGTCTCAATGACCTGGGTAACATGATTAACGATCTGAGCCTGCGTAAAGAGTTTGATAACGGCGTATCACTGACAGTAGGTTATTACTATTCAAATCAGGATATTGCGACGAGCTGGGCAAGCTGGCAAACCTTTATCCAGACGCTGGACGGTGACAACTCGCAGTTGCTGAATATTACAGATGCTGATGGTACTGAACTGGTATCCAACGGCCTGCTGTCAGCCAGCTTCCTGTCGTATGAGTGGGATCTGAACTATGTGACAACTGCACCCTACATGAACGTAGGCTTTGAACTGTCAGACAACATTCTTATTGATGCTTCAGTGCGTTACGACAGTGTTGATGCATCGGGTGAACTGATCAGCGATTGCTGTGGCGGCAATGCTGATTACGACATTAACGGAAACGGTGTTATTGAACAGATTGAAGATGCGTCTGCGCAGAACAGCGGCTTCATCAGCGGCGGTGTGAATAACCTGAACCGCGCCGGTGCGTCATCGCAAATTGTTGACTACAGTGCCAATAACACTTCCTGGTCACTGGGTGGTTCTTATTTACCGAGCGAAACGCAAACCCTGTTCGCCCGCTACTCGAAAGGTGGCCGTGCGCTGGCAGACCGTCTGCTGCAAATTGGCGGCACACTGAATACTGATGGCAGTCTGACCAACACAACATCAGGCTTCGATACAACCAAGCAACTTGAAATTGGTTATAAGTACGGCACCCGTGATCTGATGCTGAACGCTACGCTGTTCGACACAGTGACGGAAGATACTCAGGCTGAAGTGACCAGCGGTCTGACGTTCATGCGCGAATATGAAGCAACAGGTCTGGAATTTGAAGGACGCTGGAATGCAACTGATAACTTCGTGCTGTCCGGTAACCTCACATGGACAGATGCTGAAATCAGCAAAGACGCGAATGATGCAACGCTGGTGGGCAACACACCCCGTCGTCAGGCTGACTGGATCTGGACAATTACACCGGAATACGTCACTGATTTCTGGTCGGTGGGTGCATCTCTGCAGGGCTCTACCGAGTACTATGTTCAGGACAATAATGACCTGAAACAGGATGCTTATAACCTGGTGAATGTATTTGCCACTTACTGGGTTAATGACCAGTTCTCAGTTTCTCTGAATGTAAACAACGCTACTGATGAGTTTGTTATCACAGAATCTGAAGAAGGCTCTGCAGCGGTAGGCAGCTACATTCGTGCCCGCCCGCTAAACGGCCGCACTACTGTGGTATCTCTGAAGTACCTGTTCGACTGATTCACTCTCCCTGTGAAATAGCATTGCCCGCACCGGTTTCCGGTGCGGGCTTTTTTATTTCCGGTGTTGCCGGTATCTGCAGACAGGGGAGTGACCTTAAAGTTACCTTTACGCCTGTTTATCTTTGAGAGGTGTGCAAGACACACATATCTGGTCGCCATAGTAATTATTCTGATAATTACAGGTCATTGCCGGGGTGGATTGTGTTTTGTTTTTGCTTACCAGTTTTTGAATCATCTTAGCCATAATCTGCTCCTTGTTAAGTTGGGTACAGATTATGTGATTTTATAAAGCGATTAAAATCTTAAATACTAATCGCTCTAATCGCTTTCCTGATGATTCTGCATCCTGGCCGGGCTATTTCTTATCAACCTTGAAAACCATATCCCGCCATTCATGGTTGGTTATTTCACTTTCTGTAAACGGGTAGAGGGTGAAGCCGGTGACTTCCCGCTTTACATTCACCTGATAACGGATAAAGGCGTCACTGGCTGCGTTCTGGTTGTCCCAGCGGATCACAAATGTATGATCGTCAAAGGGCTCCAGTCTGCCGGTGAGTGTGGGCATTTTGTCAGATTTTATCCGCAGGGTGTCGCCTTCAGGGTAAACGGTCATCAGGCCAAACCATTCGTCGCTGAATTGTCCGGCGTAGGTGTTTTGCGGTAACAGCACTTCACCACTGCCAGAGGGAGTCGTGTGTCTGGCCAGATATTTCTCTTCCTGCTCATCCTGATAAGCCCGGTATTCATCTATCCAGTTTCTTTTATCACTTTCAGGCAGGTAAGCTTTGAGGATGGTTTGCATGACAGCGCCGCGGGCACCGTAGTTGGAGCCGTTATTCAGTGCCACCACACCCAGTTGTTGATCCGGTACGAAAGCCACATACGTCTGATAACCGGATAAGGTGCCGGTATGAGAGATTACCTTATGGCCGAAAATATCCATAAGCCGCCAGCCGAGGCCATATGCCTTAAAATGCATGTGGTCCCATTCTTCGTCAGTGTCATCAACAGACAACAAGGTTTGCGGCGTCAGCATGGTGTTGTATGCATCTTCTGAGAGAATGGTTTCACCGCCGGCACTTTTACCTTCATCCAGCCACATCTGAACCCACTTCAGCATACCCGTAGCATTACAGCTGATGCCGCCGGCTGCAGCAGAGACAATGCCTTTTTCTGCCAGCTGGTTACGGGGAATGGGATAGATGCCTCTCTCATCATTGTGGCCGTAACTGATGGCGCGGTTTTCGAGCACATAGCCCGGCACATCACCACCAAAGCAGTCCATACCAAGGGGAGCAAATACACGGTTTTGTAAGCGGGATTCCCAGCTGTCTTCCGTCAGATGAGCCACTATTTCCCCGGCTGTGATATACATCACATTGGAATAGGCGTATTCACTGCGAAAACTGTATTGAGGCGTCAGAAAGCGCAGGTTATGCACGATATCCCTCCGGCTGAACCCAGAGGGCTCCGGCCATAACATGCTGTCTCCGGCACCTGAACCCAAACCGCTGCGGTGGGTTAACAGATCGGTGATATCCATTTCGCGGCTGGCAAAGGGGTCGGCCATCCTGAAGCCGGGCAGCACGTCTTCGACTTTTGTGTGCCAGTTAAGTTTTTCTTCGTCTACCAGTTGTGCCACGGTAGTGGCTGTAAATGCTTTGCTGACAGAAGCCAGTCTGAACCAGGTGTCAGGTGTCACTGGCAGCCCTTGCTCTTTATCTCTGAGACCATGTCCGGCGAGGTACACAATCTTGCCATTTTTCACAATGCCCACGCTCATGCCCGGGGTGTAAAATTCTGACAAAGCCCGGTCAATGGTATCCGGCAATGTTTTCAAATCAGATGGCAACCGGTTTACCGGTTGCGTATCAGCCGCAGCCTGAGCTGCAATGAGGGTGGCACATAAGCCGGTGAGAAAAAGCCTGCGCAAGTGGTGTACTCCTTTATCTTTTTACACCACTGTTGAGAATATTGAGGGGCTTGTCAACTGCCAGAGGTTCAGTGGCACAGGGTGGCGGATCAACGACCCGGCGCTGCAGGGAGCCGCTGAAGGGAAGCTACGCCGACGGTTGATCCCACACCAGCTGTTTGAAGTGTTTGCGGCACATAGATTCATAACGGTCGTTACCGCCAATCTCAACCTGATTACCGCCGGTGACAGGCTGGCCCTGTTCATCCATCCGCACCACAAATGTGGCTTTGCGACCGCAGTGACAGACTGTTTTCAGCTCGGTAAATTTATCAGCCCAGGCCAGCAGATAATGGCTGCCTTCGAAGGTTTCACCGAGAAAATCTGTCCGGAGTCCGTAGGCCAGCACGGGAATATCCAGTTCGTCGACAATTTCTACCAGTTGTCTTACCTGCGCCTTAGTCAGAAACTGCGCTTCATCAATAAATACGCAGTCCAGCGGCTGGGCACGGTGAGCCTTAAATACCTGCCGGAACAAGTTATCTTCGTTACCGTATAAACTGGCGTCGGCCTGCAAACCAATTCTTGAGGTGACCTTACCCACATCATAGCGGTCATCGATTGCCGCTGTGAAAATCAGTACATGCATACCCCGTTCACGGTAGTTGTAAGCAGACTGGAGCAGTGAGGTAGATTTCCCTGCATTCATTGCAGAGTAGTAAAAGTAAAGTTGAGCCATGTGATTATTATTGTTCTGTTTCAAGCCGGCTGGTCAGTGCCTCTGCACGCTCAGGCCTGGCGAAGTAAAATCCTTGCAGGTAGTCTACACCCATCGCCTTAAGCCTTGTAGCCTGTTCTGCTGTTTCTACCCCTTCGGCAACGGTTTTACAGCCGAACTCGCCGGCAATCAGTAGGGTCGCACGTATAATCGGGCCGCCTGCTGAGTCGAGGTTATGAATAAACGACCGGTCAATTTTAATGTGATCAAAATGCAGGAGCTGAAGCTGACTCAGCGATGAAAAGCCGGTACCGAAATCGTCTATGGAAACGGCTACCCGGCGATTTTTTATGGCATTCACCTGCGCCGCAAGCTTTTGTTTATTGTCTGCGAATACAGATTCTGTAATTTCCAGATGCAACCTGGAAGGCGCAAGGCCCGTATGACTGAGTACTTCGTCGAGTTTGAGGATGAAGTTATCTTCCATAAGCTGAATCACTGATACGTTCACCGAAACGGCAACGTCAGGGTCTTTCCAGCCTGCTGCGGTTTCGCACGCTTTTGACAGCACCCATAATCCGATATCGTTGATAAGGCCCGAACGTTCAGCGACAGGAATAAAGTCTGCGGGAGAGACGGGGTGCCCGTTAAATTGCCACCGCAGCAGCGCTTCGTAAGACCACACACGGCCGGTACCGGCATCTACAATAGGTTGATAAGCAAGGTGCAACTGGTCATTAATGATGGCAGAACGAAGTCCGTCCCGTAACTGCATTTCTCTGCATACCGCATCATACACGTTGTCACTGAAAATGCCGGTATGGTTCACGCCGCGACGTTTCTCATGATACATGGTGATGTCGGCACGCTGGATCAAAAGCTGTTCGTTGTCGCCATGATCCGGAAAAATAGCAATACCTGTCGTGGCATCAAGATTGATGATATTTCTGTCTATAGCCATGCCCTGAGCAATACTGGCGCGGATATTTTTTGCCAGTTGCACTATTTTGCTGAGATTGCTGAACGTAGCAACAATAATGAATTCGTCGCCTCCCCACCGTGATAAAGAATCGTCCGGTGCAAATTGCCGGAATCTTGAGGCGACAGAGACCAGCACCCGGTCACCGGTTTGGTGGCCGAGACTGTCGTTCACCTGTTTAAAGCCGTCGAGATCAGTAAACAGGATAGCCAGCTTTTCTCCCCTGAAGGCGGCCTGTTTCAATTTATCCCGCAGGGTATTTAAGAACGCCGCCCGGTTCATCAGGCCGGTGAGGGGGTCGCGGTTAGAAAGGCGCACAATATCTTCTGTGCGGGAATGTACTTCGGCTTCCAGTGTCGCATTCATATTATCCAGTTTCTGGTTACTCAGACGCAGAGCTTCATTTACTCTTACCACTTCATTGCGCTCTTCTGCCATTTGTTCCACCAGCGCCTGATTCTTTTCCCGTAAGCTGATGGTCTCCAGATAAAAGGCATTGGTTTTGCGGGAGGTATCCAGCATGATGATGCAGAAGCCGAAACCAAGCAGGCCCAGCATGAATAATTCTTTACGCGGATCTGTCAATGCCATTACGGAAACCGGGATCAGCAACAGCGTGCAGTAAGTCCATACCAGCGGCCGGCTGGCACCGAGCACTGCCGCTGCACCGCCCGCCAGGGCTGACAGCACAACAACAGTGGTAGCCAGCTCCATAATATCCATCAGCGGGTACAGGGTAACGCAATAGAGCCCCCAGATGATGGCTGTCAGTGTGACACCGATGGCGAACCGGAAAAATGCGGGACGGGGAGATTTGTCTTTCTGCCTGAGTACTTTCATCCAGAATATGGCATCAAGAAAGCGAAGCAGTAAAACAGACACCATGATCAGCCAGAAGAGTCGTTTGACTGAATGGGTTTCCGGTGTATCGAACCCGAATGCCAGCGCACTGATGGCAGCGACAGAGATAATCATGCCGTTAAAGGCATTAGAGTGCAGCAGGTGCACAACATCCCTTAACGCGGCATCATTCAGTGTGGAGTGGTGGAATATGGGGCGCACTACTTAATCCTGTCAGCTGGACGGCCCTGTCACATTTTATGTGTATTCACCGGGAGATGACGGAGAAGCGTACCGCCCGGGTAAACCGGAAAAGTTCCTGCTAAAAGGTATAGTGCAAAACCGGCAAAAAGCAATAAAAAAAGGTGACCGTAGTCACCTTTTAAATCAATGCTGTAGAGCAGTATTCAGGATATCAGGCAGCGTCTTTCTTCGCTGAAGAATCGCTTTTTTCCTGAGATAACGGCTCCAGGTCAAAGTTGAACTCGTCAACCCGGACAGCCAGCTTACGCTTCTCATTGTAATCGTGAAGCATTTCAGCTTCCTGAGCCGTTACAACACCGCGCTCCTGTAACTTATTCAGTGCGTTTTCAAACGACAGGAAAGGGATGACCGGTTCCTTACGCAGCGCCTTCTGTACTTTACCTAACAGATGGGCTACAGCATGTTTCGCTTTAAACGCCTGCTCGTTGATGTCGTTACCGTCACCGGCAACAGGACGAACCAGGTGCGTCAGTTGTGCTTTGATGCTGTTATCCTGCATGGATGCCAGAGCCAGTTCACAGGACAGCTTATCGCTGATCCCGCTGACTGAATTTGTATACGTACAGGTCAGCAGGCGCATCAGACCACGGGTTGCTGTATTCGGGAAGTTACCGATGAAATCAACCAGTGCCTGTTCAGCCTGTTGCAGCGTCCACTCCATAGCGTATTCGAAGTAAGGCTGTGCCAGTTTACGGTCTTCTACACGTTGCTCATAGAAGCGGATGGCTGCCATGGCGCCGTACAGATAACTCATTACATCACCCAGACGGGCTGACAGCAATTCTGCCTTTTTCAGATCACCGCCCAGTACCGCCAGCGATAAATCGGCCATAGGAGCCAGTTTTGCTGACAATGCATTAAGACGCTTCTCGTACTTAGTCACTTCCGGCAGTGCAGACTCTGCACCGCGCAGGAAGGGCATGTAGCTCTTACCTAAGCTGCGGAACGCATTTTTGACACTGAAACTGACCGTTTTCTTCAATACTTTATTGAATTCGCCGTCTGCAGAGTGGTCGTCACTGTGAATAAGATCCACCATCTCTTTCAGGTATGGGTGGCAACGCATTGCACCCTGGCCGAAGATCATCAGGTTACGGGTCAGAATGTTGGCACCTTCCACCGTAATGGCAATCGGTAATGAACTGTAGCCACCGGATAACGTATTTTGCGGTCCGCGCTGAATGGCTTTACCCGCCAGGATATCCATTGCCGAGTTCATCACGTCACGACCAAGCTCGGTCATGTGGTATTTGGCAATCGCAGTCACTACTGACGGCTTCAGGCCTAAACCCAAACCTTCTGTTGTCAGAACGCGCATAGACTCCAGCAGGAACGTTTTACCGGCAATATCTGCCAGTTTGCCCTGAATACCTTCGAAGCGGCCAATTGGCAGTCCGAATTGTTCACGCACAAAGCTGTATTCTGCAGACGCTTTCAGTGCCGCCTGACCTGTTGCAACGCCCATGGCCGGTAGTGAAATACCACGACCTGCCCCTAAGCAGCTCACCAGCATCTGCCAGCCGCGGCCAATGTTTTTCTGACCGCCGATAATGAAATCCATAGGAATAAATACGTCATTACCACGGGTCGTACCGTTATAGAAACGTTGTCCCATGGGATCGTGACGGTTACCCAGCTCTACGCCGGGGTGAGATTTTGGCAGCAGGGCACAGGTAATACCCAGCTCAAGTTTTTCACCCAGCAATTGATCAGGGTCGAAAACTTTAAATGCGAGGCCCAGTACGGTAGCGATTGGCGCAAGCGTGATATAACGCTTGTCCCAGCTTACTTTCAGACCAATAACTTCTTTACCTTCCCATTCACCCTTCGTGACGATAGCTGCATCAGGAATGCCACCTGCATCAGAACCGGCTTCAGGGCTGGTCAGTGCAAAACAGGGAATGTCATCACCCACTGCAAGGCGGGGAAGATAGTAGTCCTGCTGCTCTTTTGTACCATAGTGCATAAGCAGTTCGCCCGGACCTAACGAGTTAGGCACCATAACGGTTACGGCAATAGCACCACTTTTCGCAGCGATAGTTGCAACGATGGTTGAGTTGGCGTAAGGACTGAATTCCAGACCACCAAATTTCTTTGGAATGATCATTGAGAAGAAACGGTGTTTCTTCAGGAACGCTAAAATCTCATCCGGAATGTGCTTCCCGTTCGCCAGCTCAAAATCATCGATTAATCCCAGCAATTCCTGCACAGGGCCGTCAATAAATGCCTGTTCATCGGCACTTAATTTCGCCTGTGGAATGGCACGCAGGGCTTGCATGTCTGGTTTGCCCTGATAGATAGAGGCTTCTAACCAGATATCACCGGCGTCCAATGCTTCCTGCTCTGTCACAGAAATAGGTGGAAGAACTTTTTTCAGGCTTTTTCGAATACTCATATTACTCATCCGCTCATCTGACCAGTTGTATTCTTTTAATACTACATGACATTTTCCAAAGATCAAATGTTATGTAAGCAGTCTGTTAAATGAGATACCTGAGCCAGTACGCGGGTTTATTTACCTGCTTGTTTTTCGGCTGTTTTTTTTAACATTAAATTTCTTTTTGGAAATCCTGCGTATAAGGGCAAATACTTACACTCTGTGCTTTTAGCAGATACACTGTGAAACAGAACAGATAAAAGGACATGACATTTTATGCAAACACTCCCGGCCTGGGCGCGGTGGTGCATGGAAAAACCGAAAACAGTCATTGCACTGTTTCTGCTGGCGTGCGTCATCACCGGTTTCGGAGCCGGTAATCTTTATTTCCGCGGAGACTATAAAGTTTTCTTTGAGCCTGATGATCCTCAGAAGCTGGCTTATGAAGAAATGCAGAATGTTTTCAGCAAAAGCGAAAATGTTACCTTCCTCATTTTGCCGGACAGTGAAAACGTCTATCAGCCGGAAACCTTCGAACTTATCCATGCCCTCACAGAGGATGCCTGGCATATCCCCATGTCTAACCGGGTGGAGTCACTGTCGAATTATCAGTATACCTTCGCCGATGAGGAAGGGCTGGTGGTGCAGGATCTTATCCGCAAAGGGCAAACGGATGAGGCCCATATCAGATGGGTGAGGGAAGTTATTGAACCCATCCAAAATTTACGCGGGCGGCTTATCTCCGACAACGAAGAGATGGCGGTAATCAATGTCACAATTCAGCTACCCGAAGGCGACCAGACTCCCAAGATAATGAAGATCGGGGCGTTCGCCAGAGAGTTAAAAGAGAAATATGAAACCGCCTACCCGGACCACAAAATTTATCTGTCCGGGATTGTGACAATGAATGACGCATTCGCGCTGACAGCGCAGGATGATGCGTCTACTCTGATCCCGCTTATGTTTATCATCATTGCGGTGATGATTGCATTGTTAACACGCTCAAAAGCAGCATCAGCAGTAGTGCTCGTGGTTGTTGGCGGCACGATTGTGATGACGATGGGAATTGCCGGCTGGTGGGGAATTTTTCTGAGCCCCTCTACGGTCAATGTGCCGACCATGGTCACAACGCTTGCTGTCGCTGATTGCCTACACATTATTGTGACTTACCGGCAAAAAATTCAGCAGGGTCTGGCGAAGGAGCAGGCACTGGCTGAAAGTATTGTGCTAAACCTCAAGGCGGTTTTACTTACCAGCGGTACCACAGCAATTGGCTTTTTAATGCTGAATTTTGCGGAAGTGCCTATTTTATCTCACCTTGGAAATTTAACCGCCGTCGGGGTTGTACTGGCCTGTATTTTGTCTTTGACCGTGCTGCCGGCTATGCTCACTTTACTGCCAGCCCCCCGCGTTAAAGAGCAAAATGGCGACGACACACAGGTTAAAAAACTGGGTGGATGGGTTATCAGCAATCACCGCCGAATTCTGCCTTATTCGGTCATTGTTCTCACTGTGTCGCTGCTGTTCTGCCTGAATAACCGCCTGAACGATGTGGCTGTGGAATACTTCGATTTATCATCACCGTTTCGTCAGTCCGTTGAAATCCAAAAGAAATATATGGGCGGCATGTCGAATATCGACTTTGCTGTTTATACCGGTGAGCCCTATGGCATCAATGACCCGGCGGTGATGAAAGAGGTGGATGCACTGGCCAAATGGTTGCGCACGCAGCCGGAGGTCAAACATGTGCTGAGTTTTGCTGACATCATCAAGCGCCTCAACATGAATATGCATGATGATGATCCGGCATATTTCACCTTACCGGAATCTAAAGACCTCGCTGCACAGTACCTGTTATTGTACGAAATGTCCTTGCCATATGGTCTCGATCTGAATAACCAGATAGATATCGACAAGTCCGGTGTTCGCATTATTGCCGTGCTGGAAAACCTCGGAAGTGAGGAGTTCACCGAATTTGAGGCGCGGACCAAACGGTGGTTTGGTAAACTGGCACCAGAATTGCGTCTGGAAGCGGCCAGCCCCGCTTTAATGTTCGCGCACATCGGTGCCAGAAACATGGAAAGCATGGTGTGGGGCTCAGTAGCTGCGCTGGTGGTGATTTCACTGTTGATCACTCTTGCACTGCGGTCCTGGCGGCTGGGAATAGTCAGCCTGATGGCTAACTTAATGCCGGCTGGTGTGGGCTTTGGAATATGGGGCATGATGTCCGGCGAAATCAATATGGCGCTGTCAGTAGAACTGAGTATGACCATGGGGATTATCGTCGACGACTCTGTGCATTTCCTGCTGAAATACCAGGCTGCAAGAAAAGATAATATGAACGTGCGGGATTCCGTGGAATACGCATTCCGCACCGTAGGCCGGGCCATGATCACCACAACAGTGGTGCTGGCTGCCGGCTTTGGTGTACTGCTGTTGTCTGATTTCCGCCTGAACTCAGACATGGGGTTAATGACAAACATTATCTTCATTGCAGCATTATTTATTGATTTACTCTTCCTGCCCTCATTCCTGATGTGGCTGGATAAAGATAAAAACAAAACAACGAGGGAAGCTACATGAGACAATTACGCAAGCTCTCTTTAGCGTCACTGGCACTGAGTGTGGTGCTGACGACTCCGGTTATTGCAGATGAAGCCTCTGAGAAAGAAGGCCTTCGTATTGCGACAGCGAGAAAAGATGTTAACCGTGGCTGGGAAAATACAGTTGCCAGTATTACCATGACCCTGCGCAATGCCCAGGGGCAGGAAGCCCAGCGGGAAATGCGGGTGAAAACGCTGGAAGTGCCTACCGACGGTGATAAGGCGCTGACAATATTTGATTCACCGCGGGATTTAAGCGGCACCGCATTTTTAAGCTTCAGTCATGTTGATGCACCGGACGAGCAGTGGATTTTTCTGCCGGCTGTGAAGCGTGTCCGCCGGATTTCAACCAGCAACAAATCCGGACCGTTTCTGGGCAGCGAATATGCCTTTGAAGACATGACGTCCTTTGAAATCCCTAAGTTCTCTTACGACTTACTCCGTGAAGACAAGTATCAGGGGGACGATGTCTACGTACTCGAACAGACCCCTATGGACGAATATTCGGGCTATTCGAAACAAATTTTATGGATTGATAAAGAACATTACCGGCCCCGTAAGGTTGAATTTTTCGACCGCAAGGGTGAAGCCCTTAAAGTACTCGAATTTGAAGATTACAAACTATTTGAGGGGGAGTTCTGGCGACCTCTGCGTAGTTTTATGTACAATCTGCAAACACAAAAATCTACCGAACTGGTTACACACAAACTGGAATTTGGCACAGAATTAGAGGAATCGGACTTTGACAGTAACAGTTTACGCCGGGCGCGCTAACCCCGTCAGACGTTTGTCACTTGTTGCCGCCGCACTGGGATTTTCTGCCGGTGCAATGGCTGACATGTCAGATATTGACATTAGTGGCTCAGCCGGTGTGGAAACCCGCTACTTTCTTCAGGATGCAGCGTATCCCGGGCAACCCCGCTCTCAGGCTTCCGTGTTTTTAGAACCTGAAATGTACACGGAATGGAACGACGGCATCGACAGTATTCTGTTTAAGCCGTTTGCCCGTCTGGACCAGGAAGATGAGCAACGTACACACTTTGATTTACGTGAATTAATGTGGATGCACGCAGCGGATAACTGGGAAACCCGTGTCGGTGTAAGCAAGGTATTCTGGGGACAAACGGAATCCATTCACCTGGTCGACATCATTAATCAGACTGACATGGTAGAAAACATCGACGGCGAAGATAAGCTTGGTCAGCCGATGATTAATCTCAACGTGTTTGGTGACTGGGGAACATTGTCCGGTTTTGTCTTGCCATATTTTCGTGAACGTACCTTCCCGGGTGAAGACGGCCGCTTACGTCCGCCTGTTGAAATTCGTGAAAATTCGGCGTTGTATGAATCTGATGATGAACAGAACCATGTGGATTTTGCACTGAGATGGCAACGTTCTCTGGGGGACTGGGAAATTGGCCTGTCTTATTTCGATGGTACAACCCGTGAACCTGAGTTGCTGCAGGCAACCGATGGAAACAGCACACCGTTTATTCAGCCTTACTATGCCCAAATTGAACAATACGGCGTGGATTTGCTGAAAGTGCAGGGCGCCTGGTTACTTAAGTTTGAAGGTATTTACCGCGCAGGGCAAAGTGAAGATTTTGCCGCCGCAGTGGCAGGCTTTGAGCGCACCTCAGTGGGTGTTTTCGGTACCTCTTATGATCTGGGTGTGCTGATGGAATATCAGTACGATGAGCGTGAAGATAATTTCTTCGCCACCGGTCAGAACGACCTGATGCTGGGATTACGCTGGGTCTGGAATGATATCGACGGTACAGAAATCTTATCCGGCTTCATTCAGGATTTGGATGAAAGCGATACCTACAGTGCTTTTGTTGAAGCTTCAAGCCGTATGACTGACAACTGGCGCTGGAAGATGGACGCTTACTTCTTTTCTTCCGATCAAACCGACGACACGTTTTACTACATGCGCCGTGACGACCACGTACAGGTAGCGCTGGAATATTATTTCTAAGGAAAGGAATTGCAGAGTATGAAAAAAGGAATAGTCACCGCCTTGCTGTTACCGGTGTTAAGTCTTGCAGGGCTTAGTTTCAACGCGCAGGCCACCGAAAGAATGTACGGTCTGGCGACGGTGGGTTATACCGATGCAGAATTTGGCGACACTGAAAATAAAGGCGTGGCGTACAGTCTTGCGTTGGGTCACCAGTTCAGCAGTAAATGGTATGTAGAAGCCGGCTACCAGAATTTACTGGATGAAGAAGGCAATACCGATGCGCTGAAAGCCCAGGGCCTTTATCTGGCGGTGCTGGGTAAAGCGGGCGGGCGTACCGGCGAGTTATACTACAAACTGGGCGTCATGAATGTTGACGTTCAGGGTTTGCAAAGCATTGAAACAGGCAGTTGCCAGGTCAGTGATATTGATTCAATCCCTGAAGGCTTTTGTGCTTACGATGATGGCATTATTGCTGGCATGGCCGGACTGGGCTTTGACTATCACGTCGGTCTGAACAGCATGCTGCGAATGGAAGCATTATACGTTCGTGGACAGGACGATTTCGCTGCCACCGTGCTGAACCTCGGTTTTCGCTACAACTTTAATTA
This sequence comes from Alteromonas sp. NFXS44, assembly GCF_040148705.1. Classification (NCBI taxonomy): domain Bacteria; kingdom Pseudomonadati; phylum Pseudomonadota; class Gammaproteobacteria; order Alteromonadales; family Alteromonadaceae; genus Alteromonas; species Alteromonas sp. NFXS44. The sequence continues at coordinate 198,592 of NZ_JAGDEA010000011.1, read as the reverse complement.
GTCCCTTCGCTGTAAGTAAAAGTAATCCATCGGCGGCTGTTACCGTATGAATAGTATGACAGTTGCTGATGGAGTATCTCTCCGATGAAAAATGAACTGGAAAGTAAATTTCTGCTTCAGGTGTTCGATAAAATTCGCCAGAGCGGCGAGAAGAAAGACGATAAATATTTACTTAACGGCATTGTGGCATTCACTGACCATGATGGTTATACCTTGTTCATTGAAGATGCTAAGGTGAAGTTGCAATTCGGCTTTCACAATCAGTACCATTTTGATTATCCGTCTCAGGATGCTTACGATCAGTTTGAGAAAAAACTGAAAGAAATCGATAAGCAGTATTAGCCCGTTCTGACCGTTTAAGCAGACTCATCGGAGTTTTCCTGCTTTCTTTCGCCTGCCGGTATGCTGGCAGGCGACAAATGAGTACAATAAGCAGCAAATAATTATCCGGATGGTTTATTTTTGTCTGCTGCTATAAAACCCCCTGTTTTCAAATTTTCCTATCTCGGCCCTAAATATTGGGGCGTCTGGCTGGGTGCCGGCGTGCTTTATCTCTTATTGTGGCTTCCGTTTCCTGTGATCCGCATGCTTGGTGCCGGAACAGGAAAACTTATCGCCCGGCTGTTACCCAAGCGGGTCAATGTAGCCAGACGGAACCTGGCACTTATGTACCCTGAATTGTCAGCCGGTGAGCACTCAAGGTTGCTGGAAGAAAATATTCGTTGTACTGGCATGGCGCTGTTCGAAACCGGAATGGGCTGGTGGTGGCCGGCGTGGCGGATTAAGAAACACTTTACCGTTGAAGGTTACGAGCATGTCGAAGCGGCGCTGGCTCAGGGAAGGGGCGTATTTGGTATGGCGCTTCACAACATGAACCTGGAGTTTGCCTGTCGTGGATTGGGTTATACCCATCCTGCCATTGCGTTTTATCGTAAGCATGATAACCCGCTGATGGATTATCTTCAGTATCATGGCCGTGCACGCTCAAATAAATATATGATCCACAAACGTAATGCTAAAGCCCTGCTCGCAGCAATGGCTGAAAAAGAACTGTGTTTATATCTTCCTGATCAGGATTACGGCAGGGCGCAAAGTATTTTTGTTCCCTTTGGCGGAGTGAAAGATACGGCAACCACCACGGCAACCCTGATGTTCGTCAGAAGAACTGACAGTGTGCCGCTGATCATCACTTCGCAGTACACGCGGGATGGTTATAAAGTGAAATTTTATCCGCCTCTGGAAGCATTGCGTGAACTGGAAGATGTGCCTGCTCTGACATTGCTGAACCAGCACATTGAAAAAATTATCGCTGAACAGCCTGAAAGCTATTTGTGGGCGCACAAGCGATTTAAAACACGTCCTGATCCGGATGCTCCATCGCTTTACGACTGATGGCTAGTTAGTTGTTTAGTATGATTTTTTCCTTACTAAGTAGCCGTGAAGTCCATTTTCCGTCTATACTGAAACAGGAATAACATGCGCTGTCCGGATGTGTTGTATGGCCACTAAACAAAGACAATCAGATGCTGCCTTCTGGGCAAAACACATTGGCGTGGCGCTTGCCTCGCTGGTGGTTGCCGGTATTGTGGTTATGCTCTACGAGCAAAACAAATCATCAGCTCCGCAAAAACCTGAAGAGGAAAAGTCCATTTCACAGGGGCTCAGTGAGTTTTACCGTGAATACCGGATGACGGCCAGCGATCCTATCGAAGATCAGGAAAGCGACTTTGTGGTGGAACTGAACAACGAGGGCGGCAGCCTGGACAGTCAGTTGTCCGGTATGTCCAGCGAACTGAAACCGGCTAATAATCGCTGGGTCGGTGAACACAAGAACCGGAGCTTCAAGCCCGGCAATACCTTACGTGAAGCCATTACACGGTATGCCCAGCAGGAAGGGATGCAGGTTATCTGGGATCTGGACCAGGACTTTGTCATCAAGTATCACTTTCAGATTGATAACACCATTGTCGGTTCATTGTCAGACATTGCCAGTGCCATTGATTCAAACTTTGAAAGCGGAGTAGGCACGTATGTGTGCCCGCAACAACGTTCTCTGGTGGTAACTGAAGAAGTGACGCCCTTTCTGAAGAAAAACTGCAACGTTGTAAACTAACATGTCAGTTCAGAGCCGGAGATGCCCCTGGCCTGCAAAGGGCGCCCGCAGAAAGCTTCAGGCAAAGACTTCCTGCCAGATTTTCTGTACACCGGCTCTGATATCACTTAAATCCTCTTTTCCTGCATACCTGTGGTCCGCCAGCGTTAACTGGTGATATCTGTCACGCAAATCCAGATACGCTTCCTGAAGCTGACTGGCGGTATCCTCAGTGATTAATCCCGCTTTGCCGGTTTGTTCAATGATGCGAAGATTATCAGGAAAGTCCATCAGCCCCGGATGCTGTGTGGCATAGCCCAGTACCCAGAACTGAGCCATAAACTCTATATCCGTGATCCCGCCGCTGCATTGTTTAAGGTCGAGTCCTTCCGCATTATCTTTAAGCAGGTGCTCCCGCATTTTTACCCGCATCTCAGTGACGTCTTTTGCCAGAGAGCCTGTGTCTCTGGGTTTGGCGAGAATCGTTCTGCGGATATCTTCGAAAGACTCAATCACCGCCGCATCGCCGGTAATGGCTCTGGCTCTTACCAGTGCCTGATGTTCCCAGGTCCAGGCGTCCTCCTGCTGATATTTTCTGAATCCGTTAAGATGGCAGCTTAACAGGCCGGCATTGCCTGACGGACGTAGTCGCAGATCGGTTTCGTACAGTTGTCCGGAAAGGGTTTTAGTGTTCAGCAGGTGCATGATGCGCTGAGCCAGCTTAATATAAAACTGAGTGGCATCCAGCGTTCTCTTGCCGGTAGTGTGGCTGTCCTGCGGGGCGTTATGTAAAAACACTAAATCAAGATCGGAGCCGTAGCCCAGTTCAAACCCGCCAAGCTTGCCGTAGCCCACAATAGCAAAACCGGTTTCTCCTTCCTGCAGGTGAGACGGCGGGCCGTAACGCTCTGTGGTGTGCTGCCAGGCGCTGTTGAGAACACTCTCCAGTACGACTTCTGCCAGAGCCGTTAACTTGTCACTGACACTGGCTACCGGCAGAGATCCGCTGATATCACTGGCGGCAATGCGCAACTGCTGACAAAGCTTAAACTGACGCCATGTATCCATCAGCAGCTCTACGTCTTCAGGCTCAACACGCAGCAGGCTCTGGCGCAATTCGTCACGGTAAGTATCCAGGCTTTGCCGGTATCCCGTTTTTTGCTGTTGCAGATAAAGTGGCGTCAGCAGTTCGTCCAGCAGAAGAGGGAATCGTTGAATTTGTTCAGCAATCCAGTTACTGCGGTCACACAGTTTCATTAACTGGCGCAGTACATCGGGATTCTCCAGCAACAAATCCAGGTAAGTGGTACGCCCGGTAATCGCACTGATCACGTTCAGCACCCGCTGTAGCACGGTTATCATTTTTTCCGGCGCTTCTTCCGACAGAACATACAGGACTTCCGGCATCAGTTTGTTCAGCGTATCCCTGCCACGCTGTCCCAGCCGGGTATGAGTCAGTTTTTCTTTAAAATTGCTGAGGATTGAAAAAATAGTGCGGCCGTCTTCTCCGTCAAACCGTGGTGTGGTCAGTGCACAAAATTCGTCTTCTGTCAGTTCAAGATCCCAGGCGTCCCTGCAGCGCAGAAACACAGAGTCATCTGCGTCATGATTGTCTTCACTGCTGTCGATAAGCTCGCGGAAACGGGTATGAACGCCATGACACACCTTTTCCAGTTCCTGAAGAAAATCATCGTATGAGGAAAAGCCTGTCACTTCTGCGAGTACTGTCCGGCGGAATTCATCAGCCGGAAGGAGCTGAGTTTGCTCATCATTAATTTGCTGCAGGGTATGTTCGGTTTTCCGCAGGAAAAGATAATGACTGTACAGGGTTTCTATATCATCTTTTCCGGCCAGTGCTAATGCGGCGATAGCAGAGAGTGTTTCGTGTAACCCTTTAACCTGCAGGTCCGGCTCGCGGCCTCCGTGAATCAGCTGGAAGCTCTGGGCAAAGAATTCAATTTCCCTGATACCGCCGGCACCCAGTTTTATGTTGCCGGTAAGTTGTCTGCGGCGCTGTTCGCTGGCAATCAACCCCTTCATTTCCCGCAGTGACTCTATTGTCGTGAAATCCAGATACCGGCGGAAAGTAAAAGGTTTAAGAATACTTTCAACCTCAGTGCGGTAGGGTGATGGGGGATTCAGCACGCGGGCCTTAATCATGGCGAAGCGTTCCCAGTGCCGTCCCTGCTCCTGATAGTAATCTTCAAACGCGGCCATGTGCATAACCAGCGGTCCGCTGTCACCGAATGGTCTGAGGCGCATGTCTACCCGGAAGACCTGACCGTCCGGCGTGATTTTATTGAGAACATTAATGAGCTTCTGAGCAAGCTTAATGAAAAATTGCTGATGCTCCATAGTTCTTCGTCCGCCTGAGGTTTCGCCTTTTTCCGGATAAACGAAGATTAAATCGATATCTGACGAAAAATTCAGTTCTCTGCCGCCGAGTTTTCCCATACCTAAAATCAGCATGGGCTGCGGGCCTTCGCTCCCTTCAGGTGTGCCGAAACTACTACAATGAATGCTGTAAAGCGCGTCATAAGCACAAAGGATCAACGCGTCCGCCAGCGCGGATACCTGTTGTAAGGACGTTTCTATGGATTGCCGGTTCAGCAGATCCCGCCAGGCGATTCTGGCCATGTATTGATTACGGAAGCGGCGTAAAACGCGCATCATTCCGGCTTCATCAAGGTCGTTTAAAAGTGGCTTCAGGCTGTCACTGAAAGCTTCAGCGGTTACCGGAACCGGAGCGTCTGACAGGCAAAATTCAAGGTTTTCCACATCCTGCATACACTGACGAAAGATAAACTCACTGCAGCCCGTTGCCGCTATGACCTCTGCCTGATGTAACTGAATTTGCTCACCCAGAGAATGCCGTTCATTCAGAGCCTGCCAGCAAGCTGTTCCCTTTTCAGTGATAATCCTGTTTTTTACTTCCTTCGTAGGCATAATACATGTTTTCGTCAGAGTGAATGTGCACCGAGTCTGGCACAAGATGCACAGGGTCTCCAGTCCTGTTTAACGTTGAATACGGAGTTAATATTTCATGGATGCACTGGTAAAGCTGAACCCGCTGCCCCACGATTTATGGGTTTATCTGCTGATAGATTTTGGTCTGGCTTTATTGCTGTTAATGGTCATGAAATGGTTGTCCGGTGCGTTCCGCAAGCGCTCTGTAGTAGAAGAGCTGGGAGTGCAGGATAACTTCGCTTTCGGGATCAGCATGGCCGGCGGCATGTTGTCACTGTGTATCGTTGTTGGCTCAGTAGTGGGTCGTCATGTGGGGCAGGGATATCTGGAAGCAACAAAAGGGATGCTGATTTTTGGTTTAACCGGGGTATTACTGGTTAAATTCGGCCGTTATGCCCATGACAAAATTGTGCTGAATAAGCTGGATACCATGGACTTAATCGGAGAGCGTAGTGTCAGCGTTGCCCTTGTAGATGCTGCCAGTCTGATAGCCAGCGCCATTATTTTGCGCAGCATGATGTTGTGGGTGGATGGCAGCGATATGAACGCGATTATCGCCATTGTGACCGGCTTTACTGTGGTGCTGGCCTTATTGCTGATGATGACCAGGGTGTATGAAATCCGGTATGCACGGGATAATCAGAACGACTCATTTCAGGGGGCGCTGCGAAAAGGACAACTGGCACTGGCGGTGGAACATGCGGGCAACCTGTTAGGTATCGCCATGATTGTGTCGTCGGCAAGCCACCTGCTGACTTATCACCCGTCAGGCTATGTCAGTAATATCACCGGCTGGCTGGCCACCGGTGTGGTACTGTCCCTCGCATTACTGGTGCTGGTCACCATTAGTAAGAAGTTATTGCTGTTTGGCCTGAACTACCGCCAGGAAGTGGATCAGCAGCATAATATCGGCGTGGCCTGTCTTGAGTTAACGCTCAGTATCGGGATTGCACTCATTGTGAACGGTGTGCTGGCGTTTCTGGATTAAGCTCAGCACGTTTTGAATTGCGAAGTGCGGTCCGGGAAGTCGCCGGGAAGTGCTTTTTTACCGTCAAGCAGGGCGGTTTTCTGCCTTTTACTGAGCTGCTTAAGCCAGTATTCCGCTTTCATCGCCGCAGATTTGTCTGTGGCAGATACCACCATCCGGAACACCAGTGGCGCTTTGCCTTTAAGCGCCTTTGCGCCACCTTGAATTTCTCCTCTGTGCTGACGGATCCGTCTGGCCGGGTCTGTTGTGACACCGGTATAGAATTGTCCCAGGCGGTTTTCCACCATATACACATACCATGACGATGCCTGTGTCTGCTCTTTTACTTTGATGGCTGGTATACTCTGCTGCAACTTTGAAGATAGTCAGAAAAAACATGATTCTACCAGACTTTAGCACAACCCGTATTTTGATTGCCGGCGATATCATGCTTGACCGCTACTGGACTGGCGGAACCGCTCGTATTTCGCCGGAAGCGCCGGTGCCTGTGGTTAACGTAAACAGCACAGAAGACCGGCCGGGCGGGGCAGCTAATGTGGCAATTAATGCTGCAACACTGGGGGCAAAGGTGACGCTGCTGGGCTTGTGCGGCAATGATGATAATGCCGGTATACTCGAACAGCGTCTGTCATTGCATGGTATTTCCCATAAGCTGGTGCGCTGTGAAGGTTACGATACCATTACGAAATTACGGGTGATGAGCCGGAATCAGCAGCTGTTAAGACTGGATTTCGAAAAGAGCTTTGCAGAAGCTGACAAAGCAGCACTGACTCAGGCATTTTATGATGCGCTTCCTGAGCACGACCTGGTCGTATTATCAGACTATGCAAAAGGCTGTCTGACTGATGCTCAGGCATTTATTCAGGCTGCAAAAGAAGCCGGTAAGCAGGTCATAATCGACCCTAAAGGTAATGATTTCAGCCGCTATGCAGGCGCCACGTTAATTACACCTAACCGTGCAGAACTTGAAGCGGTGGAAGGCAAAGCAGACAGTGAAGAAGTCTTAGCTGCTCAGGTTGAGTCCTTAAGAGACAGCTTGTCTCTGGAGTCTGTGTTGCTGACCCGTTCAGAGCAGGGCATGACCTTGTTTAAAAAGGGCGACAGTCCGTTTCATCTGCCGGCAAAAGCCAAAGAAGTGTATGACGTTACCGGTGCCGGCGACACGGTGGTATCTGTACTTGCCGTATCAATGGCGGCAGGCAGCAGTATGGCTGATGCCTGTGTGCTGGCGAATCTGGCTGCCAGTATTGTGGTTGGTAAATCAGGTACATCAACCGTATCGACTACAGAACTTGCGGTGGCGCTGGGAGAGCAGGCCAGCCATCTTGATGGTGGTGTGATGACTGAAGAGCAATTGCGACTGGCGATGAAGCAATCCCGTCACCGTGGTGAGAGAATTGTCATGACGAACGGTTGTTTCGATATTCTGCATGCAGGTCATGTGAGCTATCTGCAAGCCGCTGCAAAATTAGGTGATCGTCTGATTGTGGCAGTAAATGATGATGCTTCTGTCAGCCGTCTTAAAGGGCCCGGACGCCCTGTTAACAATGTAAGCCGGCGTATGGCTGTGCTTGCCGGGCTCGCAGCGGTAGACTGGGTCGTGCCGTTCAGTGAAGATACGCCGCAGCGCCTGATAGCCGGCCTGCTACCGGATATCCTGGTGAAAGGTGGCGACTACAAAGTGGAAGAGATTGCCGGCGGCAAAGAAGTCATGGAAAACGGCGGCGAGGTGCGGGTATTGCACTTTGAAGAAGGTGTATCTACCACCGGAATCATCAGCCAGATCGTCAGCGGGCAACAATAAGCTCTTTTATTCGCCAATTTGTCCGGTTAAGGCATGGCGGTTAACTCTGCTTTACGATACCCTTGATGCACACAAGAAGTGGTTTTCAGTATCAGCGGTATAATACATGTACGAAAGTTTTTATGGACTTGATTCCAAGCCGTTCCAGCTAACGCCGGATCCGGCTTTTTTCTTCGCCAGTAAATGGCACAAGCGGGCGATGTCATACCTGCAATACGGGTTGTCCCAGGCGGAAGGATTTATCGTTATCACCGGAGACATCGGTACGGGTAAAACCACTATCGCAAACAGTCTGCTGGCTGAAATTGAAGACGATATTGTTGCTGCACAAATTGTGACACCAAAACTGACACCGGATGAACTGGTGAAGATGGTTGCATCTAAGTTCGGTATCAATGTGGCCGGCCTCACCAAAGCCGATATTCTTAAAGAGCTGGAAACGTTTCTGTTTGATTTAAGCAAGCAGGGTCGTCGTGCGCTGTTACTGGTGGATGAAGCGCAAAATCTGCCGCTGGAAACCATCGAAGAGCTGCGTATGCTGTCGAATTTCCAGCAGTTCGGAAAACCGTTACTGCAAAGCTTCCTGCTTGGTCAGGAAGAGCTTCAGCCAATTCTGCGCGCACCGAATATGGAGCAGTTCCGTCAACGTATCGTGGCCTCCTGCCACCTGGCACCGTTGATGGAAGAAGAAACAAAACGTTACATCGAGTACCGCATGCACCATGCGGGCTGGAATGGTGAGTCTTTATTTTCAGACGAAGCCTTTTCCCGTATCCATCAGTTTACCCGCGGTGTACCACGCAAAATTAACACCCTGATGGACCGTATACTGTTGTTCGGATTCCTTGAGGAACTGGAAACGCTTGACGAAGAAGCGGTAAATACTGTCATCGACGAAGTTAAAGATGAAATGTTTGTGCCGGATGCGCCGGTGATGGACGATGAGTCTGACGATATCGACGAAGATATGGATTTATCTGAAGTGGTTGCCAGTCTGAAAAAGAAAGGTCCTCATCAGAAGCTGGTGACGCCAAAAGGCAAAGAAGTGCAGGATGCTGAGTATTATAAGGCCATGCTGGCTGAGCTGGTAGATGCACTGGATGACGCTATCGCGCACAAGGTAAAATTGACTCAGTACATTGATAAAATGCTGAAGAAAAAATACCAGACGTATGCCCGGCTTAAAGAGGAAGATGAAGACTGAGGATCCTGAGGAGCCCCGTTTTCTTCTTCACACAAACGTGAAAGACAAACAAAAAAACGCCGCTGTGAAGCGGCGTTTTTATTTGAATTTAACCGGCATGGACTTTATTCAAAGTCGTAGCGGATAGTCACACTGATGCGGCGTTCGTTGTAGTCAGCACCATAAGCGCTGGTAGCCAGAGAGCCTGAACGTGTGACGTAACCAGTTTCCACATCACCACTGAAGTAACGGCTGAATGTACGGCGTAGGCCAACAGACGCGAACCACTGTTCGCTGTCACGGTCGGTACCGTTATTCATTTGTTCAGTGACACCGTAGCGCAGGTTGCCCAGTAAGCTCGAGTGACGGCTTAACTGATAGCTGCTGCTAAGGTTAGCAGAGTAGGTTTTACGTTGTTGATCAAAGTCGAGGTATTCGTCATCTGCGTATTGCAGATTAAGTACGATGGTACCGCGACGACCCTGGATACCAAATTCACCGTTTGCAGCTTTTCTCAGGAAAATCGCATTAGATAACTCAAGCCCCGTCGTAATAAACTGCAGGAATTGCTCATCGTCTCCCAGCGTGTAATCCAGTGAAGAGGGTTGGAAACAGGCATCTGCCGTGAAATCTCCGGTAGGGCAAACAAACACGCCCAGAGACTGCGGCGTGGCAATCAACTGACTGAATGATGTGACTTGCTCAGAATAATTAACAGCACCACGGATCTTGCGGGTATTGTAGGTAATACCGGCACTGGCTGAACGGCCATAGAACCGGCGTCCGATTGAAGCCTGAACACTGGTGCGCGGTGTCAGTGCCCATGCGGCGTCAACGCCCACAAAGACATCGCCGTCATCCCGTTCTACGTCTGAGTCTACTTTGTTCGCAGTCACAGAGATATAACGGCCGGCAGCTTCACGGTAGGTAATACCCACACCGTAACTTTTAAATTCCCGTTCATTAGAGAATTCATCGGTACGGGCTACAAGCTCATTGGCATCGTAGCTGGCGGTGACCCGGATACCCCAATCGTTATAAAGCATGCTATCCAGTGCACCGGTGGCGTATTTGCCGATATAGTCACCGTTGCCCGACTCTTCTGAACGTTCCAGCTTGGTGTATGTGCTGTTCAGGTTCCAGAAGTAATTTTGAGCATTGTCACCATTCATCAGGTAAAGGGAACCTGCTGCAGAGTCGTTATTCAGCCCGATATTAGGACGAAACTCGGATTCTTCAGCATTGGTTTTTGCATAGACCAGCGAACCACCGCCGGCTATCCAGTCACCTTCAGGAATGGTCAGGTAGGCGCCATAATTCTGAGTTTCTACTTTCGCCAGCGATTCCGCATTTAAAAAATAATCAGAAATCAGGAAATCACCACCGGAGCCATCAATGTAGCTCTGGTTTCCTGACGCGCGGAAGCTCAGAATGTGGTCTATCGCCTGCCAGTTTGCGTTATAAGAAAATTCTGAGAAGGTATCTTTACGGGCAACATCTTCAGAGTCACGTTCAAGGTGAGTGACACTGCCAATAACCGTACCGGAGAAGGTGCGGGAATCGTATCTTAAAATACCTTCAGGCTTCACAGTGAAAGTCACTAATTCTTCATTACGAACATCAGAGTGACGATTTTGAAGAATGGTAGAACCTTCTACAGAAGCAGACGCATTAAGCCCCTGAGCGTGCGACAAATGCGTCATAAGCAACAAAGCTACCGGCGTTAAAGCCGGTAACCATTTTTTGTTTGAACGCTGTGCATTGCGCATACTAAGAATCTTGCCTTTCTGCGTAGTAGTATCCATAGTAACCGGTTCCTTCCGGATCGTTATGGACCGACTTGTTAACCACAAAGCCGATTGCCATGTCCGGGTTTAATCGTTCTACCGCATGACGTACGTCATTAAGCTTTGATTTACCTTCCTCGACTACCACAACAGCTTGTCCGGCAAAATTAGCCAGTACCGCTGTTTCAGTGATACCAATTAAGGGAGGTGTATCAAAAATAACGATACGGTCAGGATAGCGGTTAGCAAATTCATTCACAGTTTCAGCCATTTTCTGGCTGGCCAGTAATTCGGTAGTCAGATGGTGAGATTTACCCGCCGGGATGATTTTAAGTTTATCCAGGTTGGTAGGGTAGAGTACATCTGAGATGTCTTCTACTTCACCGGTGAGATATTCCATCAGTCCTTTGCGGCGTTTGAGTCCCAGCGTATTTAATACGTTAGGCTTGAGCACATCGGCATCTACCAGCAGAACGGTTTTATCCTGTTCTGCAGCGATACTCATCGCAAGGTTACAGGCGGTAAAAGTTTTACCTTCTGACGGACGACCACTGGTCACCATGATGATATTGCTGTTATTCAGCGTTGAAGAGATCGGGCCGAAAGCATTGTTAATCAGCTTACGTTTTATTTCCCGGTACTCTTCGTTTATTTGTTTACGAACACCATTAATCGAAATGTGGCCATTTTGTTCAAGCCTTTCGATATCAAGTGTGAACGGCTCCAGCTGTGTGGGTGCGCCGTCGTGCTGACTTGCGACAGACGAACGGGCAGCAACCTGGCCGGGACGTTGTGCAGTGGTCTGAGGCTCAGCAGTTGCCTGCTGAGCAGCGAGTTCTGCTTGTTTTTTCTGGGCTTCACGCTGACGTTGAAGCGCCTTTTCAATAGTACTGCTCATTATAAAACACCCTGCAGTAGATCGATGTTAAGCAATTCTGCGCCAACCAGTACACCGTAAATTAATACCAGCACACCCGACGACAGCAGGAATATTGCCATTCGCATACGGTTAGTCTTGCGAATCTTATCAATATTCAGATGCGTGACTGTACCCCATACCGGGTAATCAGTAATCTGCTGTAGCTGAGATGCACGGATAAGCAATGGTGACAGCTGACTGAGCAGGAATGCCAGAGCAACACCCAATCCAAAGCTTACTAATAAAACCAGCGTGTAATAGATGATGCGGTACGGGCCGGAAGGCTCGTTAGGTTTCAACGGCGGCTCAATAATTCTGAACTGTAATTCCTCGGCAGATACATCCGCACGTCTGGACAGGTCCGCAGATTCACGGCGGGCCAGCAGTTCTTCATATTTACCCTTGGTAATATCGTAATCACGGTTTAGTGCCGCTGATTCTGCTTCGATTTGCGGAACCAGGTCGATTTTAGACTCAAGAGAAGCAATACGGCGTTGTAAATCCTGTTCTTTCACATTTAATGCTGCGATAGAACTTTGATGACGGCTGATCTCAAGTTTGATTTCCTGATTCAGGTCGCTCATCGGAACGTCATCACCTTCGCCGTCACCGGCGTTAAGAAACTCATCAATTTCTTTTTGACGGGCTTCTTCCAGATTAGCCAGCAGCGCTTTTGATTCAATCACGTCGGGGTGTTGATCAGTAAAGCGTAGCTGTAAATCATCCAGACGTTCTTCCAGCGCTTTGATCCGTTCGTCGTAACGGGTACGCAACACGGAATCAGTTTGATTCGTTACACCAAAGCTGTCACCGGCACTTTTGGCCTTTGATAACTGATTTTGTAAGGATTCAACCTGTTGTGTCGTCTGCTTAATCTGAAGGCGGGTGGCTTCCAGCTCATTACTCAATGTCTGCAGTGTTGAGTAGAAAGTGCCCTGTAAAGGAAGAATATTATTGTACTGTCGTTTAAATCCGGCCAGTCGCTGTTCGGCTTCTGACAATCTGGATTCGTACTCTGCAATCTGTTCATCGAGGAAACGGTTAGCTGTATCGGTATCACGACGGTTGTTACCTAACGCGCCTTCTACGAACAGGTTCAGTGTTTCCTGCACCACGGTTTGCGCCATGGCCGGATTCTTATTTTCATAAGAAATGGTGAAAATATTGTCTCTGCCGGTTGAACGTAACTGGATTTGTTGAGTCAGACCATTAACCATGTTATCAAAATCCTGGTCAGTGGTCGTCGTCAGATCTAAATCACTTTCACGGGCAATGGTTTCAACGTTTGAGCGGCTCAGTAGTGTCTTTGCCATCATCTGGATTTCCTGATCCGGGTTGGATTGGATCGCCAGACCTTTAAGCAAAGGCTGAAGTACTGAACGGGTATCAACGAACACAACCGCCTGGGAGCGGTATACATCCGGCAATAGTGCTACATACGCGAAACCTATTGGACAGAGTATCCAGGTACACACAATGATGAGACGCTTTTTAACCCAAATTCCCTTTAAATAGTCACTCAGCTGACCAAGGGTGCGCTGTAAATCCTGCATTTAATGTCCCAACTACTTTTTACAACTAGAACCAGGCTTCTGGAATGATTACGATGTCGCCTGGCAGAATGTCGACATTCTTAGTGATGTCGCCATTACGGATTAGCGCGTCGATGTTCACGTCATACGTTGTCTGACGGCCATCTACAACACGAACCAACTTGGCATCATTGCCGTCAGCAAATTCTGTCAGTCCACCCACTGCAATCATCAGATCCAGTAGTGTCATGTTTTCTGTGTAGCTGATCGCGCGCGGGTTAGTTGCTTCACCGATAACGCGAACCTGTTCGCTTAACGGACCGGCAAAGTTATTAACGCTAACGGTTACACGGGGGTTGTTAATAAAGGTAGAGAGTTGCTCTTCAAGCTCGCGGGCAAGCATAGAAGGCGTTTTACCGGCTACATCAACATCTTCAACCAGTGAAGTTGTCACTTTACCGTCCGGACGAACGATAAACTGACCAGAAATTTCAGGGTTACGCCAAACAAAAATGGTGAGCGAATCGCCCGGGCCAATGAGATACTGATAATCGTTCACATTGGTTGTCATTGATGGGTGGGCCGTTGCCTCCGGCAACGATGAGTGACTTGTGCATCCAGAAAGGGCTGTCATTGCGCCGACAACCGTCAAACTTAAAACGTGTTTAGACCAGTACATGAGAGTTCATCCTACACTCGATATGATTAATTTTTTTGCCTTAATGTAATTTACCCTACGGCAAATACCACTATAATGCCAACATCTTATGTAGTCTATTACAATAATAACCTTTATCATGAACAAAGATGTTGCAGTATCAGGGGGCCAAGGGTGGCGATAAATAAGCACAACCAGAGTAAACGATCAAATATACTTGTAGTGACCGAAGCTCTGCTCGTGGCGTATATGGCATACATTACGCAGTTCATTTTGGTTCAGATCGGTGTCAGTGAAACAGTCAGTATTGAAAAGCTGGTTGTGAATGTGGGAATGCTGACCGTTTGCATACTCGTTTGCTCACTGTCTGTGGGCCTTTACGAAGCTAAGCTCAGAGAGACTTTCCGCGGTATCATCCGGCGCATATTTGTCAGTGTCGGCTTAAGTTATTTCCTGGTAGAGGTGGTCAGCAGAGCGCTGTTCGACGAACTCACCATGCACTCCTATTTTCTTCCGGCCGCTGTTGCCAGCATCATTATTACGCTGGTGATTTTCCGCTATTTTACAAATCGCCTTGGCTTACTCGGACTAGGCAAAGTGCGCATTGTGGTATTAGGAGCCGGTGAACGGGCTTCTATTATTGAAAAGCGTATGCGCCGGGATGTTGACCGTATCGGATTCGATCTCATGGGATTCATTCCCATACCCGGTGATAACCGTGAAGATGGTATTAAGAAAGAAAAAATTATTCATGTGAAGGTAGACGAAAACTTCCAGCAGTTCATTGCCGAGAATGAAATAGAAGAGATTGTCATCGCCTGCGATCAGCGCCGGGGTACACTGCCCATTGATGTGCTTTTCGAATGCCGTTTGCGTGGTATAGAAGTCACAGACCTGCTCGACTTCATGGAGCGCGAGACCGGCCAGATTGTGGTCAACCTGATGTATCCGAGCTGGGTCATTTACTCCAATGGCTTTCATAGTCAGAACTACCTTCGTGATGCTATTGATTACCTGCTTAACGCGTTTCTTGCCTCCTTTGTATTCTTCTTTACCTGGCCATTCATGTTAATTACCGCCACCATCATCTGGCTGGATGATGGCCGCCGGACCGGCGCTTCGGTGTTCTACAAGCAGGAACGTGTAGGGCTGAATGGTAAGTTGTTTAAAATTATTAAGTTCAGAAGTATGCGGCCTGACGCCGAGAAAGATGGCGCGAAGTGGGCCAGTAAAAATGACGACCGGGTGACCCGGATTGGTCACTTCATCCGTAAGTACCGGGTTGACGAGCTGCCGCAACTGTTCAATGTGTTTAAAGGTGAGATGGCTTTCATCGGTCCGCGCCCTGAACGTCCTGAATTTGTTGAAAAACTTGTTCGTGAAGTACCGTATTATAATCAGCGTCATAACGTTAAGCCGGGCCTGGCAGGCTGGGCGCAGTTAAACTATCCATATGGTGCAAGCGTCGAAGATTCTATGGAAAAACTGAAATTCGACCTTTACTATGTGAAACACCAAAGTTTGCTGCTGGATATCCTTATCCTAATCAGAACTGTAGAAATTGTGTTGTTCGGCAAAGGCAGATAACACGCCGGTTTTGTGAAGAAACAGGGATGTTGTATTCATATCAGGATGTAGAACATGAAAGAAAAGGCGGGAATGTCAGGTTTCTTGCAGTCACACCCGGCAAGATTTGTTTTCTTTGCGTTAAGTGCGCTGACAGTATTGTGGGCAGTGGTCAATTATCCGGTCATGATCACTTTGTGGCGGCATGGCTTTGACGATGGTACTTATTCCCACGCGTATCTGATCCCGTTTATTTTTCTTTATTTATTGTATGTGCTCGCCAACAAAGGTGAGCTTACACCCCGCCAGGCCGTTTTCTGGCCTGCTGTCGTTTCTTTTATTGTCTTATTTATTGCTTACTACTTCTCCATTGCCGCGCAATTGAGCCTTGCGGTGTGGGTATTGTCGCTGGCCTTACTGGCAAACAGTTTCTGGTTACTGGTTCCGTTCACTGCAGGGCTGGCTTATACAGTAGCTTTCCTGTTATTTATGTACCCGTTGTGGGGCGCACTGCAGTTCGTGCTCCAACATCTTTCCGTGTTTGCTGTGATGAAAATCATGGGGTTCACCGGTATTCCTACTTATGTGGAAAATACTTCGGTATTGATCCCCGAAGGAACGTTTGTTATCGCCGGTGGCTGTAGTGGTTTGCGTTACTTCATTGTGTCTCTGGCTATCGGTTCTTTATTTGTGTTTCTCAATCTGAGGAATAAAGTTTCAATTGCTAAGTTCATGACGCTGGCTATTGTCGGTGCACTGATAACCAACTGGATCCGAATCGTTGCGCTGATACTCATTGGTCATTTTTCTGATATGCAAAGTGAACTGATGCGGGACCATAATAACTTTGGCTGGTATATCTACGCGCCGTTTATCATTCTTCTCTTCTGGTATGGTGAAAAACTGGTGAAAAAGGAGCCCGCCGCAGAAAGGCATTCTCCTGAGCAGGGTACGGGGCGTTTTGCTTTACGTAAACCCGTAGTTGTTACCTCTGTATGTTTCCTGATTTTGAGCTCTGCGGCTTTACAGCTGACCTTACATGCTGATCCCGCACCGCTTGGCCAGACTTGCAAAGGTTTGTCTGCTATTGATGCTGAGGTTGCTCCGGTTCTTCCGTATAAAGGAGCAGTGTGTGTTAAAGAACAGCGTTCTCAGGGATACGCATTTGATACGCTGAGTATTTTGTTCGACGGGTCAGATCTTGACGGTAAGCCTACACAATATCAGGTGAAGTCAGCACCTGTAGAATGGCAGGAAATAAACCGGATAACCGATGGCAGCTGGACTATTCAACTGGTCAGTGACGGACGGCATCTGCATTTATTTGCCCACAGTTTTATTGCACCCGGCGGCAAAGTGGCTTCCGAAGGTGAAATGAAAAAATTACGTATTGAAAATGCACTCAGGGGGGAGCGCCGCTCCGGCCTGCTATGGGCCCATACTGTCTGTGACAGTAACTGCAATACTCTGACTCGGAAGTGGCAGCTGATTGCAGACGCATTTGAATATCAAAAATACTGACAGCTATGCAACTGCGCGTTATTGATACACCGGAGGAGGCTTTCAATGTAAAGCCACTCTGGCAGGATTTGTATCAGCGGGCAGAGAATGCACATATTTTCCTCAGTCCTGCGTGGAATCTCACCTGGCTCGACACTTACCGGCACCTGATATCACGGTTACAGTTCCTTTGTGTTTTCCATAGCGATGGTCAAATGATCGCTGTTCTGCCCTTGTATGAACGTAAAGGCGAGCCCTTCCGTTTACGATTTACCGGCACCGGTGAGCCTGAGGAAAGCGAAGTTTTCAGTGAATATCACGATGTGCTGGTATGCAGAGAGCATGTTGATACTGTCACGGCTATTCTTATCGAAGCCATAAAATCAACCGGCAAAGGGCTGGTGCTTAATAACGTAAAACATGATGCTCTGTTGTTGCGGTTAGCCGACGAAGCTTATCCGCCGTCCCTTGTTGATAATACAGTGGCACAGAAACGTTACTTCATGAACCTTGAAGATGACGGTTTAGCCGGAACAAAGCTCAAAAAGAAGGCAAAGCGCTACTATAACCTGTTTACCCGCTTAGGTGGTCAGTTGCATATATGCAGCGATCCGGCGTCGCTGGATGCGTTCTATTCTGTGCTCACAGATTTACACCGGTTGCGCTGGGAAGGGGAGCAGCACAACACCATTTTTGATGATGTATATTTCAACCGCTTTCATCAGTCTCTGGCCGTGCAACTGCTGAAGCAGGGTACTTTACTGCTGGCTTATGCCGAAGTCGGCGGAAAGCCTGTGAGTGCATTTTACGGCATGAAGTCCGGTAATTCTGTTTACTTCTATCAGGGCGGTATTGATAGCGGATTCAGCCCGAATATATCGCCCGGCACCCTTATTCATTATTTAATGGCAGAATATGCCGCAGGGCAGGGGATAAAGGGATATGACTTTCTTAGCAGCGGTGTTAAACAAAGCTATAAACAGTCGCTGACAGAGTTTTCTGAACCCGTTTACAGTATGACTGCTTATGCATCAGGATGGCAGAAGCTGGTAATAAAGG
The DNA here is from genome assembly GCF_040148705.1 of Alteromonas sp. NFXS44. Lineage (NCBI taxonomy): Bacteria > Pseudomonadati > Pseudomonadota > Gammaproteobacteria > Alteromonadales > Alteromonadaceae > Alteromonas > Alteromonas sp. NFXS44. Next base: position 180,537 of record NZ_JAGDEA010000011.1, on the reverse strand, counting down.
CTTTGGCATTCGCCTCCGGCGTTGCCCGTAAAGCCGGATTGCGTTAACACAATCCAACTCACCGTATTGAAAGCGCGCTGAGGAAGCCCTGCGCGCAATTTTCCCATGTGTACTCTGACACAGAATGACGCAAGGCAGCGTTATCCCAGTCTTTCTCCAGCGCTTTTTGCATAGCATCAGCCAGCGTTGAAGCATTGAGCTCCTGCACCAGGATGCCGTTTTCTCCGTCACGGACAATTTCAGGGATCCCGCCTACTGCGGTGGCAACAGGTGGCACGCCTGCCGCCAGGGATTCCATGATGACATTAGGCACCCCTTCACGGTAACTTGGCAATACAAGGGCTCTCGCGTTCGCCAGAAGAGCCGGAATATCGTCGTGCAGAACAGCACCATGAAAAGTAACGATATCATCAAGGTTATTGCTGCTGATTTGTGCTTTAAGCTTATCGCTCTCAGGCCCTTTACCGACAATATCAAGGGTAAAATCAAGACCTCTGGCTTTCAGGAGAGTTGCGGCACCGGCCAGTTCATACACCCCTTTTGTCGTCAGCAGGTTGCCTATAAACAGGAACGACTTACTGTGGGTTGTGGCATCACTCAAGGTGAATTTATCGAAGCTGACGCCGTTGTAAACCACGTTGCAGCGGGTAGACGCCGTAGCCAGAGGAACGATTTTCCCGGCAAGATCGCGACTGACCGTTATCACTTCATCTGCACGGTCAAATGCACGCAGCATCTGTTTTTGTCTGGCAGAGTGCCGGAAGTGATAATTGATATCTGTGCCCACGCAATGAATGGCGACTTTACGATTTCCCCATTTTTTGAACAGGCTGGCGATGACGCCTTCAGGATATGCCCAACTGGCAACGATATGTTTTGCCCTTATCAGTCTGACAAGGGGATATACACATAAGAGCATGGACAGGAACAGGGTCAATGCGTAGGTACGCCGTCCAAAGCCGGGCAGAAAGAAAAAAGGAAACAGAGTGGCTTCTGAGTTTTTCAGTTTACCTTTCAAAAGCTGCCGGAACCACACAGGAGCCGGCACCGGTGTCAGTACATCCACATCGCAGTGCATTCTTAACGCTGATACGATTTGCTTATTGTAAGCGGCCCGCGCCGGCTCCCAGGGGAGTGGGTACAGATTGGTAAAATAAACAATGTGTTCTTTCTGCATGGATTAACTGACTGTGTTCAAATAAGTTCGGGATACCTGTTCTATAGAATAGGACTCTTCCACGAGTTGTTTACCGTTTCTGGCGAGCATTTGCCATTGTTCAGGACTGGAGGCCATGGTTTTCATGACTTCGCTGAGAGCGGCTGTGTCGTCTTTACTGAAAAGGCAAAAATGATAGCGTTTATCGAGATTCGGTATTTCACCTACCGATGTTGAAATGGCTGGCTTTCCTCTTGCCAGCGCTTCAATAAGGGCCATTGGAAGCCCTTCAGTGGTTGAATTGATCACCAGACAATCCACATGCCGGTATATCTCATCTTCATCCAGAACATTTCCATGCAGAACAACACGATGTTGTAAATTGTGTTTTGCCACAGCAGCTTCCACCGCCGGCCTTTCCGGTCCGTCACCAAATAAATGTAATTCAGATTGCGGTATATCAGCCTGTGCAAATGCGGTGACCACTTTATCAATCTGCTTCAGGGGAACCATCCGGGCAACACAAGCAAACTTAAACGGTGTAGCAGGTGCGGTAATGTCGCCCTTGCTTAATAATACACCATTAGGAATAACGTCTGTTCTGGCGGGTTCCCAGTTATAGCGCTGTTTTACGCTTAGTTTAACTTTCTCTGATACAGCGAAGTCTTTATTTATATAAAGCGCTGCAAGCCAGTGACTGAGGCGCATACCCTTTTGATCCGGGGAGTCTTCACCGTGATGGGTGTACAAGACTTTTTTACCCATAAGAAAAGGGAAAACAGGCATAAAGGCGCGGATCACAGCCGGAGAGTGAATATGTATCACATCGAATCCTTTCAGGATCCGGACCGTTCTGACCAGCCGGCGGATAATGCTCTCATTATTATTAATTACGCGGATCCCACGGCTTTCCAGCACTGACTGAAAAGGCTCTGCCGGTTTGCCAAAGCTCAGTGCAGCCACTTTATAACCGAGAGCGTGCTGACACGTTAATAAATTAACCGCGCACTTTTCTGCGCCGCCGACCTGAAGGCTGCTCACGCAATGAAGGATTCTGGGGTTTGTCATGGCTATATCCGCTTTGCGTAGGTCAGCATTTTCTTAAGTGCTTCGTCATCCATCATATATTCAATGGGGAAACGACAGAGGTCATAGCGGTTCTTTGCCAGATTTACATTGACGCCGGGATGAAAGTTGAAGGCGATTTCATATCCGTTATCTTTAAGCGCCTCAATTACGCAATCGTTGTAGGTGTTCTTGCTGCCAACGGGATAACTGAATGCTTTTACCGGTTTTCCTAGTTTTTCTTCCAGAATTGCTTTGGAGTGACTGAGCTCAAACAGCATCTGATCGTCACTGAGTTTGGCGAGTATGTCATGACTGTGAGAATGGGCGCCGATATCCATACCATTATTACTTAACTTAATGACATCATCCCAGGACATAAACTCTGCATCCGGATAAGGGGAGGGCATACCGACAAAATCTTCCAGCTCTTTAATTTGTTCGCCAATAGGGGCAGCGCAGCGCTTAATCTGATTCAGAATTAACCGGATAAAGATTTGCGGGTTAGTTTTGAACTCAACCGTCTCTTCCCAGCCGGGTAGTTTGATTTTCTGAATATGTGAGCGCTGAATAAGATACGCGACTTTATCCCACCAGGGGAGTTCGTTATTTTCAATGAGTCCGGTGGCAATAAAGAATACGGCAGGAATATTCAGCGACTTCAGAATAGGGTAAGCCAGCTCAAAATTATCTTTGTAGCCGTCGTCGAATGTAACCAGTAAGTAACGTTTGTCCGGTTTTGGACTGGTTGATATTAACTGGTTTAATTCCGCCAGGCTGATGATTGTGAAACACTCCTGCAAAAAACTCAGGTGTTTATGCAGGTTCTCAGCGGAGCAGGAGTATACATTCGGATCGAGTTTGCTGGTCGTCATATCGCCGATACGGTGTAAGTTAAGTACATATACACCGTCCGGCAGGTGTTTCCAGCGAAAAGCTGAAACACCTATCATAGACTCAAGCTTGGATTGTATCCGTTTCGCGAGCACGTTAAATCCTTTTAAATGCAGGCTTCTTCAATATAAAGTCACGGTAGTCGTTCGGGTCGCCTTGCTTCCCGGCTTCCGCCGCTTTAGCAATATTATACATTTCACGGGCGCTGACATAGTGCAGCTTATATTTTTCACCGTCATTATACTTTTCATTCAGGTGACGGTGCATTATTTCAACCGGTTCGCCCAGCAGGGCGCCCATGTCTGTGTCCTGGGCTCCGTGGGTATGGATCTTAATGAAAATCCATTCAGGACGGCCTTCAACGTGGATATGCTTATCTACCCAGTTATCTACTCTGCCAAGAGTCGGACGACAGTTGTCCCTGATATCCGCACGTTCAATTTTAGGTAAAATACCGAACTTGAAGGCTTCTTTGTTAAAGCCCATCGGGCCTTGCATTATAAGCAGATCGCCCCAGGCCTCACCACCGGTCTTCATCAGCTTTCCGGAATTATAAGACTTAGGTTTAGCCGGATCGTCTTTCGCGTAGTGGAAGCAGTTGGTTAATGCGGGCTGTGTAGCGTCCGGCGACGGGAAAGTCATATCCACATAACAGCCGGTTTCTTTCAGTACAATGAGTTCATCATTCACACCACACCAGTGACCATGGGGATGAGAGTTATCCAGCGCCCAGTTTCCATGAATAAATGCATAGACAGGTTTGCCGGTTACCGGATCGGTTGCCAGTGCACCATGTTTCTCATGCAGCGTTTGCGCGAAGTTTGATAACACGGTGCGCAGGTTGTCACTGGTATCATCTTCATGGTGGAGGTGAATTTCGATTTCACCAAACCCGCGGGCACATAAGTCAGAAAGCTTGTCCAGATGCTCTTCCCGGTACTCTTCTTCCGGAAAGAAGAAAGAATGTTTAGGGTGATAACCATCGGCATCGGTAAATTTGGACGCCATAACAGGGTAGTCCTGCATCCAGCGGTCAACCCGGGCACGCTCCAGTTCAATGTTATCCTTATTCAGCCATTGGGGTTCGTAGTGGTCTACGAAACAAAACATCACGTGGGTTGTACCTTTGACTTCCGGCTTAGAAGAGAAGAATGCATTTTTCCAGTATCCCAGGATCCAGGTCTGCATATCTTTTTGATAAATCAGCGCGGTACCCAAACCGGCAGCAATTAATATCAGAACAATGAGAGCGAGAACAATATAGGTGATCATTAGCGTGCCGTACTTTTCCAGGTTGCAGACTGTTTAGAAGTTAAAAATCGGATGAAGCCCTGGCCGAGGGAAATATTCATAGAAACAAAAAAGGTGACCAGTTTAATTATGCTGGCTAACTTGCCTTTCTTATCATCATTTAATGTCAGGCCATAATAATATGTAAAATAAAAAAGTACCTGGCTGGCAAACAGCACACCGTACAGAGGACTTGTGAATGCCAGCAGCGCACCGCTTACCAATGCGACAAGCATAAAATGCGGCACAAACCAGCGTAAGATTTTGTGACTGATATAACTGAAGCACCGGGTGCCAGCTAACGGGTTCAGTGCCCAGGTCAGGCGCATCATCGCCTGGTAATTGCCTGCGCCAATTCTGATGCGACGTCCGGCCTCTTCTTCAAGGTTAGGCGCAATCTCTTCCGTGGCCCGCGCTTCAGGGTTATAGGTCAGTTTATAGCCCTGTCTGGCAATACCCATAAACACGCAGAAATCATCAATGATAGTATTTTCCGGTAACGGCTCATACAGTGCTGTACGGATAGCATATATAGCGCCATTCGCTCCCAGCATGGCATTGATACGGGACTCGTGAAACTTGAGTACCTGCTCGTATTGCCAGTACAAACTGTCTTTATTTTTTCCGGAAAAGGCATCTACAAGTTCCAGTTCTCCGCATACACCGCCAACTTGCTCCTCACGGAAGTCCGCGACCAGCTTTCTGACAGCATCGGACTGAAAAAACGTATTCGCATCAGAGAAAACTGTGACAGGTGTCGATACCCGTGTCATCAAATCGTTCAGAACATTGATTTTTCCACGGTTCTGCTCAAATACTACGGTTTCCAGACAGGGAGCAGAGAATGATGTCAAAATATCATTGGTGCCGTCTGTGCTGCCGTCTGAACCTATGAGGATCTGTAGCTTGTCCGTCGGGTAATCCAGTTCCAGAAGGTTCTCAATACGCGCCTTTATGCACTTCTCTTCGTTAAATGCAGCGATGACGATAGTGACATCAGGTAAATCGGCTTCGCGCTTTCTGCGGCCCTGTTTACTCAGCACAAAACGGGTGTCTTTAATTGCCTGATGAAAACTGCTGACAGCAAGTAATATCACAGGATAAATCAGGTAGGTGTAAAGAATGGCGACTATACTTAGCCAGAAAATGAATTCCATAGTTGTACTCATCAACGGGGCTTCGCAGGAATGCCCAGCGCAGTGCAGCCGGAAGGGATGTCTTTAACCACTACAGCATTAGCGCCAATTTTCACATTATCGCCGATGGTTACCCCACCGATAATTTTTGCTCCGGTGCCGATGAATACGTCGTTGCCGATAACCGGTGACTGACCTTTTTCATCGCCAATCACTACGCCACTTTCGATAACAACACGGTCACCGGTTTTGACTTTACTGTTAATGACTACACCCACGGGGTGCATGATGACAAGGCCACGGCCAAACTCAGCTTTCACGCCAATGACACAGCCGTTAATCCACTTATTCAGCATTTGAAGCAACAGACCTGCAGGACTTAAAATACCGTGGCGACAGCGGTGAGACATTCTGAACAGGAGAGTTGCACTGGTACCGTCGGTTAACAGTAACCGGGGCAAAGATAAATGCGCACCGTCATCAGCAAACACTGCCTGTTTATATCGCAGATCACTTTTTACTTTCTCAAACACTAACTTTAAAACCTTTACTGTAACAACAGAAATAACGTTCGCCGGCACGAAGCTTACCCGCCGGCGCATTTAATACAATGATTTACTTAGATTTGATCGCTTCTTCGATACGTTTTTTTGTATCCAGAAGTGATTTATTACTGGGCCGTAAGTTCAGTGCCTTCATTATCCATTGATAGGCATCACTGTATCGCTTCTCTTCATAGAGTAACCAGGCGATATTGTTCATGGCCTGCCAGTTCTTAGGTTGGGTACTGACAAGTTGCTCATAGAAGCTGATTGCTGCCTGCTTATCTGTTTTAGCCAGCTCACTGACATAGAACAAATCGGCTTCATCATAGCCCTGTGATATGTCAGCAGCCTTTTTCAGGACAGCGAGTGCCTCTTCATCCTGACCGTTATTTTTTAATGCTTTATAAAGTAGCTGCGCTGACTTAGGTGTTTTGAGTTTATCGAACGCTTCCTGCAGGGCTGGAATAGCTGCTGAAAAGTCTTCGTTGCCCGCTTGTGCCCTACCTGTTATCTCCATCGCTCTGGCGCTGTTAGCAAACTCCGGCGGTAAACCTGCAATAATAGCCATGGCTTCGTCATAACGCTTTTCATTCACCAGAATATGGCTTTTCAGTAACTGTAACTGAGGCGCCTCAGCCACACCTTCAGGCATATTTTTAATTGCCCGTAATGCGGCCTTGCCACCTTCAGCCTGCATCATGGCTTCAGCATAGGCTTCAAAAACCTGAATAGTTGCAAAACCCGATTTTATAGAGTTTCGCAGTACATCCAGAGCAGCCAGGGGCTGACCCATCGACATATAAGACTGGGAAAGTAGAAAATCCACCTTGGGTTGTTCACCGAAACCAAAAATAGAACTGCGGGACAGTGATACCACTTCCTTGTAGTCCTGTTTGAGGAAAGCCGCAAACAATGTGCTGAAAGCACTGGTTTTGCTATTTTGCGATAAAATATTGTCAATCGTTTTGAAGGTCGCTTTTTTATCAGGGAGTGCCTGAGCAGACACATAGGCGCCGGTTAAAGCAATCTGATCATTCGGCTGTTCTTTCAGTACCCGGCTGTAGGCTTTCAGGGCTTCTTCTGCATCACCATTTCTGAATGCTTTTTCTGCAAAATATTTTGCCGCTTCAATGTTAGCAGGCTCAAGGGTACGTACTTTAGTATACAAGACCTCAAGTGCATCTGTGTTACCGGTATATGATTCAAATTGGGCAGAAATCAGATAGTTTTCGGCATTGTCCGGTTCCGCTTCAATCCATTCATTAATAATTGAACGGGCCTCTTCTTCATCCCCGTTAGTGGCTTTCATGGCGACCAGGAACAACTTAGATTGTGTACTGTTACCTTCCGCTGCATCTTTCACGATTTGTTGCGATGATGTTTCCAGTAAATCTTCGCCGTCACTGTCACCCACAGACAGCTTTAACAGGCCGAGTTGCTGTTGCTGCACCGGATTTTGAAAAGCATCATTTTTGACGTTGGAAAGGATTTCGGCGGCTTTATTTCTTTCTCCGGAGAAGATCAGCGCTGAAGCCGCTTTTGTCGCCAGACGGGTATTGCTGGTAACTAGTGACGGATACTTCTTGTATAAAGAGTAACTGTCCAGCGTGTCACCGGCAGATAATTTTGCTGCAATATACATTTGCAGGCCCGGATGATTGGGAGGAAATTTGTCGACGACCTTTTCCAGGTAGGAAAGTGCCTGCTCGTAGTTCCCGATCTGGAAATGTGAGATCCCTGCAATATACACGGATGTCATATTCACCATATTCTGGTTCAGTGATATATCAATGTGTCTGGCGGCACTTTCAAAATCGTGCTCAGATAGAGCAATAATTGCCATTTGCTGATTCGCCAGCGGTTGTTCAGCAGACAATGAAAGCACTTTCTCTACATAAGTTTGTGCTTTTTTGAAATCTTTCGCTTTTATGTAAGCCTCTGCAATATTCAGATTAAGCTGGGCAAAGAAAGGTTTAAGTGCCAGCAAAGCTTCGTAGTTCTCAGCTGCTTCTTTAAACTGACCTGATGCCTGGAGAATTTCCGCAGTCAGTGAGCGGATCATCCAGTCATCCGGGTATTTTTCTGACAATGCCGATAAAACAGTTACGTCGCCGGGGTTATCCGAAAGCAAGTACCCGTTGATAATTAAGGCATAGTCATCAATTTTACTTTTTACTGTTGGACTTGCGTTTTCTTTAGCCAACTCTCTGGCGACTTTCAGGTGCTCTTCAACCTGTTCCTGCGACCTTGAACGACCCGATATTACGGCAGCAATCAGTTCGGCAGAAATTCGCTGCCCGTTGTTGAGTTGCCCCTTAAACTCTTCAAAGGTAACTTCGAAAATATCCAGATCAGCCATGGAATACAGGGATAAAAAATACTCATCCGCAAAATCGTTAATATCACCGCGTTGGGTGAGTACCTTATCGAAGGTCGTAATGGCGCTGACCATATCACCAATATCAAAATAGACTTTCGCTAATTCAATACGGGGGCGAACATCAGTGGGGGATTGCTGTACGGCGGCTTTTAAATGAACAATAGCTTGCTTGTAATTGTCTTCACTAAGTGCATCTTCTGCTTTATTTAAGCGTTCTTCTACAGTCATTTGAGAACAGGCGGTGGTGAGCAGCGTTGCGGTGACAAAAGCGGCAATTCGGGTTCGTTTCAATATATCCATACTATACAGCACATCCGGGATTTAAAAATGAGTGAATACTTTACGGGGTATCGTCTGAAAAGAAAAGTATGCAAACGTATCAGGGGTTTTTAAATTGAAGACACAAAAAAAGGCGACAATCGTCGCCTTTTTTCAGAGTGTAAAAACAATCTTATTTGTTTTTACGACGAGCAGATACACCCAGACCCATCAGACCAAGCGCCAGAACTGCAACAGTTGAAGGCTCTGGAACAGATACTGGAACTGCCTGGAATACAGCAGAAACGTCACCAGTGATGTTCTCTAAGTCAGACAGACTGTCGTAGTCGCCGTTTACTGTCAGGTAAGAGTAAAACGGAACAGGGCTCACGAAGTAATCCATACCTTCAGTAGTCAGAGTAAAATCTGTGAAGTCGAAGTTATAGTTACCGGTACCAGCTGCAAAGTCGTAGTTACCGTATGCATTAGTAACGTCGTCAGCAGTAGCGATAAGAATATCGTCGCCATCGTTCAGAGTCGTACCTGCTAACAGGTCGTCTGAAGTTGTGTCGCTGTTTACGTCGATGTACAGTTTCAGGCTAGCAGTAGTTGCACTGAAAGAAGTACCTGATGTGCTGTTACCAGCAGCAGTCAGAATTGCATATACACTGTAACCAAAGTTCAGGTAAGATGAAGAACCTTTGTATACGTCAGTACCTTCGTTAGCGTACAGTGCAGACATAGTTGCGAAAGCACCAGTAGTGAAGCCAGAACCGTTGAATACCAGCTCTTCAACGTAACCACCGTTGAATTTGTCAGCAGTCAGTACTGAACCACCGTAAGGGGTTTCGTCAACCTGGAAATCCATGAACTCAGCTGAGCTTGTGAAAGAAGCTAACAAACCAGCAGTCAATGCGAAAGATTTTACAACTTTATTAAATTTCATAACCATCTCCATATTAAATTCGTTCGGCTGTTAGGCCTCGCTGATAATAAAGCATGTGGTGTGCCAACTTTTTATCTGTATGAATTTGTTGGTTTTTTTATTTTTATTGCCTGCTTGTAAAAATTGCGTGTAAAAATCCCTGACACAAATTTTGTTATTTTCCGCTAACTACTTTCTCAGCGATTTTGAACTTCAATCTTTGTAGCCAGCCACGGTTACCAAACGGACACCAGGTCTTACTGAGCTTATTCTTGTAAGCATCGAAATGCAGGCCATAAGGTGCACACAATACTTTGCCTCTTCCCAGCAGAATCTTCAGCGCATAGGTCTCAGCAATACCTGCACATAAGTTTACCGCCATGGCTGTTGAGGGGCCGCGCTGCTCGTGGAAATCTACAGCATCCTGATCAACAAGATAGTTACGCTGGAGCATCGCCGGTGATAAGCCAATCAGAAACTGGATTAATTGTCCTTCTTCTGTTTGCTTGTCCTTAAAGCGGAAATATTCTTCATAGGTCATTTTGCCGGGCATAAAACAAAGCAGGGCTGCGCCCATGCCAAGCGGTGCCGCTGTCACAACGGGTATACCTTTCTCATAGCAACGGCTGAAAACCAGTTTCCTCGCAGCCAGGGCGAAGAAATCGAGACTGTCTATATAAAGGTCGACGCCATCAAGAAATCGATCAACATTCGTTTCATCGATTCCGGCAGGAAAGCTGCCAATCTCTATTCCCGGATTAATATCCTTCAACATAGCAGACATGACTTCAATCTTGTCCTGATCTTTTGTCGACACAAAAGCGCCGGACTGGCGGTTAATATTGTGTATATCGAACTGGTCAAAATCAGAGATGTTAATTTTTCCGACACCCAGTCTGGCAAGTGTCAGACTATGCAGTCCGCCAACACCGCCACAACCTGCAATTGCCACCCGTTTTGTGCGCAGTGAAGCTTGTTCATCATGCGTTACCCAGCCAATATTTCTGGAAAACGCCACATCATAGTTAAAATCCATACGCTATCCGGTTATCCTGCGCGAAGCAGTTTGTCATGAACCTTTATAGGGTAAGCTAATATCATGACATGTAAAATGCTATCATCAGAAAAAAGCCGGATTACCTGATAGGGACATTAGAATGAATATAATAAGAGTGCTGTTCGTCAGCATGACAATTGTGCTGACTTCACTTCCTGTTTGTCATACTGCTTTTGCAGAAGCATTACCTGAGGTTGTAAAAAAGGTGAAGCCTTCCGTGGTGGGTGTGGGCTTTTATGCGCCGCTGGCCACCGTTAGCCATCAATTAAAAGGGACTGGTTTCGTTGTCGGAAATGGAAAATATGTAGTGACCAACCATCATGTGATCACAGCATTTCCTACAGAAGAAAATGTAAAATTTAACCAGGTCGTGTTCGTACCCGAAGGCCGTAAGATGGGAATTGCGCGGGTAAAACACGTTCATAAAGATGAAGAGCATGATCTGGCCATTCTGGAAATGGCCCATGAGTTACCACCTGTCAGTCTGCTATCGGCAACAGATGTGGTTGAAGATGGTACTGGAATCGCAATGACCGGTTTTCCCATTGGCGCCGTACTAGGATTGTATCCGGCCACACACAGAGGCATTGTTGCCGCGTATACGCCTAATGTGATCTCGGCTTCGAACAGTGCGCAACTGTCGCAAGCTTATCTGGACAGCTTACGCAACCCTTTCATGGTGTATCAACTTGATATTACCGCTTACCCCGGCAACAGCGGCAGCCCCGTATACAAAGCGGCCACGGGCGAGGTGTTAGGGGTAATCAATAAAGTGTTCGTTAAGAAAACAAAAGAGTCGGCAATTACTTCGCCCAGCGGTATCACTTATGCCATTCCGGTGAAGCATGTTTACGCACTGGCTGAGAAGCACGGGATAACGTTGTAAGCAAAGGCGCTTATTTTTATTAAGAAGTAAAAAGCGGAGTCATTCTTGCTAGTGGTCATGGTGACAAGTAGTCGCTTTAGAAGTTTGATTGAGTATCTTGCTCAACATGCAGCATTTATTTCAGGGAGCACGATATGAAAGTGTTAGTAACGGGAGCCGCTGGCTTTATCGGATCATTTGTTGCCGCGCAATTAACGGAGCGTGGCGATGAAGTCGTAGGTATCGATAATCTGAATGATTATTATGATGTGTCATTAAAGGAAGCCCGGCTTGAAAGGGTATCGTCTTTACCTTCCGGCCATCTTTTTACGTTTATTAAAATGGGCGTTGAAGATCGTGCTGCGATGGAGGCGCTCTTCGCTGAACACAAATTTGATAAGGTGGTTCATTTAGCTGCCCAGGCAGGGGTGCGTTATTCGCTGGAAAATCCTCACGCTTATATTGATGCGAATATTGTCGGCTTTATGAATGTGCTCGAAGGTTGCAGACACAATCAGGTCAAGCACCTGGTTTACGCTTCATCCAGCTCTGTTTATGGTGCCAATGAAAGCATGCCTTTCGCCGTTGAAGATAACGTGGATCATCCGGTATCTCTGTATGCAGCCAGTAAGAAAGCCAATGAGCTCATGGCCCACACCTACAGTCATTTGTACGGGTTGCCGACCACAGGGCTGCGGTTCTTTACCGTTTACGGTCCCTGGGGACGTCCTGATATGGCACTGTTCCTGTTTACCAAAGCGATCCTGGAAGACAAACCTATTAAGGTGTTTAACTACGGCAACCACCGCCGTGACTTTACGTATATCGATGATATTGTGGAAGGTGTCATCGCCACGCTGGACAACGACGCAAAAACGGATGATTCCTGGTCCGGTAAGTCACCAAATCCGGGCTCAAGTAAAGCACCGTGGAAAGTTTATAATATTGGCGCTCAGACGCCGGTACACCTGCTGACTTATATCGAAACTCTCGAAAAGGCGTTAGGAAAGGAAGCAGAAAAAGAAATGCTGCCAATGCAAAAAGGTGATGTGCCTGATACTTACGCTGATGTAGAAGCACTGGTCAAAGATACCGGTTATCGTCCGTCTACCGACATTGATACCGGTATTGCAAAATTTGTGGGATGGTACAGAGGGTTCTACAACGTATAACCCGTAAGCGGAGCGGCAGGGGAATCAGTCTTTGATGAACTGCCGCAAATATTCTTCTCGTTCTTCCGGCATCCCCGGAATTTGTTCCCGTAAACTGAGCCGGATCTCATTAAGCATAGATGCAAAACCCGGCTTCAGACTCCCCTCAAGTAACGGGCGGTTAATGTAATAAGGGGCCCGTTTCCCGTGATAATCCACTACCGGTCCTATCTGCTGAAATTTAATGCCTACATAACCCATACTTCTTGCAAGACGGGGCTCCATCATGACATAGGCGTGCTTCACGCCGAACTCCAGCGCCGAGGCGGCGGCAGCAAAATATAAACCTACAGCAATAAAAGGAAAACAGCGTAATTCCGTTTCCGAGTAGGTGACCGGGTTGATAGCACCGGTTGCTGAACCGTCGAAGTCATCTGAACGACGTCGTCGGAAGTATTTGGGCACGGCAAGTCTGGATATTTCGCACACCTCGTGGCGTTTAAAATTATCCGGACTCAAATCGTTCCGGGTGATAGAGGAGCGGCAATACTTTTCAATGGGTAATAGCTGATCATTCTGTAATGGTCTGACTGCACGCACAGTGCCGGCCATTTGCTGAGTGCCGATATGGCGAATCATGCAGTGTCTTGAGTAAGCATCAAATTCGTCAGTTTCCAGACCTGACTCTTTCACCGGCTCAAACGCAAGCTCGTCACAATAGACGTTATGCCTGATTTTGTAGACAGACTCTCTCAGAGCATCATCCACTGCCAGAACGGGTTCCAGATACGTACTGAAGTGTGAGGAAATATAGTTAGCTTCCCTGAGCTGCTGATAGCCGGAAAACATCTTTCCTACGCTGGTACGGCGGAACTTTTTATTGATTGTGTCAAATATCGAACGCTTAGCCATAATGGTTTTAACTTCTCACTGCTGCTGACGTCACAATACACCAATGATAGTGCAACGTGACAGCTTAAAAGTGCTGTGTTAGATATCGCTATTGATACTATAGAACAAATTTTGATAGTTGAGCGTTTATCATAAGAAAATCCTTAACAGCCAGCAGAGGCAGGGGATAGAGAGGAATAAGTTGTTGCCGGATAGCTGTATGACACCGGCAAACAGATATCTGACTGTATACGTGCCGCGCCGTAAGTTGCTTCCTGAGTCCGTTTCGCAGGTTCAATGTTTTCTGCCGGACGCACAAAGAAAAAGCCACGGCCGTGGCTTTTTCTGTTCAGGAATGAAAGTAAAAATTTACTTTGCCGCCAGCGCGGCTTTCATATCTTTTCTGCGCTGATGAAGCAAGGGCTCTGTGTAGCCGTTCGGCTGATTTACACCATCGAAAATCAATTCTTTCGCAGCTTTGAAACCAATGGCGTTGTCGGGAACCGGCGACATCGGAATGTAATCACTGTCGCCGGCATTTTGTTCATCAACCAGCTTTGCCATGCGGGCAAGGGATTCGTTAACCTGTTCCGGCGTAATAATGTTATGTACCAGCCAGTTGGCCAGGTGCTGGGAAGAAATCCTCAAGGTCGCGCGGTCCTCCATCAGACCGACGTTATTGATGTCAGGTACTTTTGAACAACCAATTCCCTGATGTACCCAGCGTACCACGTATCCCAGAATGCCCTGTACATTGTTATCCACTTCACGCTGAATAGCTTCTGCAGATAAAGACGAATCTTCTGGCATTAAAGGGATCGTAAGAATATCCGCAATACCGTTATATTGCTGTTCTTGCATACCGGACTGCAGGCCGAAGACATCGACCTCATGGTAATGCAGACTGTGCAACGTGGCAGCCGTGGGAGAGGGGACCCAGGCGGTATTGGCACCGGCCTTCGGATGGCCTATTTTCGCTTCCATCATATTTGCCATCTGATCCGGAATGGGCCACATGCCTTTACCAATCTGTGCGCGGCCGGAAAGCTGACAGGCCAGGCCCGTTTGTACATTGGCTTTTTCATAGGCTGCAATCCAGGACATGGTTTTCAATGCGCCTTTTGCTGCGAATGGCCCTGCCTGCATAGAGGTATGAATTTCATCACCCGTACGGTCGAGGAAACCGGTATTGATGAAAGCGACACGTGATGAGGCTGCGCCGATACAGGCTTTCAGATTGATACTGGTGCGGCGCTCTTCATCCATAATACCCATTTTCAGCGTATCCTGGTCGAGGCCCAGCATGGCTTCAACACGGCTGAACAGGCTGTCAGCGAAGGCAACTTCTTCAGGACCATGCATTTTAGGTTTAACAATATAAATGCTGCCTTCACGGGAGTTACGGAATTTACCATTGCCCAGTAAATCATGTTTAGCAATGAGGGATGTGATCACACCGTCCATCAATCCTTCAAAGACCGGTTCACCGTCCAGTAAAATCGCGTCATTTCGCATGAGGTGGCCGACATTGCGTACAAACATGAGGCTGCGGCCGGCAAGTGAAAGTGTGCCTGCGCCATCTGCTGTGGTGTATTCACGGTCAGACTGCATAGCACGGACAATCTTTTTGCCGACTTTTTCCATGGTCAGCGACAGATCGCCTTTCATAAGACCTAACCAGTTTGAATACACCAGTGTTTTATCTTCAGCGTCTACAGCTGCTACAGAATCTTCGCAGTCCATGATCGTTGTCAGCGCTGCTTCAACCAGTACATCTTTCACCCCGGCTGGATCGGCTTTACCCACCGGGCTTGCGGCATCAATCTGAATTTCAAAATGCAAACCGTTGTGAACAAACAGTAGTACATCCGGCGTATCTGAATTGCCTCTGAAGCCAAGGAACTGTTCGCTGGTTTGCAGTGTGGTATTGCCGCTTTTCAGGGAAACGGTAAGGGTGCCGTCTGTGATGCCATAGCCGGTTACATCGTTGTGAGATGCATCAGCAAGCGGCAGCATGGTGTCCAGTAATCGTTTCGCTTCTGTGATGACTTTAGCGCCCCGTGCCGGATTATACGTTGTTCCGGCTTCTGCACCGCCTTCATCGCTGATCACGTCGGTGCCGTACAGCGCGTCATACAGACTTCCCCAGCGGGCATTCGCCGCATTCAGCGCGTAGCGGGCATTATTGATAGGCACAACCAGTTGCGGGCCTGCCATGGTGGCAATCTCAGCATCTACATTGGACGTCGTGGCAGTGACATTGTCCGGCTCATTCTCCAGATATCCGATTTCCCGCAGAAAGTTCAGATAGTCGTCGCCGGAAGCGGGCTTGCCGCTTTTGTGATAAGCGTCAATTAAGGTTTGGAAATGATCCCGCTTATCCAGCAGAGCCTGATTAAGCGGTGTGAGGTCTGCAAGCAGGGATTCGAAATTCGCCCAGAAAGTGTCTTTATCGACATTAGCGCCGGGCATTGCCTGTTCATTGATGAATGTGTCCAGAACCTCAGCAACCTGAAGTCGTCCGTGTTGAATATACCCTTTCATAATGACCTCTACTCTTTAATGAGTTGTTAGTGTAGAGGTTTGCGGACACTATTTTTAATTTATGGTTTGTATTGCTGTCATAATATTGGTGAATGTTCGCTGGCAGATGACTTACAGGTTACTCATCTCAGATGCCAGTTCACCAATTAAACGGCGCAGCCAGATATGGCCCGCATCATGATGCAGCAAGGCACTCCACGCCATTTTCAACGCAATTGGCGGAATATCGAAAGGAGGATCTTTCACTACCACTTCCGGATCGTCCTTAAACAGACGCGCGGCTTTGCCCGGTAATGTGGCCACCAGATTTTGTGTTTTAGCTATTTGCAGTGCTGCGTGATAGTGGCGGGTAAAGACTCTGATCGCCCGCTGTTTTCCCAGTTTAGTTAATTCAGCATCGACCCAACCAAGTTTTTGCACTTCATTGGGATCAATACCAACGCCCACACCGAAGCCGGTTTTACTTACCCATATATGCTGGGCGCTTAAGTAACTGTCCAGATCCCATTTCTGGTTTACCAGCGGATGGGATGCGCTGAGCACACAGCTGAAACTGTCATACCAGATGACTTTCTGGTGAAAGGAAAGAGGCAGTTCGTCGAAGCGGTTTATCGCCATGTCGACTTTACCCTGTTCCACATCGTGAAATGTCACGTCACTCGGCGTGATTAAATCGAGGGTGATGTTCGGGGCAATCTTGCCCAATCGACCGACCAGTTCAAGCAGTAAAGTGCTTTCCGCGTAATCGCTGGTCATGATCCGGAATGTACGGTTGCTGGTGGCCGGATCAAAATCGGTTTCCGGCTGAATGGAGCTTTCCAGTTTACTGAGTACATCGCGGATGACCGGCTGGAGCTCAAGGGCACGTTTAGTCGGTGTCATACCTTCGCTGGTTCTCACCAGCAACGGATCTTTAAATAAATCTCTTAACCGCTTTAAACCGTTACTCATGGCCGGCTGGGTGATGCTGAGCTGATTAGCGGCGCGGGTAACACTGCCTTCTCTGAGCAAAACATCCAGATAAACCAGAAGATTCAAATCTACTTTGGCTATATTCATGCTCTCAATGCTCCAAATTAGGATTATTTTCTGTTGCTATTATAAGCGTCTGGTCCTGATAAGTAAGATAGACTATTAGTCGCAGATTGTTACTGCTTTATTCGCCTGTTGTACTGATACTTTCGACCTGGTTTGGCTGCCAGTGCACCCCGGATTTCAAACGGGTGTTTTATTTTTGTGGCTGTGAAATGAATAAAACAGGTGAATATAAAAAAGGCTCCCGAAGGAGCCAGAGGTTAGGAACCTGTGTGTTTATACATCAAACTGGTTCATGGTGTTGTCGTCGCCTGAAGCTTTCAGTGCGCCTTCACCAGAGAAGTACTCTTTATGGGTGTCACCCAGGTCAGAACCGGCCATTGCCTGGTGCTTAACGCACGCCAGACCCTGACGAATTTCTTTACGCTGAACACCTTTAACGTATGCCAGCATACCCTCGTCGCCGAAGTAACCTTGCGCCAGGTTGTCAGTAGACAGTGCCGCAGTGTGGTAAGTAGGCAGTGTGATCAGGTGGTGGAAGATACCCGCTTCACGTGACGCATCACGCTGGAAGGTCTGGATCTTCGCATCAGCATCTGCAGCCAGTTCGCTGTCGTCATATTCTGCAGACATCAGTTTCGCACGGTCGTAAGCAGACACGTCTTTGCCTTCTTCCTGCCATGCATCGAATACCTGCTGGCGGAAGTTAAGTGTCCAGTTGAAAGACGGTGAGTTGTTGTAAACCAGTTTCGCATTCGGGATAACTTCACGAATCGCGTCAACCATGTCACCAATCTGACGTACGTGAGGCTTCTCAGTTTCAATCCACAGCAGGTCAGCACCGTGTTGCAGAGAAGTGATACAGTCAAGAACAACACGGTCGAAACCGGTATTCGCTTTGAACTTGAACAGTCCATTAGGCAGACGAACGGGCTTAACCAGTTTGCCGTCTTGCTTAATTACCAGGTCGCCGTCAGACAGGTCATCTGCACCGGATACTTCAGTAGTGTCCAGGAATGCATTGTACTGAGAAGCCAGGTCGCCGGGTGTGGCAGATACAGGGATTTTCTGCGTCAGACCAGCGCCTAATGAGTCGGTACGGGCAACAATTACACCGTCGTCTACACCCAGTTCTAAGAATGCATAACGAACAGCGTTGATTTTCGCCAGGAAGTCTTCATGAGGAACAGTAACTTTACCGTCCTGGTGACCACACTGCTTAGCATCAGATACCTGGTTTTCAATCTGGATACAGCAAGCACCCGCTTCAATCATTTTCTTCGCTAACAAGTAAGTGGCTTCTTCATTACCGAAACCGGCATCGATGTCAGCAATGATGGGGACTACGTGGGTTTCAAAGTTGTCGATTTGCGCCTGGATTGCTGCAACATCACCACCGTTTGCTTTCGCTGCGTCCAACTGCTTGAATAAATCACCCAGTTCGCGGGCATCAGCCTGACGCAGGAAAGTGTAAAGCTCTTCAATCAGCATAGGAACGGTGGTTTTTTCGTGCATAGACTGGTCAGGCAGTGGGCCGAACTCAGAACGCAGGGCTGCAACCATCCAGCCGGAGAGGTACAGATAACGTTTGTTAGTCGTGCCGTGGTGTTTCTTAACAGCCAACATTTTTTGTTGACCTACGAAGCCGTGCCAGCAACCTAAAGATTGGGTATAGCTTGCACTGTCGGCATCATACTCTTCCATATCTTTGCGCATGATAGCGGCAGTGTACTTCGCAATGTCCAGACCAGTTTTGAAACGGTTCTGTGCTTTCATGCGTGCGGCGTACTCTGGGTTAATACCTTCCCAGCTTCCTTTCTGCGCGGCTTTAAGCGTAGCAATAGTATCGATATCTTGCTGATATTGCGACATAGAGGTCTCTCCCGAATTAACTCAAATATGTTGTTTAGGCGATTACGCTGCACTGCGCTCTCGCTAGCTCACATTCATCCTAGTGCCGCAATTCGAATAACGTAAATATATAATTGTCATTCTCGTCATAATATCTGTGAATGATTGTTGTTGGGCTTTCAGAAAGGTTACGGCATTGTTTTCATTTTTTGAGTCTAATTGCTTAAAGCATTATTTTTATTTTCCCCCTATCATTACTGTAATTAACATAATTCGGGGGGAGTATGAGCAGTATTCTTAGTACCGTCGATCAACGGACTAATCTGGTGGGGGAGAACCGCCTCGAACTACTGATGTTCAGGTTGGGGACCCGTCATGCGTTTGCCATTAACGTGTTTAAGGTTAAAGAAGTCATCGGTGTTCCGAAGATGAATACGATGCCGGGATCTCACGGCAATTTGTGTGGTGTGACACTTTACAGAGGGAATTCGATTCCTGTCATTGATCTGCGCAGCGCCATTCGTATGAAAAATAGTGGCGATACGAATTACGCTAATAACGTCATCATCACAGAGTATAACCGCTCCGTTCAGGGATTTCTGATTGGTGATGTATTAAGCATCGTTAATACATCCTGGCAAAATATTCAGCCGCCGCCGCTGACTATCGGTAAATCAAATTACCTAACTGCCATCAGTCAGATTGAAATTGACGGCAAGAACGAACTGGTAGAAATCATTGATGTAGAAAAAGTGCTGGCTGAGATCATCGATTACGACATTTCTATCTCTGACGGCGTGCTTGATGAGCAGGTTGTCAGTGCTATGCACGGCCGTCAGGTGCTGATTGTGGATGATTCCGCTACTGCACGTAAACAAATCAAAGATACGCTTGCCCAGATAGGATTGTCCTGCCTTCAATGCCACAATGGCGCAGAAGCCCTGGCGTTACTCAAATCATGGGCTGAAGAAGGGAAGCGGCCGTCCGACCTTATCTTATTAATGTTTACTGATGCTGAGATGCCGGAAATGGACGGCTACCGCTTAACAGCAGAAGTGCGCGGTGATGAGAGAATGAGTGATTTATTTGTTGCCCTGAATACGTCCTTAAGTGGCAGCTTTAATGAGGCCATGGTGGAAAAGGTGGGTTGCAACCGGTTTATCTCTAAATTTCAGCCGGATATGTTAGTTGACGTGGCGCAGCAACGCATGCGCGAACTCCTGACCAGTCAGTCAAAGGCATAGCGTTAAATCGATGAAATTACAGTCTTTCGTGAATTTTTGATGACTCACGGCTTTGGGTTTGGCGCTTGTCCTGATGTGATTTACACTTAGCCACAGTTTTTTTCCTGTGGATACGACGATGCTAAAAAAAATAAGCGTGTGCTCTCTGGTAGGGCTCACCCTCGCGCAAGGCTGCGCGCAACTCGATAGTGCCGGTCATGCGGCACAAAATTCATCAGCACAGCAACAGCCCCGAAATATCATCATGGTAGTGGCCGACGGCATGGGGCCGGCTTACACCACGGCGTACCGCAATTTTGCTGATAATCCTGAAACACCTGACATCGAAGATGTCGTGTTTGATCACATGCTTACCGGTAATGCCTCTACGCATCCTGCGCCGGTTTCCGGTTACGTTACCGACTCTGCGGCTGCGGCTACAGCGCTGGCGACAGGCATAAAATCGTATAATGGTGCCATTGGGGTGGATGCCAACAAGCAATCTGTTGAGTCGGTTCTGCAAAGAGCAAAGCAACTGGGTCTGCGCACCGGTGTTGCGGTTACATCGCAAATCAATCATGCAACGCCCGCTTCGTATCTGGCGCACAATGAAAGTCGTAAGAATTACAACGCCATCGCTGACAGCTTTTTTGACGACCGT
The DNA here is from genome assembly GCF_040148705.1 of Alteromonas sp. NFXS44. Lineage (NCBI taxonomy): Bacteria > Pseudomonadati > Pseudomonadota > Gammaproteobacteria > Alteromonadales > Alteromonadaceae > Alteromonas > Alteromonas sp. NFXS44. Next base: position 159,610 of record NZ_JAGDEA010000011.1, on the reverse strand, counting down.
ATTAATGACGGATTTGTCGCCGATGTCATGCTGGGGGGCGGTACCTCTTATTTCGCCCGTGATGACAGAGATCTCACCGCTTTATTTGCAGATAACGGCTATCAATATGTTGATGACTATGACCAGTTAGCTACATTGCCTGCCGGCACTGACGTGCTGGGACTATTTGCACCGGTGGGATTGCCGGCTGCGCTGGATGACAGTAACCCGCACCGCCTGTCTTTTCTGACTAAAAATGCGATTAAGCATCTTGAGGATCCGGAGGGATTTTTCCTTCTGGTAGAAGCGAGTCAGGTTGACTGGGCAGGGCATGCCAATGACATCGGTTCTGCGATGGCGGAAATGGATGATCTGGCTGTTACCATGGAATACCTGCAAAATTATGTAGAAACACACCCTGATACACTGGTTGTGCTTACCGCTGATCACAGTACCGGCGGTTTGACAATTGGCGCAGACGGTATTTACGAGTGGCATCCTGAGTACCTGCGTAACATGAAGGCTTCGGTTTCATCCATTGCTGTCAACATGGTCAGTGAAGCCTCTCCGGCTGCGTATGCTGAAGCGCAACTGGGATTCACTTTTGAAGACGATGACAGTGCACTGGTAGACAGTATCGCGGCACTGCCTGACTTTGAGGCCCGTGAAACAGCGTTGAAAGCATTCCTTGATAAGAAGACGAATACCGGCTGGACCACTGGTGGCCATACTGGTGTCGATGTGGAAGTTTTTGCATTCGGTGCCGGAGCAGACGCTTTTGCCGGTCAGTTAGATAACACTGACATTGCAAAGCAATTCTTCCGCTTCCTGAACAACCGCTGAGCTGAATGACAGGCGTACTGTGATAATTTTCACAGTACGCTTTGATTCATTTATCGGCTTATGCGAAACACGCCTGCCACCCCGGCAAGGCAAAAAAATAGCCGCAAATTGCGGCTATTTTTTATCATTGTTTAAATCTACTGATTCAGAAAGTTGTCCAGGTCTTCACCGGTAATTTTGCCAATCTGAGAAAACAGATACCACAATGCAGTCACCAGCAAAATCATGCTCGGGATAACGATAACCGGATAGCTCAGCATCGTCATCCGGCCCAGTTCTTCGGTGTAGGCAGTGGTGCCGGGTTCACTGACCAGAATCATTTTCGCCAGCACATAATTTAATACTGAGGAAAGAAAAAAGGAGCTGGCAACAATGTAAGAGCTGATAGCAATTTTACGTTTGAATTCTGCCTGTTTTCCTTTCTCATCCAGCGCGCGGTTTAAATTTTCCCAGTTAATGATCTGGTCGTTCAGGATGAGCATTTTAACCAGTGGCTTTTTACCAAACTGAGTCACCAGAACTGCAATACCGATAAGCGCCGGAATGGTGGCTTCTTTAATTGCAATATATTCGGCGGGCAGTTTCAATAAACTGATCCCGCCGGTGAGGATAACGCTGACAATTCCGAGAACGGAAAAACCATTCACTTTACCGGACTGTTTTAAATCCCAGATGCCGTAAACAATTGGAAAGGCGAGGGCAGCAACGATGCTCCAGGCCGGCCCCAGGTATTCGTCTCCGCTGCCGTAAGACATGATTAAAACAGGGATAACAATGTTGAACGCAAGGTTGCCGAAGAAGCCCTGGTTTTGCTGATTTTTGGTTTCTGTGGTGCCGGACATATTTATTTCGTTGTACTACGGATTGAAGGCCAGTATACGGGAATCAATTACTTCACCCAAGCCCGTGCTGCGATGAGACCGCCAATAAATCCGAATAAATGATACTCGAAAGAAATAAATGCCTTTGTTGGCAGAATGCCAAACAACATACCGCCATACATAATGGCAACCAGCACAGAAATCACCAGGTAAGGGACTTTTCTGCTCATGAACCCTGCCAGCAGTAAAAAGCCAAAGTAACCATACACCATGCCACTGGCACCAATATGGATTGCTGAGCGGCCGAATATCCATACGCCGAGACCGCCGGTCAGAAGAATGGTCAGGGTAGTCAGCCAGAATGTGCGGTTTCCCCACTGCATTGTTAACCACATAAACAGCATCAGTGGCACAAGATTGGTGATCAGGTGGCTGGCAGAACCGTGTAGAAACGGCGCGGTAAAAATATAGGGCAGGTAAGGCAGTGCTCTTGGAATAACACCAAATTGATTCAGGCTGTTTCCGGTGAGGAGGTTCAGCGCTTCAGTGAAAATGAGTACGCCGGCAATAATGGCAAGAAAGCGAAGCTGCTTTTTAAGTTGTGGCATAGGTTTACGCAATAATGTGTGGCAGATAACGGGATAAGTCCTGCGTGATCTCACTGCTGTCTTCCCGCACAGACAAACCGGCAGGCATATCGTCTACCAGCCAGCTACCGATCAGTATGTAATTTTCAGCAAACCGGGGCAGGGCAGTAAATGCCTGGATCACAACGCCTTCCTCTCCATACGGACCGTCGGAGAGTTTGGTTTGCTTACCATTTTCAATCAGACTGATATTTGCCCCTTCTCTTGAAAACAGCGGTTTTTGAATCCATTTGCCGGTTTCCAGGCCCGGCGCATTATCCGGGAAATAAGCAGGCAACAGATTGGGATGGCCCGGAAACATTTCCCATAAAAGAGGTAGCAAAGCCTTATTGGACAAAATGGCTTTCCATGGCGGTTCTATCCAGTTTGTACCGGCACCTGACAAGGCGTCACCGAAACTCTCCCGTAGCATGAATTCCCAGGGGTAAAGCTTAAAGCACTCAGTAACAGGGTTGTCCTGTAAATCAGTAAACGCGCCGGTATCGGCAAGGCCTATGTCTTCAATGTATATAAACTCTGATTGCAGACCTGCTGCCTGAGCACAATCCTGCAAATATTGTACGGTACCTCTGTCTTCTTCCGTATCCCTGCAACAGGCGAAATGCATGTTACGGATGCGGTAGTAAGCCGCGATTTCTTCAAACCGGTGAACTAACTTTTCCTGTAAGGAATTAAACTGATCGGCGTGACGGGGTAAATTTCCCCGGTCTACCTGCTGTTCAAGCCATAACCATTGCCAGAAGCCGGATTCATACAAAGACGTGGGTGTATCTGCATTGTTTTCCAGCAGCTTAGCCGGACTTTTACCGTCATAGACTAAATCCAGCCGGGAATAGAGTGAGGGGGCGTTGTCCTGCCAGGACCGGAGAATGAATTCACGGTGAAGGGCGGGGATCTGAAAGCGGTCCAGCCACTCTTCGTCACGGATGACCTTATCTACTGCTGCCAGACACATCTGATGCAATTCAGCGGTAGGGTCTTCTATATCCTGCTCAATTTGTTTCAGTGAAAACTGATAATAAGCAGATTCATCCCAATACGGCTCGCCGTACATGGTGTGGAAATTAAAGCCGTACTCAGCGGCCTGCTGTTTCCAGTCAGGCCGCTCTCTGAGCGGAATACGAAGCACGGGATCAGCTGCCCCAGCTTCCGGAACGGCTACTGCTACCCCAGCTTGATTTGGCTCTCACGGAGCTGCCGAAACCACCGCGGCTGACAGTGCGGGTAACGGTGGGCTTGGGTTTATAAACAGACGGACTGACTTTGTAGTTGCGTTTGCGGATGTCACCGTCAAACACATAGCCATCTGCAGTCACCCATTTTGAGCGGAACGGCGAATACGGGGAATAAGAGGTATAAATGGGCTGTGAATAGTAAGGGCGGGGGGAGAGCAACTGGCTGACCATATACCCTGCCATGAACGGCATGAAGAAACTGCCACCTGAATTATTAACTTCACGGCACTGATTCGGACCGAATTCATACTCGCAGTCAAATTCGGAATTAAAACGGGGACTGGTTCGGGACGCTTCATCGAGGGCAGTCTGGTAAGCTGCATCACAGCGTTCTGCTGCGTCAGGATAATCAGTTTTACAATCTTCCAGCGAGGTATAAATCTGTGCATCCTGACGGTCGTCTGCACAACCGGTTGCCATAATACCGGCAATCCCTACGGCCAGAGGCTTTAATGCAAACCCTTTGCGCATTTTGCGCAAATCTATGTAACGACTTCTTTTCCGGGTCATATCTGTCTCCGAATCAGTATGTCATACAAGCAGCGTTCAGCAGACCCACTGCCACTGACATGGCAGCAAGCATGATCCCTGCGGAAACTTCATTGTTGTTAATGCGTTCTGCGATTTTCGGCATAAAAGTAAAGCGTAGCAGTGCAAAAGCAAATGACTGGGCGACGATGGCAATCATGCCCCACAGCGCGAAATCCACAATGGATACTGCATTAGAAGCTGCACCTGAAAGGGCTATAGCGAAGCCAATCAACGCGCCGCCAAAACCGGTGGCCGCAGCTACATTCTGTTCCTCTTTAACCAGTTTCCATTCATCATGCGGGGTGACCATGGCGTACACGATTTTAAATACAAACAAAAAGGCAACAGAGATAGCAAAGTACAAGGCGAAATTATCCAGCCCTGCTAATGATTGAATGATAGTGTCCATGACGTACGTATCCTTTTATTAACCGTTAATAGTAATGTCGGCGGGCTCAATATCGAACCCTGTGCTTATCACCAGACAGCGGTCTGCATTGTGACCTACAATTTTTTCTTCACCGGCTACCAGCAGCGACTCTGTGCGTCCGTTATCAAGGGGACGTTCATACAGCATCATAAACTGGTCAGTTGTACTGACATCACCATCTTCCTCATAGGTGGTTTCAGTAACAGCAACTGGCGGTGATATTTCACCGACAGCGTCCCATACACGGTGATAATCGTGTCCGTTCAGTGTGTAAACGGGCTTTGAAATCACAGAACTTAATGCTTCTTTCCACTGGGCTTCATTGCCGATGGTTTTAGTTTCGTAAAAGTACCACAGCTTAACGTCGGTAATATGGTTTTCTGTGAGACCACCATCAGTGACAATTTGCAGGAAGCCGTCATCGTCAGTGTAATAACGCAGCAAAGTACCACCACTGTCCAGCGGGGCTTCTCCCACCGCCTGAATCAGTTGGGAACGGGCCGCGCCTTCGATGGTAAGTTGCGGTTCCAGCAGCTTAAGTTTCAGATCATCCAGTTCAAATGAACCGCCCAGATATAATCCCATGATTTCCGGAGATTTGGGTTTTGCTTTCTCTGTGTTTTTCTTACTTCTGCCAAACAATTTGCCAAACATTGATTACGCTCCTAATGTCTGCCAGTTAATATCGTTCAACCGGCTGCCGGCGATATAAAACACTTTGTCACCGCCACAAATGGTATGTGAGAAATCAGGGTTGAGAACCATATTTTTATACACGCCGCCGGGGGCGTAGCCAATAAGAATGGCGTTATATTCACGCTTAAAATTATTAAACACATGCTCTACGGCAAGAGACTGGATATCCGCCGGCACCTGAGTCGAAAACTGCGCCTGTCCGTCGTCAACGCTGATTAAATCGTGATGCAGCATACTGGAACCGGGATCAAAAGCTGCTTTCGCCAGCATTTCAACGGCCACTGACGGTGTACACTCAACTTTTGGACAATGCATCTGCAGCAGGGGAACCAGCGTATCGTCAGTAAAGTACGCGACTTTGTGGGCATCCGGATTGCGGTTAGTGCAATAAAGGGCTGTGGTTAACGTCACGTCATCCTGCGGATTGTCCATGAGAATGGTTCTTGCGGTGGCGACGCAGGCCTTGTCCATATCTTCATCTCGGTTAAATGAATCAACTTTCACAAATTCAATTTTGTCCGGCATGGGGTTGTGAATATCTGCTTTTACACATAATACGATTTCCGGCTTATCCGGCAGGGCTTCCCGCTCTTTAAGCAGTAAATCCAGCAACAGCAGAGTTTTGTTTTCATTCCAGCCGATAACCAGAATGTGATTTTCAACATGTAATGGTTTCATTCCTAACAGTCCTCTTTGCCAGTGATGGCTCACCCATGCCGCAATCCGGCCCACTACCATCGCGAAAATACTCAATCCCACCGGAATCACATACAGTGATACGATAATTTTACCTGCCGGTGTGACCGGTGACAGATCGCCATAACCGACAGTTGAGGCGGTAACAGCCATCCAGTAAAAAAAGTCTGCATGGCTGGTCAGCGCTTCTTCTCCGGCCGCAGACAGCATCAACCATGCAAGTAAGCCGTAAATAAAAGTGATGGTGACAATGGTGTACCAGCGTGATTCGGAAAAATACCGCAGCATGAGTTTACGAATGTGGGTCCATGAAGCCATGGTGTATGGATGCGTCCCTGATGATTATTTCTGAGCTAAGCAGTATGACGTAAAAGCAATTTCCGGTGCAAGTCACAAAAAGTAAGGGGGCATGTCAGCCCCCTTAACATTAATTACTTACCGAGAATCCGGCTCAGCTCATCATCTGCAGATGATTTTCCGCCTTTGATACCCGCCTCAGAAAGACGTTTTTCCAGATCGCTGGTGGACTCTTCAGCCGCCAGCTCTTCGGCAGCCTGCAACTCAGCGGTGCGAAGTTTTTGCTTTTCCTGAATCCGCGATAAAGATTCTGTTGCAGTCTTCATTTTACTGTTCGCACCCATGTGGCGTGAAGATACAGCTACCTGCGCTTTTTGCACACTTTCAGTCGCCTTTACCATATCTACCTGTTGTTCCAGGCGGCGCAGGTTTGCTTTGGCCTGCTGAATATTTTGAGCCAGTTGCTTCCCGGATTGTTTGAACTGGTCAAGGTATTGCTGTTCCTGTTCCTGCTCAGCTTTCAAATCAGACACTTTCTGTGCACAATCCAGAGCCAGTTGACGGTCTGTTTCAACCGCTTTGCGGGCATGGGCTTCATACTCAGCAATAGACGCGCTGAAGCTGTCTACTTTCTGTTGCGATAATTTGCATTTCGCCAGAATTTGCGTGCGGGCGTGGTCAGATTTACGTAACTCTTCTTTCGCTTCACGGATCTCCTGCTCAAGAATTCTGATTGCCTGACTGTCGGCTACGGCTTGCGCAGCTTCAGTGGCACCACCTTTCACAGCTGTTACTAATTTTTTCCAAACAGACATTCGCTTCTCCTGTCAGGTTATTTTAAATGCGTTTCGTAGGCATCTAAGAAAGACGCTACGTTTTGAAACAAGGTTTCAACTTCGATCACGATACTTTCAGGCTTTGACTGGGCACTCAGTGCGCCAAAAGCTGTGTAGTATTCATCACCACCAATGGTGGAAATACCTACTGTCGTCAGCGGAAATACCATGTGCGTTGACAGAATCTCATGATCCAAAGCCGGCTTGTCTTTTACATCGGAAGCCGGGAATAACAGACTTTCCACCAGGATTTGCTCGCCACTCAGTGCCAGCCAGGCGTCAATGCCATCCTGATTAGCAATAAGAAGACAGCCTTCTTCACGGGTGATGACAAAGTCGTCGTGTTCTTGCAAGAGGGATTCAAGCTTTTCCAGATCCCACGTCATAACGTCTCTCCTTTACGATTGAAGCGAAAATGTCGACAACACTGTAAACGACTTTTAAAGTGCACGACAACATTCACGGGGCTCAGTGTAGACAGGTTGGGGCAAAGTAGTCAATAATCAATACCTCTCTTATGTGTAAAAAAGTGTGTTTTTGTAAAAAATAACTCACAAATGGTGGTTTTCTGATGGCGAAAAATAATTGGCGGCAAGCGGTGGCAAGGCTGGTAAAGTCAGAAATGTCGGTGAGAGGTGTTAAATATCAGGCACTTAGTGACCGGTTAGCCGAAATTGGTGTGGAGCAGAGTGCAGATAACCTGCGAAACAAAGTGAATAAAGGTATCATGGGAGCGGATTTGTTTTTGCAGATCATGATGGTGTTAAACGCCCGGCCGCTTGCTATGCAGGCCGTCGGTGACATTCTTAACGATATGGATGATGACTGAGACGTCCATCAGGGTAACCGGGGATTAAGGTAATCCTGTGAAACAGATAAAAAAAACCCGGTAAGGCTACCGGGTCAGAATAGGATCTGTTTGGGAGAACATCATCACTATCTGTACATATCTTAAGCGTTTAAGTCCGCGCTGTATAATGTTTATGCGTATTTCGGTATATATACAGTTATCAAAAAATATACGTGCGTATATTTACGATTTTTAATTTGCTGATTTTGAAGTGAAAAATGAAGTTATCTGATTTTAGTTTCGAGCTGCCAGAGCATTTGATTGCCAAATATCCTACAGAAAAACGTCGTGCCAGCCGTCTTCTGTGCCTGGATGGGAATACCGGTTCAGTTAGACATCAGCAGTTCGCTGAGATGCTGTCTCTGGTAGATGAAGGTGACTTGCTGGTATTCAATAATACCCGGGTAATTCCTGCGCGGCTGAGAGGTAGAAAAGCCTCCGGCGGCCAGGTGGAAGTGCTGGTAGAGCGGATCTTAGATAATAATCAGGTACTGGCCCACGTGCGTGCCAGTAAGGCGCCCAAACCCGGTACCCAGTTGTTGCTGGAAGAAAATGTGCACGTCACCGTGACCGGCAGGGAAGGCGCGCTATTTCTCATTCATTTTGATGATGCGGCTTCAGTACTTTCTCAACTTGAGCAATATGGCCATATGCCGCTGCCTCCTTACATTGACCGTGCTGATGAAAGCAGTGATAAAGAGCGTTACCAGACAGTTTATAATCAGAAGCCCGGCGCAGTGGCTGCACCGACAGCCGGATTACATTTTGACGACGACATGCTGACCGCCCTGCGGGCTAAAGGTGTGAATCTGGCGTTCGTCACCTTGCACGTCGGGGCCGGCACATTTCAGCCGGTACGTGTTGATAATATTCAGGAACACGTCATGCACTCGGAGTATGCCGAAGTACCGCAGAATGTGACAGACGCCGTAGTGGCCACCAAAGCTGCAGGGAAACGGGTTATTGCCGTGGGTACCACTTCGGTACGTTCGCTGGAGTCGGCTGCAAAAGCCGCGGGTGATGATCTGATCCGGCCTTTCTTTGATGATACTGATATTTTCATCTATCCGGGTTTCAATTTTAAAGTCGTGGATGCCATGTTTACGAACTTTCACTTGCCGGAGTCCACACTGATGATGTTGATCAGTGCATTTGCCGGCAGAGAAAATGTCATGAAAGCCTATCAGGATGCCATTGCAAATGAATACCGTTTCTTCAGTTACGGCGACAGCATGTTCATTGAAAAAGCGCAAAGCCAGCCGGCATAAACAGCAGGGTTGCGTTTAATTTCAGAGTTACCGCGCTGCAGAGCATGATCTGTACGCTGAAACTGGTATAATCGCCGCCAAATTTTTTATTTACGCCAGCTGCGCATCGCCCGCTGGTGATTTCGGGATACAGTTTTTAATGCAATTTGAACTACTTAAAACCGATGGCAAAGCCAGACGCGGCCGTCTGGTATTCGACAGAGGCGTGGTAGAAACACCGGCTTTTATGCCTGTAGGCACCTACGGCACTGTAAAAGGGATGACCCCTGAAGAGCTGAAGGACAGCGGCGCGCACATTTGCCTGGGCAATACTTTCCACCTGATGTTGCGTCCGGGCACCGGTATCATAAAGCAACACGGTGATCTTCACGATTTTATGCACTGGGATAAGCCAATCCTTACCGACTCCGGTGGTTTTCAGGTGTTCAGTCTTGGCGACCTGCGCAAGATCACCGAAGAAGGCGTGACCTTCCGTTCACCGATCAATGGTGAAAAAATCTTGCTGACACCTGAAAAATCCATGGAAGTGCAGCGGGATCTCGGCTCTGATATCGTCATGATCTTTGATGAATGTACTCCTTATCCGGCAACGGAACAGGAAGCGCGGATCTCAATGGAGCTTTCCTTACGTTGGGCCAAACGCAGTAAAGAAGCCCACGGCGATAATCCGTCAGCATTGTTTGGTATTGTGCAGGGCGGTATGTATGAAGGTCTTCGCGACGTATCGCTGGCCGGCCTTGAAGAGATTGGCTTCGATGGTTACGCCATTGGCGGTTTGTCTGTGGGGGAGCCCAAAGAGGACATGATCCGCATTATCGAACACACGGCACCTAAAATTCCGCAGGACAAGCCCCGTTATCTGATGGGGGTGGGCAAGCCGGAAGATTTAGTGGAATCCGTTCGTCGCGGCATTGATATGTTTGACTGCGTAATGCCAACAAGGAACGCCCGCAACGGTCATCTGTTTGTCACTGAAGGTGTGGTAAAAATCCGCAACGCCAAACATCGCAACGATACGTCACCACTGGACGAAAACTGCGATTGTTACACTTGTAAAAACTATTCACGCTCATATCTCCATCATCTGGACAAATGTAATGAGATCCTGGGCGCCCGTCTGAATACGATTCACAACCTGCGGTATTACCAGCGTGTCATGCAAGGTTTGCGTGATGCCATTGACGCAGATGATTTAGACGGATTCGTAAAAGAATTTTACGCACAAAAAGGTTTGCCGGTTCCGGCACTATAGCAACAACATTTAAAAAATGAGGAAATTATGAGCTTGTTTATTTCTAACGCTTACGCGCAATCCGCCGGTGGTCAACCACAGGGTGGCGGTTTCGAAATGCTCATTATGCTGGGTGTATTCGGTCTTATCTTCTACTTCCTGCTTTACCGCCCGCAAGCCAAGCGTGTTAAAGAGCACAAAAATCTGGTCTCTTCACTGGGCAAAGGGGATGAAATTCTCACCCAGGGTGGCCTGGTAGGACGCATCACTAAGGTATCTGAAGAAAAAGACTTTATTGAAATTGCGTTAAACGATGAAACCAATATCGTCATCCAGAAAACCTCTGTTTCTGCAGTGCTGCCAAAAGGCACGATGAAATCGATTTAAGCTATGCTGCCAGAGCCGGGATTTTCCCGGCTCTCTGGTAAAAGGAAGTTCCTGTGTTAAATAAAAACTCGATCTGGAAAGTGCTGGTGGTCATTTTTATTATTGGCCTCTGTGCATTATATGCACTTCCCAACATTTACGGTGAAGATAACGCCGTGCAGATTTCTGCCGGACGCGATGCAAAAGTTGATGAACAACTGGTTACCCGCGTTCAGGACGCACTGAAAGCCAACAATATCAGTGTTAAGAAAACCGAATTCGAAAACGAGCAAATCCTGGTTCGCCTGAACAGCAGTGATGCACAGCTTCGCGCCCGTGAATTACTGGAAAAAGAACTGGGTACGGATTATTACGTCGCTATGAACCTGGCACCGGACACGCCGGAATGGCTGGAAAACCTGGGTGGTTCTCCCATGAAGCTGGGTCTGGATTTGCGTGGCGGTGTTCACTTTCTGATGGAAGTGGATATGAGCGAGGCAATCAAGAAATCTCTGGAAGATGCAGAAAACGGTTTCAGAACCTCTCTGCGTGAAGAAGGTCTGCGCTATCGTACCGTGTCCCAGCATGATGATTATCTGGATATCACGTTCCGTGATCAGGAGACGCTGGAAAAAGCAGAGTTCTTCCTGCGCAACCAGAACCGTGACCTGAGCTTTGAAGAAGTGGAGGGCATGAAATTACGCGCCGCTTTCTCTGAGGCCAAATTATCTGAAATACGTGACAACGCAGTAAAACAAAACATCACCATCATCCGTAACCGTGTAAACCAGTTAGGTGTTGCTGAGCCTGTTGTACAGAAACAGGGCGCAGACCGTATTGTGGTGCAGTTGCCGGGTATTCAGGATACCGCAAGGGCAAAAGAAATTTTGAATGCCACTGCAACGCTGGAATTCCGCATGGTGGACTTAGACCACGACGTTGCTGATGCTGTCAATGGCCGTGTGCCGGCCGGGTCTCAACTGATTAACGACCAGAGCGGCCGTCCTCAGTTGCTTGAAAAACGCATCATGCTTACCGGTAACCACATCACTGACGCAAACAGCGGTGTTGATGAATACGGTATCCCGCAGGTAAACATCTCGCTGGATTCCGAGGGTGGTAACAAGATGTCCCGTTCTACCCGCAGCAATATCGGCAAGCCTATGGCGACGGTTTTCATCGAGTACAAGTCGACCGGTGAACGTAATGACGCCGGTAAACTGATTTTCGAAAAGCATGAAGAAGTGATCAGTATCGCAACGATTCGTGCGCAGTTGGGCAGCAGCTTCCGTATTACCGGTCTGGACTCTCCGAAAGAAGCCCGTGACCTGTCTTTACTGCTTCGTGCCGGAGCACTGATTGCCCCCATTCAAATTGTTGAAGAACGTACCGTTGGCCCAAGCCTGGGTGCAGAAAATATCGCAATGGGTATGCAGGCCATCGTTTGGGGTCTGGCAGCGGTTCTGATCTTCATGATTGTTTACTACAAAGCGTTCGGCCTGATTGCCAATGTGGCTCTGGTGAGCAACCTGGTGATCATCATCGGTGTGATGTCTATGATCCCCGGCGCAACCCTGACCTTACCGGGCATGGCAGGTATTGTATTGACCGTTGGTATGGCGGTAGACGCCAACGTACTGATTTTCGAGCGTATTCGTGAAGAACTGCGTGACGGACGCAGTCCACAGCAAGCCATTCATATGGGCTATGACAGCGCGTTTTCTACCATCCTCGATGCAAACGTGACTACCTTTATAGCCGGTATGATCCTGTTTGCTGTGGGAACCGGTCCGATTAAAGGCTTCTCCATCACGCTGATGATTGGTATTGCGACATCCATGTTCACCGCTATTCTGGTAACCCGTGTGATCACCAATGCAATCTGGGGCGGCCGCCGCGTCACTTCGCTGCCGATATAAGGAACCGTTACTATGCAATTTTTATCTTTGAACCATACGGTTAACTTTATGCGGTTGCGTATGGCAACCATGATCCTGTCAACTGTGCTTATCCTCGGCTCACTGGTGTCGCTGGGCATGAACAGTCTGAACTGGGGGCTGGACTTCACAGGCGGAACACTCATTGAAGTGGGTTATGAAGAATCCGCTGACCTTGAGAAAATTCGATCTGAGCTGGCCGGAGCAGATTTTGCTGATGCCGTGGTGCAAAACTTTGGTAGCAGTCAGGATGTGCTTATCCGTATCGCGCCCCGGGATGGTGTAAAAGCCTCTGCTATTGGCGACCAGGTACTTACTGCACTGCGTGCCGACGGTGAAACCGTAGACATGCGTCGTATTGAGTTCGTAGGTCCGCAGGTGGGTGATGAACTGACAGAGCAGGGCGGTCTAGCCATGCTGGTGGCACTGCTGTGTATTCTTGTGTACGTTGCTATGCGGTTCGAATGGCGCTTTGCACTGGGTTCAGTGGCTGCGCTGGTACACGACGTTATTCTTACACTGGGTTTGTTTTCTGTACTGCAAATCGAATTTGATTTGACAGTACTGGCCGCTGTGCTGGCGGTTATCGGTTACTCGCTGAACGATACCATTGTTGTGTGCGACCGTATCCGTGAAAACTTCCGCAAAATCCGTAAGGGCGAGCCGGTTGAGATTGTGAATATTTCTCTGTCACAAACCTTAAACCGCACCATCATCACCTCTTTAACTACCGTGCTGGTACTGATTGCGCTCTTCTATAAAGGTGGTGCGCTAATCCACGGATTTGCGACTGCACTGCTGTTCGGTATTGCTGTCGGTACATATTCTTCAATCTACATCGCCAGTTCTGTTGCTCTGGCACTGGGGATCAGTAAAGAAGACCTGATGCCGCCGCAGGTAGAGAAAGAAGGTGCCGATATGGACCCGCTTCCGTAAATAAATACGGGAGTACGATATTGAAGAAGGTCGCTTTTTAAGCGGCCTTTTTTTGACCCGTTTGCCGGTATTAAATGATGGTTTGTATAGGGTGTAGTTTGAACAGTCGTTGAAATTTACAGCACCTTTTCAGGGCAGCAATTACAAAAAGGCCAGCGGGTTTGCGCTGGCCTTTGAATGCGTTTTAACTTCCGTGGAAGTGTGCTTCTTGATTCTGGTGCTTCTTATTTCAAATGCTTTACCAGGCCCTGAACCACTTTCGGGCTGCCGGCTACGATTTCACCTTTGTAAAGCGGGTCGTTGTTACCTTTAAAATCAGTTACCAGGCCGCCTGCTTCACGCACCAGCAGTTCACCTGCTGCGATGTCCCATGCTTTAATTCCACGTTCCCAGTAACCGTCTACACGTCCTGCTGCAACGTAAGCCAGATCCAGCGCAGCACTACCAGCGCGGCGGATATCGCCACATTCGTGGAAGATTTTGTTCAGGCCGAGGGCATACTCACCAAATTGAGCTTTGTTTTTAAACGGCAGTGCAGTAGCCAGTACAGTTTCAGTCAGGTCGCGGGGTTTGGTTACACGGATACGGTAGCCGTTCAACTGGGCACCCTGACCACGGCTGGCGGTGAAAATTTCACTGCGGATAGGATCAAAAACAACAGCCTGGTCAAGACGACCTTTGTGCAGAAGAGCAATGGAAACACAGAAATGGGGGATACCTTTTACAAAGTTGGTGGTTCCGTCCAGTGGATCAATAACCCACTGAAAATCTGAATCCTTACCGTGGGTTTCGCCACTTTCTTCACCCAGAAAGCTGTGATCCGGGTAAGACTGCTGAATTTTGTTGATAATCGCCTTTTCGGCTTCTTTGTCGATTTGCGTTACGTAGTCATTGGCGCCTTTCACTTCTTTCGTCAGGTCAGCACGATTCTCAAAACCGCGCACAATGATTGTTCCGGCAACACGCGCAGCGCGCACCGCAATATTCAGCATAGGATGCATAAGTAAACCACCAATTGTAAAAGATCATAGTAAACGTTGTACGGAAATTGACCATACACGTTGAAAGCGCGCGAAGTTTAACAGAGCCGCTAAAATATGCAATGGCCGGCGGCGAAAAAACGGCTTCTGCAGGGCGGGGTAAATAGCCATCCAGAAAGCTATTGTGCTATTATCCGCCACCCGCAAAACAGGTGAAGGTAACACGCATGCTCGACAACATCCGGATAGTACTGGTTAATACATCCCACACAGGCAATATTGGTTCAACCGCAAGGGCGATGAAAACCATGGGCCTGAGTAACCTGTATCTGGTTGATCCTGTGAGTGCGCCGGATGGCCACGCCAGTGCGTTAGCGGCCGGCGCCGGTGATGTGCTGGCAAATGCGAAAACTGTTGCCACGCTTCAGGAAGCGGTTGCTGACTGCGGACTGGTCGTGGGGACCTCAGCACGTTCAAGAACTCACTCCTGGCCGATGCTGGAACCCCGCAGCTGCGGTCGTAAACTGATTGAAGAAGTGCCGGATTATCCGGTAGCACTGGTTTTTGGCCGTGAGAATAATGGCCTGACGAATGAAGAATTGCAGCAATGCCATTTCCATGTGTGCATTCCCGCTAATCCGGAATACAGCTCCCTGAATCTTGCCGCCGCAGTACAGACATTATGCTATGAAGTGCGCATGGCGTGGCTGGAGAAAGATGCGTTCCCGCCCACTGAAAATGACTACCCATTAAACGAAGATCTGGAACGTTTTTACCAGCACCTCGAACAAACCCTTACCGGTACAAACTTTATTGTTAAGAACCATCCGGGCATGGTGATGACCAAATTACGCCGTCTGTTCAACCGTGCCCGTCCGGAAAGTCAGGAACTGAATATTCTGCGCGGCATTTTGTCGTCCATCGACAAAGCCGTAAAGTGAGGGGGGTACTGTGTTTCCGCGAATAAAAGAAGACATTAAAGGGGTCTTTCACCGTGACCCTGCGGCAAGGAATACCTTTGAAGTACTGACCAATTACCCGGGCCTGCATGCTATCTGGTTGCACAGGATCAGTCATAAACTGTGGAAACACGACTTAAAATGGCTGGCGCGCACGTTGTCTACGTTCAGCCGCTGGTTAACGGGTATCGAAATTCACCCGGGCGCCACACTTGGCAGACGAGTTTTCATCGACCATGGCATGGGTGTTGTCATTGGTGAAACGGCGGTTATCGGCGATGACGTCACCTTGTATCATGGTGTGACGCTGGGTGGTACAAGCTGGAAGGCCGGCAAACGTCATCCTACCCTGGAGAAAAACGTGGTCGTCGGTGCCGGTGCGAAAGTGCTTGGCCCCATCGTGATTGCTGAAGGGGCAAAAATCGGTTCTAACTCGGTTGTTGTCAAGGATACACCGGCCGGAGCAACGGTGGTGGGCATTCCCGGACGCATCGTTAAAACCCAAAAAACTGCATCAGATGATCCCCTGGTTACCCGTCGCCACCAGATTGCGGAGAAATACGGTTTCGATGCCTACGCCGTTTCTACTGACAATCCCGACCCGGTTGCTAATGCGATGGGCGTTATGCTTGAGCATATTCACCAGATGGACAATAAGGTGGAAGAACTTTGCGGCGTTATCCGCGCAATGGGCGGTGATGTATGTACAGACAATCTGCATGCCATTAAAGCTGAAGACTTCGCTGATACGGGGATTGATCCTGTGGTGCCTCAACAGGGTGAAGTGCAGGACGATTTTGACCCGAAAATCTGATTAAGCTGATAGATAATACCTGACTAATTTACCAGGTTAAATACTTGACCATTTTAGTCGGGAATGTAACAATTCCCAGCCTGAAAAAGGCTGGGAGAAAGTCATGAAATTAACGTCAAAAGGGCGCTACGCCGTTACAGCTATGCTGGATGTTGCGTTGCATTCAACCCGCGGTCCCGTGCCGCTGGCTGACATTTCCGAGCGTCAGGAAATTTCATTATCATATTTAGAGCAACTGTTCTCCAGACTTCGTAAAGAGAAGTTGGTAGACAGTGTACGTGGTCCGGGCGGCGGTTATCTGCTGGGCCGCGATGCCATGCGAATTGCTGTAGGTGAAGTCATCCGCGCCGTAGATGAATCCGTTGATGCTACCCGCTGTCAGGGACTGGCTGATTGTCAGGGCGGCGAACGTTGCCTGACGCACAGCCTCTGGCAGGATCTGAGCGACCGTATCAGCGTGTTTCTGGATTCCATTACGTTGGGTGAACTGATGTCTCAGCGTGAAGTGCAGGAAGTGGCCGGGCGCCAGGATAAGCAAACATCCATCATTAAACCTTTGGAAGACATCAAGGTTAGCATTCAGTTGTCATGACTCAAGCCCGTACACAACCCGTTTATTTAGATTATGCCGCCACCACACCGGTCGATCCCCGTGTGGCAGAGAAAATGATGGCGTGCTTAACCATGGACGGAAACTTTGGAAATCCGGCCTCCCGTACGTATCGCTATGGCTGGATTGCTGAAGAGGCGGTAGATATCGCCCGTAATCAGATTGCCGATGTGTTCAATTGCGATCCCAGAGAAATTGTTTTTACCTCTGGAGCCACTGAATCCAACAACCTGGCGATAAAAGGTGCTGCGGAAGCTAACCTTAGCAAGGGTAAGCATATCATTACTGTTAACACCGAACATAAAGCCGTGCTGGATACCTGCGATGCACTGGCTGAAAGAGGCTTTGAGGTTACGGTACTGGCTGTGGACAGCGATGGTCTTATTACCCCAGAACAGATTGCCGGCGCTATGCGGGACGATACCGTTCTGGTGAGCGTGATGCATGCGAACAACGAAATCGGTGTGATTCAGGATATTGCAGCCATTGGTAAGTTATGTCGCGAGAGAGACATTCTGTTTCATGTGGATGCTGCACAATCTGCCGGAAAGCTGCCGCTGGATCTCAGTGAACTCGATATTGATTTATTGTCAGTGTCAGCACACAAAATTTATGGTCCGAAAGGTATTGGCGCGTTGTATGTGCGTCGTCGCCCTAAAGCTAAAATCTCCGCACAAATTCATGGCGGAGGCCATGAGCGGGGCATGCGTTCCGGCACACTGCCTGTTCACCAGATAGTCGGAATGGGTGAAGCCTTTGCCCTGGCTGAGGCCGGAATGGCTGAAGAAAGTCAGCGGATTCGTGGTTTACGTGACCAGCTCTGGCAGGGCATCAGCCAGTTAGACAACGTCTATCTTAATGGTCATGCAGAACAGCGTTTGCCGGGAAATCTGAATGTCAGCTTTGGTGGTGTAGATGGCGAAAGCTTAATGATGGCACTGAATGATATTGCCGTATCATCAGGTTCTGCATGTACATCTGCCAGCCTTGAGCCGTCTTATGTACTGGCTGCACTGGGCATGAGTGCGGAACTGGCACACAGCGGGATCCGCTTTACGGTTGGACGTTATACCACACAGGCTGACATTGAATACGTGATCAGCAAGGTAAGCAGTGTGGTTACCACACTTCGCAGCGCACAGTAGCAAGCACAAACGACCGGGCGGTTGACCATATCACAACCGCGTAAACATTGAACTGACGGCCTGTTTCGGGCATGATGCGCACGCTTTTCCGGCGCGGCATCAGCGGTCTGTCAGCGTATAGCGCCCGGAGCAATTCTTGAGTGGATTACTCAGGTATTATACAATTTAACCGATTTATCGCGCTGGTCCGGCTGACAAACAATGTTTTGTTTTCAGTGATGCAAAGCAAGACCGACATGGCTTTGTAATGAAATGGACCCGCAATTTCAGGCAAACAGGTGAGATCCAATAATGAGTGAACAGATCGATCAGGCACTATCGCGTAAGTACGATGCCGGTTTCTATTCTGAAATCGAATCGGAAACCTTCGAAAGTGGACTGGACGAATCCGTTATCCGACGCATTTCAGAAATGAAAGGTGAGCCGGAGTGGATGCTTGAATGGCGTTTAAAAGCCTACAACGCATGGCTGCAAATGGAAGAACCGGAGTGGGCCCATGTGGAGTATCCTAAAGTGGACTTCCAGGCTATTTCTTACTATTCCGCACCGAAGAGTATGAAGGACAAACCTAAGTCGTTAGACGAGGTTGACCCTGAACTGCTGCGTACCTACGAAAAACTGGGTATTCCTCTGCACGAGCAGGAAATGCTGGCGGGTGTTGCGGTTGATGCGGTTTTCGACTCCGTTTCCGTTGTGACCACATTCCGCGAAAAGCTGGAAGAAGCCGGTGTTATTTTCTGTCCGATTTCTGAGGCTGTTCACAAGTATCCAGAGCTCATTAAGAAGTATCTTGGCTCTGTGGTACCGCGTACAGATAACTTCTATGCTGCACTGAATGGTGCGGTATTCACCGATGGTTCTTTCGTATTTATTCCAAAAGGCATTCGTTGCCCGATGGAACTGTCTACCTATTTCCGTATTAATGAACAAAATACCGGTCAGTTCGAGCGTACGCTGATAGTTGCCGAAGAAGGCAGTTACGTATCGTATCTGGAAGGCTGTACTGCACCTCAGCGCGACGAGAACCAACTGCACGCCGCAGTGGTTGAACTGGTCGCCATGGATGACGCACAAATTAAGTACTCAACGGTGCAGAACTGGTACCCTGGCGACGAAGACGGTAAAGGAGGTATTTATAACTTCGTGACAAAGCGTGGTATTTGTCACACCAATGCCAAGATTTCCTGGACTCAGGTTGAAACCGGTTCTTCAGTTACCTGGAAGTATCCTTCCTGTGTACTTAAAGGTGATAACAGCGTGGGCGAATTCTACTCCGTAGCGCTGACCCGTGGACGCCAGCAGGCCGATACCGGTACGAAAATGATTCACCTGGGTAAGAATACCCGCTCCACCATTATCTCGAAAGGGATCTCCGCAGGTAAGAGCAATAATGCGTACCGTGGACTGGTGCAGATGGGCCCCCGTGCAGACGGTGCCCGTAACTTTACCGAATGTGACTCGCTGTTAATCGGCGATCAGTGCGGTGCACACACATTCCCGTATATTGAAAGCAGAAACCCTACCGCCATCGTAGAGCACGAAGCGACAACGTCGAAAGTGAGCGATGAGCAGTTATTCTTATGCCAGCAACGTGGTCTGGACGCGGAAAAAGCCGTGTCGATGATCGTTAACGGTTTCTGTAAAGAAGTATTCAAAGAGCTACCAATGGAATTTGCCGTTGAAGCTGGCAAGCTGCTCGAAATTAGTCTTGAAGGTTCAGTGGGGTAATAATGCTAAAAATTTCTAATCTACATGCCAGCGTCGAAGAAAAGACCATCATAAAAGGTCTGGATCTGGAAATTGGTCCGGGTGAAGTACACGCTATCATGGGCCCTAACGGTGCGGGTAAATCCACGCTGGGCTACGTATTGTCTGGCCGTGACGGCTACGAAGTGTCTGACGGTACGGTAGAACTGAACGGTAAAGACTTACTGGATTTAGACGTAGAAGAGCGTGCCCGTGAAGGTCTGTTCCTGGCATTCCAGTATCCGGTAGAAATCCCGGGTGTTTCTAACATGGAATTCATGAAGGAATCGGTAAATGCCATGCGCGAACAACGTGGTGAAGAGCCACTGACTGCCGCAGAATTCCTTAAAAAAGCCAAAGAAGCCTGCAAGCAGGTTCAACTGCCGCTGGATTTCCTTAAGCGTGGCGTAAACGAAGGCTTCTCCGGGGGTGAGAAAAAGCGTAACGAAATCATGCAAATGATTCTGCTTGAACCGTCGCTGTGTATTCTTGACGAATCAGACTCCGGTCTGGACGTTGACGCGTTGCAGGTTGTCGCTGACGGCGTAAACAGCCAGCGCAACGACAAGCGGAGCTTTATCGTGGTAACCCACTATCAGCGCCTGCTTGACTACATCAAACCGGACTTCGTACACATTCTGGCCGACGGCAAAATCGTCAAGAGCGGCGATGCGTCGCTGGCGCTGGAAGTTGAGAAAAACGGTTACGCTTTCTTAGGTAAGAAATACGAGGAGAGTGAAGCATGAGCCAATGGCTGGAACAAGTCATTGACAACGCTCAGGATGTTTCTGACTTCCTTTCTTCTCAGCGCAAAAAATCACTGGCAGCTCTGCAGGAGCAGGGCTGGCCGGGTAAGCGTGCCGAGCAATGGCGTTTTACCCCGCTGACCAGCGTTGAGAAACGTAAAGCAATCAAAGCGAAGGTGACAGAAGAACCTGCTGTGCCGCAGATTGATAAACTGGATACTATCGATCTGGTATTCGCTGATGGCAAGCTGGTGACTGACATCAGTGAACTGTCATTGCCTAAAGGCCTGAAAATCAAGTCACTGAAAAAAGCCGGTGACGACGAACAGGCGGCTATAAAAAGTATTTTTGCGAAGATTAAACCTGCCCGTCACACCTTCGGACTGGTAAATGACGCCGTGTCTAAACAAGGCGTGTTCATCGATGTCGCTGCAGGGGCAAAAATCAAACCGGTTGTGCGGGTTTTGAACCTCAGCACTCAGGCAGGCGATGCCCATACCCGCGTACTGGTGCGTTTGGGTGAAGCGGCCAAGTTGACTGTTATTGAACACGGTGAAGGCACGGCTGACAGCCTGACGACGGCATTTGCTGAATACAGCATTGCAGATCATGCGCAGCTGGAACATTATCGTTTTGCCCTGTTTACCGGTAAAGCGAAACAAATCGGTGGCAGTCACTTTAAGCTCGGTGAAGAGGCCAGCCTGAACAGCACACTGGTTGGCTATGGCAGCGAATTAAGCCGTCTTGATATCGATGTTTGGCATGCCGGTGAGCACGCTAATGCGAAAATGAATGCCATTTATCTGCTGGCAGAAGGTGAACTGTTCGACCTGCATACCACTCTGGAGCACGCTGTTCCTAACGGTACATCAGAAGAAAATGCCCGCGGTATCGTAGGTGACGGTGCCCGCGCCGTATTTAACGGTCGTATCCATATTCACCGCGATGCCCAGAAAACACTGGCAGAGCTTAATAACCGTAACCTGTTACTTTCGCGCCGTTCGCTGATTAACACCAAGCCTGAGCTTGAAATTTATGCGGATGATGTGAAATGTGCTCACGGCGCTACGGTTGCAGAAATCGATGATACGGCACTGTATTACATGCTGAGCCGCGGTATTCCCCGCAGTAAGGCGCTGGTCATGCTGAATTTCGGCTTTATTCAGGAACTGGTTACCCAAATTCCGAAAGAAGCCATTGCTGACTGGCTGCTGCCAAAACTCAGCAAACGTTTTGCCTCTATGGAGGTAAAATGAGTCTGGACGTGCAGGCCCTGAGGGCGCAATTTCCGATCCTCAGCCGCAAGGTGAACGACAAACCGCTGGTTTATCTGGATAATGCAGCAACCACACAGAAGCCGCAGGCAGTGCTGGATGCCATTATGGATTTCTACACCACCACGAATGCCAATGTGCACCGTGGTGCTCATGCGCTATCTGATGAAGCCACGCGACGCTTTGAAAAAGCCCGTGACGATGTGGCCGCGTTTATAAACGCGAATGACCGTAAGGAAGTGATCTGGACAGCCGGTACTACCGAAGCCATTAATCTGGTTGCGAAAGGCCTGGGTCAGTTGCTGAAAGCCGGTGATGAAGTTGTGGTGACTGAAATGGAACACCACGCGAACCTCGTGACCTGGCAGCAAGCCTGTAAAGTGTCCGGTGCAACATTAAAAGTTGCGCCCATCTTTGATTCCGGTGAGCTGGACACAGACGCCTTTACTGCGCTGCTGAACACCAATACCCGGCTGGTAGCTTTTCCCCATGTCTCTAATGCTTTGGGTACGCTGAATCCGGTGAAACTGCTCACGGCGAAAGCGAAAAAGCACGGGGCGCTGGTGTTAGTCGACGGCGCTCAGGGTATTGCTCATGGCGGCGTGGATGTGCAGGATATTGGCTGCGACTTCTATGCGTTTTCCGGCCACAAGTTATTTGGCCCTACCGGCACCGGTGTGCTGTGGGGACGGGCAAACGTATTGCAGGACTGGCCGGTATGGCTGACCGGCGGTGAAATGATCGCCGATGTGACCTATCAGGATGCGACCTGGGGCGAACTGCCTAACCGTCTTGAAGCCGGAACGCCGAATATTGCCGGTGCTGTTGGTCTTGCCGCTGCGGTTAACTGGTTCTCAGCGTTGGATACCCATGCAGTACAGGCCCATGAAAAGGCATTGCTGGCCAGTGCTCATGAACAGGCTGACGCCTTTGATGGCATGCGAATTGTTGGTACTGCACCGGCTAAAATGGGTGTAATGAGCTTTATTCTTGACGGCATTCATCCGGCTGATGTGGGTTACATTCTTGATCAGCAGGGCGTTGCTATCCGTACCGGTGATAACTGTGCGCAGCCGCTGATGAAGAAGTTTAATATTCCCGGCACGGCCCGCGCATCATTTTCTATTTATAACAGCCTTGATGAAGTGGACGTTCTGTTCAGTGCGCTTCGCAAGGCTCATATGATGCTTGCTTGATAAGGAGGCAACATGTCCGTAGAAACGTTTATACCCTCTACTACCGTTATTTCTCTGACCGACAGTGCGGTAAAGCACTTTGAGAAAAAAGTCGCATCCAGACCAGGCAGCGTTATCCGCCTGTCTACTAAGGTCAGCGGCTGTACCGGTTACGCTTATGTGCTGGATCTGGCCGATGCCCCTGAAGCAGATGACGAACTGGTTTCTGCCAGCAATGCCCTCACGGTGGCGGTAGCGAAAGATGCGGTGAAGTTTGTCAGAAATACCGAAATTGATTACGTTCAGGAAGGGATCAATGGCGTAATCAAGTATAACAATCCTAATGTCGTGGACGAATGTGGCTGCGGCGAAAGCTTCAATATCGGTTAATACGTTTTGGCTAAAGCACAAAAAATGGTAGTCACGGAACGTGACTGCAAAGCACGCCTTGTTCCGGCCGGGCAAATTTCTACCATTCCCGGCGGGGAGTTCGTCTCTATCACTCAGGAACTGGGTGGCAACTACACCATCACCTGGCGTGGTAATATGTATCGTATCGACGGGACTGATGCTGATGCCATTGGCCGTAAACCGATGGTACTGAATTTTGATGCACCGGCAGACGGCAATATCGATGAGCAACAGGTTTGGGATGCACTGGAAACGATTTATGATCCGGAAATTCCGATTAATCTGGTGTCTCTTGGGCTGATATATAAAGTGTCTGTGGACCAGGATAAAAAATCTGTTGCTGTAGACATGACTCTGACTGCCCCGGGCTGCGGCATGGGACCGGTACTGGTAGGCGACGTGGAATATCGCATCGGTATGGTGCCCCACGTTGACTCAGTGCACGTTGAACTGGTGTTTGATCCTCCCTGGTCCCGCGATAAAATGAGCGAAGAAGCACAGCTCGAAGCCGGTTTGTTTTTCTAAGAAAAGGTTTTCAACATGACAATGTCACTCCCCGGTAGCCAGGAAATTATTGATGATCTGGCCTTTTTTGATGACTGGGAACAACGTTATCAGTACATTATCGACCTGGGTAAATCTATCCCCGGGTTGCCGGACGATGAGAAAACGCCGGATAAACTGGTTAAAGGCTGTCAAAGCAGCGTGTGGCTTGAGTCACGGGTTGAAAATGGTCTGGTTAAATTTTCTGTAGACAGCGATGCAGTCATTGTTCAGGGATTACTGGCCCTGGTTATGGCGGCGTACAATAACAAAACGCCCCGTCAGATCCTGGATTTTGATGTTGATGCGTACTTCGCAGAACTCGATCTTGAACGTCATATTACCCCCACACGGGGTAACGGCTTAAGAGCTATTGTTGCGAAAATTCAGGCACTGGCCAAACGTTCAGTTAACTGATTTTCTGAGCGTATTGTCATAAAATCGTCATCACCGTATGACTACACTTTCCGGCTGCGTCAAATGGCAGGGAAGTGATTGACGATTCCCTCTGGTCAACTGGTCTGGAATTGCCTATAATTCGCGGCCAAAATTTTAATGATTCATTGGAGACAGAAGAATGGCTCTTGAGCGTACATTTTCTATTATCAAGCCTGATGCGGTAGCTAAAAACGTAATCGGTGCAATTTACAACCGTTTTGAAACTGCTGGTCTGCGCATCGTAGCATCTAAAATGCTGCACCTGAGCAAAGAACAGGCTGAAGGTTTCTACGCAGAACACAAAGAGCGTCCTTTCTTCGGCGCGCTGGTAGACTTCATGACTTCTGGTCCGGTAATGGTTCAGGTACTTGAAGGCGAAAATGCGGTTGTTAAAAACCGTGAAATCATGGGCGCGACTAACCCGGCTGATGCAGCTGCGGGTACTCTGCGTTCTGATTACGCAGCGTCTATCGACGAAAATGCGGTACACGGTTCTGATGCACCGGAATCTGCTGCACGTGAAATCGCATACTTCTTCTCTGACGAAGAAATCTGCCCGCGTACCCGTTAATGTTTAACGATCGCGTAAGAAAAAGGAGAGCCCAGGCTCTCCTTTTTTGTGTCTGCAACGCAGTGTTTGAAAAGCAGGCACAACGAAGTTTATCGCTGTGCCTGTTTCATGCCGTTGCTTAGTCGGTTAAACCGCGACGTTTCATCAGCGCATCTACTGTAGGTTCCTGGCCACGGAACTCAACGTAGTTCTCCATCAAATCTTCACTGTTACCTTTAGACAGAATTTCCTTGCGGAACAGATCGCCGTTTTCACGGGTCAGGCCACCATTTTCTGCCATATGGGCAAAGGCATCAGCTGCAAGCACTTCTGTCCACAGGTATGCATAGTAACCGGCTGAATAGCCACCGGCGAAGGTGTGACTGAAATAGGCGGATTTGTAGCGGGGAGGCACCGGTGCATAATCAATGCCGTGCTTCTCCAGAGCCGCTTTTTCAAAAGCAGCCACATCTCTGACTTCTTCATCCGCGCCAATCATGTGCCATTCCATATCCAGCAGAGCGGCTGCCAGATATTCCACCGTGTTGAAGCCCTGATTGAAGCTGACAGCTTTCATCACTTTATCCAGCAGAGCCTGAGGAATGGGTTCCCCGGTTTTGTAATGTTTGGCGTAGTTTGCCAGTACTGCAGGATCGATAGCCCAGTCTTCATTAAACTGAGACGGGAATTCAACGAAGTCACGGGCCGTGTTCGTGCCGGCCAGGCTGGGATATTTTACCAGCGAGAACAGACCATGATCTGCGTGACCGAATTCATGGAACAGGGTAGTGGTTTCGTCGAAAGACAGTAGAGTGGGTTCACCCGGCGCCGGCTTAACAATATTAAGCTCGTTGTAGACAACAGGCTTAGTACCATTCATGAACGACTGGGTAACGAATTCACTCATCCATGCACCACCGCTCTTGCCTTCACGGGCGTAAGGGTCGAAATAGAATAAGCCAATGTTAGATCCATCTTCGTTGAAGACTTCAAACAGACGGGCGTCTTCAACATACACAGGTAAATCAGTACGCTCTTTAAAGGTAATGCCGTACAGCTTTTCCATCGCAAAGAACAGGCCGTTTTCCAGCACAGAGTTCAACTCGAAGTAAGGTTTAACTTCACTGTCGTCCAGATCGTATTTTGCCTTACGGACTTTCTCAGCATAATACGCCCAGTCCCATGGCTGTACATCACCTGTTACGCCATCAGCGTGCATGACTTCTTCAATGGCAGCCGCTTCTTCTTTGGCTTTTTCCACTGCCTGCGGTGCCAGGTCGTCCAGGATCTTAAAGACATTTTCAGGTTTCTTCGCCATCTGGTTTTCAATGGCATAGGAGGCCCAGTTAGGGTAACCCAGTAATGCTGCTTTCTCAGCACGCAGGTGTGTCAGTTCCAGAATAATCGGGCCGTTGACATCCATCGCACGGTTCGCTGATTTTTCCCAGATTTTCTTGCGCAGCTCACGGTTTTCCAGGCTGGTCAGAATGGGTTGGCGGGTGGTGTTAACCAGGCTGATCATATAGCCTTCTTTATCCGCACCTTCTGCCGCTGACTTCAGGCTCGCTTTGTCGCTGTCAGAAAGACCGGCCAGTTCAGATTCATCAGTAACGATGATGGTGTCGTTTTTAAATGATGCCAGAATATTCTGCGAGAACTGAGTTTGCAGCTTTGTGATCTGCTCATTTATGCCACGTACCTTCGCTTTCTGCTCTTCAGTCAGGTTGGCACCGGCGCGGACAAACTGCTCGTAGGTTTTTTCCGTCAGACGCTTGTCTTCTTTATTCAGGCTGTCTTTATTTTCATAAACGGTTTTTACCCGTTCAAACAACTTGCTGTTCAGATGAATGCTGTCACTGTGCGCAGTGAGGCGCGGTGACATTTCAGCTTCAATACGCTGAATTTCTTTATCAGAAATGATACTGGATAAGTTAAAGAAAATGGTAGCAACGCGGGTCAGCAACTCACCGCTTTTTTCCATTGTCAGAATGGTATTTTCAAACGTGGCCGGAGCTTCATTACCTGCAATGGCATCTATCTCAGCAGTATGCTCTTCCATGCCAAGTTCAAAAGCGGGTTCATAATTCGCAGTCTCGATTTTATCGAAATCCGGCGCCTGATAGTCCAGCGTACTGGGTTTTAACAGCACGTTTTCAGCTTGCACAGTTTTCTCCTCAGCAGATGCTGTGGCAGAGTGGGATTCTTCTTTGGCAGGGCTGCAGGCGGTCAGTGCCAGTGCGGCAGCTATCGCTGTTGCCATTAGTGACTTTCGCATTAGGTTCTCCATTGATGTCCCGGTTTGTTTTCCGGGTTATTGTTGTAACCGGTGAGAGGCTTCATAGAGGAACACAGGTTCCTTTGAAATCCGGCTTCATTCCTACTCTAGCAACACCGGCGTGAGCGGACAATATTAGCAGTCCCGCTGAACTGCATGTTTATCGTGAAAACTCAGATTTCACCGCTTTCTAAGCCGGTTTCCCTATGATAGAATGCGCGGCTAAAATTTGTGCAGTCAATGCAATGCCGGTAAAGCGAATTTTCACTGTTATCGCCCGTTCCTGCGGGCCCTTTCAGGCGGTTTCTTCCGCCGTCACCGGCAAGCTCTCACGGAAGACATTTATTCGCACCCCGCACGGCATGTATCTGTGTATTTTACGGGGCCGGACTGCTGCACGTTATGAATATGATTAAGACAGAATTCGGGGTCATCGACGACTTATGGCAAAGACAAACCTTTTAAATCTGAACCGCGCAGCTTTGCGGGAATTTTTCGCTGACATTGGCGAGAAGCCTTTCCGTGCTGACCAGGTGATGAAATGGATTTATCAGCAAGGTGTCAGCGATTTTAATGAGATGAGTAATCTTAATAAAAACCTGCGGGCTAAATTGCTGGAAAATGCAGAAGTTGTTGCGCCTGAAATTGCTTACTACCAGGAAGCCAGCGACGGTACAATTAAGTTCGCTCTGGCGCTGGAAGGCGGACAGGAAGTAGAGTCTGTGTGGATCCCTGAAGCAGAACGGGCCACCCTTTGCGTATCCTCGCAGGTTGGCTGTGCGCTGGAATGTACGTTCTGTTCCACGGCGCAGCAAGGCTTCAACCGTAATCTGTCTGTCAGCGAAATTATCGGTCAGGTATGGCGTGTGGCAACCTTCCTGGGCCTGTCGAAAGATACATCTAAGCGACCCATTACCAATGTGGTAATGATGGGCATGGGTGAGCCATTGCTCAATCTTAAGAATGTTGTACCTGCTATGGATTTAATGCTGGATGACTTTGGTTTTGGTCTGTCAAAACGCCGTGTCACGCTGAGTACTTCAGGTGTTGTTCCTGCGCTGGATATGCTGGGCGATCAGATTGACGTTGCGCTGGCTATTTCTCTGCACGCTCCGACAGATGAACTTCGCAATGAAATCGTTCCTATCAATAAGAAATACAATATTGAGACGTTTCTTGCCGGTGTACGCCGTTATCTCAGTAAGTCCCGCGCGAATCAGGGCAAGGTAACCGTAGAATACGTTATGTTGTCGAACATAAATGACAGTACCGACCAGGCACACCAGCTGGCAAAAGTGCTGAAAGAAACACCGTGTAAAATTAACCTTATCCCGTTTAATCCGTATCCGGGTTCACCTTACCTGTGCTCAAGCAATTCCCGTATTGACCGTTTTGCCAAAGTACTGATGAGCTATGGCCTGACAGTGGTTGTGAGGAAAACCCGTGGCGACGATATTGATGCTGCATGTGGTCAGTTAGTAGGCGATGTGGTCGACCGTACGAAACGAATGTTAAAGAAACAGATGAAAGGTGAAGCGATTTCAGTAAAAATGGCACAGTAAGGAATTAATTAAGAGGTAGGAGCTTCATGCGATTAGGCGTACTTGCTCTCGTTATTGCACTGACAGGATGTGTAAGCCAGAACCAGCAAAACGGGTATTCTGGCGATGATTTTGATATGGAACAGGCCGCAAAGACCCGAATTTCTCTGGGCCTGACTTACCTTAAAAACGGCAATTACCAGCAAGCCAAAGTGAATCTGGACAAAGCGCTGGAATTCGCTCCCAGGTATGCTGACGCGCATTATTCGCTGGCATACTATTACCAGACCGTGGAAGAGTGGGGCAGAGCTGAACAGTCTTACGAGAATGCTTTGGATCTGGCGCCCCGCAATGCCGAAATTGCCAATAGCTACGGTGCTTTTCTTTGTCAGCAGAAAAAATATGACAAAGCTAATGACTTTTACAGCAAAGCACTGAATAACCTGCAATATGCAAATTCAGCGCAAACCTACGAAAATATGGCTATCTGTGCTGCTGACCAGGGCAAGCGTGAAGAAGCCATCGGCTATCTTACAAATGCGCTGAACCATCAGCCCGGCCGTTCCAAAAGCCTCTTCATGCTGACTCAGCTTTACGTTGAAACCGGACAATGGGACGAGGCTGAATCTGTTATGCGCCGGTACGAGCGCGTTTCCCGTGTCAGCCCCGAATCTGTGACACTGGCTATCGCAATTGCTGAAGGGAAAGGGGATGCTGAGACCGCGCAGGGATACGGTGAAATGCTGGTCACTATGTATCCTCAGAGTGAGGAAGCAAAAGCCTACCGGGAAAGTATTATCCGCAAAGCCAATGCCTCTGCGCAAATAGTGCGCCGGGTCAAACCGAAGGCAGAGGTTCAGGCTAAAGCGCAAAAGGTGGTCAGCCCTGATAGCGCTCCGGTCAGCAAAGAGCCTGCTCCGGTACAAAATACAGCTGCTGTACAGAATGAACCGCAATCTGACTTACCGGTACAGGAAGATCCTCAAACCCGCTATCATGAAGTGAAACCGGGCGAAAATTTGTATCGCATTTCGCTGAAATACAACATTAAAATGTCGCGCTTACAGGCCTGGAACAAACTCGCCGATCCCGGTGATATCGAGGTCGGTATGCGTTTACGTCTTTCGCCCGAAAAATAACACTCACAAGGTATTCAATGAGCACAAACGAAAACCCGGTTGATGAACAGAAAACGGCTCCCACTCCCGGCGAAATGTTGCGGGATGCGCGGGAGAAAGCCGGATTAAGTCAGCAACAAATGGCTGATAAACTGTTTCTGAAACTGAAAAATGTCGTGGATATCGAAAATGATCATCTGGACGAGGCAATGTCGGCAACGTTCCAGAAAGGCTATGTCCGCATGTATGCCAGACAACTGGGCATTCAGGAAGCGCCGGTCATCGACAGTTTTAACCGGCTGCACACTGTCACCAGACCGCCGGCACGTTTACAGAGTTTTTCAAAGCGCGTAGCAAAGCAGGCCCATGACGATCGCTGGATGATGGTTACCTGGATCATGCTGCTGTTACTGGTGGTGGCACTGGTTGCCTGGTGGTATCAGCAGTCTGACGGTTTGACGTTCTCTGACCCCTCCGCTGAAAAAGAAGCTGTAGTAACCCGCTCAGCATCGCCGCAAGCAGCAGACCCTGCTGTGGGCGAATCTGCACAGCCGTCACTTTCAGCCCCTGAGGAAGCTTCAGACACCGCAATAGAATCTGCAACTGCAGAGACGAACCCTGAGGATACAGCGCCTTTGCAGACTGACATTCAGCCTGAAGGTGACCAACCCGAAGCTGACGTATCAGATGTCGCAGAAAGCACACCGGAGCAAAGCAGCGGCGACATGACCGGCGTTGATGATGCCTCCCCGGCCGGTGACAGTACAGAAACCACTGATATTACCGGCGCGGCCACTGTGGAACTGGTATTTACCTTCGACGAAGATTGCTGGATTAATATCGAAGATGCCACTGGCGAAGCTATCGCTTATGGTGTGAAAGCCTCCGGACGGGTGATGCCTGTGAGTGGCCAGCCGCCGTTTAAAGTAACTTTAGGTGCACCTGATGGTGTGAGTATTACCTATGACGATGATGCCGTTGATATTTCCGCGTTTCAGGTTGGCAGAATCGCCCGCTTCACGTTACCAATGCAGGACTAATCATGTTTACTGAAAGCCCCGTCAAACGTCGTAAATCTACGCGCATTAATGTGGGAAGCGTACCCGTCGGTGATGGTGCACCCATTGCTGTACAGTCTATGACAAATACGCCGACAACGGATGTCGATGCTACTGTGGCTCAAATCAAACGTATTGTCGCGGTGGGCGGTGAAATCGTGCGGGTCTCTGTACCTACGATGGAAGCGGCAGAAGCGTTTAAAGCTATCCGTGCACAAGTCTCAGTGCCTTTGGTGGCAGATATCCATTTTGATTACCGCATTGCCCTGAAAGTGGCGGAATATGGTGTAGATTGCCTGCGTATTAATCCCGGCAACATTGGCAACATGGAACGGGTTAAATCTGTGGTGGACTGCGCCAGAGACAAAAATATTCCTATCCGTATCGGTGTGAACGGTGGTTCACTGGAGCGGGACCTGCAGGAAAAGTACGGCGAGCCTACTCCTGAAGCGCTGGTTGAGTCTGCCATGCGCCACGTTGATATTCTGGACAAGCTTAACTTCGACCAGTTTAAGGTCAGTGTGAAAGCCTCCGATGTATTCCTGGCTGTCGGTGCATACCGCTTGCTGGCTCAGCAAATTGATCAGCCGCTGCATCTGGGTATTACAGAAGCCGGCGGACAACGTGCCGGTGCCGTAAAAAGTGCAGTAGGTTTGGGTATGTTACTTGCTGAAGGGATCGGAGATACCCTGCGTGTTTCTCTGGCCGCTGACCCGGTTGAAGAAATCAAAGTCGGTTTTGATATCCTTAAGTCGCTGCGCATACGCTCAAGAGGTATCAATTTTATTGCCTGTCCGAGTTGCTCCCGTCAGGAATTTGATGTCATCGGTACGGTGAACGCACTGGAACAGCGTGTGGAAGATATTTTAACGCCCATGGATGTGTCCATAATCGGCTGCGTTGTTAACGGACCCGGCGAGGCTGAGGTGTCTGATTTAGGTCTGACCGGCGCGCGCAATATGAGCGGTTTCTACGAAGACGGTAAACGTCAGCGTGAGCGTCTGGCTAACGATGACCTGGTGGATCAACTCGAGCGTCGTATCCGTGCAAAAGCGTCCCGTCTGGATGAAGCAAACAAGATCCCGGTCTCGGTAAAAGAATCGTAAAACCTGTAGGGCGAAGTGCGGCACAATGAGATAACAAATGCGCCGCTCCGCTGTCAGGGAAGTAACATTGTTGTTTAATACTAAAGCCCCTATAATGCGGGGCTTTTAAGTTTCAGGTAAATGAGAATTTCAGGTGGCTAAGATAATTCAGGCAATCCGTGGAATGAACGACTGCCTGCCGGAAGTATCCGGTACGTGGCAGCGAGTGGAGTCCACCCTGCGTCAGGTGGTAGCCAGTTACGGTTATCAGGAAATCCGTACTCCTATTGTAGAGAGTACTGACTTATTTAAACGCTCTATCGGTGAAGTGACTGATATTGTTGAAAAAGAAATGTATACCTTCGAAGACAGAAACGGCGACAGCCTGACACTGCGTCCCGAAGGTACGGCGAGCACGGTTCGCGCCGGTAATGAACATGGTTTGTTATATAACCAGCAGCAACGTCTGTGGTACATGGGACCCATGTTCCGTCACGAGCGTCCGCAAAAGGGCCGTTACCGTCAGTTTCACCAGTTTGGTGTAGAGACCTATGGTCTCGACGGACCGGATATCGATGTTGAAGTGATCCTGCTGAGTGCCCGCATTTGGAAAGCATTTGGCATCAGTGATCAGGTGACCCTGCAAATTAACTCACTGGGCTCTAATGAGGCCCGTCGCTTGTACCGTGAAGCGTTGACTGAATATCTGCGGGCACGTGCTGACCAGCTCGATGAAGACTCTCTCCGCCGTCTTGAAACCAATCCTCTGCGTGTACTGGACAGTAAAAATCCCGATGTGCAGGCGGCGATTCAGGATGCGCCATCACTGCTTGATCACCTGGACGAAGAATCCAAAACACATTTTTCAAATTTATGTGAACGATTAACGCAGGCGGGCATCCAATACGAGGTTAATCCACGACTGGTACGCGGGCTCGACTACTACAACCGCACTGTTTTTGAATGGGTAACAGACAGTCTGGGCGCTCAGGGCACAGTGTGTGCCGGTGGCCGTTACGATGGTCTGGTTGAGCAGTTGGGTGGCAAAGCCACGCCTGCAGTGGGTTTTGCTATGGGTATGGAGCGGCTGGTATTGCTGTTAACTACTCTGCAGGCCACTGAACAGGATAATATTGCTGCCGATGTTTATGTTACCTCAATGGGGGCTGATGCCTATGCCCTTGAAGTGGCTGAGCTGCTGCGGGACAGTTGTCCTTCCATGCGGGTTATGATGCATTGCGGCGGCGGCAACTTTAAGAAGCAGTTGAAGCGTGCTGATAAGACCGGCGCAGGTTATGCTGTGTTACTTGGCAGCGAAGAAGCTGAGAATAAAGTAGCGACAGTGAAACCGCTGCGTTCTGACGGTGAACAAAAGACGGTAGCACTGGCTGAACTGGCCGGTATGTTGTCAGAGTTAGTGGATTAAGTGCTGCCGGCGGGTAGCCGGCAGGAAAAAGTCGATTTAGAGGTTAAGTACATGGAACATTTCGCCACAGAAGAACAACAAGTCGAAGCGATTAAAAAGTTTTGGAAAGACAATGGCGCGGCCATTGTGATTGGTGCTGTATTAGGTCTGGGTGGCCTGTGGGGCTGGCGTTATTATTCTGATGCCCAGCGTACAGCAAAAGAGCAGGCCTCTGCGGACTATCAGGTGGCAGTAGAATCTATTGAAGCTGATGGCAACGCCGGCAAACTGGACAGTTTTCTGGGCAAAACAGATAGTAGTGGTTATGCCACTATCGGTGGTCTGGTTGCTGCGCAGCAAGCCGTAAGCAACAACGATTACGATGCGGCTGTGAAAGCACTCACAGCAGTAAAAGACCAGGCAGCAGATGCGCACCTGGCAACCATTGCTTCACTGCGTCTTGCCCGTATTCAACTGGAACAGGGTAATGGCGACGCCGCGCTGTCTACGCTTAAAGCGGTTAATGACAGTGCGTTTGATGGCAACGTGAAAGAAATCGAAGGCGATGTCTATGTGGCGCAGGAAAAATATGACGCGGCACGCATGGCTTACACTGAAGCGTTAGAAGCCGCCAGCGGTAATGTTCTGCTGGAAATGAAGCTGGACAATCTGCCAGTTCTGGCAAGCGAATAACTATAACAGAGGTATCGGATTTGTTAACGAAAACGTGTGGCCGTACAGGCCGGATTACACGGGCTGCGGGACTGGCGCTGGCGCTGTCAGTATCGCTGTCAGGATGTACAACTATTTCAGACTGGTTTGTCGATGACGAAGAGTTAGAAATCCGCAGACTCGCGCCACTGGACGCACAGTTTGTACCCACTGTGAACTGGGAAGCAGAAGTGGGTGAGGGAATCGACAGCTATTTCTCACACCTGCGCCCTGTGTATGCCAATGAAAAATTATATGTTGCCG
Source organism: Alteromonas sp. NFXS44 (assembly GCF_040148705.1). Classification (NCBI taxonomy): domain Bacteria; kingdom Pseudomonadati; phylum Pseudomonadota; class Gammaproteobacteria; order Alteromonadales; family Alteromonadaceae; genus Alteromonas; species Alteromonas sp. NFXS44. The sequence goes on along the minus strand of NZ_JAGDEA010000011.1, from coordinate 125,163 downwards.
ACCGTCATGGCACGGTAGCGGCACTGGATCCTGAAAGTGGTGAAACACTGTGGGAACAGAACTTCGCTATCTTCAAAGATGAGGGCATGTTCTCCTCTGTTAGCAATCTTTGGAAAAGTGGTGCATCTGCCAAAATCGGCGGGTTGTCTGTTGACGGAAGCCGTGTTTTTGTTGGAACTGAAGATGGCGTACTGATGTCACTGAATGCTGAAACCGGTGAGGTAAACTGGACGCAAACCGTTAATGGTGAAATTCTTGCTTCACCGGTTACCGGCGACAATCTGGTTATCGTTAACACAGGCTCAGGTATTCTTTATGCACTGGACGTTGAAACCGGTGAGCAGGTCTGGGAACAGGTTGGCGATGTACCGCCATTGACCCTTCGCGGTATTTCTACGCCTGCTGTCAGTAACGGTGGTGTGATTCTGGGTACGCCTACAGGTAAGATTCAGGTGAACATTCTGGATTCCGGACTGATTGCCTGGGAAACACCGATCACTGCGCCCAGCGGTGCGACTGAACTTGAACGTATCGTTGATGTGGACTCTGCGCCCTTAATGTACGGCGGCACTATTTACGCTATTTCATATAACGGTACGCTGGCCGCGGTTGAGTTACGTTCAGGGCGGGTTATCTGGAAGCGTGAATATGCCTCCTACCGTAATGTGACGATGGACGGTAATACCCTGTACGTAGTCGATAACAACTCTCACGTGTATGCACTGGACCGCCGTAACGGTGTTGAACTGTGGTCGCAGAGCGGCTTGAAAAAGCGTGTACTGACGGCAGCCGAACCAGCCGGCGACTATCTGGTTGTGGGTGATAAGTGGGGCTTGCTGCACTGGATCAACAAAGAAGACGGAAAAATTGTCGCCCGGTACGACCTGGGCGGCGACGATGAAGATGAATCAGTATTCGCAGCGCCTGTTTATACCGGTAACGCGGTCATTGCCGTTACCCGTGAAGGTGATGTTGCTTCGTTTTCAGTCCCTTAAGTATTACGCTATCCTATCTCTTTTTTGCGCCGTTCCGGTTTAGCTGACGGCGCCTGCTAATATAGGGTATAATCGCCCGATTCATTCAGTAGCCGCGAGTTCCGCGGCTACTGCATTTTTAAACCAGTTTATTTTAGGACTTCAAGCATGTTGCCTGTTGTTGCCCTCGTGGGTCGCCCGAATGTGGGTAAATCTACATTGTTTAACCGATTAACCAACACCCGTGATGCACTGGTTGCAGACTTTCCCGGTTTGACCCGGGACCGGAAATACGGGCAGGCGACCTGGGAGCAAAAGCAATTCATTGTTGTAGATACCGGCGGTATCACCGGCGATGAAGAAGGGATTGATGCAGAAATGGCGCATCAGTCGCTGCGTGCTATTGATGAAGCAGATGTGGTTCTGTTCCTCGTTGATGCCCGTGCTGGCTTGTTACCTGCGGATATCGGCATTGCAGAACACTTACGTAAAGTGAACAAGAAGCTGTTTGTCGTTGCCAACAAAGTTGACGGCATCGACGGCGACAGTGAAAGTGCTGACTTCTATACTCTGGGTCTTGGCACCATCCACCAGATTGCTGCCGCTCACGGCCGTGGCGTTTCTCTGTTACTGGAGCAGGCTCTGACACCTCTGGCGGAAGAGTTTCCGGACATGCAGGTGCAGCCAAAAGAGGTTCATGAAGAACTGGACGCTGAGCAGCAGTTAGAAAGGCTGAAGAACCTCCCGATTAAACTGGCTATTGTAGGCAAACCCAATGTGGGTAAATCCACGCTGACCAACCGTATTCTGGGTGAAGACCGTGTGGTTGTGTTCGATATGCCGGGTACTACCCGTGACAGTGTTTACATTCCTCTTGAGCGTGACGGGCGGGAGTATATCCTTATTGATACAGCCGGTGTGCGCCGCCGCAAGCGCGTTGCTGATGCAGTAGAAAAATTCTCTATTGTTAAAACACTGCAGGCTATTGAAGAAGCCAACGTTGTATTAATGGTGATTGATGCCCGCGAAGGGATTGCGGATCAGGATCTCAGCTTACTGGGTTACATTCTGAATTCCGGCCGTTCTCTGGTGGTCGCAGTGAATAAATGGGACGGTCTGAGTACAGACATTAAAGATGATATCAAGCGGGAGCTTGATCGCCGTCTCGGGTTTATTGATTTTGCCCGTTTGCATTTTATATCGGCTCTGCACGGCTCCGGTGTGGGTAATTTGTTTGAGTCAGTGATTGAGGCGTATGACAGTGCTACCCAGCGTGTGGGTACGGCTATGCTTACCCAAATCATGGAAATGGCTCAGGCAGAGCACCAGCCTCCAATGGTTCGTGGTCGCCGTGTGAAAATGAAATACGCCCACGCCGGTGGTTATAACCCGCCGGTTATCGTGATCCACGGCAATCAGGTCGACGATCTGCCGGGGTCTTATAAACGTTATCTGATGAACTATTACCGTAAGTCACTGAAAGTGATGGGAACGCCTATTAAAATAGAGTTCCGTGAAGGGGCGAACCCGTTTGAAGGTAAGAAGAATCAGCTTACGCTGGCGCAGCAGCGCAAACGTAAGCGTATGATGGCGTTCCACAAAAGCAAGAAGTAAGCCCCGTCTCTATTGCGCTGATGACATACCTCTGATGGTTTTCATCAGCGCGGATTCACCCGGTACTTCAATGACCGGCAGCGCCGCTGACACCAGATTATCAGCTATTCTGGGGGGAAATGTGGTGGACAATGTCACCAGCTTATCTTTCATTTCAAAAACATAAGTCGTCGCGAATAATGGCTCACCGGGTTCATTTTCTGCATGCACGGCCATACGGTAACCATTAAAGCGTTGTGAAGCCGAATTAACCGTGAAAGCTAATACCGGGCTGTCTGTGATCAGCGTAAGTCCCTGTGCGGCCGACATCTGTGTCGCTTCTTTCAGATTTTCTTCCAGTGCTGCCTGCAGCCTTTGGGATTCAGGCATGGATAAGTTCATCAGCACCGGTCCGACAGTAATATCTATCAGTGCGTCATCAAATTCAGGGTGGCTGTAACGGCTGATAATACCTTTAAACGGATCAGGATAATGCTGGGTATCCTGAAGGATAAATTCGCCGATGGATTGAGGCAGGACCAGCTCTGAATTGTAGTCGCTGGCACCCAGCGCGGTGAAAAGGTATTCAGCAGAGAAAATAGATTTTCGCAGCGACGCCAGCCACCAGGTGTCCAGTATTTCTGATGCAAGTTCAATAACAGGCTTTTCCGTTTTCGAGTAAGTTTCAAATCGTTGAGAGTCTATTTCCACACCACGCCATTGCACGGTGAATTCAGTAAAATAATGCGGCGTGGTGTTTGCCGGCCATAAGCCTGCTGTAGCTGAGTGAAGTGAGACGCCATCACTATCGTTATCAGCAACCTGTGCTGATAACGATGCTATGAGGATTTCATAGTCAGCGGCATTTGACTCTGTCAGTACATCATCAAACCAGTTCTTTTCTTTGAGAATAGCGGCAAATTCATTCCCGGCAATAGCATCTTCAATACAACGGTCAGTGGTATTGACCTGTTGGCAGCGGGCACTCATGGTTTCGCCCGGCCAGGTGGAAAACAGTGCTACGGGAGCCGCAACATGATATTTGGGTAAAAACGAAGGCGCGGGCGCGGGTTTTTCTGGCACTTGCTGACAACCGGTTATCAAAACCAGTGGCAACAGACTGCAAACCTTATTCACAAAGATTCCTGATATCGGGAAGGATTAGGGGAGGGCTAGTGTGACCTAACCCCGGCCCGTGCTCAAGTGTCTTTTCACAGACTTTTCTTCACGGTGGTCACCTTACTGATAATTTCACCACTGGCAAGGCGGGTGGTGATTTCATCCCCCGCACTGACCTCCGCTGCTGACAACACCGGCTTTTCGTCAGCAAAAGTGATGCTGTAACCACGTGTTAGTGTTTGCAGCGGGCTCACTGAATTCAGTAATTGTGCCTGACCCTGCAACTGCCTGTTTTTACTTTCAAGCAGGCGCTGCACCGATTTTTTCAGTGCGCTGTCGAGTTGGCTGCAACGGTCTTGCAGGCGGACCACCCGGTTTGCGGGGTTTTGTCTGTCCAGCCTGCGCAACAAGTTATTCAGCCTGGTGGCATAACCTGCAATTCGTGACTCCATAGCATGGCTCAGGGCCAGTGCTGCGCGATCCAGAGACTGTGACTGACTTTGCAAACGTCGCTCCGGATGCACCGCTTTCAGGCGCTGCTGTAATACGGCGAGCTGGTGTTGCTGTTGTCTGAACTGTTGCTGCCATGCACGGCTAAGTGCAGATGCTTTTTGTTGCACAAATGCCAGACGTTCGCTCTGATCCCGGCTCAACAGCTCAGCACCTGCAGACGGAGTAGGGGCGCGCACGTCTGCCACAAAGTCGGCAATGGTTACATCCACTTCGTGACCCACAGCACTCACCACCGGCACCGGTGATGCAGAAATACAATGGGCCAGCGCCTCATCATTAAAGCACCATAAGTCTTCCAGCGATCCGCCACCCCGGGTGAGCAGTATGACATCGACCTCATCGCGATGGTACGCGGTTTCCAGCGCATGGATAATTTGCGCAGGGGCCTGTTCGCCCTGCACCAGCGTTGGATACACGATGACTTCTGTTGCCGGGCTGCGTCGTTTCAGCACGGTGAGTACATCGTGCAAGGCAGCTCCGGCGGAGGAGGTGACCACACCGATTTTGTTAATCACCTGGGGGACTGGGCGCTTCGCATCGGCGTCAAACAAGCCGTCGCGCTGTAATTTCAGTTTCAGGGCCTCAAAGGCCTGTTTCAGCGCGCCGTCACCGTCAGCTTCAAGATGTTCAATAACAAGTTGATAGTCGCCCCGTGGCTCATACAAGCCCACAGAAGCGCGAACTAACACTTTGTCGCCCTCCTTCGGGCGCTGTTTTACATAGCGGTTCGACCCCTTGAACATGGCCGCCCGTACCTGGGCTTTGTTATCCTTGAGGGTGAAATACCAGTGTCCCGAGGAGGCCGCGACGAAATTAGAGATTTCCGCAGACAACCAGACAAGGCCGATTTCGCCTTCCAGTACGGTCCTTGCCAGCCGGTTCAGCTTGGTCACAGTAAGAATTTGGCGCGATGTAGACGGGGAATTAAACAGCATAGTTAAAAAATCATCAGGTTTAGGACAAATAGAGTTTACCTGATTTAGAAAAAACACTACAATTGCGCCGCAATTAACTATCCACTTATTCAGGTGTTATTGCATGCTCAGAATCATTCAAGAAGCTCTTACCTTTGATGATGTATTGCTGGTTCCGGGACATTCTACTGTCCTGCCTCACACAGCAAACCTCCAGACCAAACTGACTCGCGGCGTCTCGCTGAATATCCCTATGGTGTCTGCCTCAATGGATACCGTAACGGAAGCACGTCTGGCGATAGCCCTTGCCCAGGAAGGCGGCATTGGCTTTATTCACAAAAACATGGAGCCGGCTGAGCAAGCCAATCACGTTCGTGAAGTGAAAAAATACGAAAGCGGCGTGGTATCAGATCCGGTGACTGTTGATCAGACAACCCCTATCGGCGAAGTATTGTCGATGAGCCAGAAGCTGGGTTATTCCGGCTTTCCGGTAACCGATACAGAAAATAATCTTATTGGTATCGTGACTGGCCGCGACATGCGCTTCCAGAACCGTCTGGATTTACCTGTCAGTCAGGTGATGACGCCGAAAGAAAAACTGGTTACCGTGAAAGAAGGCGCTGATTCTGCAGAAGTGCTTGATTTGATGCATGCTAACCGCATCGAAAAAATCCTTGTGGTAGACGATGCGTTCAAGCTGACCGGCCTTATCACGGTAAAAGATTTCCAGAAAGCGGAAAGCAAACCAAACGCCTGTAAAGATTCCCGTGGTCGTCTGCGTGTTGGCGCGGCGGTTGGCGTGGGCGCGGGTACTGATGAGCGCATCGAAGGGCTGGTGGAAGCCGGTGTTGACGTTCTGCTTATCGATACCTCACACGGTCATTCTGAAGGCGTAATCAGCCAGGTGAAGCGTATTCGTGACGCCTATCCGGATTTACAAATCATTGCCGGTAACGTTGCTACAGCCGCAGGCGCCAAAGCGCTGGCTGATGCGGGAGTTGATGGCGTTAAAGTCGGTATTGGCCCGGGTTCTATCTGTACCACCCGTATTGTTACCGGTTGTGGTGTACCGCAGATTACGGCGATTTCAGATGCCGTAGACGCGCTGGCCGGCACCGGCATTCCGGTTATCGCCGATGGCGGTATCCGTTTCTCCGGCGACATCGCCAAAGCACTGGCAGCCGGCGCAAGCTGCGTAATGGTTGGTAGCATGCTGGCCGGTACCGAAGAAGCACCGGGTGAAGTTGAACTGTATCAGGGCCGTTACTACAAGTCTTACCGTGGTATGGGCTCACTGGGCGCGATGAATCAGCGTCACGGTTCTTCTGACCGTTACTTCCAGGCTTCTGATAACGCCGAGAAACTGGTACCGGAAGGTATCGAAGGCCGTGTTGCTTATAAAGGACCAATCGCCACCATCATCCATCAGCAAATGGGCGGCCTGCGTTCTGCGATGGGTCTGACCGGTTGTGAAGACATCCCGACGATGAACACCAAAGCACAGTTTGTGCGCGTGACTTCTGCCGGTATGGGCGAGTCTCACGTACACGATGTGAGCATCACCAAAGAAGCACCAAACTACCGTTTGGGCTAATCGCCGCTAAACTAGTATTTTGTCAGGCTGGTATTTCTTACCAGCCTTTCTGTTTTATTTAACGGGTAAAAACATGACTACCAACATTCATAGCCAGCGCATACTCATTCTTGATTTCGGTTCCCAGTACACGCAACTGATTGCACGTCGCGTACGTGAGATCGGTGTTTACTGTGAGCTGTGGGCCTGGGATGTGACCGAAGAACAAATTCGCGGATTCAAGCCTGACGGCATTATTCTGTCGGGCGGCCCTGAGTCAGTCACTGAACTGAACTCTCCACGCGCACCCGAATATGTGTTTGAAGCTGGTGTACCGGTTCTCGGCGTATGTTACGGCATGCAGACTATGGCAGAGCAGCTGGGCGGCAGTGTTCAGGGCTCTAACAAGCGTGAATTTGGTTACGCGCAGGTTGAGGTATTAAAAGCTACTGATCTGCTGGCACAGATTGAAGACCACATCGGTGAAAACGGCAACGCGCTGCTGGACGTGTGGATGAGTCACGGCGATAAAGTGGCGACGATTCCGGAAGGATTCGAAACCATCGCACATACGCCGTCCTGCCCTCATGCGGCCATGTACAACGAAGCAAAACGTTTCTACGGCGTACAGTTTCACCCGGAAGTCACCCACACCCGTCAGGGACTGCGCTTGCTGAAACAGTTCGTGATGGATATTTGTGGCTGTGAGAAATTGTGGACGCCTGGCGCCATCATCGAAGATGCCATTGAACGCATCAAAGAAAAAGTCGGCGACGATGAAGTCATTCTTGGCTTGTCTGGCGGTGTGGATTCCTCTGTGGTTGCCATGCTTATCCATCGCGCCATCGGTGACAAACTGACCTGCGTATTTGTGGATAACGGTCTGCTGCGCTTAAACGAAGGCCAGCAGGTGATGGATATGTTTGGTGACCACTTCGGCCTGAACATCATCAAAGTAGATGCGGAAGAGCGCTTCCTGGCTCGTCTTGGCGGTGAAGCGGATCCAGAGAAAAAACGTAAAATCATCGGCAACGAATTCGTTGCAGTATTCGATGAAGAAGCCTCCAGGCTTAAGAATGCCAAGTGGCTGGCACAGGGCACTATCTATCCTGACGTGATTGAATCAGCCGGCTCTGCTACCGGTAAAGCCCACGTTATCAAATCCCACCACAACGTTGGTGGTTTGCCGGAAGACATGAAAATGGGTCTGGTAGAGCCGCTGCGCGAACTGTTTAAAGACGAAGTGCGTAAGATTGGTCTTGAGCTCGGTCTGCCGTACGACATGCTTTATCGTCACCCGTTTCCTGGTCCTGGCCTGGGCGTACGTGTACTGGGTGAAATTAAGAAAGAATACTGTGATCTGCTGCGTCGTGCCGATGCGATCTTCATTGAAGAATTGCACAACGCTGACCTTTACCACAAAGTCAGTCAGGCATTCACCGTGTTCCTGCCAGTGCGCTCTGTTGGCGTAATGGGCGATGCCCGTAAATACGACTGGGTAGTTTCCCTGCGTGCGGTTGAAACCATCGACTTCATGACCGCACACTGGGCGCACCTGCCATATGATTTCTTAGGTAAAGTGTCTAACCGCATCATCAACGAAATCGACGGCATTTCCCGCGTGGTTTACGATATCTCCGGTAAGCCGCCTGCTACGATTGAGTGGGAATAAGTTCTCTCATTAGTCTTAATGACAGCGTTCAAATAATGTATAGCCCTGCAAATGCAGGGCTTTTTTGTATTTGTGAAATGAAAAGCGCACAACGAGAAATGAATGATAGTCCGTATTCACGGCTTAAAATTGTCTGTAATTTTTACAATCTCAGAATTGAGTTTATAAAAACCTATAATTATCAATTGTTTAATTTTGGCATCTTTAATGCTTTGTCAAGGTTGAGTTGGTTATTATAGATATTCATAAATTACAGAAGTTGAGGAAGTATTATGAAAAGAATGGTTTTATGGTTTGCACTTTTGTTCGCGGGTTCAGGCAATGCAGCATTGATTTCTCAGGATTTCAACATTACTGCATCTGGTGAAGGCTCAGTGGGTTACATGTATTTCACTGTTACCAGTGAAGGTATCTTTGACTTATATACAATGGGTCCGACAATCGATCCGGAACTGTATTTGTTCGTAGATGACGGCTCACTGGATGCTTCAGATTATCTGGCTGATGACGATGACTCTTGCCCTGATTCATTTTGTGGTGCGGCCGGCTCCTTTGATAACGCGCTGATCGACGAGCTCTTCCTCTCTGCTGGTTCTTATGTGCTGGCAATTTCTGATTTTAGTTTAAGTATGTCAGAAGCAATCTCTGGTCTGAATACAAATAGTATGACCGGGTTAGCATCAATTGTAGTTGCTGTTGGTGACACAGATACTTATGGTGCTAATGCCATTCTGACAGCAAGCCCGGCAACACCTGTTGGTGTACCTGAGCCGTCATCTCTGGCGATTTTAAGCCTGAGTCTGATGGGATTAGCGTTTAAACGTAAGTTCAAATAAGTACAGCCCGCATTATTTACCGAAGCCCGCTAACGCGGGCTTTTTTATTTTGCTTGCCCCGTCCTTCACGTAGACAGAAATATTTCCGGTTGGATTATGAAAAAAGGCCAGTCAGCAATGTACTGACTGGCCTGTTTCATTTGTAGGGCCGGTGTATCAGTCGACTACACTTCCAGACTCGACATATCAATCACATAACGGTGGGCTACGTCACCTTTTGCCAGACTTGCGAATGCATCATTCACTTCATCAGCTTTAATCATCACACATTCAGGGTGAATGTTGTGCTCAGCACAGAAATCCAGTACTTCCTGAGTTTCCCTGATACCGCCAATCAGAGAGCCTGCTACGCGGCGGCGGCCCATTACTAACGGCATGGTCATAAAATCTTCCATGGGGCCAACCTGACCAACAATAGCCAGCGTACCGTCAATGTCGAGAAGTGGCATGTAAACATCTACATCATGCTTAACCGGCACCGTGTCGATGATTAAATCAAATGATGAACCAGCTTCCTGCATTGCGCTCTCGTCAGTAGAAGCCAGAATTCCACTCGCGCCCAGCGCTTTTGCCTGCTCTTCCTTAGAATTTGAACGGCTGAGAACGGTTACTTCTGCGCCCATGGCCACTGCCAGTTTAACCGCCATATGACCCAGACCACCCAGGCCAATTACGCCTACGCGGCTGCCTTCTTTAACGCCCCAGGTACGCAGAGGAGAAAAAGTGGTGATACCAGCACAAAGAATAGGTGCAGTACGGGCCAGATCTAATGATTCAGGTACATTCAGAACGAATTCTTCGCGCACAACAATGTGCTTTGAGTACCCGCCCTGAGTAATTTCACCGCTGATACGGTCCGGTGCGCCGTAAGTGGGCGTCATACCATTGCGACAAAATTGCTCTTCACCGTGGTCACACTGGTCGCAGGACTGACAGCTGTCGACCATACAGCCTACAGCTACGTGCTGGCCCACTTTGTAGTTTTTAACGTCTGCGCCAACTTCTATGACTTTACCGACGATTTCGTGTCCCGGTACTAACGGATAAGGCTGGTCGCCCCAGTCGCCGTTTACGGTGTGAAGATCAGAGTGGCAAACGCCGCTATAAAGAATTTCGATGGCCACGTCATTGTCGCGCAGATTCCGTCTTTCGAAATGATAAGGAACCATGTGGGCGTCTGACGAGTGAGCCGCATATCCAATTGTTTTCATAACTATAGCCTCATTTGTCGTTACATTTTCAGGCATATCCTGATAACGGAAATTTTAAATAAAAACACCCGGGCTGTGCATGCCTGATGCTCTTTAATGATTGCCTGATTGTGCAAATTGCCGGAGGTTTTACGGAAAGACCTGCTGACAGGTTCATTCATAAGCGGGGAAATAAAAATGCCCCCTTAGCGGGGGCATGGTTTAACGAGGTATATAAAGGGCGGGAATTAGCTGCGTTTCAGATCAAAGCGATCGTTGCGCATTACTTTTACCCAGGCATCTACGAAGTCGGTAACAAACTTCTCTTTCGCATCTTCAGAGCCGTACACTTCAGCAATGGCCCGTAACTCAGTGTTAGAACCGAAAATCAGGTCAACCGGTGTGGCAGTCCATTTCTGTTCGCCTGAAGTACGGTCTGTACCTACATAAATGGCTGCATCATCTTCTGACTTTTTCCATTCTGTAGACATATCCAGCAGATTAACGAAGAAATCGTTTGTCAGCTGACCGGGGTTGCCTGTCAGTACACCATGGGCTGAACCGTCAGCGTTTGCGTTCATGGCACGCATTCCGCCCAGCAGGACTGTCATTTCAGGCACACTCAGTGACAGCATATCTGCCTTATCGACCATCATTACAGCCGGTGAGCGGTAGTTGCTTTCAGCCCAGTAGTTACGGAAAGCATCAGCAGTCGGTTCCAGTACCGCGAACGACTCAACATCTGTCATTTCCTGTGTGGCATCCATACGACCCGGAATGAACGGAACGGTCACGTCAACACCGGCGTCTTTCGCTGCCTGTTCAACACCCGCTGCACCTGCCAGCACAATCATATCGGCCAGAGAAATTTTGACCTTCTTCGATTTCTTATTGAAACCGGCCTGAATGTCTTTCAGCTTGCCCAGCACTTTTTGTACTTCTGCCGGATTATTAATTGCCCAGTCCTTTTGCGGAGCAAGAGCAATACGGGCACCGTTTACACCACCGCGCATATCTGTATCACGGTAGCTGGCTGCAGACGCCCAGGCGACACGCACTAATTCCTGTACAGACAGATCTGACTTCAGAATGTCCTTCTTCAGTTGTTTAGCTTGTTTGTCTGAAACCAGCTTGTGGTCAACTTGAGGAATTGGATCCTGCCAGATAAGGTCGTCAGCCGGGATTTCAGCACCCAGATAACGGGCTTTCGGTCCGAGATCACGGTGGTTCAGTTTGAACCAGGCTTTGCCGAAGGCCAGTTCAAAGTCTTCCGGATTCTGCTGGAAGCGTTTAGCAATCTTACGGAATTCAGGATCTTCTTTCAGCGCAAGGTCAGTGGTAAACATGATAGGAGCGTGACGTTTACCCTGAACGTGGGCGTCAGGAACCATGTTCGCCGCGGATTCTGCAGTAGGGATCCACTGAATAGCGCCGGCAGGGCTCTTTGTTTGTTTCCATTCGAAACCAAACAGGTTATCCAGATAATTTGTTGTCCACTGCGTCGGCGTAACCGTCCAGGCACCTTCCAGTCCGCTGGTCATCGTGTCTTCTGCATTACCTTTGCCACAGCTGTTTTTCCAGCCAAAGCCCTGGTCTTCCAGATCACCGGCAGCAGGTTCTTTACCCAGACAGTCTGCTTTTTTGGCTCCGTGAGCTTTACCAAAAGTGTGACCACCCGCGATAAGCGCTACGATTTCTTCATCATTCATAGCCATGCGGCCGAAAGACATACGGATGTCACGGGCAGCAGCAATCGGATCAGGCTTGCCGTGAGGTCCAACCGGATTGACGTAAATCAGACCCATTTCTACCGCAGCCAGAGGACCTTTCAGGTTACCTTTCTCGTCCCGGCGCTGATCGGTAAGCATTTCTTCTTCCGGGCCCCAGTAAACATGATCCGGTTCCCAGTCGTCCACACGGCCGCCGGCGAAACCATAGGTTTTAAAGCCCATGTCTTCCAGTGCCACGTTACCGGTAAGGGCCATTAAATCACCCCAGGAAATGTTACGGCCATATTTTTGTTTGATTGGCCATAATAGACGACGTGCTTTATCCAGATTAGCGTTATCCGGCCAGCTGTTCAGCGGGTCGAAACGTTGCTGACCGCCACCGGCACCGCCGCGTCCGTCAACAGTCCGGTAAGTACCGGCTGCGTGCCACGCCATTCGGATAAAGAACGGACCGTAATGACCATAGTCTGCTGGCCACCAGGGTTGTGAAGAGGTAAGCACTTCGCGGATATCGGCTTTAACGGCATTTAAATCCAGTGATTCAAACGCTTTTGCGTAATTAAAGTTTTCGCCGTAAGGGTTCGATGCAACACCGTGGGCACGTAACTGGGACAGGTCCAGTTGTTCCGGCCACCAGAATTTGTTGCCTTTCGGGGCTTCGCCCACTACTTTCGCATTTTGATCCATAGTGGCAGAGTACACATTTGGCGATAATGCCATGGCGATAGCTGCAACAACGGGTAAGAGTTTCATTTTCATGTGTTTATCCTTATTGAATAGTTTCTGGTCACACTTCAGGCCATAAGAATATGATTCAGATTCGTGATAAGAGAAAATTGGATAAACCGATTACTTCAATCTGTTTTTATCATTTGTGAATTAACAATTTATTAACTTTAATTAAGAGTCATGTTATCCCGTTATTGAGCAACTGCGACGATTTTCCTCTGGCGTCTGCGTGTCAGGAAGCGTTATCGTGTAGCACATTCATGTAGAGCAGTTTGCTGAACAAAGGGATAAAACATGCGCGCATATGGTTACAAGCAGGCGTCTGAAACGCTGACTGAAAACGCAATTCAGGCAATCAATATGGCAACTCCTGTGCCGGCAGGAAGAGATCTGCTGGTGAGAGTGCTTGCCGTTTCAGTGAATCCGGTAGATACCAAAATTCGTCGTAGTGTGTCTCCTCCGGCTGATGAGGTAAAAATCCTCGGATGGGACGCGGTGGGTATCGTTGAATCCACAGGCAGCGATGCGTCGTTGTTCAAAAAAGGCGATAAGGTATTTTATGCCGGAGATATTTCCCGTAGCGGTACCAATGCGGAATATCAGCTGGTGGATGAGCGTATTGTTGCGCTGGCACCCGAAGGGCTGTCTGATGTTGAATCTGCGGCCATGCCACTGACTTCACTGACGGCGTGGGAGCTGTTGTTCGATCGTCTTGAAGTTGCCCCGGGTGAAGAAAGTAAAGATAAAGTGCTGCTTGTCACCGGTGCTGCCGGTGGTGTGGGTTCCATTCTTATTCAGCTTGCCCGTAAGCTTACCGGTCTGACTGTTGTTGCCACGGCATCCAGACCGGAAACGAAGGAATGGGTGAGTAAAATGGGCGCACATCATGTACTCGACCATTCACAACCTCTGGCTCCGCAGTACGAAGCATTGTCAATAGAGGGTGTTGACTATGTTGCCAGCCTCACGCATACGCAGTCGCATATTGCTGCGCTGGCTGATTTGATGAAGCCGCAAAGCAAGTTCGGTTTGATTGACGATCCGGGTCCGCTGGATATCGGTCTGTTAAAGCGCAAGAGTATTTCGCTTCACTGGGAGTTTATGTACACCCGCTCTCTGTTCAATACCAGTGACATGCTTAAACAACATGAAATCCTCAGCGATGTGAGCAAAATGCTTAATGCGGGGGAGCTTCAAACCACACTCGGCCAGCATTTGGGCCCGCTCAATGCCGCTAATCTGTTCAGAGCCCATCAAATCCTTGAAAGTGGTTCAGCCATCGGCAAACTGGTACTGGCACCGTTCGAAACCGAATAACCCTGAGATTCAATCACTTCCGGCGGCGAATTGTTCCGGTTCGCCGCTACCTTCCGTATAAATGCACATACTGACTTTCCCTTTTTCATACTCCCTCAACTGACATTCGCAACCTGCTGTCATGTTGCTGTCATAAAAACACCATCTAATACTTTCGTCTAAATGATTCAGTATTACATTTACCCGAAAAGCGTTTTACCAGGTTCCCATGTTGAAATATTCCAGTATCAGCCGGCTTGTCATGACACCCGTGATGGCAGCACTTATTATCTTAGTGATGCTTAACTCTGCATCACTGTATAAATCTTTTGCCTTACTCAACCATTTTGATGAACTGGAAAACAGCCTGGTTCAGTCAGAGCGTGATGTAACAGCTATTCTGAATACCTTTAAAACGCAGGTACAGGAATGGAAAAACACCTTGCTGCGTGGTTATGACGATGACAACAGGGAAAAGTACTGGCAGCGGTTTCAGCAACGGGAAGCTGACGTGCAGGAGGGGTTTCGCAAGTTATTAACGAATCAGGCGATAAGTACGGAAGCCAGAAGCACCATTCGTGAATTTCTGGATGCCCATAATCATATGGCAGAAAAGTACCGTGAAGGCTTCGACGCGTTCGTGGCAGCGGGTTACGATGCTAAAGTGGCAGACGCCTACGTGAAAGGCATTGACCGCAAACCTGCTGAATTACTTGAAGCGGTGGCAGCAAACATCGCTGAGCAGTCTTTCAATGCTTTTGAAAGCCTGAGAACGGATACCCGCCGCACATTATGGATGATCCTGATCGCTGCACTGGTGTTATCGGCACTGACTACCTGGTATGTGGTACAACGTTTACGTAAACAGGTCATTAAACCGGTTAAGCAAATCGCAGCCTGCATTGCGGCTCTGGCAAAAAGCCGGTATGACTACAAGCTTGATTACCGCAGCGGGCACGAACTGGGTTCGCTGGCGGATTCTGCACGCTCGTTACAGGACAAGTTGCGGGGTTCAGTTGAACAACTCAAACAAGCTGAGTCTCAGGTTGCCCACGCTGTTATTACGCTGAGTGATGTGAGTCAGGCTATTCTGGCCGGCGCAGAAGAACAGCACCAGACCAGTCAGTCGCTGGACAGCAGTACCGATAAACTGAAAGAAATTGTACAGAGTCTGGTTGCCATCACCGACCAGGTGGCCGTCGCCACTAACAGCTCTGAAACCAATGTTGCTGCCTGTTACGCCACCTTTTCAAAAGCTAATGACGGCTTCAGGCAACTTGCAGAGACAGTAAATCAGTCCAGTGACATTGTTGATGCCCTGCAATCACGCAGCAATAACATCCTCAAAGTCGTTAATGTCATCAATGAAATTGCCGACCAGACCAACTTGCTGGCTCTGAATGCGGCTATTGAAGCAGCCAGAGCAGGGGAGCATGGCAGGGGGTTTGCAGTGGTTGCCGACGAAGTGCGGGCACTGGCAGCCAAAACCCAGCAGTCAACGCGGGAAATCAACGGCATTCTTTCAAGCTTTGAGTCTGAAGCGCAGGGTGCGGTAGTGGCCATGCAATCCGGTAAATCGCTGGCAGATGTGAATGCCAGAGAAGCGGCCGCGGCACTGGAAACACTGAATCTGGTGGTGAAAGATATACAGGAAACTGCCAGCGTTGTCGTTGTACTGAATGAAGCTGCTGACGAACAGGAAGCGGTGCTTAAACAGGTTGAACAGGTTATCAATAATTCTGTGACATCGTCAGAAAAGTATCATGCCCTGTCACGCAGAAACGATATTTCAGATGCCGTGAGAGAAATGGAAGGAAATGTGAAGCAGGTGGTGATGTCACTGACACATTAACCGGACTACAACAAAGCGGCCGGCTCATGTTAACGTATAAGAAAACGCAGTCAGCCGCTTATGAATTTGCCCTATCCTCCGTTAGTTTTTCATCCTGTTTACAGTCAGCTTGACCTGCCGGTCAGACACCGCTTTCCCATCGAAAAATATCAGGGGATCCATGATGCGCTGGTAGCCCGCGGCGTGCCACCCGGCCATTTCACTACCCCTGAAGCGCTGACAACCGCTGATCTGACGGCAACTTACCAGCAAGACTATGTCAGCGCACTTTGCGGCGGCACCCTTGATCACAAGGCCATGCGCAGAATAGGTTTCCCCTGGTCAGAGCAATTAATCCGCCGTTCCCTCACCGCTGTCAGCGGGACCTGTCTGACAGCCGCACTGGCACAGGAATACGGACTGGCACTTAATCTTACCGGTGGTTATCACCACGCTTTTGCTGATTCCGGTTCGGGATTTTGCTTATTTAACGATTTGTATCTGGCAGCGAAGAGGGCACAGGCCCGTGATGATTGCGATACGGTGATGATCATCGATCTTGATGTGCATCAGGGGGACGGTACAGCCAAACTGGCTGAGCATGACGACTCGGTGTTTACCGTATCAGTGCACGGTGAGAAGAACTTTCCTCACCGCAAACAAACTTCAGACATTGATATCGGGCTGGCGAAAGGCACCGGGGACGATGAGTACCTGACGACGCTTGATGAAACGCTGCACTTAGCGTTTCGACAGTGTTCACCTGATTTCGTTATTTACGATGCCGGCGTCGACGTACACATCAATGATGATTTAGGGCACCTGCATATCACCACACCGGGTGTTCTGGCCAGAGACAAAATGGTGCTGGATATGTGTAAGCAAAAAGGGCTGCCGGTAGCTTGTGTGATCGGCGGTGGCTATCAGCGCGATATCGCTGCGCTGGTAGATGTACACCTGCAACTGTTCAGAGCGGCAGGTGTCATCCGGTAAAATCACCTACAGGAAGGTTAACTGGAAGCCCAGACCTATGCGTTCCTGGCTGCGGTTGTAGTCAATCAGTGAGTCGCCGTAACCGTTAAAGTATTGCAGCAGCAATTCGTACCGGTTTGAAAGGGGATAGGTCAGGTTCAGCTGAATACTGCCTCTGTTGTGTCCGAAATTCAGGTTATTGCGTAACAGGGCCAGCACCTTGAAGTTGCCAAGACGGGTGCCGTAACCCAATTCCATGCGGCCGTAATAATCATTGATATCCGGATTATCGTCGCCGGCAGGATCGTTTTCGTCCACTTTGGTTTCTTCGGGTATGCGATACCAGGCTTTCAGGTAATACACGTCATCAAAATCACTGAACAATACCGAGGCAAAAATTCTGTTCCAGCTGCGGGAGCGCTCGCCACTCTGTCCGTTCGACATATGATTAAAACCTACCTGGAAGGCGTTAAAGTCGTATCCCAGCAGGGTAATGTCGGCTTCCTGCTGATAAAACACTTCAGGCTGATAATTGGTTTCCCGAAAGGGTTTCGATACTTCGCTGTTATACAGTTGCCAGAACGAGGTCAGAGTGAAACCGAAATACATACCATCGGCCGTGTCGCCCCGCAGATACAGGGGCAGTTTTACACTTAACTGAAACTTGGCTTCGCTGTTATCAACATTTTCAGGAGTGAGATCCTGATTACCGGCGGAGTTCGGGTTGGTCACATAGGTAACAGGTAAAAGGTAGTTGGTCTGGTACTGTGTGATGGCAAAGTAATTATCCAGTGCCCGGTGGTCGGCTTCGAAACGTGAACTGAGCATACCCGGAGCATCTTTCTGCGCATCGGTGGATGATTTATCCGCTTCCTCCTGCGCATACGCACCTTTGCATAATACTGCTGTCAGTAACAGAGCGGGCAGAGTTGAGTAACGGCAAATTTTCATCGTATAATCCTTTACAGATCGAGAGTCTGGCCTTCTGCCGCCGCAAATAAACCTAATGGCGACTCCGCTATTTCAATGTATTCCTGACAGTGAGCAACCACCTTGTCAATGTCATCGTCAGTACGGTCCGGGTCGTGGCTGTACAATGCCAGTTGTTTAACATTAGATGCCATCGCCAGTTTCACCGCTTCCTCAGCCACAGAGTGTCCCCAGCCAGATTTAGCCGGCATATCTGACAGCATATACTGCGCGTCGTGGATAACCAGGTCAGCATCGCGGGCAAAGTCCACGAAACTGAGAAAATCCGTTTCTTTTTTATAGGGAGGGTAGAGCTCGTTATCAGTGAGATAGGTTAACTTTTTACCGTTTTCAGTAATCGTATAAGCACTGCCTTTTCCCGGGTGGTTCATAGGCAGCCTGGAAATTGTCGCATTGCCTAAACGCCAGCTGTCAATCTCTTCCGGAATGGGGGTTACCGTCACATCAGAAGCCAGCGCACTGGCCGGTACGGGAAAGACGGAACCTTGCATCTGGGTAAGGATCCGGTCGTGCTCGGGCAGGGTAGTCATGCCGGGAATGATTTTAATTTCGCGATCTTTCTGGTAAATCGGGGCGAAGAAGGGAAAGCCCTGAATGTGGTCCCAGTGATTATGAGTGAGCAGGATATGAACAGGCGTTGTTTTCTTTATAAGCTCGTTGCCCAGCGCCCTGATTCCTGTGCCGGCATCCAGAATGATATCTGTGCCGTCTGACAACTGAACATGAACACAGGCCGTATTACCACCATAACGCACGAAATCAGCGCCCGGCGTGGGAATAGACCCTCTGACACCATAAAAGGTAACTCGCATGCCTTCTCCTGCAGCATTGCCGCCGGGCCGTCAGCAGCCCGGCAATTTCCGTGTTAGTCTCTGTCTGTTTTACAGACCGGCAATAAATTCACCGGCGTTATCTATAGAGAGTAAGGTTTTTTCGCCGGTGCGGCGATTTTTATATTCTACCTGCCGGTTATCCAGATTGCGCTCGCCCACAACGATGCTGTGGGGAATACCGACCAGTTCCATGTCGTTAAACATGACGCCCGGGCGTTCTTTGCGGTCGTCAAATAACACCTCAATGCCGGCGGCAGTCAATGTTTCGTACAACGACTCTGCAACGTCTTTGATGCGCTGAGACTTATGCATATTCATCGGGATAAGCGCCACTTTAAACGGTGCAACCGGGTCAGGCCAGATGATACCGTTTTCGTCATGGTTCTGCTCAATGGCTGCTGCCACAATGCGTGAGACACCAATGCCATAGCAACCCATAGTCAGAATTTGATGCTTACCGGTTTCACCGAGCACACCACAGTTCATGGCTTTAGAATATTTATCGCCTAACTGGAAAATGTGACCTACTTCGATACCCCGTTTGATTTCGATTGTGCCTTTTCCGCAGGGTGAAGGATCGCCGGCAACCACATCGCGGATATCAGCGCTTTCGATATCACCGGTCCAGTTTGCATTAATGATGAATTTACCATTTTCACCTGCGCCGCAAACAAAGTCTGCTGCTGCCGCTGCGCTGTGGTCAACAATAACGTCTAAACCTGATGCCAGCGGATTCGCGTACAACGGGAAGCAACCAAAAATGTCTTTAGCCTGTTCTTCAGTGGCAACGACCAGTGGTGATGCAATCTGTGGCAGTTTCTCTGCTTTGATATCGTTTAAAGTGTGTTCGTCACGTATGACCAGCGCCACCCACTTTTCCGGTGCATCTTCTTCAGTCTGACCTTTAACCAGCACAACTTTTAATGCGGTATTTTGTTCTTTCAGGAAGTTTTCTGCACTGATCCCTTTTGGCTTGTCGATAACTTCTGCCTCAGCACCAGACGGCAAGGCTTTCGTTGCAGGTGCAACAGCCTGAGCCATTTCCACATTGGCTGCATAATCAGATTCTGTCGAAAACGCGATGTCATCTTCACCGGACGCTGCCAGCACGTGGAACTCGTGAGAGACCGCGCCACCAATTGAACCTGAGTCGGCAATAACAGCACGGAAATCCAGACCCAGGCGGGTAAAGATATTGCTGTAAGCCTGATACATTTTATCGTAAGTTTCCTGCAGCGACGCTTCATCCATATGGAAGCTGTATGCATCCTTCATGGTGAATTCACGGCCGCGCATAATGCCGAAACGGGGACGAACTTCGTCCCGGAATTTTGTCTGGATTTGATACAAGTTCAGCGGTAATTGTTTGTAACTGCTGATTTCGTTACGCACCAGTGCGGTAATCACTTCTTCGTGAGTCGGGCCTAAAACAAAGTCGCGCTGATGGCGATCTTTGATGCGCAACAGCTCTGGACCATATTCTTCCCAGCGACCGGATTCTTCCCACAAGTCAGCAGGCTGAACCACCGGCATCAACACTTCCACTGCACCGGCCTTATTCATTTCATCACGCACCACATCTGCGATTTTGTTCAGCACACGCAGACCACTCGGCAACCAGGTATACAAACCGGCAGCCAGTTTGCGGATCATGCCTGCCCGCAGCATGAGCTGATGACTGATAACCTCAGCATCGGCAGGTGTTTCTTTTTGCGTGGACAACAAATATTGGCTCGTGCGCATTACGGTGGTTCATCCTATAGAGAAAAATAAAAACGGCGCCATTCTAGCAGTATAGAAAAGGCCGCAAAAGTCGTTTTTCCGGTTAAGTTTTCTGTTGTCCGGCAGGTAGTGGCGTGAGTGATAGAACCACCACGTCACCATTGATAATTTGCCAGCTGATATCCACGTCGTACAGACTCACTTTATAGACTTTGTCATCATCATCCAGTTTATGCCGGTAAGCGGGGCGGGGATCCTGGCTGAGTATATCCTGCGTCAGCGGGATGATATCCGGCCATCTGGCAGAAAGTGCGTGGCATTGTTTGTCTGCCTCTGCGGTAAAAATGACATTGCGGCGGGGAATGGGGGAGCTTGAGGTGAGCGTATCGTCAGCCTCATTCACGGCGTCGGCGTAAGGAATATACGGCTTAATATCAATGACCGGTGTGCCATCAAGTAAATCAACGCCGGACACATTCAGCACAACACGGTCGCCATCCACTGACAGACCTTCATTTTTAACCACTGACATACCAATGCTGTTTGGCCGGTGCGTACTGCGACTGGCAAATACGCCCAGTGTGGCATTACCGCCCAGCCGTGGCGCTTTGACGGCGGGTTTCCAGCCTCTGGCAGCGGTTTCATGGAAATAGAACAATAACCAGACATGACTGAACGCCTCTATGCCTTTAAAGGCCTGCGGGTTGGCATAGTCAGTCTGCATGACAATCTGACCTTTAGCTCCGGCAAGGTTTGGCTGGCGGGGAATAGCAAATTTCTGCCTGAACGGTGTGTGAATAATGCCAACAGGTTCAATAGTGGCAGATTCAGGAAAGCTCACGACCTGTTACCTGAAATAAATGGTTGATTGTCATAATTATCTCATAAAATACCGCTAAGGTATGCTCCGTTGTTTACCACCACAAGCCTGACTGGGCAGCTTGCGGTCTCCCTGGATCCCAGTTCCTTTAACCCCGTTGCGTGCAACGGGGTTTCTTTTTTCCCGGGTTTAGCAATCAGGCAGTGAATGGTGTTGCTGAATATGTCAAACTACGGCACCGGAACGGTGACCTGAGATGAGGACACAGCAAAGTGTTTCCCTTCGCGGGTGCCGGATACGATTTACCACCGCTTTTTCCTTTATTACCAGCAGTAGCAGACGGAACGCTATGATAGTTGTAGAAAATCTGACCCGACGGTTCAATCAGCTTGTCGCTGTCGATAACCTGTCCTTCACCATAAAAGCCGGAGAGATTGTGGGATTTCTGGGGCCAAATGGCGCCGGTAAGTCCACTACCATGAAAATGCTTACCGGTTTTCTGGACCCTTCATCAGGTAAAATCAAAATAGACGGCGCGGATATGCCCGGAAAAGCGAAAGCATTGCAGGAGCGTATTGGCTATCTGCCTGAAGGCGCACCGCTTTATGGTGAGATGACAGTGTTTCAGTTTTTACATTTTGTGGCCGGTGTACGCGGGCTGAAAGGTAAGCATCTTCAGAAGCGTCTCAAGCATGTCATACAGCAGGTGGAGCTGGGAGACGTGCTGAACAGGCAGATTGATAAATTGTCAAAAGGATTCCGCCATCGCATTGGCCTGGCTCAGGCTATCATGCATGATCCGGACATTCTTATTCTGGATGAACCCACAGACGGACTGGATCCGAATCAGAAACATCAGGTAAGGGAACTTATCAAGGCGTTGTCGAAAGACAAAATCGTTATCATTTCCACCCACATTCTGGAAGAAGTCAGCGCAGTGTGTAACCGCGCCATGATCATTTCTCAGGGCAAACTGCTGTTCGACGGAACACCGCCGGAATTGCAATACCGTTCCCGCTATCACCAGGCCATCACACTGCATTTCAGTTATGCAGCCGATATTTCCGGGCTGGCGGAAATTGATGGTGTAGATGAAATGGTGGTTAACCGCGAAACCGGCGATGTCACGCTGTTCCCTGAAGATGGTAAGTTGCTGATGACGCCGGTGACCGAACATGTCAGTCATTACCGGCTGCCGGTGGACAAATTTACCATTGAAACCGGCCGCCTGGATGATGTATTCCGTGAAATTACTACCGGGGAGCGTGTGCAGTAATGAGAAGTTTAACCATTGCACGACGGGAGTTCGGCAGCTTTTTTGCTACACCGGTGGCGTATGTTTATCTGGTAATGTTCCTGGTGCTGAGCAGCGTGTTCACCTTCTTTATGGGAGATTTTTACGCCAGAGGACAGGCTGATTTACTGCCATTTTTTAATTTTCATCCCTGGCTCTATTTGTTTCTGGTACCAGCCATTGCCATGCGTAGCTGGGCTGAAGAAAGAAAATCCGGCACCATTGAATTACTAATGACATTGCCGGTGTCAGAAACGCAGGCTGTAGCCGGCAAGTTTCTGGCATGCTGGGGAATTCTCGGACTGGCTCTGTTGATGACCACGCCCTTGTGGTTAACCGTTAATTATCTCGGCTCACCGGATAACGGAATCATCGTTGCCGCTTATACCGGCAGCTGGTTGATGGCCGGCGCTTTTCTTGCCATCAGTCAGTGTATGTCTGCGTTAACACATAATCAGGTTATTGCCTTTGTTATGTCTGTGCTGGTGTGTTTTCTCTTTCTGGTCAGCGGTTCGGAAATCGTGGTCGATGTTTTTAAAAACTGGGCACCTAATTTCGTGGTGGATACCGTTGCTTCTTTCAGTTTCCTCACGCATTTTGAAGCTATGTCAAAAGGTGTGCTGGCTGCGAATGATGTGGTGTATTTTCTGCTGGTCATCTTTGTGTGGCTGACCGCAAACGCCGTGATCACTGAACAGAACAAGGCAGGGTGATCATGATGAAGAAAAAATGGTTGTCTGTATTAAGTCTTGGCCTGCTGGCAGTGCTGTTTGTATTGCTGGTTTTCATTAACAATCAATTGTTAAGCAAATATCGCATTGATTTGACAGAAGACAAGGTGTTCTCGTTGTCAGGGGGAACCCGTAATGTGCTCACCAGTCTGGATGAGCCGGTCACGTTGTACTTCTTCTACTCCGATTCGGCGACGACGGGTATGACAAAAATGCGTAACTATGCCGCCAGAGTAGAAAGTTTGTTGCGTGAATATGCACAGGCGTCCGGCGGTAAAGTTCAACTGCAAATCGTTGACACTGTACCTTTTTCGGAAAACGAAGATAAAGCCAATCAGTTCGGTCTCACAGGAGCGGCACTGGGTAATGTGGGAGAACAGATTTACTTTGGTCTTGCCGGCACGAATTTACTGGATGATCAGTTCACCATCCCGTTCTTTGATCCTAAGAACGAGCAGTTTCTTGAATATGAAATCAGTAAACTGATTTATCGCCTGAGTAATCCGGATACGCTGACGCTGGCGCTGGTCACTGATTTACCGGTTGCCGGCGGACAAGATCCTCTGACCGGGCGATACACCGGTCCCATGGTGTTTTATCAGCAACTGGCGCAGTTGTATAACATTCGAATTGTGAACAGTACTGCTGATGGATTTCCGGAAGATACCGATGTGGTGTTGCTGGCGCATCCGCAAGCGCTGTCAGACGGCCTGCTGTATGCCATTGATCAGTTTGCCATGCACAATGGCCGGATCCTGGCCTTTATTGACCCTCATTATGAAGGAAATGCGCTTTCTTCGTTGCAACAAGTGGGTGCCAACGCGTCTTCGTTTCCGTTGCTGAAGGCCTGGGGAATTAAGGCGGATTTAACCAATATCGTCCTTGATGCTCAACTGGCTTTTGATTTGCGAAATGAAAACGGTGCGATAGTGAAGCATTTTGGCATTCTCGGGCTCACCGCAGCTCAGCTCGATCGTAATGATGTGATCACTGCCAATCTGGACTCAGTAAACGGCGCGTCCTTCGGTGCCCTGGAAACGGTGAAAAAAGCCGGCTTGTCTATGCATACGCTCATACGTTCTTCCGTTAACTCAGGGCTGACCAATGCAGATAACTATGCCCAGACCCTTAACCCGGTAGCGTTGCACCGTGGATTCGGCGGAAACACCGAAACCTACACCGTTGCCGCCCGTTACCGTGGTAAAGCCCGCTCATATTTCAGTGCACCGAAAGATCCGGCTAAAGCGGCGACCTATGAAGGGCAGACTGACAATCTGAATCTGGTGCTGGTGGCAGACGCAGATATGCTTTCAGACCTTTACTGGGTGCAACAAACGGCGTTCTTCGGAGATACGGTATTTACGCCGTTTGCGAATAACGGTGACTTTATTGTCAATGCAATTGAAAACCTCACCGGCAGCGATGCGCTTATCAGTATCCGCTCCCGTGGCACCTATGTGCGCCCCTTTGAAAGGGTAAAGGCCCTGGAGACGGCGGCGGAAGGTAAATACCGCGAGCAGGAAGAACAGTTGCAGGAAGAGCTGATCCAGACGGAGCAGAAATTACGTGAGCTTCAGGGACAACAGGGGCAGGGCGGTACCATTGTCTTTACCGGTCAACAGCAGGAGGCAATAGATAAGTACATTGCCCGCAGAGTTGAAATTCGCCGTGAACTTCGCGAAGTGCGCTATCAGCTTGACCGCGAGATAGACCGTCTTGGCGATAAACTGAAAATAGTGAATATAGCCCTGGCACCTGCTGTGCTGACGGGCTTGTTATGGTTACTGGCGTTTATCTTCAAACGCAGAGCAGGAAAAGCATACCGGACAGAAACTCAGTCATGAATTTACGCGTTCTTATATTATCGGGGTTAGTTGCTGCCAGTGCCGGTGTTGCCGGCTGGTTACAAAGTCATTCTGACCGCACTACCCGGGAAGCATCCGCAGAACATCAATTGCAAAGCGAGCTGGCGACAGCGGCAAAAGATATTCAGCGGATCAAAATTGAAACCCACGAAGGGGTGGTATTTGCTGCCGTGAAAGATACTGACAGGTGGATTGCAACTCACCTCGACACCATTATGACCTTTCCGGTGGACATGAAAAAGCTGGCGAAATTTGCTAATGCCCTGAACAGTCTGGAAGTGCTGGAGCCTAAAACATCACAGCCGGAATTTTATCACCGTCTGGGCGTTGAAAGTGTCAGAGATAGTGATGCCCGCTCTTTGCTGATTGAGATTGGCGGCGAAAAGGAAGCCTTTTCGTTGCTCGTGGGAAGGACGGCCAGTGGTAACCGTGGCACATATGTGCGGCAGCCTGAAGCGTCTACCAGCCTGCTGGTAAACAAAACTTTGCCGTTACCGGAAAAGCGCAGCGACTGGTTAAGCCGTGAGATTTTCGCTTTTAACAGTTCAGATATCAGTGCTGTGGATGTTGAAATTGAAGGGCAGCCCCTGCTGACGTTAAACCGTGAAGGAGAGACCGCTGATGGCTGGCAGATTGCAGGCAATGATGAGGCTACTGCCGCACTGAGATATCCAACCATAGTAGGTCAGACAGTTGATAAGATGCTGCGCTTCGACTTTGATGGAGTCAAACCCTTCCTGCAGCATAAGTGGAGTGAGGTATCACTGATCAGTCAGGTTATCTTTTCTCTGGAAGATGGCAGTGAAGTCATGGCTTATCTTTCAGCACCGGACCCGCGCGGACGTTTTCAATTGTGGATTGATACCCCGGACTCACCACGCTGGATATCCGAATGGGTATTTGAGCTTTCCGAATATCAGGCCCGTGCTTTTCTGCCCAGGCTGGAAAATTTGACATCCGCTATCTGAAATTCCGGACGCTTCAGCCCTGACCCTGACGCAGTGATGCCAGCAACTGTGCAAGATGCTGGCTGCCAAGGCTTGCCGCTTTACGCATATTACGCTCGTAAATTGCGGATGATTCGTCCTTGTTCTTCATGGCCTCTTCAATATCCTTTTCACGGATAATGTGCAGCACCGGCCAGGGACTCCGGTTCGTAAAATGGCTGGCATCATCCGGGTCCTCTCCTTCGAAAAGATAATCAGGATGAAAACTGGCCAGCTGAAACTCGCCGCTGAAACCGGATGCGTCCAGCAGGCGCTCCGCCATGCCCAGAATGTCGAGATAATCGTCGAAATCATTGCCACAGCGATAGAAAATAACCAGTGTCGTAGCTATTTCCGGTGACTCACGCAACGTCTGGCAAGCCTGATAAACGGTTTCAAGGATGTCTGCAGGATTACCGGAATCATCCACTTCGTAGCGGATCAGGTCCGGTGTGAAAACGGGTTTGGCGAAAGGGCAGAAGTTGTAGCCTATCACTACTTTTTCTACCCAGTCGCGGGTGGCGGCAGCCACCCTCTGATTGTCTGTCATGAATGGTACTTAACGTACGCTTCCAGCGTGTTTTCAATCAGGCTGGCAACAGTCATAGGGCCTACGCCGCCCGGTACCGGCGTGATCCAACCCGCGCGGGTCTTCGCGTTTTCGAAATCAACATCGCCAACCAGAGAACCGTCATTCACCCGGTTGATACCCACATCAATCACAATCGCACCGGGTTTAATCCAGTCACCGGGAATGAAGTTGGGTTTACCCACAGCCACAACCAGCAAGTCTGCACGGCTGACGTGGGCTTTTAAATCCTGTGTAAACTTGTGGCAGGTTGTCACAGTGCAGCCGGCAAGCAGTAATTCCAGACTCATAGGACGACCAACGATATTACTGGCACCCACAATAACCGCGTCCAGGCCTTTTACAGGACGCTTTGTGGCAGCAATCATGGTCATGATACCTTTAGGCGTACAAGGACGCAGAGCAGGGATACGTTGCGCCAGGCGACCAATATTGTAAGGGTGGAAGCCGTCAACATCTTTGTGCGGCTCAATACGTTCCAGTACACGTTCAGCATTGAGACCGGCAGGCAGCGGCAATTGCACAAGAATGCCGTCGATTTCAGGATCCTGATTGAGTTGATCTACCACAGCCAGTAATTCTTCTTCACTGGTGCTCGCCGGTAAATCAAAAGAACGGGAAACAAACCCGACTTCTTCACAGGCTTTACGTTTATTAGACACATATACTTGTGAGGCAGCATCACTGCCTACCAGTACAACGGCCAGACCGGGACAACGCTTTCCGGCTTCTTTTAAAGATTCAACGTAGCTTGCTACGTCCTGGCGAACTTGTTTGGCAATGACTTTGCCATCAATCAGGTGGGCACTCATGAATGTGTTCTTCTCATTTCATTACGTTAACCCTTATATTGTTTCACAACTTACAACACCTTGCCAAAGTGAAAATGCGCTTAAAAGATCAGCGGATTGGTCAAAAAAACAGACGATTGCGCGTAATCTGAGCGGTTAGAATTTTTATTGAAAAAAGTGTTTGACGGGATGGGATGTTGGCTATAGTATTCGCACCCCGTAACGGCAGGGAACATTAACTGCCTTACACAGTCGGTGAGTGGCGCAGTTTGGTAGCGCACTTGGTTTGGGTCCAAGGGGTCGCAGGTTCAAATCCTGTCTCACCGACCACTATTGCAAGCTTCGATTCGTCGGGCGTCCGTAGCTCAGCTGGATAGAGCAACGGCCTTCTAAGCCGTGGGTCGCAGGTTCGAATCCTGCCGGACGCGCCATCGGTGAGTTCGCAGGAAATACTGACAAGATGTCAGTATTCGGGTAGACTTAAGAAGTTTGTAATTGCACTCTCTGTGGTGGGCGTAGCTCAGTTGGTAGAGCCCCGGATTGTGATTCCGGTTGTCGTGGGTTCAAGTCCCATCGTCCACCCCAATTTTCCTTCAGGGAATGTGAGTGCAACATATCTTTAGCCGGTTATGCCGGTGTCTTTTGAAGCATTTCTCACGTCTTCGAAATACTCAGTTCGGTGAGTGGCGCAGTTTGGTAGCGCACTTGGTTTGGGTCCAAGGGGTCGCAGGTTCAAATCCTGTCTCACCGACCATTATTTATTCCCAATAATATCCTTAATTGTCATCACCTGATGATAAATGTCCCGTTATCTCCGGTTTTTCCTGTTATTTGTTGCTAATCCCTCTCGACTCTGTAAAAACCTGCTTGTATACTACCGCGTCTTTTTTTAACCAATGTGTTTAAACAATGGTTTAACACTGTTGAATAACACTCCCTCTAAACCCGGTGTAACGCGCCGATATATGGCAAGGACGGGAAGGGGATTCAAACAAAGCGTCACTTTAAGACGCACAGTTGAGGTAACATAATGCAAGTTTCAGTCGAGACGACCCAGGGTTTAGAACGCCGTCTTACTATTACCGTTCCAGCAGATTCTGTTGATTCTGCGGTTAAAGCGCGTCTTCAACAATTATCAAAAACGCAACGCATTAACGGTTTCCGTCCTGGTAAAGTACCAGTAAGCGTAATCCAGAAACGTTTTGGCGCTGCTGTGCGTCAGGAAGTAGCTGGTGACGTAATGCAACAGAATTTCTATCAGGCAATCGTTCAGGAAAAAATTAACCCTGCCGGCATGCCTTCTTTTGAACTGGTTAAAGATGAAAATGGCCAGGATTTAGAGTTCGTTGCGGCATTTGAAGTGTATCCTGAAGTTGAAGTTCAGGGCGTTGCAGACATCGAAATTGAGAAGCCAGTGGTTGAAATTTCCGACGCTGACCTCGATAACATGATGGAGACGCTGCAAAAGCAACACGCTACGTGGAAAGAAGTTAAGCGTAAAGCGAAGAAAGACGACCGTGTAGTAATCGATTTTGTTGGTAAAATTGACGGTGAAGAATTTGAAGGCGGTAAAGCAGAAGACTTTACCCTTGAGCTTGGCCAGGGTCGCATGATCCCTGGCTTCGAAGAGCCGCTGGTAGGTGCTAAGAAAGACGAGGAAGTGACTGTAGAAGTGACTTTCCCTGAAGACTACCATGCAGAGAACCTGAAAGGTAAAGCTGCAGTATTTGACGTTACCGTTAAGAAAGTAGAAGGTAAGCAATTGCCGGACGTTGACGACGAATTTGCTAAGCTGTTCGGTGTTGAAGAAGGCGGCGTTGACGCGCTGAAAGCGGAAGTGCGTAAAAACATGGAACGCGAACTGACTCAAACGCTGAAAACAACCGTAAAAGAAGATGTTATTTCTAAGCTGATCGAAAAGAATGAATTCGACGTGCCAAAAGCACTGATCGATCAGGAAGTAAATGCACTGCGTGAACAGGCAAAACAACGTTTCAGTCAGCAAGCTGGTGGCCAGAACATGCCAGAACTGCCTGCAGAACTGTTCACTGACAATGCAACCCGTCGCGTACGCATCGGTTTACTGCTGGGTGAAATCATCAAGCAGAACGAACTGAAAGCAGACGATGAAAAAGTAATGCAATTAATTGAAACATCAGCGTCAGCTTATGAAGATCCTCAGGAAGTTGTGGACTATTATAAAGCTAACGAAGAACTGATGAACCAGATGCGCAATGTTGCACTGGAAGAGCAGGCCATCGACTGGGTATTAGAAAATGCTAAAACTCAGGAAGTGACCAAAGCTTTTGACGAGGTTATGAACAAACAGGCGTAATTTATTACCCTCTGATTGACTTAACCTGTCAGCAACTGCTTAAATGCTCGGAACCTTCCGGGCATTTTTGTTTTTAACGCTAAGAAATCAAGGTAGATATGATAAACCCATTTGAACCACAAGATGCATTGGTGCCTATGGTCGTCGAGCAGACGTCTAAAGGTGAACGTTCCTACGACATTTATTCCCGTCTGCTAAAAGAAAATGTGATTTTCTTAGTGGGTCAGGTTGAAGACCACATGGCGAACCTCATCGTCGCGCAAATGCTTTTCCTTGAAGCTGAGAATCCGGAAAAAGATATTTATCTTTATATAAACTCTCCGGGTGGTTCTGTGACGGCAGGTATGGCGATTTACGACACCATGAATTTCATTAAGCCTGACGTAAGCACGGTTTGTATTGGTCAGGCGGCCAGCATGGGCGCTTTCCTGTTATCAGGCGGTACCAAAGGGAAGCGTTTCTGCTTACCTAACTCACGGGTAATGATTCACCAGCCGCTGGGCGGATTCCAGGGACAGGCATCGGATTTTGAAATTCACGCGAAAGAAATTCTTTCCATTAAAGAAAAAATGAATCGTCTGATGGCCGAACATACTGGCCAGGATTACGAAAAAGTTGCAAGGGATACAGACCGGGATAACTTCCTGAGTGCAGCAGAAGCCAGGGATTATGGCCTGATCGATCAGATTTTAACAAATCGATCTGACGCAGCCGCCACTAAGTAGTATAGTTATAGTAATCCTGAACTCGTGTACCCGCACGATTTTCGTTTGTTCAGGAAAGGCAGAGGCAAAGAGTAATGAGTGACAAGCAGAACGGTGACGGTGATAATAAGCTTTTATACTGTTCCTTTTGTGGCAAAAGCCAACATGAAGTCAGAAAGCTGATTGCGGGACCGTCCGTTTTTATTTGCGATGAGTGTGTTGAATTATGCAACGACATTATTCGTGAAGAGATTAAGGAAATTGCACCAAAGCAAAAGCAGGATGCACTTCCTAAACCACAAGAAATTCATGCACACCTTGATGACTATGTCATTGGTCAGGAACACGCAAAGAAAGTGCTGTCGGTAGCGGTGTATAACCACTACAAGCGCCTGCGAAATGGTGATGTGCACGAGGGCGTTGAGCTGGGTAAGAGTAATATCCTGTTGATTGGCCCTACTGGTAGCGGTAAAACGTTACTGGCTGAAACTCTGGCCCGTTTACTGGATGTGCCGTTTACCATGGCCGATGCCACCACCCTGACCGAAGCCGGTTACGTGGGTGAGGACGTTGAAAACATCATTCAGAAGCTGTTGCAGAAGTGCGATTACGATGTAGAAAAAGCCCAGCGCGGTATTGTCTACATTGATGAAATCGACAAGATTTCCCGTAAGTCTGATAACCCTTCTATTACACGTGATGTGTCAGGGGAAGGTGTTCAGCAGGCGCTGCTGAAACTGATTGAAGGCACGGTTGCATCCGTTCCGCCACAAGGTGGACGTAAGCATCCTCAGCAGGAGTTCCTGCAGGTAGACACGTCTAAAATCCTGTTTATCTGTGGTGGTGCGTTCGCCGGTCTGGATAAAGTGATTGAGCAGCGTGCGAATAAAGATACCGGAATCGGTTTCGGTGCGTCGGTGAAGTCTAAAGAAAGCAAGCAGGAACTCAGCGATCTGTTCAAGCGGGTAGAGCCTGAAGATTTGGTGAAATACGGATTAATTCCGGAGTTCATTGGTCGTTTGCCGGTAGTGACCAGCCTGGAAGAATTGAACGAAGAAGCCCTGATTCAGATCCTCCGTGAGCCGAAGAACGCCATTACTAAACAGTACGGTGCGCTCTTTGCTATGGAAGAAACTGAACTGGAGTTCCGTGACGATGCATTGCATGCAATTGCAAGAAAAGCGATGCAACGTAAAACAGGTGCCCGTGGTCTGCGTTCTATCGTTGAAGCAGTGTTGCTCGATACCATGTACGATTTGCCTTCAATGGAAAACGTATGCAAAGTGGTTATCGACGAGTCTGTGATTAAAGGCGAATCTAAACCTATTCTGATGTACAAGAACGAAGAGAAGAAAGCGGTCTCTGAGTGATTGTCATGTAAGATAAAGAAAAAGGTCCTTCGGACCTTTTTTGTTATCTGTCACCGGGTCGTCCGGCATCCGGTTAGCCGCAATTACCGTGAAAGGGCAGTGCTGTTACAAGGTGTCATCGATGGTGACTTCACCGGTCAGTGAACTGTAATAGACGGAAAACGCCGGTTGTGCCTGCAAAATAAAGGTGCAGGTACCGTCTGCATAGGTGGCCTGGTAGTCCGCCGAGGTATCTTCTGCAACCGTGGGGCTGCCGCTGGCAAGCAAGGCATTCCATAACGATGTGCAATCCCAGGCGTTGTCCGTTACCGGGCTGGCTTCATACGGCGTATAGCTCTGTGCAGGCCAGCCATACTGATTAAAATCAATGACGTTTTGTCCGTTGCCGAACACATCCAGATTATCCACTGGCCCCGTGTGACCACCGGCACGCCACTTTAAACGGGCCAGATTAATAGCAGAAGCAAAGGCCGCTCCCACACCCTGAACACTGGCCGCCTGAGCGTCATCCTGAAGATCGATGAAGCGGGGCGCTGCGGTGACTGCCAGTACGCCGAGAATAACAATAACAATAACCAGCTCAATGAGCGTGAATCCGGAATTTGATGGAGATGATGTCATAACAAGTTTCACTGCAATCTTGATATCTTTGAAGAATAAGATTTTAACTGTATTTTTTCCAATTTCTTGAGCATAACAGGTTTATTTTATTGGGAATAGTTATCATTTGTAATAAGCAATAACCTGCCTTCGTCGTATATTTGTACAGTCGTTTGACTTTGCTCTGCTCTCCGGCACAAAAAGGTTGCACCATCATTAAAAATCGATAATGGTAAAAGTAACAAGGTTTAACACAGGATTGATTGAACTTTGCCTGTGCATCCCCATATCAATTCACATTTGAACAATACAGAGAACACGTATGACAGTTGAGCGTGAAGATCGCATTGAGATCCCCGTACTTGCCTTACGGGACGTAGTCGTTTATCCCCATATGGTCATACCGCTATTTGTTGGCAGGGAAAAGTCCATCCGTTGTCTTGAAGCAGCGATGGAAAATGATAAACAAATCTTTTTAGTTGCCCAGAAGGACGCCAGTGTTGATGAGCCTGAATCTGATGATATTTTTCAGGTGGGCACATTAGCCACTATTCTGCAGTTATTGAAACTGCCTGACGGCACAGTGAAAGTGCTGGTTGAAGGTAATGTTCGTGGTGAAATTCATCAGTACGAGCAGGCTGAGCCATTCTTCGTGGCGCTAGTCAGTCGTGTTAAAGATGAGCTACTGCCTGATAATGAGCAGGAAGTACTTATTCGCTCTGCGGTATCCCAATTCGAGGGATACGTAAAACTGAATAAGAAGATCCCGCCGGAAGTGTTAACCTCGCTTAATGGCATTGATGACGCTGCCCGTCTCGCCGATACCATGGCTGCTCATATGCCGCTTAAACTGGCTGAGAAGCAGAAGGTACTGGAAATGAAAGGCGTGAACGAGCGTCTTGAGTACCTGATGGCGCTGATGGAAGGCGAAATTGATTTGCTGCAGGTCGAAAAGAAAATTCGTACCCGCGTGAAAAAGCAGATGGAAAAAAGCCAGCGCGAGTATTATCTGAATGAACAGATGAAAGCCATTCAGAAAGAACTGGGTGAACTGGATGATGCTCCGGACGAGTTTGAGGCGCTGAGCAAAAAGATTGAAGAAGCGAAGATGCCTAAAGATGCCGAAGATAAGGCACGGGCTGAGTTGCAGAAACTGAAAATGATGTCTCCCATGTCGGCAGAAGCCACCGTGGTGCGCAGTTATATTGAATGGCTGACCAATGTTCCCTGGCATAAGCGCAGTGCAGTGAAGAAAGATTTGTCACTGGCTGAGAAAGTACTGGATGCAGATCACTATGGTCTGGAGAAAGTAAAAGAGCGCATTGTTGAATATCTGGCGGTACAGAAACGGGTTAAAAAGTTGAAAGGTCCAATCCTTTGCTTAGTAGGTCCTCCGGGCGTGGGTAAAACCTCGTTGGGTCAGTCAATTGCCAAAGCCACCGGACGTCAGTACGTGCGTATGGCATTAGGCGGGGTGCGGGATGAAGCAGAAATTCGTGGTCACCGTCGTACTTACATCGGTTCTTTACCGGGCAAACTGATTCAGAAAATGGCCAAAGTAGGGGTGAAGAACCCACTCTTCCTGCTTGATGAAATTGACAAAATGTCTTCTGACATGCGTGGTGACCCGTCATCGGCGCTGCTTGAGGTATTAGATCCTGAACAAAACAGCAGCTTCAGCGACCATTATCTTGAAGTCGACTACGACCTGTCTGATGTTATGTTTGTGGCGACCTCAAACAGCATGAATATTCCCGGGCCATTGCTCGACCGGATGGAAGTGATTCGTCTGTCGGGTTACACCGAAGATGAGAAGCTGAACATTGCGACACGTCATCTTATTTCCAAACAGATGGAACGTAACGGCCTTAAAGCCAAAGAGCTGGATATCACAGAATCCGCCATCATCGGCATGATTCGCTACTATACCCGCGAAGCGGGTGTACGAAGCCTGGAAAGAGAAATTTCTAAAGTTTGCCGTAAAGCAGTAAAAGATATTCTGCTGAGTAAGAGCAAAGACAAAGTCGTTGTGACGCAGGATAACCTGAAAGACTATCTGGGCGTGCAGCGTTTTGATTATGGTAAAGCGGATAAAGATAACCAGATAGGGCAGGTGACCGGCCTTGCATGGACACAGGTAGGCGGAGACTTGCTGACTATCGAAACCACTGCGGTGCCCGGTAAAGGCAAGATGACCACCACCGGTTCTCTGGGTGACGTGATGCAGGAGTCCATTCAGGCGGCGATGACTGTAGTAAGAAGCCGTGCTGAAAAACTACGCATCAACGAAGACTTCTATGAAAAGCGTGATATCCACGTACACGTGCCTGAAGGTGCCACGCCAAAAGATGGTCCGAGCGCCGGTATTGCAATGTGCACCGCACTGGTGTCCACGCTCACAGGTAATCCGGTGAAATGTGATGTTGCCATGACCGGTGAAATTACCCTTCGCGGAGAAGTGCTGGCAATCGGCGGATTAAAAGAGAAGCTGCTGGCTGCACACCGTGGCGGTATTAAAACTGTCGTCATTCCACACGAGAATGAACGTGATTTGGAAGAAATTCCTGAAAACGTGAAAGCGGACTTGTCTATCCATCCGGTTAAATGGATTGATGAAGTACTCGATATTGCTCTGCAGGAGCCTGTTGAGTCTTTTAAAGTTGTCGCTAATAAGTAACGGTAGAAATTGGCTGCATACCAGTAAATTCGCGGGATGTAGCCTTTTTTTGAACTGTTTGCTTAAAAAACACCCATTACAGCCCCAAATTAACCTTTTTTTTTAAATTTAGGGCTTTCAACTGTCAGAAGTTGTGTTACCTTTACTACGTACTCGCTTGAAGCCTTGTCTCTAAAGGGATTGCAGCGATTCATTAAACGTTAATTAATTGTAACACTTAGCTTGATTGTCGAAATCAAGCTTGTTATAACGTTCTGAAGACAATCACTGTTTTCGGACAAGAGTATAATAACAATCGAAGGGGATCATAATTGTGAACAAGTCTCAACTCATCGACCAAATCGCTGCTGGTGCAGATATCTCTAAAGCTGCTGCAGGCCGTGCATTAGATGCATTCACTGATGCAGTTACCGCAGCGCTTAAAGAAGGTGATCAGGTTGCACTGGTAGGTTTCGGTACGTTTGCGGTTCGCGAACGCTCAGCGCGTAGTGGCCGTAACCCACAAACTGGTGAGACTATTCAAATCGCAGCTGCTAAAGTTCCTTCTTTCAAAGCTGGTAAAGCTCTGAAAGACGCTTGTAACTAAGCAGAAAAAGATTCGATAAAAGGCGATGGTCAGTACCATCGCCTTTTTTATTTCTCCTGCCCGCATTTTCCGATGTCACCCAACTCTATCTATTGGAATTCAACGGATTTCCTGCAAATTGACTGACGGGATTATCGCCTTTGGCACGGGGAATCGATATAATCTGCCATATTTTTCCGGTGAGTGTTGAACAAAGCCGGAGCGAAGCAGTAAGCAACGGAGTTGAAAGTAAGTCATGTTAGAGAGAATCCGAGAAGGTTCGCAAGGCCCGTGGGCAATGATTATCATTGGTCTGGTCGTGCTGAGCTTTGTTTTTGCCGGTGTAGGGAGTTACCTGAACAGTTCCGGTGAAACTGTCGCCGCCACTGTAAATGGCGAAGAAATTGGTCTTAATGAGCTGGAGCGTGCTTATCAGTCACAGCGCAGCCGTATGGAATCACAATACGGTGAGAGCGTATCAGCGCTGTTTGCTGATGAAGGTTACATGCAGCAATTCCGCCGCGGTGTACTGGACAGCCTGATTGACGAAAAGCTGGTTGAGCAGAAAGCCCGCGAATTAGGTTTACGTGTGGGTGATGATCAAATCCGTGACACCATTCGCAGCATGCCCGAATTCCAGCTTGGCG
The DNA here is from genome assembly GCF_040148705.1 of Alteromonas sp. NFXS44. NCBI lineage: Bacteria > Pseudomonadati > Pseudomonadota > Gammaproteobacteria > Alteromonadales > Alteromonadaceae > Alteromonas > Alteromonas sp. NFXS44. The sequence continues at coordinate 88,702 of NZ_JAGDEA010000011.1, read as the reverse complement.
GACAGTTTAACAATGACCGTTACCTGGCTCTGTTACGTCAGAACGGTTACCAGCCATCAGATTTCCGCAATTTCCTGCGTACACAGTTAACCCGTGAACAGTTGACACGCGCTCTTGGCGTGTCTGATTTCGCCCTGCCCGGTGAAGCCCGCCGTGTATTTGACTTACAGGCTCAGACCCGCGATGCCCGCTATGTCGTAGTGGACGCAGCGCCTTTTGCTGACGAAGTTGAAATTTCTGATGCTGACATTCAGGGTTATTATGATGCCAACATCACTTCGTTTGATACTGAAGAAAAAGTCAGCGTGGCCTATGTCAAATTGTCAGTCGATGATTTGAAAGGCGACGTGACGGCATCTGACGATGATGTATCTGCGTGGTACGAAGAAAATAAAGACCAGTACCGAGATGAAGAACAACGTCGTGTCTCGCATATTTTGATTGAAACCGGCGATGATGAAGAGGCTGCAAAAGCGAAAGCAGAAGCATTGCTGGCAGAAATTAAAGGTGGTACAGACTTCGCAACCGTGGCAGAAGAAAATTCTGAAGACAGTTTCTCTGCTGAAAATGGTGGTGATCTTGATTACATCACGCCCGGCATGATGGACGACGCTTTCGACTCAGCGGTGTTCTCACTTAAGAATGTGGGTGATGTGACAGATGTCGTGAAAACAGAGTTTGGCTTCCATATCATCAAACTGACTGATCTGAAGCCTGAAACCATTAAGCCTTTCAGTGACGTTGCCGGGGAAATCCGTGACAACCTCATCACTGAAAAAGCCACTGACCGGTTCTATGAACTTCAGTCCCGTATGGCAGAAGTCGCCTTCGAAGTACCGGATACTCTGGATGAAGTGGCAGCCATTGCCAATACATCGGTTGAGACTACCCCGCTGTTTACCCGTAATGACGTACCAGCCGAAATTGATAACCCGCAGGTTGTCAGCGATGTATTTTCGCCGGAACTGATTGAAGAGCAGGTGAACAGTGATCTTATCGAACTGGATGCCAGCACCGTGATGGTAGTCCGTGTTAACGAACATGAGGCACAACGCACTAAGTCACTGGATGAAGTAAAAGAGTCTATCACTGCGTCTCTGCGCAGCGAGAAGGCGCAGCAGGCTGCGCAGGACTGGGCGGAAGCTCAGCTGGCTCAGCTTGAAAGTGGTAATGATATTGCTGACTCTCTGTCAGCCCGTTCACTGGACTGGGAAACCGTTGAAAACGTGAATCGTGGTGATCAGCAATTACCACGTAATCTGCTTGATACCCTGTTCACTCTGGCGCCGGCTGAAGGCAAATCCCGCCGTGTGGCCCTGTTAGGCAGTGGCGACGTAGCACTGATTGAACTGACTGCAGTACATGCGCCTGAAGCGGCGGATGATGCAACAGTTTCTGCCATCCGTCAGCGTCTGGCGCAGGCGAACAGCCAGTCTACCTATGCAGCTTTTGTTAAAGCGCTGCGTGATGAGGCTGATGTTACCCTGGGTACGGCCCGTTAAACGACATTTGCTGAATCACAGAAGGTGCGCTTTGCGCACCTTTTTTTTGCCACCGGCAGAACCGGTATATAAGGACTTTTAATGCGTATTCTTCACGCCTATGCAACGCGACTTCCGTTACCGGCTAAAAAGTACGGTGGCACGGAAAGGGTTATCTGGTCACTGGCTCAGGCTCAGATGAGGCAAGGTCATGAAGTCAAATTCCTGGCCCGCAATGCCGGTGAACTGGCCTCACAGACATTGAAATATGACCGTGATAAGCCGGTCAGTGAGCAAATCACAGACTGGCCTGATGTGGTGCATTTTCACTGGCCTTACGAAGGTGAGCTGGATAAACCGTTCCTGTGCACCGAGCATGGTAATGCAGGGGAAGCCAGAACTTATCCGCAGAATACGGTTTTCCTTTCGGAGAAACACGCGTCTAATCACCATGCCAACTGTTACGTTTATAACGGACTGGACTGGCGGGATTATGGTGAGCCTCATACCGGTAAGCCGGATAATTATTTTCATTTTCTCGGCAAGGCCCGCTCTGCACTGAAAAACCTGGACGGTGCTGTCCGCATTGCCGGCAACGTCAATGAGAAGCTGGCTGTGCTGGGGGGAAACCGGTTTAACTTCGGCAGAAATCCGTATTTCGATTTTCACCTTCACACCCGTTTCAAGGGGATGGTGGGCGGAGAGGAAAAGCACAGGTTAATCCGGCGCTCAAAAGGACTTATTTTTCCCGTACGCTGGCATGAGCCTTTCGGGCTGGCGATCACAGAAAGTTTGTTCCTGGGAACACCGGTATTTTCTACACCCTACGGCTCATTGCCTGAACTTATCAACAATGCTGATGTAGGTTTTTTGTCGTCAAGTTACAAAGAGCTTGAGCAGGCTGTTGCTCAGGCAGACAGTTTTTCCCGGCAGGCCTGCCACGAATATGCCCGAGATGTGTTTAATGCTGAAGTGATGGAACAGCGTTATTACAAGCTTTACGAAGAGGTGATTAACGGTCACGTGCTGAATGATGCACAACCTCACGCCACGGGGAATGTATCAGAAATTCTCCCAATGACGGATTAACCTCCTCTGCCAGCCTGCGGAACAGAATTTTAATGTTCCGCTTATTCCCGTTTTTCCGGACAGCTACATCCTTATCAAACCCTGTGTGTCAAAAACATCATCAGGGTATAAAACGCCGCGATGACCGCAGACAGCACCAGAATATAAATAAATCCCTGTTTACCCTGGGCGAGTGTCCATTTATTAGCTTTCAGATAGGCAAACCAGAGCAGGCTGAGTAGAAGAGGGATCAGTACAATTATCTTTATCACGGGTAATCTTTTCCTTGTGTGTTGCAATTATGATGCGGAAAAACGTCACTATTTTCCAGTCATTACTCTTATATCTACATTAACTACTGATTTTATTAACAAATGTGTAATGGCCTGCCAATTGCTTACATCTCTTATAAGCAGAAGTATAAGTTCACTAACCGGCTTAACGTCTGACCCGGTAATCAGACAGAAAATAAGTTGCAATGGAGGCAGTTAATGTTCAGTTTTAAAGCGTTGTGTGCGGGAGTCGTCGTTACCTTGATTGCAGGTCCTGTACTGGCCGCTGACAGAGCACAAAATATCACACTGGATGATTACAGTTTTCCCGTTACTGAAGTGTCAGCGCTGACACCGGCTGAACCGGCTGCTGATGAGATTTTGCAACCCGGCATGATCCTCGGTTATGACGTATACCGGACAGGTAAAGTTGTCGGCAGAGATCCGCTGACCGGTACCGTATCAATTGCCATTGCCGGTCAAACCGTTCGTATTCGCCCGGATACCAGAGAAATTGTTGATATAGCCGGTTAATTCTACCTCCCCTGATATCCATCCTGCTTTTCCCGTTATTCGTCCGTAACTCCGTGTCCGGCTGTTGATGATTAGTAATTGAAGCATATAATAAGTATTGCTTACTAATTGAGGTTGATATGGAAAATTCCACATCCCGTGAAACCCCCTGTTACTACGATACCCGGCATGGTCCGGTAGAAGGCTTTTTACTGGCTGATATCACAAGGCGCATGCGTGGCGCTTTTCAGGACAGGTTAGATGGCAGTGATCTCACCCTTTCCCAGGCAAGAGCACTGAAACTGATAGCCATGAATCCCGGTGTACAACAAAAAGCACTTGCGCAGATGCTCGAAATCCAGCCGATGACTATTGCGAAGCTGCTGGACAATCTCGAGTTGCGGGGGCTGGTCCGCAGGGACAAAGATCCGGCAGACCGCCGTGCTCACCTGATTAATCTGACTGCAGATGCAGAACCCGTGTTAAAAACCATCAAAGTGACAATTGAAGCATTGCGCGAGGAAATGCTGCAGGACCTCAGTGAGCAACAACGGACACAGTTCGTCGATGTGCTGACGCTCATTCGTGAACGTCTTATGTCAATGTCTTTCTGATACGGAGAATTAAATGTCAGAAGAATCCACAAAAGCTGCGCCGTCTTCACGCAGCAAAAGATTTTTGTTTATGGTCGTTGTTCCTGTACTGGCATGCCTTGCCGGCGGTGCAGCATGGTTACACGGCGGGCGACTGGTTGAAACAGACAATGCTTATGTTAAAGCCGATCTAATCCAAATCAGTCCTCAGGTCAGCGGCAATATTATTCATGTCAATGTGCGTGAAAATCAGCAAGTCAAAAAAGGCGATATTCTATTTGAAATTGACGCTGAACCTTATCAGGTAGCTATGGAGAAGGCCGCTGCGAATATGGCACAGGTCAGAACAGAACTGTCTGCCCTGAAAGCCTCTTACGTTGAGAAGCAAACGGAACTGAAACTGGCAGAAAGTAAGCTGGCCTATGCGCAAAAAGAGGAAGTTCGTCAGGATAACCTGTTGAAAAAGCGCTATGTATCGGATGCAGATTTTGACGCAGCCCATCAAAATGTAGCCATTGCCAGACTTAACGTACTGGCGGTAAAAGATGATCTAAAACAAATCGCAGAGTCTCTCGGAGGCAGCAATACACTGCCGGCAGAGCAGCACCCTGATTATCTGGCGGCAAAAGCGACGCTGGCGGAAGCATTGCTTGATTACAAACATACACAGGTACTGGCACCGCAGGACGGGGTAGTGCGTATACCGCCTAAAACCGGGCAGTATTTTGCTGCCGGTAGTCAGGCCTTGTCGATGGTCATGAACCGGCAAATGTGGATTGAGGCAAATTATACTGAAACCGATCTGACCTGGGTTAAGCCCGGTCAGCATGTGACCATCAATGTCGATACCTATCCGGATCACCAGTGGCACGGAGTGGTAGAGAGTTTGAGTCCGGCAACGAGCGCGGAATTTTCAGTGCTGCCCGCGCAGAACGGGACCGGGAACTGGGTAAAGATCGCTCAGCGGTTGCCTGTGCGCATCCGGATTGATGATGAGCATGATTTACCGTTACTAAGAGCAGGGCTCAGTGTGATTACGGAAATTGACACTCAGCATCAGCGTTCGGTATTAGGGCTGACACTGTAGATGTCTGTACAGCCGGATAAGTCATCATCACCTGCTAACCGCGTCATGATCACCTTATCGGTGATGCTGGCGACCATCATGCAGGCACTGGATACGACTATCGCTAACGTGGCCTTGCCCCATATGCAGGGAAGTATGAGTGCCACACAGGATCAGATAAGCTGGGTGCTGACCAGCTACATTGTTGCCGCAGCGATTTTCATGCCGCTTACGGGCTTGCTCAGTGCCAGATTCGGCCGCCGCCGCTTGTTCATGTGGTCAGTCGTCGGATTCACTGTGGCATCCATGCTTTGCGGCGCAGCGCAGAACTTAAATCAGATAGTGATCTTCCGGTTGTTGCAGGGGATCTTCGGCGCCAGCCTGGTGCCGTTATCCCAGTCTGTACTGCTGGATACCTGGCCGAAAGAAAAACACGGACAGGCGATGGCCATGTGGGGCGTGGGCGTTATGCTCGGTCCTATTCTCGGACCTACCCTTGGCGGATTACTGACTGAATATTACGACTGGCGCTGGGTGTTTTACATCAACCTGCCATTCGGTATCCTCGCATGGTTTGGTCTTATGCGATTTGTCCCGGAAACTGAGCTGGATCCTGACAGACGTTTTGATCTTACAGGTTTTGCCATGCTGGCGCTGGCCATTGGCGCGTTGCAAATGATGTTGGACAGAGGAGAGTCTCAGGACTGGTTTGCCAGCAGAGAAATCGTTATCGAAGCGGCAATGGCAGCGCTGGGTATGTATCTCTTTATTGTGCATATATTCACTCACCGCAAACCCTTCATCGAACCGGCCATGTTCCGGGACAGAAACTTTTCGGTGGGACTGCTGTTTATCTTTATCGTCGGTATTATTCTGCTGGCTACCATGGCGCTGTTGCCACCGTTTATGCAGAACCTCATGGGCTATCCGGTGGTGGATGTAGGTTACCTGCTTGCTCCGAGAGGAATAGGTACTATGATTTCAATGATTCTGGTGGGACGCTTGTCAGGTAAAGTCGATGTGCGGTTGATGATATTTACCGGACTCATGCTGATGAGTTACTCATTATGGGCGATGACTCTGTTTACTGCGGATGTCAGTGCCCATGAAATTATCCGTACCGGTGTAATTCAGGGGCTGGGCCTGGGTTTCGTTTTTGTTCCCCTCTCAACCGCCAGTTTCGCCACTCTGGCGGCCTCGTACCGGAATGAAGGAACAGCATTGTTCAGTTTGTTACGTAACATTGGCAGCAGCATCGGCATCTCTGTGGTGATGACCTATCTGGCTCAGTCTGCACAGCGGAATCATGCAGTATTTGCAGAATTTATGTCGCTGGATAATGCAGGCTTTAAGGAAAGTGTGGCTCACGGAATTTACGCGACGTCGGGTACAGGGTTGAGCAGCCTCAATACACTGGTAACTACTCAGGCGACCACGCTGGCATATCTGCAGGATTTTCGTCTGATGATGTGGATCACTCTGGCATCGGTTCCGCTTTTGTTGCTTATGCGTCCTGCAACTGCGCCGGCCAAAGCAGCATAACCAGTCAATATAACAAAGCCGGGGCAACGGTTTGCCCCGGCTTTGATCATTCCATTCATAAAACGTTACCGCGTTACGCTGATTTTCTCCAATTCATCTGCGTTTGATGAACGGGTGTTATCAAGACGGAAATCCAGTTGAACCAGTATACCTGTCTGGCGCATGGCTTTACCACCCTGAACCCGTGGCTTATATTCCCACTGAGACAGGGCAGCTCTGGCACTCTCGTCAAAAACGCCATCAGGAAAGGCATCCACAATTTCAATATTCTCTGTAGTGCCGGTGGCAGAAATATCAAATTTTAATATTACCGAGCCTTCCTGATTGTTTGCGGCGGCTTCAGCGGGGTAGACAGGGTCAATTCGCATAACTGGCTGCGCAAGATTAACCTGTTCTGCTTTCACAGGCGTTCCGGCGAGCTTCGCCAGCGCAGTGTTTGCTGTAAAAATACTGATAGCAAGGCAGGTTGCCAGAGTAATTGTTTTGTTGATCTTAGTGTTTTTTTGCATTTGTGTGAGTCGTGTAAGCATAGTCTTCTTTTCTCCGTAAGCCGGGTACAAGTTGTTGTTGCAGGTGGTATGCGCGGCACACTGCACAAGTGCTTTTGCATAAAGAATTTTGTCTGTTTGCGATTTGTTGTGAAGGACAGCAGCGTCACACGACACTTCCTGGCTGGTGCGGAGGGCATAAAGTGCCACCCACGTAAGCGGGTTAAACCAGAACAGGCTCAGCAATATCAGCGCTGAAGCATTCCAGAGATGGTCGCCCCGGCGCAGATGGGTTTGCTCGTGCTCGATAATCATTGCCTGTTGCGGTGCTGAAAATGCGCTGTGGAAAAACACCGGCATGATCAAGCGCGGACGCATCAGGCCAAACAGTAAAGGGGTTGTAACTGCTGAACTTACAACATAATTTTGCGCATACTTGTTGGTTTTGCAGTGTGAGCCTGCAATGTCTCTGGCCAGAGCCATGTAGCGGGAAATGACAAAAGCTGCAATCAGTATTGCCCCCGCAGCCCAGATGAACAAGTATATGTTACCCTGAGGCGTGGCGATTATCTGGCCTGTACCGGTAACAAAGCGGGTCACAGGCCCGGCAGGCAGGCTGACGTCCGATGCTGGCAGGTTATGCGCAATTAACACCAGGGGAACCATCAGCCAGAGCCGGTAGGTCAGGTAAGCACCTATAGCCTGAGTAAGATAGCGTACTGTCAAAATCAAAAAAATGAGTGTGACGGATAGCACAATTTGTTGTTGCAGCAACCAGTCAGTCATTGTGGTTCTCCCATTTTTCAATCAGAGCTTTCAACTCATCCACATCTTGCCTGGAAAGACTGTTCTGGTTTGCAAAGCCGGCAACCATAGGTGCAATTTTGCCTTTGAACATCCGGCTGACAAAATTGGTTGTTTCCTTTTCGGTGTAATCTTCGCGGGCGATCAAAGGTGAGTATAAGTATCGTCGTTGGCTTTTCTCAAAACGAACAACGTTCTTCTTTACGAGCCGTCCGAGCAGGGTTTTTACGGTTTTTTCGTGCCAGGGTTTGCGGCAATTCAGTCGCTCAATGATTTCTGCAGATGATGCCGGGTGTCCATCCCATAACGCATCAAGCACATTAAACTCGGCGTTGGATATTTCCGGCTTTTGTGGATCATCAGACATGGTCTTGCTCCATAGATTACAAATGTAGTCAGATGCTTTAAGATTACATTTGTAATTCTATTGTGCAAGTTTTTTCCAATGTCCTTTTACCGGCAGACTCATTGTTTGCCATGCCTGTTCTGTCAATGCGCCTTGTTTTGCATAAAAGGATTGTGCACGCTTGTTATCTGCCAGCACTTCCCATTTCATTTTTGTGCCGCCAAGGGCAAGGCATTCCAGCCGGGCATGCCGGAATAGCTGTTCTCCGGCTCCGTTTCCGCGACAATGGCCGGAAACATAGAGTTCTTTGATAAATAACCAGGGGGTCAGATCGTATGTAAAAGGTAAAAAGTAATAAACAAGAATACCTTCCACCCGTTTTTCGTGTTCTGCAACCAGAATATGAAAGCGTTTTTCACAGATATACTGGTGTTTCAGTGAGTCCGTGGTCACCCGGAATTTATCCAGGTAACCCTCAAAGTCTGCGAGCTCTTTCATCAGTTCAAGTACACGGAGACAATCAGCCTCCGTGGCGTGCCGGACAATAATTTCAGACATCTTTACTGAGCTCAAAACCTTCATCCAGCCAGCCGGTTACACCGCCTATCATTTTCTTAACCGGTCTGCCCAGTCTGGCAAGGCGAATGGCTGCCTTTTCTGTTGCGTTGCAATGCGGGCCTGCGCAATACACAATAAACACAGTGTCGTCAGGATATGCAGACAAACTTTCCTCATTGATAGTGGCATGCGGCATAAAAACTGCGCCTTTAATGTAGCCTTTTTTCGCTGTTTCTATACCTCTTACATCCAGTAAAACAAAGTCTTGCAGATTGTGGTGCATGGCGTAGTGAACGTCCCAGCAGTCTGTTTCAAATTTCAGTAAATTCTGGAAGTGTTTGAGTGCTTCTTCGCTGCCTGAGGGCAGAGGTCTTATTACATTAGATGGCATGGTTGTTCTCCGTTTAATTTTTGGTCATCTCTATTATCGCGGATCATGCAAATTCAGGTTAGTGTCTATAAGGACATTGAGCGTAAAAATTTGGACAATTTTAAAATGCAGCAATCTGTAAAAGTCATCATTCTTCTCACAGAAAGTTTGTCACTGTTTGAATATGGTTGCGCAACAGAGCTTTTTGCTTTGCCCCGCGATGAATTTCCGGTGTGGTACACGACAGAAACTGTGTCTCTGACAGACACACATTATGCAGGGTTATCGGGTGAAAGCCTGATGTGCCGGAGAGTATCAGCACTTCCGCCATGTGATTTACTGGTTGTGCCTTCATTCCGCGCTTCAGTGGTTGATGTGCCAGATATTTATCTGAGGGAATTACAACAACACCATGCCCGCGGGGGGAGAACAATCAGTTTTTGCTCCGGCTCATTTCTGCTCGCTGCAGCCGGTTTACTTGATAACAGAGTTGCAACAACACACTGGCGGTATGCCAGTGCACTTAAAGCGCAGTTTCCGTATATTCAGTTTCGTGATGATATTCTTTATCATTACGATGGTCAGGTCGGTTGTTCTGCCGGCAGTGCCGCTGGTATTGACCTGGGTATCGAAGTCATCCGTTGTGATTTCGGGCACGAAGCAGCTAACAATGTTGCCCGCAGACTGGTGTTACCGGCTCATCGAAGTGGCGGACAATCCCAGTTTGTGGCAAAGCCGGTGTCTGCCGGCAATACCAGCTTGTCAAAAAGTCTGGAATGGGCGGTCAGGAACTTGTCTCATACACTGACGATAAGTGATATCGCAGCCAAAGCCAATATGACGAGACGCACGTTTGATCGTCAGTTCAAGCGCAGTTTTCGTATGACACCCGGCATGTGGCTGACTCAACGCAAGCTGGAAATGGCCAGGCAATTGCTCGAAAGCACACAGCTACCGGTTGAAACCGTTGCAATGCGTGCCGGGTTCGAAAATGCAGCCTCATTACGAATCAGTTTCAAGAAACATATATCAGTATCACCAGGCACCTACCGCATGCAATTTGGACGCTATCCGGCCGCGGAACAGCATGCCGCGGCCAGCGTAGATACGAACTCAGCCTTGTCAGGCTGATTTTGCCAGAGAGATATCCTCAAGGTAGCGCTTACGTTTCTTTTCCGTGAGACTGAATGTGTCTACTACCACCAGGCCATCGATACAGTCGTTAAAATCAGGATCGACATTAAAATCAAGAAATGCGACGCCACCAGCTTTAGTGATTTCGGAGTACTGCTTATAAAGCGTCGGAACGTTGACACCCATATTGGCAAGCAGGTGTTTTAACAGCGTAAATTCTTTTTTGTAATCTTCACCCGGAAACATGTTCTGAACTTCCGGTGAAACCTGATAGGGTAGGCGTGAAGAAGCACTGCCGAACTTTGCAGGGAAATGCGTGCGGTAAAATTGCACCAGCAAATCTTTGGCAGGTTGCGGGTAGGCATTACTTATCGATACCGCACCAAACAGGTAGCGGTACTTAGGATAACGTCTTAAGAAGGCACCTATGCCAATCCACAGGTAATCCAGACTTCGTTTTCCCCAGTACTGAGGCTGAACAAAGCTGCGGCCCAGCTCCAGCCCTTCTTTAAACAGGGCATGGTTATCATTGCCGTAGTTAAACAGAGTGGCTGAATACAGGCCGGTGGGATGCCCGTCAGCCGTCAGCAATTCTGCGTCACCGAAACGGTATGCGCCGGCAATCTCAAGATCATTCTCATCCCATAAAACAAGGTGATAGTAGTGCGAGTCGTACTGGTCAATATCACGGCGGCGGTTGGTACCTTCACCCACAGCACGAAATGCAATTTCACGCAGACGGCCTATTTCCCGCATGATGGGTGAATACCCCTGATGCTGATACAGGTAAATATGTTTGCCATCAGCAGTATGACCCAGGTGCTCACATTGCTTTATGGCGCGGGTAAGCTCTTTGCGGTCTTCAGGCATAGCAATAGGCGCCTGAGTTTGCAGCAGTCCTTTACGGTTTCTGCCAATGCGGTAGAGGTGTTGTTTGAATAGTTTTACCTGCTCTTTCAGCGGGAGTGTAAGCTGACTATATGCCTCGAAGGGGATAAGTTCGCCAATCCGCATGGGAAGATGCTTCTTGCGTTGTCTGAACATTTCTTGCACCAGAAGAACAGTTGCAAGTGGTTTATAAACCATTGATACACCGTAAAACAGCGGTGAATTTTTAGCATCAATGTAAACCGGAAGTACAGGGGATTTGGTCTGTCCGGCAATACGAAGAAAACCGGTATGCCAGCGTGTGTCACGAACCCCTTGCGGCCGGAGTCTGGAAACTTCACCGGCCGGGAAAATTAACACTGCGCCTTCGCCGTGCAGATGTTTATGGATGGCTTCAAGATGTTGCTTTGGGGTGCCGCCCTGCATGTTATTCACCGGCAGCAGCATGTTGTGCAAAGGTTCAACGGCCATCAGCATCTGATTGGCGACTACTTTTAAGTCGTGGCGTACTTCACTGACCAGTTTAATTAATGCAAGACCGTCGAGGGTACCAATCGGGTGGTTGGCAATAATGACAACTTTGCCTTCGGTGGGAATACGTTCTTTTTCCACATCGCGGGTAGAGTAGCTGATATTAAAGTACTCAAGCACCTGTTCAACAAAGTCTATATCCACGTAGTGAGGATAGGTTTCACTGAACTCGGTCATTTCCCGCTCATGCAGCAGGTGGCGAAGTACAAAAGACAGCGATTTAAATAGCCAGGGTTTATCCGCAACCTGCGGATAATGCCGGGTCAGTACATCATCAACAGTAAACATATTTTATCCCATTGTTTTGAGCGAACGATATCAACTGAGTGTGACGCTTTTTACACAGTTTCATGGCATTTCCGTGACAGAGAGCTTCACCTGCTGGCAGCGTTGCCGGTGAATTATTATTTGTTTACTAAGCTGCTTTCGTTGCTTTTGACCGTGGCTTGAACTCGGTAACAGACGCCCGTGCCTGCATATGATCAATCCAGCTGATGAGCGTCAGATTTCCCTGTAAATCTTCGCCAAGGGCAGAGCAGTTTTCTATCCAGTCGCCATCATTGATGTAATGGATACCATTCTCCATGGTGCTTTCCGGGTGGTGGATGTGGCCGCAAATCACACCATCAAGCCCCATCTTTTTCGCCCTGCCGCAGCAGGCTTCGCGGTAACGGCTGATGGCTTCGTTAGCCCCTTTTATATGCTTTTTGATATAGCCTGCCAGAGACCAGTAGTGGTTGTTGCGCCACTGACGGAAGCGGTTAAACCAGCGGTTGAGGAACAGAAGCAGGTCGTAGCCTTTGTCACCAATCCAGGCGTGGAATTTTCCCAGGGTCACATCAGCATCGAACTGATCGCCATGAACGATAAGGTACTTTTTGCCCTGCAGGGTAGTATGGACATATTCTCTGCGGATCTCAATTTCGCCAAAATCCATGCCGGAGTAAGACTGCAACGGCTCGTCATGATTGCCGGGCAAATACACCACTTTGGTCCCTTCACGGCTCATTTTCATAAATGTATGAAGCACCTGGTTGTGCGCCTCAGGCCAGCGAAATTGCCGCGACATCTCCCACATATCAACGATATCGCCAACCAGATAGAGGGTGTCGACGGTGACATTGTTGAGAAAGTCGAGAAGGTATTCAGCTTTGCAATCTTTATTGCCAAGGTGAATGTCAGATAACCACAGTGTGCGGTAGTGAGTGCGTTTCATAGCCGTTCCCAAAGCAGTAACTTTGGAAGGACATCTTAGGATGGTTAATTGACAGTCAGGTGACCGCAGGTTTACAGGTTAGTGAAGGTTGTCTGACAGTATCGTGACAACGGCCATATGCGGGGAGAAAGAACTGGCCGCATTCGCTGACGCAGCCAGTTTTGCGATTTATCCGGCCATACGGGGGGCAATATCTGCCAGCAGCACTTCTGCACTCTGATATCGTGTGTTTCCTACTTTGCAGTATCCGCCGAATGCATAAAGCGCTTTCAGCTTGCGCTCTACCTGCGGTGTGAGCTCGTCTGCAGACAATTCGTGGGTCTCAATTCCTTTGTTATCATGTACCTGGATTTTCATCATTGTAATCTCACCTTTGATTGTACAAGTGCGTTAACTGCACCGGGTTCTCAGCAGGAACTCCCGCCTGTGACACTCAGCATTAAGTTCTTAACACTAACAACCTTAGCAAAAATTCTACCAGCTCAGCTTACTGCTGTTATCACCAGCGAAAGTTCGCCAAAAAATCCCCGAAATGCACGTAACCGGGCGGTAAGGTTCAGCACTGTACCTGACGCTAGCAAAAGAAAATGACGTTGACGTTGCTACCCGGCAACACACTTTTGTGTAGTTTTTTCGCAGCGGCGGGAATTACCTCCCGTCAACTTTGCATTATTAACTGTGCCTCAGCGCAGTGGCACCGGAAGGGCACAGAAGATAGGCTTTGAGCAGGAAAATTTGTACTGCCTGTATTATGCCTGGTAATGACTTAATGTATTCACAAATCCAATTGCTGGCTGATCTTTTACTCAGCTATGTGTGGTGCGTTCTCTGGACTTTTTTTATCGTGTACTTTGCATCTTTTGCGGGGATCCCTTTTCCCGCGGAACCTGAAGAGAGCTATCCGTCAGTAAGTTTGCAGGGGATCATCTTCATCGTTTTTGCCGGCCCCTTTTTAGAGAACTGTGTCCTTACAGGGCTTATTCATCAGTTGAGGAAGAAAATAACAACTGATGGTCCGGTTATCATTATTTGTGGTTTCGTTGCCGGCGGCCTGCACAGCATCGTTTATGTCGGGTGGGGAGTGACGACCTTTCTGAGCTTTGCCCTGATGACACGACTGTATCTCAGGTACCGTCATCGGAAAGGCTTTGTTGCAGCGCTGCTATTACATATATTACTCAATGTATCATCAATTTTGCCCATGTTGATTTAACTGTTTGTGGATTAATGGGAGGTGTTATCAGGGCTGTTGTTGGAAAATAAGCGCTGATTTTCGCTCGTTAGTACGAAAATATGCGTGTTTTGTCTGATTGTTGTTCACTAACTTTTAACGTTACGGGAGATTCTCATGCAATATGCCAAAGAGTACAGACAACTCACTCAGCATGCCGCACCTGATTTCGATAGCGTTATCGACATCATAGAAGAGGGTTTGCCGTTGAGTGCAGTTAAGCAAATAGCAAAGATGTTTGAAGTCAGCAAAGCGCGTGCAGCTGCCATGCCCGGCGTTTCTTTGCGGGCATGGCAGTCCTGCAGTTAGTCAGATCACAAAGGTAAATTACCATTAAGGGAATCTGACAGGGCCTTACAGTTGGCAAAATTGATGAATGAAGCAATTGTTTGTTTCGGCAATGCTGAAAATGCAATCAGATGGATGAAATCAGCAAATACAGGTCTGGGAAATAAGAAGCCTGTCGATCTCTGTAGTAGCGGCGTAGGTATGGAAATGGTCCGGGATTCTGTTAACCGGCTGAAATTTGGTTTAACAGCCTAGTGGAGGTAGTCAGTGAAAATTCAAAGCCGGGTAAAATTCAGGACATAAAAAAAGCGCCATAAGGCGCTTTTTTACTTCTCGTCAGCTTGTCTTACAGCGCTTTAATTTGCGCAGACAGACGGCTCTTATGACGAGCAGCTTTGTTCTTGTGAATCAAACCTTTGGTTGCCATTCTGTCAAGTACCGGAGTAGCAGCGGCCAGTGCAGATTGTGCACCTTCTTTATCACCTGCAGCGATAGCGGCAACTACTTTCTTGATGCTTGTACGAGTCATGGAGCGACGGCTGGCATTATGCTGACGACGCTTTTCGGCTTGAATTGCACGTTTCTTAGCAGACTTAATGTTAGCCAAGGTGTAACTCCCAAAATAAATACATGTCTAAAAAATAGGGTGCGGATTATGCTCATCCGGCGACCAAATGTCAAACTATTTTGCCCGACACCTCAGGAAAAATAGTTTTGAGATTGCGCAATAAAGGCATCCCCCGTGAGATGCGCGGATTATAGCAGGGCAAAATGGGGAATTCATCTGTCTGTCATGTTTTTTTCATCTTTAATTCAACACACTGTCACGGTACAGAATTTTTATCTGCGGAGATTTCGTCAAACCCCCGCTTCCGCTATAGTGGCGGTCTGAATTTTTCAGTTAGCAGGGCGCGTGTGTCAGGAAAGTTATTGAAGTCGGGGATCATTGTCAGTGTGATGACATTTATCTCCCGCATACTTGGGTTAATCAGGGATGTCGTTGTAGCGAAACTCATGGGAGACGGCGCGGCAGCTGACGTATTCTTCTTCGCAAACAAAATTCCCAACTTTCTGCGACGCCTGTTTGCTGAAGGGGCGTTTGCCCAGGCGTTTATTCCCGTGCTGACCGAAGTGCACCATCAGGACGACAAGGCAGAACTGCGGGCTTTTATTGCGAAGGTCTCCGGTACGCTGGGTGCGATTGTTTTTGTGGTAGCTATATTGGGTGTTCTTGCTTCCCCGGTACTAACAGCCATTTTTGGTACAGGCTGGTTTATTGCCTGGTGGCAGGGAGAGGAAGCCGGTGAAAAATTTGAGCTCGCTTCTGTCATGCTTAAAATCACCTTTCCTTATCTTGCCTTTATCACATTAACCGGATTGGCCGGGGCGATTTTAAATACATTAAACCGCTTTGCCGTGGCCGCTTTTACGCCGGTATTGCTGAATATTTGTATCATAGTATGCGCCTGGTTCGTGGCACCGGCTTTATCCCAGCCGGCTTTTGCGCTTGCATGGGGCGTCTTTATTGGCGGTATCGTTCAGCTTTTGTTCCAACTGCCGTTTCTGTACCGTGCCGGATTACTGGTGAAGCCAAAATGGGGCTGGCATGATCCCGGTGTGGTGAAAGTACGCACATTAATGATCCCCGCACTGTTTGGTGTGTCAGTAGGGCAGATCAATCTGCTGTTCGACACTCTCATTGCCAGTTTTCTTGTTACAGGCTCAATCAGCTGGCTTTATTATTCAGACCGGTTGCTGGAGTTTCCACTCGGTTTGTTCGGTATTGCCATCGCAACGGTCATTCTGCCGGCTTTGTCGCGCAATCATGTGGCGAACGACCCCGAAGCATTCAGTGGCAACATGGACTGGGGCGTACGTATGGTGTCGTTACTGGGTATTCCTGCTGCTGTGGGTCTGGCATTTATGGCTGAGCCGATTATGACAGTTATTTTCCAGCGTGGAGCCTTCACTGCTGAAACCGCCCGTATGGCATCCTATTCGCTGGTGGCTTATGCCTTCGGACTGGTCAGTTTTATGTGGGTAAAGGTGCTCGCGCCGGGGTTCTTTTCACGCCAGGATACCAAAACACCAGTGAAATTCGGGATCTGGTGCATGATTGCCAATATGGTGTTTAACCTGATTTTCGCTATTCCTTACGGCTATATTGGCCTGGCTATCGCGACCTCTTTGTCAGCCACACTGAATGCCGGTCTGCTTTACACAACACTGCATAAAAACGGTGTGTATAAGGCCAGCAGAGAAACGCTGTTTTTCCTTATTAAGGTGGTGATTGCCAGCACTCTGATGGCGGGTGTCATTGTGTATTTTGATCGGGGTGACGCATTTTATGCACTGGATTTAACTGCACAAATTTACCATGTGACTCTCACTATTGGCTCCGCTGTGGCTGTTTTCCTCTTCGTTTTGCTTGTTTCAGGTGTCCGCAAACGACACTTTCGGGCATTTGGCGGATAAACTATGCGCAACGATTGGTATTACGGTGCGGGTCGTTTATAATCGCGAGCTTTGTCATTCAGTCTCAGGCTTACAGGAACCCGGCAGCAAGTGGAATTAATTCGCGGTCTTCATAATTTGCGCCCCGATCATAGCGGGTGCGTGCTGACTATTGGCAAGTTTGACGGTGTTCACCGGGGCCATCAGGCAGTACTGGCAAATGTACATGAAAAGACCCGTGAACTCGGCTTGCCTTCTACCGTTATGGTTTTTGAGCCTCAGCCTGAAGAACTGTTCAGTCCTGATACAGCTCCCGCGCGCCTGAGTACCTTACGGGAAAAATATCGGCTACTGAAAGCACAGGATGTTGACCGTTTATTGTGTGTCCGCTTTGACGAGTATTTTGCCAGTCAGTCTGCAGACACCTTTATCGAAGAGTTGCTGGTTGAGCGTCTCGGCGTAAAATTCCTGGTGGTGGGCGACGACTTCCGTTTTGGCCGTGGTCGCCGCGGTGACTTTTCCATGTTGCAGCGGGCAGGGCAGAGCATGGGATTTGAAGTCGCAAGTACCCAGAGCTTTATGGTCGATGATTGCCGCATCAGTTCCACAGCAGTACGTGAAGTACTGGCTGCCGGTGAATTTGAAAAAGCCGGTAACATGCTGGGACGGCCATTCGTGATAGATGGTCGAGTGGTACACGGTGAGAAAAAAGGGCGCACAATCGGGTTCCCGACTGCCAATGTATTACTGAAACGTTCACGCCCGGCCATCAACGGCGTATTTGCCGTAACCGTGGATGTGAATGACACCCGCTATTATGGCGTGGCCAATGTGGGTTCCCGTCCGACTGTGGCAGGTAAACGCACGCAACTTGAAGTGCATATATTTGGCTATAGCGGTTCGCTGTACGGCGGGCAGATAAAAGTCTATCCGGTAAAGAAATTACGGGATGAAGAAAAATTCGCGTCATTTGACGCATTGAAACAACAGATTCAGCGCGATGCGCAGGCAGCAAGAGCGCTGTTTGGCATTGCCGGCATTTAATTATCAAATTGTTGCGACTTTTCGCAACGGCAGGTGGACGGAAATAACGAGTTTATGAGCGATTACAAACCGACATTGAATTTACCGGAAACGCCTTTTCCTATGCGTGGCAACTTAGCGCAAAGAGAACCGGCGATGCTTAACGATTGGCAGGAAAAAGACCTGTACAAACAAATTCGCGCAGCAAAAGCAGGTAAGAAGCCATTTATTTTGCACGATGGCCCTCCTTATGCGAACGGTGATATTCACATTGGTCACGCTGTAAACAAAATTCTGAAAGACATTATCGTTAAGGCCAAAACCTTATCTGATTTCGATGCGCCTTACGTTCCCGGTTGGGATTGTCACGGTCTGCCCATCGAATTGATGGTTGAAAAGAAAGTCGGTAAGCCGGGCGTAAAAGTCTCTGCGGCTGAGTTTCGTCAGAAGTGCCGCGACTACGCGCAAAAGCAAATCGACGGCCAGATGGCAGATTTTAAACGCCTTGGTGTGTTTGGTGAATGGGATAATCCCTATAAGACCATGGATTTTAAATCTGAGGCCGACATCATCCGTGCGCTGGGCAAAATTGCAGACTCCGGACATCTGGAAAAAGGTTTCAAACCGGTTCACTGGTGTACAGATTGTGGTTCAGCGCTGGCAGAAGCAGAAGTTGAATATAAAGATAAGGTCTCGCCAGCTATCGATGTGAAATTCCCGGTAGCGGATGCAGACGCAATTGCTGCTGCATTTGGTGTGTCTGCCGGTGACTTAAAAGTGCATAATGCGTCAGCGGTTATCTGGACCACCACGCCATGGACATTGCCTGCCAACCGCGCGATTAGTTTGCATCCTGAACTGACGTATTCACTGGTAGAACTGGACGGCGGTGACTGGATAATCCTGGCGGAAGATCTGGTTGAAAGCTGTATGTCACGTTACAGCGTGGAAAACTTTAAAACAGTGGCAAGCTGCACGGGCCAGTCACTTGAAAAGCTGACCGTAAATCACCCGTTCCTGGATATCACTGTACCGTTCATTTTAGGTGACCACGTTACTACTGACTCCGGTACCGGCCTTGTACACACAGCACCGGCTCACGGTGTAGACGACTTCAATGTTGGTAAGCAATACGACATCGAAGTTTACAACCCTGTTGCAAATAACGGTGTCTATAATGACGAAACGCCGCTGTTTGCCGGTCAGTTCGTGTTCAAAGCAAACAAACCGATCATCGAAAAGCTCGAAGAGAATGGTAACCTGCTGCTGAATATCAATTATGAGCACAGCTACCCCCATTGCTGGCGCCATAAAACGCCAATTATTTTCCGTGCTACGCCTCAGTGGTTTATCAGCATGGATAAAAAAGGCCTGAGAAAAGCGTCTCTGGAACAAATTGAGAAGACAGAGTGGATCCCTGAGTGGGGCCAGAACCGTATCGAGAAAATGGTAGAGGGTCGTCCCGACTGGTGTATTTCACGTCAGCGTACCTGGGGTGTTCCTATCCCACTTTATGTACACAGTATTTCCGGTGAACTACACCCGGAGACTGCTGCTATCATTGAAACAGTGGCGCAAGCTGTTGAGCAAAAAGGGATACAGGCCTGGTGGGATCTCGACGATGCCGCACTGTTAGGTGCTGATGCTGAGCAGTACGAAAAGGTGACCGATACGCTGGACGTATGGTTTGACTCTGGTGTAACGCATTATTTTGTTGTTGAACGTCGTGACGATATTCCGGCCAGCGCTGACTTGTACCTTGAAGGTTCTGACCAGCACCGTGGCTGGTTCATGTCGTCCTTAATGACCTCCACGGCTATGTATGGCCACGCACCCTATAAAGAAGTGCTGACGCACGGTTTTACTGTAGACGCGCAGGGCCGCAAGATGTCCAAGTCCATCGGTAACGTGGTTGCGCCGCAGCAGGTCACGAACAAGCTGGGCGCAGACATTCTGCGCTTGTGGGTAGCGTCGACTGATTATCGCGGCGAAATCGCGGTGAGCGATGAAATCCTGAAACGCGCTGCTGATGCGTACCGCCGGATCCGTAACACCGCCCGTTTCCTGCTGGCAAACCTGAATGGTTTCGACCCGGTTAAAGATGCGGTTGCGCCGGATAATATGGTTGCTCTGGATCGCTGGATCGTTGCCCGCACTGAAAAGCTGCAAAATGAAATCATTGAAGCGTATAACAATTACGACATGCTGGTGGTATCACAAAAACTGACTCACTTCTGTTCAATTGAACTGGGCAGTTTTTATCTGGATATCATTAAAGATCGTCAATACACGGCGAAAGGGGATAGCAATGCCCGTCGTTCGTGCCAGACTGCGTTGTACCACATCATCGAAGCGCTGGTTCGCTGGATGGCACCGGTCACCAGTTTCACTGCTCAGGAAATCTGGGATGCGTTACCCGGTGAGCGTAGTGAGTTTGTTTTCACTGAAGCCTGGTACGAAGGTCTCGGTGGCTTTGCGACAGAAGGCGGCTTCGACGATGCTTACTGGCATAAAGTGATGACAGTGAAAGACGCGGCCAACCAGGCGATGGAGCAGGCGCGTAAGGACGCTCAGTTAGGTGGTTCACTGGAAGCGAATATTAAACTGTTCGCAGATGACGCACTGAAATCTGTACTGGACAAGCTGGAAGATGAACTGCGTTTCGTCCTGATTACTTCCGGTGTTGAGCTGTTGCCGTTAAGCGAAAAAACAGACAGCGCGAAAGCCACAGAGCTGGATGGCCTGTTCATTGAAGTGACGAAGAGCAGCGGTGAAAAATGTGTTCGCTGCTGGCATCACCGTGATGACGTGGGCAGTCACGAAGCACACCCTGAATTATGCGGACGTTGCGTAACTAACGTCGACGGTGAAGGGGAAAATCGTCAATATGCCTAAACTGTTGACTGATACCGGCCTGCGCTTTTTATGGATAAGTGCTGTCGTGGTGGTACTGGACTTATGGAGTAAGTACGAAGTTATCGGCAAAATGGCATTGTCTGAGTCCATTCAGATATTGCCGTTTTTCAACTTAACTTATGTACGTAACTACGGTGCCGCGTTCAGCTTTTTGCATGATGCCTCAGGCTGGCAACGATGGTTTTTTACCGCGATTGCAGTAGGGGTGAGTGCCGTTATTCTATGGTGGCTTAAACAGGCCGGAAAAGGGCAGAAGCTGTTACCGGTAGCGTTTTGTTTTATTTTGGGCGGTGCCATAGGTAACGTTTACGACCGGCTGGTTCACGGTTTCGTTATCGACTTTTTAGACTTTTATGTTGGTCAGTCACACTGGCCGGCTTTTAACCTTGCAGACAGCGCCATTTTTATTGGTGCTGCCTTACTGGTTTGGGACATGCTTACCAGTAAAGATGAAAGCAATGCGTCTGACAGCGCCGGTTCAAATTCGTAACAGGAGCACGCAGTATGAGTGATTTTGTGATTAATGCCCAATCTGAAGTGATCATGCACTTCGATTTAAAGCTGGAAGACGGTTCTGCCGCTGACAGTACCCGTCTGAATAAGCCGGCCAAGCTGGTGATGGGCGATGGCAGCCTGACACCTAACTTTGAAGCGTGCCTGCTGGGTTTGAGTAAGGGCGATAAAAAGGCCTTTACGCTGGCCCCTGAAGACGCTTTCGGTCAGCCTAATCCGGATAACATCCATCATATGGATCGCACCCGTTTCAGCCATGATTTAAACCTTGAGGAAGGTATGATCGTGGCGTTTTCCCAGCCTGACGGCAGCGAAGTACCGGGCATTGTCAGAAGTCTTGCCGGTGATTCTGTTACCGTAGATTTCAATCATCCGCTGGCAGGTCAGACGGTGATTTTCGATGTCGAGATAATCGACGTTATTAATTCTGCAGCGTAAGGTTTAGCGGAGCGTTTTATGCAAATACATCTTGCCAACCCCCGTGGCTTCTGTGCGGGTGTAGACCGTGCCATTACTATTGTTGAACGTGCACTGGAAATGTTCAGCCCGCCTATCTATGTACGTCATGAAGTGGTTCACAATAAATTTGTTGTGGACGGTCTGAAAGAGCGTGGCGCACTGTTTGTCGATGAGCTCGATGAAGTGCCGGATGACAGCATCGTTATTTTTTCAGCTCACGGCGTTTCTCAGGCAGTGCGAAAGGAAGCAGAAGCCCGTGGACTGAAAGTGTTTGACGCAACCTGTCCGCTGGTAACGAAAGTGCATATGGAAGTGACACGAGCCAGTAAGACCGGCACGGAATGTATTCTCATCGGTCACGCCGGACACCCTGAAGTAGAAGGTACGATGGGGCAGTACAATAATCCGGAAGGTGGCATCTATCTGGTGGAATCCAGCGAAGATGTTGCAAAACTGGAAGTGAAGGATCCGCAGCATTTGTATTTCTGCAGTCAGACTACGTTATCGGTAGATGACACTGCGGATGTTATCGATGCACTCAGAGACAAATTCCCGGCAATCAGCGGACCACGCAAAGACGACATTTGTTACGCTACGCAAAACCGTCAGGATGCCGTGCGTGAACTGGCGACAGATTGCGAAGTGTTGCTGGTTGTAGGTGCTACGAACAGTTCAAACTCCAACCGTCTACGTGAACTGGCGGAAAAAATGGGTGCGCAGGCGCATCTTATTGCCGATGAAAATTGTATTCAGAAAGCGTGGCTTGAAGGTGTTGAACACATCGGTGTTACCGCAGGTGCCTCTGCGCCGGAAGTGCTGGTGCAGCGGGTAGTCAATCAGCTTAAGGCATGGGGAGCGCAAAGTGCTTCTGAACGTCCCGGACGTGAAGAAAACGTAGAATTTGCCGTGCCTAAAGAGTTACGTATTAAACAAGTCAGTTAACTCCTTCCCCGTTACGCCTTTCTTCATCGCGGAGTGTTGCTGCTCCGCGAATTATACTTTTCAATACCCAACGATTTCTGCCGATACTTATTAAAATGCCCCTCTGATGTAGGATAAATGCGGGGTAAGTTTAATTTTTGAACAGGTAGACTAGTTATGCGTCAGCATACGTTGCAAAAACGGCAAACCGGTGTGGGCTTCATTGAAGTCCTCATAACGTTGTTCGTGCTTGCTATCGGTCTGCTTGGCGTTGCATCGCTGCAATTTGTGGGTTCTTTTGCGAACAGGGATGCGATAAGCCGCACACAGTCTGAGCTGGTTGCCGAACAGGTAGCAGAGCGGTTACGGGCTGCCACGCGGCCGGCCACGGCAGGCGATGGTATGGTAGTGAATAACGCCTATTTCACCAGTAACAATTATAATTTTGCCACACTGTCCTGTGGTTCCGGTGATACGTATGCGTGTCACTGTCTGAGCCTGCCTTCTTCCATTCCTGACTGTGAAAGCGGCACATGCAGCGAAGCACAGATAGCGCAGTACGATGCGTGGTCATTGTCCTGTGCAGCAGTACAAACTAATAAAGCCATTACATTAGATGTGTCTTGCACTGACAGTAACAGCGGAGATGCGGACACCTGCTCAGCAGGCTCCCGCATTCATATTATGCTGACGTGGCCGGTTTCGTCTTCCTCCAGGCAACAGTACACGTTAAATACCCGGTGTAACCCTGACTCCGGTGACAGTAATGCCTGCGTGGTTAAGGACATCACACTATGAATCAGCGGGGCTTTACCTTAATCGAAATGATGATCGCGCTGGTGCTGGGTCTGGTGATCAGCGGTGCAGTGATCCAGACAATGGTCAGTTCCAGAGTGACAAATTCCCTGAATCAGGCGGTCAGCCAGGTGCAGGAGTCAGGACGTTTTGTTATGGCAAGGCTGAACCGCGAAGTTATTGAGGCCGGGCGCTACGACCAGGTAGTAGCCAGAGTGGATACCACGGTAGACCCCCTTGTTGAAGCGGCATTTATTCAGAACCGTCCTGTCGGCTTGCCGGGGGATTATCTGTCCAGCGCATCCCTCGGCTCAAGCCAGGGCGGAAGCGGCGCTGCTGATGAACTGGTTGTGAATTTTCTGGGGCGGGAGGATTGCACCGGAAACCGTTATGGCTACACAGGCAATGACGAATTTCACGTGGTGAACCGTTACTACGTGTCCGGAGAAAAGCTCTATTGTTCAGGATACGATGGCCGGGCATTGCGTGGTGTAAAAACGGCAACAGGTACCAGCAAGTCGGTGGTTCTGATGGATAATGTCGTGAGTTTTCAGGTGCAGTACGGCGTCACCGCCACCGCCACCGGTTCTCAGGGACAAGCTGTTCAGTATGTCACCGCCAGTCAGTTGTCAGCATTGCGGGCGGTTAACCGTCAGGTTGTATCGGTACGCATCGGGGTGTTGTTAAAAAGTGATGCCTCTCAGGTATCGAATATCGCCAGCCGTAATATTGCCGTACTGAATGAGAGCGCGGTAGCTACTGACAGCGGGCACTATTTCCAGGTGTTCACGCAAACACTGGCGTTACGCAATATGAAGAATTTTGTGAGGAGCCTGTGATGCAAGGATTAAAGCCTCAGCAAGGTATGGTGCTTATTCTGGCGCTGCTTATTTTATTATCACTGACTATCCTTGGTGTCAGTGCTGTGTCGTCAAGTCTTGGGCAGAGTAAAATGGCTGTGTCGATGCAGCGTTCCGGTCAGGCTTTCGATGCTGCGGAAGCGGCACTGGCCGGGGTGTTTTTTGAAGCTGAGGACGAAATTTTACTGACCGATTCCAGTAAAACCGATCCCTTGTCAGAAGCCCGTCAGGGAACTCAGTTTGATCCCGACACCGATACATTGAGTTGTTCTGATCAGAACTGGACTGACCGTCGGGTAACTACCTCAGTACTGAATACCGGCTCTGAACACAACGGCAGCGGTAATTATCAGAATGATATGCGTACTGAAAGCTGGTCGAAAACCGCTTTCGTACGTGAGCAGGCCTGCAGAGGCTCAAGTAATGTAATTGGTGGCAGTAACGTTAACTGTCACGTGTTTGTTGTCAGAGGGTGTGGCAAGGTAGCCGAGCGTTCAACAGTGGTGGCAAATACCGTGACTGCCGCTGTTATCGCGCCCGCTTCGCAGTAGGAATTATGAAAATGAAAAAAGTATCACGCTGGTTTATTTCATTTCTTATGTGGTCGTGTATCGGCTTCGCGGCATGGGGTGACGATCTGGATATTTATCTTGGGACAGCAGACTCATCGAAAACCTATTTGCCGAATGTACTGTTCATTATGGATACATCGGGCAGTATGGCGGCTTATGACAACACCAGTCAGACAAGGATGCTCAGAGTACAAAATGCGCTGAAAGCGGCGCTGGACCAGGCAACCAATATTAATGCCGGCCTGATGCGTTTCTCTGATTATGGCGGTCCGGTACTCTTTCCGTTACAGGGAATTGATGAAGCCATAAATCCTGAGCTGATCACGTCAACCGGCGGCAGTACTGACGATGCCTCCGAGATTAACGGTTCAGTGTATGTGAACACCAATGCGGTTTATTTCACCTACGGTACGGCAACGGTAACAAGCGGTTTGCGTTTTACAGGTTTAAATATTCCTCAGGGCGCCACAATTACCGGCGCTTATATGCGTCTGACGTCTTCACAGTTAAACTCAGCGGCTTCTGTGATCACTATTCGCGGTGAACTGGCGGCCGACAGTCAGCCGTTTTCCACAGCTTCATCTGACATCTCATCAAGAGCCACAACCGCAAGTCAGGTTGACTGGACCACTGATAATGAATTTCCCGTCACTGATGACGTCATCTCAACACCGGATTTTTCACCGGTTATACAGGAAATCGTTGACCAGGCAGGCTGGTGTGGTGGTCAGAACCTGAGTCTTATTCTTGAAGGTAGCAGTACTGACAGCAGCAGTGAGCGCAAAGCCAGATCAGCAGATTACGGCACCACAGGCTCTCCGCAGCTGGTGGTCACCTATGATGAATCGACTGCCACAGGCTGTATTTCCGGCGAAAGCCTGTTTCAGGTGTCTTCCACGAGGGATAATGCAGAGGAAAAGAACAACGGCTATCAGTCCACCGGTACTGAGCTGACCATGAATTCAAACTACAACGCGTACATCGGCATGCGTTTTACCAATATTAACGTGCCAAAGGACGCTACCATCAATAAGGCTTATCTGGTCTTTACCGGTTATGATTATCACGGCGGCAGTGCATCTATGAAAATTTCTGCATCGGCAGAAAATGATGCGGCTGATTTTGATAACTATAGCCGCTACCTGCTCAGAAATAAGTCGAAGACCAGTGGTATTACCTGGAACTTGCCCACCTTTTATCGTAAATGGCAGCATGTCTCTCCGGATATTTCCAGTGTGGTTCAGGAAGTGGTCAATCGTGGTGGCTGGAGCGCCGGTAATGATTTAATGCTGATATTAAGTGATTTCTACGGAGACCGTGGAGCTTATTCGGTGAATGGCAGTGCGTCACGTGCACCACAGCTTTACATTCAGTTTAACGGCAATGCAACGCCGGGCGTTTCTTCCACCGTACGTGAACACCTGATCGGCAAAGTGGACGAACTTAAAGCCAGTGGTTACACCCCCATTGTGGATACCCTGTACGAGGCAACCCGCTATTATGGCGGCTTGTCTGTGGACTATGGCCTGACCCGCGGTAACAACAATGTATCAGGGGATGTGCGTAAGAGTACCCGGGTCAGTCACCGTGATTCTTACAGCGGCTCAGATCCGGTCCGTCCTTACGGATGCAGTGATGACAATTTGAGTGATGCGGATTGTATTAACGAATACATTCCATCCGGTGCAACCTATATTTCTCCGGTCACAGATTTGCAGTGTCAGACCAATAACCACATCGTGTTACTGTCTGACGGTGAAGCGAACAGTAACCACAGTGTCAGTAAAATTCAGTCAATGCTGGGCAAGTCCTGTACCGGTTCCGGTGGTGAAAAGTGCGGTCTGGACCTGGTGAAGAACATCAGTAAAACGGAAACGTCTGTGATAGACCGTCGTGTTATCACCCACACTATCGGTTTTGCTGCCAACAGCAATGCCAACAATTTCCTTAACCAGATAGCGCTGCAAAGCGGCGGTGGTTTCTATCAGGTGGATAACAGTGATGATTTGCTTACGGCTTTCCAGACTATCCTGCGTTCAGTAAAAGACGTAAATGCTACCTTTGTGTCACCGGGTGTGGCAGTTAACCAGATGAACCGTCTGACCCACAAAGACGAGCTGTATTTTGCTTTATTTAAGCCATCAGAGGGCACTATCTGGCCCGGTAACGTGAAAAAATACAAAATTAGCGGTGACACGATTCTGGATAAAAATGGCGCAGGAGCAGTGGACTCTGTAACAGGATTCTTCTCAGATTCATCTCACAGCTACTGGTCCACGCTGGCCGATGGCAACGATGTGAGGGAAGGCGGAACGGCCAGCCAGATGAATATCAACCGTAATGTGTATTTCTTTGACTCACCGGGTTCTATTGCATCCAGTCTGAATGCCGTGCATGAGAACAATGCGCTCATCACCACCGCAGATCTGGCAATTACCACGTCATCTAATCCGGTAACCTTGAGAAGTGAGTTGCTGAAATGGTCACGGGGTGTCGACGTTAAAGATTCTGACGGTGACGGCGACTCCTCAGATGTGCGACTGCAAATGGGCGATCCTATTCACTCTCAGCCGGTCATTGTTAACTACGGTACCAATGATTCAGCCATTTTTGTTGCAACCAATCAGGGGTTCCTGCATTCCTTTGATGCCGCCACCGGTAAAGAAAACTTCGCGATTATTCCGAAAGAGCTGATGGCCAATCTGCACGACTTTTACCAGAATGCCTCTTCGTATACACACATCTATGGCCTTGACGGTGATATGGTTCTGCGCACAGTCGGCAGTAAAACCTACCTGTATCTTGGCATGCGTCGTGGTGGCAGTAATTATTATGTATTCGATGTAACCAGCAAAACATCTCCCAAACTGGTATTTGCAATCCGTGGCGGCACAACCGGACTTGAGAAAATGGGACAAACCTGGTCCCGTCCTACCATTACCAAAGTGAAAATGGGCAGTACCGAAAAGAATGTCATGATTGTGGGTGGTGGTTACGCAGACGGTCACGATACTAAGCTGACCCGTGATCCTGATGGTATTGGTAATGCTGTGTACATGTTTGATGCAGATACCGGTGCGTTACTCTGGCACGCCAGTAACAGTGATGCCAACCTCAATATTGCTGAGATGCAGTACAGTATACCAAGCCGGATTTCAGTGATTGACCGTGATAACGATGGTTATGCAGACCATATGTATGTGTCAGACATGGGGGGGCAATTGTTCCGTATGGATATCTACAACGGCAAAACTGGCAGCGACTTTGTTAAAGGTGCCCGTATCGCTGATTTAGGCGGGGCAACCAATACAGATAACCGCCGTTTCTATTACGGTGCAGATGTCTCTGAAATCGCGCTGGGCGATGAGTTATTCTATGGCGTCGCTATCGGCTCTGGCTGGCGCGCATCGCCGCTGGATGTAGATGTGGATGACCGTTTCTATTTCATTAAAGACAAAGGTGTTTTTGAACACGACAGCAACGGCGAATATGTGTTCAACACAGGCGTAACTGAATCCACTTTGTACGATGCCACTAATTCGTTACTGAGCAGTTCAGACGCCAACACACAAAGTGTGGCGGCAACCCAGCTTGCAGGCAAAGATGGCTGGTTTATAAAACTGACTACCGGAGGGGAAAAAGTGTTGTCTTCACCTCTGATCATTGATTATAAAATTTTCTTCACCACGTATGTACCGGCTGCGAGCTCAGAAAGTGACTGTGCACCACCTACCGGTAACAGCCGTGCGTATCTGGTAGATATGTTGACGGGTAATGCAGTGGATGATCTGAATAATGACGGAGATATTGATGAAAAGGATCGCTACGCTGAGCTGAAACAGACCGGTATTGCGCCTGAAACGAAAATCCTCATTGAGGAAATCGTGGAACCGGTAGTTTGTCTGGGCACAGAGTGTGTGTCTGCGGTGATCAGCGTCGACCAGGATGGTAACGAAGAGCAGTGCACATCGGCCTTTGCCTGTCTGGCACAAAATATCTTCGGCCGCTTCGAACGGGTACAGCAAAACAGCTGGACCACAGAGAAAGAGCGCCAATAATGAAAAAGGATAAAATGAAAGAAATGCGTGGTTTTACTCTGATTGAACTGATGATTGCGGTGGCTATTGCGGGCATCCTGGTAGCGGTAGGATATCCCGCTTATCAGGGTGTTATTCAGGAAAGCTACCGTAAGACGGCACAGTCTGATTTGATGGCGTTCGCAGCAGCAATGGAGCGTCATCATACCGGTGGTTTTACTTATGAGGGCGCTGCATCGGGTGGCAGTGATACCGGTACACCAACTATTTTTAATAACTGGTCACCGGCCTCTGAAAGTGCCTCAGATAAGCGCTATACCCTGACCATTCAGGCTGCCTCTGCAACTGACTACGAGATAAAAGCTACGCCGGTGTCCGGTACCAGTCAGGCATCGGATGGTATCATTTTGTATTACAGCGACGGGCGTAAAGCCTGGGATGAAAATAACAGCGGCAGTATCGACAGCTCAGAGTATTGCTGGTCCTGCTGATCCCTCTCATGGTGTTAAAGCATTCAGCCGGCTGATTTTACGCACATCTGCAGAAATGAGCGGGTGAGGGCTGCTCACTGTGACCGGACTACTGGCCTGGATGCCGTCATGACTTGTCCAATTCACCGACAGCGTACCGGATTTCAGTACCGGCCAGGGAACATCTGCTGTTGCCGCAGTGCCTGTTACATTTCCTGAATGGACATAGCGGGGCTGGATTTGCCAACTGACTGTGAACTGCATTGCCGGCGCAACCGGTCCGCTGTTTACTGTATGCGTACCACTGACCACGTTGGCTGACAGGTTATTACCCTGATTGAAAAAGTCAGCCATTTCACCTGTACCGTTTCTTCCGGTATCTGACAATTGTTTGCCCAGTGTCTGCGCGAGCAGTAACCCCTGACTTGCGTCATGAAGTGCCAGCGCTGCTGAAATGCTTGATTGCATGGTCATCAGGCAGGCAGTGAGAGAGCCGGTTAAAAGAATAAATGCCACCAGCAGTTCAGTCTGTACAAATCCTTTCATCGTTAACTGCTCCGTCATGGATGTGCTGCCCCGGGCACTATGCCGGTTTGTTGTAATAAAGGGTGGTGTTGCAGGTGCTGCAGAATAGTGTAGTGATAGGCCACACGAAGGTGACTGTCTGTCGTGGCGGGATGATTAAGTAGCAAACTGCCATTAATAATGGCGCTGTCTGAAATCTGGATTTTCCGGCTAAAACTGCTGTTGCTTCGGTAACTGACAACAACGCCGTTCACCACCGCATTATCTTCCATTTTGATATGACCATTTTCTATAATGAGCAACACAGGCGACGCACTGTTGCCCAGGGTTTTGTTACCTGAAAGCGTACAGTCACCTTTTACATATACGATGACATCTGTGGCGGGCAGAGCCTGACAGTCCGTGTAAATGTTACGGCTCAGAAGAGCGATGGTGGTTAAGTCAGCGTTGTCCAAATCCAGTCCGAAGAGATAATCTCCCGGTGGTATAGCGATTTTATTATCTGCATCTTTGATATCAGCACTTTTAAACGGCGTATTACTCAGCGGTGATACCGGACATAAGTCCTGACCGGTAAATGAATCTGCACAGGTCATCCTGCCATTGACTGACATATCAACAGAAGCTGCGGACCACAATGAATAAACAAAATCCGGATGAGACCCTGCCGGCGGGAGATACAGCGCAAATGTGCCCAGTAACGGCGTTGAACCGTTGTACACCACAGGTGCGGCCGGAATGGAGAGCAAAAAAGGAAACTTTGTCAGTTCCACGCGGGAGCTGAGCATACCATTGTCCACAGCGCGGCTGACATCCAGGATGATGTTGCGAACTGTTGCATGGCGGACAGTCTGAACGCCCGGCTGACTTAATACCATATTCGCGCCGGAAAGCAGGGCAGGTGGCCAGCTGGCTGCATAATTTATTTCGGCCTGAGCCTGAATAACATCACCGGCAAGATCTGCACGGGTAACAACTGCATTTTTTCGTAACAGAAACCGCGTAGCAGAGCCGGACAGCATAACAGTCAGTGTGGCACCTGCCGGTACAACAATCAGCAATAGCAGCAGCACTGTACCTGTCCATATTGCTCCGCGTGGCGCTAATTTGTTGCCGGAGCATTGCAGCTTGTGTTTTCGGGCCAGTCTAATCATGATATACCGTGACAATAAATGTATTTTGTCTGGAAATGTCACTGGCTGTTTTTAGACCCATGGCAAGAGAAACGGTGATATCGGTGGTTTGCTGTTTCCTGTCCAGACTCACAGTAAACTGACTGACAGTCACAAAATTTGGATCGGTAATATCCTGCCATCCGGATTGAGTACATGTGCGGCCGTTAATACGTGTTTCCAGGGCCTTGCTTCTGAGTCTGAAACCTCTCCTCTCATTCACAGGGTGACTGTCAATAACACCGTTCAGATTGAGATCTGATGCATAAATGATACAACTGCCGGCAGGTTCATTTCCGTAAGCGCCGCTTGCCAGCTTTGAGGTGAACGTTGTATCCGGATTCCCAGACTGAATTAAGGTTTGCAGGTAATTTCCCGTTTTACCGCTTTCCCTTAACTGTTGCCGCAGTAACGATGTGACACGAACCATTTCATCTTCCAGCAACAGAGCACTGGTCTGGCGTTGCTGACTGTTTTTCACTGAAGCAATCAGTGATGCTGAGGTGGCAATGAGTGTCAGGCCGGTCGCCATGGAAATGAGCATGCCGGACAGACTGAAACCCCTTTGGATCTTTAACATGCCCGGTATCCTCCGTAGTCCATATTTTCAAGACAAACGCGGATGCGGCCCTGGCTGCTTACAATCATCTTGCCCCGGAGTCCTGACACATCGAAAGTCAGAGAGCCTGCATTACCGGAAGCTTTGCCGCTACCCTTGCTGAACCGGGCAAAATGAGCCGGGTTAAACGTATTATTAACCAGCGATGTGGCAGGGTACCCGCCACTGTCCACCGGCTCAAAAAGTGCTGAGGCTGAGCAGGACGCAGGAATATTGCAATGACACACCGTTGACGTGACCACCGCACACCAGGATGTGCCGGCATGGATGGCAATGTAACCGTGCTGGCCGCCGGCAAGTGCCACAGCCTGCGCCCGTCTGAATTGCAGTTGTACTGCATCCAGTAATCTGGTCAGTTGTCCAAGACGATATTGATGTTGAATAGCAGGCAAAGAAAGACTCGCCACTATCGCTGTTATGGCAAGTCCGGCCAGCAGTTCTGTAAGCGAAAATCCCTGACGCATGACAACTGTCCTTATAGGCGGCAGCGAACTGTTCTGCCGGTTTGATAAAGTGATATCAGTCTATTTTGTGAGCAGGGAATTGTATGCTGTACCAAAGGAAAGAATTTTTATCTCAACGGGGTGTAACACTGATGTCACTGATGATGGCACTGGCTGTTACCGGTATTCTCAGTGCATTGTCAGTACCCGGCTTTGTTGATTTGCTTAACCGGCACGAACGGCAACAGGCAAGAAGCCAACTGCTGCGGTGGCAGGCCGAGCAAATACGGTTTCGTCTGGCGAATGCGGGTTATGCCGGTCAGGTGGCGTTATCGGCCCCGGTCATTAATAAGTATATGTTCACGGTCATTAATGTTTCTGCTGGCGGGTATGTACTTCGTGCTGACCGGATTAAAGGGTTAAACGATGGCTGCGATACGTTGACGCTGGATGCTGCAGGCACATATGCGCCTGTAAAATGCTGGCATTAGCAGGACAAATCGCTGCCGTTGAGATCTTCTTTAATGCCGTTACCACTGGCATCTGTGGCAACAGATACGCGGCCGTATAAGGTAATCAGCACGGCCGATGCGGCTTTGGCATCCTTTGACGACGGGCAAATTTTGATGGTGACAGCATTGCTGACACTGCCATCAGCGGCAAACGTCAGAGTGCCTGATACTCCGTCCAGTCCAAGGCCGGTACCCAGAGGATCAGTAGAGAGTATAAGCGGTTCATCGTTGTCTCTGGCACCATTCAGATTGGTATCCATAAAAACGATTTTTGCCTGAGTCCAGTCATTTGAACAATTTTTGTAGTCAGATGTGGGGCAAAGCAGGGTAGTCTGCTCCTGATCAATGGCAGTGAAACGGGCCATCCGCACAGCGCCGCTGATATCATTTACAGCCGCTATCACCCGGTTTTGCTGGAGAACGGACTGCATGGCAGGTGCGCCGACAGTGATCAGCAGAGCCATGATGGCTACAGTGATCATCAGTTCTATCAGAGACAGTCCTTTTTGCGCGTTCATACCTGTTGCAATAATTCAGTTACCCGAAGGTCAGATTAACCGAAATGCACAGAAAATGCGTATATAAAAGACAGCAAACGGCTGGATGTCTATACTTTACCGTGCAAAGTAAAATGCAGTTCCGGTGTGGTAATTTGCAGGTCAAAGAGATGCTTTGTCTATGTACGTGAGGCAATCTTTGTGTAAACTATTGCAGTAACGACATAGACTTAGTCGGATCAGTTCACTAAACAACGAGTAGCAAGTTATGAAAAAAATTGAAGCGATTATCAAGCCGTTCAAGATGGATGATGTTCGTGAGGCACTGGCCGAAGTAGGAATTGCCGGCATGACCGTCACCGAAGTAAAAGGCTTTGGACGTCAGAAAGGGCACACTGAGCTGTATCGTGGTGCTGAATATCAGGTAGATTTTCTGCCAAAGATTAAAGTGGAACTGGTACTTGCAGACGATCAGGTTCAGCAGGCCATTGAAGCCATTGAGTCATCAGCAAAAACTGGCAAGATTGGTGACGGGAAGATCTTTGTTACCACGGTTGAAACGGCTATCCGTATTCGTACCGGTGAACAGAACGAAGAAGCGATCTGATACAAAAAAGCCGGTGAGCTGACGCTGCACCGGCTTCTTTTATTCCGTTCAGGGCTTAGTGGTTATGACCACAGCCACCTTCACCATGCACATGACCATGTTCCAGCTCTTCCTGAGTCGGTTCACGGATATCGACGACTTCCACATCAAATTTCAAAGGCACGCCTGCCAGCGGGTGATTGCCATCTACAATCACTTCTTCTTCACTGACTTCAATAACGATCACAGATTGTTCGCCGCCTTCAGAAGTAGCGCGGAAAGACATGCCGGGTTGCACATCCATACCGTCAAACATTGACTTAGGTACGCTTTGTACAAGTTCGTCTGCACGTTCACCGTAAGCTTTTTCAGGCGCTACAGCGACGTCGAATTTATCACCCTTATTTTTGCCCATCAGAGCATCTTCCAGACCTTCAATCAGGAAGCGTCTGCCGAGCAGCACAACCAGCGGGTTTTTGCCTTCTGAAGAGTCCAGTGTAGTGCCGTCTTCTGTTGAAACGGTATAGTGTAGTGTTACCACACTGTCTGACGTGATTGTCATAATATTTCCTGTTTTGGGGTGTGTTTTCTCAACACGTGAATTTGCATTGCTTGCTATACAGTATATGGCAATGCGTAAAAACATGCCTGAACGTCAGGCGCGTCCGCCAGTCTGTGTGGCGTGTCTGCTTCTGTGTCGTTGGGCAGCACGGCCATGAACCAGGTCTCTTTGCCCAATGTAGCACAGCGGATAACAGTGCCGCCTCTGCGCCATCCTGTATCCAGTGCCTTCTCAACGGTATCACCTACTTTAACATCAATTGCCGCGGGTAAACAAAAGACGTATCCCGCGCGCTTATTTTTACCCAGGTAACGGGTGCGGGCTACGACTTCCTGACCCATGTAACAGCCTTTATTAAAATCGATGCCGTCCAGCGCCTGTACGTTCATCATCTGGGGAACGAACTCATTAACCACTTCACCACTGACTTCAGGAATACCCTGAGACACCATTAAGGCGTCATAAACGCAATAATTGTAAGTTTGGATGTTCTGTTCTGCCTGCCATTGCTCCAGCGTGCCGGCAGCGGTTTCACTGAGAAGCAAAATAAACACGTCCTGCGGATAATCTGCGCGGATCGCTACACCGTCAGAGTGCTGAACAGTGGCCAGTGTCTGTTCAGGCAGTGAACCGAAAAATTCCCTAATCCATTGCTCTGCCTGTTTGCCTTTCACTGCATATTGTTTCAGCTGGCTGTCTTTTTTCTCAATGGTAACTTTTGAAAATACGCCGTATTTTTTTAACTGTTCCAGAGAGGCTTCTGCACAACCCGATGGCATCAGCATCAGAATACTGTTCTGCCAGCGGCAAACACTGCTGAGCGACCATGTCTTACCTTTAAAGTCACAATGCGCAGCATGGCGGGCTGTATTGTCAGCAAGATTTTTTACATTGATGGTCAGTTGCCCGTGCAGGTAATCATTTTGCTGTTCACCTTCAACAGTAATGACTGTGGAACCCGTCAGAGGAATAACAAAGTCTGAAACTAACTCATTAAGTGAATCTGGCGTTGACATAAACCATCCGTAACTTTTAAACGTGAACTCTAACTATGGGGGGCGAATTGTAATTCACAAGTTTGTAATCTGACAAAAAGTACGGTGAGCCGGCGTGACTCTTCTGGTATAGTGCTGCCGTTCAATGAAGAGGTCCTAATTGATGTTCACTGAGAAAAGACGTAACCGGCTAAAGTGGGCATGCCGCCGGGGCATGCTGGAACTGGATGTATTATTTCTGCCATTCGTAGAAGAAGCATTCGACGACTTAAACGACGACGATCAGGTTTTATTTGAACGTTTACTTACCTGTGACGACCCCGATTTGTTTGCCTGGTTCATGGGCCATCAGAAATGTGAAGACCCTGAGCTGGCAAGAATGGTCAAAATCATTCTGGATCGTGTCAAAGTATAGCTTCGTTATCCGCTACCGTGCCATCCGGATGGCTGCGGTAGCTATCCCTCTTGTAGCTGCAGGCATCGCGATATGGTCATTGCCTGCCAGCGCCGCTTCGTGGTTTCCTGATTACACTGTTTCCGTGTTCCTGTGCTCTGTTGTGCCGGTCTTTCTGCTAATCCTGCTTGCAGGGCAACATAAGATGCGGCAAGGTTGTGAAAGCATAACGGTGGACTCAAACCGGTGGTATGAGCCTGCCCGCAGCGGTACAGTGAGGCCGTTGACAATATCATCCGGCAGCAAAGTGACGATTTTCGGTATTTACCTGGCCGGTACACATTATGATGGCACAGCTTGTTATCGCTGGGTTTTACCGGGGGAATGTAAGAAGCTTTACTATCGCCGTCTGGTGAGACTGGTTCAGCATCAGTCGCAAGGGGATTAAGTAACTATGATGAGTTTATTGTACCGGGCGCTGACGCACCGCCCTGACAAACAATTACTGAAGCAATTTAAGCCTCCTGCGGTGCCGGGTGTTCATGGTGGTAAAACACAGCTGATTGACCCTTCACATTACCACCGTTACTGCGATATGACTCACTGGCAGCACGGGGACAGACTGCACCCCTGTTATCTCCAGATGCTGTCTCTGCCATTGCAGATGCGGTGTCTGGCTCACCCGCGAAGTCCGTTCCCCTTATTTGGCCTGGTACACAGGAAAAACGAAATCATCCAGCAAAGCGGGATCCGGCTGTCTAAACCTGTCACTTTACGTACCGGTTTTTCTGCGATTACACCTCACCGGCGGGGCTGGGATATTCTTATGTATACCACTGCTACGCAACAGGAGAGGGAATGTTACCGGGCAGAAGCTACTTATCTGGTGCGGGTAAAAGCGCCACATGTGGACGACAGTGTGGAGCCTTCAGCGCCGCGGCACGAGCCACCGTTTAAACCTTCAGCGCAAGCGTATGAAAACGCTGAGGAAGCAGAAGCCGCTGAACGCTGGCAGAACATTGCAAGTTTTTCTGCACCGGCGGATGCCGGGCGGCGTTATGCAAGGATTTCGGAAGACGCCAATCCTATTCATTTAAGCGCATTCACTGCAAAACTGTTTGGCTTTCCCAAAGCGATTGCTCATGGCATGTGGACGCTGGCTATGGCGGTGAGTTATGCAGAAACAGATAAAGCTGATCACAGCACTGACATAAGTTGTGAATTTAAGCGCCCGCTATTTCTGCCCGGCAATGCGGACCTTAAAATCAGCAGGGGAGGGGGCATAACAGATTTCCTGCTGGAAAATACCGCAAATGGTGAGCCGTTAATAAAAGGTGCCGTTATATCCGGCGAAACCGGTTCAGTGAAAAACTGAACCGGCGGTTGTTAAAGCTGCTCATCTTCCCGGTAAGTACTGGTGGCCAGTGTACCGGGCTCAGGCTGACATTTGGCCGGCAAAGGTTTAAGTACTGTGGGTCTGGCTTGCGGTAGCAGGTCCGGATAGTCCACATTGTAATGCAGGCCCCGGCTTTCCTTACGGTTCATTGCGCAACGGACAATCAGTTCCGCAACCGTCACCAGATTACGCAGTTCCAGCAGGTTATTGCTGACCCGGAAGTGTGCGTAATATTCCTGAATTTCCTGGCTAAGCAACTGGATCCGTCGCAGTGCGCGCTCGAGTCTTTTGTTAGTACGGACAATGCCCACGTAATCCCACATAAACAAACGCAGTTCATGCCAGTTATGCTGAATGATGACTTCTTCGTCTGAATTGGTAACCTGTGATTCATCCCAGGGGGCAATCGTCTCTTCAGTGTAGTCGTCCTGCAAATGAGTAAGGATGTCTTTCGCGGCAGCTGCAGCGTAGACCACACATTCCAGCAGAGAGTTTGATGCCATACGGTTCGCACCATGCAGGCCGGTATAAGCTACTTCACCTATGGCATAAACGTTATCGAGGTCAGTTTTGGCATTAAAATCAGTCATGACACCACCGCAGCTATAGTGCGCGGCAGGCACCACGGGAATAGGCTCCTTAGTGATATCGATGCCCACAGACAGACACTTGCGGTAAATGTTCGGGAAATGCTTTTCAATGAAGTCAGCCGGCTTGTGACTGATATCCAGATACATACAGTCAGCACCCAGACGTTTCATTTCGTAGTCGATGGCACGGGCAACAATATCCCTGGGCGCTAAATCGCCCCGTTCATCGAAGCGTGTCATAAAGCGTGTCCCATCAGCATGGCACAGCTGTGCACCTTCACCCCGCAGTGCTTCGGTAATCAGGAAGTTTCTTGCCTGAGGATGATACAAACAGGTGGGATGGAACTGATTGAATTCCATATTCGCCACACGGCAACCAGCACGCCAGGCCATGGCAATACCGTCACCGCTGGACACATCCGGATTAGATGTGTACTGATACACTTTGCTCGCGCCGCCCGTGGCCAGCACAATGAAACGGCTGCGGATAACTTCAACATGGGCCTGTTCCAGATTCCACGCGTACACACCGGTACAGTGCAGGTTATTACTGCGGGACTTAATTAAGTCGATGGCGTTGTACCGTTCCAGGAACCGGATATTGGGGTGGGATGACACGGCATCATTCAGAGTAATTTGCAGCGCTTCACCGGTTGCATCGGCAGCATGTAAAATACGGCGGTGACTGTGACCACCTTCACGGGTCAGGTGAAAACGCTCCTCACCCTGCTCATTCGTTTCAGTATCAAAAGGTACGCCGTGATTTATCAGCCAGTTCAGTGCATCTTTGGCATTTTGGGCTGTGAAGCGTACTGCGTCTTCTTCACATAATCCGGCACCGGCATTTAGTGTGTCAGCAACGTGTGCCTCAACAGAGTCATGTTCGTCGAAAACGGCGGCAATACCGCCCTGGGCGTATCGGGTCGATCCTTCATTGCGGTCGCTTTTGCTCAGCACAATCACGTTACAATGATTTGCAAGTTTCAGCGCCAGACTTAATCCGGCAGCACCACTGCCGATGACTAAAACATCACATTGGTGCTCAATTCCTTTCGGATCCGCTGATGTTAGTGAAGAAGCCACTGATTTCATGGTATTTTAGCGGTTTACTTGTAGGCTAAGGTCCGGCAAGTCTAAAGGAAGCACAGCAAAACGCAAAGCATAGAGCGCGCGTCTGCAGGATTTTTCTTATATTATTTATTGATAATTTAAAGATTGTCCGCATTTTTTGCGAACTTATTGGGAATAATGCAGTCTACCTGATGCTTGCATGAGCTGTTTATGTGGTAGATGTTAAGGAGAAATAGCTCGGATGAGCGAGCAGATAACCGATCAACAGATTGTTGAAAAGGTACAAAGCGGTGATAAAAATGCATTTAACTTACTGGTAACCCGTTACCAGCATAAAGTGATGCATTTGGTGTCTCGATATGTCAAAAACTCCGGTGATGTTGCAGATGTCACTCAGGATGCGTTTATCAAGGCTTACCGCGCGTTACCAAATTTTCGCGGCGACAGTGCGTTTTACACCTGGTTGTACCGCATTGCCGTTAACAGCGCTAAGAATTATCTTGTGGCACAGGGGCGAAAGCCGCCTGCAAATGATGTCGACGCTGAAGACGCAGACTATTACGAAGGCAGTGATGCGCTGAAAGAGCAATCCACGCCGGAACGCAGTTTGTTGTCTGATGAACTCGAAGCTACATTATTCCGTGTTGTGGAGAAGTTACCCGACGATTTACGTATGGCAATAACCCTGCGGGAAATTGAAGGCTTAAGTTATGAGGAAATCGCCAGCGTAATGGGGTGTCCTGTCGGTACAGTCCGTTCCCGGATCTTCCGGGCACGTGAGGCAATCGACAAGGTCATACAGCCATTGTTAGAAAATTGATTTTTTTTCACGATGAAATTGAACTTTCACGGGATGAAACGAACTAACTAGCTGTGTTAAGGTGGTAAACGATCATTTCGATCAGGATTTTATAATATGACGCAACAGCAAGAAAAATTGTCAGCCTTTATGGATGGCGAGACAAACAGCGCTGACATCATGGATGCAATCCTTAATGATGAAGAGCTAAAAACAAAGTGGAAGCGATATCATGTTATTCGTAGTGGTTTACGTAAAGAAGCCACGGTCGCACCTCAGTTAGACATTACTGCTGCGGTAGCCGCTGCCTTAGAAAGTGAACCTACAGTGATGGCGCCGAAGCGTTCAGGCTGGAAATCATTGCCGCTGGTCGGTAGTGTGGTGCCATTTGCCAAACAGGGTGGACAGTTCGCCGTTGCTGCTTCAGTAGCTGTCGCGGTGATTCTTGGTGTTCAACAAATGAATCAGCCGGAACCTGCAGAACCGTTCTCTACGTTTGAGACGAATACCCGTCTGGGTGGGCTTTCTCCGGTTAGCCTGGAACAGACCCGTACGATTCCGCGCAACGATATGAATGTTGTGCTGGAGAAAAAGCGTAAGATCAATGCTATCATCGCTGACCATGAACAACAGATTCAGCTGAAGCAGGCAGAAGATCAAAGTAAAGCCGTAGAAGAACGTGCTGAGTCTGACGCTAATCCAAATTAAGAGCTAAATGACAAAATCATTTATACAACGCGTACCAGCTCCAGTGGAGCTGGTACGCGCGTTTTCAGGGCATGCTTTTCTGGCATGCACGTTTTCCATTATCGTTCTTTCTTCACCTGTTCCGGCTCAGGAAAACGGGATTGAAGCGGCTTCGCGGCAGGTTGCTGCTGAAATCGAAGCGGAATCTGATGCTCATAATCCGGTGTCTCAGGATATTTTACCTCCCGATTCTATCGTGACAGCGGAAGAAGCTATCAGCCAGAAAGCCGCAGCACATAATGACAGTGCAGAACCGGAGTCTGTTGGAGCAGCGCAGGTTAAGCCGGAGTCGGTGACCGGATGGCTGGAGAAAATGACTGCAGCGACCCGTACACTGAATTTTCAGGTGGCCTATGTCGTCAGCCGGTTAAATCAGGAAACTGTGCCCTACTTGTGGCGGCACGGTGTACTTGAAGACGGTACCAGCGTGGAGCAGTTGAATCTGCAAAACGGCCCCGGAAGAGAGCTCATCCGGGTAGGGGATGTGGTCAGTATATTTGAACCGGATACCCAGCCTTACAGTCTGCATTCTCAGTATATCAATGGTCCTATACCCGGAGAGTTGCTGTACGAACCGGTTTCTCTGACCAAAGGCTACGAGTTTGTATCTGTGGGCAGAGCCCGTGTGGCAGGCCGGCCAGCTCAGCAGTTCAGGATCGTCAGTCGTGATAATACCCGTTTCAGTTACCAGCTTTGGCTGGATGAACAGTCGGGGATGTTGCTGAAACTTAATACGCTGGATCTACAGGGTAATGTGCTGGAGCAAATTCAGGTTACATCACTGACAATGTCAGACACGCCGCCTGCGTATTTTGCCCGTGTGAACCGAGCTTCTCTTCCCAGTCCACTGGCTTTGACGCCGTCCACAAACCGTCAGCAAGGATGGGAAGTCGATTATCTTCCTGATGGTATGGTCGAAGTGAAAAGAGATATCCGCCGCCTGGCGATGACAGGGCAGGTGGTGGAATACAAATTGTTCTCTGACGGGCTGGTGGATGTGTCTGTATATGTACAGCCTGCCAGTGACGCTATCGGTTCCGATTTAGTCCTGCGCCATGACCTGAGTACGTTTCTGACTCTCACCGATGGTAAGGCCCAGGTGACAGTCATCGGGGAAATTCCTCTGCAGACGGCCAATGCTATTGCCACTTCTTTGAAGCTCAAAGAGGTCAGCGGTGATTAAGGAAACCGCTACGGTAATAGCTGTCGACGGTGACGTGATCACCGTCGAAGCCGCTATCAAAACCACCTGTTCATCCTGTCAGGCGCAATCTGACTGTGGATCAGGTGTGATTTCCCGCGCATTGTCGCCGAAAACCCAGCAACTGACAATGCAATCTCCGGTGCCCTGTAAGGTGGGAGATAAAGTCAGTATCGGCGTGCCGGAAGCCGGCATTGTGACTGCTTCACTCTGGCTTTACGTTATTCCTCTTATTATCTTTATTGCCAGTGCGCTGAGCTTTAATGCACTGCTGCCGGCTGTGGGACTCAGCGGCGAATTTTGGGTTTTACTGGGTAGTCTATGTGTGACGTTTCTGGCCTTCACGGTAATTTCAGGTTACCTGAAAAAGCGCGACCAGACCCGTTTCCGTCCTGTTATTCTTTCTTCCATTCCTGCTAACGGAGCCGTTCAGCAACATCAGCCCTGAGCTGAGCCTGATAAGGCTTGTACACTGATTCGCTTTTCAGTGAAGAAATAGGTAAAATCCGCACGCTTTGCGCTGCCGTATTAACTTTCCCGGGCAGAAGTATTGTGGTTTTGCCGGTTCAAATAAAATCCGGTTTGTTTAACTTAATTCTCGCAGGACATTTTCCAGCATTATGCAACAGTCGCACATACGTAATTTCAGCATCATCGCCCATATCGATCACGGTAAATCTACACTGTCTGATCGTCTTATCCAGCATTGCGGAGGACTGACTGACAGGGAAATGGCCGAACAGGTGCTGGATTCGATGGATATTGAGCGCGAACGGGGTATTACCATCAAAGCGCAAAGTGTAACGTTGAATTACACCGCGAAGAATGGTGAAACCTATCAGTTGAACTTTATCGATACACCGGGACACGTGGACTTCACCTACGAAGTATCCCGCTCACTTGCAGCCTGTGAAGGTGCGCTGCTGGTGGTTGATGCCGGACAGGGCGTAGAAGCACAGACTCTGGCAAACTGCTACACCGCCATTGATATGGATATGGAAGTGGTGCCAATCCTTAATAAAATTGATTTGCCGCAGGCTGAACCTGAGCGTGTAGCAGAAGAAATTGAAGACATCGTCGGTATTGACGCCATCGATGCTGTGCGTTGCTCAGCCAAAACCGGCGTGGGTATTGAAGACGTACTGGAAGTTATTGTTTACCGTGTTCCGCCACCGGAAGGTGAAAGAAATGCACCGCTGAAAGCGCTGATTGTCGATTCCTGGTTTGATAACTATCAGGGCGTTGTGTCTCTGGTACGTATTGTTCAGGGTGAACTGAACGTAAAAGACAAAATTAAAATCATGTCTAACGGTCAGACCCATCAGGCGGACAAAGTGGGTATTTTCACTCCTAAGCAAACTGATACCGGTATTCTCCGTGCCGGAGAAGTTGGGTTTATCATTGCCGGTATCAAAGAGATCCACGGTGCCCCGGTGGGTGATACCATCACACTGGCACGTGAGCCGGCTGATAAGCCGCTGCCCGGTTTTAAGAAAATTAAACCTCAGGTCTATGCCGGTGTGTTCCCGGTAAGCTCAGACGATTACGAAGATTTTCGTGACGCATTATCGAAACTGAGTCTGAATGATGCTTCATTGTTTTATGAACCGGAAAGTTCAGCTGCTCTTGGTTTTGGTTTCCGGATTGGTTTCCTTGGCATGCTGCACATGGAAATCATTCAGGAGCGTCTGGAGCGGGAATACGATCTTGATCTTATCACCACCGCACCAACAGTAATTTATCAGGTTGTTACAACCAAAGGGGAAACCGTACAGGTTGATAACCCTTCTAATTTGCCACCGGTGAATGAAATCGAAGAGATTCACGAGCCGATGGTAGAGGCAAACATTCTTGTTCCTCAGGAATACCTCGGTAATGTCATCACACTTTGCGTTGAGAAGCGTGGTATGCAGACCAGCATGACTTATCATGGTAAGCAAGTCGCGGTAACCTATGAAATACCGATGGCTGAAGTCGTAATGGACTTCTTTGACCGGTTGAAATCAACCAGCCGTGGTTTTGCTTCACTGGACTATAACTTCAAGCGCTTCCAGCAGTCTGACATGGTGCGTGTTGATGTACTTATCAACGGCGAACGTGTGGATGCACTGGCCATGATCACCCACCGTGAAAACAGTCAGGGTCGTGGTCGTGAACTGGTTGAAAAGTTACGTGAACTGATCCCGCGCCAGATGTTTGATATCGCTATTCAGGCTGCTATCGGTAACCATATTATTGCACGAAGCACAGTTAAACAGCTGCGCAAAAACGTTATCGCCAAGTGTTATGGTGGTGACGTGAGCCGTAAGAAAAAACTGCTGCAAAAACAAAAAGAAGGAAAGAAACGCATGAAGCAGGTAGGTAATGTTGAATTACCTCAGGATGCGTTCCTCGCTGTTCTCAAGGTAGGTAAGTAATGGCAAATTATTTTTCAATTTTGTTGGTGATCCTGACAGTAGCAACCGGATTAATCTGGCTGCTGGACAGTTTGCTGTGGGCACCGGCAAGAAAGGAAAAGCTCGCAGGTGGTGAAGCGGTAGCCGGTGGTTCATCAACGGGTCCTCAAAGTGAGTTGCCCTGGCTGGTGGATACATCACAACAAATTTTTCCGGTCATCGCGTTTGTACTGGTGTTACGTTCATTTTTGTATGAACCGTTTCAGATCCCTTCCGGTTCTATGATGCCTACCTTACTGGTAGGCGATTTCATTCTGGTAGAAAAGTATGCCTACGGTTTAAAAGACCCGGTGTTCCGCACCAAGTTTCTGGAAACCGGTGAACCGGAGCGTGGCGATGTCGTGGTATTCAAATACCCTGAAGATCCGAATGTAGACTACATTAAACGTGTAGTGGGTCTGCCTGGCGACACCATTGTGTATCAGAACAAACAAGTTTTTATTAAGCCATACTGTGAAAGCGGCAGCGACTGCCCGAAACAGCAACCGGTACCTCTGGAATTTAAAGAGCGCGGCGAATTTGTGCAGGACATGGTGCCGTTGTTGCGTTACACCGAGCAACTTGGCGATGTGACCCACGACATTTTGCGCAATCCCGGACGCAGTATTCCGGCATCAAATTTTTACACGCAACCGGGTACCCGCAGTAATGAATGGATTGTTCCTGAAGGACAATACTTTGTATTAGGCGACAACCGTGAAAACAGCCGTGACAGCCGCTTCTGGGGATTTGTTCCTGATGATAATCTGGTAGGTAAAGCCGTGGCTATCTGGATCAGTTTTGAGTTTGAACGTCCGGCAGACAGCGTGTTACCGGGATGGGTACCGACAGGTATCAGATTTAACCGGATTGGTGGCATAGAGTAATGCAGGGTATCGACAGATACGCACGGTTATCAAAATTACTGGATTACCGCTTTAAAGACGAAGGTTTGCTTGAG
Organism: Alteromonas sp. NFXS44; assembly: GCF_040148705.1. Classification (NCBI taxonomy): domain Bacteria; kingdom Pseudomonadati; phylum Pseudomonadota; class Gammaproteobacteria; order Alteromonadales; family Alteromonadaceae; genus Alteromonas; species Alteromonas sp. NFXS44. The sequence goes on along the minus strand of NZ_JAGDEA010000011.1, from coordinate 43,788 downwards.
CAGGCTTTAACCCACCGCAGTGCAGCGAAAAAGCACAATGAACGGCTGGAATTTCTGGGCGATGCCGTATTAGGCATGGTCATCGCAGATGCGTTATTCGCCCGTTTCCCGTCTGTACCGGAGGGGAAATTGACCCGCATGCGTTCAACCCTGGTGAAGGGCGATACCCTGGCTGAAATGGCGAAAGAAGCCGGCGTAGGTGAATTGCTTAAACTGGGGCAGGGTGAATTAAAAAGTGGTGGTCACCGCCGCAGTTCTATCCTCGCTGATGCTGTTGAAGCCATACTGGGTGCCATCTATCTGGATGCAGGCATCGATACCGTCAGTAAAGTGATTCTGAGTTTGTGGTCTGCACGTATTGACCGGCTCGATCCGAATGAACATCCGAAAGACAGTAAAACCCGTTTACAGGAATATTTACAGTCTCGCCGTGAGCCTCTTCCGGTGTATGAAGTGGTAGGAATAAGCGGCAAGGATCACGCGCAGACTTTTGAAGTCAGTTGCACTGTAGCGCAACTTGAAAAGCCCGTTTTCGGCACAGGGAACAGCCGGCGTAAAGCAGAACAGCAAGCTGCAAAAGAAACGTTGGAGAAGCTTGAACATGCATCTGAATGAAGATGTTGATACCCGCTGTGGCCTGGTAGCCATTGTCGGCCGTCCGAATGTGGGTAAATCTACATTACTGAACCGTATCCTGGGTCAGAAAGTCAGTATTACTTCCAGAAAGCCCCAGACCACCCGTCACCGTATTTTAGGTATCGATACCGAAGCACAATGCCAGACGGTTTACGTGGATACGCCCGGGTTGCATCAGGACGAGAAACGGGCCATTAACCGTTACATGAACCGTGCTGCATCGAGCTCACTGGCTGAAGTGGGTCTGGTTCTGTTTGTGGTGGAAGGCACACGCTGGACCGAAGATGATGCCATGGTGCTGGAAAAGGTGAAAAACAGCCGTTTACCCTGTTACCTGGTGGTCAATAAAGTCGACAAGGTAGAAGACAAAGAAAGTCTGATGGCTCAGATTCAGAAGCTGTCGGCACTGCACACGTTTGAGCATATTTTCCCTGTCAGTGCGAAAAACGGCAAGCAGGTGGATGCGTTACGGGAAACCGTGCAGCAATCTTTGCCGGAAAGCGAATTTTATTTCCCCGAAGATTATATTACCGATCGTTCGAGCCGGTTCATGGCGGCGGAAATTATCCGTGAAAAACTGATGCGCTTCACCGGTGATGAACTGCCTTATTCCACCACGGTTGAGATAGAACAATTCAAAATGATGGAAAACGGGGTATACCGTATTAACGGTCTTATCCTGGTTGAGCGTGACAGCCAGAAACGCATGGTCATTGGTAAAGCCGGCAATCATATTAAAACTATCGGCGAGCAGGCCCGCAAAGATATGGAAAACCTGTTTGACAACAAAGTGTTTCTTGAGCTTTGGGTTAAAGTGAAACAAGGCTGGGCTGACGACGACCGTGCCTTGCGTTCATTAGGCTACGGCGACGATTAACCTACTTTTTGTTTCACCGTTGTAAGGAGGTGCTATGTCTCTTTCTGATATGCGGCGGCAATATTCTGCTGGCCGTCTGGATGATACTCAGTTAACTGAGCATCCGGTAGCGTTGTTCCGGCAGTGGCTGAACGATGCCATTAACGCAAATATTCCGGATCCTACAGCCATGACTGTGGCAACTGTAGACAGCAGCGGGCAACCATCCCAGCGTATTGTGCTGCTGAAAGATGTGAGTGAAGAAGGCTTTTTATTCTATACCAACCTTGGCAGCCGTAAGGCCAGAGAGCTGGGGCAGAATAATAAAGTTTCTCTGCATTTTCCCTGGTTTTTCATGGAGCGCCAGGTGCGGGTATGCGGCGTGGCCGAAAAATTGAGTACTGCGGAAAATGCAAAGTACTTCTTTTCCCGCCCGAAAGACAGCCAGTTGGCAGCTTATGCGTCAAAACAAAGCCAACCCATTGCTACCCGTGAATTGCTGATGACACAATTTCAGCAATTAAAAAACAAATTTGCTAGTAAAGAACTTCCTGTGCCGGATTTCTGGGGAGGTTTCCGTGTAAAGCCGCATCAGATTGAATTCTGGCAGGGCGGTGAAGACCGGCTTCACGATCGTTTTGAGTATAATAGAACAGAAGACGGTACATGGAGTACTCAGCGGCTTATGCCCTGAGATAAGCCGGCAACATGATAGACAGCCACTGTCACCTTGATTTACCCGCCTTTGAGCATGATCTTAACGGTGTGCTTAAACGGGCAGGGGAGGCAGGGATCAGTGGCTTCCTGATCCCCGGCACCACACCGGCAGGCTGGGAAATACAGCTTGCCATTCAGGCCCGCCATTCTGATATCTTCCTCGGCTTTGGCATCCACCCCTGGTTTATTCGCGGCTCCCTTGATGATGCTGTGTCAAAATTGCAAAAGGCGGTAGCAGAACACCGCCAGTCAGTATGCGCTATCGGCGAAATTGGTCTCGATGCCACAATAGAACTGCCTCTTGCGGAACAGGAGAAGTGGTTACTCGCACAACTGGACGTGGCAAAGCAGTGTGAATTACCGGTTGTCCTTCATCACCTTAAAACTCATCATCGTTTGCCCGCAATGATTAAACAGGCAGGCTTTTCCTGTGGCGGTGTGGTGCATGCTTTTTCCGGCAATGCAGAGGTCGCTGCTCAGTATGTTGAACTGGGCTTTAAATTAGGTGCAGGGGGCACAATTACCTATCCCCGTGGTAAGAAAACACTGGATGCTCTGGTTGAGACCGGGCTGGATAATATTCTGCTGGAAACCGATTCTCCGGACATGCCCGTACAGGGGTTACAGGGGCAACGGAATGAACCGGCGCGGCTGGTGCAAATTGCTCAGGTGCTGGCAGAAGCATTTGGTGTGTCTGTGGCTGAGGTTACAAAGAAGACCACTGCCAATTTCCGTGATCTGTTTGTTCAGCCCTGAGCTGCACTGGCTAACGCATTTTATTGATAAAATAGTAGCGGTATCGCCAGCCCGCTGCGGTCAGAATGCTTCCGGCGAATAATCCGGTCATTAAGATCCCCGCCTGAATTGCTCGTTCAGACTGCAATAGTGCGTATTCGTCGTTGAGAAGTCGGGCACTGTCAACGGTGAGCTGCAACACGCCGGTTTGACTGCCGTTGTCGTCTTTTACGGAAAATAGTCTTACCAGGTGGTTTTGTTCCGGGGACTCTTCAGTTACAGAAGACTTCCTGGTCACCACGCCGAGGCGTTTGCCTTTGTTATCGAATACTGCCGCAGCGAGAATAAAGTTTGTTTCTGCAAGGCGGCTTAAATTTAGTGCAATGACATCGCCATTCTTTGAATAAACCGGACCTGCCAGAATAAGGGCGTATTGTTCGCCCAGCACGTCGACCGGGGCTGACGCTGCCTGTCCGGCTTCATGCGAAGCATGCCGTGACTCAAGCACACACAGGCTCACCAATGCCATAATCAGCAGGGCGAATACAGTAATGTGCACACTTCTGCGTTGCAACCAGGCAAACCAGTGTTTCTTTTCCGGGGCCGGTGTTCTCCAGGCCGCGTATCTATCAGTCATAATCAGAGAAAAAGCGCATTTGCCGTCATCATACCGTTTTTGCCATCATGAGCATAATCTATTCATAAATGGCAGTTTTCCCCGGTCACTGAATTCGCTAGGATACGCATACTTTGAGTAGCGGAACCTCCTACATTGAATTCAGTAGCTTTATCTTCAGTACATTCTCATGCTGCGCTAATAACTGCGTTGGAAACACATCCCTCCGGCATCGTTTTTTCAGGCGGCCAGTGGCAGAGCACAGGTGCAGTCTCTTCAGACAATAATGACGCTGTTATCACTGTCTATGCGCCGGCGCTGACAGCCTGGCAACTTGAAAAAGTGTCTGACACACTGGCACCAGTCGCAACGCTTTCCGGTTTCCGGTTACATGCCCTTAGCGGTAAGTTCCACGAAACCGTAGTAACGGGGTCAATAAAAACGGCTGATGTGCCGGCGGTAAAGCCGCTGTTGGAAAAACTGGCTGAATCGTTGCGGGTCGATATAGTCGTTCAGGCTGCCCGGCCATCGTTGTCTGCGCCCGGTTTGCTGGTGATGGACATGGACAGCACCATTATACAAATTGAGTGTATTGATGAGATAGCCAAACTGGCCGGCCTCGGTGACAAGGTTGCCGCTGTAACCGCAAGGGCCATGCGCGGGGAACTGGCTTTCAGTGAAAGTTTGATATCACGGGTGGCCTGCCTGAAAGGTGTACAGGTTTCACAGCTGGCCCAAATCCGTGACAGTATTCCGTTAATGCCGGGCGTTGTACCACTGGTATCCGTGTTAAAAGACCATGGCTGGAAAATCGCTATTGCCTCCGGCGGGTTCACTTATTTTGCCGATCACGTAAAAGAACGGCTTGGCCTGGATGCAGCATTTTCCAATACCTTGAAAACCGATGGCGACGAGCTTGCCGGAGAGGTGACCGGTGAAATCGTGGATGCTGATGTGAAAGCGCGCACTGTTGTGTCTCTGGCCAGTGAATGGCAAATACCTATGTCACAAACCGTCGCTATGGGAGACGGCGCTAACGATCTGGTAATGATGGCAAAAGCAGCATTGGGTGTGGCTTGTCATGCTAAACCGCTGGTAAGGGAAAAAGCTGATACCGCCATCCGGTTCTCAGGTTTGCACGGCATGCTGTATTTGCTGGCTGACTAGTAAGCTGAAACAGAGTAAAAGCGATGAAGGCATGCCGTGAGCACGCCTTCTTTGTTCAATTGTTGAGGATTTTTTCAATCTGCGCTGTCGATTCGCTGACGGCTCTTAGCTGACTGTTACGGGAAATGGTTGCTTTGTCATAGCCAAAACGCATCATTACTTCGCTGGTCATATCGACAAGGTGCACAGATGCGCCCATACCCCAGATCTTCTCTTCCAGTTCTTTAGCGCGGTGCAATGCGTACATGCTGACATAGCTTAATTCGGCTTGCAGCATGTCCAGATCCGGTTTACCTGTGGTCGTTAAAATAACCTGCATGGCAATAAAGTGACCTCTTGCCAATGCTTCAGTGATAAAGGACTTTCTGGTGTCATCACTGGAAAAATCTTTATCCAGCTTAGGCAATATGGCCAGTTTGCTGTTCTTACGGGCAGGATCATAAGCAATAAAAAGCTCTTGCCGTAATGGTTGATTTTCCAGTCTCATGGTCTTAATACCATGAAGCATGAGCGGAGCTTCCAGGTTCTTATCCCGGTAGAGAAACTCAACGTTGGTTTTACGACTGCCGGTGAAATGGGTCAGCATGCGTGCTGACACAGAATTCAACCCGTTCATGACGGCCATATCCGCCTCGTAGCGAATACCGTTTTTGGCCAGCAGAAAAGCGAAATTAGGTGTGTGACGGGCGTTAATACAACGCAGGGCATGACCGATACCCGGAATTTCTTCTTCTTCCGGATAGGTTTTCAGTGCCTGTTTGTTCTGCTTGATCAGATTATCAAAGAACTTTCTGGCTGCAGCGCCCGGTTCACCTTCAGCGGCACGAAGGTGCACAATATTGCGGTCAGTATTGTAATAAACTACTTCGTAAATCAAACCGGTCACATCGTGTTTGGTCGTCAGCGCTTGCAGTTCAGGCAGCGCAATCTTTACCAGGCTGCCTTTTTCTCCGTCAAATTCGCCGGGAATTTCAAGACGCAGGCCGGATATGGAGATATCTTCAGAAATCCCCTTGCACTGCATGGTTTCATCCAGGCCACTTAACTCAACCGGTGACCGCAGAATATAGCGGGTTTCCATCCGTTGTTCCTGAAAACGATAACGGTAAGGGCGGATAGGGGCCGGTTGCTTATTTCTGGGGTGAGCAAAAATGCGAAGATGGGTGAGATTACTTCGGTCAAATTTTAACGCCGCATATTGCCGTTGACCACTTTCAGAGGTGACATCTGTGATATGCATCAGGTATTGAAGACGTTTTAGTTTTGCCATCAGCCGGGCTGAAGGCGGCGTATTTTGTTTCTTTGCCACACTGCCTACGTCATCCGGAATAGAAAGCGGACAATGCGCTTCATCCGGTGACATGGTGCTCATTGTCAGTTTAAATACCCGCCAGCTGACTTTCCGGGAACCAAATCCGATGAAAACAGACTTGAGTGATTCTTTTTGTTCCAGTTCACGTGTGGACGCCGAGTAGAAATACACCGCACCGTTCTGGATGTGGGTGAAACAATAAACATACAGTTCGTTATGTTTATCTGCATCAGCCTGCAATTTTGCCAGACGCGAAGGTTTCAGCAAATAGCCCAGTTTGATCTCACCGGTCTCATCCTTCCAGTAATCCAGGATATCCTTGTTGATGGTGTTGAGCATGGCATAACGGGGAAGCAATGCGTCATTAATACTGTCGATGAATACCGGCAGCGATGGACTACAGGGGGAAATATACTGCTCTGCAGTTTTATTGATGATGGCATCAATAGTGTTTGTCAGGTTAACCTTATAACGGCGTTTGTTGCCGTGTATGAAGTTATCGAGAAACTTGTCGAATGACGGGGAAGGGAATTGACGGTTGCGTTTCAGAATGAGGTAATGATTTGATTTTTCAAACTTGGTGGTGATAACTTCATAAACAATACCCGAGCGCTTATCCATGGCAAACTCATCTTCCAGGCCACGGAAGAAGATATGTAACTTCTGCTCTGGCCGGAAGCGGTATTCTTTCGGTAACTTCAGCCTGAGTCCTTCGGTAGAAATATCCACACTGCTGGCTTTGTACTGACTGCCGCTCTCATCCTGTATTTCAACTGCGACAGCAAAGTTCATCCGTTCCTGATTACGGTGAGCATAGTTCAGCAAATTGACAACAGGAATGGAGTACTGGTGAAGGTTTTCCTGCCTGGTTTCTGTGTCAGATTTAACCGTGCCCTGCAAGGCTTGTTGTTCAGCCCTCTCCCGCATCACTCGGAAGTTATTTTCTGTTGCCATCACCGTTTCGTAAACACCAAAGGTGTAATTTCCGAAGATATTCACCTGGCGGTTAAAAACGTCTATGGCAATGTCATCGAGATAATGCTTCCTGCCACGATACTCGAAAAGCTTGCATTCACCGTCCACCTGACCGCGCAGATCAATTGAGCGGACACAGGGCTTGGCCAGTCTTTTCAACTCCATTTTGATGAGAAAGCGTTTTTCTGACGGAAGATTTTGCGTCAGTTGCATCAAAATTTGATTGAATTCAGGGGCGCCGATTGATGATTTCAGCTGCTCTATGATGTCTGCATATTGCTGAAGTTCTTTTTCCATTTTAACTACTGATCTTAATTTGCTGCCCTGTTGTATTTTTTATCGGCAGACTTCGCTGAGACTGTAAGTGAACATTTACCCGGACTCCATCCCTACTTTAATCCGGTATGCAGTGCCTTCATAATAACGTTAGAATAGCGCAAAATAATACCTTTAAATTGAATCAAATGGCAAAACGTAAAACAGCCTACGTCTGTTCTGACTGTGGCGCAGAGTTTCCAAGGTGGCAAGGGCAATGCAGCGAATGCAAATCCTGGAACACCATCTCAGAGTTTGTGGTTTCCCCTGCTAAAACAGTAAAGGCCGGATTCAGCGGGTACGCCGGTCAGACGAATGCCCGAATAGAGCCTCTGAATGCCATCGATCTGGAAGCATTACCCAGATTCAGCTCCGGTTTCAAAGAGCTGGACCGGGTACTCGGCGGTGGCATTGTACCCGGCGCAGCTATGTTGATAGGCGGTTCACCCGGTGCCGGTAAAAGTACCTTGTTGTTGCAGGTAATGTGTCAGTTGGCCAAAGAACGCAGCGCGCTTTATGTTACCGGTGAAGAGTCGTTGCAACAGGTGGCTATGCGCGCCCAAAGATTAGGGTTGCCCACTGATAAGCTGATGATGCTGGCAGAAACCAATGTTGAGACTATCTGCGAACTGGCACTGACACAACAGCCTAAAATTATGGTTATTGATTCAATTCAGGTTATGAATGTGGCTAATGTACAGTCTGCTCCCGGCAGTGTATCGCAGGTGAGGGAAAGTGCCGCTTATCTGACCCGATTTGCGAAACAACATCATATCGCCATGTTTATCGTTGGCCACGTAACGAAAGACGGCAATCTGGCCGGCCCGAAAGTCCTTGAGCACTGTATCGACTGTTCAATGATGCTGGAAGGCGAGAGTGACGGGCGCTTCAGAACACTACGTAGTCATAAAAACCGTTTCGGTGCTGTTAATGAGCTTGGCGTTTTTGGCATGACGGAAAGAGGTCTTAAAGAAGTCAGCAATCCTTCCGCTATTTTCCTCAGTCGCGGGGAAAATCAGGCTCCGGGATCCAGTGTGATGGTGGTCTGGGAGGGTACCAGACCCTTGCTGGTAGAGATTCAGGCGCTGGTGGACTATTCACAGATGGCTAATCCCCGCCGGATTGCAGTCGGTCTGGAACAAAACCGTCTCGCCATGTTACTGGCAGTGTTGCACCGTCACGGTAATGTGCAGATGAATGATCAGGACGTGTTTGTTAACGTGGTGGGTGGTGTAAAAATATCGGAAACCAGTGCTGATTTAGCCTTATTGCTGGCGATGGTCAGCAGTTTCCGCAATCGTGCTTTACCAAAGGATTTGATTGTATTTGGTGAGGTGGGTCTGGCCGGTGAAATCAGACCGGTACCGAACGGCAGTGAGCGGATCACTGAAGCCGCCAAGCACGGTTTTAAACGGGCTATCGTGCCCAAATCCAATGCGCCCAAACAGCCGGTAGCCGGATTGCAGGTCGTGCCGGTGAGTCAATTGTCGGAAGCGCTGGATGCACTCAGTTAAACACTCAGTTGCCGGGATAGACAGCATTGAGCAGGGCGTCCATGTCTTTTTCGCTTAGCGCATCGTCGCCGCTGTTCAGGTTGATCAGGCGGCGCAGTTCGGCGAGACATTCCACATCGATGTGATCAACTTTACAGCCGATATAAATGACGCCGGCTTTTTGCGGAGACTGGCGGTAAAGCTGGATCAGATACAGTGTCATTAACGGACTGTCGGGATTTGCTTTAAACATCACTGTGTAAGGGTCATGACTGTCGAAGGGCAGCATGTCCAGCATGGCTTCTGCAGCGCTGAGGCGCAGGCCCTGCAGTGATACATCCTCAACAGTAACAGGTATGCTGTTACCGTGGAGACTGAGCTCTCCCGGTACCTTTAAATCTACACGCTGAAACTGTCGTTTATCCACAATTGTTCTTCCTGATAACTTACCCCTTAATTATTAGTGTAAACAACGGGGTAAGGTCAACCTGATCGTTCAAATTAATCCTGCGAAAGCCGGAAAATTAATCAACCAGATAGTAAAAGCCCCGCAAATGCGGGGCCTGTTTATTACTTCTTCGCCATACGCTTATATTTCAGCCGGTGCGGCTCTACCACGTCCTGTCCGAAGTTTTCTTTCAGCCAGGTTTCGTAGTCGGTGTAGTTTCCTTCAAAGAAGTTAACTTTACCTTCATCACGGTAGTCAATGATATGCGTGGCTACGCGGTCGAGGAACCAGCGATCGTGCGAGATAACCATGGCACAGCCGGGGAATTCCAATAAGGCATTTTCCAGTGCACGGAGGGTTTCAACGTCCAGGTCGTTGGTCGGTTCATCGAGCAGCAACACGTTGCCGCCGGCTTTCAGCAGTTTGGCCAGGTGAACACGGTTGCGCTCACCACCGGACAGATCACCGATGAACTTTTGCTGGTCGCTGCCACGGAAGTTAAAGCGGCTGCAGTAAGCGCGGCTGTTAATTTCAAAGTTACCGATGCGGATAATGTCAGAATCGTCAGAGATTTCTTTCCACACGGTATTCTTGTCATTCATGTGGTCACGGAACTGCTCCACACTGGCAAGATGAACGGTATCACCAATAACCACTTCACCTTCGTCCGGCTGCTCCTGACCTGAGATCATTTTGAACAGGGTAGATTTACCCGCACCGTTAGGACCGATAATACCGACGATAGCGCCTTTCGGTACCACAAAGTCCATATCATCGATAAGTACACGGTCACCGTAAGCTTTTTTCAGGTGCTTCACTTCAATGACTTTATCGCCCAGTCGCTCACCCGGTGGAATGAACAGTTCATTAGTTTCGTTACGCTTCTGGTAATCAGACGTGGACATTTCTTCAAAGCGGGCCATGCGTGCTTTCGATTTAGCATGACGGCCTTTCGGGTTCGAGCGCACCCATTCCAGTTCCTGCTTCATGGATTTCACGCGGGCATTTTCAGTGCGTTCTTCCTGGGCAAGACGGGCTTCTTTCTGTTCCAGCCAGGATGAATAGTTACCTTCCCACGGAATACCGTGACCACGGTCGAGTTCCAGGATCCAGCCGGCAACGTTATCAAGGAAATAACGGTCGTGGGTAATGGCTACCACGGTACCTTCATAGTCGTGAAGGAAGCGTTCCAGCCAGGCAACAGATTCTGCGTCCAGGTGGTTAGTCGGTTCGTCAAGCAGCAGCATATCCGGCTTCTCAAGCAGCAGGCGGCATAGTGCTACACGGCGGCGTTCACCACCGGACAGTTTGGATACATCGGCGTCCCATGGCGGCAGACGCAGGGCATCCGCAGCACGTTCCAGGGCGTTGTCCAGGTTATGACCGTCCTTCGCCTGAATAATCGCTTCCAGCTCACCTTGTTCCTTTGCCAGCGCATCAAAATCGGCGTCTGCTTCGGCGTAGGCGGCATACACTTCATCAAGACGGGTAAGGGCGTGTTTTACATCAGCAACCGCTTCTTCGATGTTGCCGCGTACGTCTTTGGACTCGTCCAGCTTAGGTTCCTGTGGCAGGTAACCAATATTGATACCCGGTTGCGGGCGGGCTTCACCTTCTATTTCGGTGTCCACACCGGCCATTATGCGTAACAGGGTAGATTTACCTGCACCGTTAAGACCCAATACGCCGATTTTGGCGCCCGGGAAAAAGCTCAGAGAGATATCTTTTAAAATATGACGGTTGGGCGGCACAATTTTGCCAACCCTGTGCATGGAATAAACGTATTGTGATGACATGTTCCGAACAGTGTCCTTGCTTCAATATAAGTAAATGATATGCCATCTATTGTACTCGCTTTGTCCTCAATCTGACCAGTAAAGCCAGCAGTGATTTTCAATAATGGGTTAATTTTGAACGTTTACATGGCGGATGGCAGGAAATTAATGGTGAGGGTCAGGACGAATCCGGAATTTTGCATTACCATACACACAGGAAATTGACTAACAGGTTAAGCTATGACGGCACACGCAAAACGCACATACACTTTAACTGAGCTGGCTGACCACGTGGGTGGCAGTGTGGCGGGTGATGAAGCCCGTATCAACGAAACAAAGGTGAGTGGTGTGGGCACTCTGGCCGGGTCGAAAGGCCACCAGATTTCATTTCTGACCAACGTAAAATACAAGTCGCAACTGGCTGATACGGCCGCCGGAGCGGTTATTCTGAATGAAAAAATGCTGGACGACTGTCCGGTTCCTGCGCTGATTCACAGCAATCCTCATGCAGCCTTTGCCCGCATAGCCCAGTTGTTCGACACCACTCCGGAGGTGGCATCCGGTATCGCTGAAACAGCGGTTGTGGCTTCTTCTGCCACGCTGGGAACCAATGTGTCGCTGGGTCACAATGTCATTATTGAAGATAATGTCATGCTGGGTGATAACGTCAGAATCGGTGCAAATACCGTGATTGGTAAAGGCACGAAAATTGGCGAAGGTTCGACAATTTATCCCAATGTCACCGTGTATCACGATATTGTGATTGGTAAGCGGGTGACTATTCACAGCCAGACCGTTATTGGTGCGGCAGGTTTTGGATACGCAAACGATAAAGGAACATGGCTGCCCATTCCGCAAACCGGCAGTGTGCAGATTGGTGATGATTCACAAATTGGTGCTTCAAGCAGCATCGACCGTGGCGCAATGGAAGATACCATCATCGGTAAGAATGTGATTATCGATAACCAGGTTCAGGTAGGACACAATTGTATCATTGGTGATCACTCCTGTATTTGCGGCGCTACGGGCATTGCAGGCAGTTGCCATATCGGCAAATACGTCATACTTGGCGGAGGCTGTGGTGTGAATGGACATATCAGCATTTGCGACAATGTGCAGGTCACCGGCTATACCATGATTGTGCAGGATATTTCCGAGTCAGGCGTTTATTCATCCGGTCAGCCGGCCATGAAAAACCGTGACTGGCGCAAAGTGACTGTACGGACCCGTCAGATCGATGATCTCTTTAACCGTGTGAAAGCGCTGGAAAAAGGTTAAATCTTTCTGAATTGTAATTAAACGTTATATATGGCCGCAGGCCGCGGCGTATAAGCGACAGGGCAGTGTTAAGAAATGCTGCCGCTGCGGATATAAACGAAACGGGCATAAAGCAGTATACATGCGGCTTAAAATGACTAAAATATGCCCCTCATTTTTTAGCTGTCCATAAAACGCAGAGTAAGGAGCCTTCATGTTACCTCGCGATATGACTATTGCGGATTACGATCCGGAACTGGCAGATGCCATGGCCAAAGAAGCTGAGCGTCAGGAGCATCACATTGAGCTCATCGCATCAGAAAACTATTGCAGTCCACGTGTCATGGAGGCGCAAGGCTCTCAGTTAACGAATAAGTACGCAGAAGGTTATCCCGGTAAGCGTTACTATGGTGGTTGTGAGCATGTAGACGTGGTAGAGCAACTGGCGATTGACCGTGCTAAGCAACTGTTTGGTGCTGAGTACGCCAACGTTCAGCCCCACGCAGGCTCTCAGGCCAACGCTGCTGCGTTTATGGCTCTAATTAATGCCGGTGATACTGTTCTGGGTATGAGTCTGTCTGAAGGCGGTCACTTAACTCACGGTTCTCACGTAAACTTCTCAGGTAAAACCTACAATGCGGTACAGTATGGTCTGAATGAAGAAACTGGCGAAATCGATTACGAGCAGGTTGAAGCACTGGCCTTAGAGCACAAGCCTAAGATGATTATCGGTGGTTTCTCTGCCTATTCAAAAGTGGTTGACTGGGCCCGTTTCCGTGAAATCGCAGACAAAGTAGGTGCGTACCTGCTGGTCGACATGGCACACGTTGCCGGTCTGATTGCTGCCGGTGTTTATCCGAGCCCGCTGCCTCACGCACACGTAGTGACTACCACGACTCACAAAACCCTTGCGGGTCCACGTAGTGGTCTGATCCTGTCTGCCTGTGGCGACGAAGACATCTACAAGAAGCTGAACAGCTCTGTATTCCCGGGCAACCAGGGTGGTCCTCTGTGTCACGTTATTGCAGCTAAAGCGGTAGCGTTCAAAGAAGCCCTTCAGCCTGAATTTAAAGAATATCAGCAGCAAGTTGTGAAAAACGCAAAAGCCATGGTTGAAGTGGTGCTGGAGCGTGGTTACGACGTAGTGTCAGGCGGTACTGAAAACCACCTGTTCCTGCTGGATCTGATTAAGAAAGATATCACAGGTAAAGATGCTGATGCCGCGCTTGGCCGTGCGAATATCACAGTAAATAAAAACTCTGTACCTAAAGATCCACGTTCACCGTTCGTGACCAGTGGTCTGCGTATCGGTAGTCCGGCGATTACCCGTCGAGGCTTTAAAGAAGAGCAGGCGAAACAGGTTGCGACCTGGATCTGCGACATTCTGGACAACATGGGTGATGAAAGTGTTGTTGAGCGTGTTAAAGGTGAAGTTGTTGAACTGTGTAAAGCGTTCCCGGTTTACGGGTAAGCCGCTTTATCAGTATGAAATTCCCCGCTCTTAGTCAGTAAGAGTTGATGCCGTCAGAGCAGCCTGTGCTGCCTGGCGGCTTTGTTGTTAAAAGGACCTGCTATGTTTTGCCCGTTTTGTTCGGCACAGGAAACCAAAGTTATCGATTCCCGTCTGGTGGCAGAAGGGCATCAGGTACGTCGCCGTCGCGAATGTGTTATCTGTCACGAGCGCTTTACTACCTTTGAAAGTGCTGAATTAGTGATGCCGAGAGTCATTAAACGGGATGGTTCGAGAGAGCCTTTCAATGAAGATAAGCTGCGCGCCGGCTTGCAGCGGGCACTGGAAAAGCGCCCTGTGAGCACGGAGAAAGTGGAAGAAGTGATTTTGTCGCTGAAGTCTGCATTGCGTGCTACCGGTGAGCGGGAAGTTTCCAGTGAATTCCTCGGTAATCTGATTATGGATGCACTGAAGGTGCTGGACAAAGTCGCTTATGTGCGGTTTGCGTCAGTGTACCGCTCATTTGAAGATATTCGTGAGTTTGGTGAGGAAATTGCCCGTTTAGGAGACTGATAACCGCCATGAAAACCACGTCAGCTGTTTCCATTTCTCAGGACTACGCCTGGATGGCGAAAGCCATCAGACTGGCTACACAGGGTCAGTTCACCACATCTCCGAATCCCCGTGTCGGTTGTATTATTCTCGACAGTGACGGCGACTTAGCCGGACAGGGCTTTCATATTCAGGCCGGCACACCCCATGCGGAAGTGCATGCGCTTCGTGAAGCGGGCGATAAGGCCCGTGGCGGTACGGCTTATGTCACACTCGAGCCCTGCAGTCATTTCGGACGAACACCTCCCTGTGCCGATGCGTTAGTGGAGGCTGGTGTCAGCCGGGTGGTTATCGCCATGACTGACCCGAACCCTCAGGTGAGCGGCCGTGGCATAAAAAAACTTCAGGATGCCGGCATTGATGTGGTGTCTGATATTCTGGCGGCCGAATCGGCAGCATTGAACCCCGGTTTTATCAAACGCATGGTATCAGGCAAACCGCGGGTAACCGTGAAACTGGGTATCAGTCTTGATGGCAAAATCGCGTTGTCTAACGGCGTCAGCCAGTGGATCACCAGTGCTGAATCCCGTCGTGATGTGCAACTACACCGTGCTGCCAGTTGTGCCATTCTAACCGGCAGCGGCGCTGCACTGGCCGACAATCCGTCTTTGCTGGTCAGGGAAAATGAAGCCAACTTTTCTGATTATCCTGTTTCGCCGGTAAGGCAGCCGCTCAGGGTCGTGATAGACAGCCACAACCGGTTGCCGGACGATCTGCAGTTATTCACAGACGGACACAAAACCCTGCGGGTAACCGGTCAGCCAGTTGCACCGCAAACCAGTGTCCCTGCAATGGCCGTCTCCATGCGTGGCAATTATATAGACCTCTCTCAGCTCATGGAGAAGCTGGGGGAAAGACAAATTAATGATGTGTGGGTGGAAGCCGGTCCTGGTCTTGCCGGTGCTTTGTTTACTGCCGGTGAAGTTGACCGGCTTGTGGTGTATCAGGCGCCCAAACTGTTAGGTGATAAAGCACAAAGCATGCTCACGCTGGATGAGTTTGTGTCGCTGGATGAAACGCCGGTACTGTCACTCACGGACGTACGGCAAACCGGCCCTGATATCCGCTTGTCATACGATATAATTAAGTAACGCTTTTGTAGAGGGTATACGATGTTTACCGGAATTATTCAGGCCCTGGGGACGATTCAGTCTCTTAATCACCGGGGCGAAGACATCAAGCTGACTGTGTCGTCAGAAAAGCTGGATATGTCTGATGTGGCCCTTGGCGACAGTATTGCCACAAACGGCGTCTGTCTCACAGTAACCGACTTCGGTACAGATTATTATTGTGCTGACGTGTCAGCCGAAACCATCCGTTACACCGGTTTTGCCAATTATAAGCCCGGCAGTACCGTGAATCTGGAAAAAGCCATGCGCCCTACAGATCGTTTTGGTGGTCATATTGTATCCGGCCATGTGGACGGCGTTGGTGAAGTCAAAAAGATTGTTAAACACAGTACTTACATTGAAATCTGGATTTCTGCCCCCACTGAGTTAGCAAAGTATGTTGCCCATAAAGGCAGTATCACGGTGGACGGCGTCAGCCTGACTGTGAATGAGGTGGATGGCAATGAGTTTATGTTGTGGATCATCCCTCACACCCTGCAGGAAACGGTGATCGGCACGTATAAAGCTGGCAGCCGTGTCAATCTGGAAGTAGACGTGGTTGCCCGCTATCTGGAACGCCTGATGATGGGTGACAAGGCAGCGGAAAAGACCACCAAAAAAGACATTAGTATGGCCTTCCTGGCCGAAAATGGTTTTCTTAGAAAATAACCCTACATAAGTGAAATTATGGCACTCAACACCACAGCTGAAATAATTGAAGATATCCGTCAGGGTAAAATGGTTATCCTGATGGATGATGAAGATCGCGAGAATGAAGGCGATATCATCATGGCCGCTGAGCATGTGACGCCGGAAGCGATTAACTTTATGGTTACTCATGCCCGCGGACTGGTATGCCTGCCCATGACGCAGGAACGCTGTGAGCGTTTGAATTTACCGCTGATGGTAGATAAAAATGGCGCACAATTTCATACCGCCTTTACCGTTTCCATTGAAGCAGCCCGTGGCGTAACCACCGGTATTTCTGCTGCAGACCGCGCGACCACAATTCTGGCCGCGGTAGGTAAAGATGCTAAAGCAACTGACATTGTGCAGCCGGGCCACATTTTTCCGTTAATCGCTAAAGAAGGCGGTGTGCTGAACCGTGCAGGTCATACTGAAGCAAGCGTCGATCTTGCCCGTCTTGGTGGCTGTGAGCCAGCTGCTGTTATTGTCGAGATCCTCAATGAAGACGGCACCATGGCCCGTCGTCCCGAGCTTGAAAAATTCGCAGAAAAATACGATATAAAAATCGGCACAATCGCGGATCTGATTGAATATCGCAATCTGAACGAAACCACTATTGAGAAAGTTACCCAGTGCAGCCTGCCTACGGAATATGGTGAGTTCGAACTGCATACTTTTAAAGATGTTATCGATAATCAGATCCACTTTGCGCTGAAGAAAGGTGACATTGACCCGGAAACACCTACACTTGTGCGGGTTCACTTGCATAATACGCTCAGTGATTTACTGGGTTCTACCCGCGCGATAAACCGCACAATGACTTTACCTGATGCCATGAAGCGCATTGCAGACGAGGGTGGTGTGTTGGTGGTTCTGGGTAAAGAAGAAGACCTGGAAGGGCAGGTCAGACAATTTGCTGCAGAAGACCGCGGTGAAAAGCCGGAAGGAAAAACCTGGACCGGTTCGTCACGTACCGTAGGTGTTGGCAGTCAGATTCTGGCGACCATGGGCGTTAAAAAAATGCGTTTGCTCAGCAAGCCGGTTAAATACCATGCGTTGTCCGGCTTCGGACTGGATGTGGTGGAATACATTCATAATTAGTTCCCGTGTAATTCGTGAACATTCGATTTAGTTTGCGCGCAGTTATGCTATACTGCGCGCCGTTTTTTCATAGGGGTGGAATACCATGCAGGTAATTGAAGGTAATATTCGCGCGACAGGCAAGAAATTCGCGATTGTTGTGTCACGTTTCAACAGTTTTGTTGTAGAAAGCTTGCTTGAAGGTGCGCTGGATACGTTAGAGCGTCACGGTGAAGTCAGCGACAATGACATTACACTGGTTCGCGTACCGGGTGCATATGAATTACCTGTAGCAGCAAAAAAACTGGCAGAAAAAGGCCAGTTCGATGCGATTATCGCCTTAGGTGCGGTGATCCGGGGTGGTACGCCTCACTTTGATTTTGTTGCCGGTGAGTGTAATAAAGGTCTGGCGCAGGTATCACTGGAGTATGGTATTCCGGTTTCTTTCGGTGTTATCACCACAGATTCTATCGAACAGGCTATTGAGCGTTCCGGTACCAAAGCGGGGAACAAAGGTGCAGAAGCTGCACTGGGTGCCCTTGAGATGGTGAACGTTGTTTCAGCGCTTAACGATCTTTAACCGGGGGTTACGTGAAAGTATCCGCACGTCATAAAGCCAGAGAACTTGCCCTTCAGGGTGTTTATTCATGGCAAATGAGCAAGAATGATATCGCCCAGGTGGAGTTATCACTTGCGACCAGTAACGATATGCAGAAAGTCGACATGGTGTATTTCCAGGCCATGTTGCGCGGTGTTGCGGAAAATGCAGAAGCATTGGACGTAAAAATTAAGCCATACCTTGGCCGTTTACCGGAAGAACTGGATCCTATCGAAAAAGCGATTCTGCGTATTGCTACCTATGAATTAACTGAGCGCATGGACGTGCCTTATCGCGTAATTATTAACGAAGCTATTGAACTTGCTAAATCTTTTGGTGCCGAAGAAAGCCATAAGTTTATCAATGGTGCGTTAGATAAAGCGGTGAAGACGTTACGTCAGCACGAGCGTTAACAGCGATCCATTTACGTACCTGTACGTAATGACACGACGACACTGAGTTAACCGGTAAAACGTGAAAGAATTTGATCTTATTGGCCGTTACTTTGCAAATGGCGGCCATCAACGAAAAGACGTAATCGTCGGCATCGGTGATGACTGTGCTGTTACGTCTGTTCCTGCAAATCAGCAGCTCGCCATTACCACTGATACACTGGTGTCCGGCGTGCATTTCCTTAAAGATGCGCCTGCCAGATCCGTAGCCTATAAAGCAGTTGCTGTTAATCTCAGTGATCTCGCCGCAATGGGTGCAGAGCCAGCCTGGATTTCTCTTTCCCTGTCTATGTCTCATGTGGACGAGGCCTGGATGGAAGAATTTGCCAGTGGCCTGTATGAGCTCACCAGATACTATTCTGTGCAGCTCATTGGCGGTGACACGGTACGCGGCCCTCTGGCGATGACTATCACTGCACAGGGTTTCATTCCTCCTGAAGCAGCGTTGAAGCGCAGCACGGCAAGACCCGGCGACTGGATATATGTTACCGGCACTACCGGTGATGCCGGCGCTGGTCTGGATATTCTCAAAGGGTCACGTGAAGCCAAAGAGGAAGACAGGGAGTTTCTTGTTAAACGTCATTTGTATCCCACTCCGCGCGTAGCTGTCGGAGCGGCGCTGCGACGCATTGCCTCTTCCTGTATTGATGTGTCAGACGGCCTGCTGGCTGATTTAAATCACATTCTGAAAGCATCGAATTGCGGTGCAACTGTGCACGTAGACCGGTTGCCGGTTTCTTCTGCCTTGTTCAATTGTGTAGGTGCACAGGATGCCTACCGTTACGCGCTGACCGCCGGAGATGATTATGAACTGGTGTTCACTGTAAACGAAGAGCAGCGGGGTAATCTGGAAACGTCTCTGGCCAGCACCGGCGTAAAAGCAACCTGTATCGGTCAGGTAACCGGGCAGGCAGGCAAAACAGACTTAAAATTGTATGACGAACCGTATCAACTGAAAGACGTTGCGGGCTACGAGCACGATTTTTAATGCAACCTGAGTACCGTGCCAGAGTATCAATGAAAAATCCGGTGCATTTTTGTGCACTGGGCTTTGGCTCCGGTCTGATCCCGTTGATGCCGGGGACGTTTGGTTCTCTGGCAGCGATTCCCTTAATTCTGCTCCTTGCGCCGGCTGGTAACTTTATTTTTATCACGGCGACGATATTGAGCTGCATTGCCGGCGTGTATCTTTGCGGTAAAACTGCCACAGATATGGGCGTTCATGATCACGGCTCCATTGTCTGGGATGAAGTGGCCGGTATGCTTCTCACTTTTCTGTTTGTTCCGCTGAGTATGTCTACGCTTATTGCCGGTTTCGTGTTGTTCCGCATTTTTGACATTTTGAAGCCCTGGCCTATCGGACCTGTTGATAAAACGGTTCACGGGGGACCTGGCATCATGCTGGATGATATTCTTGCGGGGATTATGGCTTGTGTGTGCCTGCATGCTCTTATATGGCTGGTTCCCGCCATAGGTTAACTTCACGGCTTATAGAAAAAAAAGCCGTTCTGTGTGAAGCAGAACGGCTTTTTCGTTTATCTCTTACAGTAACTTTTCTCAGTCGCCAAAATACGCCTGCACCTGACGGATAATACCGGCGGTGTCGAGACCATGCTCGGCATACATTTCCTGTTGAGTACCCTGCAAAATGAAGCTGTCAGGCAGACCAAGATGAAGTGTGTGCACTCTTTGCTTCGCAGATTGCAGATATTCTGTTACTGCAGAACCGGCACCGCCCATGATACAGCCATCTTCCAGGGTCACGATGCCTTCGTGCTCCTTGCAAATTTCATCAATAACCGCAGTATCCAGAGGTTTAACAAACCGCATATCAACCACTGTGGCATCGAGAGATTCAGCGGCTTCCTCTGCATACGGTAACAATGTACCGAAATTCAAAATAGCAAGCTTGTTACCTTTGCGAAGCGTACGTGACTGGCCTAACGGGATTTCAGTCATGCTTTGCTGCGGCGTGATGCCTTTCCCCGCACCACGTGGATAACGCACAGCAGCCGGCTTCTGCGCCTTATGACCGGTATAAAGCATCTGACGGCATTCATCTTCATCAGCAGGGGTCATAATGATCATGTTAGGTATACAGCGTAAAAACGCAACATCAAATACACCCTGGTGAGTGGGACCGTCGGCACCCACCACACCGGCGCGGTCGATGGCAAACAGCACAGGTAAGTCTTGCAGCGCCACGTCATGGATCAACTGATCGTAAGCCCTTTGCAAAAAGGTAGAGTAAATGGCAACAACGGCGTTATACCCTTCTTTGGCAAGACCGGCACCGAAGGTCACAGCATGCTGTTCTGCTATGGCCACATCAAAGTATTGTTCAGGGAACTGCTGGGAAAACTTCACCATGCCTGAGCCTTCACGCATGGCAGGGGTAATGGCCATGAGTTTGGGATCCTGAGCCGCCATATCGCACAACCACTGGCCAAAAATGGCCGAAAACGTGGGGGCTGAAGGTGCAGATTTAGGCAGGGCGTTATCTTCCGGATTAAATTTTGGTACAGCGTGGAATTTAATCGGATCCTGTTCCGCTACCGGATAGCCTTTCCCTTTTCGTGTTACCACGTGCAGAATGTGCGGGCCTGAGAACTGACGCATGTTGCGCAGTGTATCGACCATGCCGTTAACATCATGGCCGTCGATGGGACCAATGTAATTGAACCCGAGTTCTTCAAAAATAGTACCCGGCACTACCATGCCTTTGATGTGCTCTTCTGCACGGCTGGCGAACTCTTTAATCGGGGGAACGTTACTCAGCAGCTTTTTACCGCCATCGCGGATTTTATTGAAAAAGTTACCGGTAAGCAGGCGTGCCAGGTGACTGTTCAGTGCACCGACGTTTTCCGAGATAGACATTTCATTGTCGTTAAGTACCACCACCAGGTCTTTGTTTATGTCCCCGGCATGGTTCAACGCTTCAAACGCCATACCCGCTGTCATTGCACCGTCGCCGATGACGGCAACCACTTTGCGGTCTTTGCCTTCTTTATCTGCTGCGACAGCCATACCCAGCGCGGCGCTGATGGATGTAGACGAGTGACCGACAGCGAAGGTGTCGTACTCACTTTCCGGAGGCCACGGGAACGGGTGCAGACCATTTTTTTGTCGAATCGTCGACATGCGGCCGGCACGGCCGGTCAAAATTTTATGCGGGTAAGCCTGATGGCCAACATCCCATAATAAACGGTCGAAAGGGGTGTTATACACATAGTGTAAAGCCACGGTCAGTTCTACTGTGCCAAGACCGGAAGCAAAATGGCCACTTGTCTGACTGACTGAAGCTAATAAAAACTGTCGCAACTCATCAGCCAGTTCACGGAGTTTTTCCTGTGGCAGCTTTCTGAGTTCATCCGGCGTCAGTGCCTGTGCCAGAACAGGATAGTGCGTTAATTCTAAACTCATTGTTATCGTTTCATTATGTTGTTTAGCATAAATCAGTATGTCCGTTTTACCATCAGGTCCGTAAACTCAGACAGCAATCCGGTATTGTAGGGCAAACTGTCTAAAGCTTGAAGGGCGCTGGCATGAAGACGGTTTAATTCAGCCTTCGCCTGTGCCATTCCCAGTAATGCCGGAAACGTATTTTTGCCAAGTTCAATATCGGAACCCTGCGGTTTGCCGGTGATTTCGGCATCACCTTCCACATCCAGAATGTCATCCTGAATTTGAAAGGCCAGTCCCATGTCTCCCGCGTAACCCGTCAGTGCTTCGCGGTGTTCCGGTTTAAGATCACTGCAAAGTACCGTAATCATTTCCGCACAGGCCTGTAGCAATGCGCCGGTTTTAAGGCGATGCAGGCGGGTAAGAGATGCAATGTCGATGGTGGAACCGGTAGCTGCAAGGTCTATCGCCTGACCACCGCACATGCCGGCGTAACCAGAAGCTCTGGCTAGAATGCTGACCAGTTTTGCGCGCTGACCATTGGCGTAGTCGCTCATGGGAGCATCAGCAAGAATACTGAACGCCAGGGTTTGCAAGGCATCTCCGGCAAGGATAGCCGTCGCCTCATCAAACTGAATGTGACAGGTGGGCTTTCCGCGGCGAAGATCGTCATCGTCCATTGCCGGCAGGTCGTCATGGGCCAGAGAATAGGCATGAATGCATTCTATCGCCATGCTCACTGCGGCCTGATCCTGACCGGGAATATCCAGTGTATTACCGATGATATGTACCAGTAATGGACGCATACGTTTGCCACCGGCAAGGAGCGCATATTCCATGGCTGCGCGAAGTTGTGGTGCGTGATCAGGAAGTGCGGCAACGAGGCGCAGCAAGCTTTCGTCAGTGTCGTGCTTAATCTTCTGACGTAAGCTGTCAATATTTGTCATGAATTACCTGTATAACAAGGTGGAGCGGAGCGGTCTCTCCGCCAGATTTTATCAGTCTTCAGAAGGGGTGAAATCAACCAGCGTTTGTTCACCTTGCTCAGCGAGCAATATTTTGACTTTCTGTTCTGCCTGCGCGAGAGCCTGTTGACTCAGACGGGATAATTTTACGCCACGTTCGAATTTTTCTAAAGCTTCATTCAGCGGCAATTCTCCCGATTCCATTTCCGTCACGATGGCTTCAAGTTCTGCCAGTGATGCTTCAAAAGAGGGCGCAGATGGCGTTTTTTCAGTGGTCACGTCGGATACCCGGTGCAGTTTTAATGATAATCGCGCACATTAACCGGGCAGGCACGCGGGGTCAATTGGTTTGTCCTGTTCCTGTGTGGTCAAACGGCGGGTATCTCTCTGGTTTTGTTGGTGATACCTAATAATCAGCATTCATCTGGTAATCTTGTATTTTGATTATAGAATTCATAATACCGGCCGATAGAGTTAATGGCATCGCGATAAGAGAGTTTTTGAGGAGCAATAAGTGGATTTAGCAACCGTCATAGGCATGTTAGGTGGTATCGGCTTTATTGTCATGGCCATGATCCTGGGTGGGGAGTTGGGCATGTTCGTCGATGTAGCCTCAGTGCTCATTGTATTCTGTGGTTCTATCTTCGTAGTGATGTCTCAGTTTACGCTGGGTCAGTTTTTCGGTGCCGGTAAAGTGGCCGGCAAAGCATTCATGTTCAAAATCGATCCGCCGGAAGTGCTGATTGAAAAAATCGTTGAGATGGCAGATGCGGCCCGTAAGGGCGGGTTTCTCGCACTGGAAGAAGCCGAAATCGATAATGCCTTTATGCAAAAGGGCGTAGATATGCTGGTAGATGGCCACGACATTGAAGTGGTCAGAGAAACGCTGAAAAAAGATATTCAGATGACCACTGAGCGCCATGAGTTCGGTGGTTCAATTTTTAAAGGTCTGGCCGATGTTGCGCCGGCGATGGGGATGATCGGTACACTGGTTGGTCTGGTTGCCATGCTATCAAACATGGATGATCCTAAATCAATCGGTCCTGCCATGGCGGTAGCACTTTTAACAACACTTTACGGTGCCTTCCTGGCAAACGTTATCTGTTTGCCAATTGCCGCTAAACTGGAAAACCGTAAAGAGGAAGAGAAACTGAATCAGTCTCTGGTCCTTGACGGCATCGTCGGTATTGCTGACGGTCAGAACCCGAAAGTCATTGAGGGGATTTTGAAAAACTACATCGCTGCCGGCAAACGTGGCAGCGGGGACGAGGAGTAATCTGCTATGTCAGATGAATGCCCTAAATGCCCCCCTCCCGGCCTGCCTGCGTGGATGGGGACATTCGCTGACCTGATGTCACTGTTGATGTGCTTCTTCGTTCTGCTGTTGTCTTTCTCGGAAATGGATGTATTGAAATTTAAGCAAATCGCCGGCTCCATGAAGTTTGCTTTCGGTGTGCAGAATAAAATTGAAGTCAAAGACATTCCCAAGGGAACCAGTGTTATCGCGATGGAGTTTCGCCCGGGCCGTCCGGATCCGACGCCTATTGAGACCATTCAGCAGCAAACCATCGATATGACTCAGCCGACACTGGAGTTTCAGGCAGGGGATGAGGACTCATCCGGTGGCCGGCAAACACAGCGCGGATCCCAGCGTGGTGGTCAGGCTCAGCAAACTGCGTCAGACTCCGCGGCTTCATCATCACAAAGCTCTGACAAAGAGCAGGACAACGAAATGATGAAGAAGGTGGCTGAACAACTGCAAAAAGAAGTGGCGGACGGCTCTATTGAAATGGAGTCTTTGGGCCAGCAACTGACTATCCGGATCAGAGAAAACGGTTCATTTTCCGCCGGTTCAGCTTTTTTGCAGCCTCAGTTTAAGCCTATATTGAGAAAAATCGGCACCTTACTGGCAGAAATGCCCGGTGAAATAGCAATCTCAGGACACAGTGACGGCCAGCATATTGCCAATGAGCTGTACCGCTCTAACTGGGATTTGTCTGCACAACGCGCTGTGGCCGTGGCGGAAGAAATCCGCAAAGCGCCGGGATTTGATGAGTCACGCATGTCCGTGACCGGTCTGGCTGACACTAAACCTCTGGTTGAAAACGCAGCCACTGCTGACGACCGTGCCCGCAACCGCCGGGTAGAAATTAACATCAATCAGGGCAAACCGTTATTGTCTGAACCTATTTCGGTGCTGGAAGAATAGCAGGGCGGGGAAAGGGCGCAGCGATTAAGCGCTACGCTCCCCGTTGTATTGTATCTCTGAAGTGAGGTTTTGACAGGACCAGCTGAACCGTCGAAATAGTCCGTTCCAGAAACCCGCCTTCGCAATATTTAAGATAGTAAGTCCACATGCGCATGAAGCGCTCGTCATAACCATCCTGCATCAGCGGTTCTTTGGCATTGATGAAAGCCTTGTACCAGTCATCCAGCGTCCTGGCATAATCCAGCCCGATATCCTGTAAATCTCTTACGGATAAGTCACTGAAACGTTTGAGGTAGTCGTTGATAACCAGCTGTGAGGGCAGAAAACCGCCCGGGAAAATATATTTCTGAATAAAATCCACACTCTTGCTGTAACTGTCGTAACGGCGGTCATCAATGACAATAGACTGCAATAACATCAAACCATCGGCTTTCAGTAGTGAGGCGCATTTATCAAAAAAGTTACCCAGATAACGTTTACCTACAGCTTCAATCATCTCGATGGACACCAGTTTGTCATACTGGCCCTCGAGTGTCCGGTAATCCTGTTTTAACAGGGTGATTCTGTCACTCAGATTTTCTCTTTTTATCCAGGCAGCAGCGTAAGCATGTTGCTCTTCTGAGATAGTCGTGGTGGTGACTTTACAGCCATAGTGTTTTGCTGCATAAACTGCCAGACCGCCCCAGCCGGTGCCGATTTCCATCAGGTGATCTGTCGGTTTCAGCTGTAGTTTGTCACAAATCGTTTTCAGTTTGTGAGTCTGGGCATCGCTCAGCGAAGCATTAGGATCAGGATAAATAGCCGAAGAGTACATCATGGTCTGATCGAGGAACCGCGTGTATAACTTGTTACCTAAGTCATAATGAGCTTCAATGTTTTTCTTCGCCTGACTTTCAGTATTACGGCGTAAGAAATGCTGTACTTTCTGGAGAGGGAGTACCAGCAGACGGAATTTTTCTTCCCATTTGTCCAGTACGGGTAAGTTACGGGCGAAAACTCTTATCACAGAAGTCAGGTCCGGGCTGCTCCATAATCCGTCAGTGTAAGTTTCACCGGATGCCACACTGCCGCCAAACAGCAAATGGCGGTAAGCTTTTACGTTGAGTATGTTTACATCGGCCTTAAGCTCACTTTCCGGATCGCCAAATTGGGCTACGGTAGTGCCATGTTCTTTGATTGTCATGTGACCTTCGGGTAACAGTGACAACACTTTAAAAAATGCACTTCTGCAAGCGCGGTCAATACTGCTGGCTTCCTGCTGAAATATAAAAGTGGATTCGCCGTGTGACATTATCTCGGTTCCTGACTTTTAGGGTGATCGTAAATTGGCGCGCGCTTAATAAATAATTTCAATGCCTGCCAATAGATACCGGCTACGGTTTTTATTGTCATACTGGGTATACGTCTCAGTGTAGAGCGCAGATTCTCATTATTAAGTGAAATTCTTGTCATGTTCACGCCGGCTACAAAATCCTTTTTCTCCGTGTGACAGGACAGGGATAAAGAAAAGTGCTCATCCGGCGGCGTTATCTGCCATTTATAGGTCATCTCCAGCGGGTTGAACGGCGACACATGAAATGCTTTTTCCGTATCCTGCTGGCTGGCCATATCGACCAGATAATAATGTCTTTCATTCCAGGGTGTATTGCTGACTTCAGCCATCATATGAGTATAGGTGCATGAGGCAGGATCCCGTAAAAAATAGAAATTTACCGGACTGAAGTACATACCAAGGGTGCGCAACTGGCCGAGAAAGTAAACATCACCGCCGAGTTCAACACCTTTGTTCAGCGACGTCATTTTAGATTTTACCGCAGTTTCAAGGGGCACACTGGCGTCGCCGCAATAATCGGGTCGATAGAAGCGGGTGAAATTTCTGCTGTGTACGGAAAACCATTTAAGTGATTCACCGAGACTGTCTGCTTCCGACAGTTTCAGCCAGAACAAAGCGATATCGTATTCAAACTTGTGTTCCACCGGCCTGAACCGCTGGTGGAACGTTTTGCCCAGATAGATGCCGCTTTCCGTCTGAGAAACTTCTTGCTGACTCACAAAGTTGCTCCGAAGCGTTCGCACACATCCAGAGCGCTTCTGACGCCATCTTCGTGAAATCCGTTGTACCAGTAAGCGCCGCAAAAATGCAGACCGCCTTTGCCGCAGATTTCGCCGCGCCGCTGCTGGGCTGCGACCATGGGCGCACTGTATTGAGGATGGGCGTAGTCGTAGCGTCGCAGAATTTTTGCCGGATCAATGGCAGCAGTATTATTGAGTGTGACGCAAAAGGTGACCGGAGCGGTGTCGAAACGCTGCAATATGTTCATATTATAGGTAACAGCCGCCGGGGCATGATTTTCTTCAGGTGTTTCTTTCAGGCGGTAGTTCCAGCTTGCCCATGCCAGCTTTCTTTCGGGTAGCCGGGTGGTATCCATGTGCAGCACGACTTCATTTTTAGCATAAGGGATTGCACTGAGAATGGCGGATTGTGAAGGCGTAGGCTCAGCCAGCATGGCCAGCGCCTGATCTGAGTGGCAGGCGAAGATGACCTCATCATATTGCTCAGGTTCCAGACCGCCTGCCGTTACCAGCCAGCCGTTACCGTTTTTTTCTACCCGTGAAACCGGTGTCGACAACTTTATATTGTCTGAAAATCCTTTTGTCAGAGCAGGAATATAGCTGTGAGAGCCGTCTATCAGGGTGTACCACTGGGGGCGGTTAGTGACGTTAAGCAGTCCATGGTTATTGAAAAACTGCAGGAAGAAGGCAAGAGGAAACTGCTTCGTTTGCTCCAGACTGGCGGACCATATTGCCGCACACATTGGCAAAATATAGTAATTAGCGAAGTCGTCACTGAGCCCGAGGGACTTGATATAGTCAAAGAGTGTGATGTTGAAATCACTTTGTTGATTTTCCGCAGCGCGTTCTTTGCAGGCTTTGTTGAATGCCAAAATATCCCGTACGATCCGCCAGAATCGTGGTCTGAAGAGATTACGTCGTTGCGCAAACAGGGTATTCAGGTTGTTACCGTTATACTCCAGTCCGGTTTTTTCGCTGCGGACGGAAAAGCTCATCTCCGTGGGCTGCCGCCGGACCCCCAATTTATCCATTAATTTTATAAAGCGGGGGTAAGTCCAGTCATTGAAAACGATGAAGCCCGTATCCACTGGCCACTGTCTGCCTTTTACGTCTATCAATTTTGTTGCCGTGTGCCCGCCAATATAATCGTTGGCGTCGTACACAGTGATCTGATGTTCTTTGTGCAATAAATATCCGCACGTAAGTCCGGAAATCCCTGTCCCGATAATCGCAATTCGCCGTTGCATTATTCTCGTACCTTACTGCTGTTGTCTCATTTTCAGAGACAGCCACCTCTGTATGCCTGCAGGCAGATTATGCAGCGTGCGCATAATCCAGCCAAACCCTGAAGGGAAGAACAGACTCTTCTTTTGTTTTTCAATGCCGTCGAGCATTGCTTTTGCCGCTTCTTCTGCCGTTATTTTCATAGGCATATCGAAATCATTTTTATCTGTCAGCGGGGTTTCCACAAAGCCCGGAGACACCGACTGAACAATGATGCCTTTTTCCGCCAGATCCACATCCAGACTCTTAGTAAAATAATGCACAGCCGCTTTACTTGCTCCGTAAGCTTCTGTGCGGGTAAAAGGAATGAGCCTGGCCATACTGTCTACGATTACCAGCTGGTCGCCTTTTTTAAGTTTAGGCAATAATGCGTCGACGCTGTGAATAATCCCGAAAAAGTTGATCTCAAACACCCGTCTGAACATGTCAGGTTCAAATTTATCTACGTCTACATATTCGCAATTGCCGGCATTCAGTACTGCGATATCAAATTGCAGCGGCGCGATGGCGGTGCGGGTAGCATCTAGGTCTGTTAAATCAAATTTTGCGGTGGTGATATTGGATTCAGATGCCAGCTCCGCCAGCGCTTCCTCATTTCTGCCACAAGCAATAACATGATATCCCTGACTGGCGGCATGAAGTGTGAAAGCCCTTCCTATGCCCGACGTTGCCCCGGTAACCAACATTGTTTTCATGAAGCCAACCTTACCTTTATTTTTTTGATAATCCAGCGGAGAAGCGGAATGTGCTCATAAACCATTTCTCCCATGTCGTAGTAATCCCGGTGGTAGAAAATTTTGTCATCACGAACCCTTACAATACTGACACCATCCAGCGTGATAGTTTTTGCCGGTTGCGCCAGCACTAAATGCATTGTCCAGATAACGGTATATGCGTTGGTGTTATCTTTCTGAGACAGCAGGCTTTCGTGAATATCGAACCGGCATGATTGGGTTTCATTCAGCAACTTTCTGAAATACGCAATCACATTATCCAGCCCGTGATGAGTGGTGATAGGGTCTATAAACTCGATATCAGCTGTATAAATGCTATCAAGGTGGTCAGGGTTGACCTTATGTAATTCGGAATAAAATTCACAAAACCGTTCAATGATGCTCATGATGCAATATTTACTGACTGAGTAATGAAGTATGTAAAATCGTCCTGAATGTATACCAATTTTACTTACACGCGGATCAGAATCAGGTCGGCAGACGAATTATTAAAGCGTGTAAATACTCCGATCCAAATTTATTTTTCGCCGTAAGTAAGCTCAGTGAATAATGAAAATACTGTGTTTATGACGGCTCAAAATCTCCCTTTATTTCCCTTGTCAGCACACCTTCTTCCCGGTGGCCGGATTGCACTCAGAATCTTTGAACCACGCTACGTGCGCATGGTTAAAGAGGTATGTGCCGGTAATGGTCAACTGGTGGTTTGTATGCTCAACACACAGGGTGAAAAGGAAGCCAACACACACTTCTATCCTGTGGGCACTGCAGCGACTGTCGTTGACTTCGATATGCTCGATGACGGGTTGCTTGGCATAAAGGTTGCTGGTGTTAACTGTGTAGAGATAAGTAATGTGAAGACTGAGCCCGACGGGCTGCGTACAGGACACTGTCAGCCACTACCAGACTGGCACTGTGATATTACTTCTCAACAGATTTCACCTATAGATGAACGTTTGCAGGAGATTTTTGAGCGCTACGCTGAGGTAGGCCAGTTATATGATGTTCCGGAATTCCGGAATCCCATTTGGGTAATGTACCGCTGGCTCGAATTATTGCCCGTAGACGCTAAACAGAAACAGTATTTTCTTGCTCAACGCAATTGCCATAAGTTACTGGATTACTTAAAGGCACTTGTGCAGTAAATCGCCGTGTAAACTTTACATGGTAGGGGCATGAAACCATTACAATTCTGTAATCTGCTTGAAACACTCGTCTGTAGCAACTATTAACTTGATAGGATATGGACAAATACTTATGTTAGTTGGAATCCCAGTGGAACAAAGTAACAGTGTAATTAAGCCGAAAGATTGTGCGGCAGAAATGTCAGACTATATTGTTAAAGTTGCCGAACAGCGCTGCAAAGCATCGTTTGCAAGGGTGTTTGGATATTTTGCTCCGCGCCTGCGTTCTTACGCGTTAAAGCAGATGGGTAATGAAGCTTTAGCCATGGAAATGGTCCAGGATACCATGTCCAACGTATGGCAGAAGGCACATCTGTTTAATGCAGAGAAGGGAAGTCCTTCAACCTGGATTTTTACGATTGCCCGTAACATCCGTTTTGATATGTTACGGAAATTACAGAACAGAAAAGAAGATGTGTGTTCTGACGACTTGTGGCCGGTTCTTTGTGAGCAGACACCAGACGTGAATGAACAGTCGCTGGACGAACAGATTACCCTTGAACAAATCGGGTATATGTTTGAAGAGTTACCGAAGAAACAAAAATCTGTTATTGAAGCCATCTACATTGATGGTAAATCTCAACAGGAAGTTGCAGATGAACTGCATATCCCGTTGGGTACTGTTAAATCCCGTACCCGACTTGCACTGCAACGCCTGAAAGGCATGCTACAGGATCATGATTAATCACCATCCGGAACAAAACCAGCTTTCACAATTTGTTCAAGGTAGTTTATCCCCCGCCGAGTCATTCATTGTCTCGGCGCATTGCGATCTGTGTCCCAGATGCAGAAAAATAGCGTCAGAAGAAACTTCACGGTTTGCTGCAGAGGTATTTGATTTTTCCTCACTGTCTCAAGACGAGCAACTGGAAAGTTACAGCGCCATGCTCGCTGATATTACCCAACTCCCTGCTACGGCAAAGCCGGCAACAAAGTCCGCGTCTGTAAGCTCTATCACTGCTAAACGCGGACGTGGAGAGAAAACCATTGAACTGGATGGTCAGACTTTCGAACTTCCGCCAACGTTACAGCGTGTTATCCACAAAACGGGTTCATGGTCAGGGCTTGTTGGTAAATTGTGGCAGGCTCCGGTCGATCTCGGATACGCCGGTGTCGCCAACTTTATTTACATGGGGCGGGGAGGCAGTGTACCAGAACATACACACCGTGGTGTCGAGTATACGCTGGTACTGGATGGTGAATTTCATGACGGCAAGCACCATTACCGTACCGGAGACTTTGTGGTGATGGATGGCAAAGATACCCATGCGCCTTATTCGGATCACATCAGTGGATGTCTGGTATTTACCTTACTGGATGAACCGCTGCATTTCACATCAGGTATCGCCAGACTGTTGAATCCGTTCAGTCATCTTTTCTTCAGATAAGCCTCCCTCGCGGCGCTGAGCGGCTCTGTGAGCATGCTCGAGACACAAAAAAAGCGCCGTAGCGCTTTTTTTGTTTATATCTGATTAACTGATGAAATCACTGTCCGGAAAATTCAGACGCAGTGTTTGCATAGCATTTTCTTTCAGCTCAGTCAGACCTAACTGGTCATAGCTTGATACCATGATTTCCAGCGCTTCCTGAACCTGGTCTGTATTCGAGTAGTTTTCCAGTACGTAGCGTCCGCGATTTGCCGCCGCGACAAAAGCTTCCCGGCGCATATAAAAACGGGCGATAGCAATTTCATACTTCGCCAGCCTTTCTTTGATAAACACCATGCGCTTTTTAGCATCAGCAGCATATTTACTGTCAGGGTATTGCTGGATCAGACGTCTGAAATCTGTGAAAGCTTCCCGTGATTTACTGGGATCACGGTCTGCGCGGTCAATCTGCATCAGTTGCTGAAACATGTTTGCGTCGGCTTCCATGTTGGTCAGTCCGCGCATGTAGAACGCATAATCCACGTCTGAGTGGTTCGGGTTTAAGCGGATGAAGCGGTCGATGGTCGCCAGCGTTTCGTCAATTTTACCCGATTTATAGTAGCTGTAGATCAGGTCAAGTTGTACCTGATTGGACAACGGACCAAACGGGTAACGAGAATCCAGCTCACTGAGTGCGGTAGACGCAGCACCGAAATTACCGTTCTGCATATTACGTTTGGCATTATCATACATTTGCTGGGAACCCATGTTCGCCAGCGCCGCGCGTTGTTCTGAATCGTCAGACGAGCTGCAGCCCGTTACGCTAATCATGACACCAACAACAAGGGGCATCACTAATCGAATTGATTTCATATCTGTTGTCTATTCCTGCTTAACCGACTGATACGTTTAACTGCATTTTCATTATAGCGACATTCTAGCGCACTCAAACACGCAAACTCCACATAAAAACCGGAAACTTTCCGTTTAACTAACGTAAAGATTGGTATAATGCGCTTTTTTGTAACAGCGAAAGAGTTATATGACCCAGCCTGTAAACACCGTCAAGCTTGAGGCAAACACCGGGCCACACCATTTTGGTCAGAGGTTAGATCAGGTTTTGGCTGATTTGTTCCCTGAATATTCCCGTTCAAAGTTAAAAAATTGGATTCTGGAAGGGAATGTCACTGTGGATGGCGATGTTTTGACCACTCCCCGGCAAAAAATGCTGGGTGATGAATATGTACAGGTCACGGCTGAAATGGAAGTGCAGACCGCCAGCCTGCCACAGAAAATCGACCTGAACATTGTCTACGAAGATGATTCGATTTTAATTCTTAATAAGCCTGCTGATCTGGTGGTTCACCCAGGGGCAGGTAATCAGGACGGCACATTGTTGAATGCGTTGCTGGCCCATGTACCGGGTATTGAAGTGGTGCCACGGGCTGGTATTGTGCATCGTCTGGATAAAGATACTACGGGTTTGATGGTAGTGGCGAAAACCGTTCCGGCGCAAACCCATCTGGTCAATCAACTTCAGGACCGGGTGATGAGCAGGGAGTATGAAGCGCTGGCATACGGCACTATGGTCGCCGGTGGTATCGTCGATGCGCCTATCGGCCGTCATGCAACTAAGCGTACACTCATGGCCGTTCGTGAAACCGGTAAGCCGGCAGTTACTCACTATCGGGTTATCGAAAAATTCCGTGCACATACGCACTTGCGCCTGAAACTGGAAACTGGCCGTACACACCAGATCCGCGTGCACATGGCACACCTCAAGCACCCGCTGGTGGGTGATACTGCCTATGGCGGCAGAACCCGTTTGCCAAAAGGCGCTACAGAGGCGTGTGTTGAAGCGTTACGTGCTTTTCCCCGCCAGGCCTTGCATGCTGCGCAATTGTCTCTGTTCCACCCTGAAACCGATGAATGGATGACCTGGCAGGCGCCGCTACCTGATGACATGGTGCAACTGATCGCCACTGTGCGTGAAGACACCAAAATCAAAGGTATGGATGACGTATAAGTGATATCCCTGATCCAGCCGGCATGGCCGGTACCGGACAATGTATTTGCTTATACCAGTTGCCGCGACGGGGGACTAAGCAGCGGGGACTACGCCGGTTTAAACACCGGTGCCCACGTGGGTGATGATCCGCAATTAGTGGCCGGTAACCGTGCGTTATTGCCCGGCCATACCTTCATTGTCTGGCTGGATCAGGTACATGGTGAACACTGCGTTACCTTCGATGCAGATGTGACCGGCCCTTTGCCGGCGTCGCCATTGCAGGCCGATGCTTGTATCAGCCGGACCCCGGCACGCACCTGTGCCATTATGACAGCTGACTGCGTGCCGGTTCTTCTGTGTAATTTTGCCGGCACAGAAGTGGCTGCAGTACACGCAGGCTGGCAGGGACTGGAAAAGGAGATTATCAGACACACCGTCAGCGCGATGAAATCAACTGCGGATAATATAATAGCCTGGATCGGGCCGGCTATCAGTCAACCCTGCTATGAAGTTCCCCGTTCTCTGGCCGGCCGCTTTGCCCGTTACCCTGAAGCAATTGAGAACATTGGCGGCAGCGATAAATGTCTGCTTGATTTACCGCTGATAGCACTTATGCAATTAAACGATGCCGGCATAAAAAACGTGACGCAATCGGGTCTCTGTACCTATTCCGATCCCCACCAATTTTATTCACACCGGCGGGCAACGCATGAAGGCAGGGAGCAAACCGGCCGCATCGTGTCTGTCATAGGTTTGCGTTAAGCCTTTTCAATCAGTCACCCGGTATCATGTGTTTTGTGAGCCGGGCAGATTCCAACATTGATGTTAATCAACAAATTAACCTTGTCTTGAGTTATTTTTTAATCAGATAACTTGAATCACAGCAGATTAATACCCATAAAATTAGCAACGTTATTGCAGGGGATTTTTCATGCGATTAGATAGATTTACCAGTAAATTTCAATTAGCGATTTCCGACGCACAGTCTCTGGCACTGGGTCGGGATCATCAGTTTATTGAGCCCGTGCACCTGATGACAGCCATGCTGAATCAACAGGGCGGCTCTGTACGTCCGTTACTCGATCAAGCCCACGTAAATGTGAATGCATTACGCTCTTCTCTGGCTGAAGCGATCGAGCGGCTTCCACGGGTTGATGGCATCGGTGGCGATGTACAGTTAAGCAAGGACAGCGGCATTTTGCTGAACCTTTGCGACAAGATTGCCCAGCAGCGCAAAGATGAATACATCACATCTGAAATTTTTGTGCTGGCAGCGCTTCAGGACAAAGGCAAATTAGGTGATTTGCTGAAAAGTCTGAATGTGACAAAGGATCAAATCGAAACGGCCATTGATAAAATGCGTGGCGGTCAGAAAGTGACAGATCCTAACGCTGAAGATGTGCGTCAGGCGCTGGAAAAATACACCACTGATCTGACCGAACGGGCAGAACAGGGCAAGCTGGACCCGGTGATAGGCCGTGATGATGAAATCCGCCGCACCGTGCAGGTATTGCAACGCCGGACCAAGAATAACCCTGTGTTAATTGGTGAACCCGGTGTAGGTAAAACCGCCATTGTTGAAGGACTTGCCCAGCGTATTATTAATGGTGAAGTACCGGAAGGGCTGAAGGATAAGCGGGTACTGTCGCTCGACATGGGCGCGTTAGTGGCCGGTGCGAAGTACCGTGGTGAATTTGAAGAACGGCTGAAAGCGGTACTCAATGAACTGGCCAAAGAAGAAGGTCGTGTCATTCTGTTTATTGACGAGCTCCATACCATGGTCGGCGCCGGTAAAGGCGACGGCGCGATGGATGCCGGTAATATGCTTAAGCCAGCTCTCGCTCGCGGTGAACTGCATTGTGTGGGCGCAACCACGCTGGACGAATACCGTCAGTATATCGAGAAGGACGCCGCTCTTGAACGTCGCTTCCAGAAAGTGCTGGTGGATGAGCCGAGTGTGGAAGATACCATCGCCATTTTACGTGGTTTGAAAGAACGTTACGAGCTTCACCACTCGGTGGATATTACCGACCCGGCCATTGTCGCGGCGGCTACATTGTCACACCGTTATATTAGTGACCGTCAGTTGCCTGATAAAGCTATCGATCTTATTGATGAAGCGGCTTCCAGCATTCGTCTGCAAATTGATTCCAAGCCTGAAGATATGGACAGGCTTGAGCGCCGCATCATCCAGTTAAAACTGGAAGAGCAGGCACTGGCAAAAGAAACAGACGATGCCAGCCACAAGCGCCTGGAAATGATCGAGCTGGAGCGTGAACAGGCTGAAAACAAATTGTCCGGTCTGGATAAAATCTGGCGCGAAGAAAAGGATGCGATGCAGGGCACGCAAACCATCAAGTCTGAACTGGAGCAGGCGAAACTCGATTTGGAAATCGCCCGCCGGGCGTCAGATCTGAATCGTATGTCAGAGCTGCAGTACGGTCGTATTCCTGAGCTGGAAATGAAGCTGGAAAAAGCGGCGGAGAACGAAACAAAAGAAACCTTCTTATTGAAAAACAAGGTTTCCGACGCTGAAATTGCAGATGTGCTGTCCCGCTGGACAGGCATTCCCGTATCCAAAATGCTTGAGGGTGAACGGGAAAAACTACTTAGAATGGAAGACGTACTCCACAAGCGGGTAGTGGGGCAGGCGGAAGCGGTAAATGCTGTGTCCAACGCTATCAGACGCTCACGGGCTGGCCTGGCAGATCCAAACCGTCCCATTGGTTCGTTCCTGTTTTTGGGGCCTACCGGTGTAGGGAAAACCGAACTGTCGAAGGCACTGGCCGGTTTCCTGTTTGACACGGAAGATGCACTGGTACGTATCGACATGTCTGAGTTCATGGAGAAGCATTCGGTATCCCGTTTGGTAGGGGCACCTCCGGGCTACGTTGGCTATGAAGAAGGGGGTTATCTTACTGAAGCTGTGCGGCGTAAACCGTATTCCGTGATCCTGCTGGATGAAGTCGAAAAGGCCCATCCTGATGTGTTTAATATTTTGTTGCAGGTGTTAGACGATGGTCGTCTGACAGACGGGCAGGGGCGTACGGTAGACTTCAAAAATACCGTTGTGATCATGACATCGAACCTGGGTTCTGACGTGATTCAGGATACTCACGATGACAGTCAGTATGACGAAATGAAGCAACGTGTGATGGGCGTGGTCGGGCAGCACTTCAGGCCCGAGTTTATTAACCGTGTGGATGATCTGGTGGTATTCCATCCGCTGGGTAAAGAGCAAATTAAATCCATTGCTAAAATACAGCTGGCATCATTACGTCAGCGTTTATCTGAAAAAGGTTACAAAATGGAGTTGTCCGGTGCGGCCATGGATAAGCTGGCTGACGCAGGTTTTGATCCGGTGTTCGGTGCCCGTCCACTGAAGCGGGCTATTCAGACACAAATCGAAAACCCGCTGGCACAGCAGCTGTTATCCGGTGTGTTGTTGCCTGAATCAACAATTCGTATTGATGTGAAGGACGATCACCTTATCGTGATGTAAGCCATTCCGTCTCTGGTTTGGAAATAAGATGTCCGGACAAAATGAAAGACCCCTCTGCCTTGCAGAGGGGTCTTCTTTATTCATCAATGATCTGAGTTCATCAGTGTCACTGAGGACTTTTGGTGTTTGCGTCTCCAGAATGCCAGTGAGCCACCCATCAGGAACAGCGCCAGAGTACCGGGTTCAGGTACATCGGTTTGTGGCATTTCTTTTTTAGAAAAACCGATAGAAGCCAGTTTAAAGGCATCGTCGTACAAGGTTCCGCCAATATCTCCGAACACGAGGTTATACGCTCCAATCAGCCAGTATTGGGAATAGGTTGTATCCATATCCACCATCGCCAGATTGGTGTCTTCGCAATTGAGCACGTCATACGAACCCACTGCCAGCGCCTCTCCGGCTATATCTGCCCAGGTGTTTGCACCGGACGTCAGCATGGAGGTGTCGTTTAAAGCTGCTACCGACACCTGCGTATCACCGCTGTTCCAGAGCCAGCTGAATGTTGCTCCGGTTACATTAACCTCTTCATCAAAGGAGATAAGATAAAAGTCGTAATCGGTTTCAATTATGTGATAACCGCTGGCATACCAGTCCAGATTAATATTGTCAGCGGCATGTTGGGGGACACCATATTCGCCACTGCGGGTGTCACTGGTAAACGGCGTGTTAGTCACATCTTTATTGATGATACCGTAACCCTCGCCATAATTAATCAGGCTGGCTGTTTCTACAATGTCATCGCTCAGGTAGTGCTTGCCGTTGGACTGGCTGTAGGTGTAATCGTAATTACGGGAAGAAAAGCCCCGGCCTCCCGTATCCGAATACGCTGTTGTACTGATTGTCACGCCATCGACAACGGCGCTGCTGATACCATCGTTGGCAATCATGTAACGCAAATCTTCAGCAAAGTAGTCACTGGCTGAGCAGCCGGTGTGACTATCGCCACACTTACTGCTCCAACTGGTAGCCTGTGCAGGTACGATAAATATCCCTGACGCAACCAGTGTTGTGACACTCATAATTTTATTAAACTTCATAAATAAAACCTTACGTGGGGACAATGAATCACTGTCTTCACTTTGAGTATAATTAACCGTTTATCTTCCTGCTTTTACACTCGGAGGGTTGCGGCAGAAATCTCTTACGTGACGCCTGGAGGCACCCGTATGCTGAACGGAATACAGGCTTGTATTGTAGTTTGGGCGGGCCCTTTATGAAGTATGTGTCTTTATACAAAGGGGACAGGATGAATACTGAGCGCGGGTGTGCTGTGCAGGATAAAAGTACAAAAAAGCCGCACGGAAAACGGGTTAAGTGCGGCCTGATTGTTTCAGACTTAGATACGGTGTGTCATATACCGTTAAGTAGTCTGACTGCCACCGTCTTGCCGTTGTATTCCACTTCGGAGTTGGCAGCCAGTTCAAGGTGTTCCTGCGCTTCAGCTTCGCGACCCATCTTCACCAGCGTGTACCCGAGGTGGAAGCGGAGTTTCGGGTTAGTCGCCTGACGACTGAACGCCCTTCTCAACATTTCCAGGCTTTCAGCATATTTTCCTTCGTTCGCCAGTACCCAGCCATAAGTATCCAGTATTTCCGGATCGCTGGCATTCAACTGAAATGCCTCTTTAATCCACTGACTGGCCTGAATGGTATTTGTCTGAGCTGACATTTCTGCCAGACGGTTCAGTACTTTCGGTTTGTTCAGTACATTGGGTAATTTAGCCAGCTCGATATATACAGGTATCGACTTCTCAAATTCCCCGGCATTATAGAAATACTGTGCAAGTAAATTAGCCGGTAACAGGTATTCAGGCTGTTCTTTCATTAATTTTCTGGCAATCGATACAAAACCGTCAGGGTTGTTGCCCCGCTCAGCCATTTTATAAGCCGCCAGAAGAGGTTGAGCATAAACAGGTGCGATAGTCAGTGAGCGGCCATATGCTTGTGCGGCTTTATCAAAACTGTTGCGACTTTCTGCCAGCAGGCCGGCCACATACCAGAAGTCTGCGTTATTCTGGTTTTTCTCGATACGTGAAGCAATAGTGTTCGCCGCGTCAGATACTTTACCCATTGCGATCTGCAGTTTAGCCGTATGAAGGGCAAGATCATTATCGTAAGGAGAGATTTCTCTGGCAGTTGTGAATGCAGCCAGTGCTTCATCAGGACGCCCAAGCTTGATCAGAATATTGCCGTAACGCTCCAGATATTTTGAACTAGTCTGGATAACGTCCCTGGCAAGCACAATGGCCTGTTCGGCTTCGTCAGCTCTGTCCATACCGATCAGAATGTCGGCTTTCTGCAGCAAGTATGCAGGATTGTCAAAGTCCTCTTTAAGGAGTTTGTCTAACTGATAAAGTGCACCACTCATATCGCCTTTAGCTGCGGCAACCTGAACCAGTTTTACCCGCGCTTCCTGATTGTTAGGATGCAAGGTAAGCACATCTTTGTATATCAGTACCGCATTATCAATATCTTTAAGTCTTAGCAGGTTTTGTGCTTTCAACAGTTGCGAAGGAACATGACGGGGAACTTGTGCCAGTAACGCATCGAGGAGTTCCAGCGATGCAGGCAGGTTACCCGTCTTAGCATCCAGAGCTGCAAGGTTGAATCTGGCTGAAAAACTGCTCTCATTGATACTCAGAGCTTTATCCAGCAAGTTACGGGCTTTGGCAAATTCTTCCTGTTGTATAAATAAAGTAGCTTTTAGATTATAAACATCGGCTTTGTCCGGAAAAATGTCAATGAGCGCATCTACCGCATTATGAGCGTCATCGTACATGCCGAATCGCATTTTCATAGATGCGTAGGTAAACAGGAAAGTCGGATTAAGTTGCTGAGCAGGATAATTTTTATCAAGCAGTGCCAGCGCCTGTTCTTCCATTCCCCGCACTGTCATCAGCTTAATTTTAAATAGTTGCAATTGCAGGGTATTTGGAAATTCTTCTTCCAATGCGCGAACAAGACTGTCTGCCCGGAAGCTTTTGTTCTGATCTATCAGCAAATCACCCAGCAAAAGGGCTGCGTTTAAATCCTGCATCAACAATGACTGTTTTTTCTCCAGCAGTGTTAACGCCAGTTTAGGGCGCTGAGTAGAAATATATG
Organism: Alteromonas sp. NFXS44; assembly: GCF_040148705.1. Classification (NCBI taxonomy): domain Bacteria; kingdom Pseudomonadati; phylum Pseudomonadota; class Gammaproteobacteria; order Alteromonadales; family Alteromonadaceae; genus Alteromonas; species Alteromonas sp. NFXS44. Next base: position 3,672 of record NZ_JAGDEA010000011.1, on the reverse strand, counting down.
CTTTGGCCAGTAATTTTATTGCCTGCAAGTCATCAGGCACCTTACCCAGGTAACGTTCGAAATCGCCAACCGCTTTTTCGATGTTGCCATTAAAATAGGCAGTAAGGCCGCTGATATAAATAAGTAGCGGTTGGGATTCAACTACGTCCGGCGACAACTCGGAGAGTGTATTACTCAGTTTCTGAATTTCAGTACTGTTTGATGTGACCGTCTGTTCCTGTGTCATCAACCAGTTGTTAAGCAGAATAGCCAGTGGATCGTCCGGAGTACGGGACATGATTTCATCCACATATGCACGGGCGCTTTCAAAGTCATCTCTGGCAATGTAGATATTAACCAGATTACGCAGAGCAATGGGATCGTCTGAATTTATTTCAAGTGCACGTTTAAAGTCTTTGATAGCGGTATCAACGTCGCCCTGACGGTAGCTGAGCTGACCTGTCAGGCGCCACAGAATGGCGCTGTTATCATCAATTTCGCGGGATTGTGCGAGAAAGTCTTCAGCGGTTTCTGTATCACCGGCCCGCATTGCAATTGCTGCAAGTCCGTTCAGCGCGTTGTCCTTATTGTAGGGCATGGCAAGCATGTCCTGATAAGCTTGTTCGGCACAGACGTCATCGTCAAGTTTGGTACAGGCTGTTGCCCGGATCTGTAACCAGCTTGATTTTTGTTTTGAGCCCAGTCGCTTGTATTCCTGGAAATCAAGAATGTCGCGGAAGCGGTTCATAAACAACCAGGCTGTTCCCAGCGGTTCTGCAACCAGATTCAGGTCAGCGCCCATGTCGATGGCTTCCTGAAATTCCAGTTCAGCGGCACGCACATAACCGTTTTGCAGAAGCAGGCGACCCATTAATATCTTTGCAGTCAGGTTATCAGGATCTTTTTGCAGACTATTTTTAAGGTGAACAAACGATTCTTCATATCGTTTTGCATTGTAGGCTTCCAGTGCCTGTTCATAATCTTCAAAGGTTGTAGCATGGGCTGATCCAATTAGGCTCAGTCCGGCCAGACCGAAAAGCGCGCTGCGCACGCGTGAAGCTAACATCCGTTGATTTTTCATAATTCACCTGAATTTGCCGAACAAAAAAGGTGGCATTAAGCCACCTTCTACGGGTAATGCCTGTTAAGGCTTAATCATTATGATTAAGCACTACGTCTTCTGCGCCACATTGCCAGGGCACCGCCCATGAACAACATTGCGAATGTACCGGGTTCTGTTACCTGCGTTGTTGGTGGCTCTTCACCAGGCTTTTTATTAAAGCCTACGCTGGCTAACTTGAAACCGTCATCGTACATACTATGCCCGATATTGCCGAAGACTGTGTTATACGCTCCGATAATCCAGTATTGAGAATAAACATTATCCAAACCGCTGATTTCTGCTAAATCAGTATCGTCACAGTTAAGGACATCAAATGAGCCTACTGCCAGCGCATCACCTGCTATGTCGCCCCATGTATTCACACCTGAAGTAAGCATAGATGTATCGCTCAATGCTGCAACAGAGATCTGCGTATCTGTTTCTTTCCACAACCAACTGAAAGTCGCACCCGTTACATTTACTTCTTCGTCAAAAGAAATAAGCACATAGTCGAAGTCAGTATCATTCATAATGTAGGTATTGTATTTACTACCTGCGAAATACGCATTACCTTCATTATCTGCTGAGTGTTCAGGTGAGCTACCGTCTTCGTCCAGGTTGATAACACCGTAACCTGAACCGTAATCAGCCATTTGTGCAGCTTCTACCTGGTCATCTCCATACATGGCATAATCTTTACCGTTGTAATTATATTTGCCTTGATAGTTATGACCTGTTGTATCAGAGTAAGCTGAAGCATTGATAGTTACACCATCAACTACTGCATTGCTGATACCATCACTGGCCAGACTGTACATTAAGTCATCTGCGAAATAGTCAGCTGCATTACAGCCATCACCTGTGTTGCCACCAGTACCACAACCACTGTGCCAACCACCAGAATAGTTAGTTGCCATAGCAGGTGCAGTAATAGCGCTTGCAAGGACGAGTGTCGTCACTGACGCGATCTTACTTATCTTCATATTAAAAACCCCTTTTATACCTCGATTTCATACCTCAATCCGATACAAGCACTTACCGTGCCATTCTTTATTTTGTTGATTTTTATAAGGAAATTTTAGGTAGGATTTAGGTTTAAAAATTCCTACGTAAAAAATACTGACATAATACAAAAGTAGTTAAAGTGATTTTATTTATTACTATTCAATGCTTTACTGAAAGATTTTATAAGTTAAGTTGAGGTATATCATACCATACTAAATAATGAGCATTCTCTGGTATATTTGAACCGTGCGTAGTGCGGGTATGTATGAAATAATGGATTGGTCAGTATTAATTAACTTGAGGTTTTATGACGGACACAAAAAGGAAAGGCATCTACCTGTTGCCTAATTTACTTACCACCGCAGGGCTATTCTCGGGTTTCTATGCCGTAGTCGCGTCTATGAACGGCAGTTTCGAAGCTGCTGCGGTTGCCGTTTTCGTTGCAATGATATTTGACGGACTCGATGGAAGGGCTGCAAGGATCACCAACACGCAAAGTGCGTTTGGTGCTGAATACGACTCAATGGCCGACATGGTTTCTTTTGGTGTTGCTCCGGCGCTGGTTGCTTACAACTGGGGTTTAAGTGAATTAGGTAAGCTGGGATGGCTCGCTGCCTTTATATATGTAGCTGGTGCAGCGTTGCGTCTGGCGCGGTTCAATACGCAGGTGGGTATTGCTGACAAACGATTCTTTCAGGGGTTGGCAAGCCCGGCTGCTGCAGCCGTTGTATCCGGGTTGGTCTGGGTAGGCGTCGAATATGATGTGAATGGCAACGATTATGGTTTTGTTGTAGCACTGATAACCGGAGCGGCCGGCTTACTCATGGTGAGTAACTTCAAATATAACTCCTTTAAAGAAGTAAACTGGAACGGCAAAGTTCCTTTTGTTGCGCTTCTTATTATTATGCTTGTGTTTGTAATTGTGGCGACAGAGCCTGCATTAGTGCTTTTCCTTGTCTTTGCCCTTTATGCTCTTGCCGGGCCCATTAATACATTCCGTACCGTTGATAAGGTAACACTTCAGGATGTAGTGGGGGACCATGAAGAGAAGGATGCGGATTTTACTGTTGATGATGATAAGGCAGATGAAAAAAACGTTGGTGATGATGAACCAGAGCATAAGTCATAGCACCTGTTACCTGAAATAATGTAGAAAAGAGATATCAGAACAGACGAAATTAAGACGTTTTGTCTATTTAATTATCAATGTGTTCAAAAAGCGACCGTTCAGGTCGCTTTTTTACTTTTTACGCTAATTAAGGGTTGACGGGAAGGGTCATGTGAGTAGAATGCGCGTCCTCGGTTCAGGGAGCTCACACAAAGCACCGGAAACGAGTTTTTTGAAAGCGTTTTGAGAAGAAAATACTTCAAAAAATGATTGACAAAAAAATGATGCGGAGTAATATACGCATCCCGCTTGAGACGGCTAACAGCAAGGCTTAAGCGAATGTTCTTTAACAATTTATAACAAGACAATCTGTGTGGGCACTCGTTAAGAGTGTCAACCGACGATTCATAAAAGTTTTTCGATATATTTAATTGAAGAGTTTGATCATGGCTCAGATTGAACGCTGGCGGCAGGCCTA